>NZ_JALJRD010000009.1:153305-246988 GCF_024519875.1 Bradyrhizobium sp. Bra64 | reverse complement strand
CCGGCTCGCGAACATGACGACCACAAGATCGCCCCTCAAGGATGAGCCGGGATGGGCGACACATACGCCAAAACCGAATTTCGGTAAAGTGGAATCTTTTTGAGCATTGGGATTGACGACGCCGCGACACACGAGGCCAAATCATCCCTTCGGCCGCACCGGCGTCCCATCGGCCATGAGGGTCACGCCCTTCCGCTCGACGATCATCGCGTAGGCCCGCGGCTGGCGGTGGACGTCGAAATTGAAGGTGGTGCGCTTGTAGGAATTGCAGAGGTCGAGATCGCAGCGCGCCAGCGCGATCTCGTCGCCCTTGGTCGTGCATCTCGCGACGATCTCGCCGGAGGGCGCGATGATGCAGCTTCCACCGATATGGTCCACGCCCTCCTCGACGCCGGCCTTGGCGACGCCGACTACGAAAGTGCCGTTCTGGTAGGCGCCGGACTGCATCACCAGATGATTGTGGAACAGCGAGAGATCGTCATGCTCAGGCGCAGGCGGATTGTGCACCGGCGTGTTGTAGCCGATCATCACCATCTCGACGCCCTGCAGGCCCATCACCCGGTAGGTCTCGCTCCAGCGGCGGTCGTTGCAGATCGCCATCCCCATCACGCCACCGAACACCTCGGTCACGCCGAAACCGCTACCCGGCTCGAAATAGCGCTTTTCCAGATGCTGGAATTCGCGCCACGGCTCGTGTTCTGCGTGGCCGGGCAAATGGACCTTGCGATACCTGGCGACGATCGTGCCGCTCTGGTCGACCAGGATGGAGGTGTTGTAGCGCCTGACAATTCCAGCCTCGATCGTCAGCTCGGCATAGCCTAGATAAAATCCGATGCCGATCTCGCGAGCGAGATCGAACAGCGCCTGAGTCTCCGGCCCCGGCATCTCGCGCTCGAAAAAGCTGTCGATCTCCGCCTGATCGTCGAAATACCAGCGCGGAAAGAAGGTGGTCAGCGCGAGCTCGGGATAGACGATCAGGTCGCAGCCATTGGCCCTCGCCTGGCGCATCAGGGCCATCAGCCGCGCCACGACTTCGGTCCTCGTCTCGGTCCTCGCGACCGGGCCAAGCTGGCCGGCCGCGACATTCACAAATCTCGCCACGAATCTTTCCTTCGTCCGCTTCCCGGATCACGTCGCGGCAGAGCCTATCGCGCGACGCGCCGCGCGCACAGCCTCGGTGTCCGGCAGGGTGCCCAACCGAGAGGCAGCCCTACCGTCACGGGGGAAGCGCCGACTATGGCTTGTGATTTAACGCATACACATCGCGCGGAAACGCCCTCACAGCGCGCGACTTACCATCCCGCCGAGGCTGAGACAGGCGCGTTAAAGAACATCGTCTGATCGCGCGCCGCCATGCGCGATGGCTGGCGTCGATGGTGCCGCTCCGCAATGCGCTTGTTCGGAACGGTCCGCGCCACTTCCTTCGGCGTCGCGGCAGGCTGCGTCACCATCGCAAAAGCTTGGCGCGGGCTCTCCTGCGTCGGGATCGCGTTTACGACGGCAGGTACGGAGGTCGGCGGAACCGCCTCGGCCTTGGACAGGGAAATTTGCCGTACCCTGGTATCAAGCACGATCTTCTCGGGCCAGACTTGCGCAGAATGAACGCGCGCAATCGATCGATCCGGACCCGTCCCGGCGGCCGCGCTCACGGGGCCACCCATGTAGTGATCTGCAAGGAACAGGAGGGCGAGCAGAGCGCCGCCGATGAAGACGAAATAGCGGATGAGCGGCATGGGTCCCTCGATCGCCTCGTTGTCGAGGTCCCTGCAGCAACGGGAAGGAGTGGCAATCGTTCCGGAGCGTCCTCGAAGCAATCGCGCCCGGCGGAGAACCAGATCTGCTCCCTCAGCCCGCGCGCTGGCATTCTCCTTGCTGCACGACAGTCAATCCCTCAGATCCGCAGTGGGTCTGTCTCAAAGTGAGGCGATTGCCATGCAGCCGACGTACCGTTTCGAAGCGACCATGCCGACCCAGCTCCACGCCCTGATCTCCGATCTGCGTTGGCGCATGCAGATGATCGACGCCGACATTCTGGACGAAGAGCGGAGAGCTGGAATCTCCGATCCCAAAAACCTCGCCTACCCCATGCTCGCGCAGAACCTGAGGGCCCGGCGCGACAATATCCAGGTGAGTATCGCAATTCTCGAAAGCCGGCTTGAAAAGCAGTCGCCCGAGTGGCCGCGCGCTGCCTGACGCGCACGATCTGGGCGATAGCTCGAGCCGCACCCCGATACCGCGAGGGAACTCGCGTTGCCCATCTGCAACGGTTCCCTGCCGTCTGAAGCCGGACAAAACAAACTCCCATTCCGGCCACGAACCGCTCTCACAACGCCGTGAGACTAGCAGGGGAACGACGATGCGTGCACAACGCGTTTGGAAAGTGAACGGGGCCGCCAGCATCGGGCAGCTTCAATCGAGACTGGACGATCTCAACAAGCGTCTCGGTCAGCTCGAAAACCAGCATCCGGAGAGCTGGAAGGTCGAAGAACTCAGATCGAGCGCGCTCAGGCTGTCGCGCGAGATCGACGACATCCGCTGCGCCGAAGCGACGGCGGCACTGAGCGAGTTGCTGCGGAAATAGCCGGCGTTTGCGATTCGCCTGGCGCGCAAGGAACCAACGTTGGCCCCCGCCATTGCCATGCCGAGCATGGAGCAAAATCATGACTAGGCACCTGACGCGGACCTATCTCGCCCGCGGGGTGGCCGGCGCGGTGTCCACGCTGGTCCTGTGCGCGGCGACGGCATTCACCATCGCGCGCCATTTCGCGCTGTGAGGTAATTCGCATGACGTCCGACCCCGAGGAATCGGTAAGGCTGCAAGGCTTCGGCGAGATGACGTTGCGCACGGCCATCACGACGCTGATGCTGCTTGCGCCGCGCGAGCGGGTGGACACCGCCATCTTCCGTGTCCGCGACGGCGAGCGACTGGCCACGAGCGAGATCGCCGAACTCGCGTCGAGCTGGGGCATCGAGCCGACGGTTCACGTCAGGTCCCCGCGACTCGTCCCAGACCGGCACTGGCCGGAAATCGTTCGCGGCATGGTGCGCGAGGCGCCGTTGCCGTCGCTGATGGTGGCATTCATGCTCGGTGTGCTGGTGGCGAGGCGGTAGTCCCCCGACCTGCCGTGCCGCGCCGCTCCATCAGTGCCGGCGAGCCAAGGGCGCTTTCTGCCGCCGCAAGCGCCCTTCTTGGACACGAGCTTTGGACCCGAGCCGCTATTACGTGAACATGAAGTAATCGCTGTGAAGGTTCGCGACCGTGGACCCCTTGATCAGGATTGTATCGTGGCTGTCCAGTGTGACCAGGACATCCGAACCCTGCTGGGTCATGTGAAGATCGTTGAAACTTGCAGCAAGCAAAGAGCTGACCGAGATCTTGTCCGTGCCGGCGGAGGTATCGGTGTTGAAGCTGTAGACCGTGTCATTGCCGCCCTGATAGGCTACCGTGCCGCCATTGGTGGAGCGGAAGTAGAACGAATCGTTGCCCGTGCCACCGGCAAGATTCAAGTTGTCGGCATAAGCATAGACTTCGTGGGCCCCGCTGGTGTGCGTATATTCGCGCATCGTCAGGTTGCCGCTAAGATCCATCGTATCGGTGCGGATATCACCGGTCCCATCCTGGCTGTAATAGTCGACAGCACGGGCGCCGCCAGCCTCGATGAGCGTGTGGTTGAGGATCGCACCGGTGCTGGAGTAGTTGGAGATTTCCTTGCTACCATCTGAATTGTGCTTTTCCAGATAATCGTAGCTGCCGTCGGAGTGGAAGCGTTCGACGAGCGTTAGGTTGCCGCCGTCGTCGTTGGCTTGATGCGTCGAGGTGTAGGACTGCCCGGTGATTTGATAGACATAGGCATCCGACGAGCCGTCCTTGTGAAGAACGCTGTCCTTGATCAGCACACCGCCCGTATAGGATTTATTCTCTGCGCTACCGTCCACGTTGGCCGTGTACTCGGTCAGCTTGTAGCCGGCCAAGGTGTCGTAGGTGGCGGTGGTGGTGCCGGTCGAGGTGACCGAGACCTCCGTGCTCAATTTGCCGGTGCTGGTATAATAGTCGTAGAGCTTCGAACCATCCGCGTGGTAGGCCGCCTTGTAGTCGTAAGTGCCGTCGGAGTGGAACCGTTCGACAAGTGTTGCATTGCCGCCGGCGTCACTGGCTTGATGGGTCGAAGTGTAGGACTGCCCGGTGATTTGATAGACATAGGCATCCGAAGAGCCATCCTTGTGAAGGACGTTGTCCTTCGTCAGCACACCATTGGTGTAAGTCTTGTTCTCAGCGCTGCCGTCTGCATTCGCAATGTAGTCCGTGAGCTTGTAGCCCGTCGCTGTGTCATACGTAGTTGTCGTGGTGCTGGTCGATGTGATGGCCACTTCGGAGCTGTGAAGCCCTGAGCTCGTATAGTAGTCGTAGACCTTGGAGCCATCCGAGTTGTAAACCACCTTGTACTGATAGCTGCCGTCGGCGTGGAAGCGCTCGACCAGCGTCACCTTGCCGCTCGCGTCGCTCGCCTGATGGGTCGTCGTGTAGGACTGGCCCGCGATATTGTAGACGTAGACCTCGGACGCCCCGTCCTTGTGACGGACGTTGTCCTTCATCAAAGCGCCGTTTGCATAGGCCTTGTTGTCGGCGCTGCCGTCCACGTTTGCCGTATAAACGCTGAGCTTGTAGCCCGTCGTCGCATCATAGGTCGTTGTCGTGGTGCCAGCCGACGTGATGACCACTTCGGAGCTGTGAGCTCCCGTGCTCGTATAGTAATCGTAGACCTTGGAGCCATCCGAGTTGTAAACCACCTTGTACTGATAGCTGCCGTCGGCGTGGAAGCGCTCGATCAGCGTCACCTTGCCGCTCGCGTCGCTCGCCTGATGGGTCGTCGTGTAGGACTGGCCCGCGATATTGTAGACGTAGACCTCGGACGAGCCGTCCTTGTGACGGACGTTGTCCTTCATCAAAGCGCCGTTTGTATAGGCCTTGTTGTCGGCGCTGCCGTCCACGTTTGCCGTATAAACGCTGAGCTTGTAGCCCGTCGTCGCATCATAGGTCGTTGTCGTGGTGCCGGCCGACGTGATGACCACTTCGGAGCTGTGAGCTCCCGTGCTCGTATAGTAATCGTAGACCTTGGAGCCATCCGAGTTGTAAACCACCTTGTACTGATAGCTGCCGTCGGCGTGGAAGCGCTCGATCAGCGTGACCTTGCCGTTCGCGTCAGTCACCTGGTGGGTCGTCGTATAGGACTGGCCGATGACATTGTAGACGTAGACCTCGGACGAGCCGTCCCTGTGAAGGACGTTGTCCTTCATCAACACGCCGTTTGTATAGGCCTTGTTGTCGGCACTGCCGTCCGAATTGATCGTATGAACCTGGAGCTTGTATCCGGTCGCGGGATCATAGGTGGTCGTGACCGTGCTGGAAGACGTCACGCTGATTTCCGTGCTCAGCGCACCGGTGCCGCTGAAGTAATCATAAACCTTGGAACCGTCAGTGTTGTACACAGCCTTGTACTGATAGCTGCCATCGGCGTGGAAGCGCTCGATCAGCGTGACCTTGCCGCCCGCATCGTACGCAGTGTGATCTGACGTGTAGGATTGGCCGGTAATGCCGTAGTGATAATAGTCGAGCCGCCCGTCGGTCTGCGCAATGCTTTTCGAGGTGATCGCACCGCTGCTGCTGACACCCCAAACGATGGTCTCGGTAAGGGAACCGCCGGCGTCAAAATCCTGCTCCTTGATCCAGCCGCTGCCGCTCCAGGTGACGGAGAAGGAATAACCGCCGTCGATCTTCGACAGGAGATCGCCATAGCGGGCAATGACGTATTGCATGGTCTCGGACGACGAGACGGCCAGAACATGCGAGTCGCTCAAGGTCACCTTTTCCAGTCCGGCGGCGCTCACCAGAGTGTCCATCTGAGCGACGAAGTCGGCCGATGTCATCGTGAGGTCGTAGTCCACCGTCGTCGGGACTTCGGCCGCTGCGGAAGGCGCGCCGACTTCGATCACCAACGGGTGATCGCTGAGCCCGATCTGGATCGTGCTGGTGTTGTAATACACCGCAATCGGGTCGGTACCTGTCAGCGGATCATAAACGTAAATGACACTTTCCACCTGCCCGAGACGAACGGTAACGGAAGTTTCCGGCGTCGTGATTTCGGTCTGGGTCGCATTGTCCCATACGAGCGTATCGGCCCATACGACGAGATCGCTGACGCCGCCTGACTTGTTCATCAGCATCGTATGAGTGTTGCTGGGCGCATTGGAAAGCGTATAGCTCAGATCCGAGCCGGTATGAGAGCTGCCGTCGTCACCGTGGCTCAAGATGGTCGTCAGATTGTGGAGGGCGACAGCGGCTTCCTTAGGCGTTCCATCAACATGGAAGAGACCGAACGAGGCTTCCTTTTCGCCGCGAGACGCCGAGGATGGCGAGTCAAACAGCTCGTAAAGATAAGTGGCGGAGGATCCGTCTTCATACGCCAGAAGCAGATTGGAGAGGACAAGCTTCGCCTGCGCGTCTTCGTTTACGCCGATGCCGGTGACGCTCGACAATGTCGTATAGCCGGTCTCCGTCACAATGACCGGATCGTTCGTCGAAATATCCTGCGCCAGACCGAGATCGTCTTCGATCTGAGCGTCAGCAAGCGCGCCTGTCTGCACATAGACGTGGGCATTCGCCGCGTCCGAATAGGCGCTCATGTCGCCGACTACAGCGTTCGTCGCGTCGGTCTGGTATCCGATACTGAAGTTGACGACGGTGACGTCGCTGAGAACACCGTTGGCCTTCACAGCGGTATAAAGAGCCTCCTGAAACGCTGCTGCGCCTTCAAGCGAGGTCAGTCCGTTGTAGGAAAAGGTGTTCAGGTTGGCTTCGTTGATGCCTTCGATGGACGACAGAGCGCCCGGGTGCTCCGTCGCGAACTCCGCAAGAGAAGCGATGTAGCTGGCCAGCCCGCTGCTGCCCGACTCGGGCAGCGTGTAGCTGACGCGAAAATCGAAAGAGATACCTGCATTGGCAAGCGCGTCGACGACGGCATTTGCATGCCCGATTGCGCTGTAAGAGTCGCGAACGTGACTGATGCCCAGATAGTTCAGGCTGCTGATGATCAGGCTGGAGTTTGTATATGCGTCGGTATAAGCGCCCGCATTGGTGTTGGCGCCGAGAGAATTCAAGAAACTCGACGCGCTGGTAACCGTCGTGTTTGACATGTAGAGCCCCATTGGTCGTGGAGCTCAGACTGGCAAGCTCTCCTAAGAAAACTCCCTTCATGAAAGCTAAAATTGTTCGGCTTTCGCCTAAATTTTCGGCTGTTCCCTACATCAGCGAGGATTCCATGCCCACATCAGGATGACGGTGGAAGGAACCACCAGAATTCACGTCCGCTCGCGCGAGATCGACGACATCAGCTGAGCCGACGCAACGGCGTCGTTAAGCGAGCTTCTGCGCAACTTGCCGGCGCCCGATCATTCGGCGTTACTCGGGAACCGGCCTCCCCTCGCCGCCAGTTCCATGCAGTGCATGGAACAAGATCATGACCATGCGAGCCCATCACGCACGCGGCGTCGCCGGCGCGGTGTCCACCCTGGTTGACGAGATGACGTTGCCCGCGGCGGTCGCGACGATGACGGTGATGGCGCTCGCGCGGCGCGAGCAACAGGAGGCTGCCATCTTCCGCGTCCGACGGCCCGCGTTTGGCCGCGAACGAGATCACTTCGCCTCGGATTGGGGCATGACGCCGATGGTGAAAGCCAGTTCGCCAAGCAGGTCCCGGAGCAGCGCTGAGCGAACATCGCGCGCGGCATGGTGCGCGAGGCGCCGTTGCCGTCGCCGATGATGGCGTTCCTGGTGGGCGTGCTGGTGGTGCGACGGTAGTCCTCTGACCTACCGCGCAGCGCCGGACTATCTTTGCCGGCGAACGAAGAGCCATGCCGCGCGCACAAGCCGCCCCTGGCTTTTGTGCGTTATTATAGATACTTAGCTGTAAAAACGACTCGCGGAGGCTCCGTCTAGGTCAATCGGTTACAGCCGCGATGTAAACGGCCGGAACGGTTAGGGGGGTCACATCGGGAATTGAGTAAATCCAGGCAGTCATTGCGAAAACATTGACGATGAGCTTGGCATCCGCACCCGTCATCGAGCGAGGCGGCAGGTTCTCACATGAGCTGACTCACATGATCAAGCTCACCTTCACGGCTCAATCAGCGGACTATCGGCCAATAATCTACCTTTCGCGGAATGCGCGGTTCATCTGATCGCTGAATGGCTTTAGGAGATAGGAGGCCGCGGTGCGTTCCTGTGTGGATACAAACACTTCAGCGGGCATGCCCGGGACGAGCTTGAGCCCCTTCAGTTGGACAATCTCATCCTCGCTTGGAAGCAGCTTTATCTGGGTCAAATAGTACTCCTGACCGTTTGCCGGATCGCGCGCCGATGCTGGCGACACCATCGCCACCGTGCCCTTCAATTCCGGTGTCGTTGTACGATTGAAGGCAGTAAGCCTGATACGGGCAGGCTGCCCTACTCTTACCTGATCGATGTCAGCCGGTGAGACTTTGATCTCGAATTTCAGTTCAGCGTTCTCCGGGACCACGGTCGCGATCTTGGCAGCCGGCGTGATGACGCCTCCCACCGTGAAGGCAAACAGTTCATTGATGTGGCCAGAAGCCGGCGAACGGATTTCGGTGCGAGAAAGGCGATCCTCGATCGCGAGCCGACGCTCGTGAAGCTCCGCGATTCGCGCGTCCACCGTGCGCAGCTCTTTCTGGGCTTCCGTGGCCGCGTTATGATCGACGGCAATGATTTGGACCCGAATCTCACTGGTCCGCACCTTGGCGCGAGCGATGCTCGCCTGAATTTCGCCGCGCTCCCCGAGCAGGCGCGCCGTATCACGGTGGGCTGCGTAAACGCGCTGATGTTCGACAATCTTGCGCTCGAACAGATCTTGCAGCTTGTCGCGTTCGGACATCACCAGCTTCAACTCCTCCTCCTTTGCGGCGAGGCGCGCTTCCATGCCCCTGATCTCCTCGCCGGTCTGGCCGATGCTCAGTTCGAGCTGCTCCTTCTGGCTGTCCCTGGCGATCTTGTTGCCGGTGAAGAGGCGGGTTTCACCGTGGATCACGTCGTCGGCAGTCCTCGAGAAGATGGCATGAAGATCCGACGGGATTTCAATGGCCGCCAAGTTGTCGCGTTCGGCTAGCAAACGCGCGCGGCGTCCAAGCGATTCGACGAGCTGGGAGCACACGATGAGAAGTTCCGCCCGGATCTGAACGTCGTCGAGGGTTGCCAGTATCTGTCCCTCACGCACGAACTCTCCCTGCCGAACCGCAAGCGTCTTGACGATGCCGCCGTCCCGATGCTGGACCTCCTTGAGGTTCTGGTCGACTTTGACGGAGCCCGGAGCAACGATGGCCCCCTCCAGCATCGCCATCGCGGCCCAGCCGCCGCAGCCGGCCACGAGCATTCCACTCAGCACCGTGCCAGCCAGGATACGTGGCCAGAGGCGAAAAGGCCTCGCGGCTACAGCCGGCCTCTCGGACCTGGCGGGTGCCGGAGCGGGCACGAAGTCGGAGGCATCGACATGCTTCATGGCTTGGTGTCCTTTACGAGTGAATGGCCGCGAACTGCAGATGGTGGTGACCGGAAATCTCGATAGTCAGGACGTCTTCCGGATCGGGGCGGTCGGCCACGTCAATGGCGGTATATTGACCATCCGCAAGGTCTTCGAAGCGGAAGCGAACCGCTCTGCCATGGCCGCTATTGTCGTCATCCGCGTAGACTTGTTCGAACAAGTCCTCGATCTGTTGCTGCGCGTCATCATCACCAAGAATGATCTGATAGCTTGCGACGACGATTCGGTCCCCGATCGTGAAGTCCGTGATCTTCCGTACCACGTCGCGACCGGGATCCTCATTGGACCCGCGCTGGAACTCAAAAACGTCGCGACCGGCGCCGCCCGTCATCGTCACGGAGGCGTCGGCGGACACGATGCGATCGTCGCCGGAACCCGCAATGATCTCCTCGAAACCCGCAATCAGGTCCTCGCCAATCCCGATGCCTTGCGCTGTTCCGTTGCGCAGATCGATGGTGACGTTCAGCGCGGTCGCCGAATAATCCAGCGTGTCGTAACCCGAATTTCCGTCATAATTGTCAGGAGCCGCATCGGCGGATGCGACCACATGATCGTCGCCCTCCCCACCCCTGACGATATCGGCACCGGCGCCATCCGAAATGGAGTCGTTGCCCGAGCTTCCAACCAGAACGTCATCACCGGCACCTCCCGTGATCACGTCGTCGCCGGCCCCGCCGTCGATCGATGCTGCGGTCGTGCCCGCACCGAGAATGTCATCGCCGGCGCCCCCGACAACGACCTCGAACCCGGCGATACTGTCCACACCAATGTCTTCACCGACCACACTGCCGGTGCTGAGGTCGACGACAATGCTGCGCACGGCCGACGAATAGTCCAGCGTGTCGGTCCCGTTGCCGCCCTCGAACGTGTCGCTTGTCGCATCGGCCGAAGCCAGGACGCGATCTTCGCCCTCCCCACCCCTGACGATGTCGGCCCCGGCGCCGTCTGAAATGGAGTCGTTGCCTGAGTTTCCAACCAGAACGTCATCACCGGCACCTCCCGTGATCACGTCGTCGCCGGCCCCGCCGTCGATCGATGCTGCGGTCGTGCCCGCACGGAGAGTGTCATCGCCGGCGCCGCCGACAACGACTTCGAACCCGGCGATGCTGTCTGCACCAATGTCTTCACCGACCGCACTGCCGGTGCCGAGGTCGACGACGATGCTGCGCTCGGCCGACGAATAGTCCAGTGTGTCTGTCCCAATGCCGCCCTCGAACGTGTCGCTTGTCGCGTCAGCCGAAGCCAGGACGTGATCGTCGCCTTCGCCACCCATGACGACGTCCGAGCCCGCTCCATCGGCAAGCGTGTCGTTGCCGGCGTTGCCGGTCATGACGTCGTTGCCCGCGCCTCCGGCCAATACGTCGTTTCCGGTGCCGCCCGACATCTGGTCATTGCCCGCACCACCATCGAGCGTGTCGTCGTTCTCATCTCCCTGAAGAAAATCGTTTCCAGAGCCCGCCAACAGGATGTCACGCCCTGCGCCGCCTTCGATGTGGTCGTCGCCATCTTCGCCGTAAAGTGTATCGTTGCCGGCTTCACCGAAAATTCTGTCGTTGCCGGCGCCGCCGAATACGATGTCGTTGCCGGCGCCCGCGAATACAATATCGTTACCTGCGCCCGCGTAGACGACGTCGTCGCCCGCGCCGGCCAAGATGTGATCGTCGCCATCGCCCGCGAATATCTTGTCGTTCCCCTCGCGGGCGTCGATGTTGTCGTTGCCGCCGAGCGCGATAATGGTATCCGCACACTTGGTACCAAGCAGATTGTCGTCGCCTTCGGTCCCGATGATCGGTGGCGCCTCGACGACATTGAAGGATGCGGTCTGAACCACGAAATCGCTGCCGTCGCTGACGGCGTAAGTCAGAGTGACTTCGCCGAGCATGCCGCGGTCGTGCGCGAACTCCCAGCCGCCGTCCTCAGTCCGCGTCAACGTGCCGGACGAGGAGGACAGGCCGACCACGGTGAGACGATCGCCGTCCGGATCGGTGGCGCCCGCCAGCAGCGCCATGATGGTGATGGTGAGCGCCTGACATCCGGCCACATCGGGCAGGTGGACCGGGCCGGAAAGCCGCGGCGCGCGATTGCGGATATCCGGCGCCGGACCTGGAGAATCGCGCGTATTGTTGGGCTTGTCGCCGCCGCCTCCACCCCCGCCTCCGCCGCCTCCACCATTCGGAGCATCGGGGCGGTCAGGAGAGCGTCTGTCGCTGGCGCTCCTCGGCGTTTCGCCGCCGAAATCAGTGTCGAGTTTCGGCTGCGAGGTACGCGCCAGTGCGATGACGTCACTGGACCCCAACGCAACGGCTTCCTCGTCCGGGCGGGCTGAAATCCGTACCGCTTCAGTCTTGCCGGACGTTTTTGCAGCCATCTCGACATCACCGGGCTCGGCTTCCGAATCGGCGACGGCGTCGTCCTCCTTGATGGCCTGCTCCTCAGTATCCGAGCTGTGCGGCGGCCGGTGATCATCGTGCTCCGCCAGCGTCGCCGGCAGGAAGCTCTTCAGGTAGGCGGTGCAGGAGCCGACGATCAGCAGAAAGATGAGCGGCACGAAACGACGGCGCCGATCCTCCTTCTCCTCGTAGTCCTCACGGTCGGGCCCGGTCTCGCTGGTTTGCCGCTTGGTGGCCTGAATGTTGATCATGCGGGCCTCCTCATCTGGGATTCGGTCTCACGGGTTTCGGTAGCCGCCGTCGGCTGCAGGACCGGGGTCATGATGTCTTGCTTCTTGCCGAATGCGACCATGCGGCCAGCTTGAACGATGGCGACGAGGTCGACTGCAACCAGCGCGCTTGGCCGGTGCGCGATCACGATGGCGATGCCGCCGCGGGCTCGTATGCTCTCGATCGCGGCCGTCAGCGCCGCCTCTCCCTCTCCGTCGAGATTCGAGTTCGGCTCGTCCATGACGACGATGAAGGGATTGCCATAGAGCGCGCGTGCCAACGCCACCCGCTGCCGCTGGCCAGCGGATAGCGCGCAGCCTTGAGGTCCAAGCCTGGTGCGATAACCGTCCGGCATCCGGACGATCATGTCGTGGACGCCAGCCGCTTTCGCAGCCTCTATAACCTTACGGTAGTCCGGATCCGGCTCGAGACGGCAGATGTTGTCCTGGATGGTGGCATCCATCAGGGCGATCTCCTGCGGCAGATAGCCGATATGTTTGCCGATCTCGTCCTCCCGCCATTGCGAAAGATCTGCGCCGTCGAGCCGGACGCTGCCGCGCAGCACTGGCCAAATCCCGGTCAACGCCCGCACCAGCGTGGTCTTGCCGCCGGCGCTGGGGCCGATGATGCCGAGCGCCTGGCCGGCCTCGAGCTCGAAGCCGACCTCGCTCAGCACGACTTGACCTGATCCCGGCACCGCGACCGTGATCTTGTCGACCGAGAGACGCTCGGTCGGCTCGGGGAGTTGCATGGGTTCATCGGCGGCAGCGAGCGCCACAACGGTGTCACGAAGCCGATGATAGGCCATGCGCGCGGCGATGAAGGATTTCCAATTGCCAATCGCGAGATCGACGGGAGCAAGCGCCCGGGCAGAGGCCACCGATACTGCGATGATCGTGCCGGCGGACAGTTCGCCTTTGATGGTGAGATAGGCGCCGAGACCGAGCAGCGCCGACTGGAGCACCATGCGCAGCACGCGCGACACCGCAGCGAACGAGCCGGTTATGTCGTTGGCGCGGGTCTGGAGCTCGAGATGCTCCCCGTTGGCCTCGTTGAAGCGGCCCACGGCACGGCCCGCGAAGCCCATCGCCTTGAGGACTTCGGCATTGCGCGCATTGCAGTCCGCAATGCCATTTCGCGCGATCGCGGATTTTCGTAAATTGACGGCGAGCCGCTTGGTCATGATCTCGCTCACGACCGTGAGCACGACGAGAACGAGGGCGCCAGCTACGGTCAGTGCGCCCAGCATCGGATGCAGGACGTAGATGAAGGTGAGGTAGATTGGCATCCACGGCAGGTCGAACAGCGCCGAAGGACCCTGGCTGCCGAGGAAGCCGCGGACCGTATCGACATCGCGCCCGCGCTCGAGCGCCTCGGAGGTCGAGAAGCCGAAGCGCGGCATGTCGATGGCGACCCGATGCGCCAGCGGTGCAATCTTGCGGTCGATCCGAGCTCCGACCCGCACCAGTACCTGGGAGCGAACTACGTCGAAACAGCCCTGGAATAAATAAAGCCCGATCGCAAGCGTAGAGAGTACCAGCAGCGTCGGCACGCTGCCGCTGGTCAGGGCCCGGTCGTATATCTGCATCATGTAAACCGAGCCGGTCAACGCCAGCACGTTGATCATGCCGGAGACCATGAAGAGGAAGAGAGCAACGCCTCGCAGGCCCTGCGTCAATTCCCTGAGCCGGCGGCGTTTCGCAGCGGTAAGTTCTTTCGATTTCGCCATTGGGTGTGAAGCCGTCTGGTCGGAGGAATCTGAGGGGAGCGAGAGAGACGGGACGGGGCCATTCCCGTCTCTCGGCGGCCGCGACTACAGCGTGGTGTTCGCGGTCGCAACGTTCTGGTGTCCGGCGATCTCGATCTTGAAATCGGCGGCCGTGTTGCCGTCCACGTTGCCCTGGACGATGGTGAAGTCGCCGTCCGCCCGGGTTTCATAGGTCACCGCGAGCTGTCCGGCCGCGGTGAAGGCTGCACCCGTAACCAGCGTGAAGCCCTGGTCTCCGACGACCGAGTAGTCGGCGTCGATGCCGCTGAGGTCGAGCCGGTCGCCAGGCTCGAAGCCGACGATGGTGTCACCGTTGGCCGCTGCCACCGAGTTGAACTTGAAGATGTCGTTGCCGAGACCTCCGTTCATCACGTTCACCGAGTTGCTGGCGACGATGGTGTCGTTGCCGGATCCGGTGTTGACGTTCTCGACTCCCCAGAGCGTATCGTTGCCGGTCTGGGAGCTCATCGCCGTTCCGTTCGACATCGGTCCGGAGCCCAGGTTGACGTAGGCGTTTGCGGTGATTGCCGATATATCGAGCGTATCGATGCCGCTGCCGCCGTCGCTATCGTCGCCGAAATACGCGTCGTTGCCGTCGCCGATCTCGGCCACAATCAGATCGTTGCCTGCACCGCCGAACACCGTATCGTCACCCGCGCCGGCATTGATCAGGTCATTGCCGCCATCGGCGAAGATGCGATCCACTCCCGCGTCGGTGTAGACAATATCGGCACCGTCGCCGGCGAATACCTGGTCGTCGCCGGCCCCCGAGAGGATCACGTCGCGCCCGGCGCCGCCGTTCACGAAGTCGGCGCCCTCGCCGGCCGAGATCGAGTCCGCACCAGCATTGCCGACCAGGACGTCATCGCCGGCGAAGCCCACGATATTGTCGTCCCCGCCAGCGCCGGTGAGAACGTCGGTCTGCGGCGTACCCGCCAGGACCATCGCGGCGATCGGCGGCGCCGTGTCGGTACCATCGCCCGTGCCTGTACCTGTACCTGTACCTGTACCTGTACCTGTACCTGTACCTGTACCTGTACCTGTGCCTGTGCCTGTGCCTGTGCCTGTGCCTGTGCCTGTCCCTGACCCGGCATCGTCGCCATCGTCGTCACCATCGTCGTCGCCGCCGGAACCGGTGTCATCTCCATCGTTGTCGTCGTCATCATCGTTGCCCGCATCGTCACCGTTCCCGGTTCCGGTGCCTGTTCCTGTTCCCGTTCCGGTACCAGTGCCAGTGCCGGTACCAGTGCCACTGCCGGTCTGGATGGTCGCGAACACGTCTTCCGAAAGATTTGCAAGACCGGTGTTGCGCGCAATGATTGCACCGAAGCCTTGCTCCTCGACGGTCTGATAGAAGTCGAGGTTCTCGACGCGATCGAGATAGTACAGGCGATCGCCTTCCTGGAGGCGATCGAGTTGTTCGTGAAGCACGACCCACATGGTCTGGCCGACCACGCCGCCATTGATGTGCTTCTCCGCGAGCCCGCCGACGAACAGGTCGACGCGATCGATGCCTTTCACGGTATCGTGGTTCGGACCGGTGAGTTCGATACCGGGATTGATCGCCTGGAATGCGGCAATGTCCCCGGCCGCCAGCACGAGATCCGGGTAGGCCTGCTTGAACTGCGCGATCAAAGCATCGCTCAGATTGTTGCGGGTCTGGAAGTCTTCCCAGGAGGTGTAGGGCGTGAGGTTGCCGCCTGCGAAACCCACCGCTTCCTGAACGTACGGGTCGGCAGAGGCCATCAGGTCGGCGCGGATCTGGTTCATCGAGCCGATGCCGACGTCCCATTCCCGCGCCACGTCGAAGGCGAACACGTCCGCGCTGATCCGTACGAGATCGTTGCGCACGGCATCCACGATGTTGACGTCGACCGCTTCGGCCGCCTGCAGGACGCTGCCGCCGAGGATGGCACCAACACCAAGCTGTTCGTAGCCAGGCTTCGGCACGTAGCCCGGAGGCAGCGTGTTCACGAACGCACTTGCATCGTTGGTCGGGTTGAGGAAGGCGTCGAACAGGTTGACCTGGGTCGGTTGACCCTGGGCATTCAGCACCGTCATCGTCTGACCGATCAACGAATGGCCGAACCGGTAGGCTGCCGTAGCGAACTCATGGCTGACCCGGGCATCGACCTCTGGATGATAGCCGTCGAAGCCGTGGTCGCCGTCGCCGCGCATTCCGCCAAGGAGATGATCGGCGAACTCGGTGTAGACCACGCGTTGATACTCGGCCTCGTTGACGATCTTGGCCGCCTGGAACAGTTCCTCAGCTGTGCCGGTGAAGCCGGCGGCCAGAAGCCCGTCCACATGGAAGTTGTGGTTGCGAGCCCAGATGGTGTGGATCGAAGTCAGCGCGATATTCTCGTTGGCCCTTCCGTCACCGGCCACATAGTGGTCGAGAAGGCTCATGAAGGGATTGGTGTCGAGCAGCAGCGGGAAGCCGCTGTTCATGAAGTTGTTGACCATCGCAGGCAGCATCGCGTCGTCGATGACACCGCCGTTAACGAGGCCCGGGAAGTAGTCGCGGAATGCGACGTGGTGGTCGCCGGGCAGCGAGTCCGCCGTGAACACCGTGTTGTTGGCCCAATGGTGCAGAATGACTTCCCGCAGCGTGGGCAGCAGGTTGAAGTCCGGGTTCGACGGGTCCGGTCCGCCGGCGAGCAGCCGGCCCGTGAAGCCGCCATTGCCATCGCCCTCCCGCAACAGCTGGCCGACCAGTTCGTCGGAGCCGTAAGCCTGGTTCTGGTCGACAAAGGGCGAGGTCTTGTTGAGGTGCTGGGGCACGCCATCGGCGTCAATCCCGGCAACCGTGCCGCGGGTCAGATCGGCGGGATTGTCCGTGCCCGGCGCGTGTCCGGTCCCGGGGGCGCCAATCTGGAGCGTGCCATTGCCGCCCTTGCCGAGGAAGTCGAGGCCGTGGTCGAAGTACTGACCGAACGCCGTGAACAGACTGTTGACGCCGGACGCCTCTTTCGGAAGCCCAGCCTCCTGGGTGCCGAGCGCGTTGCTGATCGCGCGGGGATCGAGCCCGTTGAACAGCGGATTGATGGCGCGATTGCCGGTCGCCGGATCGTAGTCGCCGTAATGGGCGTCGGTGATGCGGATGAACGGCTGGTCTGCCGAACCGTAATTCGGATGCGCCAGGTTGTTGCCGGTGCCTTCCAGATCGCGGATGCCGACCGCGTCATTGTCCTCGCCGCCTTGGAGGCCGTTGACGAGGTTCTTCAGCGCCAGCACGTCGGAGGCGTTGAAGGTGATGCTGCCGCCGCCGGCCGGGTTGTCGTTACCGCCGCCACCGCCGTTGCCGCCGGAAGCGGGGATACCATCGGGGATGACTTCGTCCTGGGGACGAGCACCGATCATGACGTCGTCGTTACCGGTGGTATGGAAGGCAACGTGGTGTGCCGATCCCAGATTGGTCAGGTCGACGGTGGTCGCGCCACCTTGGTCGTTCACCGTGATGGTGTTGAACGAGAGGTTCGTCGGATTGAAATTTCCGATCGGAAGGACTGTATCTGTGCCAAGGCCGGTATTGATGACGATTTCTTCGATTTCGGAAAGTTCAGCAATGATGTTGGCGTTTGTCACCGCTCCGGCCACACCGTTGGTGTTGCGGGTAACGACGATTTCCGTCCCCGCACCGAGACCGATGAGACCTGCGTGAACAGCGCTGCTCTGAATGCCGTCGGCCGCATTGTTGTTCCAGTCGTCGGTGTTGGAATAGATCCTGTAGACTTCATTGGTGGCACTGCCGTTGACGATGAAGGTGTCGCCGAGCGCCCCCTCCGTCCCGCCGTTGACGACATCGCGGCCGTCGGGGGTAAGACCCAGCAGACTGGCGTTCCAGGTGATGGTGTCGTCGTCGGCACCACCATTCAGGATGTCGTTTCCGGTGCCGCCATTGAGGATGTCGTTGCCGTCTCCGCCGTTGAGCGTGTCGTTGCCCCCGTTACCGTTGAGCGTGTCTGCTCCGCCGAGACCGCTCAGGGTGTCGGCGAAGTTTCCGGCCGCCGCGGTGATGACGTTGTCGCTTGCGTTGCCGTTGCCTGCAAACGCCCCGTTGGCGGTGTTGGTCAGATTCTCGACGCCGGTCGTCAGCGTGTAGGCGGCAAGCGTCGTCTCCACCGTATCGACCCCGACTTCGAGTGCCGACTCGATCACCTGGTCGCCGGCGTTGTCGACGACGTAGATGTCGCTGTTGAGACCGCCGGTCATGATATCGGCGCCCGTGCCGCCATCGAGCCGGTCGTTGCCCACGCCGCCGTTGAGGACGTCGACACCGCCGCCACCCGAGAGCGTGTTCGCCGCGGCGTTGCCGGTTATCGTGTCGGCATTGTTGGTACCAACGACATTCTCGATATTGGCGATCGAGGTGAAGCCACTTGCCGTTCCGGCGAGCAGATCCACATTCACCCCCGGACTGGCCGCAGCATAGGCCAGAGTATCGACACCTGCGCCGAGATCGGCTGTGACCGACTCTACGCTGGTCAGCGTGCTTCCCGACACGAGCGCAAGTGCCGAGCCAGCGAGCGTGACATTCAACGTGTTGTTACCCGCTGTGCCCCCGACGGCCAGCGTATCGGTGTCTGCGCCGCCGTTGATGGTGTCGGCGCCGCTGGCACCGGCGATGATGTTGAAAGTGTCGTTCCCCGCAAGCCCGGACATCACGTTCGCAGCTGCATTGCCGGTGATCACGTTGGCGAGCGCGTTGCCTGTGCCGTTGATCGCAGCGGTTCCCGTCAGCGTCAAGTTCTCGACGTTGGCGCCGAGCGTGAAGGTGACCGAGGATTGCACATTATCGGTGCCTTCGTTGACGAGCTCTGTCGCCGTATCGGCGCCGTTGTCGACGACATAGGTGTCGTCACCGGCTCCACCCGCCATCGCATCGGCGGCCGCTCCGCCGTCGAGCCGGTCGTTGCCCTGCCCTCCGTTGAGCGCATCCGTGCCGGCACCGCCGTTGATGACGTCATCCCCGTCGGATCCGTTCAGCGTGTCGTTGCCACCCCGACCGTTGAGGAGATTGGCCAGAATATTGCCGTTCAGGACGTCGTTGGTCGCGTTGCCGCCGACCTTGGCCGAATTCGCCGAGACGAAACTCTCTGCGAGGCCATCCTGGTCAACGTAGCTGACGGTGACCCGGAAGAAATTGAGATTTCCGGCCGGCACCGCGTAATTCTGCTGGTTCGCGGTGCCTGGGGCGAGTGTCCAGCCGTTCAGGCCATCGGTCGACTGCTCCCAGCGATAGGAGAAGCCGCCTGCCCCGGGCAGACCGTTGACGTCGACAATGCCGGAGCGGTCGGCCGTGAGAACGTTCTCGGCGCCCGTGATCGTCACCGAGCCGGTGGCGCGGCCGATGAAGACATCGACCGTGCCGTTCGGCAAGCCCGCCGCATCGCGGGTCGTGAAACGAGCAATTTCGATGTTGGCGAGGGTGTCGATGCCCTCGTCATCGAGCAACGGAATCCGCAGCCCGTCTGCGCCGAGTAGCGGAGCCACGACGTTGTCGGTCACGGTCACGGTGCCGTTGGCGTTGCGGGTGATCGTGAAGTCCGCACGGGCTCCGGCAAAGGTCGCCACGTCGACATCGGATGCGCTGGCGCCATCCGATATGACCTCGCGGACAGCTTCGAGCTGGCCCGGATTGATTTTTCCGGTGCGCATCAGGTCGGCGAGCGATTTGCCGTCCCAGTCGGAATGGCCGGACCCAGTCACGATGCTTGTCAGACCGTCGACCGAGAACAGCACGGCGCCCGTGGGCCCCGTGGCATCTTTGGTCTGATGAACGGCAATGCGAACGTTGAGCCAGCGGTCGCCGTCGATCATGTCGTTGCCGGCGTTGCCGGTGATCACGTCACTGCCAGCACCGCCGAGCAGGATGTCGCCGCCGTTGGCCGGATCGAAGACTGTCGTGTCGGGGGCGAGGTCGCGGAAGTGCGCTCCGCCTGCGATCGCCGCAACGGTCGCCGCCGATTGGCCGAGCAAGCCTCCCGGCGCGAGCTTGATGAAGTCTTCCATACCGCGGATCAGGTCGACGTTCTGCGACAGCAGCTGGCTATCGGTCGCAGGTCCCCCGACAGGGCCGGTTCCGACACCGACCGCGCCGACCGGCGCGGTGGTGCCGATCAGGGTGTCGTTGTGCTTCCAGCCCGAGGCGCCTTCGACGGAGTCGTTGCGGTCGCGGAGCGTCAGCGCGGTTTGAGTGAGGAAGCGCGAGATCCCGAGGTCGATAATGCCATTGGTCTCGTCGCCCTTCTGGATCGACCAGTCGAACCCCAGCATGCCGTTGTTGCGCTGAATGCCCGCACCCTGAACCATGATGTCATCGCCGGACTCACCGTCATAGTCGGTGTCGTTGCCCTGGCCGTCGAGAATGTCGTGGCCGATGATGGGCGAATCGAAGAACAGGTCAGAGTTTTCACCGGAAAGGCTATCGAAGCCCTCGCCGCCTTCGAGCCAATCGTCGCCTTCATTGCCCATCAGGCCGTCGGGCGCAGTACCGCCGAGGATAAAGTCATTGCCGGGCCCGGCAAACACTTCCTTCGTGTCCGTCACGCCCATGATGAAGTCGCTGCCCTCGCCGCCGAACAGCAGATCGATGCCCTGGTCAGCTACAATGACATCGTCTCCCGCCTCGCCGCGGAGGAAGTCGTCGCCGAACGGATCCTCGATGATATCGTCGCCATCTCCGCCGAAGACCTGGTCGGACTCCATGCCGGCGTTGAGGTAGTCGTTGCCACCGTCGCCCCAGAGCGTGTCGATGCCCTTGTCGCCGATCAGGCGGTCGTTGCCCTCGGTGCCGCCAAGCGCGACATGCTCGCCGCCCGAGAATTTAAGCACGCCGCCGTCCAGGATTGGCTTGCCATCGGCATCGAACACGGGGTTACCGTTCACGATCCGGGCAGTCCCCTCGATACGCAGCACCTTGGGATCAATCGCCTGCAGGAAGGGATCATCGTGGGTTGGATCGAGGTCGCTGCGGTTGAGCGGATCGGTCTGGTCGCGGGAGGAATCGCCGCTGTAATTCTCCTGACCCGCAAACCGGTCGAGTTCCAGGATCATGTCGGTGGTCGACATCAGGACGCCCGGCAGATGGGTCGAATGAAGATCGCCGAGATCCGTGTTGCGCATCACCAGATCGGTGAAGGTGTTGGGTTCGAGCAGGTTGAGCAGGTTCATGCCCTGCGTGCGGCTCAGGTAGTAGAAGCGGTCACCGTTCTGCAGGTGCTCGAGCTGATACTCGAAGATGAAGTTGAACGTCGAGCCCAGTTGGCCGCCGAACTCGTTGAGTTCCTCGGCAAGGCCGCCGATCCACAGATCGATGTGGTTGAGACCGCCAAGGCTGTCATCATTCGGTCCCGTGCCGTCGGCTGCGTAGGCACCGGTGGCATTGAGGAAGTCGAGCCGATCGGCCGCCAATGGATCCGACGCGTGGATCGTGTGCGCCGGAACCGGCGGGTTCATGTTGGCGTTGGCCGGCACGTCCTGGTCGGTGCCGAGCACCAGCACCATGGCGGCCGCGCGTTTGCCTTCTGAGGTGGTTTCCGCCTCGATCAGCGGATGCGTGCCGTAGGCGGCGATGAAGTTCACCACCGACAGCGGATGCTTGATGTGCTGGGCGAAATCGGTCCAGCTGACGTAAGGTTTGACGTCGGCTGCGCCGGTCATCGCGTAGATTTGAGCGCGCGTCTCGTTGAGCGGCGGGATACCGGTCTCTCGTCCGCGGGCGATGTTGAGGGCCGGGAGATCGAGGGGCAGGCCGAGCAGATTGTTGCGCAAGGCTTCGACGACGAATTCGTCGATCTCGTTGCCGACCTGACGAGACATGCCGCGGATCAACGCGCCGGTGGCGGTCTCATCGCTGAGGCCGTCGGGCGTGATGCCGCCCGCGGTGAATTCGATCGGATTGAGGAAGGCTTTGATCAGGGTGACCTGCGCCGCGTCGTCTGCGTTCGGGGTGTCGCTGTTGACCAGCGACAGATCGTTGTCGAGACGGTCGACCGTGTCGGTCAGCATGGAGTGGCCGAAGCGATACACGGTGTGTGCGAATTCGGCGATGATCGCCGGGTTGAGATCGGCGGAATTGGTGAACACGAACGGATCGACGTTCGGCTGGATGCGCCGGGCGAATTCCTCGAACACCAGATGCTGATACTGCATCTCGGTGACAAAGCGGGCCGCCTGGAACAGACGCTCGCCATCCCAATTCAACGCGTCGATCGCGGCGTCCTTGAGCGCAGCATTCGGCTCGGCCAGGATGGCATCGAGCTCGGCCTGGGAGATGCCGTTGCGGACGCCGTTGATATCCGGCGCCATCCATTCATTGACCACGGCCGCGCTCGCCGAGGCGATGATGGTGTCCTTGTTCACCTCGACCAGACGGTTATGCTCGGAATGGAAGATGGTGTGGACAGCAGTGAGGCCAATATTCTCGTTGCCGCGGCCGTCGCCGGTGACGAAATGAAGGTCGAGCAGCTCGTTATCGTAGACGAGGTTATGGCCCTGATTGTCCATCGGAACGGAGTTGCCGACGACTTGTGCGTCGACGCCCGTATCGGGATCGACGTCGTCCGGCCGCAACTGGCCATTGACGATGACCGGGGCCGCCGTATTGGCGATGTCGTTGAGGAAAGCGTGGCCGGTGCCGACGGTGTGAACGGAGAACGAGGACGCGCCAGCGTGCGGCGTAAAGCTGGCGGGCAGGTCTGCCAGCGTAATGTTATGGAGGTCGAGGCCCCCTGCCTTACCCTCGACGGTCATCAGGGTCGTGAAGGTCTGGGCGCCGACCACCTCGGTCACGGTCACCATGACCTGGGCGTAGCCGTGCGCACCCGGCTTGAAGCGACCGTAGGCATCGACCACCAGCTGGGGCACGTCGAGCACGTCGGCATCGTTGAGCATCAGGCCGAGCTTCGTCGCTGCCTGGGCTTTCACCTCGGACCAATTGGCGATGCCGCCATGAGCGCCGTTGAGCAAATGACCGGTGTTGGCCGCAAACGAATCCGCGACATTGTCGCCATTCGAATCGACGGTGAACTTGTATTCGCGCAGGAAGACCTGATGCGAGGCGCTGGAAGTATAAGTTTGGTTCTGGTCGACGAACGGCGTCGTGGTGTTCTGCGACTCGGTGCCGTTCGGGTTCGGGTTGCCGTTCGCGTCGAACGGCGTGGTGCGCGACAGCGTCATGAAGCGCAGCTCGGGCGGAAGGTCGTCCGCGGTGCCGAGGATGTGGTCAGCGCCCGCGATCAGCGGATCGTCTGCCTGCAGCGGCATGTAGATAGTGCCGTTACCACCCTTCGTCACAAGGTCCAGACCGTGGTCGAAGAACTGGCCGAAGAAGGCCATCCAGGCGCTGTTGGGCGGGGAAAGGCCGATGTCCGGAGACCGGTTCTCGATCAGAAGCGAACCATCCGGCGAAATCTCGAGGCCGTTGTCCTGCAGCGCAGCGACAAGGGCCGCGGAAGCGCCGGCCGCGGTGGTGCCTTGCTCGGCCGCCGCCAGCGCCGCGAGGTTCGACGTCGCCATGGCGGAATATCCAGCCACATCGACCTGCGCCTGGAGGATCTGGGCGAATTCGGAAAACGACAGTCCGTCGCCGAGCGCTGCGGAATAGCCGCTCAGCGCGGTGTCCATCGCGGTCAGTGCCGTCTGCAGGGTCGCGGCCTTGTCGAT
Organism: Bradyrhizobium sp. Bra64; assembly: GCF_024519875.1. NCBI lineage: Bacteria > Pseudomonadati > Pseudomonadota > Alphaproteobacteria > Hyphomicrobiales > Nitrobacteraceae > Bradyrhizobium > Bradyrhizobium sp. Bra64. Next base: position 223,280 of record NZ_JALJRD010000009.1, on the reverse strand, counting down.
GTCGGATTGCGCGACGCCGGTTGCGGATTGCAGCGCGACGACGACGGCGTCTTGCGCCAGCTTGGCCGTATGAGCGGCCGAAGCTGCGTCGCCGACCGCCGCCTGGTCGGCCGGGTCGAACGAATTGTCGTTCATGCCGTTGCGAAACTCGACCAGCTTGGCGAGCACGTCGGCCATGCCGTTATTCACCGCCAGGGCCGAGACGTCAGCGGCGACATAAGCGCCGTGGGTGGCGCTGTTGCCCGCAGCCGCGATCGCCGCGGCACGCGCCGCCAGGATCGAGTCGGCGGCCGCGTTCGGGTCGGCGGCGCCCACCACCTGGAGCGCGGCGACCAGCGCGGAGCGATTGGATAGGGTCTGATCCACGATCAAGTTGGAGATGATGCGCGGATCGGCATCGGCCACGCTGTGCGGGTTGACGAATGCACCGGGAGCCACCGGGACCGCGGGATCATAATTGGTGTTGGTCACGAACAGGCCGTTGGGAAAACCCGGGGTTCCCGGAGGAACCAGCATCATGGTGTCGCCGTCAGCCTCGTTGATGTAGACCGGGGTTAGCAATCGCGGGAATATCTCGTCGGCAGCGCCGACCTGACTCTGCCCCGGCAAAAGGTGATTGAAGCTGCCGTCCACAGTGCGCAGTCCGATCGGCAGCAGCGCCGCGTCCTGACCGATGATATCGACCAGGCTCTCTCCCGCAACATTCCGTTCAGCTACCTTGATCTGGTCCAGGATCTTGGTGAGGTCGGCGAGGTTGACGACGAAGCTGGTGCTCATGACTGGATCCCCTGCTGCTCAGGAACGTTTGCGATGCGCCCACTAAGGCCCGCAAACGATCAGAGAGGTAGGGGACAAGGTCCCAGCTTCGTCGGGACTGAAGCCGGGGTGATTGCTCGGACCTTGGTCTCATCGCGCGGCGACGTAGGTCGATAGCAAGCCACAAGCCCGAAACCATTGTTGCTTGCCTCGTACCGGCGTTCCTGCGCCTCGACGCTTTTGGGGCACGGACAATTGGCGCCGCGGTCTCACGCGCCCCGTCCATGCCCCTGTGTTTCATCGGTGTGGCAAGGAAGCGGCGTTTTTATTGCCGAAATTTCCCGGATTTATTGCCTAACTTTCCCGGACTGTCGTCGCGATACGTTCAAACATCCTCTCGATGACGTTTGCAACAGTGCGGCATAAGGACGCGAAAGGTCAGTTCCGGGAATAACCCGGATCGAATTTGGTTTTTTCTCGGAGTGGTGTGGCGAGTCGATGTCATTGGATTCAAGAATATCGTCCATGTCGCAGCCCGGTTGGCAAATTGGATTGGCCTCGGCCGACATTTTACAGCGTCCCACGCGATTGCTGCCGACCTTCCTGCTTGCGGCAGCAGTCACCATCATCTGCTCGATGACACTGCTTGCTTATGCCGTGTCCAACGCCTTGCAGACGAGCTTGACGCTAACGGCTGCCGAAGAAGGCGCATCACTTCTCGATCTTTTTCTGAGTCCGTTGGTGCAGGAGCTCGCAACCGCCAACAAATTGTCGGACGATAGCGTCAAGAAGCTCGACGAGATATTCGAGACAAGGCTTGGCAGACGTTCGAAATCGATCGAGGTCTGGCGGCGCGACGGCACCTTGGCCTACTCCAGCGGCAACAAGCATCGTGTCGGAACGAAGTCCATCCCGACCGAGATGAACGCCGCTCTTCTGGGACAGGCGACGGCAGCCATTCGAGAAATTGCCGATCAAGTATCGCAGCACCCCATGATCGAGGTCTACGCCCCGCTGTACCGGTCGGGAACGAAGGAGATCATCGCGGCAGGCAAGGTCCTCAACGACGGCGAAAGGCTCGCCGGCGAGTTGCGGGACATCCGGATCAAGTCGGTTGCCATCGTTGCCGCCATCGCGGCACCGATGATGTTCGTGCTGTTCCTGCTGGTTAAGCGCGCAGCCAGCACTGTCCGAAGGCACCGCGTCGCCTTGAAGGAAAAAGTGGCGCAAACGGCTGCGCTGGCGCTTCTTAACGACAAACTGCGCCAGGAAGCAGATAACGCGCGGTTGGAGTCGATTCAATCGAACGAGCGCTTCCTGAATCAACTCGGTCAAGACCTTCACGACGGGCCAATCCAGGTCCTGACGGTACTCGGCCTGAAGCTCGGCGAGCTGCTGGAGACAAACGATCCGGAAGCCCCCGACGATGGTAGGCCCTCTGTCGCAGATGTTGACGAACTGCTGAACGGTACGCTGACCGAGTTGCGCGACATCGCGACTGGCCTGGTATTGCCCGAGCTCAGCGATCTCTCAACGACCGAAACCTTGCGCCTCGCCGTTCGACAGCATGAAGGCAGGACCGGTACAACTGTCAAATCGGAGATCGAAAATCTTCCATTATGTCCCGCGCCGCTGCGAGTCTGCCTGTACCGAATCGTCCAGGAGGCGCTGAACAACGCATATCAGCACGCCCGCGGAAACGGACAACGTGTGGCTGTATATATTGAGTATAACTCGCTAACGGTTGTCGTAAGCGACAGTGGAGCAAGAACCACTGCGCCACCGCAGGCGCACAAGCGAGGTCACCATGCAGGGCTGGGATTGAACGGGGTCCGCCGACGCGTCGAAGCGTTCAACGGATCGCTGGATGTGATCTCATTGACAGACGGAACTCGTGTTTCGGTGAAGATACCACTCGCCAGCCTGACGGACTAAGGTAGCGGCGTTGTCGTTTGGCGAACCAATTTGCCGCGGGGCCCACATAACATTAACATCATCCTTCAATCTGCATTTACTTTCGAGATTTCTGTACTAAGAATATGGAATATTGATCGTTACCTAATTTTCGCTGAACTGGATCGCCTGGTTTTGACTGACGTGCGTTTCGGCTTCCAGGCCGGCCGAGCCGCCGGCTTTGTGCGACAAGAAATTTGTAGGAGTAATCATGAGTACGGTCACAATTGCCGTCATCGATGATCATCCGCTGATGATCGAAGCCATTCACGCTCTGCTACGTCGCACCAAGGGTTTCGAGATCGTTGGATCGGGGACAACAGCCTACGATGTTATCGACCTCTGCGAACGGAATCAGCCACAGGTCGCCGTGGTCGATCTCAGCATTCCGGGCGACGTCTACGCCGCGATCGAGAACGCGATAAGGATTTCGCCCACGACGAAAATCGTTGCCTTCACAGCAGCTACCGGCGTCGATTCGGCCATCCGCGCACTGGACGCGGGCGCCAGCGGTTATGTCCTGAAGGGAAGCAACACCGCCGAATTGATACAGGCCATCTGGTCGGTTCAAAGCGGCGAGACATATATAACGCAGAGCTTCGCAAGCAGGGTTATTGCCGGGCTTCGCGACGCTTCGCTGAGGCGCAAGGCCGCGCAGGCTGTGATCCTGAGTATTCGCGAACGGCAAATTGTTCGCCTGCTCATGAATGGCAAGACCAACAAGGAGATCGCAATTGCGATCAAGATCAGCGAGAAGACCGTCAAGCACTACATGACGGCCCTGATGCAGAAGTTGCAGGTTCGCAATCGTCTGGAAGTTGTGATCGCTGCGCAGAAATTCAACGAATCCCGCTCACCGGTCAGTTTGCATTCGTAAGAATCCAGGCATCCACGAGTGCGGCTTTTCGTGCGAAAGGAATGACGCTGCCAGCCCAGGCTGGAGGACGGACGGTATGGTGCGTTCTGCGACAGGCCTCCGGCTGCTTTCAAGTCTTCTTCTCTCTGTCGTTCTTCCGGCTAGCGCGGGCGCAATCGACGAGATCGAGTTGCTCTTCCCCGTCCGATGCGTGCTAGGCTCCACCTGCTTCATCCAGAGCTATGTCGACCATGATGGCACCGACCAGGTTCGGGACTATCAATGCGGCGGTCGAAGTTACGACGCCCACGACGGTACCGATATCAGAATTCCCGATATGGCTGTTCAGCGTCAGGGCGTGGAAGTCCTCGCGACTGCTGCCGGTACGGTCACCGCGACCCGTGACGAGATTGATGACATTTCGGTACGCACGATCGGCAGGACGGCAATCAAAGGCAAGGAATGCGGCAACGGCGTGGTTATCGATCACGCCAATGGATGGAAGACCCAATACTGCCATTTGGCCAGGGGCAGCGTGCGCGTCAGCAGAAACGAGCGCGTCTCGCCAGGGCATCCGATCGGCCTGATCGGTCTCTCCGGCGATACGGAGTTTCCGCACCTTCATCTCACGGTAAGGCATCGGAACAAGATCGTGGACCCGTTCGCTTACGAATCGGAGCCCACGCTCTGCGGGAGCGGGCATTCCATCTGGACCGGATTGACGAGCGACCAGTTGAAATACCGGTCGCGGGAAATCCTCAACGTCGGCTTCACCGATCACTCTCCGACCATGGACCAGATCGAATCCGGCGAAGTAACGAAATATCCCGTGAGCTTGCAATCCGAGGCGCTTATTGCCTACGTCCGCGTGATCGGCTTGCGGGAAGGCGATCAACAGACCGTCACGGTCCGCGATCCCGACGGCGTCATCCTTTCGGAGTACGAGGCGCCCGCTCTCGACCGCAACAAGGCCCAGTACTTCGTTGCTTCCGGACGAAAACGCAAAGCTGCCGAGTGGACGCCTGGCAGCTACACGGCAGCCTATTCAGTGGCAGGAAGTGACGGAAACGTCCTGCGCAAAACCTTCGAAATTCAGCTTGGTGCCAGATAGCGCTGCTTCGCGCCGGCCGGTTTCACATCAATGATGATGGTGGTGGGCGTGTGGCGTGGACTCGTCCGCACGCCTTGCGTACGTCATTGCCTCGATGTAGGCGATGACGTCGCTCGAATCGAATTCCGACAGTCCCAGATTTGGCATCCGCACTTCCGGATATTTTTGGGCAAGCGCGAGCGCGGCGGGATCTTTGCTGGCTCTCATCTTCTCCGGCTTCATGATATAGGCGGTGAGCCAATCGCGGCTCCTTCGGGTACTGATGCCCTGGAGATCGGGACCCACTCTATTGCCGCGTCCGATGGTATGGCCCCCGCCACAGGTTTTCAGGAACAGAGCCTGTCCCGGCAGATTCAACGGGTCGTCCACGAACGTACCCGCATTGGCCTGCTCTGTGGGCCGTAAGGCGGCGCGTTGAACGGGATCCATGGCGCGAACGGCTGACGCCAGCACGTTGATATCGCCAAATGCCGAATTCCTCTCCCACTCGCCGGTCACGTCGTTGAACAAAAGGACTTCGTTACGATGCTCGGTCAGAGCCCTGCTGCGTTCACCAAGCCGATGCCGAATGAGCTCGATGTCTTGCGCCTTGCCGGTGAGGAAGAGCCAGCGCGATCCTATGCCGAAGGCCTTGCTGTACTCCTTCAGCTTGTCGGGCGTATCATTCAGCGGATCGATGCTGATCGATACAAAGAAGTAATCCCGCCCCGCGCTGTCGCCGAGGTTGTCCTCAAGCTGGGACAGCCTCGCCGTCACGACCGGGCAGATGTCGCGACAGCTGGTGTAAATGAAGCTGATGATGCTGATCCTGCCCTTCATCACGTCATCATAAAACAGCAACGTACGCCCATCCTGCGTGACCACCGGGACGTTGGGGATGTAACCCTCCTTCCAGCGCGTTTCTGCGGCCTGCGTTATCCCGGTGAAGACAAACATGACGAGCGCAGCAAGCCAGCTGCTTGCCGCCGCTCTCCTCCAGAAATGCGCGAGTGACGCCACGTTGATGCGCATGTTCGCCCCCTAAGTCTTCGAAACAGGACCCGTGAAGAAGCGGCTGTTGACCGGATCCGCCTCCGGCAAGACTTCGGGCTGCTTCCAGGTCACGCCGCTCGCGGACGGAAGCGGCGTCATCGTCGGCTGGTAGTGCGGCTTTGACCCAGTCTTGGCAAAATCAGGATCGCCAGGCGGCGGCGACAGCAGCTGGTATCGCAACAGCATGGCGAAGTCTTCGTGAACCGTGTTGTGACAATGGTTGACATAGGCACCGCCAAATTCGCCAAACCGAACCTGGAACTTGACCCGGCCGTCCGGCCTCAACCGCCAGACATCCTTCCTCACCAGCAGTTCAGTTGCGGGGATCGTGCCCACACCGCGATTGATAGTGACGCCCTCTTCGAAATGGAGGTGGATTGGATGATCCCATCCGCCCCCGCCGTTGATGAGGGTCCAATGCTCGACTTCACCGGGCTTGGGAATGAGGGCCGAGATCCGGTTTGCATTCAGCGTGTGCGCCGCCTGCCCGTTCACGCGGATCGACCATGGGAATATCTGAGTGTCGCCGCAGTCCGGGATGCATTGTTTTTCTGGATTGTTGCGCGAGTCTCCATCGCCGAACCGCCCGAACTCGATCACCCTTTCCCGAACCGGCGCGACCACTGGAATTTGCGTTGTCAGCGTCCGCCGACCCGACTTCCAATCCGGATCGCTCAGGTCGACGCTGGGATCCGGACTTTCCGCCGTATAGGTCGTGCTCGGATCGTCAACGCTCTTCAGCGAGTAAACGACACGGAATTCAAGGATGGGGCCGACGCACGGATCTTCCTCTCCCTTGAAGGCCTTCTTCAGCGAGACAGCACCATCCGGCTTGCGTCCATCCGACTGCTTCAGGAGGTTGAGGAGGTACAGGCTGTCGCCGGGCCGGAACGCGGAAAAATCGATGACGATATCGTAGCGCTCCGCGACGCCCTGCTCGTCAAGCTGAGTGAGTTGGATCGGGCTCACGACAAAATTTCCGTCATTGGCGATAAAATAGAAGGGGACCGGCGTTTCCGGCGCAAACCTCAGGCTCTTGTTCACGGCCAGCGCCAGCTTGATGAAACGCGACATCGCGGCGTTCAGGATGCGGAAGCGATACCGGCGGGGAAGGACTTCGAAATACGGATAATAGGACCCGTTGACCAGAAGCATGTCGCCGACGAATCCGTCGGTGTCGAAAATATCGAAGAACAGCTGGCCATCCTTGTCCATGGCGGGGTTGGTGATCGCCAGATTGACGTCGAAATCGATATTGCCCCAGGCGAGTCGATTGCCGCTTGGCAGTCGCAGATTGATGTTGTTTCGGTCGGCCCTATCGCTGCCGCGGTCGGGACCGCTGTAGAAGTTGCAACTCGCAAACATTCCCTTATGGACATTCTCAGCAGTGAAGAAGAACCGGTGGTCATGCAGCCACAGCGTCCCCTGTAGTTCGCGAAAATCTCCGGCGACCGGAACAACACCGTCTCCATCGTCGGGACCTGAGGCCTTGCGCAGGTGATTCTGATCGCTGGTCAGCCAGACGCTCGGCATGTCGCGTCGCGCCAGCGCCGTGCTCCAGTGATAATCGTAGAACGTCCCGGGAAAATGGTAAGCGTTACAGGCGCCGTCGCTCTCGGCGCCATTGTGCGCATTGTGGAAATGGATCGAGATTTCGTTGCGCCCAAAGCCGCCGTTGAGGGCGCGATCGACCGGCAGATCGTTATAGATTCGCGTCAGTACGGGCTCGCCGTAGCGGGCCTTGATCAGGCACGGCGCGCCATAGCCCGTCCTTCGCCCCTCCCGCGCGCCCTGCATTCCGGGCGGTCGCGGTCCGAACGACCACACGGCGTTCGGATTCTGGTCAGGCATCTCGTCACAGAACTTCGTCGCCGAGCGGCATTGGCCCATCGACATCAGATAGCCGACTTTCGGATAGAACTCCTCCCAGCGCTGGTGCGCGAATAGCGGCCCCGGCGGACGCCCTTCCATCGGCCCGATATAGGTGACCGGATTGCGATAGCCGGCGCGTCCCGAATTGTCGTAGTCGGTGTGGTACGAGAAATTCCTGGCGGCAGGCTCGTTCACCCCAGGAGCGACTTGCCACGCCGCGTCGCCATTGGTCTGGCGCAACAGTGGAATTGGCTTCTGCAATTCCTGGCGCGGCATCCGGTGGGTGAATTTCTTTGCGCCGAACAGAGGACTTGGCGGCGTGCCTGTCGGCACCTGCGCATATGCACTTGTTGCGAATGGACTCAATCCGTTCTTCGCCAGGATTGCGCCTGTTGCCGTCAGAAGGCCCCATCGAAACAGATCGCGCTTCGAAATAGTGCCCTGCGAAAGGGCGCTGACAATCTCGAGGCGGTTCGCGCGCGCGTCCTCAGCCTCTTTCAAGCGGCGCTTTGACTCGTTTTTGGAGAGATACATGTCTAGCCCCTGCACAATCACGATCCAGCCAAGCCGAACCTGCGCCGGGGAATGACATGGAACAAGGTACATAGGTCTCATGCGCGCTGGCCTAGGTCCGGTGAAGTTTCAGACCAAAGTCTCAGATCGCGCGTAGTTGCCCGTTCACATCGCAAGAGCATTCCTGACAGCGATGATGGTCCCTCGGCACAATCCATGACGCCCGACACGGCTGACTGGGGGGGTCCTCACCAGCCTTGGGATGAAGCGAAGCTGCGCGCTATCGCGAAAGACATCATCAAGGGCGGCACGACTGCGAGGATTGGTTGGCTAAGCTTCAGGGCAGCTCGAGCTCGTCGCGTGCAATCAGATCGCCGGCGGTCCAGAACTCTACGGCATCTTGCTCGGGGCGATCGGCCTGGGGCTGTCGTCGGTGCGTTCATGCTGCCCTGGATGAGGGCGAACTTCGGACCCGACGCGCTTGCCCGGGATCGGACTTGCGGTGTGCCTGATCGCCGGCATCTCGTGGATCGCCGTCCTCGCGACGGTCAACGTCTCCGTTCAGGTCCCGTTGCGGGATTGGGTGCGCGGTCGGGGCGCTGCGACATAGCTATGCAGCGTGGCGTGCCACTCTGGGCTGGGAGGCGGCAGGGTTCCTGGGCATGTCTCCCGAGGTCCTGCAGGACACTTATGGCCACCACCACCCTGACTTTTTGCAGGGGGCAGCTACGGCGATTGGTAAAAAGGGCCGGTATGTTTCGGGGGTTGAAACGGTGGTTGACTCGGGAACGACCAACGATCAGAAGGAAAAACCTAATGATTTCTGGTCGGAGTGGCAGGATTCGAACCTGCGACCCCTGCGTCCCGAACGCAGTGCTCTACCGGGCTGAGCCACACTCCGACAAGAGGCCGGCTTATAGCGTCGGGCTTGACGCACCGCAAGCGGCCGGCATGAGGAATTTTGTCCCTGTGAAAACGGGTCTTAAAACGCTGATTTTACCGGCGGGCCATGCCGCCGCCGAGGCCGCCGCCCGGCGGCTGGCCGCGGGCGGGCTGGTCGCGTTCCCGACCGAGACGGTCTACGGGCTCGGCGCGGATGCCGCCAATGCCACCGCGATCGCCCATCTCTATGCCGCCAAGGGGCGGCCGGCCTTCAATCCGCTGATCGCACATGTCGCCGAGCTCGCGGCCGCGCAGGCGATCGGGCGGTTCGATGACCGCGCCTTGCGGCTTGCCGAGGCGTTCTGGCCGGGGCCGCTGACGCTGGTGGTGCCGAAAACGGAGGGCTGCCCGGTCGCCGACCTTGCCACCGCGGGCCTCGACACCGTCGCGATCCGCGTTCCCGCCCATCCGGTGGCGCAGGCGATCCTCCGCGCCTTTGGCGGGGCGGTGGTGGCGCCGTCCGCAAACATTTCCGGCCACGTTTCACCGACGCTGGCCTCCCATGTCGAAAGCGACCTTGCGGGGCGGATCGACCTGATCGTGGATGGCGGCCCGGTCGAGGTCGGCGTCGAATCCACCATCGTCGGCTGCCTCAACGCGCCGATGCTGCTCCGTCCCGGCGGGCTGTCGCGCGAACGAATCGAGGCCGTGCTCGGAGCAGCCCTGGTGCGTCCGCCCGCGGAGGCCGACAGCGACGACAGCCAGCCACTGGCGCCGGGCATGCTGGCCTCGCATTACGCGCCGCGCGCCCATGTGCGGCTCGATGCTCACGACGTTGCGCCGGGAGAAGCGCTGCTGGCATTCGGTTCCGCGCGCCTGCCCGGCCTTGACGCCGCCACTGCCGTCATGAATTTGTCGCTCGCGGCCGATCTCGATGAGGCCGCCGCCAATCTGTTCGGCTATCTTCGCGCTCTCGACGCAAAGCGCCCGCGAGCGATCGCCGTGATGGCGATTCCTGAAGAAGGCTTGGGCGAGGCGATCAACGACCGGCTGCGCCGGGCTGCAGTGGCGCGATAAAGTGCCGGAATGAGAGACGAGATGAACATCGACACATCAGCAACCCCTCCGCTTGCGCCCGAGTTGATCGACCAGTTCCGCAGAATCGTCGGCGAACGCCATGCGATCACGGACGCGGCCGACATCGAGGCTTACGTCACCGAGGAGCGAAACCTGTTCCACGGCCGCTCGCCGCTGGTGCTGCGCCCGGGCTCGACCGCGGAAGTCTCCGAGATCTGCAAGCTCGCCTCCGCGCACAAAATCGCGCTGGTGCCGCAGGGCGGCAACACCGGCCTCGTCGGCGGCCAGACCCCGCACAATGGCGAGGTGGTGGTGTCGCTGCGCCGGCTCGACAAGATCCGCGAGGTCGACACCGCCTCCAACACCATGACCTGCGAGGCCGGCGTGGTGCTGCAGATCGTGCAGCAGAAGGCATCCGACGTGGACAGGCTGTTTCCACTGTCGCTCGGCGCGGAAGGAAGCTGCACCATCGGCGGCAATCTCTCCACCAATGCCGGCGGCACCGCCGCGCTGGCCTATGGCGTCGCGCGCGAGATGGCGCTGGGCCTGGAAGTCGTGCTCGCCGACGGGCGCGTGCTCAATTTGCTGTCGAAGCTGAAGAAGGACAACACGGGCTACAATCTGCACAACCTCTTCATCGGTGCCGAAGGCACGCTCGGCATCATCACCGCGGCGACGCTGAAGCTGTTTCCGAAACCGCGCGCGATCGAGACCGCCTTCGTCGGGCTGAAATCGCCGGCGGCGGCCTTGAAGCTGCTCACGATCGCGCAAAGTGAAGCCGCCAATTCACTGACGAGCTTCGAGTTGCTGTCGCAGATGGCGGTCGATTTCTCGGTCCGCCACGGCATCGACGTGCGCGATCCGCTTGCCGGGAAGCATCCCTGGTACGTGCTGATGGAGTTGTCGGCAGCCGGCGACGACGCCCGCACGCCGCTGGAAACGATCCTGACCCGCGCGATGGAAGAGGAGATCGTCGACGACGCCGTGATCGCGGCCAACCTCACCCAGCGCAACGACTTCTGGAAGCTGCGCGAGGAGATGTCGTCCGCACAGAAGCCCGAGGGCGGCTCGATCAAGCACGACATTTCCGTGCCCGTTGCCACTGTACCCGCCTTCATCGCGGAGGCCGATGCCGCCGTGGTGAAGCTGATCCCCGGCGCGCGGCCGGTGCCGTTCGGCCATCTCGGCGACGGCAATCTGCATTACAATGTCAGCCAGCCTGTTGGCGCCAACACCGCGGATTATCTCGCGCGCTGGCATGAGATGAACGCTGTCGTCTTCGCGATCGTGCTGCGCATGGGCGGCTCGATCTCGGCCGAGCACGGCATCGGCGTGCTCAAGCGCGACGAACTGCCCGACGTCAAGGACAAGACCGCGATCGAGCTGATGCGGTCCATCAAGGCGATGCTCGATCCGCACGGCATCATGAATCCGGGGAAGGTGCTGTGAGCGCGCTTGCGATCGACGCGATCGCCGACGCCGAGGTCGAGCCGGTCGTCGCCCTGTGGCAGCGCTGCGGCCTGACGCGGCCGTGGAACGATCCGCATGCCGACGTCGCGCTGGCGCGGCGGCGCGAGAACTCGACGATTCTGGTCGGCCGCGACGGCGGCACCGTCGTTGCCACCGTCATGGTCGGCCATGACGGCCATCGCGGCTGGGTCTATTACGTCGCCGTCGATCCTGATGGCCGCAAGCGCGGCTATGGCCGCGCGATCATGTCCGCGGCCGAGGACTGGCTGCGCCAGGCCGGCATCGCAAAGCTCCAGCTCCTGGTCCGCCGCGAGAATGCGCAGGCCAATGCGTTCTACCAGTCGCTCGGCTTCGAGGAGTCCACCTCGGTGATGTTCCAGAAGTGGCTCGACGGCCGCGAGCACTAGCTGAAAGACAGTCATGACCATTTCCGATCGCGTCCGCATCAAGGACGTCCGCGTGCTCTCGGACAATTGGACCATCTTGAAAAACACCACGTTCGAGTACCGGCGCGCCAGCGGCGAATGGCAGACGCAGCACCGCGAAATCTACGAGCGCGACAACGCCGCGGCCGTGCTACCCTACAACCGCGCGCGGCGCACCGTGATCCTGGTCCGCCAATTCCGCCTGCCGGCGTTCATCCGCGGCTACGATGATCTCCTGATCGAGGCCGCCGCCGGCGTGCTGGACGACGCCTCGCCCGAGGTGCGCATCCGCGCCGAGGCCGAGGAGGAAACCGGCTACCGCCTGCACCACGTCCACAAGGTGTTCGAGGCCTTCATGAGCCCCGGCGCCGTCACGGAGAGGCTGCATTTCTTCGTCGCCGAGTACGAGCCGGAGATGCGCGTCAGCGCCGGCGGCGGCCTCGCGCACGAAGGCGAGGACATCGAGGTGCTGGAGCTCTCCATCGACGAGGCGCTGGCGATGATCGCGGACGGCCGCATCATCGACGCCAAGGCAATCATGCTGCTGCAGCATGCGGCGCTACATGTGTTTCGGTAGCTTTACCCGCCGCTGGAGGGGACCCTCCAGGAGAGGGTAAGCGGCACCGCCGATGCGGCATCATCCGCAACTGCAATTCTGGCCTGCGCCGCGCTGCCCCCCGTTGAGCTCACCGCCGACTATCTCTAGTCTGGTCCCAACCAAGAACCAGGAGACGCGCCCATGTCCGCTCTGCGCGACGACGAATTCGGCTTTGCACCCGACTACGATGCCCCCGTCCCCTACATGCAGCGCACCCGCGACTATTACGCGGCGATCGGCTATACCACGGCGTATCGCTGGGCGCATTACACCGAGGCGCCATTCCAGCCGTTGAAGAAGCCGCTCGGACAATCGCGCGTCACCATCATCACCACGGCTGCACCGTTCGATCCGACCAAGGGCGACCAGGGGCCGGGCGCGGCGTATAATGGCAGCGCGAAATTCTACCAGGTCTATGACGGTGACACGTCGAGGCAGCACGATTTACGCATCTCGCATATCGGCTACGACCGCAAGCACACCACGGCCACCGACAACGGCACCTGGTTTCCGCTGCCGCAGCTCTTGAAGGCGAGCGCGGCGGGACGGATCGGCGACGTCGCCCCGCGCTTCTTCGGCGCGCCGACCAACCGCAGCCATCGCGTCACGCTCGACACCGACGCGCCCGAGATCCTGGCGCGCTGCCTTGCCGACCAGGTCGACGTCGCGGTGCTGGTGCCGAACTGCCCGGTCTGCCACCAGACCACGGCGCTGGTGGCGCGGCATCTCGAGGCCGGCGGTATTTCGACCGTGATCATGGGCTGTGCCAAGGACATCATCGAGCACGCCGCCGTGCCGCGCTTCTTGTTCTCCGACTTCCCGCTCGGCAATTCCGCCGGCAGGCCGCAGGACGTCGGCTCGCAGGCGCAGACGCTCGAGCTGGCGCTGACACTGCTGGAGACCGCAAGCGGCCCGCAGACCACGATGCAGTCGCCGCTGCGCTGGAGCGAGGACGCCTCCTGGAAGCTCGACTACAACAACGTCGCGCAGCTCTCGCCTGAAGAGCTCGCGCGCCGCCGCGCCGAATTCGACAAGCAGAAGGAGATCGCGCGCGGCAATCGCGCCGCCTGACGTCCTCCGACAACCAGAACAAAAAGGGAGAGAGACGTGACGCGACCGTTCGAGGGCGTGAAGATCCTGGATTTCACCCAAGTGCTGGCCGGCCCCTATGCGAGCTACCAGCTCGCGCTGCTCGGTGCCGACGTCATCAAGGTCGAGCGGCGCGAGGGCGAGGACATGCGCCGCACGCCGCTGTCGCGCGAATGGGCCGAGCGCGGCCTTGCGCCGGCGTTCCAGGCCATCAACGGCAACAAGCGCAGCCTGACGCTCGATCTGCAGAAGCCCGATGCGATCGCGATCGTGAAGAAGCTCGCGAGCCAGGTCGACGTCGTCATGGAGAATTTCCGCCCCGGCGTGATGGACAAGCTCGGCATCGGCTACGAGGCGCTCTCGGCGATCAATCCGAAGCTGATCTATTGCGCCGTCTCAGGCTTCGGCCAGACCGGCCCGGATCGCTTGCGGCCCGGCTATGACGGCAAGATGCAGGCGCTGTCGGGCATCATGGCGATCACGGGCCATCCCGAAACGGGTCCGACCCGCGCCGGCTTTGCGGTTTGCGACGTGCTTTCGGGCGCCACGGCTGCGTTCGGCGTGTCGAGCGCGCTGTACCAGCGCGACCGCACCGGCAAGGGGCAGCTCATCGACGTCTCCATGCTGGAGGCGACGATGGCGTTTCTCTCCGGGCAAATCGCGGACTGGTCGGTTGCCGGCCATCGCCAACAGTTGTCAGGCAATCAGGCCGTCAGCCGCCGGACAACGGCGAATTTGTTCAGATGCGGCGACGGCCACATCCTGCTCGCCGTCAACAACGATAAGCAGTATCGCGCGCTGATGAGCGCGCTCGGCCGCGAGGACACGCTCTCCGATCCGCGCTTCGCCGACTGGTTCTCGCGCAACGAGAACGAGCCGGCCCTGCGCGCCGTCATCGAAGAGGCGCTCGCGGCCAGGCCCGCGCGCGAATGGGAGAGGATTTTGGAGGACGCCGGCGCGCCCTGTTCCAGCATCTGGAAGGTCGAGGAAGTGATCGATCATCCGCAGATCAAGGCCCGCGGCGCGATCCAGGAGCTGGATACGCCCTACGGCCTCCTGCGCTTCGCCGGCAGCGGATTCAAGCTCGCGCATGGCGGCGGCAAGCTGGACCGGATGGCGCCGGAACTGGGCGCGGATACGGACGCGGTGCTGGGAGAGTTGGGTTTCGATGCGGCGGAGATCGCGGCGCTCAGGGCAAGGGAGATCGTGTGAGCGCGTAGCCTCACTCCACCCTACGGCGCCGGTGATCAGAACAACGACCCTTGTCCGCCATCCTCCGGCCCGGCCACCGTTTTCCGCGCGGCCTTCTTCGGTTTCGCGGCCTCTACCTCCGCCTCCATCTCCTCCGCACTGATCGGCAGCAGCAACTGCTCGTCGTCATTGGCGACGCGATTGACGCGGGTGGAGACCGGGTGCCAGGCGAATTCGCCGATGCGCGGGGCCGTCATCAGCGGCAGGATCGTATCGACCTCGTCGCCCCTTATATCGAGCCAGCGCTCGAAATCGCGCGGGCTGATGGTGACGGGCACGCGGTCATGCAGCGCGGCCAGATCCTCGCCTGCCGCCGCCGTGACGATTGCGACCGTATCGAGTTCTTCGCCGTTCGGCCCGGCCCAGGTCTCGAATATCGCGGCAAAGCCGAGCGGCGTGCCGTCGGCGCGGTGGATGAAGAAGGGCTGCTTGCGGCCACCTTCGGCCTTCCATTCGTAATAGCCGTCAGCCGGGATCAGGCCCCGCCGCCGGCGAATCGCGCGTTTGAACGCGGGCTTCTCCAGCACCGTTTCCGAGCGGGCATTGATCAGGAGCGTAAACCCTTTGGGATCCTTGACCCAACTCGGCAACAGCCCCCAGCGCATCAGACGGAAATGCCGCGCGCCGTTCTCGACCAGAACAACCGGAATCGGTTGCGTCGGGGCGACATTGTACCGGGGCGGGAAATTCGGCTGCTCGATGTAGCCGAACAGTTGCCGTAAAGCCGCGGGGGCCGAAGTTATGACGAAGCGTCCACACATCCTAGGGCGTCTATATAGGGTCTGTTCAGGTCCTTTTAACCCCGAACGTTAACACTGCGGCGGATGAGCTCAACGGCCTCCCAACCCGCGCGGACGCATGCACAGACGGGCCCCGAGGCCGCCGCCTGGGCCGAGCGGCTGCGCGTGGCCAACATCAACCCTCGGACCGGGCTTGCCACCGACTATCTCAACCATTTCAATGAAGCCGTGATGCTGTTGGAGATGGTCCCGGACATGCCGGAATGCGCGGAAGATTTTTTGACCTGGTCGCCGCTGTCCTATGCCGAGCATTTCACGGCGTCGAATTTCAAGGCCCGCGATCTGGCGATCGAGGCCTATGAAAAAGCCGATCCGAACCTGCGCACACAGTTCGACCACATCACCGACACCATGACCTCGATCCTGACCGCGGTCGGATCGGCCATGCGCGAGGTCGAGAAGGACACGACCCGCGTCCGCCTCGCCGAGCAGGCGACGGCCTGGGTCAAGCCGTTGATCGCGGCCTGCGGCGGCATCATCAATGGCGGCGCGGAAGCCGACGTCGATACCATCATGGCGAACTGAACCGTGGCTGCGGTCGCCCAGCCCAGCCATCCCCAGGTCGCGGTCAGTGCCGCGATCTTCCGCGACGGCAAGGTGCTGCTGACCCGCCGCGCCCGCTCGCCCGCCAAAGGGTTCTATTCGCTGCCGGGCGGCCGGGTCGAGTTCGGCGAATCGCTGCACCAGGCGCTGGCGCGCGAGGTCGACGAGGAGACCGGGCTCGCCATCGAGATCATCGGTCTCGCCGGTTGGCGCGAAGTGCTGCCGGCCACGGCCGGCGCCGGCCATTACCTGATCATGTCCTTTGCCGCCCGCTGGGTGGCCCGGGAGCCGGCCCTGAATGATGAGCTCGACGACTACCGCTGGATCGCCCCGGACGCCCTGGCGAGCCTCGGCGACCTCAAGCTGACCGGGGGGCTGGAGGAGGTCATTCAGGCCGCCGCCCGGCTGATCGGGCCCTGACCGCCTCGCCTTGCTTCCACCGGCGTGAAGAGGCATACACCCCGCCGATGTCCACGCGATTTCTGGCCATTTTCGCCCTGATTCTCGCCTGCGCCTCCGCGCCCGCCCGGGCCCAGGACGTGGCGGCGCCGTTCGACGCCGATTTGCAGCGGCTGGCGGAGATTCTCGGCGGGCTGCACTATCTGCGCGGCATCTGCGGGTCCAACGAAGGCAACAAATGGCGCAACGAGATGCAGGCGCTGATCGATGCGGAAACCCCCTCCGGCGAACGCCGCACCCGCATGATCGCCGGCTTCAACCGCGGCTATAACGGCTTCCAGCAGACCTACCGGAGCTGCACGCCCGCCGCGACGGTGGCGATCCGCCGCTATATCGAGGAAGGCTCGAAAATCTCGCGCGATCTCACGGCGCGTTACGCGAACTGAGCGCCCGCCCCCCTCATCCGAACGCAAGTCCCTCATCCTACGCGTCGCAGGAACCCTGTCATCGTCTTTGTTCACAGCCGTTAACCGTTCCTAAAGATGTGGCCTAGCGGGCGTTAATGCGCGTGCTACACCTCTCGCACAGCGCATCGCCGTGGATCGCGCCCCAGCCCTGTCGAGTTTCATGAGCCATCCAGTGTCCTATGCCCCCGCCCGCGCGCCGCTACCCGATCACGAGCAGAAACAGGCCGCGCTGAGCTATCTCAACGAGGCCTGGGCCGAAGCGCGCCACGATGGCGTCGACGGCGACTGCCTGGCGCAGGCGAGCCTGTTTGCGGCCTTGGCCGAGCTCGTGGGCACCTATGGCGAGGACGCGGTGGCGAAATTCGTCGAGGGCTTTCCCGGCCGCATCCGCAACGGCGAATTCTCCGTCGACATCTCCCGGCAGTAACCGCTGTTCGAAAATGACCCCGCCACGCGGGCGGGGCCAGTCTACGGATGAATGACTTTGCGAACAGGATTTTGCGAACGAGTTCGCGAAGTCTGCTGCGTTTATCGCACGGAAGCCGCCTTACCCGGACAAGCATTAGTCTCGCGACGGCCGGGAGATGTTCCCGCTGCGGTCGGGAAATGTTGTCTCTAGTCCGTCTCGATCGGCAGCGCCGGGTCCCTCGCCCACTCACCCATCGAGGCGTCGTACAGCGTCAGCTTGTCGTAGCCGAGTTGCGTCAGCATCAGCAGGTCGATCGTCGCCGAGATGCCGCCGCCGCAATACAGGATCACATCCTTGTCGCGCGTGACGCCTGCCGCGGCGAACTTCGCTTCGGCATCCGCAAGCGAGGTCAGGGTCTTGTCGGCATTCACGAGCGTTGCAGCCGACACGTTGACGCTGCCGGGAACACGGCCGGGCCGGCCGTAGCGGCTCGGCTCGAGGCCGCGATGAAACTGCGGTCCCAGTGCGTTGACGATTGCCGTGGAGGGATCACCGATCCGCGCCTTTACGGCGTTCTTGTCGACGAAGAAGCCCGCGCGCGGCGCGGCCTTGAAGGTCGTGGCGGGATAGCCCTTCGATGCGCCCGTTACGACCGGCCGCCCCTCGGCCTTCCATTTGTCGAAACCACCATCGAGCACTTTCGCATCGACGCCGAGCGAGCGCAGCATCCACCAGAACCGCGTCGACCACATCATGGTGCCGATGCTGTAGAGCACGATGGTCTTTGACGCATCCGCGCCATGGCGGCCGAACGCGGCCTCCAGCTGCGCGATACCGGGCATCATGAAGAACTGCTGCGCGGAGGTGTCGGAGAACTCGCCCTGCAGGTCGAGGAAATCGGCGCCCGGGATGTGGCCGGCCGCGAAGGTCTTGTCGCCGGGCACTGCGCGATAGGGCAAATCGCTGCCCGGTGGCACCGGCTCGTTGTAGGTCGTGCAGTCGTAGAGGCGCAGGTTGGGATCGCCGAGTATAGCGGCGAGTTGGTCGGTGGTGATGAGGGGTGTCGGTTGGGACATCTGACTGCTCTCCCTATCGAGGGAGTGTAGCTTTCTCCCCTCGTCTTTGCGCGCAGCGAAACAATCCAGACTGCCGCCGCGGAGGGATTCTGGATTGCTTCGCTCCTCGCAATGACGAGGCTGCATCCTGCCCTACTGCTTCAGCGTCTCCAGAAACCGCACGGGCTCGCCTTGCGAAGCCGTCACCAGTTCGCCCTGCCACATCACGCGGCGACCGCGGATGAAGGTGCCGACGGGCCAACCGGTCACACGCACGCCATCATACGGCGTCCAGCCGGCCTTGGAAGCCACCCATTTGTTGGTGATGGTTTCGCTGCGCTTGAGATCGACGATGGTGAAATCGGCGTCGTAGCCCGCGGCGATGCGGCCCTTGCAGGCCATGTTGTAGAGGCGCGCGGGGCCGGCGCTGGTGAGGTCGACGAACCGTGCCAGCGACAGCCGGCCGGCATTGACGTGGTCGAGCATGAGCGGCACCAGCGTCTGCACGCCGGTCATGCCCGAGGGCGAAGCGGGATAGGTCTTCTGCTTCTCTTCCAGCGTATGCGGGGCGTGATCGGAGCCGAGCACGTCGATGATGCCCTGCTCGATGCCGCGCCAGATGCCGGCGCGGTGATCGGCGCCACGCACCGGCGGGTTCATCTGCGCCAGCGTGCCGAGCCGCTCGTAGCATTCGGGCGCGACCAGCGTGAGATGGTGCGGCGTCGCCTCGCAGGACGCGACGTCCTTGTGGTCGCGCAGGAACTCGATCTCTTCCTTGGTCGAGATGTGCAGCACGTGGATACGCTTGCCGGTCTCGTGCGCGAGCTTGACCAGGCGCTGCGTCGCCGTCAGCGCCGCGGTCTCGTCGCGCCACACCGGATGCGAGCGTGTATCGCCCTCGATGCGCAGCGGCTTGCGCTCGTTGAGGCGGTATTCGTCCTCGGCATGGAAGGCGGCGCGGCGGCGGATCACCTGGAAGATACGGCGCAGGCTCTCGTCGTCCTCCACCAGCAGCGCGCCGGTCGAGGAGCCGATGAACACCTTGACGCCGGCGCAGCCCGGCGCGCGTTCGAGCACCGGCAGGTCCTGCACGTTCTCGCGGGTACCGCCGATGAAGAATGCGAAATCGCAATGCATGCGGTGATGGGCGCGCTTCACCTTGTCGGTGAAGGTGGCCTCCGTCACGGTCAACGGAGACGTGTTCGGCATCTCGAACACGGCGGTGACGCCGCCCATCACGGCGCTGCGCGAGCCGGTCTCGAGGTCTTCCTTCTGCTCCAGCCCGGGCTCGCGGAAATGCACCTGCGTGTCCATCACACCGGGCAGGATGTGCAGGCCCTTGCAGTCGATCACTTCCGCGGCAGACGCCTGCGACAGCGGGCCCAATTCGGCGATCCGGCCGTTGGTGATGCCGATATCGCGAACACCCTCGCCGTCCTGGTTGACCACGGTGCCACCCCTGAGGATCACATCGAAACGCTGGGTCATGGCTGAAGGCCTCTCTCATCCCCAAGCGCAGGGCTCGAGGTCTTGTCGTTTAATCCTTGCGGGCTTACGTTCCGGAGCAACATGTCGCAAGAGATTTTCGCATGAAATCAGCGTTTCTTCCCGACCGGGGCGTGGTCAAGGTCGCGGGCGAGGATGCGCGCAACTTCCTCAACGGCCTCGTCACCACCGATCTCGACAGGCTCAAGCCGGGCCTGGGGCGATTCGGTGCGCTGCTGACGCCGCAGGGCAAGATCATCGTCGATTTCCTGATCACGGAAGCACCTGCCGGCCATGGCGGCGGGTTCCTGATCGACTGCCCGAAGCCGCTCGCCGAGGGCCTCGCCACCAAGCTGAAATTCTACAAGCTGCGCGCCAAGGTCATCGTGGAAAACCTCTCCGACGATCTCGGCGTGCTCGCTGCCTGGGACGGCCAGCCGGCCGCGCAACCGGACCTTGCCTTTGCCGATCCGCGCCATGGCGAGCTCGGCTATCGCATCCTGATCCCCGAACAGCTCAAGGAGAAGCTCTCCGATCTCATTGGCGCCGAACTGGTCGATGCCGCCGCCTATGAAGCCCACCGAATCGCGCTCGGGGTGCCTCGCGGCGGGCTCGATTTCACGTACAGCGACGCATTCCCGCACGAGACCAACATGGACCGGCTTGCCGGCGTCGATTTCGACAAGGGCTGCTATGTCGGCCAGGAGGTCGTCTCGCGGATGCAGCATCGCGGCACCGCGCGCACCCGCAGCGTCAAGGTGCTGCTCGATGACCTCTCGCCGGAGGCCGGCGTCAGCATTCTGGCCGGTGACAAGCCGGTGGGCACGATGGGTTCTTCGGCGCAGGGCAAGGGCATCGCGCTGGTGCGCATCGACCGCGTTGCCGACGCGCTCGACGCCGGCCAGCCGCTCACCGCCGGCGGCCTTGCCCTGACACTCGCCGAACCTGAAATCGTCCGTATTCCCGCCAAGCAGCCCACCGCATGAGCCGCGCCCCCCGCCTGCATCCCGACGGCCTGACGCGTTGCCCGTGGCCCGGCGAAGATCCGCTCTATGTCGCCTATCACGACACCGAATGGGGCGTGCCGGAATATGGCGACCGTGCGCTCTATGAAAAGCTGATCCTCGACGGCTTCCAGGCCGGCTTGTCCTGGATCACGATTTTGCGCAAGCGCGACAATTTCCGCAAAGCCTTCGACGACTTCCAGCCGGAGAAGATCGCGCGCTACAACGAAAAGAAAGTCCACGCGCTGATGAACGATGCCGGCATCGTTCGCAACCGCGCCAAGATCGACGGCGCGATCCTAAGCGCGAAGTCCTATCTGGACATCATGGAGAAGGGCCCCGGCTTCTCAAAGCTGCTGTGGGATTTCATGGGCGGAAGGCCCAAGATCAATCATTTCAAGACCACCGCAAGCGTGCCGGCCTCGACGCCGCTGTCCGTGCAAATCTCCAAGGAGCTCTCCTCGCGCGGCTTCAAGTTCGTCGGCCCCACCATCGTCTATGCCTTCATGGAAGCGACCGGCATGGTCAACGACCATCTCGTCGACTGCCATTGCCACGCGAACTGCGGCAAGACTCAGCGCAAGCCGCGCCTCAAGCTCAAATGAGCGCGAAGAAGACGGAGTCCGACTTGGCGTCCCGCGCCTGGCAGCGCATGCTGTCGGGCCGGCGGCTCGATTTGCTCGATCCCTCCCCGCTCGATATCGAGATTGCCGACATCGCGCATGGGCTGGCGCGGGTCGCGCGCTGGAACGGGCAGACCACCGGCGCGCACATCTTCTCGGTCGCGCAGCACACGCTGCTGATGGAAACAGTGATGCGGAACGAGATGCCGCGCGCCGACCAGCGCATGCGGCTTGCCGCGCTTCTGCATGATGCGCCCGAATATGTGATCGGCGACATGATCTCGCCGTTCAAGGCTGTGCTGGACGGTCACTACAAGGCGGTCGAGAAGCGCCTGCTCGGCGCCATCCACATCCGTTTCGGCCTGCCGCCGGTGCTCTCCGACGACATCACGCTCGCCATCAAGGCCGCCGATCGCGGCGCGGCTTACCTCGAGGCGACCGAGCTTGCCGGCTTCAGCGAAAGCGAGGCGAGGCGCCTGTTCGGTCGCGACCCCGGCCTGTCCGACAGCGTCCGGCGCGACTACCTCACGCCCTGGACGGCGGCCCGGGCGGAGAAGCAGTTTCTGGAGCGGTTCAAGGCGGTGTTTGCGTAGCATCATCACTTCGTAGGGTGGGCGAAGCGAAATGCGCCCACCAAACTAGGCAAGATGTGCGAGCCGCGAAGCGGTGGGCGCGGCGCGATGCGCCTTTGCCCACCCTGCGAACGCTCGCTATAATCAGCGGCAAAAAGGTCTGCCATGATCCACGTCTGCTCCCTCGCCGCCCTTCCCGAAACCGTCCGCCTCACCAAGGCCAGCCACGTGCTGACCGTGATGGCCAATGTCGAGCAGGTGGCGCGACCGGTGTCGGTGCTGCCGGCCAACCATCTCAAGGTGTCGATGGACGACATCACCGAGGAGATGGACGGCTTCGTCGCGCCATCCGAAACGCATATCGAGCAGGTGTTGAACTTCGTGCGCGGCTGGGACCGCGGCGCGCCGCTGGTGGTGCATTGCTATGCCGGCATCAGCCGCTCCACCGCGAGCGCCTTTGCGGCCGTCTGCGCGCTCAATCCGGAACGCGACGAGGTCGAGATCGCGAAGAAGATTCGCGCGGCCTCCCCGATCGCCTCGCCGAACCGGCGCATCGTCGCCCTTGCCGACAGGGCGCTGGGACGCAACGGCCGCATGCTGCGCGCGCTCGACGAGATGGGCCCGGGCGCGATGATGGTCGAGGGCCGCCCCTTCGTGATCGAGCTCGAATGACCGCTGCGATCATCATCGCATGAGCGACAAGCTCCTGACGCCGATCGAGATCGGCCTGACCGCGGCGATCGTCGCGATCGAGAACCACGAGCCGTTGATCCTCACCGCGCGTAGCAGCGACGGGCTGGCCGGCCTGCCGTTCGGCCCGTTCGATGCGCTGAGCCATCGCACCTTCGAGATCGGCCTGCGCGCCTGGGTCGAGGAGCAGGCGGGCCTGCGGCTCGGCTACGTCGAGCAGCTCTATACGTTCGGCGATCGCGGCCGCCATGCCGAGGCCGGCGACACCGGCGCGCACATGGTCTCGATCGGATATCTCGCGCTGACGCGCGCCGTCGGCGGCGAACTCGCGGCGACCGGTGCGAGCTTCGAGCCGTGGTATCGCTTCCTCCCATGGGAAGACTGGCGCGAAGCGCCGCCCGCGATCATCGCGCGCGACATCCTCCCGGCACTGATGACATGGGCCGAGCAGGAGACCCCGGAGACGACGCGCGCGCTGCCGCGCAAGGATCGCGTGCGGTTCTATTTCGGCCTCGACGGCGCGCCCTGGGACGAGGAGCGCGTGCTGGACCGCTACGAGCTCCTGTACGAGGCCGGGCTGATCGAGGAGGCGCGGCGCGACGGCCGCCCTGCGGCATTAGCGCGCAAGACACTTCCCGCGCTCGGCACGTCCATGCGCTTCGACCACCGCCGGATTCTTGCGACTGCGATCGCGCGGCTGCGTGCAAAACTGAAGTATCGTCCTGTCGTCTTTGAACTTTTGCCCGCCGAGTTCACACTTACGGAACTGCAGTATACGGTGGAGGCAATCTCCGGCCGGCACCTGCACAAGCAGAATTTTCGCCGCCTGGTCGAAACCGAAGCCCTGGTCGAACCGACCGGGGTGATGTCGACACAGACGGGCGGACGCCCGGCGGCGCTCTACCGCTTCCGCCGCGACGTGCTCCAGGAGCGGCCCGCGCCGGGCTTGCGCGTCCGCTCCCGACGCTAACCCGACACATGCGCGATCGGCCTCTGCCCGCCGGTTGCCTGGAGGCTTCATGCTCGACGGCCCGTTTGACGTCTTTGCGCTGATCATTGCGATCATCGCCTTTCTGATCGCGATCAAGGCGTCCAGCCAGGCGGCCGAGTTGCGCCGCCGGCTGAACTCGCTCGAAGAGATGTTTTACGCGCAGCGGCCCGTGCAGCCGCCGCCGCTGATGCCCGCAGCGGTGCAGGCTGAAGCGCCCGCGACAGCCTCCGCAGAACCGCCGCCGCTTGCGCCCGAAGCCGCAGCCGAGGCCGCGCCGCCTCCGCCCGTGACCGAAGAGGTTTCGCCGCCCCCGCTCGAACCCGGCGCGGATGCGCCGCCGCCATTGCCCGCGCCCGCGCCCGGCTTTGAGGAACGGCTCGGCACCCGCTGGGTGGTGTGGATCGGCGGCCTTGCGTTGGCGCTCGGCGGCTTCTTCATGGTGCGCTATTCGATCGAGGCCGGCCTCGTCGGCCCCGGCGTGCGCGTGTTCCTCGGCGGCGTGTTCGCGCTTGCGCTCCTTGGTGCCGGCGAATGGTCGCGGCGCAAGGAAAGCATCTCCAACATCGCCGCGCTGCCGATCGCCAACATCCCCGCGATCCTCACCGCGGCCGGAACGGCGGTGGCGTTTGCCACCATCTACGCGGCCTATGCGCTCTACGGCTTCCTCGTGCCTGCGACCGCCTTCGTGCTGCTCGGCCTCGTCGCGCTGGGCACGCTGGCCGCGGCGCTGTTGCACGGACCCGCGCTCGCGGGCCTCGGCGTGGTCGGCGCGTTCGTGACGCCGATCCTCGTCTCCAGCAGCAAGCCGGATTATTGGGCGCTCTACATCTATCTCGCCATCGTCACCGCCGCGAGCTTCGGCCTCGCCCGCATCCGGCTGTGGCGCTGGCTTGCGGTGACAACCATCGCCTTCGCGGTGCTCTGGATCTTCCCTGGTCTCGACACTAGCGATTTGCAGGTTGCGCCGCACGCGTTCCATGTCATCGCCGGCTTCGTGCTGTCCGCGCTGCTCGTGGTCTGCGGGTTCATGTTCGGCCCCAGCATCGAGGACGGGGAGATCGAACCGGTGTCGTCGAGCTCACTCGGCGCCTATCTGTTCGGCGCGATGCTGATCGTGCTGTCGAGCGCGCATGCCGATCTGGCGCTGATCGCCTTCACGCTGCTCGTGGGAGCCACGCTGTTCGTCGCCTGGCGGGCCCCGGCGGCGACGGGCGCGCTGGGCGCGGCTGCAGCGACCGTCTTCATCGTGTTCGCCGAATGGGCGGTGCTCGCCAACCCAGACATGCTGGTGCTGCCGGGCGGGCCCATGGTCGGCGTCGGACCGGTTGCGACTGACAGCTCGGTGACACTGCATCTGGTGATGGCCGCGGTCTTTGCCGCCGGATTCGGCCTCGCGGGCTTTTTCGCGCAGGGCCGTTCGAATTCGGCGATCATTCCGGTCGTGTGGTCGGCGGCGGGGGTTGCAACGCCGATCGCGATCCTGGTCGCGCTCTACGCGCGCATTGCCCATCTCGATCGCTCGATCCCGTTCGCGATCCTTGCGGTGCTGCTGGCCGCGGCCTTTGGTGCTGCGACCGAAGCCCTGATGCGTCGCGAGACCCGGCCGGGCGTCGCCACCTCGACCGCACTGTTCGCGACCGGCACGCTCGGTGCGCTGGCGCTGGCGCTGACGTTTGCGCTGGAGAAGGGCTGGCTCACCATTGCGCTCGCACTGATGTCGCTCGGCACCGCCTGGATCTCGTTGCAGCGGCCGATCCCGGTTCTGCGCCGGCTCGCCGCCATCTTCGCCGCGATCGTCACCGCGCGCATCGGCTACGATCCGCGTATCGTTGGCGACGCCGTCGGTACCACGCCGATCTTCAACTGGCTGCTCTGGGGCTACGGCCTGCCGGCGGCATCGTTCTGGGCGGCGAGCCTGTTCCTGCGCCGGCGCGGCGACGACGCGCCGCTGCGCGTGGTCGAGGCCGCCGCGATCCTGTTCACCGCGCTGCTCGCCTTTATGGAGATTCGCCACTTCGCGACCGGCGGCGGCATGACATCGGCACCGTCGCTGCTGGAATGCGCGTTGCAGGCCTGCGTCGCGTTCGCCATGGCGATCGGACTGGAGCGGCTTCGGCTACGCAGCCGCAGCATCGTGCACAATGTCGGCGCCGTCGTGCTGACGGCAATTGGCGGACTCGTCGGCGTGTTCGGACTCTTCATCCTGGAGAACCCGATGCTGTGGCGGGTCGACGTCGGCGGCGCGGTGTTCAACCTGCTGCTGCTCGGCTACGCACTGCCGGCGGTGTTGCTGCTGCTGTTGTCCTATGCGGTGGTCGGCGAGCGCGGCAAGGCCTACGCCAACACCATCGCGGGCGGCGCGCTCGTGTTCGCGCTTGCCTATGTCACGCTGGAGATCCGCCGCTTCTATCACGGCCCGATCCTCACTAGCGGCGGCACCACGGGCGCCGAGCAATACACCTATTCGATCGGCTGGCTCGGCTTCGGCGTGGTGCTGCTCGGCGTCGGCATTCTCGTCAATTCGGAGCGGGCGCGGCTGGCGTCGGCCGTCGTCATCGCTCTGACGATCCTGAAGGCTTTCGTGATCGACATGTCGACGTTGACAGGCGTCTACCGCGCGCTGTCGTTCATGTGCCTCGGCATCGTGCTGGTCGCGATCGGCTGGCTCTACCAGCGCATCCTGTTCCGGCGGCAGGTCGCACCGCCGCCGGCTCAGCAGACGAGCAGCTAGGCCGCGCGGACCGAATCCAGGAACTGCGCGACCTCGACCTTCAGGCGCGTGCTGTCGGTCGCGAGCGATTTCGCCGCCGACAGCACTTCCGTCGAGGCCTCGCCGGTCTCGATCGCGCCGCGCTGCACGTCGGTGATGTTGGACGAGACCTCCTGGGTGCCGACCGAGGCCTGCTGCACGTTGCGCGAGATTTCCTGCGTCGCCGCGCCCTGCTCCTCGACGGCGGCGGCGATGGCCGCGGACACCTCGGACAGCCGCTCGATGGTGCCGCCGATCTCCTGGATGGCACTGACCGATTCCTGCGTCGCGGCCTGAATGCCCGCGACCTGCGCCCCGATCTCGCCGGTCGCCTTCGCGGTCTGCTCGGCCAGCGCCTTGACCTCGGAGGCGACGACCGCGAAGCCGCGGCCGGCTTCGCCGGCACGCGCGGCCTCGATGGTCGCGTTCAGCGCCAGCAAATTGGTCTGGCCCGCGATGGTGTTGATGAGCTCGACGACGTCGCCGATGCGGGCGGCCGCCTGCGACAGCTCGTTGACGCGCGCGTTGGTCCGCGTCGCCTGTTCGACGGCTTCCGCCGCCATCCGTGCCGAATCCTGCACGCGGCGGCTGATCTCGGTGATGGAGGACGACAGCTCTTCCGAAGCGGATGCCACGGCCTGCACGTTGGTGGAGGCCTCTTCGGACGCTGCGGCAACGACGGTCGCGAGCTCGCGCCCGCGCTGCGCCGTGCTGGTCAGCGTCGACGCGGAAGCCTCGAGCTCGGTCGAGGCCGACGACACGGTCCCGACGACCTCGCCGATCATGGCTTCGAACTTGCGGGTGATGGCGTCGACGCGGCGGCCGCGCTCGATCTTGGCCTCGGCGTCGGCTGCGGCGGCCTCGTCCGCGGCTTTCTTGGCGATCAGCGCTTCCTTGAAGATCTGGAGCGCATCCGCCATCGAGCCGATCTCGGTTTTCTCGCCGCGATGCGGCACCTCGGCCGAGAGATCGCCCTCGCCGAGCGACTGCATCGGCCGGATGATCGAGGCGATACCACGGGAAACGTCGCGCACGAGATAATAAGCAGCGCCGATCGCGATCACGACCGAAAGCACGATGATGCCGACCAGCACGCGAAAGATCATCGCGTAGCTGTCAGCCGCCTGCTTGGTCTCCAGTTCCGCGCCGCGATTATTTATCTCGATGCCTTTCTGGAGCAGCGGATCGGCGGCCTGCGCCATCTTCGCGACCCTGGTCTGCAACAGCTCGTTGGCTTCCGTCGGGAAGCGGCCGACGCTCTTGCGCGACAGCGCCATCACCTCCTGCACGCCGTTCAGATACTCACCCCACGCCGTGGTCCATTGCCCATAGAGCGAACGCTCTTCGGCAACGGTGATCAGTGGTTCGTAGACCTTGCGGGTCTTCTCGATGCGCTCCCGCAACGAGGCGAGGCGCTTCTCGGCAGCGTCCTTGCCCTCTGCGGTGTCCTGCATCAGATGCAGGCGGAGCGCGACGCGCAGCTCGTTGATGTCGGCGCGCAGCGAGCCGAGCGCGCGCACGCTGGGCAGCCAACTCTCCGCGATCTCGACCGTGTGCGCGTTGATGCTCTGCATGGTACCGATCGCGGTCACGCCGACGCCGGCGAGCGACAGAACGAGGACCGATAACACGGCCAGAAGCTTGAAGACGATCGACAATTTCGACATCACGACAAATCCCGATGATAGCTGGCAACGCACGACTTACCTGCGCCCGCAATCGTCACGACGGACGACAGGGCGTGGTCATTCCAACAATGCTGGCTGGTTCTTATCCGGTAAGATTGCTCTCATAGTTGCAAACAGGCGTTAACAGGAACCTACGTAAAACTACGGGACGCTCCCGGCCGTCGTTATTTTCTCTGCAACCGTCTGTTGCAGCTGCGCGAATTCGTGCTGCGGCGCGAGCGCGCCGCGCCTGCGTGGCAGCATCCGACCGAGGCGGACGGCCCTCACGCCGTCTGCACCGCCGCCAGGAAGCGCGCGACCTCGCTCGTCAGCCAGTTGCCATCCTGCGCAAGCGATGGGGAAGTCGGCCGATGATCGGCGAGGACGGCCGCCGTCAGGCGGCGCGCACGGTGTCGAGGAATTTGCCGACTTCGAGCTTGAGGCGATTGCTGTCGCCGGACAGTGACCGTGCCGCCGCCAGCACCTGCGAGGACGCGGAGCCGGTCTCGCCTGCGCCACGCTGCACGTCGGTGATGTTGGACGACACCTGATGGGTGCCTTCCGCCGCCTGCTGTACGTTGCGGGAGATTTCCTGCGTCGCCGCGCCCTGCTCCTCGACCGCCGCGGCTATGGTGGACGATATCTCGGACAGCTTTTCGATGGTGTCGCTGATGGCGCTGATGGCGCTGACGGAGTCCTGCGTCGCCGCCTGGATGCCGGAAATCTGCTGGCCGATCTCGCCGGTTGCCTTCGCGGTCTGCTCGGCAAGCGCCTTCACCTCGGAGGCGACCACGGCAAAGCCGCGGCCGGCCTCGCCGGCGCGCGCCGCCTCGATCGTGGCGTTGAGCGCCAGCAGGTTGGTCTGGCCGGCGATGGTGTTGATCAGCTCGACCACGTCGCCGATCCGCGCCGCCGCCTTGGACAATTCTCCGACGCGGTCGGTCGTGGTGCGGGCCTGGCTGACCGCCTCGCTTGCCACACGCGCGGATTCCTGCACCTGCCGGCTGATCTCCGTTATGGAAGACGATAGCTCCTCCGTCGCCGACGCCACCGACTGCACGTTGGTGGACGCTTCTTCGGAGGCCGCAGCCACCATCGTCGTCAATTCCTGTGCGCGCTCGGCCGTCGAGGTCAAGGTCGACGCCGAAGCTTCGAGCTCTGTCGCAGCGGAGGAGACGGTATCGACGATCTCGCCAACGGCTCCTTCGAAGCCGTCGGCAAGCCTGCGCATCTCGGCTTTGCGCTGCTCGGCCGCGGCCTGATCCTGCCGCATCTTGGCCTCGGCCTCCTCGCGTGCCTTCTGCTCCGACACGATCTTGAACTTCTCGACGGCCGCCGCGACTCCGCCGACCTCGTCCTTGCGGCCGAGGCCCGGCAGCACCACGGAGAAATCACCACCGGCGAGCTTGTCCATCGCGACCGTGAGCGCGCGGATCGGCCGCGCGATGGTCAGGAAGGACATGAGCCACGAACCGACAAGAACGAGCACGGCGCACGCACCGACCACCATGCCGAGACGTTCGCTCGCAGCCGTTTCCTGCGTCGCTGCGCTGATCTCCTCGCCGCTTCTGTGTCTGGCGAAATCGGCGATCTGGTCCGTCAGCGTGTCGAGCTGCGCAGCGATCGGCAGCGTCACCTCACGGGCCAGGCGCACGCCTTCCTCGGCCATCTTGGCAGAGCGGACAGGGTCGGTGCCCGCCAGGGCGATGGCCTCGCTGCGAACCGAGGCGTTCTGGAGTGCGCCTTTCGAGTAGTCCGCGGACAGGCCCTTGACCTTTTCGATGCGCGCACGATTTTCCGCGGAATGCGTCAGCTTGAGCATGGCGTCGACGGCGCCGTTCAGCGCTTTCGACCGCTCCACCAGAGTCTCGCTCGCCTTCTGCAATTCACCCGAATTGCTGGCGAGCCGGATATCGCGGACGGCGAGCTGCATGCCGCGCAACAAGAGTTTGGCTTCGATCGCGTCCCGCGCCAGCTCGAGCTGCGCGAATGCGGCCTGGTTCGAGCCGCGCACGCTGCCGTTGCCGGCAAGCTGACTTGCGATCATGGAAAGGACCAGAAGGATACCGAGGGCCGACGCAATCGCCAGCTTGGTCCCGATCCGCAAATTCTGAACGAGGCTCAACATGGGCATGCTTTCCTTGGGGAAATGCGCAGCCAAATCATTGTCGGCCGCCCTCGGCGTTGATCGCCCTTGCTCAAAAAATGAGCGATTGCCATTCCAATCTGGTTAACAACGGCCCCCGTGGAAATACTGCATGAGCGCGGAAACCCCTTGAAATCCAGCACGGAATGCGCGCTTAACAAGTTAATCACACGCAGTGATAGGGCTGTGGGGGGGCAGGCGCCGGGAGGCGAATGCGACTGAGAAAATGTATTGCTTCCGTTCGGAGGACCAACCCGGCGGAGTTCACATTTCGGAAGAACATCCCTCCGAACAATTCCGAGCTCCTCAACAAATCGAGTCGTAGCAGCGCGAACATCGATGCCGCGCGAACGCGCCTGGCGGCGCGGAGATCAATCGATGCGGTTGGGAAGCGGATGGCTTTCGCCGACGAGACTGATACAGAAGACCGGCTTCTTGTTCTCGTCGAGCAGCTCCATGCGCCACTCGGCGTTCGGCTTCAGGCTGCGCGCGATGCCGCCGAGCAAATTGGCGCAGACTTCGGTCATCTCGGTCCAGGCCGCGGCGCGATCCTCGAACTCATATGGCTGGTCGGCAGCGCCGGAATAGCGGCCAGTGCTGATACGGAAGAAGTACAGCGACATCGTTGAACCCTTTATCGGGCCGCGCCCCCCGGCCGTACGCAAACTGGGGCGCGAGTCGCTACCAACGCATGAAAGCCGCCGTCCGTATGACTACGGCGCGGCGGCTTCGTGTTTCGACGGCAGCTCTCAACGACAAAGTGCGCGGACCGTCCCGCGCAGCCAACTCACTGGGTCGAGCGGCGCAGCTCCAGCGGACCCTCGTTGCCGGCGGGCTCCGATTTGGCTTCCGGCTTCACCGGCTCGAGCCGGCTGCTCTCGACCCGCGGGGTCTCCACTCGCGCGGCGACCTCGGTGTTGGACGCGCCGACCGAACCGGTGTGTTCCGAGGTGCGCAGCGAGCGCGGACGCGCCGCAGCGCGCGCCATCAGCATCTGGTTGCCGCCCTGGTGGTGGAAGTCGCAATAGGCAAAGCCCATCCCCGACACCGAGCCGCGGAAGCTGCGATCGTCGGTCTTTTCAAGGTTGAAACAGGGCTCGAACGGAATGCCCTTGATCGAGGCGCAAACGTTCTGGCCGCGGATCTGGAGCGTGTTGCCGGGCAGGCGGAGATGTTTCACCGGGCCTGCGCCGGAGAACTGCACCGCGCCGGCGGCGCCGAGATCGTCCAGGATGCGGCCCGCGCCGCGCGTGCCATCGAAACACGTGAAGGCGAACACCTTGCCGGCCACGAAGCGCCGCGCCTCGTCGGCGTTCATGCTTCCTGCAATGGCCGGCGCCAACGTCGCTGCCGCCGTGACAGCCCCCAACACAATACGCGCAAGCATGCTCAACTCCGAACCAACCCCGCAGCGGGCTATGCCTTATCTCTTTACCCGCTGCTTACCATACTAACCATGGCGACATTGAAGCAGCTTGGTTGGCAAAGTCTGAACGCCGTTAGACAATTTTTACCACGATGCGACCCCGGACCTGACCCGCCAGGATTTTCGCGCCCCACGCCGAAACTTCGGAGAGCGCAATTTCATGAGTGATTTCAGATAGTTTCGTCCGATCCAAATCGGAAGCCAGCCGCTGCCAGGCGGCCTTTCGCGGCTCGATCGGGCACATCACGGAATCGATGCCGAGAAGGCACACCCCGCGCAAAATGAAAGGTGCGACAGACGACGGCAGGTCCATGCCGGCAGCCAGGCCGCAGGCCGCGATCGCGCCGCCATACTTCGTCATCGACAGGAGATTCGCGAGCGTGTTGGAGCCGACGCTGTCCACGCCCCCCGCCCAGCGTTCCCTGGCAAGCGGCTTGGCCGTCCCCGACAATTCGTTGCGGTCGATCACTTCGGCTGCACCAATCCCTTTCAGATAGTCCGCTTCCGTGGCGCGGCCGGTCGAGGCGATGACGTGGTAGCCGAGCTTCGACAGCACGGCGGTGGCGACCGAGCCGACGCCACCGGCCGCGCCCGTCACCACGACGGGGCCGCTTTTCGGCGACAACCCGTGCTTCTCCAGCGCGAGCACCGAGAGCATCGCGGTGAAGCCGGCGGTACCGATCGCCATGGCATCGCGCGCCGACAGGCCCTGCGGCAATGCGACCAGCCAGTCGCCCTTCACCCGCGCCTTCTCGGCATAGGCGCCGAGATGGGTCTCGCCCATGCCCCAGCCGGTGCAGACGACCTTGTCGCCCGCCTTCCATTGCGGATGGGAGGACTGCTCGACCGTGCCGGCGAAATCGATGCCGGCGATCATCGGGAAGCGGCGCACCACCGGCGCCTTGCCGGTGAGCGCGAGACCGTCCTTGTAGTTCAGCGTCGACCATTCCACGCGGACGGTGACGTCGCCCTCCATCAGTTCGGCTTCGTCGAACTGCGTGAGCTGCGCGGTGGTGCCCTTGTCCGCCTTGTCGATCCGGATCGCCTTGAACGTGGCCACAGCAAACCTCCCTGGCTTGTTTGCCGGGATGTTTAGCCGATCAGGCCGGCTGCGCAACCGCTCGCTGGACCGGTTTTTCCACAATCGGAAGATTGATCAGCGCGGAAAGCACGCCGAACAGGATCGAGAGCCACCAGATCGGCGTGTAGGAACCGAACCGCTCGAACACGATGCCGCCGAGCCAGACGCCGAGGAAGCCGCCGACCTGATGGCTGACGAAGGCAAAGCCGTAGAGGGTTGCAAGCCAGCGCGTGCCGAACATCAGTGCCACAAGCGCCGAAGTCGGCGGCACCGTCGACAGCCAGGTCAGACCGGAAATTGCGCCGAATGCGATCGCCGAGAACGGCGTGATCGGGAACGAGATGAAGGCGAGCGTGGCGAGCGCGCGGGTGAAATAGATCGCCGAGAGGATGTAGCGCTTGGGCAACGAGTTCTGGAGATAGCCGACGCTGAGCGATCCCATGATGTTGAACAGGCCGATCGCCGCGATGACCCAGCCGCCGGTTTGCGTCGAGATGCCGCGATCGACCAGGAAGGCCGGCAGATGCACGGTGATGAAGGCGAGCTGGAAGCCGCAGGTGAAGAATCCGAGCACCAGCAGCACATAGGAGCGATGGCCGAAGGCTTCGGCGAGCGCCTTCTTGAAGGTCTGGTCGTCCGCGGGCGCCTTGCTCGCGGAGCTGTCAACTGGCGGCGTCGAGAGCGCCAGCGACAGCGGGATGATCAGCAGCATCAGGAAGCCGAACACGGTGAGCGCCTGCTGCCAGCCGAAATTGTCGATCAGTGCGACGCCGATCGGCGCGAACAGGAACTGGCCGAACGATCCCGCCGCGGTGCCTGCACCGAGCGCAAGGCCCCGCTTCTCGGGCGGCAACAGTTTGCTGAACGCCGACAGCACCAGGTTGAACGAACAGCCGGCGAGACCAAAGCCGACCATGACGCCGGCGCCGATGTTCAGCGACAGCGGCGTCGAGGAATAGCGCATCAGCAGCAGGCCGCCGGCATAGAGCAGAGCGCCGACGCACATCACGCGGAACAGGCCGAAGCGGTCGGCGACCGCGCCGGCGAGAGGCTGGCCCAGTCCCCACAGCAAATTCTGAAAGGCGATCGCGAGGCCGAACACGTCGCGGCCCCAGGCATATTCACGGCTCATCGGCTGCACGAAGAAGCCCAGCGCCGAGCGCGGGCCGAAGCCGAGCATGCCGATCGCACAGCCGCAGAGGATGATGACAGCCGGCGTGCGCCAGTTGGAGGAACGGGAGACCGAACCGAGCTCGCCCATTTGTGTCGACATGCTGTTCCTCATGTTCGTCGGCGGATTCGCAAAAGGCCGCCGGGAGCCCGCTCGTTTAATGCATCTGCATGAAAATCCCAAGTCGAAAACAATTGCATTTCGAGAAGGGCTGAGGCGGGAGCATTGCATTTCTGGCCGCCTCATCTGACGCGCCAGGCGCGGGTCGACTTGACGGAAATGTGTGCGGCGGCATCTAGCGGCCCGCGGCACTGCGTGATATCTTCGATTTACTCATATTGAGCATATTGACCTCGACGATTCCCCGGCCCTCTCGGCCGGATTTCTCAGGCTTCAAATATGCTCTTATTGAGCATATTTGGTATGCACGGGAGGCTTCGATGCCGATCACTGGAATTTACGGTCCCGACGATTTCGCCAGCCGGCCGCAGGGCCGGGTCGTCAGCTCACCGCGCGCTGCACCCGCGCGAACGGGACCCATACTGCCTGGGCCCTCGCTGGAATGGACACCGGAGGTCGAGCGCGCCACCGCGGCGCTCTATGACCGCGTGAAACACGTGATCCCGCCGATCGAGTGGCCGCTGATGGCGCCGACCATCAAGGCGATCAACGAGCTGAAGCGCACGCGGGGCGCGGTAATCCTCGCGCACAATTACCAGGCGCCGGAGATCTTCCACTGCGTCGCCGACATCGGCGGCGACTCGCTCCAGCTCGCGGTCGAAGCCACCAGGGTGAAAGCCGGCATCATCGTCCAGTGCGGCGTTCACTTCATGGCGGAGACGTCAAAGCTTCTCAATCCGGACAAGACGGTGCTGATCCCCGACTCTCGCGCCGGCTGCTCGCTTGCCGCCAGCATCACGGGTGCCGACGTTCGCCTGCTCCGCGAAAGATTTCCCGGCGTGCCTGTGGTCGCCTATGTCAATACCTCGGCGGATGTGAAGGCCGAGGTCGACATCTGCTGCACCTCGTCGAACGCGGTGCAGGTGGTCGAGAGCCTGGGCGTGCCAAGCGTGATCTTCCTGCCCGATCGGTACCTTGCGACTTATGTGGCCTCGAAAACCGACGTGAAGATCATCGCCTGGAAGGGCGCCTGCGAGGTGCACGAGCGGTTTACGGGCGCCGAGCTGCGCGCCTATCGCGAGGCCGATCCCACCGTGCAGATCATCGCCCATCCGGAATGCCCGCCGGATGTGCTGGCGGAGGCCGACTTCACCGGCTCGACCGCCCACATGATCAACTGGGTGCGCGAAAAGCGGCCGCGGCGGCTCGTGATGATCACGGAATGCTCGATGGCCGACAATGTGCGGGCCGAGCTGCCTGACGTGGAGATGCTGCGCCCCTGCAATCTCTGCCCGCACATGAAGCAGATCACGCTCGCCAACATCCTGGAGAGCCTGCTGACGCTTGGCGACGAAGTGACGATCGATCCCGAGCTTGCAGTGCGTGCACGGCGTTCGGTCGAGCGCATGATCAATCTGAAGAATTGAGAGCGAGCCATGACAAACAACATCCACAATCTCACCAGCAGCACCGACGACGTCGTCATCGTCGGTGGCGGACTTGCTGGATTGTTCTGTGCACTCAAGCTCGCGCCGCGGCCGGTTACGCTGATCTCCGCCGCGCCGCTCGGACAAGGCGCGTCGTCCGCATGGGCACAAGGAGGTATCGCCGCCGCGGTGGCCGAAGGCGACACGCCGGAAGCGCACGCCGCGGACACGATTGCCGTTGGCGGCGGCCTCGTCGATGAAGCGGTCGCACTCGGGATCGCGCGCGAGGCCGGCCCACGGATCCACGACCTGCTCGCCTATAGCGTGCCGTTCGACCGCGATCTCGAAGGCAAGCTCGCAGTCGGGCGCGAAGCCGCACATTCGGCGCGGCGCATCGTGCATGTGCGCGGCGATGGCGCCGGTGCCGCGATCATTGCGGCCTTGAGCGATGCCGTGCGGCGCACGCCATCAATTCGATTGATCGAAGGCTTGGTCGCCGAAGCGCTGTTGACCGAGGACGGCGTCGTCGCCGGCCTTCAGTTGCGCGAAGCCGGCAAGGTCGCCGCACAGCCGATCCTGCTCGCAGCACGCACGGTGGTGCTGGCCACCGGGGGCATCGGCCATCTCTATGCCGTCACCACCAACCCACTCGAGGCCAGCGGATCGGGGCTTGCGATCGCCGCACGCGCCGGCGCTGTCATCGCCGACCCTGAATTCGTGCAGTTCCATCCCACCGCCATCATGGTCGGGCGCGATCCCGCACCGCTCGCGACTGAAGCGCTGCGCGGCGAAGGCGCAACGCTGATCAACGGTCGCGGCGAACGCTTCATGGCGGCGCACCACCCGCTTGCAGAGCTCGCACCGCGCGACATCGTGGCCCGCGGCGTGTTCGCCGAGATCGCAGCCGGACGCGGTGCCTTTCTCGATGCGCGGGAGGCTTTGGGCACGCGCTTTGCCGAAAGGTTTCCAACGGTGCATGCGAGTTGCATCGCCGTCGGCATCGATCCCGAGACGCAGGCCATCCCGATCGCGCCGGCCGCGCATTACCACATGGGCGGCATTGCGGTCGACGATCGCGGCCGCAGCTCGATCGACGGGCTCTGGGCCGGCGGCGAGGTGTCGTCCACCGGCGCGCATGGCGCCAACCGCCTCGCGTCGAATTCGCTGCTGGAGGCCGTGGTCTATGCCGCGCGCATCGCGGACGACATCGCCGGTCGCGCGATCCCTCCGCCTGCCCGGCTTCCCGATGCGCTGGTGACGCCGCGTGGCAGCGCGCCGGATGCTGCGGCCGTGAAGCGGCTGCGGGCGACGATGAGCGCCCATGTCGGCGTCATTCGCGACGGCGACGGGCTTAGAGAAGCGGTTCGCAGCTTTGCGGCTCTCGAACGAGACGCAACGAACATCGCGGTCCGCAACATGGCGTCGGCGGCCTTGCTCGTCGCCACTGCGGCCTGGAACCGGCGCGAAAGCCGCGGCGCGCATTTCCGCTCCGACCATCCCGCCGATGTTCCCGCGCTGGCCCAGCGAACAATGACGACGCTCGCCGCAGTGCGCGTGGTCGCGGAAAGCCTGAGAGAGCGCCCGCTGCCACGCGTTGCCCAACCCATGATCGCCTGAAGGAAGCCCCATGATCACTCCGACCTCACTGCTTTATCCCGATGCCTTCCTGTCTCCGCTCGCGATCAACGAGGCCGTGCACCGCGCGCTCGACGAGGATCTTGGACGCGCCGGCGACATCACCTCGCTGGCGACGATCCCCGAAGCAACGAACGCGCAAGCGATCCTGGTCGCGCGCCAGTCCGGCGTGATCGCCGGATTGCCGCTGGCACTGGCGACGCTGCAAAAGCTCTCGCCCGACATCGAGGTGCGCGCGCATGTACGCGACGCCGCGCGGGCTGCACGCGGACAGCAAATATTGACGATCTCGGGTCCCGCACGCGCCATTCTCACGGCGGAGCGGACCGCGCTGAATTTCGTCGGCCGGCTGTCG
Organism: Bradyrhizobium sp. Bra64; assembly: GCF_024519875.1. Classification (NCBI taxonomy): domain Bacteria; kingdom Pseudomonadati; phylum Pseudomonadota; class Alphaproteobacteria; order Hyphomicrobiales; family Nitrobacteraceae; genus Bradyrhizobium; species Bradyrhizobium sp. Bra64. Next base: position 185,580 of record NZ_JALJRD010000009.1, on the reverse strand, counting down.
GGCGTCGCGACGCTCACGGCGGACTACGTCGCGCGCACCGAAGGCACGAAGATGCGGATCTGCTGCACGCGCAAAACCACGCCGGGGCTGCGCGCGCTGGAGAAATACGCGGTGCGCTGCGGCGGCGGCTTCAACCACCGCTTCGGGCTCGACGATGCGATCCTGATCAAGGACAACCACATCGCGGTCGCCGGCGGCATCCGCCCCGTGCTGGAGCGCGCCCGCGCCCATGCCGGACACCTCGTCAAGATCGAGATCGAGGTGGATACGCTGGCGCAACTGCGCGAAGTGCACGACACCGGCCTTGCGGACGCCGCGCTGCTCGACAACATGGATTTTGCGACGTTGCGTGAGGCGGTGCGGCTCAACGAAGGACGCCTCAAGCTGGAAGCGTCCGGCGGCGTCACGCTGGAGTCGATCGCGGCAATCGCCGCGACAGGCGTCGACTACGCATCATCCGGCGCACTGACGCACTCGGCGCCGAATTTCGACTGCGCGCTGGATATCGAGGCATGAGCGGCTACCGCCGCTCGGTCACGCCCATCTCGGCGGAGCTCTTGGCTTCCTGGGCGAGCTCGGCGGAGAGCGCGGCGGTCTGCGCCGGCGTTCCCCAGCTCGGTTCCTCGCTGCCGTCGCCCCAGGCGCGCGGCCGATAGAAGGTGTGGACGCCGGTCTTGTACATCTTCTTCATCTCGGCGACCCAGGACGGGCGCACCCAATAGGCATGGTAATGCGTGGACTTGCCGACCTCGGGCAACCAGATCTGACCGTCGAGCATAGCCTTCGAAATCTTCTTCGCGCGCTCCCACATCTCGGGCTCGCGGATCACGTCGGCGTTGTTGTCGCAGGCGAAAGTGAACTGGCAGGCAAGATGGCGATGCTTGTTCTGATAGACCGCGCCGCACACGCTATCCGGATATTTGCCGGAGAACACGCGGTTCATCACGACCTGCGCAACCGCTATCTGGCCGCGCACGGCCTCGCCGCGGGACTCGAAATAGACGGCTTCCGCGAGGCATTTTTCAGACTTCGCGCGCGACTTGTCGTCGAGCGCGAGCCGCTCCGCCGGCGATCTGGCGCGTTGGTTATCGGCGTTGACCTCGCCCTTCGGCGCGACGCTCTCGCCGCTCTCGATGTCCCTGGCGATGTCCTCCGTCGGCGGCGACAGTGACGCCGTCACCTTCATGTCGGGGTCGGGCATCACGATCAACGGCTCGGCGCCCGGCTGCCATGTCTCCATGCTTTCGAGATTGCCGCCGAGCGAGGCGCTGCCGAAGAACAGGTTCGAGGTCTTCACCCGGAAAGGATCGCGTGGCGGTGCGGCCGGAAGGGTCGCTTGCTTCAGCGCATCGAGCGGCTGGACCGCGAACGCGCGCGCCGCATCGCTGGCTCGTGGCGGATTGGCATATTGCGGTAGCGGCGGTGCGCGCAGCGCCTCCGCGAGCTCGGGGTCGAGCGCGGCCGCGGACTCCGGCGACATCGCCTGCGGCAACGCGGCAGTCTTGGCGCCGAACACCGAGCTATTCGACGTCGCGGGATTTTCCTGCGCCGGTGCTGAGGTGGGCGCGGCCGTTTCGGGAGACGCCGTCGGCGCAACGATTGCAAGGCGATCACCCTTCATCGAGCGATCGACCTTGGGGAAGTCGGCGGCCTGGTAGCGCGGGGGTGCCTGAAGCGCGGGGTTGCGGCTGATCGCGCCGGTGACATCGCGGCCGTCGAGGCTGGCGAGGCGGACCATCGCGCTCTGCGGAACCGACGTGCCGATGGGGCGGGAAAAACTGTAGGTGGCGAGCTGGATGGAGGACGCCGCCGAAAACACCTGCTTCTGCCAGCGCTCTGCGACGCCGGGCTGGCGCGCCAGCAGCGAGGCAATATCCTGATAGCCGGTCTCTCTCGGCATCAATGCGAAGATGCAGAGACCGATGCCGAAGGACGCGAACCGCGCGCCCTTCGGATGGTTACGCAACAAAAACATCGACACGCTCACGCTACGCTTACGCCAGAAAAATCGAGCCGCAGTACATCCGTGCAATTCGATCTTTATCGTGAGTATCTAATTTAGGTTGCCGGGGCGTTAATCGACGTTGCGCACGGAGCACACTCAAGCAATCGCAGGTGTTTTCACGCGGCGATTGCGTGCGTGGTAAATGCGGACTGACGCGACGGGGTAAACAACTGGTCAACGCGAATGGTGAAGGAACTCTTGCGCGCACGTATCATTACGGGACGCGCGCGAGTTCCCGGTGCTGCAACGACGCGAAGTGGAGACAGCGTTGCGCAAAATGAAAAGAGGCGGAGCCAAAGCCCCGCCTCTCTCGACTCGATCCTGCGCTTCGCCTTACGCCTGGCTCGCGATCGCCTTGCCGAGCGCGGCCTGCGCGGCAGCGAGGCGTGCGATCGGCACGCGGTATGGCGAGCACGAGACGTAGTCGAGGCCGATATCGTGGCAGAAGGCGACGGAGGCGGGATCGCCGCCGTGCTCGCCGCAGATGCCGACCTTGAGTTTCGGGCGGGTCTTTCGGCCGCGCGCGACGCCGATCTTGACCAGCTCACCGACGCCTTCCTGGTCGAGCGCAACGAAGGGATCGATCGGGAGGATGCCCTTGGACACGTAGGTCCCGAGGAAGCTTGCCGCGTCGTCGCGGCTGATGCCGTAGGTGGTCTGCGTGAGATCGTTGGTACCGAACGAGAAGAACTCGGCGCTCTCCGCGATCTCGGCAGCAAGCAGACAGGCGCGCGGCAACTCGATCATGGTGCCGACCTGATAGGCGATCTTGGTGTTGGTGTCGCGCATCACCGCCTTCGCGGTGGCGTCGATGCGCGCCTTGACGAGATCGAGCTCCATCTTGGTCGCAATCAGCGGCACCATCACCTCGAGGCCGACGGCCTTGCCGGTGCGCTTCTCGGCCTCGACCGCCGCCTCGAAGATCGCGCGGGCCTGCATCTCGGCAATCTCGGGATAGGCGATCGCGATCCGGCAGCCGCGGAAGCCGAGCATCGGATTGAACTCCGACAGCTCGCGGGCGCGGTCGGCCAGGCGCCGCGGGTCGGTGTTCATGGCGCGCGCCACTTCCTCGACCTCGGCATGGGTGTGCGGCAGGAACTCGTGCAGCGGCGGATCAAGCAAACGGATCGTGACGGGCAGGCCCTTCATGATCTCGAACAGCTCGACGAAATCCGCGCGCTGCATCGGCAGCAGCTTTGCCAGCGCGGCGCGGCGCGACTGCTCGTCCTCGGAGAGGATCATCTCGCGCACCGTGCGGATGCGCGTCTCCTCGAAGAACATGTGTTCGGTGCGGCAGAGGCCGATGCCTTCCGCGCCGAACTTGATCGCGGTGCGCGCATCCTCCGGCGTATCGCCATTGACGCGAACTCCGATCTTGCGGACCTGGTCAGCCCAGGTCATGAGCGTGCCGAATTCGCCGGAGAGCTCCGGCTCGATCATCGGCATGCGGCCGGCGAGTACCTGGCCGAGCGAACCGTCGATTGTGATGACGTCGCCGGTCTTGAAGGTGCGCGAGCCGATGCTCATGGTGCCGCGGCCGTAGTCGACGCGGATGGTGCCGCAGCCGGAGACGCAGGGCTTGCCCATGCCGCGTGCAACGACCGCCGCGTGCGAGGTCATGCCGCCACGGGTGGTGAGAATGCCTTCGGCGGCGTGCATGCCGTGGATGTCTTCCGGGCTGGTTTCGATGCGGACGAGAATCACTTTACGTCCATCGGCCTGAAGCTTGGCCGCTTCATCCGAGGAGAACACGATCTCGCCGGAGGCTGCACCGGGCGAAGCCGGCAGGCCGGTCGCGATCACGTCGCGCTTGGCGCCGGGATCGATAGCCGGATGCAGGAGCTGGTCGAGCGAAGCGGGGTCGATCCGCGTCACCGCTTCCTTCTTGGTGATCAGGCCTTCATTGGCGAGCTCGACCGCGATGCGCAATGCGGCTTTCGCGGTGCGCTTGCCGCCGCGGGTCTGGAGCATCCACAGCTTGCCCTGCTCGACCGTGAACTCCATGTCCTGCATGTCGCGATAGTGCTTCTCGAGCAGCGTGTAGATCCGCGTCAGCTCGTTGAAGGCCTCCGGCATCGCCGCTTCCATCGACGCCTTGTCGGAGCCCGATTCCTTGCGCGCTTCCTCAGTGATGTCCTGCGGCGTGCGGATACCCGCCACCACGTCCTCGCCTTGCGCGTTGATCAGGAATTCGCCGTAGAGCTTGCTCTCGCCGGTCGAGGGGTTGCGGGTGAAGGCAACGCCGGTCGCCGAGGTCTCGCCCATGTTGCCGAACACCATAGCCTGCACGTTGACGGCGGTGCCCCAGGATTCCGGAATATCGTGCAGCTTGCGGTAGGTCACCGCGCGCGCGTTCATCCAGGAAGAAAACACCGCGCCGATCGCGCCCCAGAGCTGGTCGTGCGGATCCTGCGGGAAGTCCTTGCCGGTCTCGCGGGCGACCGCGTCCTTGTACTTGCCGACCAGATCGACCCAGTCCTCGGCCGACAGATCGGTGTCGAGCGTATAGCCCTGACTGTCCTTGAAGGTGTCGAGGATTTCCTCGAAGTGATGATGCTCGAAGCCGAGCACCACGTCCGAATACATGGTGATGAAGCGGCGATAGCTGTCATAGGCGAAACGACGATCACCCGACAGTTCCGACAGCGCTTCCACGGTCTCGTCATTGAGGCCGAGATTGAGCACGGTGTCCATCATGCCCGGCATCGAGGCGCGCGCGCCGGAGCGCACGGAGACGAGCAGCGGGTTTTTGGTGTCGCCGAAGATCTTGCCGGTCAACTTGCCGACATGATCCAGCGCCTTCTCAACCTGCGACTGCAACTCCTTCGGATAGGATTTGTCGTGCGCGTAGAAATACGTGCAGACCGAGGTCGGGATGGTAAAGCCGGGAGGCACGGGAAGGCCGAGATTGGCCATCTCGGCGAGGTTGGCGCCCTTGCCGCCGAGCAGGTCGCGCATCTCGGTACGGCCTTCGGCCTTGCCGTCGCCGAATGTGAACACCCATTTGCCGGCCTTGGGAGCGCTCGGCGCTGGCTTGGCAGATGCAGCCTTGGCAGGTGCAACCTTGGCAGTTGCAGCCTTGGCCGGGGCCGGCTTCACAGCGACCTTGGCGGCAACCGGCTTGGTCGCAGCCTTCGCGGCGCGCTTCGCAGCCGGCTTGGCCACGGGCTTCGCAGCGGCCTTGGCGACCAGCTTCGGGGCGCTCTTGGCAAGCGCCTTGCGGGCCGCCGGCGCAGCTTTCGCCTTGGCGGAGGGCTTTGATTTCGCTGGTATTTTCTTAGGCTTCGAGGCGGCTTTGGCCATAGCTTGCACACAACCTGCGAGAGGAATGGGAAATCGCGCGCCTTACACCACTTTGGGCAGGCGCGCGCAAGTCGAAGAGTTCCGCAAAATGAGGCCTAGAGATGGAGCCACTTCAACAATCCGAGCCCGATCGCACCATTTATGATGAGAAAGATCGCGACGATCAGGTTGAGCAGGCGCGGCATGATCAGGATGAGCACGCCCGCAAGCAGCGACAGGATCGGCGAGATGTGGGCGACGGTGATGTGCATGAATTGTCTTTCCGTGACGTGAGGCGAATCGCGGGCGGATCATAGCGGACCAGGTTCCGCGGGTAGAGACGCACCAGCGCCGCACGAGTTCCCGCCTTCGCGAAATCTGCCCGAAATTGCCGCTGATACGGCAGGGCTTTTCCCGGAACATTGCAAAGTCGCAAGCATTGGCAACCAGTCGCGCCACTGGCGCCGGCTCGAAATCACTTCGAAGGGAGTTGCCTATGCGGAACAGGATTCTCGCCCTCACAGTGCTTGGCGTCGCGCTTGGTGCGCCGATCGCGGCGCAGGCGCAAACTGGAATCACGGTGGGACGCGCGCCCGTCGTGGTCGAGAGCGGCCCGACCATTGCAGTCGAACAGCGGCCGGCCTTCCGAGACTATGTCGTCGAACAACGTGTGCCGGCCTTCCGTGTCCCGGATCGCGTGGTGGTCGGCTCTACATTACCCGAGACCGGCATCACCTATTATGACGTGCCGCAACGTTTCGGCGCCACGACCTATCGCTACACGGTCGTGAACGGCGAGACCGTGCTGGTCGAGCCGCGCTCGCGGCGCATCGTCGAAGTGATGGACTAATCAGTTCAACTCCAACGCTCAACTCGATGTCCGGCGCGTCACTTCAGGCTGGCGCGCATCGCGTAGTCGGACATCAGGCTCCGCCCGGTCTTCCCCCCGCCGGGCGGGGCTCTTTTGCGCCCGTCATTCCGGGGCGCGCGGAGCGCGAGCCCGGAATCCATAACCGCGATCGTGAGTATGGATTCCGGGCTCACGGCGTGTCCCGGAATGACGGAAGTATTTGCCGTGCGGCCGCGCCTCAATCCTGGATCTTCGAGAAGTCCGCCACCGCGCGCGTGGCGCTGCGGATCTCGTTGAGCAGCATCAGGCGGTTCTCACGCACCTTCGGATCGTCGTCGTTGACGCGAACCTTGTCGAAGAACGCATCGACCGGCGGACGCAGCTTTGCCATCGCGCTCATCGCGGCGGCAAAGTCCTCTTTGGCGACGGCGGCGCTCGCTTCAGCCCTCACCTCGCCGATCGTCTTGGCCAGCGCCTTCTCTTCACCGAGGCCATAGAGCGCGGCGTCGGGCGCGCCGTCGAACGTGCGCTTGTCCTTCTTCTCCTCGATGCCAAGGATATTGCTGGCGCGCTTGATGCCGGCGAGCAGGTTCTTGCCGTCATCGGTCTCGAGGAATTTGCCGAGCGCCTCGACGCGGCGGACGATCATCAACAGATCGTCCTGGCCACCGAGCGCGAACACGGCGTCGACGAGATCGTGACGCGCGCCCTGCTCGCGGAGCTGCACCTTCAGGCGGTCGGCGAAGAAGGCGAGCAGATCCTCAACCCGAGGCTTCAGCAACTTGTAGACGGACTCCGCGGCCTGGTTGGAAAACGAATTGCTCGGAACTTCCGCATTTCCGGCACTTCCGATCCAATCCGAAAGTTCGACGATCAAATCGGTGTCGTCCTTGTAAATCGCGGACATCACCTGAACTGCATGTTCGCTCAGCAGCTTCCAAAGCGGGAGCCGCAGATCGTTATCGACAATGATTCTGATCACGCCGAGCGCCGCGCGCCGCAGTGCATACGGGTCCTTGCTGCCCGTCGGCTTCTCGTCGATCGCCCAGAATCCAACGAGCGTATCGATCTTGTCGGCGAGCGCCACAGCGATGCTGACCGGATCGGTCGGCACGCGGTCCGCGGGCCCCTGCGGCTTGTAGTGCTCCTCGCAGGCGGCGGCGACGGAAGCATCCTCGCCCTGCGCCAGCGCGTAGTACTTGCCCATCAGGCCCTGCACCTCGGGGAATTCGCCGACGACTTCGGTCAGCAAATCCGCCTTCGCCAGATGCGCGGCGCGCGTGGCCTTGGCGACGTCGGCGCCGACCAGCGGCGCGATCTCGGCGGCGAGACGCTCGATGCGCGTGATGCGCGCGGCCTGCGTCCCGAGCTTCTCGTGAAACACGATCTGATCGAACTTCGGCAGCCGCTCTTCCAGCTTCGTCTTCAGATCCGTCTCGTAGAAGAACTTCGCATCCGACAAACGGGGACGGATCACGCGTTCGTTGCCGGAGACGATGGTCTTGCCGCCGTCCGGCGCCTCGATATTGGCGGTGAGGACGAACTTGTTGGTCAGCTTGCCCGTCTTGGAATCCCTGACGACGAAGCACTTCTGGTTGTTGCGGATGGTGGCGCGGATCACCTCTTCCGGGATCGCGAGATATTCCTTCTCGAACGATCCCATCATGACGACGGGCCATTCGACGAGGCCGGACACCTCGTCCAGCAGCGCCTGATCCTCGACCAGTTCGAACCCTTGCGCGAACGTCAGCTCCTTGGCATCGGCGAAAATGATATCCTTGCGCGCCTGCGGATCGAGGATGACTTTTGCAGCCTTCAGCTTCGCTTCGTAGTCCTCGAAGCGGCGCACGGAAATCGCAGCCGGTGCCATGAAGCGATGGCCGTAGGTGGTCTGGCCGGTCTCGATGCCGTCCACCGAGAATTTGACGACATCGGGCTCTTCGGTCTCGAGCCCGAACGTCGCCGTGATCGCGTGCAGCGGACGCACCCAGCTCAGCGACCCCGGTTTTCCGGAGCGCGCGCCCCAACGCATCGATTTCGGCCAGGGGAATGTGCGGATGATCACCGGCAGGATTTCCGCGAGCACGTCGATCGCGTCGCGGCCGGGCTTCTCGATCAGCGCGATGTAGAAGTCGCCTTTCGGGTCGCGCTGGATCTTGGCCTCATCCAGCGACGTCAAACCCGTCGCCTTCAGAAAGCCCTGCACGGCCGCGTCGGGCGCGCCCATTTTCGGCCCTCGACGTTCGGTCTTCAGGTCAGGCTGGCGTGCGGGGATGCCATGCACGGTGAGCGCGAGACGGCGTGGCGTCGCGAAGGCTTTCGCGCCTTCGTAGACGAGGCCTTCGGCGACGAGCTTGTCGGTGACCAGGCGGCGCAGATCGTCGGCCGCCTTGGCCTGCATGCGCGCGGGAATTTCTTCCGAGAACAGTTCAAGCAACAAATCGGGCATCAGGCCGCTCCGCCCGCTTCGGTATGGATCCAGGCCTCGCCGCAGGCTTTTGCCAGTTCGCGAACACGCAAGATGTAGCTCTGCCGCTCGGTCACGGAGATCACGCCGCGGGCGTCGAGCAGGTTGAAGACGTGGCTCGCCTTGATGCACTGGTCATAGGCCGGCAGCGCCATCAAATGCGTCTCGCGCTTGCCGTCCTTCCAGCCTGCGTCGAGATATTTCCTGCAGGCAGTCTCGGCCATCTTGAACTGCTCGAACAGCATCGCGGTGTCGGCGATCTCGAAATTGTGCTTCGAATATTCCCGCTCGGCCTGGAGGAAGACGTCGCCATAGGTGACCTTGGCGTCGCCGTCGCGGCCGTTGAAGTTGAGGTCGTAGACACGGTCGACGCCCTGCACATACATCGCGAGGCGCTCGAGCCCGTAGGTGAGCTCGCCCGCGACCGGCGCGCATTCGAAGCCCGCGACCTGCTGGAAATAGGTGAATTGGCTCACTTCCATGCCGTCGCACCAGCACTCCCACCCCAAACCCCAGGCGCCCAGCGTCGGGCTCTCCCAATCGTCCTCGACGAAGCGGATGTCGTGCACGGCGGAATCGATGCCGATCGCGGCGAGCGACTTCAGGTACAGCTCCTGAAGGTTCGGCGGCGACGGCTTCATGATCACCTGGAACTGGTAGTAGTGCTGCATCCGGTTCGGGTTCTCGCCGTAGCGGCCGTCCTTGGGCCGGCGCGAGGGCTGCACATAGGCCGCGTTCCAGGGTTTTGGACCCAGCGCGCGCAGCGTGGTCGCCGGATGGAAGGTGCCCGCGCCCATCTCCATGTCGTAGGGTTGCAGGATCACGCAGCCCTGCTCGGCCCAGAACCTCTGGAGCGCGAGGATGAAGCCCTGGAACGAACGTTCCGGGCGCATATGGGCGGGCAATGAGGCGTCCATCGTCAGATCAGGCTCTCGCGGGGGTTTTGAATCGCGCGGGACCGTATCGACGGCGGGGGTGGGAATCAAGGCAAAGGGGCTGCTTCTTACCTCTCCGGCTTGCGGGAGAGGTCGCGCCGAAGGGGCGGGTGAGGGCTCTGTCCTCTGGGGCGGTCTCGCCCGCGGAGATACCCCTCCCCAACCCTCCCCCGCAAGCGGGAGAGGGAGTGCACCGCGCGTGCGGCGGCATCAGCTAACCCGGCCGGTAAGCTCCGGTCGCAGGGTCCTGTTTCAGGGTCTGGATGTCCCCCATATGGGCGGCCTCGGCGACGCGTGACAGGCGCATCTCCTCCAGTTCCTGGTTGATCCGGACAGCGGTCTTGTAGGCCCAGCGGACCACGGCAAGCCCGCCCAGGACGCCCGCGAAAGCGACGAACGGCGGCATCGGTCGTTCCTTGTTCACAATGCTCAGCCCCCACGCCCATTCTTGCGCAGACCGGGCCGCGCCGCAATTGGCTCGGCATCCAGTCCCCTTGGACCAAATGGCGCGGGAGGGACCGCGCCTAGAACCCGAATTTCGCCCAAATCGCCCGCGTTTCGACCGCCGAAATCAGCTCGTCCGGAAGACCGGCCATTGATTCCATGGCCGAAAGCTGGCTCGCGCCGGGCGATTTGCGCCCCAAAAGGCCCGAGAGCAACCCGCTCGGTTGCGCGATCACAGGGGTGAGAACCTTCTCGCCATAGCGGGCACGAAGAGTTGAGCGGAGATCGCCGATGCTGTCGGCAAGCCCCAGCGCGATCGAACTCTCGCCGGCCCAGTATTCGCCCGTGAACAGCGTGTCGTCGGATCCCTTCAGGCGTGCGCCGCGGCTCTCCTTCACCAGCGCAATGAAGATCTGGTGGATCTCGCGCTGGATCGCCTTCAGCTTGGCGACGTCGTCCGGATTTTCCGGGAGAAACGGGTCGAGCATCGCCTTGTGCGAGCCGGCCGTGTAGAGGCGCCGCTCGATGCCGAGCCGCTTGATCGCTTCCTGGAAACCAAAGCTGCCGCCGACCACCCCGATCGAGCCGAGGATCGAGGACGGATCGCAAATGATCTCGTCGCCGGCGCAGGCGATCATGTAGCCGCCGGACGCCGCGACGTCCTCGACGAACACCAGCACCGGCAGCTTCTTCTCCGCGGCGAGCTGCTTGATGCGCAAATAGATCTGGCGCGACTGCACCGGCGAGCCGCCGGGCGAGTTGATCACCAGCGCCACTGCCTTAGCATTCCGGTACGAAAACGCACGCTCCAGCACCCGCGCGACGCCCGCGAGCGACATGCCCGGACGCAGCGGCGTCACCGCGCCGATCACGCCTGACAGCCGCACCACGGGCACGACCGCCGTGCCCGGCCGGAATCGCGCCGGCAGATATTGCATGAGCTTGTCGGCCAGGCCGGAACTCTCACGATCGTTCAATTGTTCGGCCATGCCGTTACCTCTGATTAACCATTTCTTATCACGCGACTGTCATTGGAAGTGCCCGGAACGTGTTTTGCAGATTCCTCGTTGGGAAGCTGCAATGAGGCAGCGGAGAACACCATGAAAATCTATCTGCTGATGCTGCTGGTCGGTGCGCTGTTCATGGCGATCCGCTTGACGACTCCCCAGGAGCAGCAGTCGGAATCGCTTCCGCAATAGGTCAGCACGGTTCCACCAGGGGTAGAATCGCCCGTCCTTCCAGAATATCCATCACCTCTTTTCTAGGCACGCGCGACTCCCCGTTGAGCATGAGGCCCGGCAACAATCGCGTTGGGGCCCTCCCGCCCTTGATCGCGCGCACCAGCACGCGGATCGCGGGCCGCCCGGCTTCACCATGAACCGGCAGAATCGCGAGACTTCCGAAGCCGCGAGACAGCGCCGCCAAGACGTCCGCGATCCCATCGGCGCGCCAAATCAATGTCAGCGCGCCATTCGATCGGAGGATGCGCCGCGCCGCATGCACCCAGGCATTCAGCGTCTCATCCGTCGCCACATGCGCGCTGTGGCGCATCTGATCCGGCGAGCCGCGATGGCGCGCGGGGTCGTTGAAGGGCGGGTTCATCAGGACTACGTCGACGCTATCGGGCTCGAGGCCATTCGCCGCAAACGCCGGCGCGTCGGCCGTGACGTCGAGCACGATGGTCTCGGCGGCAATCGCATTCGCCGCCGCATTGGCGCGGGCGAGCTCCGCCAGCTCCGGATCGATCTCGACGAGGCCAAGCCTGATCCCCGCCACGCGCCGGGCAAGCGCCAGCCCGGCCGTGCCGATGCCGGCGCCGAGATCGACCACGCGGTCGCCGGGTCCCGCCTGCGTCGCCGCCGCAAGCAGAATGGCGTCATGCCCGGCGCGATGGCCGGACCGCTTCTGCTTCAGCCGCAACTGCCCGCCGAGAAAGGCGTCCTCGGTGATGTCTGCCAGGGCGTCAATCATCGCCGCGGAGCTCGTGGCTGAGGCCGGCCTCGGTGAGGAGCAGCCTGGCCTCCTGGGCGTCGTCCTCATGAACCAGGATCCGCCGCGGCAGGATGCCGAGCGAGCCTTCGATGATGCTCATGTTCTGGTCCAGCACCAGATGATGGATGTTGGCACCGTCGAGCAGCGCACCGATCGCCGACACCAGCACCATATCGTTGGTCCGAACCAGTTCACGCAATGCGGGTCTCCTGCCTGACCGGGGTTAAGCGGCAATGTCAATGGTTCCACGGCCCTTGCCGCATCCCCGTCCAGTTTCTATTGTCTTTCCATCAGAATAGCCCTTCCGGGGCAAATATTGGAGACCGGCGTGGCCGTCATCGTACCATTCGAAACTCCCGGCGCGTCGATCGAAGAGCTGGTTGCCCTTGTCGCTGGTGACATGGAGCGCGTCAACGCCACGATCCTGTCGCGGACCGGTTCGGACGTGACCATGATCCCCGAGGTTGCCAACCATCTGATCTCCTCCGGCGGCAAGCGCCTGCGCCCCATGCTGACGCTCGCCATGGCCAACCTCGCCGGCTACACCGGCGACGGCCACATCAAGTTGGCAGCCTCCGTCGAATTCATGCATACCGCGACCCTGCTCCACGACGACGTCGTCGACGAGAGCGAGATGCGCCGCGGCAAGCTCTCGGCGCGCATGCTCTGGGGCAACGAGGCGAGCGTGCTGGTCGGCGACTTCCTGCTCGGCCAGGCTTTCCGCATGATGGTGGAGGTCGGCTCGCTCCGCGCGCTCGACATTCTGTCCGCGGCGGCTGCGACCATCGCCGAGGGCGAGGTGATGCAGCTCGCCGCCGCCAAGAACACCGCGACCACCGAGGACGAATATCTCGCCGTGATCCGCGGCAAGACCGCCGAGCTGTTCGCGGCCGCCTGCGAGGTCGGCCCTGTCATCGCCAACCGCCCGAAGGCGGAGCAGACGGCCTGCCGCTCGGTCGGCATGAACCTCGGCATCGCCTTCCAGCTCGTCGACGACGTGCTCGATTACGGCGGCAAGAGCGCAAAACTCGGCAAGAACACCGGCGACGATTTCCGCGAAGGCAAGATCACGCTGCCGGTCGTGCTCGCCTTCCGCCGCGGCAACGACACCGAGCGCGCATTCTGGATCCGTGCGCTCGAGCGCGGCGAGATCGGCGACACCGATCTCGATCACGCCATCGGCCTGATGAACAAGCATCGCGCGCTCGAGGACACAATCAGCCGTGCCCACCACTACGGCGCCATGGCGGTCGACGCGCTCGCCCTGTTTCCGTCGTCGCCGATGAAGAGCGCGCTGGAGCAGGTCGTGGCGTTCTGCCTGGCGCGGTCGCACTAGGCGGCGGCTTAGCGCTCCGCTATCAGCCCCGTCATCCTGGGGCGCGAGGCATGGACGCAACGCGTCCCATGGGGAGCCTCGAAGGGGAAACGGCCGAGAGCAGCCGGGCCTCCGCCCTTCGAGGCTCGCCGAAGAGGCGAGCACCTCAGGGTGACGGTTATAGATGGGCGGCGCTGCTCCCACCTCGTCATTGCAAACGCAGCGGAGCAATCCGGTCTGTCCCTGCGGCAAGACTCTGAATTGCTTCGCTTCGCGGCGCTCGCAATGCCGGAGCATGGAGCGCAGGTACGGTTCGCCCGACTCGCATCTCAAATCACAGAGGCAGTTTCGCAAGTCCCGCTCCTCGTCCTCCCCTGCGACGAAGCTGCTTTCCTAGTTACTTGCATTTTGCAAGTCACTACCCTACCTTCTTGCCATGCAGCCCAGATCGCCCTCCGTCCTGGAATGCCCGGTCGGCCGCGCCGTGGAGACGGTCGGCGAATGGTGGAGCATTCTGATCCTGCGGGATGCGTTCCAGGGCGCAACGAAGTTCGACGAGTTTTCGCAAAGCCTCGGCATCGCGCCGAACATCCTGTCGCGGCGCCTTGCCCATCTCACGAAGAGCGGCATGTTCGTTCGCCGCCGCTATCATGAGCGGCCACCGCGTTACGAATATGTGCTGACGGACAAGGCGCGGGATTTCTTTCCCGTGATCGTCGCGCTGCTGGCCTGGGGCAACAAGCATCTCGCGCCGAAGGGCGAAGCCATTCTGCTGGCGAACCGCGACGATATTCGTCCGTTCGATCCGGTCATGGTCGACGCCGCCGACATGCGCCCGATCACGCTCGCCAACGCGGTCGTGATCGCAGGTCCCGGAGCGAGCCGCTTGATGCGCCGCCGCCTCACTTCGCTCAAGGCCATGAACCCGGCCCTTGCGCCGGCTGGAGACTGACATGCGTCGTATCGTCGTGACGGGAATGGGCGCGGTGTCGCCGCTCGGCTGCGGTGTCGAACTGTCCTGGCGCCGGCTGCTCGGCGGCCGGAGTGGGCTTCGGCCGCTGCCGGAATGGTCGCAAGTGCTGCCCGCGCGCATTGCCGGGCTCGTGCCTGGAAAGGCCGAGGACGCAGATGGCGGCTTCGATCCCGCGCAGGCCGCCCCGCCAAAGGACCAGCGCAAGATGGACCGCTTCATCCTGTTCGCGCTGCTCGCAACGGCAGAAGCGGTCGCACAAGCCGGATGGACGCCGCAAGACGCGGCCGCGCTGGAGCGAACCGCGACGATTATCGGCTCCGGCGTCGGCGGTTTTCCGGCGATGGCAGAGGCGGTGCGCATCACCGAGCATCGCGGACCGCGCCGGCTGTCGCCGTTCACCATCCCCTCGTTCCTCGCCAATCTCGCCGCAGGCCACGTCTCCATCAAATACGGCTACAAGGGAGCGCTGGGCACGCCGGTCACGGCCTGCGCCGCCGGTGTCCAGGCAATCGGCGATGCCACGCGGATGATCCGCGCCGGCGAAGCCGACATCGCGATCTGCGGCGGCGCGGAGGCCTGCATCGACATCGTCAGCCTCGGCGGCTTTGCCGCGGCCCGCGCGCTGTCGAGCGGATTCAACGACGAGCCGGCACGCGCCTCGCGCCCGTTCGATCGCGACCGCGACGGTTTTGTGATGGGCGAAGGCGCCGGCATCCTGGTGATCGAGGAGCTGGAGCATGCCTTGTCGCGTGGCGCGACGCCGATCGCGGAGATCGTCGGATACGGCACGACGGCGGACGCCTATCACATGACGTCGGGCCCACCGGACGGCGACGGCGCCCGCCGCGCCATGGAGATCGCGCTCCGGCAGGCTCGGCTGGAGCCCGGCGACTTGCAGCACCTCAACGCACATGCGACCTCGACGCCCGCCGGCGACGAGAGCGAGCTCGGCGCGATTGCCACGCTGTTCGGCCGCAATCGAAACATTGCGGTGAGCGCGACCAAATCGGCCACCGGCCACCTGCTCGGCGCCGCCGGAGGGCTGGAGGCAATCTTTACCGTCCTCGCCCTGCGCGACCAGATCGCGCCGCCGACCCTCAATCTGGAAAATCCCGATCCGGGTGCGGACGGCATCGACATCGTCTCGGGCGCGGCGCGGCCGATGCCGATGCAGCACGCCATCTCCAACGGCTTTGGCTTCGGCGGGGTGAATGCCAGCGTGATCTTCCGCCGGATGGGCTAAACGCGAAGGCTTGCAATCGCGCCGGGCATCGCTACCAAAGCAGGATGACCGAAACCAGTTTCTGGCTGTTCCTGGCCGCCGCTTGTCTCATTGCCGCCGTTCCCGGCCCCGGCATCTTCTACGTCGCGGCGCGGACCTTGTCGGAAGGGCGCACCAGCGGCTTTGCCTCGACCGCGGGCACGGCGCTGGGCGGGCTGGTTCATGTGGTGGCGGGCAGCCTCGGCATCTCCGCCATCATTCTCGCGAGTGCCGAGCTGTTTGCCGCGGTGAAACTCGTCGGCGCGCTCTATCTGGTCTGGCTTGGCATCAAGACCTTCCGCAGCGCCGGCCGCACGCCTGCGCTGGGGAGTGAGCCCGTCGGCGACAGGCGCGTATTCCGCGACGGCGTGCTGGTCGAGTCGCTGAACCCGAAGACCGCCGCCTTCTTCCTCGCCTTCATTCCGCAGTTCCTCGATCCCTCGGGACCGAACCCCACTCTGCAGTTCATCGCGCTCGGTGCGATCTCGGTGATGCTGAACACGCTCGCCCACGTCGTCGTGGTGCTGATGGCGTCCGCCACACGGATGCAGCTGATTGCAAGGCCGCATCTGATGCGGCGCCTCACGCAAGGCTCCGGGGTGTTCATCGCGAGCCTCGGCCTCTCTCTTGCGCTGGTGCGGCGGCCGGTCAATGGATAACGCCCCGCAAAGCCGCTTCTATGAGTCACACGGCCTGCGGCTGCACTATGCCGACTGGGGCAACGAGGGCGCGCCCGTCGCAGTCCTGGTCCATGGCGGCCGCGATCATTGCCGAAGCTGGGACCTCATCGCGCGCTCGCTGCAGCCGCACTTTCACGTGCTCGCGCCCGACCTGCGTGGTCACGGCGATTCCGACTGGACCAAAGGCGGCAGCTACGCGCTGACCGAGTATGTCTACGATCTCGCGCAGCTCGTCCGGACCATCGCAGCGCCGCAAGTGACGCTGATCGGCCATTCGATGGGCGGCATGGTGAGCCTGATTTTTTCGGGAGCATTCCCCGAGCTGGTCTCCAAGCTGGTCGTCCTCGATGGTGTGACCATGCTGCCGGATACGCCAAAGCCGCCGGCGCATGAGCGCATTGCCAAATGGATCGGGCAGCTCGACAAGCTGCACGACCGCGCGCCGCGCCGCTATTCGACCCTCGCGGACGCGGCCGCGCAGATGGTGCTTCACAACAAGCGGCTGTCCCGCGACCTTGCGCTGCATCTTGCAACCCACGGCGCGCGGCGGAACGAGGACGGCACCTATAGCTGGAAGTTCGATCCCTACCAGCGCGCCAGTGCGCCGCACCGGCTCTGGCCGGACGACCACGTCGCGCTGTGGTCGCGCATCACATGCCCGACCCTGCTGCTGAATGCCGGCGAAAGCTTTCTCGCGGGCGCCAGGGCCGCTGGCCTGGAGCGCTATTTCCCGCAGGCGCGCGTCGAGACCATCGCCGGAGCCGGACACTGGCTGCAGCACGACAAGCCGCAAGAGGTGCTGGGGGAGATCCGCCGCTTTCTCGAGCTCGGCGAGGACGGCGGCTAGCTCAACGTTCCCGCATGCACCCACCAGCCGGGGTGATCGCGCCGGATCTTTTCGGCGGCGGCATGGGCATCGGTGGACGCGCCATAGATCGCAAAGCAGGTCGCACCCGAGCCCGACATGCGCGCGAGCTTGACGCCTGCGGAAGCGCGCAAGGCCTCCAGCACGCCGCCGATGACAGGCTCGATGCGGAGCGCAGGAGCTTCGAGATCGTTGGCGACGGTCTCGAGAATGTCGACCCAATCGGCAATGGAGGCGCCCTCGTCCGGCCAGGCCGGGGAGTTCAGGACTGACGTGGCGCCAACCAGGAGTTCGCCGTTGCGCAGGCCCAGCGCCTGGAACACGTCCTTGGTCGCGACCGGCACGCGCGGATTGACCATGACGCAGGGCATGGACGGCAATGCGAGCGGCAGCAGCTGCTCGCCGACGCCGGTCATGTCGCAGGCGCGCGAGACGAGGCAGACCGGCACGTCGGCGCCGGTCCCAAGTGCGACCTTCTGCAAGCGCGGATCGCCGAGCGACAGATCGTTGAGACGCGCCAGCAGCCGCAGCGCCGCCGCGGCGTCCGCCGAACCGCCGCCGATGCCGGCCGCCACCGGGAGCACCTTGTCGAGCGCGAAGGCGCCCAGCTTCAGGCCCGGCACGGCTTCGGCCAGAAGCTTGGCGGCCTTGAACACGAGATTGTCGGAGGCATCGCCGCAAGCGGCCGCAAGCGGCCCCGTGGTGGTGAGCTTGAGCTCGCCACCCGGCTCCAGCGTCAGCCGGTCGGCGCAATCGGCGAATGCAACCACGCTTTCGAGATCATGATAGCCGTCGGCACGCCGGCCGACGACGCGAAGGCTCAGATTGACCTTCGCGCGCCCCTCTTCAATCAACGCCGGCATCGGCGACGAACCCCCAAACGCACTCAGAATTTAGCCGCCCTTGCCGTCGTCTTTCTTCTTGTCCGCCTGCGCGGCCGAAGAGTTCGAATCGTCGGTCATGCCGTTGGCGATCTTGGCCTCGATCTTCGGCAATTCTTCCGGCTCGGGCTTGAGATCGCGCGCATGCGCCCACTGGAATTTGGCCTCCAGCGTACGGCCGACACGCCAATAGGCGTCGCCGAGGTGATCGTTGATGGTGGGATCCTCGGGCTTGAGGTCGATGGCACGCTCGAGATTCTTCACCGCCTCCTCGTAGTTGCCGATACGGTAATAAGCCCAGCCGAGCGAGTCGACGATGTAGCCGTCGTCAGGACGCTGCTCGACGGCACGCTTGATCATCTTCATGCCGTCGTCGAGGTTCACGCCCTGGTCGATCCAGGAATAGCCGAGATAATTGAGGACGTGCGGCTGGTCGGGCTGCAGCTCGAGCGCCTTCTTCATGTCGGCTTCGGCCTTGCCCCATTCCTTGGAGCGCTCCTCGCAGATGCCGCGATAATAATACCAGACGCTGTTGGCCTTGTCGGCCCCGGCCGGCAGCACGTCGATGCCACGCGAGTAGGTCGCGCCGCAGTCGCCGAACTTCTTGCGGCCGCGCTCGATGTTGCCGAGCGCCATGATGGCTTCGAGGTCCTTTGCGTCCTCCGTGGTGACGCTTTTGAGAATCTTGATCGCCTCCTCGGTGCGGTCGGCGGCATCCAGATCGATGGCGAGCTGGATCTGGGCGTTGCGCTTCAACGGTGAGGTCGCCGGCACCCTCTCATAGACCTTGATCGCCATCTGCGGCCGCTTCACCGATTCATAGAGATCGGCAAGCGAGAGCAGCGCCAGCGGATGGGTGGGCTGGAGGTAAAGCGAGAGTTGCAGATAGACCAGCGCCAGATCCTCGCCGCCGCGGCGGGTCAGCGTAGCGCCGATGCCGTAGAGCGCTTCCGCGGCGCCCGCCTGCGCGGAATCGACCAGCGGCGGCATCTTCTTGCCGGCCTTGGTGTCGCGCAGGCCTTCCACGATCAGCGGATGGCGGGCGAGCTTCTTGTCGAAGGCCTGGTAGACGGCGGTCGCGGCAGCGGAATCCTTGTTGCGCGAGAGCCAGCGGGCATAGGCCTCGGTGACGCGCAGCATGGAATCGTCGAGCTTGTATGCCCGCTCGAAGCGGGTGCCGGCGTCCTTCTCCTTGCCGGAAAGCTCGAGGATCATGCCGGCGTGGAGATCCTTGAACAGCGGATACCATTCCGGACCGGCCAGCTTGTCGATGGTGGCGACACCGCCCTTGGCATCGCCGGCGCCATAGGCGGCCCAGCCCGACAGCAGCGTGGCGACGAGATCGGTAATCGGGCCGCGGATCGACTGGTTGATGTTGGTCTGCGCGGCCGCGTACTTCTTGAGCTTGAGATCGTGCACACCGACGACCAGACGCGCGACGCGGTTGGTCTTGTCGATGGTGAGGATGCGCTCGGCGAGCTTGACGGCTTCGTCGATGTCACCGTCCGCGACCGACGAGATGAAGGCGCGATCAAGCAGCTCGTTGTTCTTCGGATCGGTGCGCAGAGCGGAGCGGTAGAACGCGGCGGCCGAGGCCGCGTCGCGCTCGACGCTGGCGTGGCGGGCGGCGAGATAACTGCCGGAGGTCGTCAGCGACTTCAGATCGTTCCGGGTCGGAAACTGCGCCGCCGTGTCGGACGGATGATCCGGCGTCTGCGCCAGGACCGCGCCGGGGACCGTCGCGATCGCTGTGCCCATGAGGGCGATGGCGGCAACAGTCCAGCGGTTGAAACGATTTGAAAGCATCAGGGCTCGCCTTGAGTTGGTGGTGCCTGGGTCTGCAGCAGAAGGCCGTCTCGCA
Organism: Bradyrhizobium sp. Bra64; assembly: GCF_024519875.1. Lineage (NCBI taxonomy): Bacteria > Pseudomonadati > Pseudomonadota > Alphaproteobacteria > Hyphomicrobiales > Nitrobacteraceae > Bradyrhizobium > Bradyrhizobium sp. Bra64. The sequence continues at coordinate 165,769 of NZ_JALJRD010000009.1, read as the reverse complement.
TGCGAACGCGGCCGGCGACATCGGGACCGGAACCGTCAGGGCCGGACAATGCCGCTTTTGGCGCTTCACCGCAAGGATTCGGACCGGGCGTTCCCCGCCGCACGCCCCAAATCGGCCAAGTGACCGGTCAAGTGCGCCCCAAGACGCTGCTAGTATGGCCTTATCGTGGCCACGGGCCGCACCCCCGGCCCGGTTCTCACGCGAAAGTGCGTCACAATTCCTGGGTCACGCAATCTTGGTCACATTGGGTCTGGCTCGATCGGGCCTGCCTGATCGCGTTGGCCCGATTGCCCGGGCTTACATCGCCTCGTAATTCGGGCCGCCACCGCCCTCCGGGGGAACCCAGGTGATGTTGCCGTTGGGGTCCTTCACGTCGCAGGTTTTGCAGTGGACGCAATTCTGGGCGTTGATCTGGTAGCGCGGGCTCGCCCCCTCCTCGACCCACTCATAGACGCCGGCCGGACAATAGCGATTCGAGGGACCGGCGAACACGTCGTGCTCGGAGGTCTTCTGGAGGTTCATGTCCGTGACCTTGAGATGGACCGGCTGGTCTTCCTCATGATTGGTGTTGGACAGGAACACGGACGAGAGCTTGTCGAAGGAGATCTTGCCGTCGGGCTTCGGATAGGTCCTGGGCGCGTGGCTTTTGGCCGGATCGAGCGTGGCGCGATCGGGCTTCGCATGCGACTGGGTGCCGAACAGCGAAGCGCCGAACAGCGTGTTGCACCACATGTCGAAGCCGCCGAGCGCGACGCCGAGCACGGTGCCGAACTTCGACCACAGCGGCTTGACGTTGCGGACCAGGAACAGATCCTTGCCGACGGAGGACGAGCGCCACGCGTTCTCGTATTCGACGATCTCGTCATTGGCGCGGTCGGCGGCGAGCGCCGCCGCGACATGCTCGGCGGCGAGCATGCCGGTGCCCATCGCATTGTGCACGCCCTTGATGCGGGGCACGTTGACGAAGCCGGCCGCGCAGCCGATCAGCGCACCGCCGGGGAAGCTGAGCTTCGGCACCGACTGATAGCCGCCCTCGGTGATGGCGCGCGCGCCATAGGCGAGCCGCTTGGCGCCCTCGAAGGTGCCGCGGATCGAAGGGTGCGTCTTGAAGCGCTGGAACTCGTCGAACGGCGACAGATAAGGATCGTCGTAGTTCAGATGCACGACGAAGCCGACGGCGACGAGATTGTCGTCATAGTGATAGAGGAACGAGCCGCCGCCGGTCTTCAGGTCAAGCGGCCAGCCGAAGGAATGCTGGATCATACCCTTCTGGTGCTTGGCGGGATCGATCTGCCAGACTTCCTTCAGGCCGATGCCGAACTTCGCCGGCTCGCTGTTGGAATCCAGCGCGAACTTGGCGATGAGCTGCTTGGTCAGGCTGCCGCGTGCGCCCTCCGCAAACAGCGTGTACTTGCCGAGCAATTCCATGCCACGGGTGAAAGAGTCCTTCGGCTTGCCGTCCCGGCCGATACCCATGTCGCCGGTGGCGATGCCCTTGACCTTGCCCTCCTCGTCATAGAGCACCTCGGCCGCGGCAAAGCCCGGATAGATCTCGACGCCGAGCGCTTCCGCCTTTCGTCCCAGCCAGCGGCAGACATTGCCGAGCGATCCGATATAGCAGTGATGGTTGTGCATCAGCGGCGGCATCATGAATTCCGGCAGCTTGATCGCGCCGCCCGCGGTCATCCAGTAGAAGCGATCCTCCTTGACCTGCGTCTTCAGCGGGCAGTCGGAATCCTTGCGCCAGTCCGGAACGAGCTTGTCGAGACCGGCCGGATCGATCACGGCGCCGGAGAGAATATGCGCGCCGACCTCGGAGCCCTTCTCCACCACGACGACGTTGAGATCGGCATTGAGCTGCTTCAGCCGGATCGCGGCCGACAGGCCCGACGGGCCGGCGCCGACGATGACGACGTCGAATTCCATGGATTCGCGCGGGGGAAGTTCTTCGGTGCTCATCTGATCTCAGCCCTTGAGACGGTCCTTGGTCGATTGCGCCCTCTTGTTTCCGATTTTTCCGGGTAGGACAACCTCGGAAATGCATTTCACTGGGATGCAAGGCGGCCCAAGGTGATATAAAAGTCGGACTTTCCCATGATCCCAGAACCCGCCCCCACTGTCCGCGAGCTTCTTGCCTTCTATCTGGAGGCCGGCGTCGATTGCGCGCTCACGGAGGAACCGCTCGACCGCCTGGCGGAATTGGATACCCCGCCTCCGGCTCAGCGCGCGGCACCGCCGGCCGAGGCACCGCGGCCGGTTGCGGCTCCGGCGGTGATGCGCGGCGAGGCCGCACCTGCGCCCGACGTCGCCATTGCGTCCGCACGCGAGGCTGCGCGCACGGCGCCGACGCTGGAGGCGCTGCGCGAGCTGATGCAAGGTTTTGAGGGCTGCGCGCTGAAGCACACCGCGACGCGGCTGGTATTCGCCGACGGCAATCCGCAGGCGCGCATCATGTTCGTCGGCGAAGCGCCGGGGCGCGACGAGGACATCGAGGGGCTTCCCTTCGTCGGACGCAGCGGCAAGCTGCTCGATTTGATGATAGGAGCCATAGGCCTCAACCGCACCACCGCCTATATCGCCAACGTCATTCCGTGGCGGCCGCCGGGCAACCGCACGCCGACACCGCAGGAAACGCAAATCTGCCTGCCCTTCATCCAGCGCCAGATCGAGCTGGTGAATCCCGACGTGCTGGTGACGCTCGGCAATCCCTCGACGCAGACGCTGCTCGGAACGCGCGAAGGCATCATGCGCACCCGCGGACGCTGGTTCGACTACGAGACGGGCGGGCGCACCATTCGCGCACTGCCGACGTTCCATCCCGCCTACCTGTTGCGCTCGCCTTCGTACAAGCGGCTGGCCTGGCAGGATCTGCGCGCGGTCGCGAAGGTGATGGCGGGCGCGTGAGGGGCAGTATGCCCTGTCCCCGTCATTGCGGGCGAGAGAGCACGCGAGCGGCTCAGGTCCCCTTCGGCCGCACGATGGCCCAGCCGATGCGCAGGAGCTGCTGGCGTCCGGTCACCAGCCATTCGAAGGCGCGGGGGACTTCCGGGACGATGCCGGGAAAGCGCGCGAGGATTTCGGGCGGCGGAGTACCGGCCGTGTCGGAGGCACGCCAGACCACGACGCCGCCGGTCTCGCTGAATTTGGCCTGATTCATCCACGGCGTGCGCGCGGGCTGGGCATCGATGAAGAGATGCGGTCGGCCGGAATGCAGCGCGATCAGGCTCGCAAGCTGGGTCTCGCCGGCGACCGCGCGCAGGCGATGGTTGGTGCGGCGGGCAAAGCTCTCGTCGAAGAAATCCGAGATCGCGCGCGCCGGCATCGAGGTCGCGATCTCATTGGCGCCCGTCCAGGGCAGAAACAGCACGGCAAGCACGACGCCGATGGCGGGCGCGACGACGGCGGCGGCCCACACCATCCGCAGCATGCGCGCGCGGCGCATCGCGATGAGATCGCCGGCCATTACGACCACGGCAAGTCCCGACATCACGAGCACGACGCCGGCGCCGCCAACGACGGATTCGAGACCGAGCAGGCCGGAGATCAGGACCGCACCGAGCGCCGGCGCCAGAGCGAAGAAATAGACGAAGTTGCGCGCGAGCGGCTCGACCGGTGGGCGGTAGATGATCGGCGCCTCCTCACTCTTCGGAACGAACAGCCCGGTGTTGAGGAAAGTCAGCGCCGGGATCGCCGCGGCGCCGAGCGCGAGCCCGCCGAGCAGCCAGGCCGCGTGCAGCGCGCGGGCGTTCAGCTCGGCAATCTCGGGCAAGCTCGGCATCACGAGCGTCTCGGCGCGCATCAGCCAGACCGCATAGGGCAGCGCCAGCACGGTGACGACGATCAGCGCGAACAGCGGATCGAGCGCGCGCAGGGTCCGCCGGCCGCCGGCGGTCGAGAGCGCGAAGACGGCGACCAGCAGCAGGAGGAAGATCGCGGCCGGCGTCGTCAGCAGCAACAGGCCCGCCTCGATCGACCAGGCGAACCACGCGTTGCCGCGGCGCTGGCCGATGATCTGCCAGGAATGCAGCAGCAGCAGCGCCCAGAGCGGCCGCGCCAGCACCAGGGGGCCGAAGTCGAGCGCGGGCGAGGAGAAGGCCAGCACCGTCATGGTCAGCAGCACGGCGAGCACCGCCTGCTGCGAACCGACCACGGCGCGGGAGAGATGATAGAGCGTGACGAAGGTCGCGATCTCGCAGAGCTCGGCCAGGACATAGACGCCGAACATATGGCCACCGGCGGCGCGATAGGCGATGTCGGCGAGCCAGACCGGCAAGGGCGGGCCCAGATCAGTACCGACCTGGTATTCCCGGCCGAACGCCAGCAGCGTCGCAAGGGTGCCGGGCGGGCTGCGGTAGAACACCAGCGCCACGAACAGCCACATCGCGGCCTGGAGCAGCACGGCGATCCACACGATCAGCCGCGGCCGGGCGCGAATGAGCTCGATGACCAGGGAGGTAAACCGCATGCATTGCCTGAAAGATGCAGCCAACCCGTCCAGCCGGCTCTATTCGCTCATGTCTGTTTTGATAAAGGGCGCTGCGCGTCGTGGCAACCGCGTCTCGTCTAGAGATTCGCCGGCAGGTCGGCTTCCACGCTCGTCTCCACCTGCACCTCGACTTCGGTGACGGTGAACAGGTCCTGCACGGGCTCGACCGTCCAGGGCATATGCTTGGCACGCGCCGCCGCGACCGGGGCAAAGAAGCTGCGGTGGTGGACGGTGGGACCGAGGCGGTCGAGCGCGTCCAGGTGCTCGGGAACGGCGTAGCCCTTGTGCTGCTCGAAACCGTAGCCGGGGCAGTCCTGCGCCAGGGCGCACATCAGGCGGTCCCGCGTCACCTTGGCGATAATCGAGGCCGCTGCGATCGACAGCACGATGCCGTCGCCGCCGATCACGGCCTCACAGTCGCAGGAGGTGTCGAGCCGGTCGCGGCCGTCGACGAAGACGTGACGAGGCGGTTCGGGCAGCGCTCCCACGGCACGCTTCAGAGCCCACAGCGAGGCGCGCAGAATGTTGTCGCGATCGATCCGCGAGCGCGAGGCGACGGCGACCGAGACCTGCGCGGTGGCGCAGATCTTGTCGAACAGCCTTTCGCGCTGCTCCGCCGTCAGCCGCTTGGAATCGTCGATGCCGCGCGGGATGCGGTCGGGGTCGAGAATTACCGCGGCCGCCACCACGGGACCGGCGAGCGGCCCGCGGCCGGCCTCGTCGCAGCCGGCGACCGGCCAGACGCCGCGCTTGATCAGCGCCCGCTCGCGGCGGAAGCTTGGCGCGGCCTTCTTGACTGGCTTGTTGGCGGACTTGTCCCGAATCATGGCCGGGATCGTGCGCAAGCGACATGGCCTGCGCAACCGGGAACCTCGGACAATTCCCGTTATTCAGATCAGCCGCCCTACTCGGCCAGATGCACCCGCCGGTCCTCGCCGACCTCGATGCCGGGCGCGACCACGACCTCCCAGGGATGGCCGTCGGGATCGGCAAAATAGCCGGAATAGCCGCCATAGTCGGTCTCATGTGCGGCCTTCAGCAGCACCGCTCCCTTGTCGACGGCGAAGGCCAGCACGCTGTCCACCTCGTCGCGCGCGCGACAGTTCCAGGCGAGCGTGATGCCTCGGAAGGTCGATGGCCTCGGCTGGTCCGGCAATTCGGCATCGGCCGCGAGCTCGCACCACGGAAACAGCGCGAGCACGGGGCCACCGGTATCGTAGAACGCAACGGCATCGCCAGTTGCCTTCAGTCGGCGCGAGAAGCCGAGCGCATCGTAAAAGGAGATGCTGGCGCGGATGTCGCCGACGCCGAGCGTGATGACGGTGAGCCGCGGCACCGGGGCCGGAAGTTTTTGACTCACGCTGAGCCTCCGTCCACTTCCCGCTCAGAACAGGCTGAGCTGATCGCCGTTCCGCTGCGGCTTGGCAAAATGGTCCGTCGTCAGCCTAGAGCGCCGCTTGTTGAGACCTAGCCTGTCGCAGGCGATCTCGAAGCGGCGGCCGATGGTCCAGGCCATCGGTCCGGTGCCCTTCATCCGCTCGCCCCATTTCGCATCGTAGTCGCGGCCGCCGCGCATATCGCGGATCAGGGTGAAGACGTGGCGGTAGCGGTCCGGATAGTTGGCCATCAGCCATTCGCGGAAGAGGTCGCGCACCTCCAGCGGCAGCCGCAGCAGCACGTAGGAAGCTTCCTTGACGCCGGCATGGGCGGCGGCATCCAGGATGCGCTCGATCTCGGAGTCGTTCAGCGCGGGGATCACGGGCGCGACCATCACCGTTGTCGGGATGCCGGCCTCGGAGAGTTGCTTCAGCGCCTCCAGCCGCTTCGGCGGCGTCGACGCCCGCGGCTCCATGGTGCGCGCCAGCTTCGGATCGAGCGAGGTGACGGAGATCCCGACCTTGGCGAGGTTGCGCCTGGCCATGCGCGCGAGAATATCGATGTCGCGCACGACCAGCGCCGACTTGGTGACGATGCCGACGGGATGGCCGGCGCGCTCCAGCACCTCGAGAATGCTGCGCATGATTTTGCGCTCGCGCTCGATCGGCTGATAGGGATCGGTGTTGGTGCCGATCGCGATCATCCGCGGCTCGTAGCCGGGCGCCGCAAGCTCCTTCTCGAGCAGCGAAGGCGCCTCGGGCTTCACGAACAGCTTCGACTCGAAGTCGAGCCCCGGGGACAGGCCGAGATAGGCATGGGTCGGCCGCGCGAAGCAATAGACGCAGCCGTGCTCGCAGCCGCGATAGGGATTGATCGAGCGGTCGAAGCCGATGTCGGGGGATTCGTTGCGGGTGATCACCTTGCGCGAGGTGTCGACGCCGACAATGGTCTTGAACGGCGGCAGCTCTTCCAGGCTCTGCCAGCCGTCGTCGAAGGCGACGCGGGCCTCGGCCTCATAGCGGCCGCTGGCGTTGGACTGCGCGCCCCGCCCTCGCCTGCGCTGCTTGTCGATGGCAACAGCGAGCTCGGGAAAATCGGAAAGCGCACCCGCCGGCTCGGAGGGCGCCGTGACCGGCGGGTGCTTGAGAGCATGAGAGGATGCTGGACTCATGAAGCCAAGATAGCACGCCGAAGGAACAAATCAAGAACGTAAACAAAAAACTGCAAAACAACCCCATGCACAGTAGCCGCCTAAATTTGCGGCGGGCGTCCTTGACCTCACGCAACACGCCCGTCGTGTCGATTTCGTTTGATGCAGGCCAGGGATCAATCGCCGCAGATCAATGTTGGTGACAATCGCTGGGTGAAGGTCGGCAAGAACATGACAAATCAACGACAATCGGCCGCGGCGAGCGGCGACCTCGATCTGCTCGATCGCTACTGGCGCGCCGCGAACTACCTCTCCGTCGGGCAAATCTACCTGCTCGACAACCCGCTGCTGCGCGAGCCCTTGCGGCCCGAGCACATCAAGCCGCGTTTGCTCGGCCATTGGGGCACGACGCCCGGCCTGAACTTCATCTACGTCCATCTCAACCGCGCCATCCGCGCGCTGGACCTGAGCGTGCTCTATGTCTGTGGCCCCGGCCATGGCGGGCCGGGCATGGTCGCCAACACCTATCTCGAGGGCAGCTACAGCGAGATCTATCCTGATATCGCGCGCGATACGGACGGGTTGCGCAAGCTGTTCCGGCAGTTCTCCTTCTCCGGCGGCATTCCGAGCCACGTAGCGCCGGAAACGCCGGGGTCGATCCACGAAGGCGGCGAGCTTGGCTACGCGCTGGTGCACGCCTATGGCGCGGCATTCGACAATCCCGACCTGATCGTCGCCTGTGTCGTCGGTGACGGCGAGGCCGAGACCGGCCCGCTCGCGGCCTCCTGGCACTCCAACAAATTCCTCAATCCCGTCCATGACGGCGCGGTGCTGCCGATCCTGCATCTCAACGGCTACAAGATCGCCAACCCGACTGTGCTCGGGCGGATGCGCGACGAAGAAATCCGCGACCTGTTCCGCGGGCTCGGCCACGAGCCGCTATTCGTCGAGGGCGACGATCCCAGGCTGATGCACCAGGCCATGGCCGATGCGCTCGATGTCGCGTTCGCCAGCATCCGCTCGATCCAGCAGCACGCCCGCGACGGCCGCAACAGCGTCGAGCGGCCGCGCTGGCCGATGATCGTGCTGCGCAGCCCGAAGGGCTGGACGGGCCCGAAAGAGGTCGACGGCAAGAAGGTCGAAGGCTTCTGGCGTGCGCATCAGGTGCCGGTCGCAGGCTGCCGCGAGAATCCGGCGCATCTGAAGATCCTCGAAGACTGGATGCGCAGCTACGAGCCGGAAAAGCTGTTCGATGCCGGCGGCGCACTCATCCCCGAGCTCCAGGCACTGGCGCCCGAAGGCATCCGCCGCATGGGCGCCAACCCGCACGCCAATGGCGGCCTCCTGAAGAAGGAGCTGAAGCTGCCGGATTTTCGCAGCTTTGCGGTCGAGGTACCGCAGCCCGGCGCCGTTACCGGCGAAGCAACCCGCGAACTCGGCAAATTCCTGCGTGACGTCATCCGCCTCAACGCCGAGGCGCGTAACTTCCGTATCATGGGCCCGGACGAGACCGCGTCAAACCGGCTGGACGCGCTGTTCGAGGCGACCGAACGCGTCTGGATGGAGCCGATCGAATCCTACGACGTGCATCTCGCGCAGGACGGACGCGTGATGGAAGTCCTGAGCGAGCATCTCTGCCAGGGTTGGCTGGAAGGCTATCTGCTCACGGGCCGGCACGGCTTCTTCTCCTGCTACGAGGCCTTCATCCACATCGTGGATTCCATGTTCAACCAGCACGCCAAATGGCTGAAGGTGACGCGGCATCTGCCGTGGCGGCGCCCGATCGCCTCGCTCAACTATCTGCTGACCTCGCATGTCTGGCGACAGGACCACAACGGCTTCAGCCATCAGGATCCCGGCTTCGTCGACTTCGTCGCCAACAAGAAGGCCGATATCGTCCGCATCTATTTTCCGCCGGATGCCAATACGCTGCTCTGGATCGCCGATCACTGCCTGCGCACCTATGACCGCGTCAACGTGATCGTCGCCGGTAAGCAGCCCGCGCCGCAATGGCTCTCGATGGAAGCAGCGGCCCCCCATTGCGATGCCGGCATCGGCATCTGGACCTGGGCCGGCACGGAGGACGCGAGCAGCGAGCCCGATTTGGTGATGGCCTGCGCCGGCGACGTGCCGACGCTGGAGACGCTCGCCGCCGTCGACCTTCTGCGCAAGACGCTGCCCGATTTGAAGATCCGGGTCGTCAACGTCGTCGACCTGATGACGCTTCAGCCCAAGGAGCAGCATCCTCATGGTCTTTCCGATCGCGACTTCGACAGCCTGTTCACGCGCGACAAACCGGTGGTGTTCGCCTATCACGGCTATCCTCACCTGATCCACCGGCTGACCTATAACCGCACCAACCATGCCGGCCTGCATGTCCGCGGCTTCATCGAAGAAGGCACCACGACCACGCCGTTCGACATGGTCGTGCTCAACGAGCTCGACCGCTATCACCTCGCGATCGAGGCGATCGAACGCGTGCCGGGCCTTGCGACCAGAGCCGCGCCTGTGAAGCAGCAGTTCCGCGACAAGCTGATCGAGCATTCGCGCTACATACGCGAGCATGGCGAGGACATGCCCGAGATCCGCGACTGGGCCTGGCCGGGCAAGACGGGCTGACATCATGCCGGCGTCGGCCTCAGTTCTCGTCCTCAACTCCGGATCGTCGAGTATCAAGTTCGGCCTGTTCGATATCTCGGCGGCCGAGCCCGTCCTGCTCTGCAGCGGCCTGCTCGACGAGCACGAGGCCAAGCCCCGGCTCGTCGTGAAAAATCCGGCAGGCGAAGTCCTGTTCCAGAAGCTGAGGGAAGCGTCGGACACGGACAGCGGTCATCTGTTCGCCGACGTGCTCGGCTTCATCGAGGACCATTTTGGCAAAGGCTGCTTGCGTGCCGTCGGCCATCGCATCGTCCATGGCGGACCGGATTATTCAGGGCCAGTCGAGCTGACGGAAGAGGTCACCGCGCAGCTGGCGGCGCTGACGCCGCTGGCGCCATTGCATCAGCCCCGCTGCCTCGCGCCGGTCCGCACCATCAGAGCGATCCAACCTGCGCTGGCGCAGATCGCCTGCTTCGATACCGCCTTTCATCACCCCCTCGCGCCGCCCGCGAGCCGCTTCGCCATACCGAGGCGCTTCGAGGCGCGCGGCATCCGGCGCTACGGCTTCCATGGGCTCTCGTTCGAATATGTCGGGGGCCGTCTCGCCGGGATCGCGCCGGACCTCGCAGCCGGCCGCACGGTCATCGCACATCTCGGCAATGGCGCGAGCCTGTGCGCGCTGCGCGATGGCTGCAGCGTCGACACCACGATGGGACTGACGCCGCTCGATGGCCTCATGATGGGCACACGCTGCGGCACGATCGATCCCGGCGTGCTGCTCTATCTGCAACAGCACGACAAGATGTCGGCCGAGGCGGTGCAGCACCTGCTCTATCACGAGTCCGGCCTGCTCGGCGTGTCCGGGCTTTCCTCCGACATGCGCACGCTGCTCGCAAGCAGCCAACCCGCCGCGCGCGAGGCTATCGATCTCTTCACCTTCCGCGCAGCGCAGCAGGTCGCGGTGATGGCGAACACGCTCCAGGGACTGGATTGCCTGGTCTTCACCGGCGGCATTGGCGAGCATGCGAAGGAAATCCGCAGCGAGATCGGCAAGCGGCTCGCATGGCTCGGCGTCCGCATCGAGGCTGCGGCGAACGACGCGTCGCGCGAGCGCATCAGCACGGGCGACAGCACCGTCGGTATCTTCGTCATCCCAACGAACGAGGAGTTGATGATCGCGCGCCATTGCGCGGCGGCGCTGCAGCAGGCTCAGTGAATGCCGGTATAGATCTGGAAGCAGCCGATCGCGACCTCGATCACGATCAGCACCACCACCGCGATTTCGAGGCGGAGCGAGCGCTGGGTGTCGATGATGTCGGTGAGCGCGTTGGCGGTTTCCGACACGGCCGTGAGCTTGCGCTCGAGCGTGTCGAGGCGCTCCTTCAATTCGTACTCGTCTTCGAGACGGGCATAGAGCCGGTCGAGCTCGGGCTTCTCCCAGAGCACGTCGGGTTTCTCGGCCACCGCGACACGGCCGGCGACGCGCTGCTGGACCAGAAGCGCATTGCCGATCAGTTGCAGAATGCCCTTGCGCCGGGGCGGCGTGCGGCCCTGCTCGGCAAGCGTGCGCGCAAAGGGCTCGATCACGTCGAAGACCGCGGCGACGCGCCGCTCGTCGCGCGCGAGCGAGGTGCTCTTGGCGAGTGCGTCCGCGATCAGCAGCAGCCGGTCGTCGGAGAATTTGGCGAGGCGGATCGGGCCGCCCGGCTGGATCGCCTCACTGCTTTCGTCCTTGCAGAGCTGCGCCTGCGCGATCTCCTCCTCATGGGGGCTGAACTCGCCGATGACGCGGGGCTTCAGGCTGTCGATCAGCACCTTCTCCTCCGAAGGGAGGAGACCGATCAGGACGACGACGCCGTAGCGGAAGATCACAACGAGGCCGGCATGGACGCGAAAGGCAGCCGGCGTCGAGGAGATGGGCGGACCGATCTCGAGCCCGGAGGGATTGATGCGTTCGCCGAGCATCACGGCCCGAATCCGCAGGGTCGGCGCACCATCCGGCTTGGGAGACGCGGCCGGCACATTGACAGCAAGTTGATCGGCGTTCATTCGAAGCCTCGTCTGATTGCACGTTTTTCCTGATCCGGTGCTCGTTCTCTATCGCATCCTCGCTTTGCAGGATTGCGAACGGCCCCGGGCGGCGCGCAATATCGCGGCAAATCTCCGGATTAATACGGTCAGGACGCGTTGGGCGCCGAAACATTCGGAAATATCGCCACCCCGCGCGAGACATATTTGGATGCGATGGCTCGAGCGGTTTACCATCGAATACCGAAGCACGGCCGAAAAGTTGCACTCGGCGACGCCTCGTGTTTATGACAACATCATAACAAGCTACGCTTCTCCCGAAGTGCAGACATCGAAGCCGTAATCATGCTGAGCGTCATCATTCCGACCGAAGGCGTCGAGCAGACGGCGGTCGCAACTCTGGCCGCGCTGGTGCCCGGTGCCGCTGCGGGCATCATCCGGGAAGTGCTCCTGGTCGACGGCACCCGCAACGGCGTCATCGAGCGGGTTGCCGACGTCGCAGGCTGCCGTTTCATCGGCTTCGAGGGATCCTCGCAGGGTGCCGCGCTCGCCGCCGGCGCGCTCCAGGCCCGTTCACCCTGGCTGATGTTCCTGCCCGCAGGCGCCGTGCTGGAAACCGGCTGGATCGATGAGACCACCCAGTTCATCCAGAGCGTCTCGAGCAGCGGCAGGGACCGTGCGGCGGTATTTCGCTATGCACGCTCGCCATACGCCAATACCGGATTCCGCGACATCCTCCAGGCCGTGACGCGCAAGCTGGTCGGCCCGTTCGGCGATCAGGGACTCTTGATCGCCCGCGATCATTACGACCGGATCGGCGGGGGT
>NZ_JALJRD010000009.1:103643-153295 GCF_024519875.1 Bradyrhizobium sp. Bra64 | reverse complement strand
CCGCCCCAGGCCCGCCACTCCGAGGCGCGGCTGCTCCGGCGACTGGGCCGTTCGTCCCGGATCATGCTGCGCAGCCGGATCGTGATGATCGGCTAAGGCCACCGATACTTGCCATTATCAAATAATTATTTGACAATGGCAAGTATCGAGGTGTCCTCATGTCATCTAACGGTACCGACGACCCCATCGCAGCGGTCCGCGCCTTCAACCGCTTCTACACCCGCAAGCTTGGCGTGCTCGACCAGCACCTTGGAAAGAGCCCGTTCTCGCTCAGCGAGGCCCGCGTGCTCTACGAGCTCGCGCAGCGAGACGACCTCGCGGCAAAGGAGATCGGCAATGAGCTTGGCCTCGACCCCGGTTATCTCAGCCGCATCGTGCAAAGCTTCGACGAAAAGGGGCTGATCACCCGCAGGCCCCTGCCCGCGGATCGCAGGCAATACCAGCTCAGCCTCACCGCAAAGGGCCGCCAGACCTTTGCCAAGCTGAACCTGGGCTCGCAAAATGAGGTCGCCGCAATGCTGGCTCAGCTTTCGGCCAGCGATGCAACGCGGCTCACGCAGGCCATGGGGACCATCGAGGCTGTGCTGGAGCAACGTCGAAGCCAGCCTGCGGCTTTCATGCTGCGCAGCCATCGCGTCGGTGACATGGGCTGGGTCATCTCCCGGCAGGCCGCCGCCTATGCCGCCGACTACAACTGGGATATCAGCTACGAGGCGCTGGTCGCCGAGATCTGCGCACAGTTCATCAAGAACTACGACGCCATGCGCGAGCACTGCTGGATCGCGGAAGTGGGGGGCGAGGCGGTCGGCTCGATATTCCTGGTCAAGGCCACCGACGAGATCGCCAAGCTGCGCCTGTTGCAGGTGGAGAAGAAAGCACGGGGGCTCGGTGTCGGCCGCGCGCTGGTCGAGCAATGCATCCAGGGCGCACGCGAGAGGGGCTACGGCAAGATGACGCTGTGGACGCAGAGTATTCTGGTGGCGGCCCGCGGCATCTACCAGAGCGCCGGCTTCAAGCTCGTGAAGGAAGAGAAGCACCACAGCTTCGGTGCAGATCTGGTGGGCGAGACCTGGGAGCGGGATCTGTAACGATTTGCGATAAGCGCGATGCGCGTGAATGCGCCCTCGCCCCTTGCGGGAGAGGGCAGCGACGCTGGTAGACGCGACCTCACTTGGGTGAGGGGTATGCCTCCGCGAACTTCGGCGCTTGCAGATAGATACCCCTCATCCGGCGCTTCGCGCCACCTTCCCCCACAAGGGGGGAAGGAAGAAAGAGCAAGCTACACCGTCGCGCCCTGCGCCTTCGGCCTTCGCAGATGCTCGTCCAGGCGCGGCATGATCTCGACGAAATTGCAGGGGCGCGTCCGGTAGTCGAGCTGGGCAGCCAAGATGCCGTCCCAGCCGTCGCGGCAGGCGCCGGGCGAACCCGGCAGGCAGAAGATGTAGGTCGCGCCAGCAACGCCTGCTGTGGCGCGGCTCTGGATCGTCGACGTGCCGATCTTGGCATGGCTCAGCAGGTGGAATGCGATCGAGAACCCGTCCATGCGCTTCTCGAACAGGGGCTCGATCGCCTCAGGCGTGACGTCCCGCCCGGTGAAGCCGGTGCCGCCGGTGGTGATGACGACGTCGATGCCGGCATCCGCGATCCAGCGGCGGATCACGGCGCGGATCGCCTCGACATCGTCGGTGACGATTTCGCGCGCGGCAAGGTGATGGCCGGCAGCGGCGAGACGGTCCGCCAGCGTCTGGCCGGATTTGTCATCGGCGAGCGCTCGCGTGTCGGAGACCGTGAGCACCGCGATGTTGAGCGGGATGAATTGTTTTGCTTCGTCGATGGAGGCCATTGGTGCTTCCTCACGTGTCCCGGACGCGATGCAGCGTCATAAGCGCGTTCACGCGCGTCTTCAACGCGCTATGGCGGTGCAGCGCATAGCCGGGACCCCACCCACTGATCTTGGGAGACCGGCGTTGTGGGCCCCGGCTCTGCAGCGCACCGCTGAAGAAGCGCTGCGCTGGGTCCGGGGCTCGAGGTCGGACAACTACTGCTGCCCGCCGCCGAACGTGTTGCAGGCCTGGACCGAGCCCTGCTGGTAGCCGGTCATGAACCATTGCTTGCGCTGCGCCGCCGAGCCGTGGGTGAAGGAATCGGGCACGACGCGGCCGGTGGCCTGGCGTTGCAGCGTGTCGTCGCCGATCGCGCTCGCCGTGGTCAGCGCAGCATCGATATCGCCCGCCTCCAGGAAATTCGGCCGCTTCTTCGCCTCGCGGTTGACCCAGACGCCGGACAGGCAGTCGGCCTGCAACTCGACCTTCACCTGCAGCGCATTGGACTCGGCCTTGCTGCCGGCCTGCTGCTGCAGCCGCGTCACGCGCGGAATGATGCCGAGCAGGTTCTGGATGTGATGGCCGGCCTCATGCGCGATGATGTAGGCGGTGGTGAAGTTACAGGCGGACTTTCCGGAGCAGCCGCGGAAGCGCGTCTCGACCTCGCGGAAGAATCCGGTGTCGAGGAAGATGGTCCTGTCGGGCGGACAATAGAACGGTCCCATCGCCGACTCTGCCCGGCCGCAGCGGCCGCCGTTGGTGACGTTGCGGAACAGCACGACCTTCGGACCGGTGTAGGACTGGCCCGAGGCCTGGAAGATCTCGCTCCAGCGGTCGTCGATCTCGCCGAGGATGCCGGAGATCATGCTGCCCATCTCGTCGGTTGGCGCGCCGCGCTTGGCAGAGGTCGACTGGCGATCGGTCTGATAGCTCGGCGCCTGGCCACCGCCGGTGAGGATCTCGGCGCCCCCGATCAGGATGCGCGGGTCGATGCCGAAGGCATAGCCGACCAGGCCGAGCACGATGATGGTGCCGATGCCGAGCCCGCCGCCGCCCATCGGCAGGCCGAACCCACCTCCGCCACCGCCCCCGCCGCCATCGTCGCGACGATCCTCGATATCGTCGCTGCGGCGGAAATCATCATAGCGCATGGCGGCTTCCCTCGGTCCTGGATGGCATCATTTGGGCGCAAGGCGCCGAAGCTCAACGCGCCACTCACGTAAAATTTCCATTGCGTTAATCAATATCCCGCTCGGCAATTATTGCCTAGTGCGACAGCATGGCAATGCCAGCAATTTTTTCCGAGGGTCGTGCATTTTTTTCCGAGGGAAATCCGGAGTCATTTTGCGCTCCGGCCGCTCCCGCAACGCGAAGGCACGCGAAATACACTGCAAAACACGGCGATTGCGCGCAACAAACCGCACATCACGCGCGATGCGAGAATTGCTCACGAAAGCGGCGGGTTAAGTCGATTTTTACTTTGCCGCTTCAATGTAACGGTCAGTCGGTTGTTTGGTCCCGCGTCGCCGACAGCGTCGCCTGAGTCAGAGTTCTTGAGTCATGGTAGAGTCGCGTCGCGGGGCGTCTGCAAGGGCGCCCCGCACAAATTTTGAGTCTCCCGCGCATCGCATCATTCTCGGCGATTGCGTCGCCGAGATGTCGAAGCTTCAGGCTGGTTCGGTCGACCTCGTGTTCGCCGATCCGCCCTACAATCTCCAACTCAAGGGCGACCTCAAGCGCCCCGACGAATCCCATGTCGATGCCGTCGACGACGACTGGGACAAGTTCGATTCGTTTTCCGCCTATGACGATTTCACCCGCGCGTGGCTGCTCGCTGCCCGCCGCGCAATGAAGCCGTCGGCGACGATCTGGGTGATCGGCTCCTATCACAACATCTTCCGCGTCGGCGCGATCATGCAGGACCTCGGCTTCTGGCTCCTGAACGACATCGTCTGGCGCAAAACCAACCCGATGCCGAATTTCCGTGGCCGCCGCTTCACCAACGCGCACGAGACCATGATCTGGGCCGCGCGCGACGAGAAGGCCAAGGGCTACACGTTCAACTACGAAGCGCTGAAGGCCGCCAACGAGGACGTGCAGGCACGGTCCGACTGGCTGATCCCGCTCTGCACCGGCGAGGAGCGTCTCAAGGGCGCCGACGGCAAGAAAGTGCATCCGACGCAGAAGCCGGAAGGCCTGCTCGCGCGCGTGCTGCTATCGTCCTCCAAGCCCGGCGATCTCGTGATCGATCCTTTCAACGGCACCGGCACCACCGGCGCTGTCGCCAAGCGCCTCGGCCGCTCCTATATCGGGTTCGAGCGCGACAAGACCTATGCCAAGGCTGCCGAAGCGCGTATCGCCGCGGTCGAGCCGCTGCCGGAAGCAAGCCTCGCCCCGTTCATGACCGCGCGCGAGGCGCCGCGGGTGGCGTTCTCCGAGCTGATCGAGCGCGGCATGATCATGCCCGGCACGAAATTGTTCGACGCCAAGAAGAAGCTCGGCGCACTCGTGCGCGCCGACGGCGCCATCATGCTGGGAGACAAGGTCGGCTCAATCCATCGCATGGGCGCGGTCGCACAAGGCGCGCAAGCCTGCAACGGCTGGACCTTCTGGCATGTCGAGACCAAGAAGGGTCTCAAGCTGATCGACGAGCTCCGCGCCGAGATCCGTGCCGGCATGGCGGCAGGGTAGGCTTTCCGCGATCTTGCAGGGTGGGCACGGCGCTTTGCGCCTTTGCCCCGCCCTGCGGCTCCTTGAATGACGCAACGGCCGGGACTAGATTGAGCAGGTCAGTCCCGACCGGCGGGCTCCCATGCGACGACAGTCCGAGACATTGCTGCTGGTGCCGCTGCTGCCGATCTTCCTGGTCGGCATGTTTCCGATGTTCCTGATCGCGCTATTGGGATTTTTCGGCCTCGCCGTGTTCGGCGTGCTGGTGGTCTGCGTCGGGCTCGCCGGCAGCAACGAGGCGCACGACAATTTCAATCACGACGTCATCGTTCACGGCTATGCGCGGGGATCGGAGCGCGCGGCGCGGGCTTCCGACATGCATCTGGCGGCGCGGCTCGGGCTGCGGCTGGAGGCCGTGGGCGCGGCCATGGTCATTACGGCGGCGATCGGCCTTTGTTACGCCGGCTGATCTGCGCGGCGCGCAGGTACCGCCCGGCAAACTCGCCGGTTGCCCTCCCGGACAAGGTTCAGGCAAGAGAGGCCGTTAGCGACAGTGACGCTGCGTTCGCTCTCGGCCGGCAACAATGGGGAGATGCCCGATGCTCAAGTTCTATTTCAACGGATCGCCGAACCCGACCAAGGTCGCGCTTTATCTCGAGGAGTCCGGTCTGCCCTTCGAGCCGGTCAAGATCGACACCCGCAAGGGCGAGCAGTTCACGCCGGAGTTCCTGAAAATCAATCCGAACGCCAAGGTGCCTGCGATCGACGATGGCGGCACCATTGTTTTCGACAGCAACGCCATCCTGCTCTACCTCGCCGAGAAGACCGGAAAATTCCTGCCCGCGGCCGCCGTTCGCGGCGAAACGCTGTCATGGCTGATGTTCATCGCCACCGGTGTCGGGCCCTATTCGGGCCAGGCCGTGCACTTCAAGCATTTTGCGCCGAAGGACCAGAACCACGACTACGCCCATAACCGCTACCAGTACGAGACCGATCGCCACTACAAGATCCTCGACGGCCACCTTGAAGGCCGCCTCTACATGGTCGGCGATGCCTATTCGATCGTCGACATGGCGCTGTGGGGCTGGGCGCGGATGGTGCCGTTCAAGCTCGGCGACGAGGCCTTTGCGCGCTACCCGAACGTGAAGCGGCTGGTCGACGAGATCTCGGCGCGGCCGGCGGCGGCGCGTGCGATCGCGCTGAAGGACAAGTTCACGTTCAAGGCCGAGATGGACGACGAGGCCCGCGGCAACATGTTCAAGCACATGACGACCAAGGTCGCCTGATCGCATTGGATTGTTTTGGAAGGCCACGCGCATGCGCGTGGCCTTTTGCTTTTACGCGGCGTGGACCGAGCTCAGGAATTTTGCGACTTCCTGCTTCAACCGGTTGCTGTCGGCCGACAGCGAGCGCGCCGCCGACAGCACCTGCGAGGAGGCCGAACCGGTCTCGGAGGCGCCGCGCTGGACGTCACCGATGTTGGACGACACGCGCTGCGTGCCACGGGCCGCCTGCTGGACGTTGCGGGAGATCTCCTGCGTGGCCGCGCCCTGCTCTTCCACGGCGGCGGCAACCGTCGAGGAGATTTCCGACAGCCGCTCGATGGTGCCGCTGATCTCCTTGATCGAACCGACCGATTCCTCCGTCGCGGCCTGGATGCCGGAGACCTGCTGGGCGATCTCGCCGGTGGCCTTCGCGGTCTGCTCGGCGAGAGCCTTGACCTCCGAGGCCACCACGGCAAAGCCGCGGCCGGCTTCGCCCGCGCGCGCCGCCTCGATGGTGGCGTTCAGCGCCAGCAGGTTGGTCTGGCCGGCGATGGTGCTGATCAGCTCGACCACGTCACCGATGCGGGCGGCGGCCTTGGAGAGCTCGCCGACGCGCGCGTTGGTCCTGCTCGCCTGACCGACGGCTTCGCCGGCGATGCGGGCCGACTCCTGCACCTGTCGCGCGATCTCCGTCACCGATGAGGACAGCTGTTCGGTGGCCGAGGCAACGGCCTGCACGTTTGCCGTGGCTTCCTGCGATGCGGAGGCGACTTCCGTCGACAGATCCTGGGCACGCGAGGCGGTCGTGGTCAGGGTGCCGGCGGAGGCTTCGAGCTCGTTCGACGCCGACGACACGGTGTTCACGATCTCGCCGACGGCCTGCTCGAACTGGTCGGCCAGCTTGACCATGTCGGCTTTGCGCTGCCCGGCCTGCCGCGCCTCGACCTCGGTCTGCTCGTGGCGCATGCGCTCGGTCTCGACCATGTTGTCCTTGAACACCTGGATCGCCATCGCCATGTCGCCGATCTCGTCGGCCCTGCCGCGACCGGGTATTTCGACCGCGAGATTGCCGCCGGCAAGCAGTCCCATCGCCCGGGTCATCGAGGTCAGGGGACCGACGATGCTGCGGGCGATCAGCACGGCGACGAGGCCGCCGAACAGGACGGCGAGGCCGCCCGCGATCTCCTGGATCGACGTCGTTCCGGCAATCACGGCTTCGGCATTGCTGCGCGAGTCCTTATAGTCCTTCTTCAAGGTGGTTTCCGCGACCTTGAGCTTGCCGATGCTCTCGACGATGAGCGGCGCGAGGTTCTTGTGATAGATCTCGTCGGCCTGAAGCATCGCAGCGGATGTCGTCTCGAACGCGGATTTGTAGATTCCGAGCGAGGTCTTCACCGGCGTGAGCGTGGTCCGCAATTCCGTCGCCTGCTGGCTCTTTTCGATCGCCGTGAGCCGCTGCATCGCCCTGTCGACGTTGGTCCTGAAGTTCGCGGGCCCCTTGACGTCGCGCAGGGCCAGGAAACGCCAGTTCGCGATCTGGACGAGAAGCAGCCTGGATTCGAGGTCCGCGACGAGGGACGCGGTGTCTTCGTCGACGGCCGCACGCGCCGTGTCGACCAGCTTGGCCATCTTGACGGTCAGTTCGTCGCCACTCGGCAGCAGCGTCGCCTTGCCCGTTCTCGCCTCGTTGACGGCGTCACTCAGATTGTCGCGCAGGCTCCGCATCCTGGCGATGTCGCCGATGAGCCCCTCGTAAAGCTTTCGCCGCTCCTGCGACAGCGTACCCTTCGCCCCGACCTGCAACAACTCGGTAGCTGCGGTCTCCCGCTCCGCGGCCTCCTTCATCGCGGGCTCGCTGGCGTCGTAGATGTATCGCAAATTGGCGCGCTGGATGGCCTGAAGGTGGGTCGAAATCTCCAGCACCCGCGCGGTGCTGTCCGAAAGCGCCGATTGTCGCCCGACCTGATCCTGGACCTCCCGCAAATTCCAGACGGCAACCACCGCCATCACGAGACCGACCGCCACCAGGGCCATGAAGCCTGCGTACAGGCGTCCCCTGATCCGCAAACGAAACTTCGGCATTCCCACTATCCACCCAGATGCATGTCACTTCGAGCGGCCGAACGTCCGGCGATCGTCACCGGCCACCCTGGCAGCCGCGCGTCGCATCCATGCGACCCACGCTGCACCGCGGCACAATGGGGGACACTTGTTAATTGAACCTTCCAATTTTTCGCGTGCGAATGCATCCGCCCGCCGAAATCTGCTGATTTTATCGGCAGCCATGCACAGATTGCGGTGTGGCCCGCGGCGGCATGCAGGGTCCTGCATGCGTTGCCTGAAAGCATGCGTTGCCTGACGAATGGCTATTGCGCGCTCTCTCGCTGCAATTTGCCGAGCGCGTTCTCGACCACTTCCAGCGTGTACGGCTTCTGAACCACAGGCGCCGAAGCCAGCTCCACCGGAATCGGGGCGCGCTCGCCATAGCCGGTCGCGAAGATGAAGGGCACGCCGATCTCCTTGAGCTTCTGCGCCACCCGGATGCTGCTCTCGCTGCCGAGGTTGAGGTCGAGCAGAGCAAAGCTCGGGCGCATGCGCTCGATCGAGCGCAGCGCCTGGTCGACGCTCGCGGCGGTGTCGACGTGGCGGGCGCCGAGGTCGAGCAGGATGACCTCCGCCGCCATCGCGATGATCAGATTGTCCTCGACGATCAGCGCCGTGTCGGAAATCCGCGGGCGGGACGATTGCTGCTCTTCGATGCGCATGGCGGCTCCTGCGATTGATGACACGAGTTGGACGAAGTTGGGGGGAATGATGAACGTCGCTTGCACGCCCAGCAGGTCGAAGCGGATTTCGGCTTCGCCCTTGAGGTCGAACGGGACCGAGCGCTCGATGATCGTGGTCCCGAAGCCGCGCCGCGACGGCGGCTGCACCGGGGGGCCGCCGCTCTCCTTCCAGTCGATGACGAGGCTCGACGACGGATCGAGGCGCCAGGCCACCTCGACGCTGCCGGTGGAATCGGCGAGTGCGCCGTATTTGGCGGAATTGGTCATCATCTCGTGCACGACGAGGGCCAGCGTCGCGAACGCCCTGGGATCGAGCGCTACGTCGGGTCCGCCGATCTTCACCCGGTCTGCGCGCGCGCCCAGATAGGCGCCGGCCTCGGATTCGAGGAGCGAGCGCAACGCGACAGGCGCCCAGTTCAGATTGGTGATCTGGTCGTGAGCGCGGGCGAGGGCCTGGATGCGGCCGCCGAGCACGCCGGCGAACTCCTCGACGCTGGCCGCGGTGTCCTTGCTCTGCGCCACCAGAGCGCGGACGAGGCTCAGGATGTTGCGAACGCGGTGATTGAGTTCGGCGATCATCAACTCCTGCCGCTCCTGCGCGCCGCGCCGCTCGCGCGCGGCAAGATCGGACAGTTGCAGGATCACCTCGAGCAGCGTCACCCGCAGGCTCTCGGCGATACGGATGTCGGCCGACGACCACGGCTTGGACTGGCCCGCCACCGTCTCCTGCCACAGCTCGAAACTCTTGCGCGGCGTGAGGCGCGGCCCGTTCGGACCCTGGTCGTAGACCTTGTTGGGATCGCCGGCCCAATTGACGGAGCGTGTGACCTCGCGACGGAAGAAGATCAGGCAATCGCGCGGCGTGCGCGAGATCGGGATGGCGAGAAAGCCCGCCGCGCGGTCGCGAAAGGACTGGCCGGCGGCATAGACCTTGGCGATCTCGGCGCTGGCGAAGATCCGTCCCGGCGTGGTCCGGTTGATGAAGGCAACGAGTTCCTTCACCTCATCCTCGGTCGGCGTCTCGCCCTGAAGCGCAATCCTGTTGTCGGACCACACCGCCACGCCGTCGCAATCGATCATGTTCCCGTAGTCGCCGAGGAAATCGACGATCGCGCGCCGGCTGTGCTCGTGCAGGGCCGCGGTCTCGATCAGCCGCTCCTGCACCTGGTGGGCGCGTGTCTCGTAGGCGACGTCGCCCTCGCGCTCGCGACCCTCCACGATCCAGGAGAACATCTGCCCGAACAGCTCTGATGCCGTGCGCTTCTCGAACGAGATGTAGCGCGGCGAATAATGATGGCAAGCGAACAGGCCCCACAGCTTGCCGTCACGCAGGATCGACACCGACATCGAGGCGCCGACGCCCATGTTGCGCAGATATTCGATGTGGATCGGCGACACCGAGCGCAGTACGCTCATCGAGAGATCGAGCAGCGCCGCATTGTGCGTGGCCGTCGACACCAGCGCGGCCGGCTGCGCATCGATGTCCGCGATGATGCGCAGCCAGTTGCGCTGATAGAGAACGCGGGCCTGCCTCGGGATGTCCGACGCCGGATAATGCAGGCCGAGAAACCGTTCGAGCCCCGCTTCCGCAGCCTCCGCGATCACCTCGCCCGATCCGTCCGGATGAAACTGATAGACCATGACGCGGTCGAAACCGGTCAGCACCTTGAGCTGCCGCGCGGCCTCCCGAGCGAGCTCGTTCATGCCGCGCGTCTTGCGGATCCGCTCCAGCATCAGGCGCACGAGCTCGCCGGAATTGACGCCGGGCTCGATGACGCTCGGCTCGGCTTCCACGACCAGATAGGCGCCGGAAAAATGGATCGAGAGATCAAAAGGCGGCTTGCCCGACCGGAGCTCGACGCCGAACACGCGTTCGGTCGCGTCCGGCCCGCTCAGATGGTCGACGCGGCTGCGAATGGTCTCGACGGCGGCTTCCGAGATGACGCTCGACAGCGGTCGCTGCAGCAGGTCGGCGGCGTCAGTGCCGAGAAAACTCGCGACGTTGCCCGATGCCATGCAGATCGTGAAATCCGACAGCACCGTAAGCAGGAAGCCGAACGGCTGCACGCTGCCGGGAATGTGGATCGGCTCGCGATCGCAATTGGTGAGATTGACGGCCTCGTTCATGCCCGGTCTGCCGCCTGCTCGAACGCGGCGAAGGCGATGCGGGCCGCCTCGATCACTTCTTCCTGGTCGCAGGCCACCTCGCTGGCGAGCCTTGCCAGAAAGCTCTGCCAGAGCCGCTTGCCGGCGCCGTGATTGAGGTAGGCGGTGGCCTCGCCGATGCGTGGATCGCCCGCATCCGCAACCGTCTTCAGCAGGAACTTGGCCCCGAGCCGGGAGCCCTCCAGCACGTACATGGTGCCCAGCACACCACTGCGCGTCAGCGGCGGCACCGACACGGTGGATTGCACGGCGCTGCCGAGCCGCCCGAGGTCGGCCGCAATGGCGGCCCTGCGCACCCGCTCCGGCCAGTCCGGAAACATCCGGGCAACGCCGGCCTCGTCGAGCGCGGCTTCGAGCGGCAGCAGCGCGCCGGCGCTGGCTTGCAGAAAGCGGCGGTAGCCGGAAAAGACGGTGAGATCGAACGACGAAAGCTGCGCATCGAGCTCGCGGTGCGCAGCAGCCGTCTCATCTCTCAGTCGTTCGCGGAGTCCGGGAAAGCTGCGGCCCACCTGTGTCGAAACGTCCGAAGCCCCAGCCAGCATGAAATTCCCAAAACGCGCGCAAAGCCGGCGCGCGATTGCCCCGGAGCCGAAGGAACGCAGGGGGAATCCAAAGGTTCCGCCAGCTCCGGAAAAACCGGGCATAAGAAGGACGGCTCGCGCCCACTCCTCTGGCCCGCACGACCATCGCTGGCTGCGACGGACAAAATCGGCTGGCGGACGCGACGTCGTTCAATCGGGTCAGCCCGCGGCCCTCACCGTTGCCTGCGGAAAAGGACCCAGCGCCTTCTCGGTCAGGATCGAGTCGCAATACTCGCGGATCTCCTTGATCTTGCCGTCCTCAAGGCGAAACACCAGACAATAGTCGTTGTCGTAGCGCACGTCCTCGGGCGTGACGTTGTCGCCCTTGGCTTCCACCACGACGATGTCGCCGTCGGCGATGAAGCGATGGGCGACCGTGCGCGTGCGGTCGCGAAGGCGGGTGCGCACATAGCCGTGCAGATCGTTGAGGATCGCCTCCTTCCCCGCGAACGTGCGCGACCATGAATATTGACCGGTCACGACCCATTTGGCGTCGTCGGCCAGGCTTGCGGTGAACAAAGCGCGGTCGCGCACGGACGGATCGGGGCTGGCGGCAGCGGCAAAGATATCCTGCATCAGTTTCTTGTTGGCGCTCGCGCTCATGGCGGCATCTCCTTGTGGTGGCATCGCGGGGAGATCATCGCGGCGAGAGGAGAATTCTTCAAATCGATAGAGGATATGATATCTATTCGTCTCATGAATTTGAATTCGCTTGACCTCAACCTCCTCACCGCACTCGACGCGCTGCTGCGCGAGGCCAATGTCAGCCGCGCCGCGTTGCGGATCGGGCTGTCGCAGCCGGCGGCGAGCCACGCGCTGCAGCGCCTGCGCGACATTTTCGGCGACCCGCTGCTGGTGCGTACCGGCGCGCGGATGGAGCTGACCCCGCGGGCACAAGCGCTGCGCACGCCGCTGGCACAGGCGCTCGACCAGGTGCGCGGGCTGTTCGTGCCGGATGATTTCGACGCCGCACGCAGCGAGCGGCAATTCCGGCTGATGATGCCGGATCTCGCGGTCGAGCTGTTGATGCCGCCCTTGATGGAGAAGGTGACGCGCCTCGCACCCAACGTCCGCATCGACGTCGTGCCTTGGCGGGGACCGGCCATCTTCCACGCCGAGTTCGCCCGCACCATCGACCTCGTGATCTCGATCGGCAACGCCTTCAAGGGGTTTCACCGCCAATTGCTCTACACCGACGGCGATGCACTGGCGGTGCGGCGCGGGCATCCCATGGGCGCGAAGCTGAAGCGGCGCGAAACCTTCCTGGCCGCGCGCCATGTCGGCGTGATCATTCGTGGCCAGCCCGAGGATCTGATCGACACCTGGCTGCGCAGCAAGGGCATCGAGCGGCACATTTCGCTGGTGGTGTCGGGCTATCTGGAGGCGCTGCACGTCGCCGCCCGCACCGACCTCGTCGCCTTCGTGCCGCGCCGGCTGATCGCGGCGCTGTCGAAGCAGCTCGGCCTCGTCACGGTGACGCCGCCGCTCGACCCCGGCATCGACGAGCAGTTCATGTTCCATCCGACCCGCGCGCAGATGGACCCCGGCTCGATCTGGCTGGGGCGGCTGATGCTGGAAACGGGACGGGAGCTGGAGAAGAAGGGGCGTGCCGGGTAGGACGCAGCTTCAAAGCAAATAGTGTCGTCCCGGGTCTGCGCTTACGCTTGCCCGGGGCGACAGGGGAATATGCGGCCGCGCTCTTACGCCTTCTGGGCGTCCATCACCTTGCGCACGGCGGGGCGGTCGGACATGCGCTTGAAATGATCGGCGATCTTTGGTGTCGCGTTGATGTCGACGCTGTCGCCTTCGAGCCAGTGCGAGATCGTATGGAGATAGGGATCGCAGATCGTGAACTGATCGCCCATCACCCAGGGACCTTTGAACATCTTCTGCTCGATCAGGGCAAAGCAGGCGCCCATGGTCTTCGGGATCATCGCCTTCATGTCGGCGAACGAGCTCTCTTGCGTCGCCCAACGCGCGCCACGCATCTTGTGCGCATGGTTGATGTGCACGGTCGAGCAGAGATAGGAGTTGAACGATTGCACCTGGGCGAAGTCGAAGGGATCGTCGAGCGGCGCGAGTTTCGCCTTGGGGAAGGTCTGCGCGACATAGGCCAGCATCGCCGGCGTCTCGGTGAGGACGCCACGGTCGGTCACCAGGGCCGGCACGCGGCCCTTCGGGTTGATCGCGAGATAGTCCGGGCTGGTCTGCTGGTTGTCCTTGAAGCTGAGCCGTTCAGCCGTGTAGTCGGCGCCGGCCTCCTCCAGGGCCATGTAGGTGGCGAGCGCGCAGGTGCCGGTGGCGTAGTAGAGCTTGAGCATGTCGGACCTCATGGTAAAATTGGAAACTAACGGCTGCGGGCCTTCAGGTCCATAGCACGACATTCTCTTCGCAGTTGCCCACATCCGCCCGCCTGTGCCAAGACGCTCGCGGTCGGAGGGGTTTTGTTATGACGGTACTCATCGCCGGTGGCGGCATCGGCGGGCTGACGCTTGCGCTCAGCCTGCACGGAATCGGCGTTCCCGTAAAAGTGTTCGAGAGCGTCGCCGAGCTGCGGCCGCTGGGCGTCGGCATCAACGTGCTGCCGCACGCGGTGCGCGAGCTGATCGAGCTCGGGCTGATGGACAAGCTCGACGCCAGCGGCGTGCGCACCCGGGAGCTCGCCTACTTCTCCAAGCGCGGCAAGCCGATCTGGAGCGAGCCGCGCGGGCTGGAGGCCGGTTATAAATGGCCGCAGTTTTCGATCCATCGCGGCACGCTCCAGCAACTCCTGCTCGACGCCGCAGTCGAACGCCTCGGCCGCGACAACATCCTGACCAGCCATCATCTGACCGGCTGGAGCGAAACCGCTGACGGCGTGCGCGCCGATTTCATCGACAGGGCGACCGGCAAGGCCGCCGGGACCTACGACGGCACCATCCTGATCGCGGCCGACGGCATCCATTCCGCCGCGCGCGAAAAACTCTATCCCAACGAAGGCCCGCCGATCTGGAACGGCCGCATCCTCTGGCGCGGCGTCACGCCGGCAAAGGCGTTCCTTACCGGCCGCACCATGATCATGGCCGGGCATGAGATCCTGAAATTCGTCTGCTACCCGATTTCGAAGCAGCCGGATGCGGCGGGCAATCATCTGATCAACTGGGTCGCCGAGCGCCACATGCCCCCGACCTATCAATGGCGTCGCGAGGACTATAACCGCACCGCGCGGCTGGAGGAGTTTCTGCCCTGGTTCGAGAGCTGGCAGTTCGACTGGCTCGATGTGCCCGGCCTGATCAAGAACTGCCCGCACGCCTATGAATATCCGCTGGTCGACCGCGATCCGGTGTCGCAATGGACCTTTGGGCGCGTCACGCTGATGGGCGATGCCGCACATCCGATGTATCCGATCGGCTCCAACGGCGCGTCCCAGGCGATCCTCGATGCCCGCACCATCACTCGCGAGATCCTGACGCACGGGCCGACGCAGGCCGCCCTGCTTGCGTATGAGGCCGAGCGGCGCCCGGCGACCACGGACCTCGTGCTGCTCAACCGCAAGAACGGGCCTGAGCAGGTGATGCAGCTCGTCGAGGAGCGCGCGCCCGACGGCTTCGAGGTCGTCACCGACGTGCTGTCGCAGAAGGAGCTGGAAGACATCGCTGCCAACTACAAGCGCGTCGCCGGCTTCCAGGTCGAGGCGCTGAATGCGAAGCCTGCGATCGTGAGCGCGGGTGCGAAGCGGGCGGGCGGTTGAGCAAGCCGCCCGTCGAGCCGCGGGGTCCTCTTCACCTCTCCCCGTAAGAACGGGGCGAGGGAGCGAGAGACCGGTGCTCGCCTCACCGCACCACCCTCGCCGCTTCGAGCAATCGCTCGTTGGCGCTTGCCGTCGCCAGCAGAGTCCCGTCTTCCGCCGTCAGCCTGGCCTCGACGAACGCAATCGTCTTGCCGAGCTGCGTCACCCTGGCCTCGCCGATGATCGGTCCGGGCTTTGCGGGGGCCAGGAAATTCACGGTCATGCTGATGGTGGTGGTGTAGAGTCGGCCCTCGCTCATCACCAACACGGCGGGGCCCATCGTGTCGTCGAGCATGGCCGAGAGCATGCCGCCCTGGATGAATCCGGCCGGATTGCAGAACTCCGGCTTGCCGTCGAAGGCGAGCTTGATCCAGCCTTCCTGGGGGCGGGCATCGAGCAGGCGCCATCCGAGCAGCTCGGCGCAGGGTGGCCTTGGAAAGTTGTCGAGCGCGGTCTTGACCATGCAAACCTCCGGTGCGGCCATCCAATAGATCATGCCTGCTGACACCATGGTGGCAGCAGCGCCACGCCGCATCGCTCCAGGGAACTACGGAAAATCGCACGGATTCAAGGCATTCCGCACCCCGTTAAGCACACTTCAACCAAGCGTTTTCACGACCGATTCAATACGATCCAATTGGCCGATCCGCCGGTAAGCGGTTAGAAGTTACCTCATGGGACAAGCGGCGGCGAAACCGGAGCCTTCCATGAGAGCCCTTTTGCAGCGGGCAGCAGATCGCCTGCACGCGATCGAAGATCGACTGACCGTTCGGACGCAGATCGCTGCGGCCCTCGCCGCGATGTCCATCGTGCTGGTGGGCACGCTCGCCGCCGGCGCAGCTCTCATCAGCTACAAGCACACTGCCTCCCTTATCGAGAGCAACCTTGCCGGGATCGCGTCCAGCACCTCCGCCCGGCTCGACCGCTTCATGGCGACGCGGCAGCAGGAGATGAAGCTGTTCGCGGAGCTCGAGCCGATGCAGCGGCTGTGGCAGGGGAATCCCGATGAATTGCGCAGCGCGCTCGAGGCGCTCCAGCACTCCTTCGATTTCACCTGGATCGGGTTTGCCGATCTCGACGGCAACGTCGTGGCCTCAACCGGCGGCCTGCTTCAAGGCAAATCCGTGGCCGCCCGCCCCTGGTTCAAGCAAGGTCTCGAGAGAATTGCCGTTGGCGACGTGCACGAGGCCATGCTGTTGGCCTCGCTGCTGACGCAGCGCGCCAACAACGAGCCTTATCGCTTCGTCGACATCGCCGTTCCCGTACGTGACGCCTCCGGCCGGCTGCTCGGCGTGCTCGGCGGGCATCTGGACTGGAATTGGGCCAGCAATTTGATCAAGGACGTCGAAGCCAATGACGGCAACACCGACACCCGGCTCTCGATCCTGAGCAAGGGCGGAATGGTCCTGGTCGGGCCTCGACAGGAAACCATCCGTTATGGCGGCGACGAGCTTACCGGCATTTTGAAGGCCCGCGACGGCACCTTCCGGGAAACGACGGAGGGACGGCAGACCCTGACGGCGTTCCACGTCGGCAGCGGCTATCGCGATTATCAGGGGCTGAACTGGATCGTCACCGCGAGCCAGCCGGCGAGCGTAGCGCTGGCGACGGCGATCTCGTCGGCGCAGACGATCCTGGCGATCGGCGTCGTCACCGCCGTGATTGCGCTGTCGCTGGCCATGCTGGTCTCGCGCCGGATCGCCGCCCCGATCATCGCCATCACGCAGGAAGCGGACCGCATCGGGCGCGCACACGGTCCGACCATGCTGGCGCGGCAGAGCGGTTCTGCCGAAGTCGTCCAGCTCTCGCGCGCCCTGCGCTCGCTGCTGCGCCGCATCGGCCTTGCCGAGGAGCGCACCAAGGAGGCCGAATTGCGCGCGACCGAGAACGCGATGCAGCTCCAGGAAGACCTGCTGAAGCTGCGCCAGCTCGCCGACACCGATTTCATGACCGGCCTGATGAACCGCCGCTCGTTCCTGGCCGTCGCCGACGACGCGGTGGCGTTCTGTCGCCGCTACAAGCGCAACATGGCGACCTTGATGATCGACATCGATCATTTCAAGAAGATCAACGACAGCCATGGCCACGCCGCCGGCGACGACGCGATCAAGAGCATCGCCGAGATCATCAGCCAGTCGATCCGGACCACCGACAAGGCGGCCCGCTTCGGCGGCGAGGAGTTCGTGGTGCTCTTGCGCGAGATCGACCAGGAGACCGCCGTGCTGCTGGCCGATCGCATCAGGACGTCGATCGAGAGCGCGACGGTGCGCCATGGCGACACCGTCATCCCCGTCACCGTGTCCGTCGGGCTCGCGCTGTTCGACGAGAGCGACCGCGACGTCCAGGACGTCATCGAGCGCGCCGATCAGGGCCTCTATGTCGCCAAGAAAACGGGGCGCAACCGCATCTTCCTGATGCCGGCGGAAGACGAGCGCGCCGCGCGCGCCGCCTGACGATTTTCAGCCCAGCGCGTGCGCGATCACCTTGCGCATGACGTTGGGCAGCGCTTCGCCGGCAAGGGTCGCGACCGGCACCCAGCGCATGCCTTCCGGCGCGCGCGTGCGCGCCTCGGCCCTCGCCCTGTAGACCACCAGCTCCAGCGGAAAATGCGTGAAGACGTGGGTGACCACGCCCACCTTGCGCTGCCAGCGCGACAGCCCCTTCAGCGCGGGCGCCTGCCGTTTTGCCCGGGCGTCGTCTTGGCCGGCCAGCCAGTCCGAACCCGGCACTTCGGTCATGCCGCCGAGCAGGCCTTTTTCGGGCCTTGAGCGGACGAGCAACTCGTCGCCGCGCGTCACGACGAAGGCGGCGCCGCGCCGCAGCGTCCCGCTTTTCTTCGGCGCCTTGCGCGGAAAGGTCTCCTGCGTTCCCTGTGCGAGCGCCGTGCAGTCCTCGTTCAACGGGCACAGCGAGCAGGCCGGCTTCTTCGGCGTGCAGATCGAGGCGCCGAGATCCATCAATGCCTGCGCGCTGTCGCCGGCGCGAGAGTCGCCAAGCAGAGTTGCCGCCAATTGCTGGATCCGCGGCTTTGCCTGCGGCAATTCCTCCTCGACCGCGAACAGGCGCGACACCACCCGCTCGATATTGCCGTCGACCGGCATGGTGCGGCGGTCGAAGGCAATCGCCGCGATCGCCGCCGCCGTGTAGGGCCCGATCCCCGGCAGCGCGCGCAGGCCTTCCTCGGTATCGGGAAACACGCCGCCGTGCTCGCGCGTCACAGCGACCGCGCAGGCATAAAGGTTTCGCGCGCGAGAGTAATAGCCGAGCCCGGCCCACATCCGCAGCACGTCGTCCTGCGAGGCCCGCCCCAGCGCCGCGACATCCGGCCAGCGCGCGACGAATTTTTCGAAGTAAGGGCCGACCGCCTTCACCGTGGTCTGCTGGAGCATGATCTCCGACAGCCAGACTCGATACGCGTCCGAGGCCTCCCCGGGCGCGGCGCGCCAGGGCAACCGGCGGCGGTGGCGGTCGTACCATTGGAGGAGCGCCTGCGGGCGTGCCGTGCTCCCCGGCTGAGGAGGTTCCGATTTTGCCTTCAGGGCGGCTTTGGGGCTCATGCTGTCACTGTAGCGGCGTCGCACCGATCTCTCCACGTCATGCCCGCGCTCGCCGCCGGCATCCACGCTTTTCTTCGCCCCCACGAGCCTGTGGTCCGCGCGCCGAAGTGCTATAAGAGTCCATGTCGAAGTTTCCCCCCAAACCCGGTCCCATCAGCGCCAAGCCGCTCGCGGTCCTGCTCGACGACGTCTTTGCCGAGGCCTATGCCAAGCAGGGTTTTGCCGCGCGCGAGCTGGTGACGCGCTGGGCGCAGATCGCAGGACCCGAGATCGCGGCCCATGCCGAGCCCCTGAAGATGCAATGGCCGCGGCCGGTCGAGGGGCAGCCGCAGGAGCCGGCGACGCTGGTGCTGCGGGTCGAAGGCCCGATGGCGCTGGAGATCCAGCACTCCGCCGACGTCATCCTGGAGCGGGTCAACCGCTTCTTCGGCTGGAGCGCGGTCGGCAAGCTGGCGTTCCGTCAGGCTCCGCTGTCGCGCGCCCGGCGACCGGTCCGTCCCGGCCCGCCGGACGCCAAATCGGTGGCGGAGGTGGCGGGGAGCCTGGGCGACATCGAAGATGAACAGCTCAAGTCGGCGCTGGCGCGGCTCGGGGCTGCCATCAAGCGAAATTGAGCCTCATTCCGCCGCTAATCTGGACCCGCCCTCGCCGCTCGCCATTGCCTCAAACGTCGTTTCAAGCTAGCGACAGGCCGCCCGGAGGACCTTGTTGGGATCCCTGGGCGAGACCACGCCAATTCGGGAGCCGACCTTGACCATCACCCGCCGCGCCTTCACCACGATGCTGTCGCTGACCGGGCTTGCCGCGCTCGCCGGGCTCTCGCCGCTGCGGTTCATCTCCGAAGCAATGGCGCAGGCCGCCACCGATGTCGCCAAGCCGGTGTCGCTCCCCGACATGATGCTCGGCTCGAAGGATGCCGCCGTCACCATCACCGAATACGCCTCGATGACCTGCCCGCACTGTGCGGCGTTCAACGAGCAGGTGTTCCCGAAGATCAAGTCGGAATACATCGACACCGGCAAGGTGCGTTACATCTTCCGCGAGTTCCCGCTCGACATCAAAGCCGCCGCCGGCTCGATGCTGTCGCGCTGCATCGCCAAGGACGACGCGCCGAAATACTTCGCGGTCACCGACATGCTGTTCCGCCAGCAGAGCGACTGGGTGATGAAGAACACCACCGAGACCCTGACGCGGATCGGCAAGCAGGCCGGCCTCACCCAGCAGCAGGTCGAGGCCTGCCTGAAGGATCAGGCGCTGCTCGACAAGATCGCCGCCGACCAGAAATATGCCAGCGAGGTCTTGAAGGTGGATTCGACGCCGACGTTCTTCGTCAATGGCGAGAAGATCAAGGGCGAAACCTCGTTCGAGGAATTCGCCAAGAAGATCAATCCGCTGCTCAAGAGCTGATTCGCACGCCACAATCCTGATTCGCGCATCTCAAAGCCGTAATCTTTCCCGGCGTAAATCCCTTGGGAAAAGCGGCTTTCGCCGGTTGCCCTCGCGGCGCACCGCGGCCATTGTCCAGCCGCATGAGGCGCCTCGCGCGACTCACCCAGAGAGTGACACTGCCTTCCATGGTATTGTCCCGGCAGGGGGATTCGCGCCTGCCAACAGAGATGCGTGCTTATGAAAATCACCCGCCTGCGCCTTCACGGCTTCAAGTCCTTCGTTGAGCCGACCGACTTCGTCATCGAGCCCGGCCTGACCGGCGTGGTCGGACCCAACGGCTGCGGCAAGTCGAATCTCGTCGAGGCGCTGCGCTGGGCGATGGGCGAGACCTCGTACAAGTCGTTGCGCGCCGCCGACATGGACGCGGTGATCTTCGCCGGCTCCGGCAATCGTCCGGCGCGCAACCACGCCGAAGTGACGATGACGATCGACAATGCCGATCGCACCGCGCCGGCGGCGATGAACGACAGCCAGCTGCTCGAAATCTCGCGCCGCATCGAGCGCGAGGCCGGTTCGGTCTATCGCATCAACGGCCGCGACGTGCGCGCGCGCGACGTGCAGATCCTGTTCGCGGACGCCGCCACCGGTGCGCGCTCGCCGGCCCTCGTCCACCAGGGCAAGATCGGCGAGATCATCCAGGCCAAGCCCGAGCAGCGCCGCCGCGTGCTGGAAGACGCCGCCGGCGTCGCCGGCCTGCATGCCCGCCGCCACGAGGCCGAGCTGCGGCTCAAGGCGGCCGAAACCAACCTCACCCGCGTCGAGGACGTGATCGGCCAGCTCGCAGGCCAGATGGAAGGCCTGAAGAAGCAGGCCCGCCAGGCCGTGCGTTATCGCGAGGTCGCGGCCAAGGTCCGCAAGGCCGAAGCCACCCTGTTCCATCTGCGCTGGATCGGCGCCCATGCCGACGTCAACGAATCCGGCCAGACTCACGATCTTGCGGTCCGCGAGATGGCCGAGCGCACCCAGCACCAGGCCGAGGCCGCCCGCATCCAGGCCATTCGCGCCGCCGAAATGCCGGCGCTGCGCGATGCCGAAGCACGCGCCGCGGCAGGCCTTCAGCGCCTGACCAATGCCCGCGAGCTGCTCGACCGCGAGGAAGAGCGCGCCAAGGAGCGCGTCGCCGAGCTCGAGCGCCGCCTCGCCCAGTTCGAAGGCGACATCTCGCGCGCCCAGCAGCAGACCATGGACGCCGATGTCGCGCTGCAGCGGCTCGACGCCGAGGACGCTGAGCTGAAGGAAGAAATCAAGTCGCGCGTCGAGAAGCGCTCCGGCGTCGATGAGCGTGTCGCGGAAGCCGAGGCCGTGCTGACCGAAACCGAGCAGCAGTTCGCCGAGCTCACCACCGCGCTCGCCGACCTCACCGCCAAGCGCAATCAACTCGAAGCCAACGTCCGCACCCACCGCGACAAGCTCGCCCGGCTCGACCAGGAAATCGCGAATGTCACTGCGGAAGAGCAGAAGCTTGCCGACGAGACCGGCGGCTTCGGCGATCTCGACGAGCTGACCGCGACGGTCGAGACCGCCGAGCAGACACTCGCGGCTTCGGAAGCCGCGGCGCAGGCGAGCGAAGCGGCCCACGTCGCCGCGCGCCAGACGCTGGAATCCTCGCGTTCGCCGCTGGTCGAGGCCGACAAGCGCGTGCAGCGGCTCGAGACCGAGGCGCGCACGATCTCCAAGATCGTCAACGGCGAGACCAAGAACCTGTGGCCGCCGATCATCGACGGCATCACCGTCGACAAGGGCTTCGAGAAGGCGATCGGTGCCGCGCTCGGCGACGATCTCGATGCGCCGATCGACCCGTCGGCGCCGATGCGCTGGACCAATGTCGGCATCACCGACGGCGATCCGGAGCTGCCCGAAGGCGTCGTTCCGCTCGCGAGCCACGTGCAGGCCCCGGCCGAGCTGACCCGCCGCCTGGCGCAGATCGGCGTGGTGCCGCGCGAGCGCGGCGCCGAGCTGGTCTCGCAGCTCAAGACCGGCCAGCGGCTGGTTTCGCCCGAAGGCGACGTCTGGCGCTGGGACGGTTTCGTCGCCGCGGCTCACGCACCGACCGGCGCGGCGCGGCGCCTTGCCGAGCGCGCCCGCCTCGTCGACATCGAGAACGAGCTGGAGCAGGCCCGCATCGACGCGCAGATCAAGCGCCAGGCGCTGGACAACGCCGAGTCCGAGCTGCAGATGGCGGCGAGCACCGAAGGCGCCAGCCGCGAAGCCTGGCGCGCCGCGCAGCGCGAGCTCAACGTCGCGCGCGAGCGCCATGCCACCGCCGAGCGCGAGATCAGCCGCCGCGCCGCGCGCAAGGCCACGCTGTCGGAGGCGCACAGCCGTCTCGCCGCCGACCGCGCCGAGGCCGAAGCCGCCTACGAATATGCCGAAGCCGGCATCTCCGAGCTGCCGTCGAGCGAGGACACCGAGACCCGTCTCGCCGCCGTCCGCAGCGACATCGAAGGCCACCGGCGCATGGCCGCCCAGGTCCGCGCCGAGGCGCAGGCGCTGGCGCGCGAAGCCGAGCTCGCCGACCGCCGCGTGCAGGCGATCCTCGCCGAACGCACCGAGTGGCAGAACCGCAAGGAGAGCGCGGCCTCGCACATCGACACCATCCAGGCCCGCATTGCCGAACTCACGATCGAACGCAGCGATCTCGAGAACGCCCCCGCCGTGTTCGCCGAGAAGCGCAGTGCGCTGATCACCGAGATCGAATACGCCGAGAACGACCGCCGCATGGCCGCCGACGCGCTCGCCACCGCGGAAACCGCGATGGCGGAGACCGATCGCGTCGCCAAGCTGACGCTCGAGGCGCTCTCCAGCTCCCGCGAGGCCACCGCCCGCGCCGAGGAGCGCATGGAAGGCGCAAGGCGCCGGCTCGAGGACATCGAGCGCGAGATCCGCGACATGCTGGAAGTCGAGCCGCAGGCCGTGGCCGGCCTTGCCGAGATCGAGCCCGGCGCGGAGCTGCCGCCGCTGCACGACATCGAGGAAGACCTCGAAAAAATGCGCCGCGATCGCGAGCGCCTGGGCGCGGTGAACCTGCGCGCCGAAGAGGAGCTGCGCGAGGTCGAGACCCAGCACACCGGCCTCGTCACCGAGCGCGACGACCTCGTCGAAGCCATCAAGCGGCTGCGCCAGGGCATCCAGAGCCTCAACAAGGAAGCACGCGAGCGGCTCCTGACCTCGTTCGAGGTCGTCAACAACCATTTCAAGCGCCTGTTCGTCGAGCTGTTCGGCGGCGGCGAGGCGGCGCTGCATCTGATCGAGAGCGACGACCCGCTGGAAGCCGGTCTCGAGATCATCGCAAAGCCCCCGGGCAAGAAGCCGCAGACGCTGTCGCTGCTCTCGGGCGGCGAGCAGGCACTGACCGCGATGGCGCTGATCTTCGCGGTGTTCCTCACCAACCCTTCCCCGATCTGCGTGCTGGACGAAGTCGACGCGCCGCTCGACGACCACAATGTCGAGCGCTACTGCAACCTGCTCAACGAGATGACCAGCTCGACCGACACGCGCTTCGTCATCATCACCCACAACCCGATCACGATGGCGCGTATGAACCGCCTGTTCGGCGTCACGATGGCCGAGCGCGGCGTGTCGCAACTGGTGTCGGTGAGCCTGTCAGAGGCGGTGGACATTCTCGACCAGAACGTGGCGTGATACGGCTGGCCCAGAAATGACGGTGGGCGGACATGATCTCGCCCACACTCCCCTTTGAACTGAAGGCCGCCCTCGACGGCAAGCTCCAGGGTTTTTCGCGCACCGACGCCGCACAGCGATCGCAGAAAATCTCGACCACCTATCGCGCCGGCGGCGGCTCCGGCACGATCAGGTCCGAAGCCGATGCGCTCGCCTACGCGCTTGCGCGGATGCCGGCGACCTACGCGGCCGTGGCCGCGAGCCTGAACGCTTTGACCGAGATCGCGCCGGACCTCGTCCCGGAGACACTGCTCGACGTCGGAGCCGGTCCGGGCACCGCAAGCTGGGCCGCCGCGGAGGCGTTTCCCTCGCTGCAGGACTTCACCCTGCTCGACGCCAACGCGACCCTGAGCCGGCTTGCGCTCGAACTCGCGCGTGACAGCACGCGTCTGGCGGAATGTCGCTATCTGCCGGGCGATGCCGGCGCAAACCTCGCCCAAGCCTCGCAAGCCGATCTCGTCATCGCGAGCTATATCATCGGCGAGCTCAGCGAGGGCGATCAACGCAGCCTCGCCGATGCGATGTGGACGAAGGCGCGCCACGCGCTGGTCGTGATCGAGCCCGGCACGCCGGCCGGCTACGCGCGCATCCTCGCGCTCCGCCAGCAACTGATCACAGCCGGCGCCTTCGTCGCCGCCCCCTGCCCGCACGAAAAGCCATGCCCGCTCACGGCGCCGGATTGGTGCCATTTCAGCCAGCGCCTGCCACGCTCACAGGCGCACCGCCAGATCAAGGGCGCCGACGTGCCGTTCGAGGACGAACGCTTCATCTACGTCGCCCTGACCCGCACGCCGCCCGAAAGCCGCGCGTCGCGCGTGCTGGCGCCGCCGGATCTCGGCAAGGCCGAGATCACGGCGAAGCTCTGCACCGAGGGCGGCGTCGCCACGACGAAGGTGCCGCGCCGCGACAGGGCCGCTTATGCAAGCGCCCGACGCTGGCGCTGGGGCGATGCCGTCCTGTCCGAAAGTTAACCTCGTCACCCGCTTTTGCCTTGAACTCGGATGGCTCTCCATCCGACCAAATCCGACCTCCCCTCCGCGCCGGGGCTCTCGCCCTGCGCCATTTTGGTCTAGGCTAGGCTCGCCTTCTTCCCCCATCAGGAGTTCTCCATGTCGACCGGCTGGATCGTTCTCGGCGTCATCGTCGTACTCGTGTTCTTGGCCTTCAGCGCCTACAACCGCCTGGTGGCGCTGGGCCAGCGCGTCGGCCAGGCCTTTGCCGACATCGACGTGCAGCTCAAGCAGCGCCACGACCTCATCCCGAACCTGGTCGAGACCGTGAAGGGCTATGCCTCGCATGAGCGCGGCACGCTCGACGACGTCATCAAGGCGCGCAATTCGGCGATGTCGGCGCAGGGCCCGGCGCAGGTGTCGGCGGCCGAGAACCAGCTCTCCGGCGCGCTCGGCCGGCTGATCGCGCTGTCGGAGGCCTATCCCGACCTCAAGGCCAACGCCAATTTCCAGCAGCTCGCCAGCGAGCTTTCCGACCTCGAGAACAAGATCGCGGCAAGCCGCCGCTTCTTCAACAGCGCGGTCCAGGAATACAACACCGGCATCCAGCAGATGCCGGCCGCGTTGTTCGCCGGCATGTTCGGCTTCACCAGGAAGGACTTCTTCGATCTCGGCGCCAGCCGCACTGAGGTCGAGGCGACGCCGCAGGTGAAATTCTGAGTTGAGCCGATAGGCCGGCAGGGCATCGCGTCATGGCCGCGTATGGTCTCTACACGCACATCGCCTCGAACAAGTTTCGTTCGACGCTGCTGCTCGCCGGCCTGTTCGCGCTGGTCTACGTGCTGGTCTACGCGGGTGCGCTGGTCGCCGAAGTCGTCATCAACGGCAACGGGACCGTCGCTTATTATCTGAACCGGGCCTTCTACGACCTGCTTAAGGCCGCGCCGTTCGCGACGATCGCAGCGGCCGTCTGGGTCGTGATCGCCTATTTCTTCCACCAGTCGATGATCGACGCGGTGACCGGCGGCCACGACGTCACCCGGCAGGAAGAGCCGCGGCTCTACAACCTGCTCGAAAATCTCTGCATCTCGCGCGGCATCACCATGCCGAAGCTGAAGATCATGGAGAGCCCGGCGCTGAACGCGTTCGCGACCGGCCTGAACCCGCGGCAGTATTCGGTCACTGTCACCACCGGTCTCCTCGATGCGCTGAACGACAAGGAGATCGAGGCGGTGCTGGGCCACGAGCTGACCCACATCAGGAACGGCGACGTGCAGCTGATGGTCGTCGCCGTCATCATCGCCGGCGTGGTCGGCTTCTTCGGCGAATTGTTCTTCCGCGTGTTCACGAATTTGAGCTGGAGCTCCGGCGGCTCGTGGTCGTCGGGGTCCTCCTCGTCGTCGCGATCGTCCTCTTCGTCGAGCGACAGCAAGAGCTCAGGTGGCGGCGCCGTGATCGTCATCATCATCGCGGTCGTCCTGATCGTGGTGGCCTGGCTGCTGTCGCAGGTGGTGAAGCTCGCACTGTCGCGCTCGCGCGAATACCTCGCCGACGCAGGCTCGGTCGAGCTGACGAAAGATCCTGATGCCATGATCTCGGCGCTGCGCAAGATCGAGAACCGCGGCGAGTTGCCGGGCGCGACCTCGGCGGTCATGGAACTGTGCGTCGACAACCCGCGCGAGGGCTTTGCCGATCTGTTCGCGACCCACCCCTCGGTGCAGTCACGGGTCGATGCGCTGGTCAAGTTTGCCGGCGGCCACGATCCCGGTCCGCTGCCGCCGCCTGCGGACGAGCCGGACGAGCCTGAGGCTCAGGCCAACGAGCAGGACGGTCCGCCGCCGCTGCGCCAAGGGCCTTGGGACGATACAGGCGGCTCAGCCAGTCCACCGCCCGTGCCTGCACCCAGCTCCGCCGGAACCGCGGGCGGTAATCCGGTGGACAATCCCATGGGTCCCTGGGGCCGTCATTGAGCAGGCGATTTCCCGCCACGCGCGACAGTTTCACCGCGGTTGGGAAAAACCTCGGGAATTGCCGCAACCGGGGCCTCCGGAATTGAATTCTCCCTTGTTTCTGCCATGTTCGCGCCCAACAGCAGACTTGGGACATCCTTGGGACATCGATTTGGGGCCCGGCCGATTGCGACCTCGCGATCGGGGGCGCGCGTTAGGGGACAGCAATGGCAAAGCCGGCAGTGGTTGTGGTGGGCGCAGACAAGGGCGGGGTCGGCAAGACCACGGTGTCGCGCACCTTGCTCGATTATTTTTCCGCCAACAACGTGCCGACCCGCGCCTTCGACACGGAGTCGCCGCGCGGAACCCTGAAGCGCTTCCACCCTGACATCACCGAGATCGTCGACATGACGACGACGGCCGATCAGATGAAGATCTTCGATACGCTCAACGCGACGAGCCCGTCGGTCACCGTGATCGACGTCCGCGCCGGCCTGCTCTCGCCGGCGCTCGCCTCGCTGCGTGACATCGGTTTCCTCGACGCCGCCAAGGCCGGCCAGATCACCTTTGCCGTATTCCACATTCTCGGACCCTCGATCGCCTCGCTGGACGAGATCGCCGAGACTGCGGGTTTCATGACCGGCGCAAAATATTTCCTGGTGAAGAACTTCATCAACGACACCCAGTTCTTCCAATGGGACCAGGCGACCTACAATTCCTACTTCCACCGCATCAAGGACGCCACCGAACTGACCATCCCCAAGCTCAACGAAATGGCCTATGAGCAGGTCGAGGTGTCCTCCGTCCCGTTCCTGAAATTCGTCGCCAACAAGGGCATCAACGACGAGGCCGCGAATTATTCGTTCGTGCTGCGCGGTTATGTCCGGCACTGGCTCGCCAACGTCTGGAGCGAGTTCGACCGCATCCACCTGACTGACATCGTCGGATCCAAGCCCAGCTCCCGCAACAGCGAAAAATAGTTGCGCAAGCCGGGCGGATGCGGCTGGATTGGGCGGCAAGTTGGCCTGATATAGCTGTCGATGCCCGCGACACCCGTCTACATCATTTGCTCGCCCCGCCCGCAGGTCGGCAAGACCCTGCTGGCGCGGCTGCTCGCCGAATTCCTGCTGCTCAAGAACGGCAACGTCGCGGCCTTCGACGTCAACCTGAAGGAGCCGTCACTGCTCGACTATCTGCCGAAGATCACGGAAACCGCCGACGTGATCGACACCTACGGCAAGATGCAGCTGATGGACCGCGTCATCGTCGATGACGGCCTTGCCAAGGTGATCGACCTCGGCTTCCACGCCTTCGACGAGTTCTTCAAGATGGCCGGCGAGATCGGCCTGTTGAAGGAGGCCGCGCGCCGCCATGTCGCGCCGATGATCCTGTTCGTTGCCGACACCGACCGCGTCTCGGCCCGCGCCCACGAGATGCTGCGCGACCAGATCCCGCGGATGAACCTGATCACCGTGGACAATGAGTACATCGTGCGCGGCGAGCTGCCGGTCGCGATGGCTACCGGGCGGGTATTCCGCCTGCCAGCGCTGCCCGGCTTCCTGAAGACCTATGTCGACCGGCTCAACTTTTCCTTCACCGGCTATCTGCGCCAGGAGAAGGACGCCTCGACCGAGCTGCACCAGTGGACCCGGCGCAATTACCTTGCTTTCCGCGAGCTCGAGCTCAGCCTGATCCTGCAACGGTCCTGAATATTTACCCGGGCAATATTGACGTCTGGCGTCCCAAGCCGTACTGAGTGCGCATCAGCGTCCCTCAGCAAGGCCCTTCACCGTGAGCATCGACCGGAAAGCTGCGATCGCCGCCTACAAGGAGCGCAAGACCGTTGCGGGCATCTACGTCGTCCGCTGCGCGGCCTCAGGCCAGGCCTGGGTCGGCCAAGCCCCGAACCTCGAGACGATTCAGAACCGCATCTGGTTCGCGCTGCGCCAGGGCAGCCACACCTGCCGCAGCCTCCAGGCCGCGTGGAACGCGCATGGCGTGGCGGGACTGACGTTTGGCGAATGCGAGCGTCTGGAGGACGAGGAGACGGCCTATGTCAG
Organism: Bradyrhizobium sp. Bra64; assembly: GCF_024519875.1. Classification (NCBI taxonomy): domain Bacteria; kingdom Pseudomonadati; phylum Pseudomonadota; class Alphaproteobacteria; order Hyphomicrobiales; family Nitrobacteraceae; genus Bradyrhizobium; species Bradyrhizobium sp. Bra64. The sequence goes on along the minus strand of NZ_JALJRD010000009.1, from coordinate 124,589 downwards.
GAACGCGCTGCTGAAGGAGCGCGCGCTGCACTGGCGGGCCGAGCTGAAGGCCGAAGCGATCTGAACCTCTCAGTGCCCTTCGAACGTCATCAGCGTGCGCACCGGCACGTCCATGGAGCGCAGCTTGGCGGCGCCGCCGAGCTCGGGCAGGTCGATGATGAAGCAGGCAGCGACGACATTGGCGCCGATCTGGCGCAGCAGCTTCACCGCGCCTTCCGCAGTGCCGCCGGTGGCAATGAGGTCGTCGACCAGGATGACGCGCTCGCCGGGCGAAATGGCGTCGACATGCATCTCCATCTCGTCGATGCCGTATTCGAGCGAGTAGGCGATGCGCACGGTGGTGTGCGGCAGCTTGCCTTTCTTGCGGATCGGCACGAAGCCGGCCGAGAGCTGGTGCGCCACCGCGCCGCCGATGATGAAGCCGCGCGCCTCCATGCCGGCGACCTTGTCGATCTTGTTGCCGGCCCAGGGATTGACCAGCTCGTCGACCGCGCGGCGGAACGCGCGCGCGTCCGCGAGCAAGGTCGTGATGTCGCGGAACATGATCCCCGGTTTTGGATAATCGGGAATGGTACGGACGCTCGCCTTCAGATCGTGGTCAAAGGTCATTGGTGCCTCTCAATCAACGCGTGCGTCCAGCCGGAACGCATTCTCGACAATCCTCAAGCCCACCTCGCCACTGAGCGACATCAGCGATTCCGGGTGGAATTGCACGCCGGCGACCGGCAGGGTCTTGTGCTCCAGCGCCATGGCGACGCCGTCCTCGGTGCTGGCCGTCACGTTCAGCACGTCGGGCATGCTGTCGCGCTCGACAAAGAGCGAGTGATAGCGGCCGATGACGATCTCGTTCGGCAGATTGCGCATCAGCCGCCCGCCGCGGACCTGCACCCGCGAGGGCCGGCCGTGGGCGGGATGCGTGAGCTGGCCGAGCTCGCCGCCGAAATATTCGCCGATCGCCTGCGCGCCGAGGCAGACACCGAACACCGGCAGCTTGTTTTCCAGCGCGGCATCGATCGTCTTCTTGATCCCAAAGTCCTCAGGGCGTCCGGGTCCGGGTGACAGCACCAGCAAATCCCACGTCTTTCGCTTGAGCATGTCGAGCGCATGCACATGGCGGACCACAGTGACGTCGGCACCGACCTGGCGGAAATAATCCGCCAGCATGTGCACAAAACTGTCGTCATGATCGATCAGCAGCACTCGCTTGCCGCTTCCGGTCGCATCGGGTGCAAAGGCCGACAGCGGCTTCGGCGGATCGCCGCGCAGCGCCTGGAACAGGGCCGCCGCCTTGACCTGGCATTCGCGGTCCTCCGCCGCCGGATCGGAATCGAACAGGCAGGTCGCACCGACCCGCACTTCGGCCAGACCGTCCTTCATGCGGATGGTGCGGATGGTGAGGCCGGTGTTGATGCTGCCGTCGAAATTCACCGCGCCGATCGCGCCGGCATACCAGCGCCGCGGCGAACGCTCGTGATCCTCGACGAACTGCATCGCCCAGAGTTTGGGTGCGCCCGTGACGGTGACGGCCCAGGCATGGGTGAGGAACGCATCGAGCGCGTCGAAGCCGGGGCGCAGCATGCCCTCGACATGATCGACTGTGTGGAACAGCTTTGAATAGGTCTCGATCTGCCGCCGCGCCAGCACCTTGATCGTGCCGGGAACGCAGACGCGCGCCTTGTCGTTGCGGTCGACGTCGGTGCACATGTTGAGCTCGAACTCGTCCTTCTCCGAGTTCAGGAGCTGGCGGATCTGCTCGGCATCGCCGATCGCATCGGTGCCGCGCGCGATCGTGCCCGAGATCGGGCAGGTCTCGACGCGGCGTCCGTCGGAGCGCACGAACATTTCGGGCGACGCCGAGACGAGAAACTCGCCGTCGCCGAGATTCATCAGCGCGCCGTAGGGCGAGGGGTTGATGACGCAGAGCCGCTGGAACACTTCGGCCGGCGAGCGGTCGCAGGGCTCGGCGAAGAGCTGGCCCGGCACCGCCTCGAACAGGTCGCCGCGGGCAAAAGCCGCGCGCGCGGTCTCGACGGTGGCCTGATATTCGCCGGGCGCGTGATCGGCAAAGCCTTGACGCGGCGTCTTGAGGTACGGGCTCTCCGCGGTCTCGTGCGGCAGGCCTGCGGTGGATTTGCCCTTCCAGGCGAAATCGTAGGTGAGCACGACGCCGCGGCCGGTGGCGCGGTCATAGGCGAGCAGGCGATCAGGAACGTAGAGCACGATGTCGCGCTGGTCGCTCTCACGCGCGCGCTTCTGCACGAGGTCCTCGATCTGGAACACGAGGTCGTAGGCGAAGGCGCCGAACAGGCCGAGCAGCCCGTCGTCATTGGCGGAGAAGGCGGCGACGAGATCGCGCACCAGCGACATCACGCTGGCGCGCCGCGTGCGCTGGTCCTCTTCGATCGGCGCGTCGCCCCGGATGATATGGCCGCCAAGGCGCGTGGCAGTCTTCTCGGAGATCACCACGCAGGGATCGCGCAACACGTCGGCGAGGAATGCGATCAGCACCTGCCCGCGCTCGTTGAGCGCCTCCAGCGCAAAATTGAAGCCCGTGGTCTCGAGCTTGAGCGGCGGATCGGAAAAGCCGAGATCGAAGCTCTCGTATCGACCCGGCACAGTCGTGCCCGACGACAGCACCACGCCGCGGCGGCGGTCGAGCAGGTTGACGAGGTCGTCGAGCCTGTTGGCACCGCCGGTAAATTGCTCCGCCACGCGCGTGATCGCTAGACCGGCGCGGGTCACGTAATCGCTTTTGGGCGGGAGGGCAAAGACTGTCCTGTTCATGTCGTCCTCTTACGAAACTTGCCGAGGGAACGCCACACAGGACAAACGATCAGGCCGCCGCACTGCGTGGGCGACCTTGGACGATTTTGGGAAAAGAAATCGCACCGGCCACCTCTCAGGAGGTGCGCCACCAAAGACGGGCTGGGCGGACGGCGGTGCTCATAGGGCGGATACTCACCATGGCCCGGGGATGGCGTCAAGGGTGGCCAGACCGCCTCGATCACCAAAATGGCGCTGACCGCGTTGCGGATTATGCCCGGATCTGCAGGCTGTCGCGCCCCACAGCCGCCTCGGCGGCATGTCGTTCGATTTCGGCTCGCGTCACTATGAGCGCGGCCTTGCCGTCAGATCCAATCATGTTGGCGCGGTCGCTCAAGGTTTCAATCAAAACGCAGGTATTCCCTGTGACCGCATACCATGCCGCCCGGTCGTCGCTCACGTTCAATGCCGTGATCATCGCCGCCGGATCCAGACCTGACTTCCGCAACAGCAGATCGATCGCTTCGGCCGCAAAGTTTTGCTCGGCGATTCTCGAGAAATTCCGGATTGTGTCAGCCCCCACAGTTGACAGCCGCGCGCCCACTAGCGGACTGCGCGTGGCAAGTTCATAAAGTCGTCCACCCGCCTCGTCAAAGACGCATAGCCGCGAGCCCTTGTTGGTCTTAACGCCGAAGGCCCTGCATGGCTCTCCCTCCACATCCATGTCGAATCCCGGAAGAATCATGAGATTGAGTTCCGGGTCAGGCATCACGGCCCCACACGCCGCGGCGACGGTCAGCTCCAGGCGGTCGGTCATCTGGTAGCTGATCTGGCGAACACCCAGCCAGATCCGGCGTTGCGACAGATGCGGATTGAGCTGCGCAAGCCGCTCGATTTCGGAGGCGTATTGCTCCTTTGCTACGGCGCGCAATTCGGGCCAGTTCGCGATCCATCGGGCCGCGAGTGGCGTCATCGGCTTAAGTCGCTCGGCCTCATAGAAGCGAGTGTCAAGCGCGTTGAGTTCCGCAGCGCGATTTTCGAAACCGTTTTGTAGCGCAGCCTCGCCGGGGTGTGCCTCCACCCACGCGATCATCTCCTGCAATATCTGGTGTTGCGCGCTCGCTCCCATGGCCTTCAATCCAGCGACCGCATCGCCGGATGTCGTCGGCAGCATCGCGATGCCCGTGTTGCCGATGAACTGACTGTGACCGCCATTGTTGACCTGAGCGAGATAAAAGTCCGCGTGATAGGCTTGTATAGCCACGGCCGGTAGCTCACGTCCCGAGTAAACGCCGACACGTTGAATTTCGTTGACGTAGTCGACCACAGCGCCAGTCAGATATTTGGCCTCCGCGGGGTCCAGAGCCGCTTCCAGCGCCTTGCGAGGCACGACAACCGTCGTCAAGCGTCCCTCTACAATCATCAACCACCCCCACAGTCGCCATGGCGACACGCCACCCGACTACAGCCTATAATTGCATCAGGCTCGTTTCAATAGCGACGCGGCAAGAGCGTTGATGACCGACGCGCGCCCCGCAGCCCCTATCCCAGATGCTTCCGGAAAAACTCCGTCGCCCTGCCCCAGGCGAGCTCGGCGGCTTCGCGGTCGTGCACGGCTTGGCGCTGCTCGTTGACGAAGGCGTGCTCGGCGTCATAGCGGAACAGCTCGAGCGACTTGCCGGCGGCCTTCATGGCCTTTTCGAAACCGTTGACCAATTCCGGCGTGCACCAATCGTCCTTGTTGGCGAAGTGGGCCTGGAGCGGGATCTTGACGTCGGCCGGCTTGGCCGCCTGCTCCGGCGGGATGCCGTAGAACACGACGCCAGCCGAGAGCTCCCGCACATGCACCGAGCCGATGATGGTGACGGCGCCGCCGAGGCAGAAGCCTGTCAGCCCGACCTTGGCACCGTTGCGCGACAGATATTGCGTGGCGCCGCGCACGGTCTGCGTGGTGGCATCCATGAAGTCGAGCGAGTTCATTTCCTTGCCGGCCGCGTCCGTGTCGTGATACGGCACCACCTTGCCCTTGTAGAGATCGGGCGCGAGCGCATCGAAACCGGCCAGCGCGAAGCGATCGCAGAGGCCCTTGATCTGGTCCGACAGGCCCCACCATTCCTGGATCACGACCACGCCCGGCGCATTGCCGCGCGCGGCGTTGACAAGATAGCCCGAGGCGTCCTTGCCGTCCGGGCGCTTGAAGGTGATGGCGGTTCCCATGGTGTCCTCCGACGAGTTTCTGGGGAGCGGTTGGCGGCATTTTGGCCGCTGCGAGCGCGATAGGCAATCGCGCCAGACAACACACGCGCGTGTGCAACAAAAAAGCCCCCTTGCGGGGGCCTCTTCATTCTCGTCTCGCCTCCGGCCCCTCAGTGGGAGTCGGCCCAGACCTTCTTCTTGGTGAAGTACATCAGGCCGGCGAAGATGATCAGGAAAATGAACACCTGGAAGCCCATGCGCTTGCGCGCTTCCATGTGCGGCTCGGCGGTCCACATCAGGAACGTGGTGACGTCCTTGGAATATTGCGCGATCGTGGTCGGCGAGCCGTCGTCATAGGTCACCTGGCCGTCGCTGAGCGGCTTCGGCATCTTGATGGCGTGGCCCGGGAAGTACTTGTTGTAGTAGGAGCCCTCCGGGATGGTCACGCCTTCCGGCACCTTGTCCTCAAACCCCTGGAGCACAGCCGAGACGTAGTCCGGGCCCTGCTCCTGATACTGGGTGAAGAAGTCGAAGATGAACATCGGGAAGCCGCGGCCGTAGGACCGCGCCTTGGTGATCAGCGACAGATCCGGCGGCGCCGCGCCGCCGTTCGCCGCACGCGCGGCCTGCTCGTTCGGGAACGGCGAGGGGAAATAGTCGGCCGGCCGGCCCGCGCGCTCGAACATGTCGCCGGCATCGTTCGGACCATCCTTGATCTTGTAGTCGGAGGCGAAGGCCGCAGCCTGCGCCACCGAATAGCCGGGGCCGCCGGCTTCCGCGAGATTGCGGAAGGCGACGTAGGACAGGCCGTGGCAGTTGGAACAGACTTCCTTGTAGACCTTCAGGCCGCGCTGCAATGCGCCGCGATCGTACTTGCCGAAGGGACCGGCAAACGACCATTTGTTGCCCGGCGGCTTGTCGCTGCCTTCGGAGGCGCGCGCATCCTGCAGGCTGCCGAGGAACAGCGCACCGGCTGCGACGAGCGCGATGGCGACGGAGGCCACCGCCTTGCCGCTCTTGGCGAGGATCGCCTCCGAGATCGAATTCGGCACCGGCCGCGGCTTCTCGATGCGCGCGAGCAGCGGCAGCACGATCAGGAAGTAGGCGAAGTAGCAGACCGTCAGGACCCGGCCGGCGATCACGTAGATGCCTTCCGGCGGCTGCGCGCCGAGATAGCCGAGCAGGATGCAGACCGCGACGAAGATCCAGAAGAACTGTTTTGCCAGCGGCCGGTACTTCGACGATTTGGTCTTGGCGGCATCGAGCCAGGGCAGGAAGCACAGGATGATGATCGCCGAGAACATCCCGATCACGCCCGCGAGCTTGTTCGGGATCGAGCGCAGGATCGCGTAGAATGGCAGGTAATACCATTCCGGCACGATGTGCGGCGGCGTCACCCCCGGGTTCGCCGGAATGTAGTTGTCGGCGTCGCCGAGATAGTTCGGCATGTAGAAGATGAACCAGGCATAGAGCAGCAGGAAGCAGGCGACGCCGAAGCCGTCCTTGATGGTCGCGTGGGGCGTGAACGGGACCGTGTCCTTTTCCGTCTTCGGCTCGACGCCGTCAGGATTGTTCTGGCCGGCGACATGCAGCGCCCAGACGTGCAGCACGACAACGCCCGCGATCAGGAACGGCAGCAGATAGTGCAGCGAGAAGAAGCGGTTCAGCGTCGGATTGCCGACCGAATAGCCGCCCCACAGCAGCGTCACGATGCTCTCGCCGACATAGGGAATGGCGGAGAACAGGTTGGTGATGACGGTGGCGCCCCAGAAGCTCATCTGGCCCCACGGCAGCACGTAGCCCATGAAGCCGGTCGCCATCATCAAGAGGTAGATGATGACGCCGAGGATCCACAGCACCTCGCGCGGCTCCTTGTAGGAGCCGTAATAGAGGCCGCGCAGCATGTGGACGTAGACCGCGAAGAAGAACATCGACGCGCCGCAGGCGTGCATGTTGCGCAGCAGCCAGCCGTAATTGACGTCACGGACCAGAAGCTCGACCGACTTGAAGGCGAGATCGGCATGCGGCGTGTAGTGCATCGCCAGGATCACGCCGGTCAGGATCTGCATCCCCAGCATGAAGGAGAGGATGGCGCCGAACGTCCACCAGTAGTTCAGATTGCGCGGGGTGGGGTAGACGACGAAAGAGGAGTGCATGAGGCCGAGGATCGGCAGACGCCGCTCGATCCATTGCAGGGCCGGATTGCTCGGCTGGTAGTCGGATGGTCCGCTCATGATGCGATCCTGAGGAAATGTACGGCGAGACGGCGCGAAGCTTCGGACGGCGGTCCGAAGCTCAGCCGATCTGGATTTTGGTGTCGGAAACGAACTGGTACGGCGGCACCGGCAGGTTCGCGGGCGCGGGCCCCTGGCGGATGCGGCCGGACGAATCGTACTGCGAACCATGACAGGGGCAGAAGAACCCGTCGTAATTGCCCTCATGAGCGATCGGGATGCAGCCGAGATGGGTGCAGATGCCGATCACGACCAGCCATTGCTCATGGCCGGACTTGACCCGAGCCTCGTCGGTCTGCGGATCGGGCAGGCTCGCCACGTTGACGGCGCGCGCCTCGTCGATCTGCTTCTTGGTGCGGTGGCTGATGTAGATCGGCTTGCCGCGCCAGAACACCTTGATGTCCTGTCCCTCGGCGACCGGGCTGAGATCGACCTCGATCGGCGCACCGGCGGCGATGGTCGACGCATCAGGATTCATCTGGGAGATGAAGGGCCAGAGCGCAGCTGCGCCCCCTACTGCTGCAGCCGCCCCCGTTGCAACGAATAAGAAATCACGGCGTGTCGGATGGTCCGCCGAAGACGCTGTCGTCACGATTCCAACCCTTTCTTCTTATGCTGCCGGCGGAACCGCTCCGGGAGCCCCCAAGGTCCCCAGAACAGCCTGCCGGCGCCCGCGGCCCCCCGCGGCGGCAGAACTTCACTCGTCCCCGCCAAAACAAGGCGAAAACAGCAGTCCAGAATCGTTCTATTGGCACCCTTGCCGGGCGAGCGCAAGCCCGCTAACGGCGGGGAAGCGTGCAATGCACGAATTCCCGCGCTAGCGATGTTTTATTGAGACATTTCCGGCCCGCGCCGACCCCGATACAGCCTAAGCACAGCCCATGCAGATAGCGCTTTTCCAACCCGACATCCCCCAGAACACCGGCACGATTCTCAGGCTCTGCGCCTGTCTGGGCGTGGCCGCCCATATCATCGAACCGGCAGGCTTCCCGGTCTCCGACCGGCATTTCCGCCGGGCGGGAATGGATTACCTCGATCAGGTCAGCATCACCCGCCACGATTCCTGGTCGAAATTCGAGGCGTGGCGTGCGGCCCAGGGCTGCCGCCTGCTGCTGTTCACCACCAAAGGGGCCACCGACTATCGCGATTTCCGTTACCAGACGGCGGACATCCTGCTATTCGGGCGCGAGAGCGCCGGCGTCACCGACGCGGTGGTCGAGGCCGCCGATGCGCGGCTGGTGATCCCGATCACGGCCGGGCTGCGGTCGCTCAATGTCGCCATGTCCGCGGCCATGGCCGCCGGCGAAGCGCTGCGGCAGCTCCGGAACCCCAAGGGCCCACAGGAAGGGCCCACAGGATTGAGGAGAGACGGTTGAGTTACGCGGTCAAGGAAATCTTCCTGACCCTGCAAGGCGAAGGCGCCCATGCCGGGCGCGCGTCCGTGTTTTGCCGTTTTGCCGGCTGCAATCTCTGGAGCGGGCGCGAGGCCGACCGTATGGATGCCACCTGCAAATTCTGCGATACGGATTTCGTCGGCACCGACGGAACGCTCGGCGGGCGCTATGCCTCGGCCGTGGAACTTGCCGACACCATCGCCGCGCAATGGACGGCCTCCACCGCCAACCGCTACGTGGTGCTCACCGGCGGCGAGCCGCTGCTCCAGGTCGACGACGCGCTGATCGACGCACTCCACGCCAATGGCTTCGAGATCGGCGTCGAGACCAATGGCACGATCGCCCCGCCCGCGGGGCTCGACTGGATCTGCGTCAGCCCCAAGGGCGGCAGCGATCTGGTGATCCGGCGCGGCCACGAGCTGAAGCTGGTCTATCCGCAGGCCCTCGCCGCGCCGGAGACTTTCGAGGATCTCGCCTTCGAGCGCTTCTCGCTGCAGCCGATGGACGGACCGGAGGTCACCGAGAACACCGCGCGCGCGATCGATTACTGCCTCAATCATCCGCAATGGCGGCTGAGCGTGCAGACGCATAAATCGCTCGGCATCAGATAGGATTGGTTTTCGAACAGATGTGGGAATTGACGAAATCGTTCCGCTTCGAGGCGGCGCACTCACTGTCGGGAACGACGTTCGGCGCCGCCAGCGAAGAGATCCACGGCCACTCCTTCCGCGCCGAGGTGACGGTGCGCGGCACGCCCGATCCCAAAACCGGGATGGTGGTCGATCTCGGTCTCGTCCAGCGCGCGATCGAGGACGTCAGGCTGACGCTCGACCACAAGTACCTCAACAAGATCGAGGCGCTGGGCACGCCGACGCTGGAGAATCTGTCGCGCTTCGTCTGGGAGCGGCTGGCCCATATCGGCAAGCTCACCCGAGTCAGCATCCATCGCGACAGTTGCAACGAGAGCTGCAGCTATTACGGTCCGCAAGGGTTGACGCGATGACATCTGCAATGGACCCCAATTTGATCGAAGACCGCAAGAGCCGCGCACGAACATGGTTCGAAGCCTTGCGCGACGACATCTGCGCGAGCTTCGAGCGGCTGGAGGATGACGCGCCGCAAAGCCTTTATCCGGGCAAGGCCGGCCGTTTCCTGCGGACACCCTGGCAGCGCACCGATCACACCGGCGCGGCCGGCGGCGGCGGCGTGATGTCGATGATGCATGGCCGCCTGTTCGAGAAGGTCGGCGTGCATTGCTCGACGGTGCACGGCGAGTTCGCGCCCGAGTTTCGCGCGCAGATTCCGGGCGCGGCGGAAGACCCGAGGTTCTGGGCCTCCGGCATCTCACTGATCGCCCACTTGCGCAATCCGCACGTCCCCGCCGTGCACATGAACACGCGCTTCGTCGTCACCACGAAAGCATGGTTCGGCGGCGGCGCCGATCTGACGCCGGTGCTCGACCGCCGGCGCACGCAGGACGACGCCGACAGCATCGCCTTCCACGCCGCGATGAAACAGGCCTGCGCGCAACCGAACGGCATCGCCGATTACGACAAGTACAAAAAATGGTGCGACGAGTATTTCCATCTGCCGCACCGCAAAGAGGCGCGCGGCATCGGCGGCATCTTCTACGACTGGCACGACAGCGGCGACTGGGACGCCGACCTCGCTTTCACCCAGGACGTCGGCCGTGCTTTCCGGAATATCTACCCCGAGATCGTGCGGCGCAATTTCGCGAGCGCCTGGACCGCTGATGACCGCGAGGAGCAACTGGTCCGGCGCGGACGCTATGTCGAATTCAACCTGCTCTACGACCGCGGCACCATCTTCGGGCTCAAGACCGGCGGCAATGTCGATTCGATCCTGTCGTCGCTGCCGCCGGAGGTGAAATGGCCATGACCGCGATGAAGCCCGCCATGACGCCGCTGCCGCGCGCCATGCTGATCGACATGGACGACACCATCCTGTCGGCCTATGGCCGGCCCGAGATCGCGTGGAATACGATCACGGCCGAGTTCGCCGAGGAGCTCGCGCCGCTGCCGCCGCATCAGGTCGCCACCGCGGTGCTGGCCTTCGCGCGAAACTTCTGGGCCAATGCGGAAGCCGCGTGGCGGCTGAAGCTTGCCGAGGCCCGGCACATCACCGTCAAGGGCGGCTTCGCCGCGCTCGCGGCGGCCGGCCACCGCGCCCTGCCCGACGACCTCGCCATTCGCCTCGCCGACCGCTTCACCACCTATCGTGAGGAGGAGATGTTCGTCTTCCCCGGCGCGCATGAGGCGATCGACCAATTGAAGGCGCTCGGCATCAAGCTCGCGCTGGTGACCAACGGCGCCGCCGACACCCAGCGCGCCAAGGTCGAGCGCTTCGAGCTGGCGCACCGCTTCCATCACATCCAGATCGAGGGCGAGCACGGTTTCGGCAAGCCCGAGGAGCGCGCCTATCTGCACGCGATGGAGGCGCTCGGCGTCACCGCCCAGGACACCTGGATGATCGGCGACAATCTGGAGTGGGAGGTCGTGACGCCGCAGCGCCTCGGCATCTACTCGATCTGGATCGACGTGCACGGCGACGGCCTGCCCGAAGGCTCGACCGTCAAGCCCGACCGCATCATCCGCTCGCTGACCGAGCTGGTGCCGGACCGGCTCTAACTGGTGCGCGAAGAAACAATTTCGAAAACAACCCCATGCACAGTAGCCGGCTGCTGCAAAATCAACGGCTTGCCGCAAACGCGGCAGATTGCGGATTTTGCGAAATCATTTGACCCGTCGGGCAAAACAGGCGCATGATGCCATCATCGCGGCGCATGGGACGGAAAAGCCCCTGCGCAACCCATCGAGCAGGTACCTTGTCTCCGTCATGGTCCCGCTCCCGGCCTGAGGCTCCATCATCGGCGTTTCAGCAGTCTGGTGGCGGATGCGCGCTGCCGCAGCACATCGACTGATCCGGCGATCCGTGATCGGCGTGTCATGCCGGCCTGCTAGCTTCTTAAGTCAATCAACCCGAAAGGACCATCCATGGAACTGAAAGCCGGCGATATCGTCATGCTGAAATCCGGCGGCCAGCCGCTGACCGTCGCGGACGTCAAAGGCGACGACGTCATCTGCCTCTGGATGGGCGTCGAAGGCGACTTGTTTCGCGAGACGCTGCCGCTCGCCGTGCTCGAGCGACTGGAAGAACTGGACGAAGACGACGAGGATGAAGACGAGGACGATGAAGACGAGGAGTAGGCACGCCTAACGCCGCGTCCTGATTGGATCGAAACGGAGTACTACCTCCGACGCGCGATGTCCGCTTATCCGCCGAGAACGGCGCGATAGCGGACATCGGCCACCCCCCACGGAAGTTACCGCCGAAGGAAAATACGGCCCGGAGACAGCCAGTCGTTCTCTCCACTGAAAGGAACTGGAAGCATTTCCACCGGCCGCTGGCGACGAAGCGAACGTCGTCACGCAACGCGCCAATGCCCCTTGTGAATATCGAACTTCACGGCGCCGTCGTCACGCATCTTCAGCAGGAGCGATTGACAGTCGTCTTGATTTTTTATGTTCACACGCTTCATGATTTCGAAAGTCTTCAGAGGCTTTTCGCGCAGGGCAATTAGAATCTTTTCTCGATCAGTCATTGGGGTTCCTTGCATCGGCATCGGCGACGGTACGCGTTGTACAGGTCGTCAGCAACGGGTCCGTTCGGTTGACGAGGTTCGTTCCGGGGCAGTGACGGCTGTCGCCGTGTCAGGCGGGCCGCTTTCGCCAAGATAGTGCCAAGATAGTTCCGGTCACCAAGATAGCCTCTCGATCAAAGCTCGGGAAAAAATGGCATCAACAGGAACGTTCAAGAAGCTCGCTGAGTTGAAAGTCATGCGCCTCGCACTCCGGACAAGGCCGCACCGCGCGGGCCTGGTCGAGGTCCAGCAAGGGGCGGAATATGCTCTCCAGCGTGCGCGGCACCGCCGCACGAGGATCGTGATGTACACGACTGCGATATACGATGAGCTGAGCCAGATAGAGCGCGATGTCGTCGAAGGAGAACGGCGACTCGCAGAGCAAGAGGCGCTGATTATCGAGATGAAGCGCCAGAACCAGGAGACAACCAAAGCAGAAGGCGAACTTGAACGGATGCGCATAGATCAGCGACGTCGCGATCAGGATCGACAACGTCTGCTCTCACGGCTGCAACCCTGAAACAACCGCCCCGCAATGACGCGGCACTCTCGCCGTAATTCTTCACCGACGCGACGAGCCCACGGGCGGAACCAAGCCGATTCGTCCTCCGACCGTTTCGCCGACGCAGGTCGGCATGTTGATTCAAATCAATTGTTGTCCAACCGCTTCGAAGTCAACTGCTGGCGATGTCACCCGGACGGGAGAGTCACATGTGGTTGCGGGTCATAGCGGCTGCGCTGAGCTTTACGACGGTTTCGGCTTTTGCCGTCTCTGACTGCCGGGTCACAGGCCATCCATCAGCGTTCGGTGTCGACATGACTGCCTACGTCGCGGTCAAGACGGGCGAAACGTGCAATTTCCCGATGCGAATTCCAGGCGTGATGAATAGCTCGGGCGTTTCCCGCAAGCCTGCACACGGGACGCTGAGGCAGCTTAACGTAACGACGTTCAGATACACGGCGACATCCGGATACAGGGGCAACGACACCTTTGCCATATATGGCGAAGGAAAAGGTCCGTACGGCTCGGGCAGATCGGTCATGACGGTGAACGCAACGATTGAATAGCAGTGATAGAACAGGCAGCGGCAACCGAACGACGCGGGAAGGCGGGGCAAGCCGTATGCCCGCTTCGGGTCACTCGGACCTCCCAGGAGCTGATGACAAACTTCTGCAATACGATAGGAACGATATCGCGCAATGCCGGATTGGTGCTTGCCGTTGGGGCAGCAATTCGCTAGCCATTCAGCGACCGGCTCCCTTTTCCAGGCGCCAGCTTTTTCCGGCGCCGTTCGGCTGACATGATGGAGTATCTCATGCGAATCGCCGTGCTGGTTGCCTTCATGGTGGCGGGGCTTGCTCCCGCGGCACACGCCGAGCGCGACTACCCCTGGTGCGTCTTTGGCGGAGAGCTCGGCGCTTCCGGCGAGTGCATGTATGAGACCCGAGAACAGTGCATGGCCTCGGCATCCGGACGGTGGAACACCTCTTGCGCTGTGAACCCGCGCGTGAGGTTCAGACCGCCGGCTCCGCCCCGGACGCGCTGATCACACGAACGCCGCGACGCGCTGAGCACGGCCGAACCATGCCGGATGGCGCACAAGGGCCACAAGCAGACACTAGCAGTGAGTGGCGAGCTGGGCCCAAGCCTGCGCCATCGGGTCGAAAACGGCGGGATTTTTCCGTACGGTGACTGCCCAGACTGGCATCGTGAACGTTGGATCCAGGCTCAAGACACGTTCGGCGGTTGATCTCGCCTCCTCAAGGCGACCAAGCCGGACGAGAGCGACCGTCAAAAGGACTTGCGGCACGCTAAAGGACGGATTTGCTTCGACGGCGTGAGCCGCTGCCTTGAGCGCCTCGTCAAAACGGTTGGCATGAAGCTCGGTCACCGCGATCGCCATATGAGCGATCAGCGTGTCTAACGGACTCACCGCCAGAGCGCGTTGCGCCAGTGTGAGGGCAATTTCCCCGTGGCCCATAAACGCATGAGCGAACGCGCTGTTTCCCAAAGCAACGACATTCGAATGACTGATGGACAGCGCACGGTCAAAGACCTCGAAAGCGCTACCGAAGTCGGCATCGGCAAACCAGATGACGAGGCCCGCAGCACCCAGTGCGGTCGCGTCATCACTTCTCGTGGCAGCGCGAGCATAACGGACCGCAGTCACACGGTCTTCCTCCTTCAGACCGCTCCGGCTAAATCTTATTTGAAAGCATCGTGCAAGCTGCGCTTGCGCTGCCAAATATTCGGGTTCCAGCTCCAATGCCTTCTGCAATAGCGGAATGGCTTCACCAGCGCCCGTCGGCATCGTCGTGCGCATCGAGGAGATCGCCCTCAACACAAGGTCATAGGCGTCGAGACTGTTGGGTCGCTCTCTTCGAACGCGGCTGATCTCGACTTTGCGCAAATTCGGTTCGAGAGCCCCGATCAGGCTCATCGCGATTGCATCCTGAACCTCGAAAATATCATCAAACCTGCGATCGTAGCGTTCAGCCCATAATGCGACACCGGTGTCGGATTCAACCAACCTCGCCGTGATTCTTATCCGATTGTCGGCCTTACGCACGCTTCCCTGCACAAGATAGCGGCATCCAAGCTTCCGCCCGATACTCGCCAGGTCGCCGGAGCCGGCTTCGAACAGCAAACTCGACGTGCTGCCGACTACTGACAGACCTGTGATACGTGACAGTCCGGTGATGATGTCTTCTACGATGCCGTCGGCGAAGTAATCCTGCCTCGAATCCCCGCTCAGATTGACAAACCGAAGAACGGCAACCGAGGTCCCGCGCGCCGGTGTATCTGTGGAGCTCCGATACGTCGGCATGTCTGATGCATTGTCGATCCCAACCAGGCGATAGCCTCGTCCCGGAACCGTGACGACGTACACGTGACCGTCGCTTCCGGGTTCGAGGGCCTTGCGCAGCGCGGACACATGCACCTGGATTGCGTTCTCCTCCACCACGCGGCTAGGCCAGACTTTCTCCATCAGGCGATCCTTGTTCACGACTTCGCCTGGGACCGAAGCCAGTTCGCAAAGGATATCGAGGGCCCGGCTTGAAAGCTTGACAGGCTGTTCCGAACAGGTCAGCCGCCGGTCGATTAGATCCAGCACGAACTTCCCAAATCGAACAGTGCCTCGATCCGGTTTCGGATTAAGTGTCATGCTTGTTCAGAACTCTTCAGACCCTGAAACAATGACCTTAAAGGCATCCCCTCCTAGTGTCCATCGAGCCTGACAAAACCGCCGCGTGGGCGGTCGGAGCGAGGAGACACCTTCATGCGCACCGCGAATTTGGCGCTGGGAATGCTTACAATCATTGCCCTGATGCTTACGGCGTTTCCGGGCAACGCCCAGTCGTGGCCGACCCGGGTCGTGAAGATCATCACGCCGTTTCCGCCGGGTAGTGGCGGCGACGTCACGGCGCGGCCCTTCGCCGAGAAGCTCGCGGAGCGATGGGGGAAGCCCGTCATCGTCGAGAACCGTCCAGGCGCTGACGGCATCATCGCCGCAACTGCAGTGCTCAACTCAAACGATGGGCATACTCTGCTTTATACAAACGGGGGGCCGCTCACGAGCAACCTGCTCACGCACCCGGGTAGCCTTCCATACAATCCCGATGATCTGCTGCCGGTCGCGGCCGCCGCCGAAGTCTATGTGGCTATAGGGGTGCCTGCCTCCCTGGCCACGACCTCGCTGTCTGAATTTGTCGCGCAGGCACGCCTCAAGCAGGGTCAGTTCAACTGGAGCGGAACTCCGGGCAGTCTCGACTATCTGGTGCCGGGGTTTTTGGAAGGCGCCGGCATTGATCTCCTGCGCGTCCCATACCGGGACGTGAGCCTGGCGATGCAGGACCTCTCGCAGGATCGACTCCAATTCTATGTTTCTGCCCTCGCGACCCAATTGCCGATGGCGCAAACCGGCAAGATCAAGATCATCGCGATTACGAACAGTCGGCGATCACCCTCCCTGCCAGAGGTGCCGACGGCGCGCGAGTCGGGCTTCCCGGACCTTGAGTACGAAGCGTTTCTTGGTTTTTTCGCGCCCCGCGGAATGTCAGCAGCGCTACGTGAACGCATCGGGGCCGACCTGCATGAAATCGGCGCGGCTTCGGATCTGGCGGGGCGCTTCAATGCGATCGGCATGCAGCTACGGGTAACCTCTCCGGCAGAGCTGCAAAAGATTGTCAAAGACGAGCGCGCGGCACTCGCCCGTTACACCAAGGCGGCGCCGCAATAGCGGGCGTGAAAACACTGAGCTAGGAGCTACCTTCATGACCTGCGAGCATCCGCGTACTGATCGGCTTTTCGCGATCGGCAGCGCCTATCGACAAGCAAAAATTCTACTTAGCGCGATCGAGCTCGGAGTCTTTTCGCAGCTGGCAACCGGCCCGCTTGATGCGGGGGAACTCACCCGCCGCATTCAGGTGCATAGTCGCGCAGCTCGCGACTTCTTCGATGCACTTGTCTCGATGAGTCTCTTGACGCGAGATGACAAAGGGCTATATCGCAACACTGAGGAGTGCGATCACTACCTTGATCAGGCGAAGCCAACTTATCTCGGCGCAAGCTTCGATCAGTACAACCGTCGCGAATACGGGATGTGGGGATCGCTGACGCAGGCGCTGCGGACCGGCAATCCTGCCGCCGAGACTCATGGTCAAGATCACTTCGGGTCATTGTACGCCGACGCGGCGAAATTCCGGACTTTCGTTACAGCAATGACTTCCGGCAGCTTGCTCGCCGCTCAAGGTATCGCTCAACAGTTTCCCTGGCGGAACCATGCGACGCTTTGTGATGTCGGCACTGCTCAGGGGTGCCTGCCGGTCCAAATTGCGTTGGCGCATCCTCACGTCCGTGCGGTCGGCTTCGACCTTCCGGCGCTGCGTCCGGCATTCGAGGAGTACGCACTCAGATGCAACGTCACCGACAGGGTGAGCTTCACGGAAGGCGATTTTTTCAAAGATCGGTTACCCCCGGCTGACGTTGTCGTGCTTGGTCGCGTCCTGCACAATTGGGACCTCGAGACCAAAAGGATGCTGTTGGATAAGGCCTATCAAGCAATCCCAAAAGGTGGATCCATTGTCGTCTATGACATGCTGATCGACGACGACCGACGCGCAAGCGCAACTGGCCTGCTCTCATCTCTCAACATGCTGCTTTGGACGTCGGGAGGGTTTGGATATACGGCAACGGAATGCACCGACTGGATGCGTTCTACCGGGTTCGTAAAGACTACCGTGCGCGATCTTCCAGGCGGAAACTCCATGATCATCGGTGAAAAATAGAATCGACGACGTAACTCTGTCGGGGTCCGCTCTGGGCCAAGCTACCATCGAAGCCCGCCCCCAAGGCTTACGCCCGTGTTGTCAAAGTCGACAACTGATCGGTGTCGTAACGGTCGCGGAGGTCGGAGAGAACCTCTGGATCCGGCGCACCCTGCGCCGCGAGTTTCGCAAGCTGTTCGAAATAGTGCTCGTGGCCGGGCGGGGAGACGGTCATCAGCACGCGGGCCGGTTTGTCACTGACATTGGTGATGTTGTGAGGGACCCCCGGCGGGATGAACAAATAGGTCCCCGGGCTTGCGCGCAGCGTCTTGTCGCGAACATGCCACTCACACTCCCCCTCGAGTAGATAGAAGGTCTCCTCCTGCACCCGATGAACATGCAGCCCGGTGGCGAAGCCCGCCGGGATCGTCCAGTCGAACATGCTCGTGTATTTGGTATCCTCGCCAGTGACGAGGAAAACCATGGGATGACCACGGAGCATGACGCCCTTCTTCTCGTCAGGCATACGAATGACAGCATCGGCGCTCATGACATTCCTCCATCGTCCAGGTGCGTGCTCCCACGGGCACTGAAGCAACATCGCCCATCTGTGTCGGAAGTCGTGAAACAGTTCCCAAAAATTTGCTAAAAGCATCGAATGGCAACGGCGGATCTCTACCAGTTCGGCCCGTTCCGCCTCGACCCGGAGGCGGGCATTCTCTACCATGGGGCCAGGCCCACCATGCTCGGGCAGCGCGCCGTCGCGCTGCTGCGGCTGCTGCTGGAGAACGCGGGCGTACCGGTTTCCAAGGATGCGCTGGTCGAGGCCGGCTGGGGCGGACTGGCCGTTGCCGACAACAATCTCACGGTGCAGATCGCCGCCCTCCGCCGGGTGCTCGCCGACGAGAAGGCCGATAGCTGGATCGAAACGCTGCCGCGCCGCGGCTATCGCTATGTCGGACCGCCCGTCGCCACCCATGGTCCGGATGCGTCACCTGCCGCCCGTGCGGCGTACGCACCGACGTTGCCCGACAAGCCGTCCGTCGCGGTTCTGCCGTTTTCGAACTTGAGCGGCGATCCCCAGCAGGACTACTTCGCCGACGGGATGGTCGAAGACATCATCACCGGCCTGGCCCGCATCAAGTGGTTGTTCGTCATTGCGCGAAACTCGACCTTGACCTACAGGGACCGTGCCGTGGACGTGAAGCAGGTCGGCCGCGAGCTCGGCGTGCGCTACGTTCTCGAAGGCAGCGTGCGCAAGGCCGAAGGCAGCGTGCGCGTGACGGGCCAGATGATCGACGCCTCGACCGGCGCTCATGTATGGGCCGAGCGCTACGACCGCAGCTCCGACGATATTTTCGCACTCCAGGATGAGATTGCGCTCTCGGCGGTGGGCGCGATTGCGCCGAGCTTGCGCCGTGCCGAAATCGACAGGGTCAAGCGGAAGCGCCCCGACAGCCTGGATGCCTACGATCTCGTTCTGCGGGCCCAGCTCGACGTCGATTCCGGGATGCCAGAGCAGGTGTCTCGAGCGCTCGTGCTGCTCGAACGTGCCATTGAACTCGATTCCACCTACGCGCTGGCACATGGCAACGCGGCGATGTGCCACCATTGCCTCTTCCTTCGCGTCGGCTTGCGGGAGACGAATCGTGCCGCTTCGATCCGACATGCCCGTTCGGCGATCCTTCACGGCCAGGACGACGCGACTGCGCTGGCGCTTGCGGGTTTTTCAATCGGCATGGATGGGCATGATCGCGACGCGGCTTTCACCGCATTCGAAGCCGCGCTTGCCGTCAGCCCCTCCTCGGCGCTGACCTACATCCTCGGCAGCGTCATTCTCGGATGGAGCGGAGAACCCGAGCGCGCCATCGAGTGGAGCGAGCGAGGCATGCGGCTCAGCCCGTTCGACCCGTGGGCTTTCGCCGCATTCGACGCGCAGGCGATGAGTCATTTGCTGCGCGGCCGCTACGAAGAGGCCTGTCGCGCCGCCTACAAGTCCGTTCAGGCCAATCCCGCACACAGCATCACCTATGTCCAACTGGCCGCTGCGCTTGCCAAACTCGGACGGCTGGATGAAGCGAGGGCGGCCGCGGAGCGGGTGCTCGAACTTCAACCGACCTTTCGCTACAGCCGCCAGTTCGCGGGCGTGAACTGTGCCCCGGCGCTTGCGGAAACTCTTGGCGATGCGCTGAAGACGGCCGGGCTCCCGGAGTAACGTGAAGTGGGAATGCGATGACCGCTTGGAGGCAAAATCCGGTCGATCCGCCAATAGCCAGGGGATGACAGCCAAAGGTTGGCATGGGGCCCCGCGCGCGTGATGCCAACGATGTGACCAATCGTGAACCCGCTCATCGCTGGAGCGACGTGACCTGTTTCCTATTTAGGCAGGGGGCGGCTCTCGATTGGAGAAGAAGCAATGCGTTCTATTTTGGCGTTGAGCCTTTTGATTAGCCTCGCGGGCGCTGCGAACGCGGCTACGGTGCACCATTCGCACCGGTCGCATGTTGTTGTTCGTCCCGCCTCGGACCCCGCCTGGAGTTCGGCCTACGCACAATCCGCGCCGCCGATGCACTACGGGCCCGCACCCGACCAAGGCCAAAGTGAACCGTATTTTGGCGCTTCGCAGGGTTACGCGCCGGGCGAAAAGGAGCGCTTTCTCCACAGTGTATTCAGCCCATGAGCGCCCGTAGCCGGCAAATCACCAACATCTCGTCGGCGATACCTTCGAGAGAAGACCTCGGGGCGATCTGTCAGGTGCGTTGACGCTCCGCGGCCGGGGCACGAATTCCGATTGGAGCCGGCTCATCCAGGCGATGAGTTGCCTCGCCGCCACCGAGATTATCGCCAGCCCGCCGGTGACATGGCGACGTCGAGGATCGCGGAGTGAACATGCACCGGCATTCGCCCGACGAAAGCTTTTGCCAGGAACGCGCGCATTGTCACTGACAATTGCCATTTCCGGTCAATGACAATGCAACAGTTCAAATCAGCAAGTCATGAGGCGTAGCTATAACGACATGATGCAGACCGCTATTGCCGTGGTCGGCCGCGTGTCCGTCCAGTGCATTGGGGAGTATATTGACGATGACCTCGAGGTTCTCCTGACCGGGCGGAACGTGCGGATGATTCAGCTCTTCAGGCTCAGCTACCGCGACGGGAGTGGAGGGAGTTACCTCGCTATCGAAGCGGAATACCAGTTCTTGATCCGCGGCGTTTGCAGAGGTCGAGGATAAATCGTGCCCCGAATTGCCGTGCTCCACGACGGCCGGCTCTGTGGTCTGCACTGCCGCTGACACGCTCGCAGTGTCCGAAGCCGCAGCGTGGTTCTCGGCGCCTTTGCCGACGCCGTTGCCCGGTGCGGAATCAGCTTCAGTCGACTCCATGGCTGCCGCCTGTGCAGACCCTGGCTCCGAAGCGTGCTCCGAGTTAC
>NZ_JALJRD010000009.1:0-103634 GCF_024519875.1 Bradyrhizobium sp. Bra64 | reverse complement strand
CGACTCCGTGGCTGCAGCCTTTGCAGACCCTGGCTCCGAAGCGTGCTCCGAGTTACCGTGGCTCGCGCTGTCGGCCGCTGCGACGCTCTCGGCTGCTTCCGATGCGTTTGCCGCGTGCGCGGAGTTGCCGTGCTCCACGCCGCCCGCTTCTGCCTTCTTCGCTAACCCTGGCGAATCGTCCGCGGCCTCAGCGCGATGCTCGGCCCCATTTCCGGCGCCGTTGCCCGGTGCGGAGTCGGCTTCAGCCGACTCCGTGGCTGCAGCCTTTGCAGACCCTGGCTCCGAAGCGTGCTCCGAGTTGCCGGGGCCCGCGCTGTCGGCCGATATGACGCCCGGTTGGACGATATAGTTCTGCCCAGTCGGCGAAACGCCGGTGGCCGCATTGACCGGCTCACTCTTCGACGTGAGATTTTCAACAGCCGTGGCCGCCGCGCTATGAGCAAGTTCGATCGACGATACGTGAGCCGACACGCCAGAGGCGCCGTCGCTCTCGTCTGTGGCATTCGCCGAATCGTCCGTGGAAGTTCTGCCCCTCGTCGACGCCCCTAAGCCGGTCCGAGTCTGCCCGAATTGGAACCCGAAGCCGTCGTCGGACAGAACGCTCCAAACTCCAGCCGTCCCCAGTGTGCTCTCGCTCGCCGCGCCCATGGCATGGACTTTGTCCGTGCTCAGAGCAGTCTCATCGAGTGCGGTCGCCGATTTCAGCGCTTCTTCGAGTTGCTCCAGGGTGATCGCGACAGCCGCGGCTTCCGGCTGGGAGGCGACATCCGACTCCGCAATGGATACAATCCCCTGCAGATGGACTTCCAGCAGGCCGCGATCCCCGATATCGAGAACATGATCGGTCGGATTCACGTAGACGATCGTCTCATTGCTTGCGGCGTTGTAGATCCAGGCAAGGGTATGTGGCGGTATGGACTTGATTGCTGCCGTCATTTGCAGCCAGGCAAGCACTCCGAAAGCCGCAAGATTGATCCTGCTCGCCCCGGATGCGAAATCGAAGCCAGACTGGGAAGAGGTCGAAACGGAATCGATCGAGGAACGATGAACAACGTTTTCATCAACGTTGCCGCCCGCCAGTTGATCGCTGCCATCTCCGGCAATACTGGCGTCGTGTCCAGGGTCCACCAAGCCGGGGGTTTTTTGGAGGTTGTCACCCGCGGCGCCATCCACAGTGCCGTGGCTCATCTGGCTCCGAGCGCCTTCTTCAGCGACGCTTTGGTTTCCAGTGGTCACAAGCGCGGAAGCCAGGCCGGCATCGTGCGCAAGGAAACCCGGGGCTGAGCTGTCGACATGATGAGCGTCAGCATTGGCGATCGCGGCCAGTTTTGTGGCCGCATTCTCTCCAGTGACGGCCAGGAGACTGTCGATCGGCGCTTTACCCGCCTCATGCGCCTGTGCGGCGATATGGGGGTCGTGCAGTGCGTAGATCAACGCACCGGCGACAGTGGCGAAGGTGCCATACCCTCCGTGAACCGATATCGGATTGGAAGCAAGCCGCGGGAGTTGATGTTCCGGGATCGGGTCACCTCCGATCTGTGGGTCGCTGGTTCCTCGCAGGAAAAGCGAGGGAAGATTGGGCGTGCTCGATCCAACAGGACCGTAGTCTTTCCACGGTTTCGGGCCTGCGGATTGCTCGGCCGCGCGCAACGCTTCCATTGCCGCCGCCGGGTTCGCGACTTGACCCATCTTGGCAAAGAAGTCTCTCAGTGTGGGCGGAGGCGTCTCGCCGGATTCCGAGACGATGAGGTGTCGGAGAATGGCTTTTTTCCAGGGCTCATAACCGGCGTGCTCGCCCGCGTGGCCGAAGCTGTTGTCATTCGGAAGCATTGCGTTCGCTTCCGAGGCCTTGAGTTCGTCCGCAACTACGAGCGCCAAAAGGGCCAGCGAGAGCGTGCTGAAGGCGGAGGTGCGCTGCAACAATGCGATGGTCGCGAGCACCGTCCTGTTGGTGATCTCAAGCTTCTGAAAGATATTGTACAGGTGGACTTTGACTGTCCCTTGGGAAACGTTGAGCTGGCGCGCGATCTCCTTGTTCGACATTCCTTCCGACACCAGTCGTGCTATTTGACGTTCCCGGCCCGTCAATAGCTCCAGCATCTTTTCAATTTTGCCGCCGCCGTCAGCGTCCTTGCCGATTGGCCAGAGATCGGACCGCTCCAGCGACACACCGCGCTTCGTCATCAGCCGCAGTGATTGCAGCATGGTGTCGGGCGAGGCGTACTTCGAAATTACGCTGCAGGCGCCGGCAGCAATGGCTGCAGTCAGATCGTGGTCGGTGTCGGACTCGGTAAAGAACACCAGGCGCGTGGGAAGCTTCTCGGCTTTCACGATCGCGAGGAGCTCGGTTACCGTCAGATCCGGCAGGGTGTCAGCAAGAAGCGCGACGTCGGGTATCAAATTCCGAATTGCCTCGAGGCAGCCCGTCCCGTCGCTGGACGAGGCGACGACGTCGAAGTCCTGCTGTGCCCCGAATACCGACTTCAGCCCCTGCAGGACGATCGGTTGTCGATCCACGATCACAAGCCGGATGCGTGCGGTTATCCCCTGCTTCGCAGTCACGTCTAACATGGACTTTGCCTCGGCCCGGCGATCTATGTCCTTCGGCATATGGCCGGGGGCCGGGTCAGGGTATTAAATTACAATTAATCGTTTGGAGAAAGAGGCTTAGCGGGGTTAACCCGACCTAAAATTGCAGGATTTGACGGTATGCAGGTAGGAATTGTCTCCTTTGACCCGATGGGCGTCGCTGTTGACTGGCTCGATGCCTACCGCGCGGGCGATATCGAAGCGATCTTGGACATGCACGCCGACGATGCCGTGGTTCACTGCGGCTGCGGCGGCGGCAAAACCATTACCGGCCGCGAGGCACTTCGCGCCTATTGGGTCGATCGCCTCCGGGAGTATCCGGCGAGCTCGCTGGACGATCTCAATCCCTGGCACAACGACGGGACCATTCTCTCTTACGTCACGAGTGCTGGCGTCATGAGCGCGCTTTTTGCGTTTGACGAGGTGGGCAGGATCAAGGAGCTGGACTGCAGTCCACCCCACTAGACCCGCGGCGTGATCCAAACCGGCAGCGGGACACGCGCAGGTTGACTACACGACCTGCCTCGCAGCCGCCGAGATCATCACCAGCCCGCCGGTGACGACGGCAACATCGAGGATCGCGGTGTGGATGTGCACCGGCATCCGCTCGACGAAGGCTTTTGCCAGGAATGCGCCGGGGATCGCAATCCCGCCGATCAGCAGCGCAAAGGCGAGCACCTGTGCCGTCACCACGCCGGCAAGACCGAACACCGAGATCTTGATGAGGCCGGTGCCGAGCGAGATCATCGCGTCGGTCGCGATCACGGCGGCGCCTTCGAGGCCCGCGGCCATCAGCAGCGAGAGCAGGATCACGCCGGAGCCCGACGTGCCGCCGACCAGCACGCCGTAGCCGACCGAGCCTGCGGCAAGACCGGCGTCTCCGATCCTGACCTGGCGACGGCGCAGCACGCGGCGCAGCGGCACGCTCAGGATCAGCATGGTGCCGATCACAAGCGCGGCGCCGGCATTGGTGAGGCGCGTATAGCCGTAGGCGCCGAGCGCCGTCGTCAGCGCCGCGCAGGCGAGCACGATCAGCGCCCGGCGGCGATCGGCATGGCGCAGATAGGCGACCGCGCGGCTCGCATTGGTGAAGATGGCGGAGATCGCGATGATCGGCACCACCGGTTCGGCGCCGACCAGCGGCACCAGCACCAGCGGCATCAGCGCCCCGGTGCCGTAGCCGGCGAGACCACCGATAACGGACGCAAACAACGCCATCAACGCGACCAGCAGGAGCTGGAAAATCGAGATGTCGGCGAAGCCCGAGACGATGGTCACGTTCTCTCATCGCGGCCGATGCGGGCCGCTGCTTGATCGGCGATGGAAGCGAGTGCGGCTTCCTCTAGGGGAAAATCCGCCGCAAGCCAAGCGTCCTCGGCCAGCGTCAACACATGCCCGAGCGCGGGTCCTTCCGCCAGGCCGCGCGCGATGAAGTCGGCGGCGCGGAGCGGAAATTTCGGCGCGGTCCAGCGCTGCGGCAGCTCGGCGAGCGCACGCCATCGCGGCGAGCCGACGTCGGCGCCGCCTCTCGCCCAGCTCAGCAACACACGATCGTGATAGCGCTCGGGGCCAAGCCGGTAGAGCAACCGCCGCGCATTGGCCTCGTCCTTGGCGGCGAAACGCCACCAGCGATGTCCCATCGAATCCAGCGCCTTGGTTTCCGCATTGGAGAGCCTCAGGCGCGTGGCGACGCGCTTGGCATCTTCGGTCACGGCGACCGTCAGCGCGGCGAGCCGCCGCGTGCTGCTTGCGGGCAGGCCGAGCTCGCGCTCGATCGCGATCATCGCCGCCAGCGGCCCGGTATAGGCGACGCCGCCGGTCAGCGCCTGCAGCAATCCGCCATCCGCCATGGCGAGCGCGGCGTCGGACGCACCGTGAGCGACCAGCAGCTTCAGCATCTCCATGCGCAGCCGCTCGGCCGACAGGCTGGCCAGGCCGGCGCGGCCGCGGATGCAGGCGAGATAGCCGTCGCGGTCTGGATCGCCGGCGCCGAACGCGGCGTGGATGCGGAAGAAGCGCAGGATGCGAAGATAGTCCTCGGCGATGCGCCGATCGGGGTCGCCGATGAAGCGCACGCGCCGCGCGGCGGCATCGGCGATGCCGCCGACATGGTCGTACACGATACCCGTTGCGCCGGCCGACAGGCCGTTCATGGTGAAGTCGCGCCGCTCGGCGTCCTTCACCCAGTCGCGGCCGAACGCGACCTTGGCCTTGCGGCCGAAGGTTTCGGTATCCTCGCGCAGCGTCGTGACCTCAAAGGGCTTGCCGTCGATGACCAGCGTGATCGTGCCGTGGTCGATGCCGGTCGGCACGCTCTTGATGCCGGCAGCCCTGGCGCGCCGCATCACCTCGTCCGGCAGCGCCGTGGTCGCGATGTCGATGTCACCGGGCACCAGCCCGAGCAGCGCGTTGCGCACGGCGCCGCCGACCACCCGCGCCTCCTCGCCATCCGCATTGAGCAATTGCAGGACACGCGCGGTCCCGCCTGAGATCAGCCAGGGCGCATCGGCGAGTAACGGCTCCGCGCTCATCGTCCGGCCCTTATTTTTCCCTGCCCGGCACCAGCTTGCCGTTCTCGATATGGGCTGGAATGTAAGTCGAGTCCGGCGCCGCGCCGGAGAAATGCGCAAAGCCGATCAGTCCCGCGATCACCAGCACGAGCGCCGCCAGCATGAGGCGCGCGACGATGGTGATCGGCCAGGAGGATTGCACGAACAGGCCGGAACGGGTCGCGGCCAGGAACAGCGCATAGACGGCAAAGGGAACGAGGAAAATTCCGATCTCGGTCAGGATCGGCCGGATCATGACGAGTAGATCCGCTCATAAAGCACGCGCAGCATTCCGGCCGTCGCACCCCAGATGTAGCGTTCCGCGAATGGCATCGCATAGTAGGACCGCTCCATGCCGCGGAATTCCTTGCTGTGCACCTGGTGGTTGGCCGGGTTCATCAGGAAGGATAGCGGCACCTCGAACGCATCATCAACCTCGGAATGGTTGATGGTGAGCTCGAAGCCGGGCCGGACCCTTGCGACCGTCGGCAGGATGCGGAAGCCGAAGCCGGTGCCGTAGAGATCGAGATAGCCGATCGGCTCGACGAAGTCGCGCGACAGCCCGACCTCCTCCTCCGCCTCGCGCAGCGCCGCATCGAGCGGCGAGGAATCGGTCGCGTCGATCTTGCCGCCGGGAAAGGCGATCTGGCCGGCATGGTCGTTCAGATGCGCCGACCGCTGCGTCAACAGGATGGTCGGCTCGGGATGGTCGACCACCGCGATCAGGACCGCCGCCGGCCGCACCGGCTGCTCGCGCGCGATGATCTCGAGCATCTTGTCGGTGCCGGGATCGCCCGAAGCCGGAATGATGTTCGGATCGTACAGGCCGGGTGGAACGTCGAAGCCCAATCGCGCCGTGGTGCGCGCGAAGAAATCCGCGGCGCCGATCGCGACGGGCTCGTTCTTCAGGATAGGCTTGTTCAAAGCGCGGCCCTCACCTGCTCTGCGTCGGCCATGGCGAAGAATTCGCCGGCCGATTCGACGCCGAACATCGGCTGGCCATCGACCATCCGCTCCTCGCCCATGTCAACCAGATCGTAGTAGAGCGCGCGGGTGACCTTGGCCCAGAGCTCGGCGCGAACATGCAGGTATGGCGTCAGTCCGCCGTCTTTGGCCTGCTCGAAGCGCAGCCGGTGCGCGGCGTCGCAGGTGACCCAGTCGTCGACATTGGTGCGGAAGCGGAGCACGCGATGGTTGTCCTCGCCCTCCTTCTGCATCTCGACCGCCATGAACGGCGCATCGTCGACGCGAATGCCGACCTTCTCCACGGGCGTGACGAGGAAATGCTTGTCGCCTTCGCGCTTCAGCACCGTCGAGAACAGGCGAACCAGCGCAGGGCGGCCGATTGGCGTCCCCAAATAGAACCAAGTACCATCCGAGGCGATTCGGATATCGAGATCGCCGCAAAACGGCGGATTCCACAGATGCACCGGCGGCAGGCCCTTTTTGGCACCGTCGGCATCGGCAGCGCTTTTGGCGGCGGCAGTCAGCCCTTCGAGACCGCGATCGGCGCTCTGCCCTTGGTTCGCCATGGTTTGCCCTTTGTCATTTGGCACGATTGGTCATTTGGCACGATTGGTGCAGGTTTACGTTGTAGCCGGGTGCACGGTTCCACCCCGCATTAGTCCGGTGTGGAGGTCGCCACTTCGTGATGCCCTACATAACCCCAAGCCGATAAGGTGGGGATAGGTTAATTCAACGAATACATGGCCTTCGTGCAAGTCTAGCATAGGGCCCATGTGATGACTTGTGACGACATGACGATGCAAGCGAGCCGCATGGCAGGCTGAAGGAGCTAACGGATGGCGGAGAGTGTCGAGAAGCTCGAAGACGGAATCGTCCGTTCGGCTGAGCAGGTGTCGAGCCAGATTCGCGCGGCAAAGGAAGCGATCGCATCCGTCATCTTCGGTCAGGATCGTGTGATCGAGAACACGCTCGTCACCATCCTCTCCGGCGGCCATGCGCTGCTGATCGGCGTGCCGGGCCTCGCCAAGACCAAGCTGGTCGAGACGCTCGGCGTCACGCTCGGTCTCGACGCCAAGCGCATCCAGTTCACGCCCGATCTGATGCCGTCAGACATTCTCGGCGCCGAAGTGCTCGACGAGAGCACCACCGGCAAGCGCGCCTTCCGCTTCATCTCCGGCCCCGTGTTCGCGCAGCTCCTGATGGCCGACGAGATCAACCGTGCCAGCCCGCGCACGCAGTCGGCGCTGCTCCAGGCGATGCAGGAGCAGCACATCACCGTCGCCGGCGTGCGTCACGATCTGCCGAAGCCGTTCCACGTGCTAGCCACGCAGAACCCGCTGGAGCAGGAAGGCACCTATCCGCTGCCCGAAGCCCAGCTCGACCGCTTCCTCATGGAGATCGACGTCGATTATCCCGATCGCGACGCCGAACGCCGCATCCTGTTCGAGACCACCGGCGCGGACGAGACGCTGGCGCGGGGATCGATGAGCGCGGATGCGCTGATCACGGCACAGCGCCTGATCCGCCGCCTGCCGGTCGGCGATTCCGTGGTGGAGGCGATCCTGTCGCTGGTCCGTTCGGCCCGTCCGGGAGCGGAGAGCGGCGAAACCGGCAAGTTCATCGCCTGGGGTCCCGGCCCGCGCGCCAGCCAATCGCTGATGCTCGCGGTGCGCGCACGCGCGCTGATCGACGGACGCCTCGCGCCGTCGATCGACGACGTGCTCGATCTCGCCGAGCCCGTGCTGAAGCACCGCATGGCGCTGACCTTCCAGGCGCGCGCCGAAGGCCGCACGATTCCGGACGTGATCCGGCAATTGAAAACACGGATCGGTTGATGGCCGCAGAGAACGGGCACGCAGCGAAGGAGATCATCGCGATCCGACGTGCCGATGGCGAAAGCCGCACGCTCGCCGCTTCGCTGCCGCGCCTGGTGCTCGAGGCCCGCCGTGTTGCCGCCAACGTCATCCACGGCCTGCACGGCCGGCGCCGCGCCGGCTCCGGCGAAAATTTCTGGCAATACCGCCGCTTCGTCTCCGGCGAGCCGTCGCAGAACGTCGACTGGCGGCGCTCGGCCCGTGACGACCATCTCTATGTCCGCGAGCTTGAATGGGAAGCCTCGCACACGGTCTGGATCTGGCCCGACCGCTCGCCCTCGATGGCGTTCGCCTCGAAGACGGCGCGCGAGTCCAAGCTGGAGCGCACCCTGATCGTCGCCTTCGCGCTGGCCGAGCTGCTGGTCTCGGGCGGCGAGCGCGTCGGCATTCCCGGGCTGATGGCGCCGACCGCGAGCCGCAGCGTGATCGACAAGATGGCGCAGGCGATGCTGCATGACGATGCCGAGCGGCCGAGTCTGCCGCCGTCCTTCGTGCCCTCGGCGCTCGCCGAGACGATCGTGCTGTCGGATTTCTGGTCGCCGATCGACGAGATCAGAATGACGCTCGCCGGGCTTTCCGCGTCCGGCGCGCACGGCACGCTGGTGCAGGTCGTCGATCCCGCCGAGGAGTCGTTCCCCTATTCCGGACGCGTCGAGTTCGTCGAGCCCGAAGGGTTCGGCGTGATCACCGCCGGCCGCGCCGAAAGCTGGGCGCAGGATTACACCGCACGGCTGGCGCTGCACCGCGACCAGATCCGCGCCGAGACCTCGAAGCTCGACTGGCTTTTCACGACGCATTCGACCGACCGTTCCGCCGCCGAACTGCTGCTGTTCCTGCATGCCGGCATGCAGGTGAGCAAGTCGGGCGGGCGCACCGCGACGATCAAGGCAGGGCCCGCCGCATGATGGGATTCCCGCTCGCCTTCACCGAACCGCTGCTGCTGATCGGCCTCGTCAGCCTGCCCGTGCTGTGGTGGTTGCTGCGCGTGATGCCGCCGCGGCCGCGCCGCATCGAGTTTCCACCCACGCGCCTGTTGTTCGACATCGCGCCGCGCGAAGAGACGCCCTCGCGGACGCCGTGGTGGCTGACCGCGTTGCGTCTCCTGGCTGCGGCGCTCGTCATTTTCGCCGCCGCCGGTCCGATCTGGAATCCGCAAACGGGCATCGCCTCCAGCAAGGCGCCGCTGATGATCATGTTCGACGACGGCTGGAGCGCGGCCGCGAGCTGGGACGTCAGGATCAGGGCCGCCGACGAGCTGATCGCCAATGCCGACAACGACCGCCGCGCGATCGCGCTGGTGCCGCTGTCCGAGCCGACCCGCGACATCACCTTGATGCCGGCGGGGGCCGCGCGCGTCGCGCTGCGGCAGCTCACGCCAAAACCCTATTCGATCGACCGCGTCGAGACCCTGACCGCGATCGATCGCTTCCTGAAGGCGACCGGCGACTGCGAGATCGCCTGGCTCTCGGATGGCGTCGACACCGGCCGTGGCGAGGAATTCGTCGCCGGCCTCGGCAAGACCATCGGCGATCGCAGCCTGACCGTGTTCGAGGGCGGGACCTCTTCGCCGCTGGCCCTCGTCGCGGCCGAGAACGCCGCCGCCATGATGACGGTGAAGGTGCTGCGCACCGACAGCGGCATCGCCGTCGGCACCGTGCGCGCGCTGGACCAGAAGGCCTCGCCGATCGGCGAGGCGCGCTTCTCGTTCGGCCCGCAGGACAAGGAAACTGAAGCCGCGTTCGACCTGCCGGTCGAGCTGCGCAACGACATCACCCGGCTGGAGATTGCGGGCGAGCGCTCTGCCGGCGCGGTGCAGCTGCTCGACAAGCGCTGGCGCCGCCGCGCCATCGGCATCGTCTCGGGCTCGACCAGCGAGACCGCGCAGCCGCTGCTGGCGCCGACCTTTTACCTGACCCGCGCGCTGTCGCCGTTCGCCGACGTGCGGCTCGCCGACAAGGGCTCGCCGCAGCAGGGCATCACGCAGTTCCTCGACCAGAAGCTGCCGATGATCATCCTCGCCGATGTCGGCACCATCGCGCCCGAGCTGCGCGAGCGTCTCAATGCCTGGATCGACCAGGGCGGCGTGCTGGTGCGGTTCGCCGGGCCGCGCCTGGCGCAGGCCGAGGACGATCTCGTTCCGGTCAAGCTGCGCAAGGGCGGCCGGACGCTCGGCGGCAGCCTGACCTGGGAGAAGCCGCAACATCTCGCCGCCTTCGCGGCCGACGGTCCGTTTGCCGGCATCGCGGTCCCCAAGGACGTCGCCGTAAGCCGCCAGGTGCTGGCCGAGCCCGACGCCGTGCTCGCCACCAAGAGCTGGGCCTCGCTCGAGGACGGCACGCCGTTGGTGACCGGCGAGCATCGCGGCAAGGGCGTGGTCAGCCTATTCCACGTCAGCGCCGACATGCGCTGGTCGGATCTGCCGATGTCAGGCACCTTCGTCGAAATGCTGCGACGTGTCGTCGACATGTCCGGTTACACCGCGAAGCCCGGCGCTGGTGTCGCGAGCGAAGCGACCGCCGAGACGGTGGCGCCGCTGCACATCCTCGACGGCTTCGGCGCCTTCGGCCCGCCGCCGGCCACCGCAAAGCCGCTGCCCGCGGATTATCGCGACCGCGCCACCCCCGATCATCCGCCGGGCTTCTATGGTCCTGCAGAAGGACCGCTCGCCGTGAACACGCTTGCCGCCGCCGACCGCATCGCAGCCTTGAACACCGCGAGCCTGAGCGCCCGGCACGCCACCTACACCAATGCCGAGCCGCGCGACCTGCGCGGCTGGCTGCTGTCGACGGCGCTTGCGCTGTTCCTGGTCGACGCCATCATCGTCGCAGTACTCGGCGGCGGCCTCGCAGCGCTGCTGCGCCGCCGCGCCGCGCCCGCAACGATCGTTCTGTCCATGGTGCTCGCCGGCCTGTTGTCGTTCGCGCCGACGCCGTCGCGCGCCGACAGCGCCGCGGACGATTTCGCGATGAAGGCGACGTCGCAGACCCGCCTCGCCTATGTCGTGACCGGCAATGCCGACGTCGATTCCATCGTCAAGGCCGGCCTGTCCGGACTGACGCTGTTCCTGGCGCAGCGCACCGCGCTCGAAGCCGGCGATCCCGTCGGCATCGATCCCGCGCGCGACGAGCTCGCCTTCTTCCCGCTGATCTATTGGCCGATCGTGCCCGGCGCGCCCAAGCCGCCGCAGGATGCCATCAACAAGATCGATGCCTACATGAAGCAGGGCGGCACCGTGCTGTTCGACACCCGCGACGCGATCGAGGCCCCGCCCGGCGCGAACGGCGCCGCGCAGACCCCGGCCATGCAGACGCTGCGCGAGATCCTGTCCTCGCTCGACGTCCCCGAGCTCGAGCCGGTGCCGCGCGAGCACGTGCTGACCAAGACCTTCTATCTGCTCCGCGACTTCCCCGGCCGCTTCACCACCGGGCAGACCTGGGTCGAGACCTTGCCGCGCGAAGAGGACGATGACAGCGCACAGCGGCCGGCGCGCGGCGGCGACGGCGTCTCGCCCATCATCATCACCTCGAACGATCTTGCCGGGGCCTGGGCCGTGCGGCCCGATGGCCAGGCCATGCTGCCGGTGACCGGCGGCGACCCCCGCCAGCGCGAATTCGCCTACCGTGCCGGCGCCAACATCGTGATGTACACGCTGACCGGCAACTACAAGGCCGACCAGGTGCACGCGCCGGCCCTGATCGAACGTCTGGGGCAATGAGCATGATCCGGAAAAGTGGAAGCCGGTTTTCCCTCGCGACAAACGCGGAACGCGTTTGCGCGGAGATCGCGCTCACAGCTAGTAGAAGCACAATATGAATTACGGCATCGCGTTCACGCCGCTCGTTCCAGCGATCGTCCTGTGGCTCGCACTGGCCGCGATCGTCGTCATCGCGCTCGTGCTGCTGCTTGCGCGTGCCCGCGGCGCTGCCGTGCGCGTCGCCGCGCTGGTGCTGTTCCTGCTGGCGCTCGCCAATCCCTCCTTCACCCGCGAGGACCGCGATCCCCTCACCTCGGTCGCCGCCGTCGTCGTCGACAAGAGCCCGAGCCAGAATTTCGGCAATCGCACCCGCGAGGCCGCAGCTGCGCAGGCAGCGCTGGTCGACAGCCTGAAGAAGATCAAGGGGCTCGAGGTCCGCGTCGTCGACGCCGGACAGGCCGACGGCGAGACCGACGGCACGAAGCTGTTCGGCGCGCTGGCCTCGGCGCTGTCGGACGTGCCGGTCGACCGCGTCGCCGGCGCTTTCCTGATCACCGACGGCCGCGTCCACGACATCCCGGCGAACGCCGCGGCGCTCGGCTTCCAGGCGCCGGTGCACGCGCTGATCACCGGGCAGAAGGACGAGCGCGATCGCCGCATTGCGATCACGGCCGCGCCGCGTTTCGGCATCGTCGGCCAGAGTCAGACCATCAGCTATCGCCTCGACGACCAGGGCGTCAGCGGCGAGCGCGCCAAGGTCACGGTGCGCAGGGACGGCGAAGTGATCAACGAGCGCACGCTCTCGAGCGGCCAGGCCGCCAGCGTCGACGTCGACATCAAGCATGCCGGCCCGAACATCGTCGAGATCGAGGCTTCCCCGCTCGAAAGGGAGCTGACGCCGGTGAACAACCGCGCCGTCGTCGCCATCGACGGCGTGCGTGACAAGCTGCGCGTGCTGCTGGTCTCGGGCGAGCCGCATTCCGGCGAGCGCACCTGGCGCAACCTCTTGAAGTCCGACGCCAGCGTCGACCTCGTGCATTTCACCATTCTGCGTCCGCCGGAGAAGCAGGACGGCACGCCGATCAACGAATTGTCGCTGATCGCGTTTCCGACCCGCGAGCTGTTCCAACAGAAGATCAACGAATTCCAGCTGATCATCTTCGACCGCTACGCGCGCCAGGGCGTGCTGCCGATTGCCTATTTCGACAACATCGCGCGCTACGTCCGCTCCGGCGGCGCGGTGCTGGTCTCCGCAGGCCCCGACTATGCGTCGAATACCAGCATCTGGCGCACGCCGCTGGATTCGGTACTGCCGGCAGAACCCGTCGGCGTGACAGAAAAGCCGTTCTATGCTCACCTGTCCGACGTCGGCAAACGCCATCCGGTCACGCGCGGCCTCGAAGGCTCCGCCAGCGAGCCGCCGCGCTGGAGCCGGTTCTTCCGCACCGTCGATACGCGCAATGCCGTCAACCCGCCCGTCATGACGGGCGTCGACGGCAAGCCGCTGCTGTTCCTGTCGCGCTTCGGCGAAGGCCGCGTCGCGCTCTTGCTCTCCGATCACATCTGGCTGTGGGCGCGCGGCTATGAGGGCGGCGGGCCGCATCTGGATCTGCTGCGGCGGATGTCGCATTGGCTGATGAAGCAGCCGGATCTCGATGAAGAGGCGCTGCGCCTCCAGGTGCAGGGCAAGGATCTCGTCGTGGTGCGCCAGACCATGGCGGACAGCGTCCAGCCGGTCAGCGTGACCTCGCCGTCGGGCGTGTCGCGCGATCTGACGCTGAACCCGGGCGATCCCGGCGAGTGGCGCGCCAGCCTGCCGGCGAGCGAGCTCGGCCTGTGGCAGGCCACCGACGGCACGCTGAAGGCGCTGATCAATGTCGGCCCGACCAATCCGAAGGAGTTTTCGGAAGTCACCTCCACCATCGAGACCTTGAAGCCGCTGACACAGGCGACCGGCGGCAACGCCGTGCGCGTGGTCGACGGCACCAGTGTCGAGCTGCCGCGCATCCTGCCGGTACGCTCGGCGAGCGTCTTTCATGGTGACGGCTGGATGGGCGTGCGGATGCGCGACGCCAGCGTCGTCAAGGGCGTCGGCGTACTGCCGATCTTCGCCGGCCTGATCGGCCTCTTGCTGCTGCTCGGCGCGTTTGCGGCGACCTGGGTCCGCGAAGGGCGCTAGTTGCCCGAACGACACATCGCGCGGCCACCCACGCGAGATCGTCTGACTTCCGTTGACATGAGCCGATCGTTCCTGCGATGTTACATTATAACATCGCAGGAAGCCGAGAGGCTTGGCGCCTGGCGATGTGGAGTGGCGTTTCCAGATGAAGTGGTTCCGGTCGAATATCAGGCACGGTGCCCGGCTCGCGTTGTTCGCGCTGCTGGTGCAGTTCGCGCTGACGTTCGGCCACAGCCATTGGTTCGCCCAGGCCGCTCCCCTCGCCCAGGCATCGCTCCAGCAGACCGACAGCGCCAAGGGTTCGGCTGCGGTCGACCGCGCCGCGGTCCAGAAGCAATCGCCAGGGAGCCACGACCGGGAGCATCCGGGCGACGACAATTGCGCGATCTGCGCACTGGTCGCGATGGCAGGCACCGTTCTGTTCTCGACGCCGCCTCTCCTGGAGCTGCCGCAGGCGATCGAACTGCTCTACCGCACCACCGATGCCGAATTCATCCACCTGAAATCGGCCGGCACGGCGTTCCAGCCCCGCGCCCCTCCCGCGTCCTGACTTTCAACATCGCTTGATCACGCCCGGGCTCGCCGCATGTCGGCGGCTGCCCGGGAGCAGTTGAAGTCGAATTCCGTCGCGCAGCGACGGCAGGCCGCCTCCGATCAACAATCACACATGCGGACGGCGCCTGACTGGAATCAGGACCATGTCATTTGAATTGCGACGCGTGCAGCATCTCGCCGGAGCAAGCCTGCTCCTGCTCGGCGCCGCCGCCACATCGGCGTTCGCCCAAGAGGTGGCGCAGGACAAGCTGGCCCAAGACAAGCCCGCGCAGGACAAGTCGTCGACCGAGATCCCGGCCGTCACCGTGACGGCCCCGAGTCCCATCGTGCGTAGAGTGGTGCCGACCCGCAGCCCGGTCCGCGTCGCGCGCACCGGCCGGGCACGCAGCCACGAACGCACGGCGGATGCGACGCCGGGAACGTCCACGCCCGCCGCGCCTCAGCAAGGCGTGCTGCCGGTCGTGACCAACCAGTTCGCCACCGTCACCGTGGTGCCGAACGAGGAGATCCGCCGCGAGGGCGGCGGCCAGCTCGGCGACCTGCTGTTCTCGAAACCCGGCATCACCGGCTCGAGCTTCGCGCCCGGCGCCTCCAGCCGGCCGATCATTCGCGGCCTCGACGTCAACCGGGTCGGCATCGTCGAGAACGGCACCAATGCCGGCGGCGCCTCCGACCTCGGCGAGGATCACTTCGTTCCGATCGATCCGCTCGCGACCAACCAGGTCGAGGTGGTGCGCGGGCCTGCTGCGCTCCGCTACGGCTCGACCTCGATCGGCGGCGTCGTCAGCGCCACCAACAACCGGATTCCGGATGCGCTGCCTTCCTGCGCTCCATCGTTCCAGGCTTACGGCATGCCGACCAAGGCGCCGCTTGCGGCCGCAGCAACATCGCCTTGCGTCATGGCCGAGACGCGCAGCGCGTTCAGCTCGGTCGATCGCGGTATCGAAAGCGGGGTGCTGCTCGACACCGGCGGCGGCAATTTTGCGTTCCATACCGACGTCTACGGGCGAAACA
This sequence comes from Bradyrhizobium sp. Bra64, assembly GCF_024519875.1. Taxonomy (NCBI): domain Bacteria; kingdom Pseudomonadati; phylum Pseudomonadota; class Alphaproteobacteria; order Hyphomicrobiales; family Nitrobacteraceae; genus Bradyrhizobium; species Bradyrhizobium sp. Bra64. Next base: position 88,214 of record NZ_JALJRD010000009.1, on the reverse strand, counting down.
CCACCGATTACAGCATCCCGAGCTATCCGTATCTCGCCGACCAGACCCGCTCGGTCGCCAACGGGCGCCAGCCCAATTCGGCAACGCGCTCGGACGGCGCATCGATCGGTGGCTCCTACTTCTTCCAGGGTGGCTATATCGGTGCGGCCATCACCCAGAACGACTCGCTCTACCACATCCCCGGCATCGACGGCGCCGACCACAACACGCGGATCGACGGCCACCAGACCAAGATCAACGTCAAGGGCGAGTACCACCCCGACGCGGCCGCGATCGACGCCATCCGCTTCTGGGCGGGCGCGACCGACTACCGGCACAACGAGATCGGGCTTGCCGATCCCGCGGACCCCAACACCGACGGCGTACGGCAGACCTTCACCAACAAGGAGCAGGAGATCCGCACCGAGGTGCAGCTGATGCCGTTCAACGCGCGCTTCGCCGAGGTGACGACGGCGCTCGGCTTCCAGGTCGGTCATCAGGAACTGAGTGCGCCGAGCCCGGACAATCCCGGCACGCTGTTCAACGGGCTGTGGGACCCCAACAACAGCACGCGCGTCGCTGGCTACGCCTTCAACGAGTTCAAGTTCACGGAGGCGACGCGGGCGCAGATCGCCGGCCGCATCGAGCATGTCGAGCTGCACGGCACGACGCCGGATTTTCCCGCCGACTTCCTGCCCGACGGCACGCCGCAGGCCGGCATCGCGCGCAATCCGTCCTACACGCCGAAGAGCGGCAGCATCGGCCTGTTGCAGGACCTGCCGGGCGGCATGGTCGGCAGCATCACCGCGCAATATGTCGAGCGCGCGCCGAAGGCGGCGGAACTGTTCTCGCGCGGCGCGCATGATGCGACAGCGACGTTCGACATCGGCAACCCGAACCTGACCATCGAGACGGCAAAATCCGTCGAGTTCGGCGTGCGCAAGGCGACAGGGCCGTTCCGGTTCGAGGCGACCCTCTACTACACGCACTTCAACAACTTCATCTATCGCCGTCTCACCGGCGTGATGTGCGGCGACGACTTTGCCTCGTGCGGCACGCCCGGCGCCGAGGTGAACCAGGCGGTCTATTCGCAGCGGGACGCGAACTTCCGCGGCGGCGAGTTCCAGTCGCAGCTCGACGTCGGCGCATTCCAGGGCGGCATCTGGGGCATCGAGAACCAGTTCGACCTGGTCCGCGCCACCTTCACCGACGGCACCAACGTGCCGCGGATTCCGCCCTTGCGGATGGGTGGCGGCCTGTTCTGGCGCGACGACAACTGGCTGATGCGCGTCAATCTGTTGCACGCCTTCGCGCAGAACAACGTCGCCGTGATCGCGGAGACGCCGACGGCGGGCTACAATTTGCTGAAGGCCGAGGTCAGCTACAAGACCAGGCTCGACCGCAACTGGTTCGGTGCGCGCGAGATGATTGCCGGCGTCGTCGGCAACAATCTGCTCAACGAGAACATCCGCAACTCGGTATCCTACACCAAGGACGAGGTCTTGATGCCCGGCATCGGCGTCAGGGCATTTGCCAACTTCAAGTTCTAGCCTTGCTGCAGTCGGGGCCAAACGGCCTCGACTGCATTCGCCAACCTTGGCGCTGCCCTATCCTTCGATAGACGCGGCGGCCTTTGCGATGAATTCCCCGACGGCCTCGGGCTGGGACAGCATCGGCACATGCGAGCTCTGGAGCACGAGCGTCTCTCCGGTCATGCGACTGGCCGAGTCCCGCTGCACCTCCGGCGGAATGGTCTCGTCCTGTGCCGCGACGATGTACCATGACGGCTTCGAGCGCCAGGCCGCCTTGGAGATCGTGTCGCCGAAGCATCTGACCGCGAGCGGTCCCTGCGTTGCGTAGACGATGTCGGCTTCGTCCGCCGGGACATCCTGGACGAAGTGCTTGCGGACGCCCTGCTGCGTCAGCGCCACATAGCCTTCGCCATAAGGCCTGATCTCGGCCGCGCCGGGCGCCGGCTTGTAGGGCTTCCACCACGCGTCGAACGACTGACCGCTGTCCGGCGCACCCGCGGCGACATAAACGAGACCTTTGACCTTGGGATGATTGCCCGCCTCGGTGATCACGGCCCCGCCCCAGGAATGTCCGACCATGAGCACCGGCCCGTCCTGCATGTCCACGACGCGGTGGGCCGCCACGACGTCATCGGCAAGCGAGCTCAGGGGATTCTGAACGGCGAGTGCCCTCAGCCCCCGTTTGGTGAGAAGAGGAATGACCTTGGCCCAGCAAGAGCCATCCGCGAAAGCTCCGTGCACCAGCACGACGGTCCCGATTGCCATGGTGTGTCTCTCTTTCTTTCAAATTGGACGAGCCGGACTCGCGTCTTTTTGCGGCCGCGCACAGCGTCGGATTTTCGCGCTGTCGTCGTCCCGGTGAGTGCAGCAACATGCGTGGCCTGCGCGACAATACCGCCTGAGATTTATTGGTGAAGCCGCGCAAGCAAAGCGCGAAGCCTTTTCCGTGCGAACAGACAAAGGAAGGCGGAAAGAAGGGAGCACATCGCAGCCGGATGGCTGCCTGCGCACCGTCATTGCCGGAATATGTGGCGCAGCCGCGGGACTTCCAATTCACGGGGCTATGCGCGCTACGGCTAGCCCCGCGCCTTGCTCCAGTCGGGACCAACCTGCCCCGACACCCCCTCGAACGCGCCGTCGACGAGTTCGAACACCAGGACGCGCGCGGCGTCGACCGGGCCCGGCATGGTGACGCGGCCCTTTTCTACCCGCTTGAAGCCGACGCGGCTGTAATAGGGCTCGTCCCCGACCAGCAGCACGATGGCATGGCCCTTTGCCCTGGCGTCCTTCAGCGCGCGCTCCATCAACAGACGGCCGACCCCGTGCCTGCGGAACGGCGGCTCGACGGTGAGCGGTCCGAGCAGCAGCGCCGGCGTCTCACCGATCAGGATCGGCAGCTGCCGGACCGAGCCGACCAGGAGGGTGCCGATGCGGGCGGTGAAGGACAGGTCGAGCAGATGGTCGACGTGCTCGCGAATCCGGTAGGCGCTGAGCACGAAACGGCCAGGGCCGAAGGTGCGTTCGTGCAGCCGCTCGATCGCCTGGGCGTCTCCGGCGGCTTCGGGAAGGATGGTGAGCGAGAGATCGGTCATGTCAGCATAGCGTCTTCGAGCGAAGTGGATCCCGGTTCGCGTTAAGAAAACGCGTCAATGCAGGAAGCGGAGTAGCATCTGCGATTGTGGAGGTCCATGGGCGCGGTCCCCAAGTTCAGCTCCTTTTCGGCGCGGGCTGGGACAAATAGGCCAGCATCTTCATCTCGCGCCGCCCCCGCGTCACGGTATCGAGCACGAGCCCGGACGAGACCGACAGCATGGCCATGATCATCAGGCCCATCGACAGGATGGCGGTCGGGAATCGCGGCACCAGCCCGGTCTCGACGAAGGTGATCACGATCGGGATCGAGAGCACGATCGATATCGCGGCCAGCAGGATTCCAATGGCGCCAAAGAAGCGCAGCGGCTTCTCGGCGCGATAGAGCTTCAGCATGGTGCCGAGGATGCGGGAGCCATCGCGCCAGGTGTTGAGTTTGGAGAACGAGCCCTCGGGCCGCGCGTAATAGGGCGTCTCGACCTCGGCGACCGGCAGCGACAATTCCAGCGCATAGACCGCGAGCTCGGTTTCGATCTCGAAGCCGTCCGACAGCACAGGGAAGGATTTGACGAAGCGGCGCGAGAACACGCGGTAGCCGGACAGGATGTCCTGGAAGTCCCGGCCAAACGTCCACGCCAGGAAGCCGGTCAGCATGCGGTTGCCGGTGCGGTGACCGAGACGATAGGCGGCCTGTGACTGGTCGATGCGAAGCCCGACCACCATGTCCAGATGCTCGTCGAGCAGCCTGTCGATCATGCGCGGCGCGCTCGGGGCGTCGTAGGTCGCATCACCGTCGACCAGCACGTAGATATCGGCCTCGACATCGGCGAACATGCGGCGCACGACGTTGCCCTTGCCCTGCCGCCGCTCGCTGCGCACGATCGCGCCGGCCTCGCGCGCGACGGAGGCCGTGCGGTCGCGCGAATTGTTGTCGTAGACGTAAATCTCGGCCGAGGGCAGCGCCGTCCGGAAGCCGGCGACGACGCTCGCGACCGCCGCCTCCTCATTGTAGCAGGGCACCAGCACGGCGATGCGAGGTTGCGCCGGTGTCATCGCGGCAGCGCTCCCAGATTGGCCGGCTCACGCCGGAAAGACGCGGCCTCGTACGCATCCGCCGGCTGCATCAGCCAGGCAAACGACAGGCTCCACAGCGACAGCATCGCGATCGGCAGGATGTAATAGGGCGTGAAGATCGGGTGGCTCAGGAAGAAAACGAGGTTGACGAGAAGATTGCCGGCGGCAACGAGGGCGACCTGCCGCGCGCTTGCCTCGCCCGCCCGCAACAGCCACGCCGTCAAACCGATCGCCAGCGCGATCAGCACGAACTGCATGTCGCGCAGATATTGGCCGAGCACGGCCAGGTCGAGGCCCGGGGCGACCACGTCGGCGCTGCCGTAGGTGGTCGCAAGCGGACTGCCGGCGTTGACGGCCTGGGCGATCAATGTCGGCGCCATGCCGACCAGCACGCCGGCACCGAAGCCGAGGCCTTGCACGAAATTGGCCGGCGTGCGCGACCACAGAAAGCGAATCCCGAGGAAGATGAAATAGCCGGCCGTTAGCAGCGCATTCGGCACTCTGAAATTGACGGACGCGCCGAGCAGGAGGCCAACCAGGACGATCGACGGTACGCTATACCTGCTCCTGATCAGCCCTAGCGCCGTCAGGAATCCCGCGATGGCGCAGATCGCCATGGTCGGCGGAATCGAATAGCTCGCCTTCGCCGGATTGATCATGAGATACACGGCAAGGGCGCCGAACACACCCGCCCCCACGATCGAGAGCGACGTTCGCGCCATCAAGATGCCGAGCAGCGCAAGGCCGCAGACGATCAGGCTGGCGGCAATGCAGAGCGGCACCACCTGGTGCCCTTCCGGAAACAGCGCCAGCAGCCATCCGGTGCCCGGCGGATATTGGATCACGATCTTGCCGTTCGGCATCGGATTGTGACAGGGCCAGCGGATCGGGTCGCGCCATTCGGGGAAACCGATCTCCTTCATCTTGCCTTCGAAATAGCGATCGTCGTCCCGGGCTGCGTCCGTGTTCAGCCCGTCGGCGCCGAAGCGCTGGAACAGATGCGCCTGCCGGAGATAGCAGATGTCGTCATAGACCCCGCGCGCCTCGCTCCAGCGTGACATCGTGACGATGTTGCTGGCGAGGATCGCGAGGCAGATCAGGCCGAAGGCGAGTTTGGCGATCTTCATCCGGTTTCCGTGGCGCGCCGTGCGGCGATTTACTAGCACAGGCCGTCCTCAGCGCCACGTCGCAATCAGGGGCTTTCCGTCGAGCACTTCCGCGATCCGCAGCCGCGTGCCGGGCGTGGTCCCCTCGGGCAGCGCGGTGACCGCGAAGAATCCGCATTCGACGATCTCGTGGTTGGGCGCGGGCTTGCGATCCTGCCTGAACTGCCTGACGACGTAGACCGCGACGTGGTCGCGGCGGGAGACGTGGTTGTTGAGGAAAATGCCGTGCAGCACCGCCTCGCCGGTGAGATCGATATCCCCCTCCTCCTTGAGCTCGCGCCGCATCGCCTGCTCCATGGTCTCGCCGAGATCGACGCCGCCGCCGGGCAGGTACCAGCCGGGAATGTAGCTGTGCCTGACCAGGAAGACCCTGCCGTCGGCATCCAGCACCACGGCGCGGACGCCGAGCGTCATGCCGCGGACGAGCAGGAAATAGGCGTGGAAGATTCGCCGCAGCAGCGGCTCGAATGTCCGTCGGACGTGATTCAGACGTTCCCCCATCAGGCTCCCAAGAGGCCCCTGCCCGGGCCCCGCTTGCACGGAGCCTGCGACCTTGCCATTACAGCGGTCGAATAGCGAGGCAATCGCGCGCCATGGCCCCCTTCACGCTCGCCCATCTGTCCGACCCGCATTTGCCGCCGCTGCCGCAGCCGCGGCTGATCGAGCTCGCGGGCAAGCGCGTGCTCGGCTATGTCAACTGGACGCGCAACCGCCACAAGTACCAGCGCCGCGAGGTGCTCGACGCCCTCGTCGCCGACATGCAGGCGCAGGCGCCCGACCACATCGCGGTCACAGGCGATCTCGTCAACCTGGCGCTGGAGGCGGAGTTCGCGCCGGCGCGCGCCTGGCTCGACGGCGTCGGCCCGCCCGACCGCGTCACCACGATTCCCGGCAATCACGATGCCTATGTCCGCACTACCTTTCACCGCTTCGGCGAGACCTTTGCGCCCTATCTTGCGGGCGACGACGGCCGCATCGGCTTCCCCAGCCTGCGCCGGCGCGGACCGCTCGCGCTGATCAGCCTGTCCACGGCAGTGCCGACATTGCCATTGATGGCGACGGGCACACTCGGGCGCGATCAGCTCGCGTCCCTCGAAGAGATGCTCGAACGGCTCGCGGCCGAGGACGTCTTCCGCGTGCTGCTGGTGCATCATCCGCTCAAGTCCGGCGCGCGCCACAAACGGATGACCGATGCTGCCGCATTGCTGGCGCGGATCAGGCGCCACGGCGTCGAGTTGATCCTGCACGGTCACGACCACATTCATTCGACGATGTGGTTCGAAGGTCCCAACGGCAACATTCCGGCGCTCGGCGTGCCGTCGGCCTCCGCGCTCGCGCACGGGCACTACCCGGCGGCGGCCTACAATCTGTTCACGATCGAGAAGGACAATGCCGGCTGGCGCTGCGAGCAGACGGTGCGGGGCCTGGGGGCCGGATTTCAGATCGGGCAGATCAAGCATGCGCGGTTGATCTAGTTCGCCGTCATTGCGAGCGCAAAATTCACCAGCTTCGCAGCGCCGCCATTACGGCAACTCCGAACAGCGCGGCGGCACCGAGCACGAACCCCAGCACGAACGGCCAGACGCGCGAGCGGCGCGGCGGCTCGACGGCCGCGGGCTTCGGCTCGGGCGGGACCACCATCGCATGCTCGCGCTCGATCATGCGGCGCGCGACATAATCGGTCACGGCCTCGACGATGACGGAAGTGTCGTGGGATTCGGCGAGCACGATGCGGCCGAAGCGGGTATCCTGGACGAAGCGGTACATCCGCTTGTCGCGCCCCATCACGATGTGGGCGACGACGTCGATCCAGAGCCTGGGTGTGTCGCCCTGGCTGACGCCGCGGTCGAACAGGTCGATCTTATCCGGCACCTGGGCGAACAGCGGATCGAGCGCGTCGTTGAGGATCTCGAGCCGCGCCACCTCGGCATCGCGCAAATCGACGACCACGCCGGTCCGGTCCGCGGCCTCGATCCGCGCCCGCAACAGCGCATCGCGCAGCCGCACCGGGCGCGGCTGGCCGGGATGGGTCCCGCTGGTCTCGGGCTCTGACATGGTCGGCCTCGTCCTCACTTACCTCCATTAACCTATCAGCAACCAATCCCTCCGCAAAGGGTCCACAATTCCAGTCACTTACGGCGCCCACAGCTCCCTTCACCTGTGCCAAAAACAGACGATCCCACCCGGCTTGCGCCGGATGGGACCATCCGTCCTTGGACGTCTTCTTAATTCAGGCCCGCGGCAACGCCGTCAGGCCGAGACCCGCGACGGCTCTTCCACGATCGAGAAGCGGACGCCGGCCTTGTGGCGGTTCTCTTCCGAGACCGAGCGCCAAGCGTCCTCGGCCTCCTTGCGGGTCTTGAACGGACCCTGCACCTGGGCCGAGCCTTCGACGAGCTTGTGGAAGTTCATCGAGCCGAACTCGCCGCCGATCACCCAGAAATTGCTGCCTTTGGTCATTGTCGCTCTCCTCTCAAGAAGCCGTTCTGTATTAGCCGAACTGGTTCATCGTGTTGTGGGCGCCGCCCGCCTTCAGGGCAGCCTCGCCGGCGAAGTATTCCTTGTGGTCGTCGCCGATGTCGGAGCCGGCCATGTTCTGGTGCTTGGCGCAGGCGATGCCCTGACGGATTTCCGCGCGCTGGACGTTCTTGACGTAGCCCAGCATGCCCTGCTCGCCGAAATATTCGCGGGCCAGATTGTCGGTTGACAGCGCCGCCGTGTGATAGGTCGGCAACGTGATGAGATGGTGGAAGATGCCGGCACGCTTCGCCGAGTCGGCCTGGAAGGTGCGGATGCGCTCGTCGGCTTCGATGGCCAGGGGCGTATCGTCGTATTCCGGCTTCATCAGCTCGGCGCGGTTATACTTGCTGACGTCCTTGCCCGCTTCCTTCATCGCGTCGTAGACCTGCCAACGGAAGTTGAGCGTCCAGTTGAACGACGGCGAGTTGTTGTAGGCCAGCTTCGCGTTCGGAACCACCTTGCGGATCCGATCGACCATCTTGGCGATCTGCTCGATATGCGGCTTCTCGGTCTCGATCCAGAGCAGGTCGGCACCGTTCTGCAGCGAGGTGATGCTGTCGAGCACGCAGCGATCTTCGCCCGTTCCGGCGCGGAACTGGTAGAGATTGCTGGGCAGGCGCTTCGGACGCAGCATCTTGCCGTTGCGGTTGATGATGACGTCGCCGTTGCGGGCATTCTCCGGCGTCACTTCCTCGCAATCTAGGAAGCTGTTGTACTGATCGCCGATATCGCCCGGCTTGTGGCTGACGGCGATCTGCTGCGTGAGGCCGGCGCCGAGCGAGTCGGTGCGGGTCACGACGACGCCGTCTTCGATGCCCAGTTCAAGGAACGCATGGCGGCAGGCCCGGATCTTCGCCAGGAACACCTCGTGCGGCACGGTGACCTTGCCGTCCTGATGGCCGCACTGCTTCTCGTCCGAGACCTGATTCTCGATCTGCAGCGCGCAGGCGCCCGCCTCGATCATCTTCTTGGCGAGCAGATAGGTCGCCTCGGCGTTGCCGAAGCCCGCGTCGATGTCGGCGATGACGGGCACGACATGGGTCTGGAAGTTGTCGATCTTCTCGATCAACTCCTTCTCGCGGGTCTTGTCGCCTTCCTTGCGCGCCTTGTCGAGGTTGCGGAAGATGTCGTTGAGCTCGCGCGAGTCGGCCTGACGCAGGAAGGTGTAGAGCTCCTCGATCAGGGCCGGCACCGAGGTCTTCTCGTGCATCGACTGGTCGGGCAGCGGTCCGAACTCGGAGCGCAGCGCGGCGATCATCCAGCCGGAGAGATAGAGGTAACGGCGATCGGTCTTGCCGCCGAAGTGCTTCTTGATCGAGATCAGCTTCTGCTGCGCGATGAAGCCGTGCCAGCAGCCCAGCGACTGGGTGTACTTGGTGGGATCGGCGTCATAGGCCGCCATGTCGCTGCGCATCAGCGCCGCGGTGTAGCGGGCGATGTCGAGGCCGGTCTTGAAGCGGTTCTGCAGGCGCATGCGCGCGACAGCCTCGGCCGTCACCCCGTTCCAGGTCGGCTTGGTTTCAAGGAGCGCCTGAGCCGCCTCGATCTCGCTCTGATACGAGGCCGGGCGCTGGAGGGCGTTGATGCCACGGGGCTGGTAGTTCATCTGCTCGATCCTTTCGCTGATGACAAAGTTCTTGGCGTTGTCATCGACATTTTTGACAGTGCATTGCGAAATGCGTGTCTTGAGCTAAACGCGAGAAAGGGAAGTTCGTATAGAGGGCTTGTATTTGAATGGTGATGTCATGTAACATCAGAACATGTAATAGATGTTAATTTGTAATTATTGTCATAATACAGGACAGCAAGACTGCCCTATATGCCGCTGGGAGACCCGAGAATGCCCGCCGAGTCCGGGAAGAAGCTGTTCGTCGGCCCGCGCTTCCGGAGGATCCGGCAGCAATTGGGGCTGTCGCAGACCCAGATGGCCGAGGGGCTCGGGATCTCGCCGAGCTACGTCAACCTGATCGAGCGCAACCAGCGTCCGGTGACTGCGCAGATCTTGCTGCGGCTGGCCGAGACCTACGACCTCGACCTACGCGACCTCGCCACCGCCGACGAGGACCGTTTCTTCGCGGAGCTGAACGAGATCTTCTCCGATCCGCTGTTCCGCCAGATCGACGTCCCCAAGCAGGAACTGCGCGACCTCGCCGAGCTCTGCCCGGGCGTGACCCACGCACTGCAACGGCTCTACGCGGCCTATACCGAGGCCCGCCAGGGCGAGACGCTGGCCGCAGCGCAGATGGCCGACCGCGACGTCGGCACGCGCTATGAGGCCAATCCGGTCGAGCGCGTGCGCGAATTGATCGAGGCCAACCGCAACTATTTTCCGGAGCTCGAACAGGCCGCCGAAACCTTGCGCGACGAGCTGAACGTGCCGGCCGAGGGGCTCTATGCCGCGCTCGCCGCGCGGCTGCGCGAAAAGCATTCGATCCAGACCCGGATCATGCCAGTCGACGTGATGCGCGAAACGCTGCGGCGTTTCGACCGTCACCGCCGCCAGCTGCTGATCTCGGAACTGGTCGATCCGCCCGGCCGCGCCTTCCAGCTGGCCTTCCAGCTGGGACTCGGTGAATGCGCGCAGCATCTGGAGACCATCATCGGCCGCGCTGGCCCGCTCGACGACGCGCCGCGGCGGCTGTTCCGCATCACGCTCGCCAACTATTTTGCGGCGGCCGTGATGATGCCCTATCCGACCTTCCTGGCCGCGGCCGAGGCCTTGAGCTACGACATCCATTTGCTGGCGCAACGCTTCAATTCCGGTTTCGAGCAGGTCTGCCATCGCCTCACCACGCTGCAGCGGCCGAACGCGCGCGGCATTCCGTTCTTCCTCCTGCGCGTCGACAATGCCGGCAACGTCTCGAAGCGGTTCTCCTCCGGCACGTTCCCGTTCTCGAAATTCGGCGGCACGTGCCCGTTGTGGAACGTGCACTCGACCTTCGACACGCCGGATCGCTTGCTCAAGCAGGTGATCGAGCTCTCCGACGGCACGCGCTATTTCTCGATCGCGCAGATGGTGCGCCGTCCCGTGGCGCCGCACCCGCTGCCGCAGCCGCGCTTCGCCATCGGCCTCGGCTGCGAGATCCGTCACGCCTCACGCCTCGTTTATGCGTCCGGCATGGACCTCGAGAAGACCGAAGGCACGCCGATCGGCGTCAACTGCCGCCTGTGCGAGCGCGAAAACTGCGCCCAGCGCGCCGAGCCGCCGATCACGCGCACGCTGATCCTGGACGAGACGACGCGGCGCGTGAGCTCGTTCGCGTTCTCGAATGCAAGGGAGCTGTGAGGGGCGCGCATCCGCCTCCACGTCATTGCGACGCGCAGCAATCCAGACTGTCCCGGCAGTGACAGCCGGGATTGCTTCGTCGCTTCGCTCCTCGCAACGGCGAGAACTCACGCCAGCGTATGCACGATCACCGGCCCCGCGGCGGCGCGGGCGTCGCCTGCAAGCAGCGAGCCCAGATCCTTCTCGATCCAGGCGATCGCGCGCCTGTTCGCCTCCTCCGCCTGCTCGAACTTGTCGAAGATCGAGATCGCCGTGACGGTGTCGTCGCCGGCATAGACGACGTAATAGGCGCGGAAACCGTCGACATCGCTGATGATCGGAACGGCGCCGTCCTTGATGCGGCGCGCCAGCTCTTCGGCGCTTCCGCTTTTCGCCTTGGCCTGACGGATGGCGGCATACATGGCATCCTCCTTCCGGCTGTCCGGAGTTGCGGGCCCTCGGGCCCGGAGGGGATGCTACGCCGAAGCGCGCCGCCGATCCATGCTTGGTTAATCCGACACTAACCCGCCTGCGCGATCTGCAACCAACGGTTAAGCACGCCTCAACATCGGTGCCTTAGTCTCGCCCCACTCACTTTTCGCAAACAACGTCAGCTTATTCTGCCGCGTGAAGTGACATCAGGGGGTTCATCATGCGCATTGCGTTGCTGCTGACCGCGACCATTGTCGGCGCGCTCTTTGCCAATCCATCCAATGCCGGATCGCTCGATGCGTCCGCCGGCGCAGCGCAGGCGTTGCCGCCGGGCTTCCAGAGCTACCGCGGCTACATGTTCGACCTGTCGGAGAATTCCGACCGCAAGGACGTCGACAAGCTCGCCGACAATGTAAAGAGCCAGATCGACGTCGTCGAGGGGGCCGGCCTCTCGCCGCGCGTGCTGCGCTTCTTCCGCACCGTTCCGATCATCGCGAGCGAGCTCGCCTGCCTCGACGAAGGCGCCGCGACCGCGTGCTACGGCCGGGTCGCCCCGAACGTCGAGCGCAGCGTGCCGCGGACGCTGACGGTGTGGGACCATGCCACCCAGCGCTGGACCAATCCCAATGTCGTCGACCTCGCGGTCGATTCGGGGCTCGGCGTGATCATGCTGCGGCCGGACATGATGCGCTACGAGAAGGAGGCCGTGCTGCTGCACGAGCTCCTGCACGCCTATCACGCGCGGCTGTTGCCGGACGGCTATGCCAACAAGGGCGTGATCGGCTACTTCGCCCTTGCCAAGTCGAAGGACCTGCTGCCCAAGGACTCCTATGCGATGAAGAATCCGATGGAGTTCTTCGCCGTGACCGGCACCATCTTTCTGGTCGGAAAGAGCGAATTCCACGATCCGAAGTCGCGGGACGCGCTCAAGGAGAAGATGCCGGACTATTACAAATATCTGGTCGGCGTGTTCGGCTTCGACCCCGATCCGGCGCCGGCGAGCGGCCCGGTTGCCTCGTTGAAATAAGCCTGCCTGGCGCTTCCAGAGCCGAGGAGCCGCGCGAACAGCGCGGCTTTTTCGTTTTGGTAACCGGAAGCTGCGGATGACGTACAGGCGGGAATTGCCAAGGCGGGGCTCGATCTGCATAGTCCCGCCGCATCGATACCGTTTTCGAAGAGGATAGAACAACATGGCGGACGCCGACCTGGATGTCGTGATCCGGCAACTGGCCAGACAGCTGCATACGGGCTTGATGACCCGCGCCAAGGAGCGGCGGGATCGCTTCAACGGCCTCGCGGCCAAGGCCAAGGGCAAGGAGACCGGCGACCGCTTCAAGATGATGGCCAAGGCCACCATGGAGCAGGCCACGGCCGCCGCCAAACGCCTGCAGATGTCCGCCGACAACGTCGCCGACAGCTACGCGCGGTCGATGCGGCTTGCCGCCAGCACGCCGATCGCTGCGAAGGTGGAGAAGAAGGCGAAGGAAAAGCCTGTGAAGAAGGCGGCGAAGGCGAAGAAGGCCAAGAAGGCGAAGTAGCCGGGCTTCTTCCTTCTCCCCTTGTTGTGGGAGAAGGTGGTATAGGCGAACGCAGCTCTATATTTTCACCGCCGCGGCGCTGAAATCTGGGCCGGCTCGGCGCTGGCGAGTTCGGCGAGCCTGGCGCGCGCCGCGTCGCGGGTGCGGGCGTCCTTGCCGGCCGGCAGCGCCAGCGCTGCCTCGAAATCGGCGCGGGCATCTTCGGCCTGACCGCAGGCGAGGAACGCAAGGCCGCGGTCGAGGCGGGCCTGCGCATCCGAGGGGTCGAGGCGGATCGCCGTATTGTAACTCAGGATGGCGCGGTCGAGATCGCCGCTGCCGGCAAGCGCGAGACCACGCTCGTGATAGGGCGCGGCGAGCTTTGGATTGTGCGCGATCGCTTCGTCATAATCCTCGATCGCGAGCTCGAGGTCGCCGTTCTGCCGGCGCGCCCGCGCCCGGTCGCGATACAGCGAGGCGCGGTTCGGATTGAGGTGGATGGCCTCGTCGAAATCCGCGATCGCTCGCCGCCAGTCGCCATGGCGCAGCGCGATCCGCCCACGCCCTTCATAGGCGAAGGCAATCAGCGAGCCGCGCAGCGGCGAGAAGCCGATCACGGCCGAACAAATGTCCGGATCGTCCTCGTCCCCGCAATTGACGACCATGTGCGTGGACAGGCCAATGAGCACGCTCAGGACGATCAGCAATGGTACCGCAGCTCTTGTCATCCTCGACGGTGGCGGGCAGAGGGCCGGCCACGCATCCCCTTTCGAAGGAATAGTCTCGCCGGGGTGTTAACACCGGCCGGGATATTCCTGTGTGCGCCAGGTCACAAACCAGGCGCGCGATTCCAGCCGATTCCATCAGCCCCAAGGACCACGTGTAGACCCGCGAGAAGGCCCGCGCGAGGACGAGCGGCCCCAGGGGCCCTGCGGCGGATAGTTCTCGTTGGCGCCGACCGACGGCGCCGCCTGCGCGCCGAGCTCTGCCGCGAGCTGCTGAAGCGCCGCGATGCGATTCTGCGTCGAAGGATGGGTGGCGAAGAGATTGTCGACGCCGTGGCCGGACAGCGGATTGATGATGAACATGTGCGCCGTGGCAGGATTTCGCTCCGCCTCGAGATTCGGGACCTGATGCGCCGCGCCCTCGATCTTCACCAGCGCCGAGGCCAGCCACATCGGCTGACCGGCGATGCGTGCGCCGAGATTGTCCGCGGCGTATTCGCGCGTGCGGCTGATCGCCATCTGCACCAGCATGGCGCCGATCGGGGCGAGGATCATCATCAGGATCGAGCCGACGATGCCGGGACCGCTATTGTCACGATTTCCGCCGAAGAACATGCCGAACTGCGCCAGCATCGAGATCGCACCCGCAATGGTCGCGGTAATAGTCATGAGCAGGGTGTCGTGGTGCTTGATATGGGCGAGCTCGTGCGCGATCACGCCGGCGAGCTCCTCCCGGCTGAGCTGGTGCATCAGGCCGGTGGTGACGGCAACCGCGGCGTTCTCGGGATTGCGCCCGGTCGCGAACGCATTGGGCTGCGGCTCGTCCATCAGGAACACGCGCGGCATCGGCAGGCCGGCGCGGCCCGCAAGCTCGGCGACGAGCCCGACCAGTTCCGGCGCGGTCGAACGATCGACCTCATGGGCGCCGTACATCGAGAGCACCATGCGATCGGAGTTCCAATAGGTGAAGAGATTGGTTGCCGCCGCGATGACGAGCGCGATCATGGCGCCTGTGGCGCCGCCGATGAGATAGCCGACGCCCATGAACAGGGCGGTGAGGCCTGCGAGGAGCATTGCGGTACGAAGATAGTTCATGGCGACATCCCGTTGCTGACGCATAAACCAGTGCAGCGAATCCAAGCTGACCAATTTGAGCCAAGGATTCAGCAGAGAAGCTTGAGTTATGAAGTCGGCCCCCCGCGCTGCAAGGGCTGCGACTGCGTCGCGGCGACGCACAGCTAAATCTTGACGCGTATTCATATCAAAATACACGCCGGAACCGAGGACATTGGAAAGCGTAGCCCGGACTAAGTTCCGGAGACGCGGGCACGGGAGCGCGGCTCCCGCATTGGTCCGTTGCATTGCCTCCCCTCAGCCAGGTGACTGCCATGATGGACCGGT
Source organism: Bradyrhizobium sp. Bra64 (assembly GCF_024519875.1). NCBI lineage: Bacteria > Pseudomonadati > Pseudomonadota > Alphaproteobacteria > Hyphomicrobiales > Nitrobacteraceae > Bradyrhizobium > Bradyrhizobium sp. Bra64. The sequence continues at coordinate 73,013 of NZ_JALJRD010000009.1, read as the reverse complement.
CGCAGGCCGCTCCCGTTCACGATGCATCCCCTCCTTCCTTAGGCGAAGCGGCTGGTTCCGCAGACGCGAAGGGCCTGCAGCAAGCGCTGCGCGAGGAGCTGCTTGCCGATGAGAAGCACCCACGGCAGCCTGCTGCCCGGGTCGAACCCACGGGGCCTCCGCGAGGCCGGCTCCTGTTGCGGCGAAGCTTGAAGATCGCAGCAGGCCTTGCCGTCATCGCCATATTCGGCTGGCTGCCGCTGCGCACGATGTGGCAGAATTCCAGCGTCGAGGCCGTGCTGAACTCCCGCCTCGTCACCCTGCGCGCGCCGATCGGCGGACGCGTTGCCGCGGCCCCCGCCGCGATCAAGGACCAGGCGCATCTCGACGCCGGCATGGTCGTGCTGCGTGTCGTGAATTCGCGCGGCGATCGTTCGCGGCTCGACGACCTGCGGCGGCAGCAATCGCGACTGGAGAACGAGCGGCCGAGTCTCGCAACCAAGCTCGAGACCGCCCGGGCCGCCCAGCAGGACCTCGCCCGGCAGGCCGCATTGTTCAGGGACGGACGCGTCCTTCAGCTCGAAGCGCGCATCGCCGAAATCCAGACCTCGATCGAGGCAGCCGCCGCGCGACGAGAGGAAGCAAACGCCGCGGTTGACCGGGCGTCGTCGCTCGCGAAATCCGGCAACGTATCCACGGTCGAGTTGTCGCGGCTGACTCGCGAGCTGTCGGTAGCGCAGCAGACCGAACTCGGCGCGCGCAAGCGGCTGGACGCCGCACAGGTCGAGCTGCGTGCGGCAAGGAGCGGCTCGTTCCTCGGCGACAGCTACAACGACCGACCGAGTTCCGTGCAGCGCGAGGAGGAGATGCGCCTGCGCGCCAAGGACCTGGAAGCCGATCTGGTGCACACCGACACCGAGATCGCCTGGCTTGCCAACGAGATCATCGTCGAAGAGGTCCGCTTCACCGACATGTCCGAGGCCAGCATCAGAACCCCGGTCACCGGCCGGGTCTGGGAAATGATGACATCGCCGGGCGAGGACGTGCAGATCGGCCAGCCTCTGCTCAAGGTGCTGGATTGCAGCGGTAGCGTGATCACGGCCAATGTCACCGAGAGCGTATATAACCGCCTGCAGCTTGGCGATCATACCACTTTCGAGCCGAATGACGGCGGTGCCCCGATTTCCGGCACGGTCGTCAATCTGACCGGGGCTGCGGGCGCCCCGGCCAATCTCGCCATCAACCCCGATGCACTAGGCAAGGAGCCTTACCGCGTGACGGTGGCGCCTGCCGACGCCGCCGCGCACGACTGCACGGTGGGACGGACCGGCCGCGTGATCTTCGCCCGGCGCGAGGCGGCACCATGATGGCGGCGCTGGCGCCCGGCTTTCTTGCGCTCGGTGCGTTCATGGTGGTGGTGCCGCTTCTCAGGCGCGAGAACACGCCGGCGCGTTCGCTGCTGACCGGCGTGTCGTTCGTCCTGCTGCTGCGCTACTTCCATTGGCGCGTCACCGAGACCGTACCGCCGCCCGGACTGACCGCAGATTTCCTGATCGGCCTTCCCTTCATGCTGGCGGAATCCGCCTCCCTGATTGCGGTCGCGCTGTCGATGCTGTTCCTCAGCCGAACCATCGACCGTTCGGGCGCCGCGAAGGTCGACAGCCGCGCCAGGGATCGCGCAGCTCCGTTGATCGACGTGTTCATCTGCACCTACAACGAGGACAAATCGATCCTGGAGCGGACGATCATCGGCGCGACCGGGATGCAGTACGGCAACTACCGTGTCTGGGTGCTCGACGACGGACGCCGCCTGTGGCTGCGGCGCCTCGCCCAGGAGCTCGGCTGCCGCTACCTCGCGCGCGCCGATAACCGGCATGCCAAGGCGGGCAACATCAACCATGCGCTCGGACATGTCAGCGAATTGCCGGAGCCGCCGGACTTCATCGCAATTCTCGACGCCGATTTCGTGCCGCGGCCCGACTTCCTCAGTCGGACCATCAGCCTGATGGATGACGCCGGCGTGGGCGTCGTGCAGACGCCCCAGCATTTCATCAACTCCGATCCAATCCAGAGCAATCTGGGCGCCACCGACGTCTGGCCCGACGAGCAGCGCTTCTTTTTCGACATCCTGATGCCGGCAAAGGACGCCTGGGGCGTCGCCTTCTGCTGCGGCACGTCGTCCCTCATCCGCTACGGCGCCCTGATGCGGATCGGCGGCTTTCCGACAGACTCGGTCACCGAGGATTATCTCGTCACGCTGCGGCTGAAAGAGCTCGGCTTCAACACCGTCTATCTCAACGAGCGACTGACCATCGGTCTCGCGCCGGAGGGGCTCAAGGAATACATCACCCAGCGCGGGCGCTGGTGCCTCGGCTTCATGCAAATCGTGCGCGGCCGTAGCGGACCGCTGTCGCGTGATTCGAACCTCTCTTTTATCGACCGGCTGTCGCTGGTCGATGCCTTCATGAGCTGGACGGCTGTCTACGGGACCAGGATGTTCGGGCTGGTGGTGCCCTGGCTGTTCCTGCTTTTCGGCATCAAGGCGGTGCAGGCCGACCTCTCCGAGCTGTTGCGGTACTTCCTGCCGTTCTACGTCTGGCATGGACTCACCATGGCGTGGCTGTCGCGCGGCCGTTCGCTTGCGATGATGACGGATGTGTCGCAACTCGTTGCAGCGCCCGCGGTCCTCAAGGCGGTCGCGACCGGCCTGTTGAAGCCGAAAGGACACAAGTTCCAGGTCACGGCCAAGGGCGGCGAGCGCGGCCGGAAATTCGTGGAGTGGCCGCTGCTCCGGCTTTATGGCAGTGCGCTCATCATTACGCTCGCGGCCATCGCCTACGCCTTCATCCTGCATCTGCGCGGCGAGAACATCGCCTATGGCGGCCTGGCGCTGGCATGGAGCCTCTACAACGCCCTTATCCTCACCGTCGTCTGCTTCGTCTGCATCGAGCAGCCGCGCAAGCGCAAGGCGGAGCGCTTCAACCGCAACGAGCCGATCCTGCTGCATCAGGGCGGCAAATCGTACCTGGCTCGGCTCGGCGATATATCCATCAGCGGCGCCCGCTTCATCGACCCAGATCCACCCGCGATCGGCAGCAAGCTTGAATGCCAGATCTATGGCCGTTCGATCGCCGGCGTCGTGGTGCGGCGGACGAGGAATGGATTTGCAGTGCGCTTTGAAGAAAGCATGGATATCCGCGTCCATGCGATCAGGGCCTTCTACGCCGGCGAATATGTGCGCGCCTACCGGGGGATCAGGGCCATTCCCGTCGGCAAGGCGCTGCTGCTGCGGCTGTTCAGTTAGGCCGGCGCGACATCCACCCGCTCGCATTCGGTGCGCTGACATGGCATGGAAAGGATGGCCTGAGGCCATCAGTTCACCTAAACTTCGGACGAATCCACGCCTGCCCTCCCCGCCGGAACCCCTATGCTCCAGACCCGATTTGCGATCGCGGCCGTCACTGTTCTCGCGCTCTCCGCAACCGCCTCCGCCCAGCCTCTCCCACCTCCCGCCAAGCCCGCAGCGCCGAGGGCCACCGCGCCGTCGCCGCGCGCGGCGTCGTGCCACAACGGCGCGAGCTTCGATCGCTTCCTGGCGGACGTGAAGAGCCAAGCCGTTGCCGCCGGCGTGTCGCAGCGGACGATCGCGAGGCTTCGCCCTACCTCGTCTACGACCAGGGCATCGTCAACCGCGACCGCGGCCAGCGGGTGTTCGGCCAGCTCTTCACTGAATTTGCCGGCCGCATGGCCGCGCCCTATCGCATGCAGAACGGCCAGCAGCACATCAAGACCCACGCCGCGGCATTCGCGCGCGCCGAAAAGGAATACGGCGTGCCGCCGGCGGTGATCGCCGCGTTCTGGGGCCTCGAGAGCGATTTCGGCGTCAACATGGGAAATCTGCCGACGCTGAAATCGCTGGTGTCGCTCGCCTATGACTGCCGACGCTCGGAGATGTTCGTGGGCGAGACCATCGCCGCGCTGAAGATCATCGACCGCGGCGATCTGCATCCCGACGAGATGGTCGGCTCCTGGGCCGGCGAGCTCGGGCAGACGCAGTTCCTGCCCGTGCACTACGTCAACTATGCCGTCGACTATGACGGCGACGGGCGACGCGATCTCCTGCGCAGCGAGGACGACGTGATCGGCTCGACCGCGAACTACATCGCCAACGGCTTGAAGTGGCGGCGCGGCGAGCCGTGGCTGGAGGAGATCAAGGTGCCGCAGAACCTGCCGTGGGATCAGACCGATCTCACGGTGCGAGAGCCGCGCTCGAAATGGGCGCAGCTGGGGGTCACCTATCCCGACGGCCGGCCGCTGCCGAACGACAATCTCGCGGCGTCCGTGCTGCTGCCGATGGGACGCTTCGGTCCGGCCTTCATGGCGTACCCGAATTTCGCCGCCTACACCGAGTGGAATAACTCGCTGATCTATTCGACGACGGCGGGCTATCTCGCCACCCGCATCGCGGGCGCGGCCCCGATGCGCAAGCCGGCGGGGCCGGTCGCGCAACTACCGTTCAACGAACTGAAGGCCTTGCAGCAGCTCCTGGCGCGCGCCGGCTTCAATGTCGGCAAGATCGACGGCGTGCTGGGCCAGCAGAGCCGCGCCGCGGTGAAGGCGATGCAGATCAAATACGGCCTGCCGGCGGATTCCTGGCCGACCGCGGAGCTGCTCGCCCGGATGCGCGGCGGCACGGCGCAGGCGCAGCCGGCGGGGACGATCCGGTAGAATTTTCGCACCGCACAAGCCGCTCCTGCGATTGCTTTTTTCCATGACGGCCCCATGTGAGTGGCTCAGGTTTTCTCCTGAAATTTCCCACCATGAGAGCGAGCATCACATGTCTTTTTACGACACCGTCGTCCCCGCCTATCTGCAGATGCTGAACAGCCTCACCGGCTTGCTCACGAAAGCCGAGGCGCATTGCGCGGCCAAGAAGGTCGATCCCGCCGTCCTGCTCGGCTCCCGCCTCTTTCCGGACATGCTGCCGCTTTCGAAGCAGATCCAGCTGGTCAGCGATTTCGCCGCCAAGGGCTGCGCGCGGCTGACCCATAGCGAAGTGCCCTCCACGCCTGACACCGAGACGACGATTGCGGAGTTGAAGCAGCGGCTGGCCAAGACCATCGACTATGTGAAGTCGTTCAAGCCGGAGCAGTTCGAGGGCGCCGAGACCAAGGACGTCAGCTTCCCCGGCGGCCCCGACAAGACCATCACGATGAAGGGGCAGCAATTCCTCAGCGCGTTCTCGCTGCCGAACTTCTATTTCCACGCCACCACCGCGCACGGCATCCTGCGTCACAACGGCGTCGAGATCGGCAAGCGCGACTTCCTCGGCGCGAACTGACGTATCGCGCGGCCGCCGCAGTCGGAATCCGCTGCTCCGGCCCCCAATTGCACACGAATTATGCTACGCGGCCCCTGCCGCGTAGCTTGTCTGCACTTTCCGTATGGCTCATCCCTTGCGCCGATTGCCGCGATGCACAAGTGTTCCGGACCTCTCACCGCCTGGAAGCATTCCCATGAGCCGCCCGACCAAATTGTTTGAAACCTACAAGCTCGGCCCGATTACGCTGGCCAACCGTTTCGTGATGGCGCCATTGACGCGCAACCGCGCCGTTCCCGGCACCTTCGTACCCGGTGCGCTCGCTGCCGACTATTACGCCCAGCGGGCCTCCGCAGGGCTTCTGATCACCGAAGCGAGCCAGGTCTCGCAGCAGGGCCAGGGCTACCAGGACACCCCCGGCATTTACTCCAAGGACCAGGTCGCCGGGTGGCGCAAGGTCACCGACCGTGTCCATGAGCGCGGCGGCAAGATCTTCATCCAGCTCTGGCATGTCGGCCGCATCTCGCATGTCGATCTCCAGGCCAATGGCGCAGCCCCGGTGGCGCCGAGCGCGATCCGCGCCAAGGGCAAGACCTTCGTGAACGGCGGCTTTGCCGATGTCTCCGAGCCACGCGCGCTCGAGCTCTCCGAAATTCCCGGGATCATCGACGACTTCAAGCGTGCCACGACAAATGCAATCGAGGCCGGCTTCGACGGCGTCGAGATCCACGGCGCCAACGGCTATCTGCTTGAGCAATTCGCCAAGGACGGCACCAACAAGCGCACTGACGCCTATGGCGGCTCGATCGAGAACCGCGCGAGGCTGATGCTGGAGGTCTCGAAGGCCGTCGTGGCCGAAGCCGGTGCCGAGCGAACCGGCATCCGCATCTCGCCGGTGACGCCGGCCAACGACATCTCGGACTCGAATCCGCAGGCTCTCTACGACCATATCGTCGACGGCCTCAGCGCGCTGAAGCTCGCTTATCTCCATGTCGTCGAAGGCGCCACGGGCGGCCCGCGCGACATCGCACCTTTCGACTATGCCGGCCTGCGCAAGCGCTTCGCCGGTGCCTATGTCGCCAACAACGGCTACGATTTCGAACTCGCGACCAAGGTGCTGGACGCGGGCGCGGCCGACCTCATCGCCTTCGGCAAGCCGTTCATCTCCAACCCCGACCTGGTCGAGCGGTTGAAGACGGGCGCGGCGCTCAACGACTGGGACAAGAACACGTTCTACGGCGGCGGCGCGAAGGGATACACGGATTATCCGGCGCTCGCGGCTGAGGCGGCGGAGTAAGGCTATCGTCGCCGCTCCATCCTCCGTCATTGCGAGGAGCGAAGCGACGAAACAATCCAGACTTCCTCCGCGGAAAGATTCTGGATTGCTTCGCTTCGCTCGCAATGACGTTGTGGAAGCAGAATCCACGACAATGAAAAGAAAAAGGCCGGGATCGCTCCCGGCCTTTCGTCGTTATGTGATGTGCCTTATTGCAGCGAGGCGCGCTTCGGGGGCTGTGCCGGCCACGACTTGATCAGCGTGTCGTAGTCGACCGTCTCGCCCTTCGGCTTCTCGTTGGCGAGCTTGCGCTGGGGAGCAATCGTGCCGTCCTTCTGGGCCTTGGCGAACCAGTACTCGGCCGTCTCCTTCTTGTGCAGCTTCGGACCGCAGGCGCCCTGCACGCCCGACTTCTCCAGGCGCTCCATCACGGAGTCCTGGGCCGCGGCGAGCGAGTCCATCGCGGCTTGCGGCGTCTTCGCACCGGACGACGCATCGCCGATGTTCTGCCACCACAACTGCGCCAGCTTCGGATAGTCGGGCACGTTGTTGCCGGTCGGGGTCCACTGCACGCGCGCGGGCGAGCGGTAGAACTCGATCAGGCCGCCGAGCTTCGGCGCACGCTCCGTGAACGACTTGTCCCAGATGTCGGATTCACGAATGAACGTGAGACCGACATGGCTCTTCTTCAGCGACACCGTCTTGGAGATGATGAACTGGAGATAGAGCCAGGCCGCCTTGCGGCGATCCGCCGGGGTCGACTTCAGCAGCGTCACCGAGCCGGCGTCCTGGTAGCCGAGCTTCATGCCTTCCTTCCAGTACGAACCGTGCGGCGACGGAGCCATACGCCATTTCGGCGTACCGTCCGCGTTCATCACGGCGATGCCGGGCTTCACCATGTCGGCGGTGAAGGCGGTGTACCAGAACATCTGCTGGGCGATGTTGCCCTGCGCCGGCACCGGACCCGACTCGGAGAAGGTCATGCCCTGAGCCTGCGGCGGAGCATACTTCTTCATCCACTCCAGATACTTGGTGATCGAGTAGACCGCGGCCGGACCGTTGGTGTCGCCACCACGCTCGACCGAAGAGCCGACCGGACGGCAGCCTTCCATGCGGATGCCCCACTCGTCGACCGGCAGACCGTTCGGAATGCCCTTGTCGCCGTTGCCGGCCATCGACAGCCAGGCGTCGGTGAAACGCCAGCCGAGCGACGGGTCCTTCTTGCCATAGTCCATATGGCCGTAGACCTTGACGCCGTTGATCTCCTTGATGTCGTTGGTGAAGAACTCGGCGATGTCCTCGTAGGCCGACCAGTTCACGGGAACGCCGAGCTCGTAGCCGTACTTGGCCTTGAACTTGGCCTTGTAGTCGGGGTTGGTGAACCAGTCGTAGCGGAACCAATAGAGGTTGGCGAACTGCTGGTCGGGCAGCTGGTAGAGCTTGCCGTCCGGCGCGGTGCCGAACGACGCGCCGATGAAGTCGTTGACGTCGAGCATGGGGTCGGTGACGTCCTTGCCCTCGCCGGTCATGTAGTCCGACAGCGCGATGGTCTGGCCGTAGCGGAAATGCGTGCCGATCAGGTCGGAATCGTTGATCCAGCCGTCGTACACGTTCTTGCCGGACTGCATCTGGGTCTGCAGCTTCTCGACCACGTCACCTTCCTGGATGATGTCGTGCTTGAGCTTGATGCCGGTGAGCTCGGAGAACGCCTTGGCCAGCGTCTGCGACTCGTATTCGTGGGTGGTAATGGTCTCGGAGACCACGTTGATCTCCATGCCCTTGAAGGGCTCGGCGGCCTTGACGAACCACTCCAGCTCCTTCTTCTGGTCCTCCTTCGACAGCGTCGAGGGTTGGAATTCCGCGATCCACTTCTGGATCGCGGCGTCGTCGGCGGCGCGAACCGGCGCCGAGACGGCGAACGACACCGCGACGATGGCGGCGACGCTGGACATCGTCAGAAAACTGCTCTTGGTCAATGGACGTTCCCTTCTCCTAAACTGCCGCATGTTGTTCCTCCGTTGCAGCGACAAACTTTCTACAGGCCCGGGTTGCTCCCGGATCTGGCCGTCCCTTCGCGAGCTTCAGACCGTGCGGAAAATGAGCACGGCCGTGACCAGCGAAATTCCGCTTGCGAGCCACAGGCTCGAAATTTCAAGACCTTCCTCACCGATCGGAAGCGTGGCGAGTGCGTCGGTGCCGGCGAAGGCGATCCACAGGAGGTGGATGACGGCCGCCGTGATCAGGGAGATGAACAGGCGGTCGCCCCGCGTCGTCGGAATACTGAGCACGCCGACGCGCTCGGCTTCGGGATAGACCGCGGCGAGCCAGGTCATGACCGCGAGGGTGCTGGCGAGCGCCACGAAGAAGATCGCGGTCGGCAGCGTCCAGGCCATCCATGCGATGGATTCCATAGCAGCCTCCTAAACTCGGCCGAGCGCAAAACCGCTCGCGATGTAATTGCGGACGAACCAGATCACGAGCGCGCCCGGAATGATGGTGAGCACGCCGGCAGCCGCCAGCAGGCCCCAATCCATGCCGGCCGCCGACACCGTGCGCGTCATGATCGCCGCGATCGGCTTGGCCTGCACCGACGTCAGCGTCCGCGCGAGCAGCAGCTCGACCCAGGAGAACATGAAGCAGAAGAAGGCGGCGACGCCGATGCCGCTCGCGATCAGCGGCACAAGGATCTTGATGAAGAAACGCGGGAAGGAATAGCCGTCGAGGAAGGCGGTCTCGTCGATCTCGCGCGGTACGCCGGACACGAAACCTTCCAGGATCCACACCGCCAGCGGAACGTTGAAGATGCAGTGCGCCAGCGCGACCGCCCAGGGCGTATCGAACAAGCCGATCGCCGAATAGAGGTTGAAGAACGGCAGCGCGTAGACCGCGGCCGGCGCCATCCGGTTCGACAGCAGCCAGAAGAATAGATGCTTGTCGCCGAGGAAGCGGTAGCGCGAGAAAGCGTAGGCCGCCGGCAGCGCCACCGAGATCGAGATGATGGTGTTGAGGACGACGTATTCCAGCGAGTTGATGTAGCCGGAATACCAGCTCTCGTCGGTGAAGATGCGCTTGTAGTGCTGCAGCGTCGGCGCGTGCGGCCACAGCGTCATCGTCGAGACGATCTCGGCGTTGGTCTTGAAGCTCATGTTGACGAGCCAGTAGATCGGCAACAGCAGGAAGATCAGGAACAGCGCCATGATGAGGCGACGGCCGGGAATCGAGTGCATCACGCGGCTCCTTCCTGCGGTTTCCGATCGCTGCCGGCATTGGTCATGACGGTGTAGAAGATCCAGCAGACGATCAGGATGATCAGATTGTAGACCAGCGACAGCGCGGCGGCCTTGCCGAGGTCGAACTGGCCGAGCGCGATCTTGACCAGCTCGATCGACACGAAGGTCGTCGAATTGCCCGGGCCGCCGCCTGTGACGACGAACGGCTCGGTATAGATCATGAAGCTGTCCATGAAGCGCAGCAGCACCGCGATCAGCAGCACGCGGTTCATCTTGGGCAGCTGGATCGCCTTGAACACGGCCCAGCGCGAGGCGCCGTCGATCTGCGCGGCCTGGTAATAGGCTTCGGGAATCGACTTCAGGCCGGCATAGCAGAGCAGCGCGACGAGACTGGTCCAGTGCCAGACGTCCATCACGATGACGGTAACCCAGGCGTCGATGTCGTTGGAGACGTAATTGTAGTCGAGGCCGATGTGGTTGAGGACATAGCCCATCAGGCCGATGTCGGGCCGGCCGAAGATCTGCCATATCGTGCCGACCACGTTCCACGGAATCAAGAGCGGCAGCGCGAGGATCACGAGACAGGCCGCCACCGTCCATCCCTGCCGCGGCATCGACAGCGCGATGACGATGCCGAGCGGGACCTCGATGGCGAGGATCACCAGCGAGAAGAACAGATTGCGGCCGAGCGAGGCGAGGAAGCGGCCGCCGAGATCGGTCGAGGGATCGAGCAGCTCCTTGAACCAGCCGACGCCGTTCCAGAAGAACTGGTTGTTGCCGAAGGTGTCCTGCATCGAATAGTTCACGACCGTCATCAGCGGCAGCACCGCCGAGAACGCGACGACCAGGAACACCGGCAGCACCAGGAACCAGGCTTTTTGGTTGACGGTCTTGTCCATCAGGCGGCTCCCTCCACCAGAAGGCTGTCGGCATAGACGTGGACGTATGACGGATCGAACTTCAGCCCGGCGGTGCCGTCCGCGCTGGTGAAGCCTGCCGGCGCACGCGCGGCGAGCTTTGCGTCACCGAGGCGCGCGCGCGCAAAACGGATGCGGCCGAGATCGTCGATGCGCTCGATCTTCGCCGTGAGCAGGCCCGGCGCAGGCGCGACGACCTCGACGAATTCGGGGCGCACGCCGATCTCGATCTTCGCGCCCGCCGGTAGAGCGTCATAACTGCGGTTCAGCGCGATGACGTGGCCGCCGATCCTGGCCTCGCGGCCCCTCACCTCGGCCGGAATGATGTTCATGCCGGGCGAGCCGATGAAATAGCCGACGAAGGTATGCGCCGGCTTGTCGAACAGCTCGGCCGGCGTGCCGCTCTGCACCACGCGGCCGTCATGCATGACGACGACGGTGTCGGCGAAGGTCAGCGCCTCGGTCTGGTCGTGGGTGACGTAGATCATCGTGAGGTCGAGCTCGCGATGCAGCGCCTTCAGCTTGGAGCGGAGCTGCCATTTCAGCTCGGGGTCGATCACAGTCAGCGGCTCGTCGAACAGCACGGCGGCGACGTCGGAGCGGACGAGACCGCGGCCGAGCGAGATCTTTTGCTTGGCATCCGCCGTGAGCCGGGTCGCCTTGCGATTCAGATAGGGCTCGAGGTCGAGCAGCCGGCCGATCTCGGCGACGCGCTTGTCGATCTCGGCCTTCGGCACGCCGCGGTTCTTCAACGGAAACGCCAGGTTCTGCCCCACCGTCATGGTGTCGTAGATCACCGGAAACTGGAACACCTGGGCGATGTTGCGCTTCTGGGTTGACAGCGGTGTGATGTCCTCGCCGTCGAACAGGATTTTCCCCCGCGACGGCGTGATGATGCCGGAAATGACGTTGAGCAGCGTAGTCTTGCCGCAGCCGGACGGCCCCAGCAGCGCATAGGCGCCGCCCTGCCGCCAGGTCATGGTCACCGGCTTCAGCGCAAAGCTTTCCTGCGGCGCGTCATTGCCGCCGTAGGAATGGGCGAGATCGACGAGGTCAATGCGGGCCATGGCGCATCTCCCTCAAGAACCAGGTGCCGCGACGAGGCGATCGGCCGCGTCGAACACAAAAACATCGTTGGGATCGAGCACGGCGTCGATGGTCTGGCCCGGCTCGAACTCGTGCACGCCGTGCAGCACCGCAACCCAGTTCGATCCGTCGCGGGTCAGATGCACGAAACTCTCCGAACCGGTGATTTCGGTCACCGTCACCGTGGCATGGAAGGCGTGGCGGTCAGTCTCGCCATTTGCGAGCGCGAGCTGATGCGCGCGAAACCCGACGCGATAGGCGCCGTCGGCCAGCGATGAATAGAGACCGGACGCCGGCGCGGCGATGCCTCCCGCATATTGCACGGAGCCGTTCTTCTTCTCGATGCCGACGAGGTTGAGCGGCGGATCGGAAAACACCTGCGCGACACGCAGGGTCTGCGGACGCCGGTAGACGCTCGGCGTCTCGCCGATCTGGAGCGCCTGCCCCTCCCACATGCACACCGTGTTGCCGCCGAGCAGCAGCGCTTCGGTCGGCTCGGTGGTGGCATAGACGAAGATCGCGCCCGAGGCCTCGAAGATGCGCGGCAGCTCGGTGCGCAGCTCTTCGCGCAGCTTGTAGTCGAGATTGGCGAGCGGCTCGTCGAGCAGCACGAGATCGGCGCCCTTGACCAGCGCGCGCGCCATCGCGGTGCGCTGCTGCTGGCCGCCGGAAAGCTGAAGCGGCGTGCGCTTGAGGAACGGCTCGAGCCTGAGCAGCCGGGCGGCCTCGGCGACGCGCTTCTCGATCTCCTCGCGCGGCTTGCCCTGCACGCGCAAGGGCGAGGCGATGTTCTCGTAGACGCTCAGGGAGGGGTAATTGATGAACTGCTGATAGACCATCGCGACCGAGCGCTGGCGCACGTCGACACCGGTGACGTCCTTGCCGTTGACCAGCAGCTTGCCCGTGGTCGGCTTGTCGAGCCCGGCGAGCAGCCGCATGATCGAGGTCTTGCCCGACAGCGTCGGCCCGAGCAGCACGTTGAGCGTCCCGCTCTCGAGCGTCAGCGAGACGTCGCGGATGTGCGGGACCCCCTCGACGGTCCGGGTCACATGATCGAGTGTCACGGTCATGGGCGTCCTCCCGCTTCCAGCAGGGGACTTTGCGGCACGGCGTGGGATGCAATCCAGTCGTTCAATGCAGCGATCTCGTCGGCAGATAGTCGCAGGCCGAGCTTGGAACGGCGCCAGACGACGTCCTCGGCGGTGACGGCCCATTCGTTGGCCATGAGATAGCGGACCTCGCGTTCGGTCAGCGTCGCGCCGAAGGCCTGGCCGAGATCGGCGGCGGATTTCGCGTCCCCGAGCAGCTTCACGGCGCGGGTACCGTAGGCGCGGGCGAGGCGCCGCGCATGCTCGTGGCTGAGGAACGGATAGCCGCGCTGAAGCTCGGCGATCAGCCCGTCGACATCGGACACGCCCATGTCGCCGCCGGGGAGCGGCCATTTGCCGGTCCAGCCCTCGCGCGCTTTCGCACTGCGAAGATGAGGCGCGAGCCGCTCCAGCGCTTCCTCGGCGAGGCGGCGATAGGTCGTGATCTTGCCGCCATAGATCGAGAGCAGCGGCACGCCGCCGGGCATGTCGAGCTCGAACACGTAATCGCGTGTAGCGGCCTTGGCCTCGCTGGCGCCATCGTCATAGAGCGGACGCACGCCGGAATAGGTCCAGACCACGTCGCCGGGGGTGACGGGCTTGGCCAGATATTCGCTCGCCGCCGTGCAGAGATACTGGATCTCCTCGGGTGTCGCCTTCACCTTGGCGGGGTCGCCGTCATAGTCGCGGTCGGTGGTGCCGATCAGCGTAAAATCGTCCTGGTACGGGATCACGAAGATGATGCGGCCGTCGGCGTTCTGGAACATGTAGGCGCGATCGTGGTCGTAGAGCTTCTTGACCACGATGTGCGAACCCTGCACCAGCCGCACCTTGGCCTTCGCATTGACGCCGGCGCCGCGGCCGAGCACGTCCTCGACCCAGGGGCCACCGGCATTGATGAGCGCGCGCGCCTGGACCTGCGAACGCGCGCCGGTCAGCGTGTCGACCATGCTGACGGTCCAGACGCCGTCGGATTGCTTGATATCCGTCGCGCGGGTGCGGGTGCGGATCTCGGCGCCCTTGTCGGCGGCATCGCGCGCATTGAGCACGACGAGGCGGGCGTCATCGACGAAGCAGTCGGAATATTCGAAAGCGCGGGTATAGCGATTCGGGATCAGCGGGCGGCCGACCTCGTCGCGCCGCAGATCCACCGAACGGGTCGCAGGCAACAGATGACGGCCACCGATGTGGTCATAGAGGAAGAGGCCGAGCCGGAGCAGCCAAGCCGGGCGGAGGCCGGCATGATGCGGCAAAACGAAACGCAGGGGGCGGATGATGTGGGGTGCGATGCCCCAGAGGATCTCGCGCTCGATCAGCGCCTCGCGGACCAGGCGAAACTCGTAATATTCGAGATAGCGCAGGCCGCCATGCACCAGCTTGGTCGACCAGGACGACGTCCCGCTCGCCAGATCGTTCATTTCGCACAGGAAAACCGTGTTGCCACGGCCCACCGCGTCGCGCGCGATGCCGCAGCCGTTAACACCGCCTCCGATGATGGCGAGGTCGAAAATACGCTCCAACAGACGCATCCCCCGGCGACCACTCGTTCCGTCGAGTGGATACTTTCGTTTTTGATTAGATCACACCGCAAAACGAAAGCAAGATGAAAGAGAGACGAATGGAAGCGAAAGCGGAACTTTTTATTGGGCAGTTCGGCACAAAAAATGAGCAGGGTCCGACCGCAATCCGAGAAGCAATATCACTCTTGAATAGCCATTTAGGGCAAATATAGTTATAATAGTCATATTGGTTCTATCTGTCATGACCGACCACAACACATCACCCGACGCACCGCCGACTGACACCTGGACGCTGGCCAACGCCAAGGCACGGCTGTCCGAGGTGATCGACCGTGCCCAAAGCGGGCCCCAGATCATCACCCGTCACGGCAAGCCCAATGCCGTGATCGTTTCCGCCGAGGAATGGGCACGCAAGTCCGCCCGCAAAGGCACGCTCGCCGAATTCCTGCTGGCTTCGCCGCTGCGCGGCGCCGACCTCGAACTTGAACGCGGGCACGACGCGCCGCGCGACGAGATACCGTGAACCTGCTGCTCGATACCAACGTATTGTCGGAGGTTCAGCGGCCAGCGCCGTCGCCTAAAGTCTTGGCGTGGCTCGATACGATCGATGAGGACCGTGCGTTCATCAGCGTGGCTTCGATCGCAGAGCTGCGCCGCGGCATCGCGTTGCTGGAGGACGGCCGTCGCCGCGCAGCACTTGCCGCCTGGCTCGCCCTCGATCTGCCGGAGCGCTTTGCCGATCGCATCCTGCCGATCGACCGCGCGGTGGCCGAGCGCTGGGGAGACCTGATGGCTCAGAGCCGCAGGAGCGGCATCGCGCTGTCCGTCATGGATGGCTTCTTCGCCGCCACCGCGCTCGCAAACAACATCACGCTCGTCACGCGCAATGTGAAGGATTTTGCGGCATTCGGCGTAACGCTGCTCAACCCGTGGGACGACCCATAGTCCTACCTCAGCCGCACCACCGGCGCCGATTCGGGTGCTGCATCCTGCGCATCGGCCTGAGTCTCATCGATATCCCCCGCTGCCTTCGGCATCGCCGCCATCACCTCGATGCCCTTGCTGTGGCAGATGGTGGCGAGGCGCTCGGGCAGTTCCTGGTCGGTGACGAAGGTCTGGATCTGGCTGATATGGGCGATGCGCACCGGCGCGCTGCGCCGAAGCTTCGTCGAGTCCGCAACCAGCATGACGCTGCGGGCGTTGGCGATGATGGCCTGCGCCACCTGCACCTCGCGATAGTCGAAGTCGAGCAGCGCGCCCTCCTCGTCGATCGCGGACGCGCCGATGATGGCGTAGTCGACCTTGAACTGGCCGATCAGCTGCGTCGCGGTCGAGCCGACCACGGCGCCGTCGGCGCGCCGCACCGTGCCGCCGGCGACCACCACCTCGATGCGGGGATGGCGGTAGAGCAGCATCGCGACATTGAGGTTGTTGGTGATGACGAGGAGATCCTCGTGCGAGGTCAAGGCGCTTGCGACCTCCTCCGTCGTGGTGCCGATGTTGATGAACAGCGAGCAGCCGTTCGGGATCAGCGACGCCGCCGCGGCCCCGATCGCCTTCTTCTCGTCGGCGGCGACGAAGCGGCGCGCCTCATAGGCGAGATTCTCGACGCCGGAGGCGATGATGGCGCCGCCATGGATACGGGTCAGCGAGCGGCGCTCGCAGAGATCGTTGAGATCCTTGCGAATGGTCTGCGCCGAAACCTCGAACCGGCGCGCCAGCTCCTCGACCATGACGCGGCCCGAGGCCCGCGCGATGTTGAGGATTTCGGCTTGGCGATGGGTCAGTCCGGTCACGGCGATGGCCTCAAATCAGGAAGCTGCATGGTGCGGCGGTTCGCGCATCCGGTCAATGCGCGCGCCGATCACGGTTAACGGACGAAGCTACTCACCAGGCCATCGCGGCGGCGAGGCGCGCCAGCAGATCCGGATCGTCGAAGGCACTCGCGGACGCGACCGCGCCGGCGGCGACAAGGTCGCCATGGCCGAGGCTCGTCCGGATGCCGATGGTCGGTATCCCCGCCGCAGTGGCCGATTGCACGCCGGTGCGGGAGTCCTCAAAAGCGATCGAGGCGACCGCGCCGGCGCCGACAAAGCGCAGCCCTTCCTGATAGGGCAGCGGGTGCGGTTTGCCGTGCGGCAGCTCGTCGCCGATCACGAGCGCCTTGAAGCGGTGCGCGATGCCGAGGCCGGACAACAGCAGCTCCGCATTGAGCCGCGGGGCGTTGGTCACGGCAACCATGGGAATGCCGGCAATATCGGCTCGGTCGAGCAGCGCCATCAGGCCCGGCAGCGGCTCGATCTGGCCGGCGACGAGCTCGCGGAAAACCTGCTCCTTTTCAGCGAGGATCAAGACGCGCTGCTCCACCGGTTCGTCGGGCAGAAAGCGCTCGCCGATCGCCGCATTGGCAAAGCCTTGCAGCTCCCTGGAGAAGCGCGCGTGATCGAACACGTGGCCGCGAGGACCGAGCACCTGATTGAAGGCCTTCAGGTGCAGCGGGTCGGTGTTGGCCAGCGTGCCGTCGATGTCGAACAGCAACGCTCTGCCCAACGTGTTGATCATGTCCGTACTTTCCCAAATGCGCCGCGCATCGATGCGGAAGACGTATCAATACGGCCTCTGTCGCGCAATGACGCATCCGCATGACGACGATGCGACACTCGACAAAGTCGCGCGCGGCTGCAACACTCCGCGCAAGATCAAAAAGGAGGAAACGATGACGATCAACCGACGCGATCTGGCTCTCTCGACTCTTGCTGTCTCGACTCTTGCCGCCTCAGCTGTTGCGCTCACGACACCGGCGCTGGCGGCCTCGGCGGACGAGGAAGCCGTAGCAAAGAAGGTCGAGACCTTCCGCCTCGCCCAGATCGCGGCCGATCCCAAGGCGCTCGGCGCGCTCTGCGCCGACGAGGTGAGCTATAGCCATTCCAGCGGCAAGGTCGAGGACAAGGCGACCTTCGTCACCAACGCCACCGACGGCAAGTCAAAATTCCTGTCGATCGAATACAAGGACCCGACCATCAAGGTCGTCGGCCCCGCCGCGATCGTGCGCTTCCACTGGGTGGCGGAACAGGAGATGGCGGCCGATGGGAAGAAAGTGCCGACCAACCTCCACATCCTGATGAACTGGCAGAAGCAGGGCGACGACTGGAAGCTGTTGTCGCGGTCGGCGACGAAGTTGTGATCGACGGTGTCGTTCCGGGACGCGCCGAAAGGCGCGGGCCCGGAATGACCAGCGAAACTACGCCGCTTCCCTCACATCGCCGTTAACCAGTTTGCGGGCGGCGCGCTCCGCTTCGCGGGCGTTGCGGAAGAGCTGGCCTTCGAGGCGATTGAACTGGTGGGACGAGGCGAAGAAGCAGTAGCCGCCCTGACCGCGAACGACGATACCCGCGGTCTGTGAATTGACTTCGATGATGTAGCTGTCCGGCATGGCCCGTGGATTCCTCAATGCGGGCAAATAACCGGATCTCTGCCCAAAAGTTCCTCAGGCAAATCAGCCGGTTTCCACCCCGAATCGACGTGCAATTGAGTACGCGGAGACCTCATCCGTTTTATGACTGGTTGTTGGCGAAGCCGCGACGCGTTGACTCAGTCGCGCCGCGTTTGGCGTTGCCGCACATCTCCGTGAGATGGGACAGAGCGCCGCGCGCGGTTACGTCGCGATCGGCGGATCGTCTCGGCGGATCGCTTGCGGACGGCCGTCGTCGTCGATCGAGACATAGGTAAAATTGCCGTCGGTCACCAGGATCGGCTGAAGCTCCCGGCGCCGCAGCGCCCAGGCTTCGAGATGCACGGTCATCGAGGTGCGGCCGACGCGTACGAGATTGGCGTAGACGGAGACGAGATCGCCGACATAGACGGCCTTGCGGAAATTCATGGCCTCGATCGCCACCGTCACGGTGCGCGATCGCGCGGCCTTCGATGCGAACACGCCGCCGCCGACATCCATCTGGCTGAGCAACCAGCCGCCAAAGATGTCGCCATTGGCGTTGGTGTCGGCGGGCATCGCCAGCGTGCGGATACAGAGATCGCCGCTCGGTTCGGTGTCGGACCTTTCAGTCATATGGCTCTCAATTGAAATTGTCCCAGCCCGGATCGGGCGCAAAGCGTGCGCCGAATCGCTCGGCCAATGCGCGCATGGTGGATACGACATTCTCCACCCCGCGCGTGCGCGCATAATTCAGCGGGCCACCACGGAACGGCGCATAGCCGGTGCCGAAGATCATGGCACCGTCGACCGCATCGGCATCGTCGACGATGCCTTCACGAAGCGCCGCCACGCAGACATTGGACAACGGCAGCACCAGGCGGTCGATCATCTGGTCGGTGACGCGCGGGCCGGTCTCGGGCAGCCGCGCCTTCACCGCCTTGCCGTCGTTCCAGACGTAAAAACCCTTACCGGTCTTGCGGCCAAGTTCGCCCCTCGCGACCTTCTCGCGCAGCCAGGATGGGGTCGGCGGCAGGAGATCGCCGAATTTGGTGCGCAGCATGTCGCCGACGTCGAGACAGATGTCGAGCCCGACCTGGTCGGCCAACTCGATCGGCCCCATAGGCATGCCGAACTGTTCGGCGGCGGCGTCGATCAGGCGCTGATCGGTCTTCTCGTCCAGCATCACCATCGCTTCCAGCATATAAGGCGTCAGCGCGCGGTTGACGAGGAAGCCGGGCGAGCTCTTCACGGGGAGCGGCAGGCGATCGATCGCGCCGACGAAGGCGAGTGCCTGCTTCAGCACCTGTGCGTCGTTGCCGTCATGGCTGACGACCTCGACCAGCTGCAGCCGCGACACCGGGTTGAAAAAATGCAGGCCGACGAGGCGCTCCGGCCGCGCCAGCGTCGTGCGCAAATCCTGGAGCGGAATGCTCGAGGTGTTGGTCGCAAGGATCGCGCCCGGCTTCATCCGCGGTTCGAGGCCGGCATAGACCTTCTGCTTCAGTTCGAGCTTTTCCGGCACCGCCTCGATGATCAGATCGGCGTTGCGGACGCCCTCTCCGTCCATGTCCGGCATCAACCGGTCGAGCGCATCGCGCACCTCGGTCGGCCTGCGGATGATCTTGCCATAGAGCTCGGCGGCACGCTTGACCGCGCCCGCGATCGGCTCGGCCTTCATGTCGGCCAGCGACACGCGCAGCCCCTGCCCGGCGCACCAGGCCGCGATGTCGCCGCCCATGGCGCCGGCGCCGATGACGTGGACATGCCTGATCGTGTTGCCGCTACCGGCCGCCTTCTTCATCTGTTCGCGCAGGAAGAAGACGCGGATCAGATTCTGCGCGGTCGGCGTCACCATCAGCTTGGCGAACGAGGCCTGCTCCGCCTTCAGCATCGCGGCCTTGCTGCCGCCATGGGTCTCCCAGAGATCGATCAGCGCGTAAGGCGCCGGATAGTGCTCGCTCGACGCAGCCTTCGCGGCCTGCGAACGCATCCGCTTGGCGAGCAGCCCGCGCACAGGTCCGAAATTGGCCGCGCGCGTGAGCAAGCCCGGACGCACCCGCTTCAGGCGGCCGAACAGGGCATCCTTCACCGCGCCTCGGACGTGGCGCTCCTGCGTCACGGTATCGACTAGGCCGAGCGATTTGGCGCGGCGCGCATCGATGGTGCGGCCGGTCAGCATCAGCGCCATCGACTGGGTCGGATTGACCAGCGCGGTGAAACGCACGGTGCCGCCGAGGCCGGGATGCAGGCCGAGCATCACCTCCGGAAAGCCGAACCGCGCGCCGTCGACGGCGATGCGCGACTGGCAGGCCAGCGCGACCTCGAGCCCGCCGCCGAGGCAAAAGCCGTGGATCACCGCGACCGTCGGCAGCTTCAGCGCCTCCAGATGATCGATCACCGCATGCGCGGCGCGGATGCGCGTCTCCACCATCTCGGGATCGGATGCGCCGCGGAATTCGTTGACGTCGGCCCCCGCAATGAAGCCGGAGGGTTTTGCCGAGCGGATCACGAGGCCGGCGGGACGCTCGGTCTCGATGGCCGCAAGCACGGCGTCGAACTCCTCCATCACGTCGGAGGAGAGCGTGTTGGCGCTGGCGTCGGCGCGGTCAAACAGCAGCCAGGCGACGCCGTCGGCATCGCGCGTCAGCTTGAAGTGCTTGAAGGCACCGTCTGCCGCCGGCTGCGGCCCGAGCTCCAGCACGCGGTCGCCGAGCGCGGTCATGATCTTCGAATCCATGGTCACACCGCCTCGATCAGCATGGCGCCGCCGAGCCCGCCGCCGATACATTCGGTGGCAACACCACGCCGCGTGCCGAGCCGCTTCATCGCATTGACCAGATGCAGCACGATACGGTTGCCGGAGGTGCCGACGGGATGGCCGAGCGAGATGGCGCCGCCATCGACGTTGAGCTTGTCACGATCGATCTCGCCGGCGGCGCCGTCGAGCTTCAAAATCTCGCGGCAGAATTTGTCGTCGTTCCAGGCGGCGAGGCAGCCGAGCACTTGCGTGGCAAAAGCCTCGTTCAGCTCCCAGGTCTCGACGTCCTGAACCGAGAGGCCGTTGCGCTGGAGCATCGGCGTCGCCGACATCACGGGACCAAGCCCCATGATGGAAGGATCGAGCGCAGCCCAGTTGCTGTCGACGATGGCAGCCTTCGGCGTCAGCTTGTGCTTTGCGACCGCTGCGTCCGAGGCGAGGATCACCCAGGAGGCGCCGTCGGTGATTTGCGAGGAGTTGCCGGCGGTGACCTGGCCCCAGGGACGCTCGAACACCGGCCGCAGTCTTGCGAGCGTCTCGGCCGTCGAGTCCGGACGCACACCATCGTCATGGTCGAAGAATTTGCCGTCGCGGGTGAACGCGGTCTCGACCTCGCCCTTCAGGAAACCCGCGCCTTGCGCATGCGCGAGCCGGCGATGGCTCTCGGCGGCATAGGCGTCGGACTGCGCGCGGGTGATGCCGAAGAGATGGCCGACGACCTCTGCGGTTTGCCCCATGTTCAGTTCGGTGATGGGATCGGTCAGCCCGCGCTCGAGGCCGATGATCGGCTTGAGATAGCGTGGGCGCAGCTTGAAGGCCGCGGCAAGCTTCGCGGCCACGCCCTTGGCCGTGGCGAAGCCGGCGAACCAGCGCACGCCGGAATTCGGCCAGACCAGCGGCGCGTGGCTGAGCGCCTCGGTGCCGCCGGCGAGGATCATGTCGGCATGGCCTTCGCGGATGTAGCGGTAGGCGGTGTCGATCGACTGCATGCCGGAGCCGCAATTGATCTGCACGGTGAAGGCGACCAAGTCCTCGCCCATGCCGAGCCGCAGCGCCGCGACGCGGGCCGGATTCATCTCGTCCGCGATCACGTTGACGCAGCCGAGGATGACCTGGTCGAAATCATCAGGAGAAAACGGCTGCCGCGCCAGCAACGGCCGGCCGCATTGCACGGCCAGATCGACCGGCGTGAACGGTCCCGGCCCCGAACGCGCCTTCAGAAACGGCGTCCGGCTGCCGTCGACGATGAAAACCGGTCGTGCCATCAGCTCGCCGCCCTCTGCTCACCGAGTTCCTGGAAGAACTGATGCACGTCGCCGGTTTTCTTGTAAATCGGCGACAGCGCCTCCGGCGCAAAATCGTCGACCTCGATCACTTTTGCGACGGCTTCGCGGGCCGCTGCAAGCTGCTCGCCTTCGGCCTGCGTGATCACGCCCTTGGCGACCGCCTCCTTCCAATCGCTCAAATGCGCCGCGCGCATGCGTTTGGCGATCGCATCGGTTCCGACAGCCAGCTTGAACGCGCGCTCGAGCCGGGCAAAGCCGCCGTCGTCATCGACATGGGCCAGATCCGGCGTAAGGCGCTCGCGCGCAGCCGAAGGCTCTAGCACGATGCCTGCACATTGGTGCACGACGCGGTCGGAGGGGCCGAGCACGCGGGCGCCGAACGGCTGAACCACGAGCTTGAGGAAGATCGCGACAAAGCGGTTGGGCAGGTTGGCGAGAATCTCGGCAAGCCGGTTCTCGATGGTCTTGAAGCCGGTCGCCATGCACCATTCCAGCGCGGCAAAATCCTCCTTCTGCCGCCCTTCGTCCTGCCAGCGCTTTAGCGCGGCGGAGAGCAGATAGAGCTCGGAGAGAATGTCGCCGAAGCGCGCCGAGAGCATCTCCTTGCGCTTCAGTGCGCCGCCGAGCGTGAGCAATGCCATGTCGGCACAGAGCGCAAATGCCGCCGAATAGCGCGCGAGCTGGCGATAGAACGGCGTCGCGTCGCCGGCATCCGGCGCCAGCGCAAACGCGCCAAACGTCCAGCTCCGGCCGAAGGCGCGGAGCAGCGTCTGAAAACTATGGCTGACATGTTTCCAGAACGCCTTGTCGAAGGCGGCGAGCCCGCGCTCGTGGTCGGTGTCGGCGAGCGCGTTCATCTCTTCGAGGAGATAAGGATGCGCGCGGATGGCACCCTGCCCGAACACGATGAGGTTGCGGGTGAGGATGTTGGCGCCTTCCACGGTGATGCCGACCGGCACGGCGCGGTGCAGATTGCCGAGATAGTTTTGCGGACCGTCAATCACGGCCTTGCCGCCATGGATGTCCATGGCGTCGTCGACCGCCGTCCGCATCCGCTCGGTCGCATGCAGCTTCATGATGCCGGAGATGACGGCGGGATGGACGCCGGCATTGAGCGCCGCGCAGGTCAGCCGGCGCGCCGCGTCGAGCTGATAGGCGGTCGCGACGATGCGCGCGAGCGGCTCCTCGACGCCTTCGAATTTGGAGATCGAGATACCGAACTGCTCGCGGATGCGGGCATAGGCGCCGGTGGTGCGGGCGGCGTAGGCGGCACCGGCGGCGGACAGCGACGGCAGCGAGATGCCGCGGCCGGCGGCGAGCGCCGTCATCAGCATCTTCCAGCCCTGACCGAGGCGCTCTTGGCCGCCGATGACGTAATCGAGTGGAATGAAGACGTCGCGGCCCCAGTTCGGGCCGTTCTGGAAGACCTGCATCGACGGCAGGTGGCGTTTGCCGATCTCGACGCCGGGCAGGTTGGTCGGGATCAGCGCCACGCTGATGCCGAGCTCGCGCTGGCTTCCGACCAGATGATCGGGATCATAGGCCTTGAAGGCAAGGCCGAGTAGCGTCGCGACGGGACCGAGCGTGATGTAGCGCTTGTGCCAGTTGAGCTTGAGACCCAGCACCTCGCGGCCTTCGAAGGTGCCCTTGCAGATGATGCCGGTGTCGATCATCGAGGCGGCGTCGGAGCCGGCCTCGGGGCTGGTGAGGCCGAAGCAGGGAATGTCGCGGCCGTCGGCCAGCCGCGGCAGCCAGCGTTCCTGCTGCTCCTTGGTGCCGAAGCGCATCAGGAGTTCGCCGGGCCCGAGCGAGTTCGGCACCATCACGGTGACGGCCGCGGCGATCGAGCGGGTCGAGATTTTGCGCACCACTTCCGAATGCGCATAGGGCGAGAAGCCGAGGCCGCCGTACTCCTTCGGAATGATCATGCCGAAGAACTTTTCGCGCTTGACGAAGTGCCAGACATCGGGCGGCAGGTCTCGCCATTCCCAAAAGATCTTCCACTCGTCGAGCATGGCGCAGAGCTCGTCGACGGGGCCGTTCAGGAAAGCCCGCTCCTCGTCCGTCAGCGTTGCCTGCGGGACCTTCAGCAGCTTCGACCAGTCGGGATTGCCGGTGAAGAGGTCGGCGTCCCACCAGACGTCACCGGCCTCCAGTGCCTCGCGCTCGGTATCCGACATCGCCGGCAGCACGCCGCGCGCCCAGGAGAAGATCGGCTTTGTGATGGTGTCGCGGCGGAAGCTCATGGCGGACCTCATGCATCGGCGCGGTTTCGGGCATTTTAGCTGAAAGTGGCCGGCGGGGGTGAACACTTCACCCGCAAAATTGACGCGGCCGGGCGGCCGCCCAGGGGCCATAACGGCCGGGGCGTGGTGGCAGTTCCGGGAGGGGGAATGGAGGAGATGGCTCCACATCGTCATTCCGGGGCGCGCCGTCAGGCGCGAGCCCGGAATCCATACTCACGATCGTGGTTATGGATTCCGGGCTCGACGCTACGCGTCGCCCCGGAATGACGTGTGGAGAGAGCGGTGGCGCGGCCTTAATCCGGCCGGACCATCTCGAACATGTTTTCCGGCTTGATCTCGAAATAATCGCCGCGGCGGCCGGCCCGGACGATCGGGCGGGCGGCGGCGGTCTGGTAGACGCCGTCCTTGATCATGGCCTTGTCGATGTGGACGGCGACGACCTCGCCGAGCGTCAGCCAGGCATCGGCTTCCCTGCCGTCGGCGCCCTTGAGCCGGACGATGTCGGACACCTTGCACTCGAAGGCGACGGGGCTCTCGCCGACCCGCGGCACGTTGACGAGCCTGCCGGGCACGGCGGTCAGGCCCGCGATCTCGAACTCGTCGACCTCGGGCCCGACGTGGGCCGCAGTGGCGTTCATGTGCCTGGCGAGATCCATCGTCGCAAGATTCCAGACGAACTCGCCGGTCTGCTGGATGTTCTCGACCGAGTCCTTCCAGTTGGTGGAGGAGAAGCCGATGATCGGCGGCACGTAAGCGAAGGCGTTGAAGAAGCTGTAGGGCGCCAGATTGACGTGGCCCTTGCTGTCCCGGGAGGAGATCCAGCCGATCGGACGCGGCGCGATGATGGCGTTGAAGGGATCGTGCTTGAGGCCGTGGCCCTTGGCGGGCTCGTAAAAATAGAGGTCTTTGTCGGTCACGCGCTGTTTCCTTCTCGTCATTGAGAGCGCAGCGCCCGCAATGACGGAGCTTGTTGATCCGTCCTGGCCCGCCACCAGCCCGTCATTCCGGGGCCGTCGGCCTGCTTATAGGGGAAAATCCAGCGCCCGTCAGCGGCGCGGCGACAGACCCGCGATGACGAAATCGATCATCTGGTCAATGGTCGGGCCCGGCTTGGTGGCGCACTGGGCGATCATCTGGGGGTGGAAGAAGCGCATCATCGCGGTGCTGGCGCACAGCGCGGACAGTTGCAGGTCGGGCACCTCGAACTCGCCGGAGGCCACGCCTTGCGCGATCATCTGGCCGATCATTCCGGCGATACATTCCATATGGGCCACACAGACGTCCCAGTCCTCCTGCATGGCGATCTCGACCATCTCATGCAGCTTGTTGTCGCCGACATAGCGCTCGGTGTTCATGCGATGAACGGTGGTCAGCAGTTCGCGGAAGCGCTCCAGCACCGGCCCGGACCTCGCCACGATCCGCTGCGCATCGAGCTCGACCTCGCCCATCAGCGAACGGGCCACCGCTTGATGAATCGCCTTCTTCGATTCGAAGAAGCGATAGACGTTGGCGGGGCTCATCCGCAGTTCTTTGGCGATGTCGCCGACCGTGGTCTTCTGGTAGCCGATCTGGCGAAACAGCCGCTCTGCCACCTCGAGGATACGATCCCGGGTGTCGCCTTCGATATGTTCCGCAACCAGTGTCATTTGTCAGGACTCGTCAATCAGCACTACTTCTCACTTATTCAGCTGCCTCAGCAAGCGGAATTGCGGGATGCTCATCGCTGCCATGCTGCAGCGCGGCAGGCGGCTCGGCAGAACCAGCTTCATCCAGGCTCTTGCGGAACCACAGGGCGTAAAGGCCCGGCAGGTACAGGAGCGTCAGGAAGGTCGCAACGAACAGGCCGCCCATGATGGTGATCGCCATCGGCCCCCAGAACGCCGAGCGCGACAGCGGGATCATCGCGAGGATCGCCGCAAGCGCCGTCAGCACCACCGGACGAGCACGGCGGACGGTCGCCTCCACGATCGCCTCGCGGCGGGTGAGGCCGTGCGAGACGTCGGTCTCGATCTGGTCCACCAGGATCACGGTATTGCGCATGATCATGCCGGCGAGCGCGATCAGGCCGAGCAGCGCCACGAAGCCGAACGGGGCATTGGCGACGTTTAGCCCGAGCGAGGCGCCGACGATGCCGAGCGGCGCGGTCAGGAACACCAGGATCAGGCGCGAGAAGCTCTGGAGCTGGAACATCAGCAGCGTCAGCATCACCATGACCATCAGCGGAAAGAGGATGAAGATCGAGGCGTTGCCCTTGGCCGATTCCTCGAACGCGCCGCCCGCCTCGATCCGGTAGGCCGGCTCGAGGTGATCCTGGATCGCCTTCAGCTTGGGCACGATCTGGCCGGTGACATCAGGCGCCTGCACGCCGTCGACGACGTCGGAGCGAACGGTGATCGCCATGTCGCGGTTACGCCGCCACATGATCGGCTCCTCATGGGAGTATTCGATCTTGGCGATCTGCTGGAGCGGCACGGCAACGCCGCCCCGCGAGGTGATGGTGAGATCGCCGACTGCGCCGAGGTCGAGACGTTCGGACGGGACGGCCCGCGCGACGACGCCGACCTTCTCGATCCCGTCGCGCACGGTCGTGACCTGCGAACCCGAGATCAGCATCGACAGCGCCTGCGAGACGTCCTGCGGCGTCAGGCCCATGGCGCGGGCACGATCCTGGTCGACGACGAGCTTGAGGTAAGGCGATT
The DNA here is from genome assembly GCF_024519875.1 of Bradyrhizobium sp. Bra64. Lineage (NCBI taxonomy): Bacteria > Pseudomonadati > Pseudomonadota > Alphaproteobacteria > Hyphomicrobiales > Nitrobacteraceae > Bradyrhizobium > Bradyrhizobium sp. Bra64. The sequence continues at coordinate 46,175 of NZ_JALJRD010000009.1, read as the reverse complement.
GCTCGTTCCAGTCGAGCTGGACGTCCTTGACGCTCTTGTTCTGGCGCATGACGTCGCGGACCTGGTAGGCGATCTCGCGCACCTTGTTGGCGTCGGGGCCGATCACCCGGAACTGCACGGGGAAGCCGACGGGCGGGCCAAAATTGAAGCGGTCGACGCGCACGCGGGCCTCGTTGAGTGCGCCATCGGCAACGGCGCCTTCAAGCTTGGCCTTGATGCGCTCGCGCGCTTCGACGCCCTTTGCGACGATGACGATTTCGGCAAAAGCCTCGTTCGGAAGCTGCGGATTGAGGCCGAGCCAGAACCGCGGCGAGCCCTGCCCGACATAGGCCGTGTAGGTCTCGATGTCCTTGTCGTCCTTGAGCAGCGTCTCGGCCTCCTTCACCGCCTTTTCCGTGACGTTGAAGGCGGTGCCTTCAGGCAGGCGCAGCTGGAGGAACAGCTCGGGCCGCTCCGACAGCGGGAAGAACTGCTGCTGGACGTGGCCGAAGCCGACGATGGAGGCGACGAAGACGCCGACGGTCGCGGCCACCACGGTGATGCGGTGATTGACGCACCATTGCACGATGGCGCGCAGGCCCCGGTACATGCGGGTCTCGTAGACCGCGTGCGGATCGTGATTGTGGTGCACCTTGATGTTGGGCAGCAGCATGACGCCGATATAGGGCGTGAAGATCACCGCCACGAACCAGGACGCGACCAGCGCGATCGCCACGATCCAGAAGATGCTGCCGGCATACTCGCCGACCGCGGAATTGGCAAAGCCGATGGGGAGGAAGCCAGCGGCCGTGACCAGCGTCCCCGTGAGCATCGGAAACGCGGTTGATTCCCAGGCAAAGGACGCCGCGCGCATGCGGTCCCAGCCCTGCTCCATCTTCACCACCATCATCTCGACCGCGATGATGGCGTCATCCACCAGCAGGCCGAGCGCGATGATCAGCGCACCCAGCGTGATGCGATGCAGGTCGAGCGACATCGTGTTCATGACGACGAAGACGATGCCGAGCACCAGCGGCACCGAGAGCGCGACGACGATGCCGGTACGCCAGCCGAGCGCCAGGAACGACACGAACAGCACGATGACGAGGGCTTCCATGAAGGAGTGCACGAACTCGCCGACGGCGTGCTCGACCACCTTGGGCTGGTCGGCGATCAGCTTGACGTCGATGCCCTGCGGCACCGCCTTCATGAATTCAGCCGTCGCCTTCTCGACCTCCTTGCCGAGATCGAGGATGTTGGCGCCCTTGGCGGTGACGACGCCGATGCCGATCGCGGCCTTGCCTTCCTGCCGCACGACGAAGCTCGGCGGATCGACATAGCCGTGGGTGACAGTGGCGATATCGCCGAGGCGGAACACGCGGCCGTTGCTCTCGACCGGGGTCTCGGCCACGGCCTTGGCGCCGTCGAGCGCGCCGGTGACGCGCAACGGCACACGCTGCGACGAGGTCTCGACCGTGCCGGCCGGCGTCACGTTGTTCTGCTTGGCGAGCGAATCGAACAGCGCCTGCGGCGTGATGCCGAGGGTGGCGAGCTTGGCGTGGGAGAATTCGACGAAGATGCGTTCATCCTGGTTGCCGTAGACGTCGACCTTGGTCACGCCGGGCACCTTCAGCAGGCGCTGACGGAAGCCTTCGGAGACCTTCTTGAGCTGGGCATAGTCGGCGCCGTCGCCGGTCATCATGTAGAGGATGGAATCGACGTCGGAGAACTCGTCGTTGACGACCGGTCCGAGAATCCCTGATGGCAACTGGCCCTGCACGTCGACCAGCTTCTTGCGCAGGAGATAGAAGAGATAGGGCACCTCCTTCGGCGGCGTCGAATCGCGGAAGGTGACCTGGAGCGCGGTGAAGCCGGGCTTGGAATAGGTCTGCACCTTCTCGAAGTACGGCAGCTCCTGGATCTTCTTCTCGATGGGATCGGCGACCTGCGCCTGCATTTCCTGGGCGGTCGCGCCCGGCCAGATCACGGAGACGTTGACCACTTTCACCGTGAAGAACGGATCCTCGGCTCGCCCGAGCTTCTGATAGGAGAAGAAGCCGGCGACGCCGAGCATGATCATGAGGAACAGGACCAGCGTCGGATGGCTGACGGCCCAGGCCGAAAGGTTGAAGCGCTTCATCGCACTCTCCAAGGATGATCCGGTTGCAAAAAAACGGCAGCCACTCTGTTCAACCCGTCATCGCGAGGCAGCGAAGCAATCCAGGGGGCTGGGCAGGTTCTGGATCGCTTCGCCGCTTCAGCCCCAGCATTTGCGCTTGGGCCGAAACTCACCTCACACGACGTAACTCGTAAACGAGACTTAAAAGGACAGTGACGACACGATCCGCACCTTCTGGCTCGGATCGAGCTTCTGCACGCCGAGGGCGACGATCCTGGCGCCCTCTTCGACACCGCCGGTGATGACGACGTCGTTGCTCTCGTAGGACTTCACCACGACCGGCTGCAACGTGACCGCGCCGTTGTCGTCGACGACGTAGAAGGACGGCTTGCCGCCTTCGTTGAACAGCGCCGACAGCGGCAGCCGCGCGACGCGCTCGGTGGCGGCATCCGTCAGCGTCAGCGTCGCGGTCATGCCGAGCGACACCTTGTCGTCGGCCTCGGGCAGCGAGAATTTCGCGAGATAGGTGCGCGTGGCGGAATCCGCGGTGGGCGCGATCTCGCGCAGCTTGGCGGTATATTTCTTGCCCGGCTCCGACCAAAGAGTGACGCTGGCGGCGCCCGACTTGGCACGTCCGACCAGCGTCTCAGGGATCGCGACGACCGCTTCCTTCTCGGCAAAGCGGGCGACACGGATCGAGGTCTGGCCTGCGGCAACCACCTGGCCGGGCTCGATCAGCGTTGCGGTGACGACGCCACGGGCGTCGGCGTTGAGCGTCGCGTAGGAAAGGGAATTCTTGGTCAGCTCGACCGAGCGCTCGGCCCGGTTCAGGCGCGCACGGGCCTCGTCGGCGGCGGCGCGGCTCGTATCCAGCTGTGCGTCGGTGGTCCAGCCCTTGGCCTTCAGGTCTTTGGCGCGCTGCTCGGCGGCGGCGGCCTGAGCCAGCACGCCGGTCGCGGCGGTCTGCTCGGCGACGGCCTGTTCGGCCTGGAGCTTCAGGTCGACCTCGTCGAGGGTGGCGAGCGGCTGGCCGATCTCGACGGTCTGGCCGACCTCGACCAGACGCTTTGCAACCTTGCCGGCGACCCGGAAGCCGAGATCGCTCTCGATCCGCGGCCTGATGGTGCCGACGAAGCTCCGCTCCGGCGTTTCGGCATCGTAATGGGCGGTTGCGACGAGAACCGGCCGCGGAGGCTCGGCCTTCTCAGCGACGGTGTCATTGCACCCGGTGAGGGCGGCAGCCATCAGCGCCAGCGACACACCGGCCAAGAGCTTGGAATAGCTGGACAAAACTGACCGAACGAACATCGGAGGACACTCCTGCGGCTGCAATGAGAGGAATGTCGACTAATCACTGATGAAAGTCAATAATCGTCAGTCATCAGGAATCTGTGATCGTTAAGGGGTGGTAAGGATTAGGGAGCCTTGTGCTGCTGCTGAAGCTCGAGGGATGCCGGATTTCGCTTCGCTCCATCCGTGCTACGCAGGCGAAATGGTTACCGCCCCTGTCCGGCGAACTCGTGCTTGCTGTCGTGGCCGCCGATGAAGACCAGGATGCCGGCGATCAGGGGCAGCACCGCAAGCACCAAGAGTCCGGTCGAGGTCTGGCCGGTGGCTTCCTTGACCCAGCCGATCAGATAGGGCCCACCGAAGCCGGCGAGGTTGCCGATCGAGTTGATCAGGGCGATGGCGCCGGCGGCGGCCGTCCCGGAGAGCCACGCGGTCGGCAGGGTCCAGAACACACCGAAGCAGCAGAACACGCCGATCGCGGCGACCGTGAGCACGATCATCGTCATGGTGGGATCGGTGAGGTAGCTGGAGACGCCGAGCGCGACGGCGGTGAGCAGCAGCGGCGCACCGACATGCATCACGCGCTCGCGCGTGGCATCGGAATGCCGCGCCCACAGGATCATCGCAATGGTGCCGAACAGATACGGGATCGCTGTGACGAACCCGGTCTGGGCGTTGGTGAGGCCGAACGCCTTGACGATCTGCGGCAGCCAGAACTGCATGCCGTAGAGCGCGCCGACGAAGCCGAAATAGACCAGGCTCAACATGATCACCTTCGGTGAGGAGAGTGCCTCGCCGAGCGACAAATGCTTCACCGCCTGCTTGGCCGCGATCTCGGAATCGAGCTTCGTCTTGAGCCACCCCTTCTGCTCGGCCGAGAGCCAGTCCGCCTTCTCGGGCCTGTCGGTGAGATAGAACCAGGTGACGATGCCGAGCAGCAACGAGGGAATGCCCTCGATGATGAAGAGCCACTGCCAGCCCTTCAGGCCCATCGCGCCGTCGAGCCCGAGCAGCAGGCCCGAGACCGGCGCGCCGATCACGGTGGAGACCGGTACGGCGATGGCGAAGGCCGCAAGGAAGCGGGCGCGATATTCGGCCGGATACCAATAGGTCAGATAGAGGATGATGCCGGGGAAAAAGCCGGCTTCGGCGACGCCGAGCAGGAAGCGCAGGACGTAGAAGCTCGTGACGCCGCTCACCATCGCCATCAGCGCCGAGATGATGCCCCAGGTCACCATGATGCGGGCGATCCAGCGGCTGGCGCCGAACTTCTCCAGCGCCAGATTGCTCGGCACCTCGAAGATGAAATAGCCGATGAAGAAGATGCCGGCGCCCCAGGAGAAGATCAGCGGCGTGAACTTCAGCTCGGCATTCATGGTCAGCGCGGCGAAGCCGAGATTGACGCGGTCGAGATAGGAGAAGAAGTAGGCCAGCACCAGAAACGGAATCAGGCGCCAGGAGATGGCGCGAATGGTCGAGGTCTCGACTTCCGACTTGGCTGCGCCGGCGGAACCGGCATAGGTCGTGGTCTGGCTCATGGCTTCCCCCAGGGTTGTTGCTTTTATGGGCTGATCCGGGGTTTTGAGCATCACCGCGAAAGAGTCAATGGAGCAAGCAATGCACGAGGCGCAACCGGTCAAAGCGATTGCGCCTCTTCGGACATCGCTCATCCGCGCCACTCTGGCGCTGGTCGTGATCGCCCGCGGATTGTCGTTGCGCTGGTGCTTTCCGCTCGGCCTTTCGTGGTGAAGTACGGCGGCTCGCTGCTGTGGGCGACCATGATGTTTCTGCTGGTCGTGGTTTTACTGCCGCGGATGTCACGGGCGCAGGTCGCAGCCATCGCCGCGGCGATCGCGGTCGTGGTCGAATTTCCTTGGCGGCCCGCCTTCACTCCCCCAGCTGAAACCGTTCGAAGCGGTCGAGCTCTTCCTCGATCCCGCGCTTGAGCTCCTTGCGCCCCGCGGTCTTCTTGCCCTGCCCGACCCAGGTCCATTTCTGCATCAATAGCTTTTTCGCCTGCCGGTCGGTCTTGAGGTCCAGCGCGGCGACGATCTCGTCGCCGACCAGCACGGGGAGCGCGAAATAGCCGAGCTTGCGCTTGGCTTTCGGCACATAGGCCTCGAACAAATGATTGTAGCCGAAAATGAGGTTGGTGCGCTTGCGCTGGATGATCAGCGGATCGAACGGCGACAGGATGTGGACGAGATCGGGCGACGCGCGCTCGCCCGGCTCCAGCGCGGCCGGCTGTGCCCAATGCTCCTGCTTGCCGGCGCCGTCGATGGCGACAGGCACGAGCTCGCCGCGGCGGACGCGCGCGGCGATCAGGCCGGCCACCGCCTTCTTGCGCGGCGCGTCGAGATGGCAGACCGAATCGAGGCTCACCACGCCCTGCGAACGTAGCGCGCGGTCGAGCAGATAGGCCGTAATGTCCCTGGTCGAGGCCGGCTTCGGCAGCTCGTCCCAGCCGAAATGTCGCGTCATCAGCTCATAGGTCTTGAGCATGCCCTGGCGCTCGCTGATGGTCACGGCACCGGTGTAGAAGGCGAGCTGCAATGCGCGCTTCGAGGGCTTTCGGCTCTGCCAGAGATGCTCCTTCTCGGTGAGCACGTCGTCCTCGATGTCGCGGATCGTCAGCGGGCCGGCGCGCACCAGCCGCATCACCTTGCGCATGTCGGCCGGCTTCACCGAGGCGAACCATTTGTGCCCTTCGCGGCGGTGCTCGCGCATCGCCGGCAGGAAGAAGCGGAAATCGCCGGCCGGCACGTAGGACAGCGCATGGGTCCAATATTCAAAGACGCTTCTGTCGACGCTCTGGGCGTGGCGCAAATCGGCACGGCGGTAGGACGGGATGCGGCTGAACAGAATGTGGTGGTGGCTGCGCTCGATGACATTGATGGTGTCGATCTGCACATAGCCGAGATGGGCGACCGCATCCGCGACCGCGCGCGCCCCTTCGCCGAACGGCGCGCGCTCATCCAGCCGCTGGGCGTGCAGCCAGATCTGCCGGGCCTGTGTCGTGGTGAGCGGGAGCGGTTTGGGCGCGCGTGACATTGCAAGGAGCAATGTAGCGGGATTCGCGCCCGGGAAAAGCAGACGCCGCAGCGGCGCCCCAGGAAAAACCGCGCTGCCGTCTGCTGACAGCGCGGCCGGATGGTGCGCGCTTCGCGCCTACTTCATCATCATCGCCTTCTGCGACTTCATGTAGTGCATGCAGGCGCCCTTCATCTTGCCATTGCTCATGTCCATGTTGGCCATGGCCATTTCCTTGTTCGCCGCCATCTTGGCCGGCGTGTCGGGGGTGCCACCCATCATGGCGGCGGACTTCATCATGTTGTCCTTGGTGCACGCCATCATCGCGGCGGATGCGGGGGACAGTGAAAGGGTGAACGCGACAAAGGCTGCGGCCGTGAGCAAGATCTTCATGGAAAAGTCTCCTCCGTAAGACGAAACCGGCGTCATGCCGGCCTCGCAATTACGTATTCCCCGGCGGAGACGTTTCGTGGAGAAGATGATTTTCTTGCTGCGGTGCGAAGGCGGAGGATGTCAGCGACCATCCTTCGGCGCCTGGGACCGGTCGCCGACGCTGCCTGTCGCGACGTCCGGTTCGCACGAGGCCCTGCCCCGCCCCTCTGCCTGGCAGCGAAAGACGTTGCCGGTCAGGCGGTCGACCAGCCACATGTTCTCCTCGGTCGGCCCTTCAAGGCCGACATAGCGGGAGGTCAGCCCCGTGACCAGGGTCGACAGCAGGATCGCCACCGCGATCATGGCTGCGCCGATATAGATGGGCATTGAGCTCAGGAACACTGTCCGATCCGGCGGGCCGCTGCGGTAGAACTGGTAATCACCTGGCCTCGGCACTGGATGGAACTCGGCTCCCCTCATTTGCGCTTGTCCGATACAGCGACCTGCTAGGCGTGCATCTGGCCGAAAAATTGTTCGCAGACAGGCCATGACGCGACGGCTTTGCGACGATCGGTGAGCACGGGTTTCCGCATGTGAACCGGGCTTGGCAGTCCGGGCGGCACCACGCGCCGCGATCCTCAGTGATCTCGATCACGCCAGCCCTGAAGCGGCTCGAACCCGCGCCGGCATGGATACGACGAACTTCTCTTGGCGCGATTCCCGGCGCGATCGCGTTCACCCTTGCAGCGCCCCGCAGAATGGCCCGTCATGAACCCGAAACCCACCAAATGCACCAGGATGGCCCCGGACGCCTTCGTTTTCCACCGTGACAAGGATCACACCAGGCCATTTGAACCTGCCCTATGCTCGCAGCATCAAATCGACATCAGGCGTAACAGCGAGGATACGACAATGACCCGTTTTATTAAGTTTTTTGGACTGAAGGCGATTACCCTCTCGGCAGTGCTGTCGATGACGGCGGGCTTGGCCCTGGCCGGCGACAACAACGTCTCCACGAACCAGATCCTGGATGCGCTGAAGCCGAAACCGGCGACCCGCGGCCTGTCCGCCGGTCCGCAGGCCGATGCGGCGGTGCAGGCAAAGGAATCGACGTTCCTGAACACCGTGCGCAACCGATCGACCCGATCGCTCTCGATGGGCGAGCGCGAGCAGATCGCCGAGCTTGCGGCGACCAAGCCGAAGATCGATCTGGAAATCCAGTTCGACTACAACTCGGCTGACATCGCCAAGACCTCGGTTTCGTCGGTGCAGGCGCTCGGAAAGGCGCTGTCCGACCCGTCGCTCAAGGGCTCGACCTTCGTGGTCGCCGGCCACACCGATGCAGTCGGCACCGAAGAGTATAATCAGGGCCTCTCGGAACGTCGCGCCGACACCATCAAGAAGTACCTGGTCCAGAACTACGGCCTCACCGGCACCGATCTCGTCACCGTCGGCTACGGCAAGACCAAGCTGAAGGACACCGCGAACGGCGCCGATCCGATCAATCGCCGCGTCCAGGTCGTGAACATGGACACCAAGACCGCGTCGAAGTGATCCACGAGCGATCGGCCCACGAAACACGCCGCCTGCCATGACCGTGGCAGGCGGCGAACTCATATCCAGCTCTGGAACAGCATCAGCCGATTGAACATCTGCATCGACGTGCCGATAAAGGCCGCCGAGATCGGCAGCATGACCGCAAAGCCGATCGCGGCGATGCCGACGTAGACCCACAGCAGCCAGCGCGGCAGACCGTCTCTTCGCAGCACGTAGACGAGCGCGAGCGACGCCAGTGTCGCAGCGGGCAGATAGTAGTAGATGAAGCTGAGCGCGCGCGGCAGCAACGCCCAGGCGAGCCAGGAACCGAAATAGAACGCCGCGATCAGGAACGCGTCCCAGCGGCGGGTCACGACGAAATCGCGCAGCACGAGAACGAGCGCGGGCAGCGCCGCCCACAGTACCAGGGGATTGCCGAGCAAGACGATCGCCGAGACATTGTCCTCCGCAATCTTGTCGAACAGGAACCACACCGGGCGCGCGAGCAACGGCCAGGATGGCCACGCGCTCATATAGGTGTGGCCGGCGATCGCGGTGGTGGTGTTGTCGGCGAAGATGCGTCGCTGCGCCTCGATCAGGTCCGGCAGCGACACGCCGTAGAGCGGCACGAAGGCGGCAAGATATGTCATCGCCGGCAGGACGGCGAAGCAGAGCACGACATGGGGCGCCCGAAAATCGGGCCAGAGATCCGGCCGATACCAATCGCCCGGCCTCGCATCCGCAAACGACGTGCGCCAGCCCTGCAACAGGCGGATCGCCGCGACGATGACGATGCAGATTCCAAGCGGAAACAAGCCGCTCCATTTGCAGGCCGCGGCACAGCCGAACAGGCTGCCCGCCAGCGCGAATAACGCATGCGGGCGGTGCTTGCGAAAACCGTGCATGAAGGCGGCAATCGCAAGCAGGCCGAGGCCCAGCGCAAAAATGTCGAGCATCGCGATGCGTGCCTGCACGTAGAGCATCTGGTCGACCGCCGCGATCAGTGCGGCGGCGATCGCGGGCCCTTGCGCGGAGAACAACGCAAGGCCGCACAGATAAATCGCGACGATGGCGAGCGCGCCGAACAATGTCGCCGGATAGCGCCAGCCGAACGCGTTATCGCCAAAGGCCGCGATCGATACCGCGATCAATTCCTTGGCGAGCGGCGGATGCATCGGATTGAGCATCGGTTGCGACATCGCCGGCGCCAGCGTCTGCCGCGCGGCGGGCACGTAATGCACCTCGTCGAAGACGAACTTCTCGGGCGTCGCGAGACCGATCAGCAGCGCAAGATGCGCAACCAGGAAAATCACGACAGCGATCACTGCGCTCCGCGACACTTTCGGAACCGCAGGCAATTCAAGCGGCTGCTGTAGGGACGTTTTGCGTGGCAAATCTGCTTCACCGCGGAGAAAAACAAGTCTGGCTCTTTTCATTGAACGCATTCCGCCGCAACTGTCACTAAGCATAACGCACGTCTCGCGCCGCTTGTGATAATTTCGCCACATCAGAAGCGCGCGCGATCCGGTACGATCAGGGACACATCGATCGGTTGCGAAATGAATTTGCGTTTCTGGCTTTTCTCCATGCTGTCGTCGGTCGCCTTGTGCGCAGCGCCTTGCGCGCAGGCGCAGACGCGCGTCGGTGAAGCCGTCGTGATCCAGAACGAGGTGGTGCGCGTGGCCGCGACCACCACGCCTATCAATGTCGGCGACAGCATGCTGCGCGACGAGACCGTGCGCACCGGCGCCGAAAGCGCCGCGCGCTTCGTCATGGCCGACAGCACCAATCTGTCGCTCGGGCCTGGCGCCACGCTCAAGCTCGACCGCACCGTTTTCAACGACGAGCACAGCTATCGCGACGTCGCGATCCGCATGACGACGGGCACATTCCGGTTCGTTACGGGACATTCGGAAAAGACCGCCTACAAGATCACGACGCCGCTCGCGACCATCGGCGTGCGCGGCACCACGCTCGACATCCTGTCCCAGCGCGGGCGCTCCGTCGTCGTGCTGCAGGATGGCGCCGCCAGCGTCTGCACGCTGAACTTCCAGTGCGTGCAGCTCACCCAGCCCGGCGACACCGCGATCATCACGTCCACCGGCGGCAAGGTCAGCATCACCAAGGCCAATACGCCGCCCTGGACCTTCGCCGCAACCTGCGCCGCGAACGCCGGGCTGTGCGCGGTCAACCAATATGCCGACGCCTCGCCAACCATCACGCCCGCCGTCCACGACGACGGCATGCTGTGCGGACGGTGATGATGGCGATAGTCCGCGTCCGACACTTGCTTCGTGCTGCTCTGCTCGCTGCGATCTGCGCCATCACGCTCACGATGGCCGTTGCACCAGCATGCGCCCAGTCACCGACGCCGAGCCCCAGTCCATCGCCATCCCCCTCGCCGACCCCGAGCCCGACGCCGACCGGCGCCGATTCCAGCGGCAGCTCGATCGGCGGCCTCGCCGACCAGCGCTTCAACCAGATGATCACCAACCGGGTGCTCGGCACGGTGCTGCTCGGCGTCAACGAGCAGGTCAATTGCAGCGACTGCATCAGCGCATTCGGCTCGGCCGGCTCGTTCTCGGCCGGCATCCATGGCCGCAAGGAGCTCACCAAAAATCTGTCGCTGCTCGCCGGCATCGCCTACACGCAGTACAGCGAGGGCGGCTACAACATCACCAGCGCGCCGATCGGCGCGTTCGCGCTGCGCTACAACTTCACCGACTGGGGCTCGTCGCGCCCGTTCTTCGACATCGGCACGATCCTGACGCCGTGGGAGAAGGCCCGCTACACCCGCAGCTACAACACCAGCCTCGGCCCGGTGAGCGTCACGAGCTCGACCAACGCCGCGAATTACGCCGTCTACGGCCGCGCCGGCTGGATGAGCCGTGTGTCGCCGCGCGACGAGGTCGCCGCCTCGATCGAGATCTGGCAACTCTGGCAGCGCGTCTCCGGCTATGCCGACAGCGTGGTGGCGTTCAATCCGTTCGATGCCAGCATCGCGACCGGCACCGACCGCACCAGTCTGGTCAAGATCGGCGGGCAGTGGACGCATCTCTTCGGCGGCAACGTCGAGGCCAACATCAATGGCGGCTGGGTGCAGTCGTTCGCCGGCCACAGCGGCATCGTCGCCACCGTGACTGGCGACGGCACGGTGGTTCCGACCATGGGCAATCAGGGCTGGTTCGAATATGGCGGCCGGCTCGGTTTCCGCGTGCAAAAGGGCTGGATCGTGGATCTCTTCGCCAACGGCACGCTCGGCCCGCAGCCGGTCGGCAACACGATCCACGGCGGCGTGGGGCTGCGCATCAATTACTAGCGGCGAGCACAGTCTCCGCAGGGTGGGCAAACGAAGCGTGCCCACCAACTCTCGCAATCGTGGACTGATGGTGGGCACGGCGCGGACGCGCCTTTGTCCACCCTACAGCACCTGTGCTGACGCTAGGCCGCCGACTTGCCCTCGAACGCGCGGCGCAGGACATCCACGTCGAGCTTCACCATCTTCATCATGGCCTGCATCGCGCGTGCGGCAGCCGCCCTGTCGGGACTCGACAGGAACTCGAACATCACCTTCGGCACCACCTGCCAGGCCACGCCCCAGCGATCCCTGAGCCAGCCGCACTGCTCTTCCTTGCCACCATGGGACAGGAGGGCATTCCAGACGCTGTCGACCTGGGCCTGATCGTCGCAATGGATCATCAGCGAGATCGCGTGGGTGTACTCCATCTTCATGCCGCCGTTGAGGGCGACCAGGGGCTGCCCGGCCACCGTGAACTCGACGACGAGCACGGAGCCTGTCTTGCCGGACGGGCCGTCCGAAACGTTGCGCTGAACGTGCGTGATCTCCGAGTTCGGAACGAGCGACACGTAGAATTTCGCGGCGTCCTCGGCATCGCCGTTGAACCACATGCAGGGCACGACCTTTGACATCTTGAATGTTCCACTTCAGTTGCGATGTTCGCGGGCTTCGATCAGGCGTTCGCCCTCTCGGGCTGCGCGGCGAAGGCTGCCATGTCCAGCCAGTTCACACCCCACATATGGCCGTCCGGATCTTCGAAGCTGCGGCCGTACATGAAGCTGAATTCGTCCTTCGGGCTGGGATCGGCCACCCCGCCCGCGGCTTGCGCCCTGCCGACGATGTCGTCGACCTCGTCGCGGCTGTCCGCGGACAGGCAGAACAGCGCCTGGTTCGAGATCTTGGCATCAGCGATCGGCTTCGGCGTGAACTGGCGGAATTTGTCGTGGGTCGTCAGCATGGCGAAAATGGTCTCGGAGAAGACCATGCAGCTGGCCGTATCGTCGCTGAATTGGGGATTCCTGACCGCGCCGATCGCCTCGTAAAAGGCCGTCGCGCGCTTGAGGTCAGTCACTGGCAAATTGACGAAGATCATCCTGGGCATCGGAAGCTCCTTGGGGGTTCTGCCCAAGGACGGATGGCCCTGCGGCCACCCGACACAGCTTCCGAATATTTTTTGGACCATGAACTGCGGGGTTCCGTCGCACCGAACCTTGCGCGATCTCAGGGCCTACTTCTTCTCGTTCGGATCCCGGTGAATGGGATCGACCCACAGCACGGTCTCGGGCTTCTCGACCGGCTCGATGTCGAGATTGATCGCAACCGCCTCGCCGTCGCTGCGCACCAGGACGCATTCCAGCACCTCGTCCGGGCTGGCGTTGATCTCCTGATGCGGCACGTAGGGCGGCACGAAAATGAAATCGCCGGGGCCGGCCTCCGCGGTGAATTGCAGGCTCTCGCCCCAGCGCATCCGCGCCTTGCCCTTCACCACGTAGATCACGCTTTCGAGATGGCCGTGGTGATGCGCCCCGGTCTTGGCGTCGGGCTTGATGCTGACCGTGCCCGCCCACAATTTCTGCGCGCCGACGCGCGCGAAATTGATCGCGGCCGCGCGGTCCATGCCTGCCGTCGACGGCACGTTCGTATCGAGCTGGTTGCCGGGAATGACGCGCACGCCGTCATGCTTCCAGCGATCGTCGTGATCGTGGTCATGGTGGGAATGCGAATGATCATGGCCGGTCATGGGACTTGCTTTCTGTTGGTTCCGTGCGGGCGAAGCTAACCAAAGCGGGCCTATCAAGCCATAGCCAAAATCGGAACTCTCGTAGCCCTCAGGGGTTGTCCCCGCGAGCAAACTGGAAGGAGAGTTTCATGGGTAGCACCAGCGACAAGATCAAGGGCAGCGCCAACGAGGTCATCGGCAAGGCCAAGCAGGGTATCGGCGAAGCCACTGGTTCCGAGCGTCTGCAGGGCGAAGGCGTGGTCCAGGAAGTGAAGGGCAAGGGTCAGAAGGCCATGGGCGATGCCAAGGACGCCGCGAAGGAAGCGATTGATCGCGCCGCCGGGGCGGCGAAGCGCGCGGCCGATTGACGGACCTCGCACTGAAAACGGAAAGACCGGCCGAAAGGCCGGTCTTTTTGTTTGCTGGGCTATTTCACCGCGAGCAATTCGACGTCGAACATCAAGGTCGCGTTCGGCGGGATCACGCCGCCGGCGCCGCGCGCGCCATAGCCAAGCTGCGGCGGAATGATCAGCGTGCGCTTGCCGCCGACCTTCATCGAGGCAACGCCCTCGTCCCAGCCGGCGATGACGCGGCCCTTGCCGATCGGGAATTCGAACGGCTCATTGCGGTCGACCGACGAGTCGAATTTCTTGCCCTTCTGGCCGTTCTCATAGAGCCAGCCGGTATAATGCATCACGCAGATCTGGCCGGGCTTGGGCGAGGCGCCGGTGCCGGCAACGCTGTCGGTGATCTGCAAGCCTGAAGCTGTTGTCATGGTCTTTCCTGCGGTCTGGGCCGAGGCCGTGGTGGAAGCGAAATCGGACACGCTGGCAATCATCGTGATCGCGAGTGCCGACATGATGGCGAGGAGCACGCGCTGGGAACGCTGCATTAGACACCTTCCGTTTGAGGCGGGAGGTGTCTAGCGCAACGAGGGTCTGGTTTCCAGCCCTCAGGCCTCGATCAATAGCCCAGCGCGCAGCCGTCCTTTCGCGGATCGGAACCGCCGGTCAGCGTCCCCTTGTCCCAGTCGATCCAGATCGCCTGGGCGCCGCCGAGCGGGCCGACCACGCTGGTGGTCTTGTGGCCGAGCTTCTTCAGACCTTCGACGATGTCAGCCGGCACGCTGTCCTCAAGCTGGTATTGACCCTCGTAGTGCAGGCCGCGCGGCATGTCGATCGCCTCCTGGACGTCGCAGCCATAGTCGAGAATGTTGGTCACGACGTGGGTCTGGCCGACCGGCTGATACTGTCCGCCCATCACGGCGAACGGCATCACGGACCGGCCGCCCTTGGTGAGGAGGCTCGGCATGATCGTATGCAGCGGACGCTTGCCGCCCTCGATGCAGTTCGGATGGCCGGGCTGGATGCGGAAGCCACCGGCGCGGTTCTGGAGCAGCACGCCGGTCTTGTTGGAGACGATCGCCGAGCCAAAAGAATGCGCGATCGAATTGATGAACGAGCAGACGTTGCGGTCCTTGTCCACGACCGTGATGTAGATGGTCGAGGGATTCATCGGCGGCGCAACGTCAGGCAGGTCGAGCATGCCGTCCAGACGGATCTTGCTAATGTACTCGTCGGCAAAGCCCTTTTCGAGCATCTCGGCGACGTTGATCTTCATGTGGTCGGGAGAAGCGACATGCATCTCGCGGTTCATGTAGGCGATGCGCGCAGCTTCGGCTTCGAGATGGAAGCGCTCGACGCTGAGCGGGGCGAACTTCGTCAGGTCGAACCGCGACAGGATGTTGAGCATCAAGAGCGCGGTGACGCCCGGGCCGTTCGGCGGGCACTGCCAGACGTCGTAGCCCTTGTACATGGTGCCGATCGGCGTCGTCGTCTCGGTGGTGTGCGCGGCGAAATCGTCGAGCGTGTGCAGGCCGCCGATGCCGCGCAGGGTCTCGACCATGTCTTCCGCGATCGGACCCTTGTAGAAGGCGTCGCGGCCGTCCTTGGCAATCGCACGCAGCGTCTTGCCGAGCTCGGCCTGACGGATGATGTCGCCGGCCACGGGCGGCTTGCCATGCGGCAGCAAATAGCGCTCGGTGTTGGTGCCACCCTTCAGCTTCCCGAACTGGTTCTTCCAGTCGAAGGCGATGCGCGGGGCGACGACGTAACCTTCCTCGGCCGCCTTGATCGCGGGCTGCAGCAGCCGGTCGAAGCCGAACTTGCCGTGGTCGCGCAGGACGGTCGCGAAGGCGTCGATCACGCCGGGGATCGAGACCGCATGGGCCGAGGTCAGCGGCACGGAATTGATCTTGCGCTCGAGATACCAGTCGGCATTCGCCGCCTTCGGCGCCCGGCCGGAGCCGTTATAGGCGATGATCTTGCCCTCGCCGCGCGGCTGGATCAGCGCGAAGCAATCGCCGCCGATGCCGGTGGATTGCGGCTCGATCACGCCGAGGATCGCCGAGCCCGCGACAGCCGCATCCACCGCCGTGCCGCCCTCGCGCAGCACCTCGATCGCGGCCAGCGAGGCCTGCGGATGCGAGGTCGCCACCATCGCGTTGGTGGCGTGGACCGTGGACCTGCCGGGAAAATGGAAGTTTCTCATCGAATTCTTGCTCTCGTTAGGCTCTGGTCCGTTGGCGCGGATAGTGGAAAAACCGGGCCTACATGACACATTCCGGCCCGCCGGGGCAATGCTGGCATACCAGGGAAATGGCTGCCATCCGCTGGGCGTATAGACTTTTTGCAGCCTGGCGCCGAGCGGGTTTTCCAGGCGCCGGCCGCCTGCTAAACGAGCCGCCATGATCCACAAGGTCGCCGCCTTCTACCAATTCGCCGCCCTGCCCGATTACCGCGAGCTGCGCGAGCCGCTGCGCGCATTCTGCGCCGGCCTGAGGCTGAAGGGCAGCGTGCTGCTCGCGCGGGAGGGCATCAACGGCACGGTCGCGGGCGCACCGAAGTCGATCGACGCTCTCGCCCACGAGCTCGCGCACGGGGCCATGTTCGGCGGCAGGCTGGACCATCTCGAATTGAAGTTCTCGACCGCCGAGACCATGCCGTTCGGCCGGCTCAAGGTGCGGCTCAAGAAAGAGATCGTCACGCTCGGCGACGAAGCCGCCGATCCGACCCGACAGGTCGGTACCTATGTCGATGCAGCCGACTGGAATGCGCTGATCGCGGCGCCCGACACGCTGCTGCTCGACACCCGCAACGCCTTCGAAGTGGCGATGGGCACGTTCGACGGCGCCGTCGATCCTGATATCAAGAGCTTTGGCCAGTTCAAGGATTTTGCCGCGGTCAAGCTCGATCCGGCAAAGCATCGCAGGATCGCTATGTTCTGCACCGGCGGCATCCGCTGCGAGAAGGCCAGCGCACATCTGCTCGCGCGCGGCTTTGCCGAGGTCTTTCACCTCAAGGGCGGCATCCTCAAATATCTCGAAGAGGTGCCGGAGGCGCAGAGCCGCTGGCGCGGCGAATGCTTCGTGTTCGACGAGCGCGTCGCGCTCGGCCATGGTTTGCGAGAAACCGGCTTGCGGGAACGGGACAAGGACACGCCACGTGACGAATGAGATCAAGGCTCTCGGCGAGCGCGTCGACGCGCTGGAAGCGCGCCTCGCCTATCAGGACGACACGATCGAGACACTGAACCAGACCATCACCGCGCAGTGGAAGCAGATCGACGCCCTGACGCGCAGGATCGCGGAGATCGGCCAACGGCTGCAGGAGGCCGAGGCGAATGCGCCGGGAGCCGCCAATGAGCGCCCGCCACATTATTGAGCGGCGCTACTGACCCGACGCCCTGGGCAGCAGGCTGGTCACCTCGCCCGACATCATAAGCCGGTTGCGGCCGGCCTCCTTGGCGGCGTAGAGCGCCTGGTCGGCGGCCTCGACGAGCGAGACCACGCCGGCCGTGCGCTCCAGCGCCGGCCGGCAGGTCGCTCCGCCGAGCGAAGCCGTGACGCAGCGTGACGCCCGGTTGCTGGTGTGGACGAGGCCCGCATCGCGGATCGCCCGTCGAATCCGGTCGCCGATGCGCGCGCAGCCCGCGGCGTCCGTGCTCGGCAGCAGCATGGCGAATTCCTCGCCGCCGTAGCGTGCCGCCAGATCGCCGGGGCGGTGCGCCTCGGCCGCGATGATCTGCGCCACCTGCCGGAGGCAGGCATCGCCCGCGGGATGGCCATATTCGTCGTTGTAGGACTTGAAGTGATCGACGTCGATCATCAGCAAAGAGAGGCTGGAGCGGTCGCGATAGGCGCGCGCCCACTCTTCCTCCAGTCGTTCGTCGAAGCGACGGCGATTGGCGAGCCCGGTGAGACTGTCCTCGATTGCGAGCGTTTCAAGCCGGGTCTCCAGCTTCTTCTGCTCGGTGATGTCGCGCGAGATCGCGACCACGCCGTCGACGCGGCCATTCTCCTTGCGGGTCACCCGCATGGTCGATTCGAGCCAGACTTCGGAATTCTGCCGGTGCACGTTGCGATAGGTGACGCGCGCCTCCTCCGTGTCGCCGCGCTTCATGGCATCGACAAGGGCCTGGACCTGCGGCCGATCGTCTTCATGAATGCCGGCGAGCGCGAGCGTGCCGATCAGTTGATTGGCCCGCCAGCCGACGACGCGAACCGAGGACGGCGAGACATAGCGCAGCCGCTCGTCGAGCCCGATGCGGGTCACCATGTCGCTGGACCCTTCGGCAAGCAGCCTGAAATGCGCTTCCTTCTCGACCAGCGCGGCGGCCATGCGCTGGCCCCGCTGCAATTGCCGCACCAGGACCGCGCCGATGATTGCGATCAGCATGACCAGCGCGAGCACGTAGAGCATGCGTGAGATCGCCGCAGTGCGCCAGGGAGCCAGCAGTTCGTCCTTGTCGACGGTGGCTAGCAGGACCAGCGGATAACGACCGCTGCGCTTGAAGAAGCTGACGCGTTCGGCGCCATCGAGCGGCGACTTGAAATGATAGGCGCCGCTCGGCCGTTGCAGGCCGGCGTCGCGGAACAGCGGCGTATCGGCAACGTTGCGACCGACGAATTTCTCGTTGCTCGGGTTGCGCGCGATGATCAGGCCGTCGCCGTGCATCAGGGCCACCGAGCTGTTGCGGCCGATCTCGAACTGTTCGTAGAAATGCGAGAGATACTTCGAGCTGATGGTCGCGAGCACCACGCCGCCGAAGCTGCCGTCCGGCTTGTTGAAACGGCGCGACAGGGTGACGATCCACTCGCCGTCGAGCAGGCTCTTCACGGGACGGCCGATATGAGGATCCCGCTTCGGCGAGAGCTGGTGATAGCGAAAGAACGCGTCGTCGCTCAGCGTCGAGCCGATCGTGCCGGGCGAGGTCAGCCAGTTGCCGTGGTCGTCGATGATGGCGAGGCTGTGGACGCGCTCCATCGCCTTCTTGCGCGCCTCCAGCAGGTTTCTGAGCTTGGCGATCGTGGCCGGCTCGGTGCCGTCCATCTCCAGCCGGCTGACGACGCCGACCACGCCGGAATCCAGCAGGTCGAGGCTGTCCTCGGCATGCTGCGTCAGCGAGCGCGCAACGTTCGCCATCTCGGTCTCGGCGCCCTTGAGCACCGCGTCGCGCGCCGCCCATTCCCGCCAGCCGCTGACGCCCAGGATGGTCGCGCAAGTGAGCACGACGAAAGCCGCCGCCCGCAGCGGCAGACGGCTCCATCCGGCTCTCTGTGTGGCGACGCTCATCCGGCAGAAATCTCCGATCGTTCGGAACTTCTGCCGCTTCTGTTATTGAACCCTGAAACGCCCGCCGACATTCGCAGGGATATGCGGCTTTTCCCGTACTCCTACGGACTGCAGCGTCGCTGGATCGCTAACAATGCGTTAGCGACCCTATCGGAAACCGGCGTCCCCGCCGCTAGCTGAAGATGGCCTTAACCTTGTCCCAGAGCGAGGGATTGTCGGCATCCGCGTCGGCCTTCGACGGCGTCGGCTGGGCTGCGCTCACGGGATCGGAGGCCGGGAAGGTATCTTCCAACCCGGTATCCAGCTTGGCGTGACGATCGGCGACGAGCGCCTCGTGCAGATCGTCGGCGTGCTTGTCATGCGGCGCGGGGTTGAACGTCTCAGCCATGGTCTCGTCCTCCATTGGCTGGTCAACGCGGGCCAATTGCGCTGGTTCCCCTGTTCCGCTCGGGGCCGCGGCAGTGTATCAGGAGCCTCAACCTCCTTCAGGACCGTTCGTGCCCCAATCCGCGACAAGCCCCTTCATCGACGTCCTCTCCGGCCAGCGGCAAGCCATTCCGCCGGTGTGGATGATGCGGCAGGCCGGCCGTTACCTGCCGGAATATCGCGAGGTGCGCGCCAAGGCCGGCGGCTTCCTCGATCTCTGCTTCAACCCGGAACTTGCCGCCGAGGTGACGCTGCAACCGATCCGGAGATTCGGCTTCGATGCGGCGATCATCTTCTCCGACATCCTCGTCATCCCCTATGCGCTCGGACGTTCCGTGCGTTTCGAGGTCGGCGAAGGCCCCCGGCTCGAGCCGCTGGATGATCCCGCCAAGGTCGCCACGCTGGCGCCGCGCGCCGACTTCGGCAAGCTCGCGCCGGTATTGGAGGCGCTGCGGATCGTGCGCGGCACGCTCGATCCCGGGACCGCGCTGATCGGCTTCTGCGGCGCGCCGTGGACGGTGGCGACCTACATGGTCGCCGGCCAGGGCACGCCGGACCAAGCACCGGCGCGGATGATGGCCTACCGGCATCCGCAGGCGTTTGCGAAAATCATCGACGTGCTGGTCGAGAACTCGATTCAATATCTGCTGGCGCAGCTCGATGCGGGCGCGAATGCCTTGCAGATCTTCGACACCTGGGCCGGCGTGTTGCCGCCGGCCGAGTTCGCGCGCTGGTCGGTCGAGCCGACGCGTCGCATCGTCGAAGGCGTACGCGCCAAGGTGCCGGATGCCAAGATCATCGGCTTTCCCCGCGGCGCCGGCGCCCAATTGCCCGGCTATGTCGAGGCGACCGGCGTCAACGCCGTCAGCATCGACTGGACTGCCGAGCCGGCCTTCATCCGCGAGCGGGTGCAGAGCCGCGTCGCCGTGCAGGGCAATCTCGATCCACTGGTGCTGATCACGGGCGGCGCGGCGCTCGACCGCGCGGTCGACAATGTGCTGGCGAATTTTGCGCAGGGCCGCTTCATCTTCAATCTCGGCCACGGCATCCAGCCGGAGACGCCGATCGGCCATGTCGAGCAGATGCTGAAGCGCGTGCGGGGCTGACCGGTCCCGGCCTCCAAGGGGCCGGGCATAAAAAGCGCGAAAACAACCCCATGCACAGTAGACAAATAATTGAAAAGTCTGGGCTGGCATGGACGCCACCCGCGCGCGTTTGACACGTCGGGCAAAACAGGCGCACGATGGCATGATCGCAGATCGTGACTTCGCAGGCATGCCGGGACGCCGTTGGGACGCAGCCATTGGCAGCCCATCATGGAACAACCGCCCTGCAAACTGCCGGCTCGAAACCTTCGAGAATCTCACGGGCGCGCTTTATTGAAAAATTGTGTGTCGCCCGATCGAACGACGGGCTTCCCCGCATCATGTAACCATGGCGCACTCCGGGAAAGATGTGCAGTTCGACGTTTTCCATGCGCGCCGCTAAATCACGATACGCCTCCAGCACCTCGAACGGCGCGCGATTGTCCTCGTCGCCCCAAATGAGACAGACTTGCCGGCGAACCCCGACAAGTTCGTGAAGATAGTCCAGCATCTGGGATCCGTGGCAGCAGATGCCGGCGGCATAGCCAAGTCGCTTCGGCCCGAGGATCGCATACGGACCTCCGTAGCAAAACCCCATGACCGCCGCCTGGCCATTGAATTGCGGGAGTGTGCCGAGGTGTCTCAAGGTGTCGGTCATGTCGTCTTCGCCGGCTCTGATTTGCTCAAGGCGCGGCTGCGCGCGCTGAGCCGCGCGCGGGTCGTTCCGCGAAAGTGGGCCGGAAATCGAACGCCAGAACAGATCCGGCACCGCGACGATGAAGCCGTATGCCGCAAGCTCGTCGGCGATTGCGAGCATGTCGGCATCCACGCCATGAATGGCGGAAGCAAGCACAATGGCAGCAACCGGCCTTTCAGACTCGGGCGTGACCAGATAACAATCGAACGCGCCGCCGCCTTTCGCGCAAATATTGCTGAACTTCCCTTGCATGTCGAATCCGACACTTCGTTTGAGGTGCGGCGGCCAATGCCTGGTCCGGCTGGGGATGCGCGGTACGGAGATCGCGACTATCCAAGACGTCGCCGCGCTATTCCGGCCGGATCTTCGCGAGGCTGATCACTTTGGCCCACTTCTCGGTTTCACCGGCCATTAGCTTGCCGAAATCGCCGGGCGAGCCGCCGAGTGTCGTCGCGTCGAGACTACGAAGGCGCATCCTGAACCCGGGATCGGCCAGAGCGGCGTTGGTCTCGTTGTTGAGCCTCTCGATGATCTCGGCAGGCGTGTCTTTCGGCGCCCCGATGCCGAACACCGAACTCGCCTCGTAACCTGGCACGATTTCGCCGATGGCCGGAACAGCCGGCAGGGCTTCGGATCGCGCTGCCGTCGTTATTCCGAGCGCGCGCAGCTTGCCGCTCCGGATGTACCCGATCGATGGCGCCAAGTTCACAAAGACGACCTGTACCTGCCCGCCGAGCAGATCCGTGATCGCGGGCGCCACGCCTCGATAGGGCACATGCTGAAGATCGAGCCCGCCGGCTTCCTGTTTGAACAGTTCCGCAGCGATATGGGTGATGCCCCCCACGCCGCCCGAACCATAGGAGAGTCTCCCGGGATTGGCTTTGGCATAGGCGATGAACTCTGGAATTGTATCGGCAGGAACCGACGGGTGTATCACCATCACCAGGGCGCCACGGGTCAGACTCGCGACCGGCGCAATATCCCGCAGGAAATTGAAATCAAGATTTTCATAAAGCGTCGCATTGATCGCGTTGGGAGAACCGACCAGCAGCAGAGTGTAGCCGTCCGAAGCCGCACGCACGACCGCATCAGTGGCGATATTGCTCCCTGCTCCGGGCCGGTTCTCGACGATGAATTGCTGGCCGAGCCGCTCCGCACACCATTGCCCGACCAGACGCGCAAGGATGTCATTTGGACCGCCCGCGGCGAAGCCGACCATGATACGTACCGGCCGCGACGGGTAAGTATCGGCCCGAGCCAAGCCCGACAGCAGAGGTGGCGCAGCCATGCCCACCGCAAGGTGCAGAAATTGACGTCGGGAGGGCGTCATAGGCATTGCTCCGTCGAACCTGCACCGGCGCCGGCTCTCTTCAGCGGGGTGAGGATAATTGATGTTGTCATAAGCGCATAAGGCTATTGTCTGATGAGATCATCTCAAAACGGAAATGGGTGCTCTCATGCAGATGAGCGATCGCATCGGAAAACGAATGAAGCTGCACGACCTGCATGTGCTCATGGCGGTGGTGCAGGCTGGCAGCATGGGCAAGGCGGCGCTCGTGCTCAATACCACCCAGCCTAATATTTCGAGATCGATCGCGGAGCTCGAGCATGCGTTCGGCGTCCGCTTGCTGGATCGCCACCGGCGAGGGATCGAGCCGACCGAGTGCGGCCGCGCCCTGCTCGATTGCGGTGCCGCCGTTTTCGACGAACTACGCCGCGGCGTGAAGAGCATCGAATATCTGGCCGACCCCACCGCCGGAGAGGTGCGGATTGGAAGCACGGCTTTTCTGGCGGCCAGCTTCGTCTCCGCTCTCATCGATCGGCTCTCCCGGCGTCATCCGGGGATCAGATTCCAGCTCGTGACCGGCTACCTGGAGACACTGCACCGCGATCTGAGCGAGCGCAAAGTCGATCTGTTGTTCGTGAGGAGCAGCGGCTCGATGACTGACGAGCGGTTGCATTTCGAATTTCTTTTTGAAGATCGCTATGTCGTCGCGGCGGGTGCCAAAAATCCCTGGACCCGGCGGCGCAACATCCAGCTCTCGGATCTGGCGGAGGAACGTTGGGTGCTTCCACCGCGGGAAAGCGTGATCGGATCAATCATCACGCAAGCCTTTAGCGCCGGCGGATTTGAGTATCCACGCGCCACGGTGGTCACCGATTCCCCCCATATGCGGGTCAGCTTGCTGGAGACCGGGCGGTTCATCACGGTTTTTCCGTCCTCCGCACTGAATTTCCTGACCAGGGGGGCCGCGCTCAAGGTCTTGTCCGTCGAATTGCCGGCGGCACGTCGACCGAACGGGATGGTCACTATCAAGGATCGCGCCGTCAGCCCCGTTGTGCAGCTTGTCGTAGACAGCGCCCGTAAGCTCGCAAGGCCAATGGCGAAATGAGAGTGGGACAAGCCGGATGTCTGCTTGTGCCCGACCACGACGTACGGCGATGCCGCACGCCAACCTGGTCGCCGTGGCTGCAAGGCGGACGTTGCCTCACTCCACTGGACTTATGGGGACACGGATCAGCGCGGCCGGCTGCGCTCGATGATCTCGGCGGCGCCCTTGTCCAGCAGATCCAGTCCGACCGCACGGCCGAGCTCACGCGGGCGATTGGCGGGGCCTGCGCGCGAGGCTTCGATGATGGTGTTGCCGGAGAGATCGAGCACGGATGCGGTCAGCGACATCTGATCGCCGGCGATGGTCGAAAAACCCGCCACCGGCGAATTGCAGTGACCGTTGAGGACCCAGAGCACCTCGCGCTCGGCATCGGCGCAGGCATGGGCTGAGGGATCGTCGATCGACGACAGGACTTTTCGCGTTTGCCAGTCCTGCGCGGCGCATTCGACGGCGACGATGCCCTGCCCCGCCGCGGGCAGCATCTCCGCCGCCGTAAACTCGTAGGCGATGCGGCTGGAAAGGCCAACGCGATCGAGGCCCGAGCGCGCCATGATCAACGCATCGGCAGGCCCTACCGCGCCGCCATCCGGCAGCTTCTGCTTCTCGCCATTGTCGAGCTTTCGCACGCGCGTATCGGCGGCACCGCGGAAGTGGATGACCTCCACATCGGGAAACAGCCGCCGCGCATAGGCCGCGCGGCGCACGGCGTTGGTGCCGATCTTGAAACCCTTGCCGCGGGACTGGCGCAACGCCTGCAGCGTCACGCCATCGCGCAGCACCAGCGCGTCATTGGGTGGATCGCGCGACAGCGTGGCGCCGATCACGAGGCCAGGAGTGTCTTCGTTGCCCGGCATGTCCTTCAGCGAATGCATCGCGGCCTGGAGTTCGCCTGACAGCACCGCGGCACGGATCTGCGCCACGAAAGCGCCGCCCTTGCCGCCATGCGGCAGCAGCTTGCTGGTCTGGTCGAGATCGCCCGTGGTGTCGAACTTGACGATCTCGACATCGAGACCGGGCACGGCGGCGGTCAGGCGGCGCGCGATCTCTTCCGTCTGTGCCAGCGCCATCGCGCTCTTGCGTGTGCCGATCTTGAATCGCGTCGCCAAGCCGTCTGCTCCTTCTGGCGCAGGTTTACCGCGCATCCTCCAATATCATGTCGGAGGCCTTTTCGGCGATCATGATGATCGGCGCATTGGTGTTGCCCGAGACCAGATCCGGCATGACCGAGCCGTCGACGACGCGCAGGCCCTCGAGCCCCCTCACCTTCAGCCGCTGGTCCACCACCGAAAGCGCATCATTGCCCATACGACAGGTCGAGGTCGGATGGTAGATGGTGCTGCCGCGCTCGCGGCAGTAATCGAGCAGCTCCGCATCCGTGGATACCTTCGCCCCGGGATCGTACTCGCCAGCCACGAACGGCTTCAGCGCCGGCGCATTCAATATCTTGCGCAGGATCTTCAGACCTTCGACGTTGGTGGTACGGTCGGTCTCGGTCGACATGTAGTTGATGCGGATCTCCGGCGGCACGGTCGGGTCCGCGCTCCGGATGCGCAAGGACCCGCGGCTTTCGGGGCGGAGTTGGCACACCGAGGCCGTGAAGCCGGAAAAATCATGCAGCTTCTCGCCCATCTTGTCGGTCGAGAACGGCAGGAAGTGCACCTGGATGTCGGGCGAGGCCAGCCGCGGACTGGTCTTGAAGAACGCACCGGCCGTGCCGGCCGCGATGGTCAGCCAGCCCTTCCGGAACAGCGCGTAGCGCGCGCCGGCCAGCGCGCGGCGGAGCGGATGATTGACGGTGTCGTTGAGCGTGATCTTCTGCGAGCAGCGCATCACGACACGGACCTGCATGTGGTCCTGCAGATCGTGGCCGACGCCCTTCGCGTCCAGCACGACATCGATGCCGTGCTGGCGCAGCAGATCGGCGGGACCGACGCCGGAAAGCTGCAAGAGCTGCGGCGAGTTGTAGGCGCCGCTCGACAGCACGATCTCCTTGCGCGCACGTGCGCGGCGCACGGTCGCGCCTTGCCTGTATTCGACGCCGACCGCGCGGCGGCCCTCGAACAGCACGCGCTGGCCGAGCGCCTCGGTTTCGATCTTGAGATTGCCGCGGGTCTTCGCCGGGCCGAGATAGGCCACCGACGTCGAGGCGCGGCGGCCATTGCGGGTCGTGGTCTGGAACAGGCCGACGCCTTCCTGCGTGGCGCCGTTGAAATCAGGATTGTAGGGCAGGCCGTTTTCGACCGCGGCATCGATGAAGGCCTTCGACAGCGGATCGGTCACGACCATGTTGGATACCGGCAGCGGGCCGCCGCTGCCGTGATATTGATCGGCGCCGCGCGACTGGTTCTCGGCCTTCTTGAAATAGGGCAGCACGTCGTCATAGCCCCAGCCGGTGTTGCCGAGCTGACGCCAGCGGTCGTAGTCCTCGTGCTGGCCGCGGACATAGAGCAGGCCGTTGATCGAGCTCGATCCGCCCAGGGTCTTGCCGCGCGGCTGGAACACCTGGCGCCCCTTCAGCTCGGGCTCCGGCTCGGTCTGGTACATCCAGTTGACGGTCTTCTCCTTGAAGAGTTTGCCGTAGCCGAGCGGCACGTGGATCCAGATGTTGGAATCCTTCGGGCCGGCCTCGAGCAACAGCACACTGTGCTTGCCGTTCGCCGACAGACGGTTGGCGAGCACGCAGCCGGCGGAGCCAGCGCCAACGATGATGTAGTCGAATTCGGGATCAGACGATGCGAGGGAGGAATTTGCGGTCATCTATTGCCAGGGCCTGTACCTATAAACGTGACATGTCTGCTTCCAAGGGTGAAGCAGACTTAGGCGGCCCATTCCAGTCATTTCGCCTTTCGACCTCTGAGTGGACCAAGACATTGGTTGGGGCAGCTCGAGGGATTCATGCAGGTAGGTTGACATTTGTGGGTCGGGCTGGCGAATCAGATTCTTTTGGCGCGCGACACATCTTTGATATAGGCTGTTTATTCAGCCGCGAGCGGGGCAGTTCCGAAAGCCCGTTTATTCCAAGCGGCATATTGCCCACGGCGGGGTTTCGTCTCTCGGTCAACGCGATTCTGACCGCTGATTGCGCCTTAGTGACATGAACATTCCCCGAAAGGAGGAAGTCACCATGCACTTATCGCGTCGAAGCGGCCAAGAACCTCATCGAAGCCCCTAGCACTTGCCGCATTCAGAACAGATATTTTTGATGAGGTCATCATGTCGGAGACATTTGAATTCTTGCTGTCGTGTGTCGCGCTTGCGACGTGGCTGATGCTTCTCTTCGCGATCGTGAGCGAGGCACTCAAGCCGGTATCAAAGAGCACCCGCCGACTGTCCGAGGAGGCTTTTAAGGCCAAAGTGAAGTGATCGGGCTACATTTTTCGGTCGAAACTGAAGCGGCCCGCCCCAGTGACGAAGATCAACATCGCGCCTCCCATGATCGAGATGTTCTTCAGAAAATGATTGTATTGACCAATCTGCTGCGCACCGGCCGGATACTCCCAGTAGCGGTGTGCAATGGCAGTTGCCACCAGTACGAACATAAATGTCAGCACTGCGCAGAAGCGCGTACCGATGCCCAATACCAGGCTAATGGATATCAATATTTCCAGTGCGATGTTCGTCGCCGTGAACAGCTCGGGTGCTGGAAGGTTCAGCGACCTGGAATAGCCGACGGAGCCGCTGAAGTTGAATATTGCTCCGTAGGCGCTTCCGACGAATACCCACGCAAGTAGGATTCGGCCGACCAAGAGCAGTGCATCAGCTTTACTTGTGGCGAACTCATCTACCGGCCGTGAGTAAAAATTGGATTTCATTGGCAAAGCCTCCGTTGTTGTCCAACACGGCTGAAAACGTTTGCGGGCTGAGAGTAACGTATCACGAATGGCGGAACGGCATGAAGCGGCTCTACCAGCTCTTCGGCGTGCTGCAAACCGCTTCGTCATTCGTCTGCCAATGACCGACCGGTAGCGGACGTCAAGGGCTCGGCGCAGCAACCCTGCCTTCGCATTTGTGACCCGAAATAGGCCGAGGCCTGGGGAATGCTCACGACAAGCAGACCCGTTCGAGTTGGACTAGGCACGGACGCGGAGCGTACCGACCTTCATGGTGAGCTCTTAGCCAGTGTTCCTGACCGCCTCAGCTAGGACGGCGTAAAGTTGCTGCTTGCTCAATTCCCTCGGCCGCTGCCTCTCTGCTGTGCTCCGCGACACGGTCTTTGCGACTGGACGTGCGGAGGCGGCCGACGACAACGGCCTTAGCTTCGGGGGCGGCCTGATCGTGGGTCTTGCTGTTGGCGGCTTGTGGCCACGCTTCAGGCCCAAACGGGTCAGCATGCCGCAGACCGCGTTACGGCTACACCCGAGACAGCGCGCAATCTGCGCCGCGCTTTGTCCTGCGGCCCAGAGCCTTTTGAGCAGCGCCACGTCTTTCGCACTCCAGCCCATGGGAGCTATTATAGCGCTGACTGCCAGACATCGGCTAGTCTAGTCTTCGTCCGGCTCGCGTATGACGGCCGGTTCGTCGGAGTCATGTTCCACTTCGTCGTCCTCTTCGTCCTCCTCGTCTTCATCAGGATCTCGGGGCGGCATCACGGCGCCCAAAGCCACGAGCGGCGTCCAGACGATCGCCGTGGTGAAAAATGTTTCGAAGGTGTGCTGCTTCATGTTGTTGTTGCTCCTCGAAAAAGCTTGCGCAGCCGAATATTCCTGACGGACAACATCCGGATATCCAGGGCGCGATCGCTCCAACGCGACGGCGACCAGATCGGCTGCAGCGGCAAGGGGCGCCCCCATGCAACTGGCGGCGTTTACGAATACTTCAAGCCCGAGGACGCATCAGTTCTATATTCACCAGAACTTCACCGGCAGTGATTTCAGGATCTCCAAGATCGAGGTCAAGCAGACTTGCCTGAACAAACTCCAGGATCTTGGTGTTCGCTGCATTCGCGCTTTCGCGGTCCTCGAATATCATCACGGCGACACCAACGCCGTCGCCCCCATCCAGCACGTAGTAGGATCTGAATCCGGGCGATTGCCTCAGGATCTGACCGATGCCGCTCTTGGCGCGGCGAGCAGCGTCTGCAACCGAACGAACCTTGGTGTACTTGCGAATGACGATGTACATGAGGTCACCACGCGTTACGGTTTCCGCCCCACGCATCAAAGCATAGCGGGTCCCAGTTGGGCCCTACTTTCAGGATGCGTCACAAACGCCGGCCGGGGAGCCGCGCGACGCACCTTCTCCAGTGCGCCAACCTCGCCCCGCAAGCGGGGCGAGGTGCCGAGGCTCAGGAATCCTCGAACTTGAACGATACGTTGAGCTTGGCGCGATAGGCCTCTACTTTTCCCTTCGCATCCAATTGCATATCGAGCTTGACGACCTCTGCAATGCGAAGATCCCGGAGAGATTTTGCAGCCAGCTCGACCGCATTGGCGGCCGCCTTCTCCCATGAGTCGTTGCTGGTACCGATCAGTTCAATGACCTTGTAGACGCTATCAGGCATGTCGTCCTCCTGTTCGGTATGAAGCAGGAAGCAGGTGCTCCTGCCGTTGTGAAATCTAGCATCAGGATATCGGCGCTGATACGACGCGATACGGTCTCGGACGTCGCGCCGGGCCGATAAGGGATAAACTGCATTTCGCGGGGAGGGCGGCTTTCGGCCCTTTTCGGACGTGCCCGACTTCGCCGATGATGCCAGATCGTTGTAACAGACAAGACCTGATCTGCGACACTTAGCCCTCCGGTATCCCCGCCAGACGCGTGCCGGATCGCGCCGCTATGTCTAAGATGTTGGCCGACTGTGAAGTACCTTACGTCCCCGTGTTCTTGGCCCGGGCTAAGATGGCCACGGCTTCGGCTTCTTACTTTGAAGGAGGCATCCGATGCTCGCGATAATCAAATGGAACTCCCGATATAATGCGCGCGAATGGGTGATGATGGCTGGGACACTGGTCGTCCAACTCAGCGCACTGAATGCAAAACGACAGAAGGGTGAAAACAAACCAGGGCGGCCACCCTGGAAACACTTCGACGACACTCATCATTGGGACTCAACCGCGGAGGAATGGGTCCCCAACCATGACGTAATCGTGCAACGCACCAGGCGTCCCGCAGGCCGCGTTTAGAGACTTCAAGATCCCTCTCACTCACGACGCTGTCGAGCGGTGCGGTCGCGTTCAAGTAGCAGGATCGGGAGGGTGAGTTCCTGCCGGCCGCTTGAGTGCCGCCACCGCCGACGACAGTGGCACGTCAGCCAGGCGGCGCGCCCCATGAGGTCACGCGCAGCAAAAGCCTCCAAGCCCAATGTGGGTAGCGCCACGGCGCAGGAATCGATCGATCAAGAAGATGAGGTCTTACAATGCAAGCTTACTATCTGCCGCGGCTGCAAGTAGGAGAAGAGCGGAGAATTTGAACCTCTTGCCCGTGGGAGGTACGCGCGACCTGGACGTTCAAAATCCAGCGCAAATGAGCTCGGCGACCACCAGCACGAAACCGATGAGGCGCAAAACCAAGCTTGCGACTGCGATGGCCACGAGCAAGAGGCCAAGCCGGAAGACTGGTGCACCGCGCGCAATCATTCCCGCAGTCGCAGCGCCTCGACCAGCGACCTGAACGCACGGGCATATTCCGCGCCCGCCCTTGCGATATCCGCGCGCCCGGCGCAGGCGACCGCGGCCTCCGTCACCGCGCCGAGCAGCAGCCGAGCCAGCGGTTCGACCGGCTGCCGCGCGATCAGCCCGGCCTCCATCGCGGCCGAGAGCGCACGCGGCAGCTTGCCGCCGAAATGCCGCGCGTCGATCTCGCGCCAGCGTTCCCAGCCGAGCACGGCCGGACCGTCGCGCAGGATGATCTGGCCTGTCGGCCCCTTGGCGGTCGCCGCGAAATAATGCTGGGTGCCGGCGACCATCGCGGCGAGCACATCCTTCTCGGCCCGCGCGGTGCCGTCGATCTCGGCAACGAGATCGCGCGAGACAAGATCGAACACGGCCTCGAACACCGCCTCCTTGGTCTTGAAGTGGTGATAGACCGCGCCCTTGGCGATGCCGGCTCCCTGCGCGATCTCGTCCATGGTGGTGGCGGCAAAGCCCTGCGTCCCGAACAGGCGGCGCGCCGCCGTCAGGATCGCCTCCGATGTCGCGGCCCGCCGCTCCGCCTGTTTCGCCATGGCTCTCGTCTAGTCCAATTCCGCACGGGCGGCCAGTTGACTTTTTGACTATCGGTCGGTATTTACCGACCATCAGTCGGTTTGAATCGTGAGGTGCACCATGCCGAGCCGTGACATCGTCGAAGCTTTTGCGAAGCGGCTGGAGGCCGGGGATTTCGTCGGGGCGATCCTGGACTACTACACCCCGGACGCCGCAACCCATGAAAACCAGGCCGAACCCATGGTCGGGCGCGACAAGCTCGCGGCCAAGGAGCGCGGCGTGCTGGCAGCCTTCAAGGAGGTCAAGGCGGTGCGGATCGGGCCGAGCCTGATCGAAGGCGACAACGTCGCCACGCGCTGGAAATTCAGCTTCACCAATGCCGAAGGCGTCACGCGGACGCTCGAAGAGATTGCCTGGCAGACATGGCGCGGCGATCAGCTGATCGAGGAGCGATTCTATTACGATCCGAATCAGTTGGGGCGGTGAGCGATCTCCTGCGGATTTTCGGCTGCAACGAGCCTCGCCGTCGCTGTTGAGGCCTATTTCGTCACAATTCGCCGTCGGCGTTACCGTGCCGGTGGGTTGCCGTTGGTGAAATCGAAAACGTCAGCCAGGTATTCCAGCCCACTGTCGCTCCGTTCAGCTCACCTTCTTCGCCGGCGGAAGCTTCCACGAGCCATCGATGATCGAGGGGTCCTTCTCGCTCGGCCAGTACAGCCGCATCATCAGAACGAAGTCGCCGGAGGGCGCCGGAAGCCAGTTGGACTCCTTGTCCTTGCCCGGCGATTCATTCTGAATGTAGAGATCGGTCGATCCGTCCGGATTGGATTGCAGATTTTGGCGCGCGCTGATCGAATAGCGGTCGATCGGATTGGCCACGAAGAAATACTCGCCGTTGTACATCGTCACCGACCAGAAGCCGAGCGCTGGCGGAAGCTGGCCCTTGGCAAAGTGCATGACGTATTTGTTCGCGCCGCTGTATTTCCGGTCGTCCGCGTCCTTCTGCGAAGTCGGATAGACGGCATCCTGCGGCCGGTTGGCGCCGAGTCCAATGGCGGTGACGAGCGCCCGCATCAGGTAGTCAGTACCGTAGATGCCGGTTTTGGTCGTAAAGGCCCAGCCGTTCTCATCCTTGACGTCCTTGTTGACCTTGAACTGGAGCATGATCCGGTCAAAGCCGACCTCGGGCACGCGCTTGACGAAATCCGCCTTGAGCTTGCTCGCGTCGAAATCCTGTCCCGGCACGATACCGATCCGGGCGAATTTGGCGAGCTGCGGTGCATCCGCGGTCGCAGGCGGATTGTTCTTCATCAGCTTGCAGAGCAGTGTGAAATAGGCCACCGCGTCCATGCGGTTGACCTGCTCGCGCGCCGCCGTCTTCATGTCGAGGGACGGATCAACCGTGCCCGCCGGCGGCGTGTACGGCTTGCCGTAGGCGCTCAGCGGCACCAGCTTGAATTCGTCCTGGAGTTTGTGGACCTCGGCGTAATCCTCCGGCGTTCCGGTGCAATAGATACGGCCGAGCAGCCAAACGATGCTTGTAGGCGATTTGTACTCCGTGACGCCGGCCGGCAATTCGCCTTTCCAACCAGGGCCCGTGATCGCGCAGGTTTGCGCGCCGGTGCCAGTGGTCCGCTTGCCCGGAACCTGGAACACCGTAGTCCAGCCGTCCAGCATCGGAAATAGCGCGTAACGGTCTTTCATGTCAGGGATCGTGAGCACCCACGGCTCATTGCCGACATCGAAGAACGCAGTCGTGTAAAGCGTGTCAGCATTCGGCGCCGTCACGTCGCGGAAGGACGCGTCGGGATATTTGCGCAGCTTGATGATCTGGCCCATCGGTGCCCGCGTCCCGACCGGTGCCGCGACGTTGGTGATGATTCTCCGCGTCATCTCCATCGTCACCAAAGGGTAGCCGAAGATATAGGCGTCGGTGGCGAGTGCGAACTCCTCAAGTCCTTCGCCGATGCCGAGGAATTCACCAAGCTCGGCACGAGCTGATGTGGCCATGGAGGCGCTGGCGAGCAGGCTCATACCGCCAATCGTTGCATTGCGACGGGTGATGTTCATGGAAACAAACTCCGTTGGGTTGAACCCTAAAAATCCTTTGATCTTGCCAAGTCGGTCAGTTCGTCTTGATCTGCGTCAAGCGTGCGCAGACCGCCGCAGGCGCGCGAGAGAACGTGCAACATTTTCTGCACAAGACGCCGTAAGGGCGTCAGCAGAAATCAAGACCGGTGCGCTGGAATTAGTTGGCTGTATGCGTATCGTGAAAAGGCGACGTCGAAGAAAGGTCTACCTCTACGAGTGCCACGCTAGCACGGAAGCCGAGGGCCAGCCATGGTGTTTATCTTGTGCCTCTGCATCGTCGCGATGTGGCTCGCATCCTCGGAGCACAAGCGGCTGCCTGGTTTTTCGAAGTGCCGGGTCGTGTGAGAAAGGAAACGGAACGTAAGAGTCGCTTCCGTTCAGCGGCACGGTTGATGGATACCAGCTTCCATATCGGGCCCGCAACCGTAGTGCTCTCGCTGGAGAGACAATCTCCTTCATTCCCCTTGATTCAGATCAATACGATCCAAACTCGATTGTCGTCCCATGAAATTACTTCAGTAAGATCTCACCCGGGGAGTTCTGCTGCATGAAGATTTTACTTGTATCCTTGGCGATGATAGGCGGCCACACAGCAATTCCAGTCAGCGAACGCGTCCCTCAACTCAATGTCGAGGCAACCTGCAAAGCAACCGTAGCCACTGACAAGGCGATGGCCCTGGATCTGCCGCAGACTTACGACGACTGCATGCGCGACGAAAATTCCGCGCTGCAACAGCTTCATTCCGTATGGCTCACGAATTCCGAAAGCCTTCGAAACCGATGCGAAGGCGAAGCAACAGCTGGCGGCAATGACAGCTATGTTGACCTGCTTACCTGCATGCAAATGGCCGATTGGGCGAAATCGACGCCGGACGCTCCAAAATTGAGGGGAGCGAGCAAGAACCGAAACAAGCTGTGAGATGGCGCCGCCGGACTTCTCCGTTTCTGACGAAGTTCGCGGCGTTCTGATCGTCAGCTGACAGGCGGGCCCTGGTGTCCATGCAGTCGGCGCTGTGACGCCAAACAGGCGATTATCATTATCGTCCATCCGGTCCAGCAAGCTTCAGCGCCCCAAGTCCGCGACCGCGGCAACGCCGGCGGCGCGCATTTGTATCGATTTGTTATCGATACTGCCGCTTGGACACGCAGAAGTGGTCGCGGCGATGCCGGCCGGGTGAGATAATTCATAGTTCGTCAAAGGTTTGCAGCGAATTCTCGGGGTCGAGCCGGACGAACGGCCCATGCTGCTGCAGGCTCTGGAATGCGGACTCAAACGACCAGCTATTTCGCGCGGCTGTTCGCCGGCGATCTGTCGGCCTTTGGCGGTCCCGCAACCGACGAAGCCGTCGCCGGCCATATCCGCGCCGAACAGATGTCGCTGGTGCTCGGCTATTCCGTCGGCATCATGCTGGCCAATGCCTGCAACGCCGCCGTGCTTGCCATCGCGCTGTGGCATTCGCCGGACCTGAAGCTGGCCTTGATCTGGGCCGTCATCGTGGCGGGCGCCGCGATCGCATTCGGCGTGCAATCCCACGCCGCGCGGCGCATCACCAAACCGCAATTCGTCTCGCGCCGGGCCATGCATCGGCTGGTGCGCAATGCCTTCGTCCTCGGCGCCGCCTGGGGCATCGTTCCGGTCGCATTCTTCGCCGACGCCTCAACCGGCGGGCAGCTCGTCATCACCTGCCTTTGTTCGGGGATGCTGGCGGGCGGCGCTCTGGCCTTCGCCACGATCCCGATCGCGGCGATCGCATTCACGGCCCCGATCTTCGCCGGCATCGCCATCTGCCTCGGCAGGAATGGCGATCCGGCGTTTCTGCTGATCGCCTTCCTGGTGGTGGTGTACGGATCGGTGCTGCTGCGCAGCGTGTTCGTCAATTCGGTCTCGTTCGCGCGGCGGGTGATGCGACAGATCGAGGCGGAACGTACCGTGCGGCAGGATCCTCTCACCCTCCTGCCCAACCGGTTCGCCTTCAACGAGACGCTCGATGCCGCCCTGAAGCGGCTCGCCCTGTCCGGCGAGGAATTCGCGGTGCTGCTGCTCGACCTCGATCGCTTCAAGGAGGTCAACGACCAATTCGGCCATCCCGCCGGCGACGAATTCCTGGTCCAGGTCGCAAGCCGCCTGCAACGCTGCACCCGCGCGGCCGAGCATGTCGCGCGCATCGGCGGCGACGAGTTCGCGCTGGTGATGGCCAATCTCACGCGGCCTGAAGAGGCGCTCGAGCTCGCCGAGCGCTTCGCCGCGGCCTTCGACGAACCGTTCCAGATCGAGGGCCGCCAGATCGTCGGCGCGACAAGCATCGGCATCGTGCTGGCGCCGCGCGACGGCAGCACGCAGCTCGACATCATGAAGAATGCCGACGCCGCGCTCTACCGCGCCAAGAAGGCGGGCCCCGGCACGGTCTGCTTCTTCGAGGAAGCCGACGACCGCTTATCCCGTGATCGCAAGGCGCTGCAATCGGACCTCGAAGGCGCCATCGCGCGCGACGAGCTTTTCCTGGTGTTCCAGCCGTTCCTCGATCTCGATGAGAACCGGATCACCGGCTTCGAGGCTCTGCTGCGCTGGCAGCATCCCTCGCGCGGGCTAGTGCCGCCGAGCGAATTCATTCCGATCGCCGAGGAGACAGGGCTGATCCACGAGATCGGCGAATGGGTGATCCGGCGCGCCTGCGCGACGCTGGCGGACTGGCCGGAAGAGATCAGGGTCGCCGTGAACTTCTCGGCCGCGCAGTTTCGCAACAACGGCCTCCTGCAGATCATCGTGCAGGCGCTTGCCGACGCGAGGATCGCCCCGCACCGGCTCGAGATCGAGATCACGGAATCGATGCTGCTGTCGAAATACGGCTCGGCCGCGTCGGTTCTCAATGCGCTGCTGCAGCTCGGCGTCACCGTGGCGCTCGACGATTTCGGAACGGGCTTCTCCTCGCTCACCTATCTGCGCAAGCTGCCGTTCAGCCGCATCAAGATCGACCAGTCCTTCATCCGCGACATGCTGGTGCAGCCGGACTGCGCCGCGATCGTGAAGTCGGTGATCTCGCTGGCGCGCGACCTGCGCATCGGCGTGGTCGCCGAAGGCGTCGAGACCGCCGACCAGCTCGAATATCTGCGCCAGATCAGTTGCGACGAGGTCCAGGGCTACCTGATCAGCCGGCCGGTGTCGGCCGAAGGCGTTCTGGCGCTGCTGGACACGAAGAAGATGCGGGCGACCTACGCGGCGTAGATCTGCCGCGGCACATCCTTCGAGACGCCCGCCTTTGGAGCCGGGCGAACCATGAGGCCGAGCAGCGAGCTCAGACCGCATCCGCCCGCAGCAACGTATCCACCGTGATGGTGCCGCGGGCGCGGGAGACGCAGGCGCAGATCTTCTGGTTGCTTTGCTTCTGGTGGTCGCTGAAGAAGACGTCGCGGTGATCGATCTCGCCGTCGACGGCGACCACGTCGATGGCGCAGAGGCCGCATTCACCGCGCTTGCAATCGTACATGACGTCGTGGCCGCTGGCGTTGAGCACGTCCAGCATCGAGCGCTCGCGCGGGATTTCGAGCTCGACATCGGAGCCCTTCAGGCGAACCCGGAACGTCTCGGTGGGCAATGTGCCGCTGGAGCCGAACGTCTCGTAGCGGAGATCGGGGAGCGGATGGCCGGCACCGATCCAGGCATGGCGCGCGGCATCCAGCATCCGCATCGGGCCGCAGAACAGCGCCAATGCGCCTTGCGGCAATGACGCGAACAGCGCGTCGAGATCGAGTCGTCTGGCCTCATCGCTCGCATGGACGACCAGACGGTCGCCGAGCATCGCAGCGAGATCGTCGAGATAGGCGGCCTCGCCGCGCGAGCGCACGGCGTAGTGCAGCGTGACATCGGCACCGCGCCGCGCCAGCGCCTGCGCGGCGCCGAGGATCGGCGTGATGCCGATGCCGCCGGCGATCAGGCAATAGCTTTCGCGGGCCCAGTCGACCGCGAGCAGCGAAGCGGGCTGGGTGATGTCGAGCCGCGCTCCGGCTTGTAGCGACCACATATAGCGCGAGCCGCCGCGGGAATCCTCGGCGCGGCGGACCGCGATCCGCAAGCCGCGCGACGCGGCTTCGCCGACCAGCGAATAGGATCGCGTCTCGGGCTGGCCGTCGATGGTTACGCTGACATTGATGTGGCTGCCGACCGGATAGGCGGCACCGTCGAACTGATCCGGCTGGATCAGGAATTCGCGGATGTCGGGGGCGAGATCGCGCGTCGAGACGAGCGTCGCCGGGATCCAGGTTTCGATGAAGCGCATGGCACTGCCCTCAATCGGTTGCGGTCTTGATCAGCGCGAGCGCCGGCAAGAGGTCGAGATGGGTCCGGTTGCGCAGCGCAAGCCGCAGATTGCGGACCGCGAGCCGCGCGTGCTCGCGCATGACCGCCTCGGCGCGGGCGCCTTCGCGGTTCTCGATGGCGTCGATCACGACGCGATGATGCTCCTGCCCGATGATCAGGATCTGCTGCGCCTCGGGCAGCGCGGACTGCGCCATCACGAAGCCGCTGGGCGAGGCGAACGGCAGCGCCGAGGCGCGGTCGATCTGCCGGATCAAAGGGGGGCTGCGCGACAATTCGGTGAGCAGCGCATGGAAGCGCGCGTTCAGCGCGACATAGGACGAGAACGCGTCGACCGAGATCGGCACCTGGCGCAGCAATTCTTCGATCGCGGCGAGGCACTCCTTGAGCGGCTCGAGCTCGCGTGCCGAGACGCCGCGTTCGGCGGCAAAGCGCGCGGCAAGGCCCTCCAGCGTGCCGCGCAGCTCGATGGAATCGGAGATGTCGCGCTCGGAAAACGCCTTCACCATGAAGCCGCCGGACGGGATCGCCTCCAGCAGGCCCTCCTCCTCCAGCCGCACCAGCGCCATGCGCACCGGCGTGCGCGAGGCGCCGGTGGTTTCCACCGCCTGCAGCTCGGAGATGCGCTCGCCCGGGCGCAGAGAGCCCGACAGGATCTGGTCGCGCAGCGCGAGCTGCGCCTTCACGGTCTGCGAGACGGAACGGTCGACCTCACGCTCGGCCATGTCGGCCTACTCCGCAGCCTGGAGATGCTGCGGCGGGGTTTCCTTCGCCACCATCCTGTCGATCAGCTTGCGCGTCCACATCGCGCCGGCGTCGATGTTGAGGTTGTAGAAGATGCGATCGGGGTTCTCATCCATCGCGCGCTGCTGGGCTTCGAGGATCAGCTCGTCCTCGTGGAAGATGCCGGAGACGCCCTCGCGGATCTCGGTGGTGATGCGCTGCTCGCCGATCTGATAGTTGCGCACGAATGCCCAGAAATAGTGGCAGGTCTTCTCGGTCTCGGGCGTGATGGTGTTGAGCACAAAACCGTTGACGCCCTGCGAGCGGTCGCCTTCGGGCGCGCCGGTGCCGGTGGGTGCCACGCCGACGTCGATGGCGATGGTGCACGGCGCCTCGAAGCGGATGATCTGCCAGCGGTCGACGAGGCCGGTCTTGCCGAGCTGCTTGGCCCAGAACGGCGGCGCCTCGATGCCGCGCATCCAGCGCGTCACCGTAACGGTCTTCTCGCCATGGGTGACGTCGAACGGCGCTTCGGCGACCGCGTCATTGCCGATGGAGGAGCCGTGCACGAAGGTCTCGTGGGTGAGGTCCATGAGATTGTCGAGCACGAGGCGGTAGTCGCAATTGACGCGGATGGTCTTGCCATCACCGGCCCAGGCCGGATCGTGGTTCCAGTGCATGTCGGGGACGAGCGCGGGATCGGCCAGCGCGGGGTCGCCCATCCAGAGCCAGATGTAGCGATGACGTTCGACCACGGGATAGGCGCGCACGCAGGCCGACGGGTTGATGGTCTCCTGCGAGGGCATGAAGGTGCAGCGGCCCTGCGCATTGTATTTCAGCCCGTGATAGCCGCAGACTACGGTGTCGCCCTCGAGCCGGCCCTTCGACAGCGGCACCAGGCGGTGCCAGCAGGCGTCCTCCAGCGCGGCCACCGAGCCATCGGCCTTGCGGTACATTACGACATGCTTGCCGCAGATCGTCCGCGGCAGCAGCGCCGGCTTGACGTCGGCGTCCCAGGCGGCGGCGTACCATGCGTTCATCGGGAAGGGTTTTGTCACCGGTCTCACTCCCAAGGCTTATGAATACGTTATGTATACAATAGCGAGGGCATGAGAATGGTTCAAGGTCGATTTTGGCTTACTAAATTACCATTATCGTCGATTATGTATACAGGATTGACCAGTGCCTTGGCGGCTACGCCCCGAACACCTTCTTCAGCCCCGCCTGGGCTTCTTCCTGAATCCGCTTCAGGTGCTCAGTGCTGCGGAAGCTTTCGGCGTAGATCTTGTAGACATCCTCCGTCCCGGACGGCCGCGCCGCGAACCAGCCGAAATCGGTCTCGACCTTGATGCCGCCGAACGGCTGGCCGTTGCCGGGCGCCTTGCTGAGCGTGGCGCGGACGGGATCGCCGGCGAGATCCTTCAGGCCGAGCTGCTCGGGCGTGACGGACTTCAAGATGTTCTTCTGCGGCGTGGTCGCCGCGACATCGATGCGCGCGTAATGCGGCACGCCGAGCTCGGCCGTGAGGTCGTTGAACAGCTGGCTGGGATCGCGGCCGGTCTTGGCCATGATCTCGGCTGCGAGCAGGCCGAGAATGATGCCGTCCTTGTCGGTGGTCCACACGGTGCCGTCGCGTCGCAGGAACGAGGCGCCCGCACTCTCCTCGCCGCCGAACCCGAAAGAGCCGCCGACGAGGCCGTCGACGAACCATTTGAAGCCGACCGGCGTCTCGACCAGCTTGCGGCCGAGTTTTTTAGCAACGCGGTCGATGATCGAGCTCGACACCACGGTCTTGCCGATCGCCGCGTCCTTGCCCCAGTTCGGGCGGTGCGCGAACAGGTAGGCGATCGCGGTCGCCAGATAATGGTTCGGATTCATCAGGCCGCCGGTGCGCGTCACGATGCCGTGCCGATCGGCATCGGTGTCGTTGGCGAAGGCGACGTCGAAGCGATCGCGCATGGCGATCAGGCTCGCCATC
The DNA here is from genome assembly GCF_024519875.1 of Bradyrhizobium sp. Bra64. Lineage (NCBI taxonomy): Bacteria > Pseudomonadati > Pseudomonadota > Alphaproteobacteria > Hyphomicrobiales > Nitrobacteraceae > Bradyrhizobium > Bradyrhizobium sp. Bra64. Next base: position 6,351 of record NZ_JALJRD010000009.1, on the reverse strand, counting down.
GCATACGGCGAGGAGCAGTCCATGCGGATCTTGCCGTCCCAGTCCACCGTCATGAAGCGGAAGGTCGGATCGATCGCCTCGTTCACCACGGTCGCCTTCAGGCCATAGCGCTCGATGATCGGATGCCAGTAATGCACGGCGGCGCCGCCGAGCGGATCGATGCCGATATTGATGCCGGCGGATTTCACGAGGTCGAGATCGACGACGTTGCCGAGATCGGCGACGTAAGGCGTAACGAAATCATAGGCGCGGACGTTCGACGATTTCAGCGCCTTGGCATAGTCGATGCGCTTTACACCCTTGAGCCCGTCGGCGAGATAGGCGTTGGCGCGTTTCTCGACCACGCCGGTCACATCGGTGTCGGCCGGGCCGCCATGCGGCGGATTGTATTTGTAGCCGCCATCCTCCGGCGGATTGTGCGAGGGCGTGATGACGACGCCGTCGGCGAGGCCGCTGCTGCGGCCTTTGTTGTAGGTGAGAATCGCATGCGAAATGACGGGCGTCGGCGTGTAGCCGCCGTCCTTGTCGATCATGATGTCGACGCCGTTGGCCGCGAACACCTCGACGGCGCTGACCAGCGCCGGCTCGGCCAGCGCATGGGTGTCGATGCCGATGAAGAGCGGACCGGTCAGCCCCTTTTCTCGCCGGTAATCACAAATGGCCTGCGTGGTCGCCAGGATATGGCCCTCGTTGAAGCTGTTCTTGAACGAGGTGCCGCGATGACCCGAGGTGCCGAACGCCACCCGCTGTGCGGGATCCGCGACATCGGGCTTGCCGGCGAAATAGGCCGTCACCAGCCGCGGAACGTTGGTGAGCGCGTCCGGCGAGACCTGCTTGCCCGCCGCGGGATGAACATCAGCCACTGAAATATCCTCGTCGTTGAAAGATGAAGGTCCTGTCACACCATACCATCGGGCTTGCACCCGCCAACCCAAAAGCCCTTCGTCAACACTGGCAACAAATGGCCGCATTTGGGGCCGTGAATACAGACATGACCATTTTCGCAACGGCCGTGCTGCTCGCCAGTTCCTTGGTGTTATCGTCTCCGGAACATGTGAGGGAGGCCGACGTCGAGCCCAATCCGATCCTGCGCAATGCGGCGGTGGATCACGACCTCGCCAGGGTGAAGCGACGGATCGAGCGGGCGCTCCACAGCGACGCAACAGATACGACGGAGGCATCCCCTCCTCCGCGCACCGTGCGCTGACGCCACGCGTCGGACCCGTTCCCCGGGCCGTCCGCTCCCACGCACTCGCGGGATCATGCTATGGTTCGAGGCATCCCGGCCCTTCGAATCGTCCCCATGGTCCTCTCGCGCAAGCTGCTGCCCCTGCTGATCGCCTGGCTTGCGCTGGCCGGTGCGTCGTCGCGCGCCATTGCCGCCGAATTCTACACCGAGGACCTCCGCATCCCGATGGCCGAGGCCGGCCCGCAGGGGCTGGAGGCGTTCCTGGTCCGCCCTGCGGGTGCGAAGCGCTATCCGCTCGCGCTGCTCAGCCACGGCTCGCCGCGCAGTTTCGACGACCGCGCGACCATGTCGGCGCACAAATATTACGGCATCGCGCTGGAATATGCCCGGCGCGGCTTTGCGGCGCTGATCGTGATGCGGCGCGGTTACGGCACTTCGCCGGGCGGCCGCGTCGACAGCGTCGGCGGTTGCGCCAATGCCGCTTATCTGCCGGCGGCGGCGGTTGCCGTCGCGGATTTGCGCGCCGCGATCGACGCGATGGGGCGCAGGGCCGACGTGACGACATCGGGCATGATCGCGGCCGGCCATTCCGCCGGCGGGCTCGCCACCGTCGCGCTGACCGCGCAGGCGCCGTCCGGCCTCGTCGCCGCGATCAGCTTTGCCGGCGGCCGCGGCTCGCGCGATCATGACGAGGTCTGCAATCCCGACGGGCTGGTGCAGGCCTTCGCCAGCTTCGGCAAGACCTCGCGCGTGCCGATGCTGTGGGTCTATGCCAGCAACGATTCGTACTTCGGTCCCGATCTCGCGCGGCGCCTCCATGACGGATTTCGCGCCGGCGGCGGCGCCGCGAAATTCATCGCGGCACCGCCTTACGGCGACGATGGCCACTATCTCTATTCCGTCGTGGGTCGTCCGCAATGGACGCCGTATCTCGACGCCTTCCTGCGCGAGCGCGGGCTCGGCCATGATATCCTCAGCCCGCCCGATCCGCTGCCGCCGCCGGGCCAGCTCGACGAGGCCGCGCGCGCCGAGTTCGCGCGCTATCTCGCCAGCACCATGCCGCACAAGGCTTTTGCGGTGTCGCCGAACGGCGGTTACGGCTGGCGCTCGGGACGCGCGACGACCGACGACGCCCAGCGCGATTCGCTCGGCGCCTGCATGAAATGGTCACCCACCTGCACGCTCTATGCAGTCGACGACAGGTTGGCCGGCGCGCAAAGGACGTCGACGGATCAGAGCGCCCGCGCGCGATAGGCGCGAGGGCGATCAGATTTTTCGGCAGGTGAGGCTACAGCCGCTCGCTGAGCGCGAGCTTGTAGCCGACGCCGGTGACAGTCGAGATGACGGGTGTGCCGCTGCCGACGAGCTTGCGGCGCAGCCGCGCCACCAGGGCATCGACCGTGCGGATGTCGACCTCGGCCTGGCGGTTGCTCACGACCTCGATCAGATAGTCGCGGCTGAGCGGCCTGCCGTCGGCGCCGACGAGCGCTGCGAGCAGGTCGAATTCGGCCCGCGTCAACGATACCGGCTTGCCGTCGCTGCCGAGCAACTCGCGCCGCGTCAGGTCGATGATCCAGTCGCCGAACGCGATCGAATTGTGGTTCCGCGCCGCCTTGCGGTCGATCGAACGCCGTCGGAGCACGCTGCGGGCGCGCGCGAGCAGGTCGCGCAGATTGATCGGCTTGGTGACGTAATGGTCGGCGGCGATCTCGAGGCCGAGGATACGATCGACGTCGGTGTCGCGGCGGGTCACGAAGATGATGCCCGCGTTGCTGGTCGCCTGGATCTCCTTGGCGAGCTCAAAACCGTCGCCGTCGGGCAACTGCACGTCGAGGAAGATGAGATCAGTGCGCGCGCGCAGCGCCTGGCGGCATTCCGCGCAGGAGCCGGCACCGACCACGTCGAAATTGTTCTCGCTGAAGTAACCGACCAGCATCGTCCGCGTCACCGGATCGTCTTCGACGACGATCAGCCGCTCGCGGCCAGCGGGACGCAATTCCTGAAGTGCGGAATCAGCCACGATCTTGGATGTCCTGTGTGCCTGCGGGCCCGCCTGAAAATTCAGGTCGTCGCGCAATGCGATGTCTTGTGAACGAGCATTCACAACCGTTCGAGCCCCCGAATTGCCTGCCAGAATACTAGGCGTCTTGTGCCGCCCAAACAACATTGGTCACGATCCAGCCGTATTAAGTATGAATTGGCCCACAATTCTCATCCCGCGCATGGTGTGCGGGAAATCGCCTGCACAAGCGAAAGTTGTGCGAGACTGCAGCCCGAGGCTCCCGCGGCAGCTTGCCCCGCCAAGAGCTTCGAAACTATTGTGCCCCCGAAAAGCCTGCACATGGAGTAGCCGCCATGGAAGTCGTACTGCTCGGCACCGGCGGGCCGCGCCCGGACCCGCGCCGCATGGCGACCACCACGCTGATCAGGCTCGGCGAGGAGAACTTCCTGTTCGACGCAGGCCGTGGCGTCATGCTGCAACTCGGCAAGGCCGGCGTGCCGCTCGGCGCCGTCAACACGGTCTTTCTCACCCATCACCATTTCGACCATATCGGCGACCTCTACGATGTGATGCTGAATTCATGGATGCACGGGCGCAAGGACGAGCTGCGCATCTATGGGCCGCCGGACACCGAACGTCTGGTCAACACGCTGATCACGCAGGTCTACGACAAGGACATCACCTGGCGCGACAAGGGCGAGCCGAGCTTCGGCGGCTGGAAGCCGGTCGTCGCGACGGACATCGTACCGGGCCCCGTTCTCGATACCGGGCGCTGGAAGATCAGCGCCGAGCTGGTGTCGCATGGGGACGGCCTCGACATGCCGCCCGCCTTTCTCCAGCGCTGGATGTGTCTCGGCTACCGCTTCGAGGCGGCGGGCAAGATCATCGCAATTTCCGGCGACACGGTCCCCTGCCCGGGTCTCGAGCGACTGGCGGAGGGAGCCGATTTGCTCGTCCAGTGCTGCTTCCTCGCCACGCCGGAGATCAACAACGAGCACCTCCGCCGCCTTGCGAAATTCACGATTGCCTGCGGCGATACGGTCGGCAAGGTCGCAGCCAAGGCCGGCGTGAAGAAGCTCGCGCTGACCCATCACCGGCCGCGCACCGACGATTCCATGTTGAATGCACTGCTCGCGGACGTCAGGCGGGACTATTCGGGTCCCGTCGTGCTCGGCGAGGACCTCACGCGGATCGAGGTTTGAGAGCCATCAGGCGGCCGGCTTCAGGACGATCCGACCTCGATCCGGAACGACAATTGCTCTTCCGTTCCCGGCGCGATGTGCATCAGGCCCGGCTTGTCGCTGAACTCGCCATCGAAGCCGGCAGGACTGGCATAGCCGCGCCAGGGCTCGATGCAGAGGAACGGCGCGCCTGTCGGCCTCGACCAGACACCGAGCTCGCGAAAGCCGCGCCACGACATTGTCAGCCACGGCCCGCTGGACGCGCCCTGCCCCGCGGCATAGCGGACCGAACTGCTCGCGATCCGGTCGAAGATGATTGCATCGTCGACGAACAGGGAAGCGGACAAGGGCAGCACGGTGCCGTCGACCGGGCTCGGCTCCGCTGCCGGACGCAGCAAGCCGCCATCGAGACGGCGGACGGGGGATGGCTCTGCGTTCGCGAAGGTCAGCGCGTAACTCTCCTTCGCCACTCCCGGTCGGAGCGGCCAGTTGAAAGCGGGATGGCCGCCGAGCGAGGCCGGCAACGTTTCGTTGCCGGTGTTCGCGATCGTGAGCGAAAGATCGAGACCGAATTCGTCGAGCACATAGGTCGCCGTCAGGCGAAACGCGAAGGGGTAGAGCGCACGTGTCGTCTCGCTGTCTTCGAGCACGAGGGCACAGCGACTCTCGCCGCGTTCCGACCACGCAAAGCGGCTGTCCCGCGCGAATCCGTGCTGGGTCATCCGGTACGTCCTGCCCCGGTGCCGCAATTCGTCTTTGGCGAGACGCCCGACGATCGGAAACAGCAGCGGCGCATGGCGCGGCCAGGCCGGCTCCGCCTGCCAGACGAATTCGACGCTGTCCTTGTGCTTGAGCGAGCACATCTCGGCGCCGTGCGCCTTGATGGTCGCGGTGAGAGCGCCGCTGCGGATCGTGTGCGTGTCGTCGGTCATGACCGTCCTCATCGCGAAAGTCGAGGTGGCGGGCGAAGCGCCGCTGCCTCGTGCGAGCAGACCATAAGTATTGGAGGATGTTTTGCCCGCCCCGGTATGGGCGAAGCGAAGCTCAGCTTCGCATCGCCGTGCCAGGTCCGCCTGCCAGGCTTCCTCGTCAGGCTTGGGACGACCGTCCGACGCTCTCATAGACGAACCCAGCCGCAGCCATCTCTTCGGGACGGTAGATGTTGCGGAGATCCACGACGACGGGCTGGATCATGGTCGCCTTCAGCCGGTCGAGATCGAGCGCACGGAACTGCACCCATTCGGTGACGATGACGATCGCGTCGGCGCCTTGCGCGCAGGAATAGGCGTCCTCGCAATAGGTGATGCTGGGCAGCTCGCCCTTGGCCTGCTCCATGCCGACGGGGTCGAACGCCTTCACCTTCGCCCCCATGTCGATCAGGCCGGTGACGAGCGGGATCGACGGCGCGTCGCGCATGTCGTCGGTGTCGGGCTTGAAGGTGAGCCCGAGCACGGCGATGGTCTTGCCGCGCAAGCTACCGCCGAGCGCCTGGCTCACTTTCCGCGCCATCGCGCGCTTGCGGTTCTCGTTGACCGCCAGCACGGATTCGACGATGCGCAAGGAGACGTCATAGTCCTGCGCGATCTTGATCAGCGCCTTGGTGTCCTTGGGAAAGCAGGAACCGCCGAAGCCGGGGCCGGCATGCAGGAATTTGGTGCCGATGCGGTTGTCCAGGCCAATGCCGCGCGCGACCTCCTGCACGTTGGCACCGACTTTTTCGGAGAGGTCGGCGATCTCGTTGATGAAGGTGATCTTGGTCGCGAGGAACGCGTTGGCGGCGTATTTGATCATCTCCGCGGTGCGGCGTTCGGTGAACATCAGCGGCGCCTGGTTCAGCGACAGCGGGCGGTAGATGTCGCCCATCACCTTGCGGCCGCGCTCGTCGGAGGTGCCGACGACGACGCGATCGGGAAACTTGAAGTCGCGGATCGCCGCGCCCTCGCGCAGGAATTCGGGGTTCGAGGCGACGACGACATCCG
>NZ_JALJRD010000008.1:164197-261938 GCF_024519875.1 Bradyrhizobium sp. Bra64 | reverse complement strand
GTCCCAAGCCAGGTCGCCAAGCAACTCGCAACAATCAACAAACCAAACAGCCGAAGCCGCATTCCAGCCCCCGAATGCAAGAGCGTCAGATTATTTGCAGAATGGCCAAACGCAATTTTCTATCAGTGATATCAGTCACACATCCCTGCGGCCGTCCAGACAACTGGGCGCCGGGCGACAGATGTGCGACCGTGTCGTTCAATTGATTTGTCCCTGACGACATGATGCTCCCGTTTTGCCCGACGGGTCAAGTTGAATTCGAAAAATACGAAGCCCCCGCGACTTGGCTACTGTGCATGGGGTTGTTTCGATGTTTTTTTCGTTGGTCCCTTCAGCCCGTTCGGCAAGTTGGTCTCGCGGCAGGGCAGGGAGGCTCAGCTCCTCGGCCCGCGCAGCTGCGCCGTCAGCCGGTCCATCGCCTCCGCCGCATCGCGCCATTGCGACAGCCAGCTCCGGGGGAAGCGGAAGGTGAGGTCGGCGCCGCCGACGCGGCGCTCGGAGAGGCACATGCCCGGCGTTGCCGCATCGCGCGTGCAGCGCGCGGCCAGCGCGGGGCTCGCAGCGGAATAGAAGTCCTCGTTGCCGTAAGGCGTGTCGGCGCGGAACATCCGCATCGTCAGTCCGTCCTCGGGCATCGTCGCGGCCTGGTCGAGATAGCGCGGATAGATCGTGGCCGTTCGCTGTTCGGGGGCGAGTGCATCGTGATGCGCCGCGATCGACAGGAAGATGCGGTCGATCGGCTGCATCGCCGCCTCCACCGTGTCGGCGGTGACGTGCTTCGGTGCGCCCGGGGGTTCCAGCGAGGGATAGAGGAAGTCGAGATCGATGCGCTCCTGCGGCCCGGAGTGGCGCTGGATCTTCATGCGGATCGCCGTCGTCGGCAGGTTGAACAGCGTGCCGCCGACGCTCACCGGCAATTTGTCGGGGCCGTTCGCGCCGCTCGTGCCCCAGGTCGGCCACAGCAGATACGCGACGAGAGCGACAGCGCACAATGCGGCCATGCCGCCGAGCACGATCGGGACGACATGCGCCCTTGTGCGCATCCGGGAAGACTGAGGGGAGGTTGCCGAAAACACCGTCATGAGCCGCGCGACCGGAGAAGCAGTCGGCCGTTGGCCGACGAATCAGCTGCGAATATGCCACGCGGCGGCGATTTCGCGCAGCACCGGGGGGCCGCGGAGAAGGGAGGGGGACCTGCGCCAGATGGCCGGCGGCGTTAACCTTCCCTTAAGGATAATGTAGCGTTAACCAGCGCCATTTGTCACAGGAAGACTCCGGCGTTGCGTAAGGGCGGACCGTTCCGATGACACCTGAGGCTCTCAATACCTTCTTCTCGATTTGCATCGGTTTCGCGCTCGCGGGCGCGCTCGTGAGCGGATACCAGGCGGTCGCGCAGCGGCCCGCCGGCTTCGGCCTGTTGCAGGACGGCGTGGCGCCGAAGACCTTCGCCGCGGTGCCGTTCCTGGTGTTCGCGGCGCCCTTCATCATCATGCGCAATACGCTGCGCGGCATGCGCGTGGAAAGCCGTCGCGTCGAATTCGTGATGATGGCGACCGTCATCGCCGGCTTCTGGAGCATGATGAGCGGCACCTTCTTCCTGATGACGCTGCGCGCGGCCGGCGTTCTGACCTGAAGGGCCGCCCGGCCCGGCCGCCCCCTTTGCGTCCAGGTCGCCGTTTCGCTATGCCAGTCTCGACGTGACAGGAGACCCTCATGGCGATCTACGAGCTCGACGGGCAGGCGCCCGATCTTCCCGCCGACGGCAATTATTTCATCGCGGAGACCGCCACCGTGATCGGCCGCGTGCGCCTGAAGCCGGGGGCGAGCGTCTGGTTCGGCGCGGTGCTGCGCGGCGACAATGAGTGGATCGAGATCGGCGAGGGCGCCAACGTGCAGGACGGCTCGACCTGCCACACCGATCTCGGCTTTCCGCTTCACATCGGCAGGAACTGCACCGTCGGCCACAACGTCATCCTGCACGGCTGCACCATCGAGGATGGCGCGCTCGTCGGCATGGGCTCGATCGTGATGAACGGCGCCAGGATCGGGCGCAACAGCATCGTCGGCGCCGGCTCCGTCATCACCGAGGGCAAGAAGTTCCCCGAACGCTCGCTGATCATCGGCTCGCCCGCGCGCGTCATCCGCACGCTCGACGACGCCCAGGTGCAGAAGATGGGGAGCGCGGCCAGGTTCTACGTCGCCAATGGCCCGCGATTCACGAAGGGCCTGAAGCGGATCGGGTGAGATGCCGCGGTTCCATACCGTAACAATACCGCCGAGAACTTTAAGGCTCCGCTAGCGCCACGACTGGTATCGTGGTGCGTTCTCAATCAAGAGGAGCGGCGCTATGGACGCTGCGGCGGTGGGATCCGGCCTCGACGCCGGAACCAGACTATTGAAGAAATTCGTTCGTTTCGCGCGCGGCACGGACACGCTGAGCGTGGCGGAAAAGGTCTACAGCATCGCCGGCTTCCTGGCGATCGTCACCACCTTCCTGCTCGTGATGTCGATCCAGTCGGTCCGCCTGCAGACGACCTATCGCCACATGCACGCCACCTCCGCCGAGGCGGCCATCAACGTCGGCCGCATCAACGCGCTGATCTACGCCATCGTGATGGAATCGCGCGGCATCTACATGTCCGCCGATCGGGCCGCGATGAAGCAGTTCGCCGACGGGCTGCTCAGGCGCAACCGCGAGCTCGCTGCGGCGGTGAAGAACATGGAGCGGACAGTCGGTGACGACGACGCCGAACAGATTGCCGCCTTCCGCCAGCGCATCTCGCAATTCGTCGAGTTTCGCCAGGAGCTGGTACGGCGCGGCCTGGAGATCAGTCCGGCGGCGGCGCGCGAATGGGGCGACAACGACGCCAACCGGACGTTGCGCAACAAGCTCAACAGCGATCTCGAGACGCTCGAGAGAATTTACGGGCAACGTGCCCGCGAGGCGGACGATCTCGCCAACGAGAACAGATATGCCGCGGCCTATCTGTTCGCGCTCGGTCTGGCGGCCCTGCTGCTCGCGGGGCTGAACGTCGTCGTGATGCGAGGCTCGGTGGTGGGAGCGCTGGCCGAGATCACCCAGGCGACCGACCGGGTCGCGCAAGGCGACGTCAAGAGCGAGGTGCCGCATCTGCGCCGTCACGACGAGATCGGGCATCTTGCGCGCGCCGTGCAGAACTTCCGCGACGCGGTGGCGCGCATCTTCGAGCTCGAGGAGATCGAGCTCGGCACCGCGCAGGCGCGCGATGCGGCGATGACCGAGCGCGACAAGTTCAACGACAAGTACCAGGCCAAGAAGTGGCAGATGTCGGCCGCGATCAACAGCATGCCGCAGGGCCTGATCATGCTCGACGGCAAGGCCAATGTGGTCGCGATGAACGCCAACTACCGGCGGATCTACAATCTGCCCGAGACAATCCAGTCGGGATCGACGCTCGAGGAGATTCTCCAGCACCGGGTCAAGAGCGGGTTGTTCACCGGCGACGTCGTGAAATATGTCGCGGCGGTTGTCGACCGGATCGCCAAGCGCGAGCCCGCGGCCTACGAGGTCGCCCTGAACGATGGCCGCATCATCAAGATCTACGAGCGTCCGATGGACGGTGGCGGCTGGGTCTCGGTGCAGGAGGACGTCACCGAACAACGTCAGCGCCAGCGCATCCTGGAGCGAATGGAGCGTTTCCTCGCCACCATCATCGAGAACGTGGCCGAAGGCATCATCGCCAAGGATGCACGCAATTTGCGCTATGTCTTCGTCAACAAGGCCGCCGAGAAGATGATCGGCATGTCGCGTGGCGAGATCATCGGCAAGACCGCGCGGGAGCTGTTTTCCGCCGAAGCGGCCGAATTGATCGAGCGGCGCGACCGGCAGCTTCTGGCGCAGAAGCAGCAGCTCGAGCCGATCATCGACACCATCGACAATCCCACGCGAGGGCGGCGCGTGATCTCCGCCCGCCGTGTCCAGATCGGCGGCGCCGGTGAAGAGTCCCACATGTTCGTGACCATGGTCGAGGACCGGACCGAGACGATGGTGGCGGCCGCATAGCCACCGGCGCGCGCCATCCGGAGCAACGTGTCAGCTTCGCTCGGATTCGCGCGCTTCGATTGCGCCCGCGACCTTCTCGTGACCGGCGGCCCACAACGCGTGTTCGTCGCTGCCGTCCGAGTAGGGATTGGCTTCTGCCGGAATGTTTTCCTGCGCGGCGCGTTCGCCCTCTGCAAAAGGATCGCGATCCGTCATCCTGATTTCGCCTTTCCGGTTTGCCGCGTCGAACACGATCGGCTTTCGCATGATCGTGACTCTCCCTGTTCAAGCTGAACCGACGGCAATTGTTCCGGAACCGGTGATCGCTGCGGCGGTTGATCGGGAAAGGAGAATCCGAATGGCACCATCGTCCGCAGCCCGTTCAATCAAGATCATGATCGTCATCTTCGGCCTTGCGGCGATGCCGGCCGTATCGTTCGCGCAAGCGACCGGCGGCTCTGCGGGATCGGCCGGGGGTGTCGCCAATTCTGCGGCACCTCCGCCCGGGACCAACAGCCTGGGTACGGCGCAATCATCCGGAACGAATGCCGCCCCCGGAGCCACCACCGGTACCGGTGCAGGCGGATCCACCGACGCCGCCGTCAATGCCGAGAACCGCACGCTCGACAAGAAGCTCAAGAGCATCTGTCGAGGCTGCTGATGCTCGCGGGGAAGTGAGACAGCGAGGCTGTCCGGAACGCCCCAAGGTGATTAGCTTGGTCCTGCTTTGGAGCGGTGGAGCGTATCCACGCAGAGGATCAAGTGATGTTACGCAAGATGATCTTGGCGGCGCTGGCCGTCGCGGCGGTCGGACTGTCGGCACCGCAGGCGGCACAGGCGCGGGGTTTCGGGCACGGCGGGGGCTGGGGCCATGGCGGCCACTGGCACGGCGGCGGCTTCTGGCCCGGGGTTGCGATCGGAGCGGGTCTTGCCGGCGCCGGCTACTACGGCGGCTATTACGGCTACGGCTACCCCTATTACGGCAGCCCCTACTATTATGGTACCGGCTACGACGATGGTTATGGCGGCTGCTACGTCGCCCGGAGGCGGGTGATGACGCCTGCGGGATGGCGATTCCGTCGCGTCGACGTCTGCGAATGACCCGTTAAAAAACAAGGTCGTTGACGCAGTATACCGTCAACGACCTTGCCAGCCCCGGACATTGAAATCGGCTCACGCCATCCGGTAACGGCAAGCATCGCGCGGAATCATACGGGCGAATGTGATCCAGTTCACAAGTCGAAGAATTTAAAGTCGCGTCGCGAGCCTCTCAGCCGCGCGAACGCTTGCGCGTGCTGGCCTGGACGCGGTGCCGCACCGGTTTCCTGCGGGTAACCGAGGGGGCCTCCGTCTCGGTCGCCCGGGCGCTGGCAAAGGACTGCCGCAGACTGTCGATCGACTCGTTCAGCGAGGCGACCTGCTCGGACAGGCGCTTGTTGTCGGCCTGCTGCGCCGCCATCAGCCGCTTCATCGTCGTGAGCTGATCCTGCACGACCTGAAGCTGGTCGATCGATTCCTGCTGGGTCGCCTCCAGCCCCTTGGTCTTCTCGACCAGTTGCTCGGAGGCCTGGGCGGTGCGGGCCTGGAGCTGCCGCGACGCCACCACCCGGTCGGTCTCGGGGATTGCGCCGGTATAGGCCCGCCAGATCGCGATCGAGGTCACGCCGGTGATGAGCAGGAGGAGGGCGGCGGCGGTCAGCGCGATGGGCTGGGCGCCGAGGCGAAGAAGGGGGTTGGACCGTGTGTCCTCTGCGAGATCGATCATCGCTGACAAAACCCAAATTGAAACTTGGTGCGTTGCGAAGACCGGCAACCCTTGGGCGGCCGGGGCGTCCCGAAAGCGCTACGTTTCGGCAAGGAATGGGACCAAAAAGAGGCTAAGCGCGAAAAAACCAGCAATCAGGAGGCCTTAAGGCTTCCGAATACCCGGCCAGGGCAGCGATCACGGCTGAAACGGCGAAAACGGTCCGGAATAGGGCTTCGACCGCGGCGCCGCGTAGGGCCCGAGCCGCGACGTCGTCAGTCCCAGCCGCACCAGCGATTCCGCCAGCGTGACCGCCGCCGCGACGCCGTCGACCACGGGCAGGCCGTGCGTGTCGGCGAGTTCGGCGGCGAGATCGGACATGCCGGCGCAGCCGAGCACGATGGCCTCTGCGCGGTCGTCGCGGATTGCAGCCGTGATCTCCGCGGAGATCTTGCCGATGGCATCGGCGTTGCGCTCTTCGAGCGCGAGCACCGGCACCTCGGCGGCGCGGACGCGGGCGCAGCGCTCAGCGAGGCCGTAATTCCGCAAATTATGTTCGATCGGCACGATGGAGACATTGAGCGTCGTCACCACGGCGAAGCGCGCCGCGATCAGGCTTGCCATGTGGAAGCCGGCTTCGCCGATGCCGATCACCGGCACCCTGGCTGCGGCCCGCGCGGCGTCGAGCCCGGTGTCGTCGAAGCAGGCTATGATGTGCGCATCCGCGCCGTCACGGTCGGCCTCGCGGATGCAGCCGAGCATGCCGGGCACGGCAAAGGCCTCGTCGTAAAATCCCTCGATCGAAACCGGGCCCATCGCCGGCTGGCGCGCGTCGATCACGGTGCCCGGCAGGGCGACCGCGCGCGCCGCGGCCGCGATCTTCGCCGTCATCGACGCGGTGGTGTTGGGATTGACGACGTGAAGTCGCATCAGATCAGACAAGCCCTTTGCCGGCGTCCGAGCCCTTGGCCGCCTGCCGCTTGTTCAGCACGTGAATGGTGCCGAGCGCAAGCGTGATCACCGTGAACGAAACGGCTGAGATCACGGTGCCGAGCGCATAGATGTCGGGGTTCGTCACGGTGGTGGTGAGGCCCTGCAGATCGAGCGGCAATGTATTCACCGCCCCGATCGCCTGGCTGGAGCGGGCGAGTTCGTCCCAGGACAGCGTGAAGCCGAACAGGCCGATGCCGATCACGGAGGGCAGGATGATCGGCAGCACGACATGGCGGAAGGCCTGCCACGGCGTCGCCCCGAGATCGCGCGCGGCTTCCTCGAGCCGGGGATCGAAGCGGTTGAAGATCGCGAACATGATGAGCAGGCCGAATGGCAGCGTCCAGGTCAGATGCGCGCCGAGTCCTGACGTCAGCAGACCCATCGAGGTCTCGAAGTTCTCGTTCCAGTGGGCCTTGATCAGGTCGTCGATGATGCGAAATTCAAGCGAGATGCCGAGCGAGGTGATGATCGAGGGAACGATGAGGCTCGCGATCGCCGAGTAGAACAGGATGCTTTGCGCCTTGAACTTGCGGCGAAAGGCCATGCCGGCGGCGACCGACAGCACGACGGTGACGATCATCACGATGATGCCGAGCAGCAGCGAGCGGCGGAAGGCGGCGCCGAGATCGACGATGCCGGTGCCCTGGAACAGTTTTGCGATCCAGAAGGTCGACACGCCGTTCATCGGGAAGGTCAGGCCGCCCTGGGGGCCCTGGAACGACAGGACGTAGATCGCGATCATCGGGCCATAGAGAAACAACGTGTAGGCCGCGAAGAAGATCGCGAGCACGTAGAAAGAGCGCGGGCGTCCTTCCTTCATGCTCTAGAGCTCCTTCTTGATGTCGACGATGCGCGACATCATGGTGATGATCAGGAAGGTGATCACGAGCAGGATCACGGCATTGGCGGCAGCGGCCGGGAACTGCAGCGCGTTCACCCGTGTCTCGATGATCTTGCCGGCCGCGGCGATCTGCTGGCCGCCCATCACGCCGATGGTGATGAAGTCGCCCATCACGATGGTGATGACGAAGATCGAGCCGATCACGATGCCGGGCTTGGCAAGCGGGATGATGACGTTGACCAGCGTCTGGAAGCCGGTCGCGCCGGCGTCATAGGCGGCTTCGATGAGCGACTTGTCGATGCGCACCATCGAGTTGAAGATCGGCACCACCATGAAGAAGGTGAACAGGTGCACCAGCGCCAGCACCACGGAGAATTCGGAGAACAGCAGCCATTCCAGCGGCTGGTTGATCAGCCCTGTTTTGACGAGGCCGGAATTGACGAGGCCGTTGCGGCCGAGCAGCGGAATCCAGGCGATCATGCGGATCACGTTGGAGGTCCAGAACGGGATCGTGCAGAGCAGCGACAATCCCATCTGCCAGGTCTTGGATTTGACGTGGAAGGCGAGGAAATAGGCGACCCAGAAGCCGATGAAGAGCGTGATGACCCACACCAGGAAGCACAGCTTCAAGGTCATCAGATAGGTCCTGGCGATGGTGCAGAGATCGGGAAGCTGCGCGATGCAGCCTTCGAACGTGTCGGTGTAGCCGCGGCCGGAGAAGGCCGGCAGCAACTGATATTCATTGTAGTCCCAGAACGAGACGATGACGACGAAGACGAGCGGGATCAGGAAGAAGGCGAGAAACACCAGCATCATCGGCCCGGCCTGAAGCCAGGAGATGAAGGACGGCGACAGGCGCGTCGGCTTTGCGGCGCGCGCTGTGCCCGACCCCGGGATCAATCCCGGGGGGGCCTGTTGCAGGATGTCCTCCGACGTGTCCATCAAATTACGCCGCGATGAACTCGTTCCACTTGCGGACCATGTAGTCGTTCTCGTCCATCACGGCGTTCCAGCAGGCCACGCCGCCCATGCGGTCTTCGTAGGAGCCGCCGTCGCGCACCGCGCCGGCCTTTTCCAGCAGCGAGCCGTCGGGCGCCTTGATGTCCTTCTCGGCCGGCTTGCCTTCCATCCAGTACGCCCACTCGTAGGGCTCCATATGCGCCTTGGCGGTGGAGAGCACGGCAGAGTAGTAGCCCTGGCGGTTGAGATAGGCGCCGGCATAGCCGGACAGGAACCAGTTGACGAACTCATAGGCCCATTCGAGCTTTGCGCCCGAGACGCCCTTGGAGACGCAGAAGCCCGACGCCCAGGAGCGGTAGCCTTCCTTCAACGGCTGGAAGGTGCAGGCGATGCCCATGGAGCGCACCTTCGTCACCGCCGGCGACCACATCGACTGGATCACGGTTTCGCCTGATGCCATCAGGTTGACGCTCTCGTTGAAGTCTTTCCAGAAGGCGCGGAACTGGCCGGCCTTCTTGGCTTCGGTCATCACCTTCATGGTGAGATCGATCTCCTCCTTGGTCATGTTGCCCTTGTCGGCATATTTGTACTTGCCGGTGGCTTCCACGACCATCGCGGCGTCCATGATGCCGATCGAGGGGATGTTGAGGATCGAGGCCTTGCCCTTGAATTCGGGATTGAGCAGCTCCGACCAGGAGCTGATCGGGCGCTTGATCAGGTCGGGGCGGATGCCGAGCGTGTCTGCGTTGTAGACCGTCGGGATCAACGTGACGAATTCGGTCGCCGACGTCGCGAACTTCTTGGAGTCCTTGCCTTCGAGATAGAGCACTTTCCAGGGCGCGGTGCCCTGGTTGCCGATCTTCTTGCCGCCGGGGGTCTGGCCCTTGGTGAAGACGGGCGTGATGTTGTCGAATTCCTTGATCTTCTTGGCGTCGAGGGCAAGGATGTTGCCCGACGGCACCAGCTTTTTGAGCGAGAAATATTCGGTGTCCAGCACGTCGAAGGAGTTCGGCTGGGTCATCACGCGCTTGGTGACGTCGTCGGTGGTTGCGGTGATGTATTCGATCTTGATGCCGGTGTCCTTCAGGCACTGCTTGGAGATGTCGTCGCCCTCGTTCACGGCGGTGCCGAGATAGCGCAGCACCTTCGTTTCGGCCGACTTTACATAGGGAAAGCCGGTGATGGCGCCGGAGCCGGCGGCAAGGCCGGCGAGACCCGCGGTGCCCTTGAGCAGCGTGCGGCGGCTGAAGCCCTTCTTCCTGGTCGTTTCGGTCATGTCAGTCACTCCTCTGTTGCGCATTCCGTTGATTGTTCGGCGCTATTGCAGGCGTTGCGCCTTGGCGGGATCCCAGGTGGCCAGCACGCGATCGCCCGGCCGGAACGGGTGGACGTCGAAGGCGGCCTCGGGGAGGTGGCAGAACAGGGCGGTGCCGTCCTCGAGCGTGAGCGAGACGGCGATGTAGGAGCCCTGGTACTCGGTCTGGGTCAGCAGCGCGGGCGCACCGTACGCGCCGTCAGTGAACGGCACGATGCCGAGCTGATCGGCGCGCACTGCGATGAGTTTGCCGGCGTCGCTGAGGACGTTGTGGCCGCCGATGAAGCGGGCCACGAATTCGGTGCGGGGATGGTGGAAGATGTCGCGGGCCGAGCCCTGCTGCTCGATCCTGCCCTGGTTCATCACGACGATGTGGTCGGCGAGCGCCATCGCTTCTTCCTGGCCGTGGGTAACCTGGATGAAGCTGATGCCGAGCTCGCGCTGCAGTCGCTTCAACTCGCCGCGCATCTTCACCCGCAGGAACGGATCGAGCGCCGAGAGCGGCTCGTCGAGCAGGAGGATTTGCGGCTCGGTGATCAGCGCGCGGGCCAGCGCGACGCGCTGCTGCTGGCCGCCGGAGAGCTGGGCGGGAAGCCTTGCCGCATAAGGGGTCATCGCCACCAGCTCCAGCAACTCGCCGGCGCGCTTGTGCCGCGTCGCCCGGTCGACGCCGCGCATCTTCAGGGCAAACGCGACGTTATCGAGCACGGTGAGGTGCGGAAACAGAGCATAGGACTGGAACATCATCGCCGTGCCGCGCTTGGCAGGTTCGAGATCGGTGACGTTCTGCGGGCCGAGGATGATGTCGCCCTCGCTGACCGCCTCGTGACCGGCGATCATGCGCAACGTCGAGGTCTTGCCGCAGCCGGACGGGCCGAGCAGGCAGCAATAGGTGCCGGCCGGGATCTTCAAATTGACGGTGTCGACCGCCAGCGTCGTGTCGTAGCGCTTGGTGACGGAGACCAGTTCGAGGGCGGCGGGAGTGGCCATGGCGTGTCCGGGGCGAGGGCGATGCTTCGCCTCTCTCCGCAAGGTCCATGCCAATCGCCCATGGCCGGCCGAATTCCGAAACAGTGCAGCGGAGTCAAATCGTTAGATCGAATCCGCCGGATCCGGGCCGTCCGCCGCATGCACCGCGGTCTGCACACAAAACGGGCGCAGATTGTATAAAGTTTCGCCTGTGATTGGATACAGCTCGTCGACTAACATTCGTGGCTGAACGTCGCCGAGCCCTCAACCCCAACCCCTCGAACTGATGGCTGCCAAGATTCGCCCGAAATCCGACGCGCCAGATGCGAGCGATCGCGTCAGCCGTATCCGGGAGGGCATGACCGCGGCGATCCTCGAGCATCGTCTGCTGCCCGGCACCAAGCTCGGCGAGGACGAGATCGGCGAGATCTACGGCGCGAGCCGCACGCTGGTCCGCACCGCGCTCCAGCAACTCGCGCATGAGGGCATCGTCAACATCGAGAAGAACCGCGGCGCCTTCGTCGCGCGACCGACGCCCGCGGATGCCCGCGAGGTGTTCGAGGCGCGCCGCCTGATCGAGCCGACGATCGTCGATCACGCCGTTGAAGCGATGTCGCCGGCCTGGATCGATCGTCTCCAGCAACATCTCACCGAGGAACGCGAAGCCGAACTGCGCGGCGACGCGCGTGCCTCGGTCCGGCTCTCCGGAGAGTTTCACCGTCTCGTCGCCGAGATGAGTGGCCACAGCATCTATCTCGGCTTCCTGAAGGAGTTGATTGCGCGCTCCTCGCTCATCATCCTGCTCTACCGCCGCCACGACACGCCGGCCTGCGGCACTGATCATCACGCCGGCATCGTCGCCGCGATCCGCAAGCGCGACAGACAGGCTGCGCGCGCGCAGATGCTGTCGCATCTGAACGAGATCGAGGCCGAGCTGTTCCTGAAGGATCCCGCCGCCGACGAGCTGCGGCTCGCGGATGTGCTGGGCGCGTGAGCGCGCGATTGCTTGGCGGCTCTTACCGCCGGTCGTCGTCGCCCGACTTTCTTCGCTGTGAACCGGACGCGATCTCCGGCTCGAATGAGTCAAGCTCGCTGACGCGTTCATCTTGGTTTCGGGAACCGTGAGATTCGCTAGTCATTCGACCGCTTACTGTACGCGTCGGCAATTTAATTCGTCAGCCGCGCCGAACTATGACAGTGCGTTGCGACGTAACGTTACTATTCCTCCCGGGCCGTACCGGCTATATGCTGACGTTCTGTCATTGAACTGTCATGTCACCGGAAATGTTGAAATCAGACGCTACACCGGCTCGCAAAACCATGAGCGCGCCGGATCGGAATCCTGTTCCTAAGGACGACAAGAGAACGCAAATCGTCGCCGGCTTCCTCAGGCAGCTTGAACCCGCCGAACTCGCCGCGGAACCTGTGATCGTCGAGGGCGCTGTGGTTGATCAGATGCCACCGCGAGACGCGGAGCCGGCACAGGAACCACGCCAGTCGAGCGCTGCCGCGCGTGCCGCCGGCGAGATCGAGCTCAAGCTTCTCGTCGATGCCGACCGCATGGCGCATTTCAACGCCGCGCCCGTGATCGCGATGAACGCGCGCAGCAAGGGCACGCACAAGCGTCTCAAGTCGGTCTATTATGACACGCCGGAGCGGACACTTCGGCGCAACGGATTGAGCCTGCGCGTACGTCGGAGCGGCGCCCGCTTCGTGCAGACCGTAAAGACCGATGCGGCGGACGACCCGCTGCGTCGCGGCGAGTGGGAGGCGAGCGTGCCGTCGCTTGCGCCTGATCTTGCTCTGGCGATGCCCTTCATTCCGGAGAAGCTTCGCGGCCATCTGGAAGCGCAGCCCCTTGAAGCGGTCTTCACCGCCGACATCCATCGCCATGCGCGGATGATCGACCTGCCATCCGGCACGGTCGAGATCGCCTTCGACTTGGGCGAGCTGACGGCCGACGACAATTCGCTGCCCGTGAGCGAGATCGAACTTGAACTGAAGAGCGGTAGCGCGAGCACGATCTACGAGATCGCGCTGCGGCTTGCCGAGCACGGGGCGGTGAAGCCGTCGATCCGGACCAAGTCGGCACGCGGCTTCGATCTTGCCGCCGGCAAGCCGCCCTCGGCGCGACGCCCGCGAAAACTTCGCCTCGATGCGTCGGTCACGCTCGACGAGGCCTTCGCCACCATCCTGCGCTCCTGCTTCCTCCATCTGCTCCAGTCGCTGCCGGCCGCCGAGGATGGCCGCAATCCGGAAGGAATCCATCAGCTGCGCGTCTCGCTGCGCCGGCTCCGGTCGGTGCTGGATCTGATGCGATCGGCGGGGGCGCTGAGCAATCTCGACACGTTGCGGACGGAAGCCAAATGGCTGGCGCAGGATCTGTCCGCCGCGCGCGACTGGGATGTGTTCCGGCTCGACACCTTGCCGACGATCGCAAAAGCCTGCCCTTCGATCGCCGGATTCGATGCGCTGGACCGGCTTGCGGCCGGGCGCCAGTCGGATGCCTATCGCAAGGCGCATGATGCGCTCGACGATCGGCGCTGCGCCATCTTCCTGATCGGTCTCGGTAACTGGATCGAGGCGCGCGGCTGGCGCAACGACGTCGCCACCGAGGATCTTGGCCAGCTCGCCGAGCCCGCGATCGACTTCGCGCAGCGCATCCTGTCGGCGCAATATGCCAAGGTGCTCAAGCGCGGCCGCCGCTTCAAGTCGCTTCCCGCCGAACAGCTGCACCGGGTCCGGCTCGCGACCAAGCGGCTGCGCTATCTCGGCGAGTTCCTGCTGCCGCTGTTCGCGGATGGCAAATCGGCGCGAAAATTCTCGCACCGGCTCGCCGGCTTGCAGGAGGAACTTGGCGCCTTCAACGACATGGCGGTCACGGCATCGTTGCTCGACGGGCTCGGCGCCGAGCCCGACTGCGCCATTGCTGCTGCTGCGATCACCGGCTGGCAGGCGCGTGCATCGGCCGGCGTGCAGCCTTCCTTGCAAGGCACCTGGCGCGACTTCACCGCGGCGCGCGTGCCGTGGTCGCGGCAAACGCAGCAGGCCTGATCGCGCATCCTCAAAAAAAGTTGCGGCCAGCCATTGGGGGATGGCTGGCCGCGCGCGAACCGGTCTGGGACGGGGAGGGGTGGGGATGTGACCGGGTCGCGTATCTCTTTCGTTTGTCGCTACTGATCTCTTGCGCTGGCGGTGGAGACCGCCGGCTTGGTATCGCCGAGCGAGACCCAGACGTTGGGATCGCTCTGCGACTGGCGCTTGACGAAGCGGTAGCCGGTCTCCGTCCAGGCAACGACGTTCTCGTTCTGATTGTCGAGAACGAACTCGCCCTTGTCGGTCTTCACCGTCAGCACCGCGTGTCCTTCGCCCTTCTTGTCGCGCACGACGGTGATGAGCAGGGCCTGGCGCGGCCAACCGGCATCAATCAGCATCTTGCGCTTCAGCAATACGTAGTCTTCACAGTCGCCGTAACCATCGGTCGGCAGCGACCACTTCTCGATCACGCCCCAGTGCTCCTGATCGGTCAAAGGCTTGACGGTCTCGTTGACCCAGCGATTGACCTTGACGAGGTCGCGCCATGCGGCCTGCGACATCACGATGTCGCGCGCCTGCGTCGGTGCGCCCTGGCACTGGGCAGAATTCTCCGCACAGAACTCGACCCAGCCGATCGGCGCGCGCGTGGTGTCGCCGAGGCTCGCGTAGAGCAGCCGGTTCTCACCGGCCTGCGCCGTCGCGCCGATCCCGAAGAGCATGACGGCCAGCGCCAAGCCCTTCCCCTGTCCCCTGAAGTCCAACATTGCGGCCCCCGTTTCTTGTTGGGACCACATTGCGCAGGGAGCTTTTGAGTTGCCGCTAAGTCAGCCAAGTCAAGTCGAGACGAATACAAGTAAAAGACGCAGCGAATTCGATCTATACTTGAATCGAATTCTCGTAAAATTTGAAATGACTGCAATTGATTCAAATTTTACGTGTTAACGCGGAAACGCTGCTGGAACCGTTGTTTGCGCGCTTGCGCGGCCCTCGGGTTAACCCGCGCCGGGCGCGTCACGTGCACGAAAAAGGCGGCGTCCGCATTGCGGAGGCCGCCTTCAAGGCTTGAAATACAGTGGTTTTGGCGCTGTCGCGCTTTACCGCGCGGTAACGCTCTCTTCGAGTGTCTCGATCGGCTGCGCGTGCACGAACTCCAGCGCGAAGCCGTCTTCGAGGTTTCGGACCACGCGGCCCTGCACGCGGCCGAGCAGCACCGTCGATTTCAGCGGCGGCCGGTTCTCCGCGGCGATCGCCGCGCCCGAAAGCGAGAGATCGATGATGCGGCAGGTCATCTTGGTGCCGTCCTCGAGCGTCAGCACCGCGATCGGGTTGCGCGGCACGATACGGTCGTGGCGGCGGTCCTCAGGCAAATTGAGGATGTCGCGGTTGGCGAGCCAGGTGAGCTGGGCGGCCAGCTTGTCGCGCTTGCGGGGCGTCGCGCCGACCGTCATGGCGAAGCCGTTGTCGATGATGCGGGTGATCTTGCCTTCGACGCGACCGATATGGTCGAGATAGGCCACCACGCGGTCGCCGACATTGCCGATGCCGGGGGCCAACAGCGCCAGTCCGCCCGGCGACATGTTGATCACCTGGCAGGGGAATTCACGGCGGTCCGGCAGCATATAGCGGCCGAGCAGGTGAACCTTCACCCGCTGGAAACGCCGACGTTCCTCGGCGGCCGGAAGAAATTTTTTGTTCGCCAACGCCATTTTCACAACCCGACCCCCCGCCTGGCGGAGTCCGGCACGACCCTAAGGTGCACAGGGTTAATGCCGCGTTAGGATTGGGTGCGTCGACTACGGACAGACACGATGCACTCGAAAAGCCACATCAGCGGCGGGCAGGCCAGCACCGTCAGCGCGCCGAGGTCGAGCGCGACCGCGGCGGTCCCGGCCGATTTGGCGAGCCGGCCCGCCACCGCCGGTCCCAGCATCATCGCGGCATAGAACAGCGTGTAGAACACGCCCATCCCGATCGCCCTTGTCTCCGGGCGGAGCACGCGGGCGGCCAGGCTCATGATCGGGCCGGCCGGATGGCCGCCGATGAGGCCGATCAGGACCAGGATCGTGATCACCGCGTCCGAGCGGGTCAGCCAGGCCAGCAGCCCGGCCACGATGAGGCTGGCTGCGATCGCCAGCAAGAACGGCCGCTTGAAGCGATCGGCAAGATAGCCGCCTGTTGGCACCGAGATCACGGACAGCCACATCACGAGACTGATTGCCGATCCTGCCGCCGCGATGCTCCAGCCGCGCTCGACCAGCAGCGAGGGGCCGAACGAGAAGATCATGGCGAAGCCGACATTGTAGAGACCCCAGATCGCGCCCGCGACGATCACCGCCAGCAGCGCGAGGGGATCAAGCCGGCCGGAGCCGGTCGCGCTGGCCGTTGCCCCCGGCGGCGGCTGATAGAGTGTGATCAGCACGATCCCGATTGCAGTGAGTGCGCCCGCCGCCAGGAACACCGCGCTTGCGCCATAGGCCGTGCCGATCGCCGGCAGCACCAGCAGCGAGATCGCAACGCCGGCTGGCCAGGAGTTGACGAAGATCGCCATCGCGGTGGCGATCTCCTTGCCCGCAAACCAGTCGGTGCCCATCTTGGTGAGCTGCACCGTCAGCAGCACGCCGCCGGCGCCCGAGACGAGCCGGCCTGCCATCTGCCAGCCCCACACATCGGTTGCGGCCATGACGAGGCTGCCGGCCGTCATCAGCAGCAGCGCCGCGATGGTCGTGGGCTTGTCGCCGAGGGTCCGGCCGATCGCGCCGCCCGGCAGCGCCAGCACCACGCCCGGCGTGAAATAAAGTCCGATCAGAATGCCGATATCGGCGAGCCCGACGCCGAAGCTCTGTTGCAGCAGCGGCGCGACCGCGGCCACGCTCTGGAACTGGAACGCGATGGTGAGGCGAACGACGAACAGGATCGCAAGAATGCCCCAGCGATTGCGCAACGCCTCATCTCCCCAAGCCCTGTGCAAACGTGCGGTGGCGAGACGCCGGAGTCAACTGGCCCTCTTTCTCGTCGCGCGCCCGTAGAGGAGACACAGCAGCGCCAGCAGCACCGCGGCCGAGAGCCCGAGCGACCAGTGAATGCCGATCGCCGCGCCGAACAGCCCGACCGTGATGCCGCTGAAAGCCCGCATCCCGAGCCCCGCCATGTTGTAGAGGCCGACGACGCGGCCGCGGATGTCGTGCGGTGCATTCAACTGCACCAGCGCCTGCGCCATGGTGTTGAACGACAGCTCGAAGAAGCCCGCAGAGAACAGCAGCACGATTGCAACCGGATAAATCCGCACCGCGGCGAAGCCGAGCAGCGTCACGCTCCACAGCATCGCCAGCATGATCGCTGTGCGCGGCGTGCCCTTGAGGCGTCCCCAGGATTCCAGCGCGATGCCGGCGAGCAGCGCACCGGCCGCGTCAGCCGCGAGCAGCACGCTGTAGGAGACGCCGGGATCGCCATGGCCGAGATCGCCGGCAAAGCCCGGCATCTGGGCGTGATAGGCATTGCCGATCATGAAGGAGGTGAGGCCAGCGAGCCACGTCATCGCCGTCAGCACCGGCTGCGTGCCGATGGCGCGGATCGTCAGCATGATGTCGGCAAGGCCGCGCACCGCGAAGCGCCGCACCGCGACGCTCTTGTCGCGCACCGGCGCCCAGAACAGCCAGAGCAGCATCGGCAGGTGGAACAGCGTGTTGAAGATGATGCCGTGCGAGGTGCCCAGCGTCAGCATGATGATTCCGCCGACGGCGGGCCCGACCAGGATGCCGAGATAGCGCGCCATGGCGTTCAGCCGCACCGCGCTCGGAAGATCGGCGGGCCCGACGAGGTCGTAGAGCAGGAGCTGGTTCGGCGTCTGCCACAACACGCCGGCGCAGCCGTGGATCACCAGCAGCAGCATCGCGTGCCACATCTGGATCGTGTCGGTGATGAAGAAGAAGCCCCATCCCGCGGAGGCCACAATGAACAGCAGCATGCCGCACTGGATGATGCGGCGCGGATCGAACCGGTCGGCGAGCCCGCCGACGGCAACCGAGAACAGCAGGAACGGGAGCCAGTGCGACAGCACGGCAAAACCACCCAACGTCGGGGAATGGAATTTCTGGAACACCACCCAGTAGCTGATCACATGCTCGATATTGTCCGCCATCATCGCCAGCACGTAGGCGATGAACTGAAGGCGGTAGGGCACCGACTTCATCGCCGCGAACGAGCCGGACGCGACCACGGGATTTTGGGGGAGGGGGTTCAAGCGATCACCTGGGTGGGACTCTTGCGGCCATACACGTTGGCGATCTGTCGCTCAAGACACTTGGGTGTGCCTGGAGATCAGCCATGCATCGCCGCCACACATTCCACCGTTGCGACGGGCAGGCGCCGTAGCCTACGCCACAGGCCTCACGTAAAACGCGTAGGGCACGCCCAAAATATCCGGCGCCTCGCGAACTCAGGTAAATCCCATCCGCAGATACATCGGCAGCGCGACCGTCATGATCGGCGTCGTATGCAGCGCGATGACTTGCGCCTAGTCGCGCTCGGCGCGGCGCAGGCATTCTTCGGTCAATTGCCGGCCGATGCCCTTGCCGCGCGTGGCCGGATCGACCACCAGCATGCGGATGATCGGCCAGGCCGGCTCGAAGAAGGCCGGCTTCGGGGCTTGCGAACCGACATAGGTTACGGCGCCGGCGATCTGGCCGTCATCTTCGGCGACGATGATCTCGCCGGTCTTGGCCAGCTCCGGTATCCTTGCGACATTGGCGGAGAACATCGGCCAGTCGGAATAATGCTGCTCGAACTCCGCGAACGCTGCGGGCGCGACGCGCGTGATCGCCTCGGCATCCTCGTTTCGACAATCACGCAGCATCGGCGTTGCCCTCGAACTGCCGCACCTTGGCACGACCGCGCATCTCACATACGCTTCGCCTCACGCCCGCACCACCAATCATAACAGACGGGCATCGAGGACACACCATGGACCAGATCCGCGTCTGCACCCACGCAGGACCGGGCTCGGAGCCCGTCATCCGCACCGTGCCGTGGCCGAAGGTCGGCAAGAAGGCCGCGCTGATCAAGGTCGGTGCCTGCGGGGTCTGCGGCACCGATCTTCACATCCTCAAAGGGCATTGGCCGAAGCCGCTGCCCTGGCCGTTCACGCTCGGCCACGAACTCGGCGGAATCATCGTCGAATGCGGCGACGAGTTCACCGAGGACTTCATGAGCAAGCCGCTCAAGGTCGGATCGAAAGTGATGATCCCGCCGCTGATGCCCTGCGGCCGCTGCTATTACTGCATCCATTACCCGCAGACCGCCAACAAATGCCTGACGCCGGTCTATTACGGCCGCTATCTCGGCTTCGAGATGGCGCCTCACATGTGGGGCGGCTGGGCCGAATATGTCTATGTCGATCTCGACATGCTGCCGGGCACCAAGATCTACAAGCTGCCCGACGACATGTCGCTGCGGCTGGGCGCACTGTCCGAGCCGCTGACCTCCTGTATCCGCGCCTTCAACCGCGCGACCCGTGCCGGAGGTTTCAGCTGGGGCGACACGGTGGTGATCCAGGGTTCAGGTCCGATCGGCATTCTGGCGGTCGCGGCCGCGCGGGAGATGGGAGCAGGGCGCGTGATCTGCGTCGGCGCGCCGGAGGAGCCGCGGCTCAAGCTCGCCCGCGAGTTCGGCGCGGAGGCGACGGTGAACATCGAGGAGCTCAAGACACCGCAAGATCGTATCGCGCGCGTGCGCGACATCGTCGGCGGCTTCGGCGCCGATCTGGTGATGGACTGCTCGGGACATCCGACCGCCGGTCCCGAAGGCATCGAGATGCTGCGCGACGGCGGCACCTATGTCGAGATGGGCCAGTTCACCGATGCCGGCTCGATCGAGACGTCCTGGCACCGCATCTGCACCAAGGACCTCAACGTGCTGGGCTCCTGGGGCTTTACCGGCAACGATCTGCCGCTCGGCGTCGACATGCTCTATCGCACGGCGGGCAAATACCCCTGGCTGAAGATGCAGACGATCTATCCGTTCACGGAAGAGGGCGTCGCGCAAGCGGTGAGGGATGCGATGGCGATGAAGACGGTGAAGTCGACGATCGTGCCATGGCCGGAACTGGTGGAATAAGGTTTTGTGGCCCGGATGAGCGATGCGATATCCGGGGTGTTTGGGGATCAAACGTTCCCGCATATCGGTTCGCTCATGCAGGCTAAGAGACTGAGTTTGGAATGAAGGACGAGATGACAAACGAACAAACAACCGAACCCGACCACCGCACCAGTTCGCCCTTCCGCGCCATCCGCGCGATCGACTACACCGTCGTCTTCGTGCGCGACATGGCGGCGATGCGGCGCTTCTACGAGGATATCCTCGCCTTTCCGTTGCTGCGGGAGCTGTCGCCGAACTGGATCGAGTACGGCTTGGGCAGCAACACGCTGGCTCTCGCAAAGCCAGGCCGGACCGCCGCCGATGCGCCGATCCCGACCGGCACTGCCTCGCTGCAATTGGCCTTCAAGGTGTCCGCAGCCGGAGTCGATGCGTGCGCCGATGAGCTGGTGCGGCAGGGCGTGGCGCTGCTGTCACCGCCGACGAACCAGTCCTTCGGGCATCGCACGCTGTTCTTCCGCGACCCCGACGGCAATCTCCTGGAAGTCTACGCGGAGCTCTGAACCGCGCAGACTGGGACCGGCGCCCGAAAAGTTCCATCGAAAATCCGCGAGTTATTCACGCCGGGGTGAAACTTAGGTCCAGGTTCCGGCTTTGAGTTGACGGGAGAGTTCATCGTGAAGCGCATCCTGAAACCCGTCACTTACATCCTGGCCGCCATCTACTTTCTGGTGGATGCGGTCTTCATGGCCGTGGCGAGGCCAATCTCGCGCTGGCTCGGGCGGCATCTCCAGTTCAGGCGATTGCGCGCCTGGATCAGATCGCTGTCGCCTTATCCGTCGCTCGCCCTGTTTTCCGTACCCGTGATCATTCTGGAGCCGATCAAGCCCGTGGCGGCCTATCTTGCCGCAACCGGACAGGTTTTGGGCGGTGCTGTGACGTTCATCGTGGGCGAGCTGCTCAAGCTCGTGCTGGTCGAGCGCCTATTCCATCTCACGCGTGACAAGCTGATGCGGATTCCGGCTTTCGCCTGGGCCTATGGCAAGTTCACCGACGTCAAGGCATGGCTGCAGGCGACCGAAGCCTGGCGCGCCATCCGCGCCTTGAGCCGCGCGGCGAGGGACGCTGTCGCGCGGGCAAGAGGCAGGCTGGTCGGCGGCTTCGGCAGGCTGGTGACCTCCCGGGATTAGGGCCGGCGCGTTGCCCCTCTATGCGAGCTTGCGCAACGCTGCGGTGGCCTTGTCGCCCGTGTTCGGCGTGCCCGTCGGCTCCATGAGCAGGAGGTGAGTCTCTTCGCGCGCCACCGGGCGATGCTCGACACCCCTGGGCACGACGTAGAGTTCGCCCGGACCGAGCGTCACCGTGCGGTCGCGCAGCTCGATGTCCAGACGACCCCTGAGGACGAGAAAGAAATCGTCGGTGTCGTCGTGCTTGTGCCAGGTGAACTCTCCCTTCACCTTCACCACCATGACGTCGCAATCGTTGAAGGTCGTGATCGTCCGTGGAGACCAGAAGTCCTCAAAGGTCGCGAGCTTGTCGGCAAGCGATATGTTGTCGGCCATGTTTCACCCGTTGCTCTCCCGTCAGGCACGATCTGGGATCGAATTTCGGATGCGACAAGACTTGGTGCCAGCCAATCGGGCGATCTTGCCTGGCTATGCGGTCCCCGGACCTGATTTGACGCAGAATCCCGCTATATGCAGCAAATCGGCCAGAAAACGCTGGATGTAGTGGGTCACGCGGCCGGTAAGCTTATTCCCGATGGCGCCAAGGCCATGCGTCATAGGCATGGTGATTTGCCCGCGCTTGGCGTAAAGAGCGTCCAAATCAAATCACCACGCGTGCGGCCGGACCATTTGCCGCCTGCGCAGCTTCAGGTCGCGCGGCTCGACGTTCCGCGCCTGGACCAACCAAGGTTTTATCCCGTGTCTTTCCCGACCATGAGTCCGCCGCTCGCCCGAGCTTTGGCCGAGCGCAACTACGACCGTCCGACCCCCGTTCAACTCGCCGTGCTCGCGGACGAGGCTGCCGACCGCGACCTCCTGGTTTCGGCCCAGACCGGCTCCGGCAAGACGCTGGCCTATGGGCTCGCCATGGCCAGGGACCTGCTGGGCGACGCCGAGCGCTTCGCGCGCGCAGGCGCACCGCTCGCCTTGATCGTCGCGCCGACCCGCGAACTCGCCTTGCAGGTTCATCGCGAACTGGCCTGGCTTTTTCAGCACGCCGACGGGCGCGTCGTCTCCTGCGTCGGCGGCATGGATCCGCGGCGCGAGCAGCGCGAGCTTGCGGCCGGCGCTCACATCGTGGTCGGCACGCCCGGCCGGTTGTGCGATCATTTGCGCCGTGGCCGCCTCGACATCTCGGAATTGAAGGTGGTCGTCCTCGACGAGGCCGACGAGATGCTCAATCTCGGTTTTCGCGAGGATATGGAGTTCATCCTCAAGACCACGCCGGACACGCGCCGCACCCTGATGTTCTCGGCGACGTTTCCGCGCGGCATCGTCGCGCTGGCCAAGCAGTACCAGCAGCAGGCGTTCCGGATCGAGGTCGCCGGCGACGAAGGCGGTCACGCCGATATCGAGTACCGCGCCATCCGGGTCGCCCCCGGCGACGTCGAACATGCGGTGGTCAACGTGCTCCGCTACTTCGAGTCGCCGAGCGCCCTGGTGTTTTGCAGCACGCGCGATGGCGTCAGGCATCTGCAGGCGGCGCTGCTGGAGCGCGGTTTCTCCGTCGTCGCGTTGTCAGGCGAATTGACACAGAACGAGCGAACCGTGGCGCTCCAGTCTTTGCGGGACGGACGCGCCCGCGTCTGTGTGGCGACCGACGTCGCCGCGCGCGGCATCGACCTGCCGAGCCTCGACCTCGTCATTCATGCCGATCTGCCCAACGACGCCGAGGTCATGCAGCATCGCTCGGGCCGCACCGGACGTGCGGGCCGAAAGGGCACAAGCGTCCTGCTGGTGGTGCCGGCACGACGGCGGCGCGCCGAGCTGCTGCTCAATCTCTCGGGCATCGACGCGGTCTGGGGGACGGCGCCGCAGGCTGAGGAAATCCGCAAGCTCGATCATGAGCGCATGAAGGACGTGTTGTTCACGGAGGAGACGACCGCCGACGATCTGGTGCTGGCGCAGGCGCTTTTGGCCGAGCGGTCGGCCGAGGATATCGCCGCCGCGCTGGCGCGGCTCTATCGCGCGCGGCTGCCGTCGCCCGAAGATATCATCGATCCCGGCGAGCGCAGCAGCCGGCCGCGCGACGATCGCGGGCGTGACAATGTCCGTGCACCGCGCGACGATGCCCGCAACTCGCGCGGCGACGATCGCCCCGAAAGGCCTCGACCCAAATCGGGAAAATCGTCGAAACATGGCATGGCGGACGGCAGCGTCTGGTTCCGCGCCAACATCGGACGCAAAAAGAACGCGGAAGCGCGCTGGCTGCTGCCGATGATCTGCCGTCGCGGCGGCATCGACAAGGGCGACATCGGCGCCATCAAGATCATGGACACCACGACCGAGTTCGAGATTTCCGAGCGGGTCGCCGATTCCTTCGCCGTCAAGATCAAGCGTCCGGACAAGGAAGACAATATCCGCCTCGAGCCGATGGCGGACGCGCCGCAGCGGCAGGCGCCTTCGCAAGAGCGGTCCCACGCGCCTCGGGGCGAGAGCGGCGACGGTGATCGTCGTGAACGTCAGGACCGTGCGCGCGAACCGAGCGAATTCAAGCCACGCCCTAAGCCTCACGGCGAGCGCGCGCCGAAATTCGAAGATGCTCCGGCCTTCGGGAAGAAAAAGAAGCACAAGAACAAGCCGGGCCAGGCAGAGCCCTCGGTCACGCCGTGGTCTGTGAAGGGCGCACCGGGAAAGAAGGCAAAGAAGAAACACCGCGGCTAGAACTCCAGCCGCGGAAGTTCAGATGTCGGCACGCGGCGCTGCGGCGAGATCACGAAGCATGTAGATTGCGCCTTCCCCGTAGGATGCAAGCTTGCTGCGTAACTCTGCATCCGCCGTGACGGGCTGAAAGCCGAAACTTTCCCACAGCGGCCGCGTGGCGTAGACCGACACCAGCGCAAGCGCCGCGATGCCGGATGCCCGCGCGAGCTTCTCGATGGTTGCGACATAGTCGCGCGCGACGCCGCCGCGAAAGTCGGACAGCACGGCGACGTCGTGCACATAGAGGCAATCGGCATCGCCGGGCAACCGTTCGAGCAATCGGTCGAGCGGCGGGATCTGCTGCCGCTTCCAGGGATGCGACAGGCCGTAGCCGGCGATCGCATCGTCCGCCGCGAGCACGCAGCAGCCGTCGGGATAGAGCCGCATCTTTTCCGCCAACACCTCGGGACGCTCGGGAAGGTCGGGATGGATGCGCGCCGCGATCGCACTCATCGCCGGCAGGTCGGATATGTGCGCGGGACGCCAATGCGGCTTGCTCATGTCGGTCGGTCTCATTCAACCCGTTTTATTCCGATGCGACGATGCGCGCAGCGAAAAATATCTTTGACGTGCTCTCAGGAATACCACGGCTCGGGCGGCGTCCTACCTCATGCAAGCCCATTGCATGACAGGAGAGACCATGACGATATCCCCGATCCGCCTTGCGCTCACGCTCGCCGTTTCGCTCGCGATCGTTCCCGCCGCGTTCGCAGCGCCGCCGACCAAGACCGGCAAGACCGACAAGGGCAGCGTGCTCACCGACGCCAAGGGCATGACGCTCTACACCTTCGACAAGGACGCGGACGGCAAATCGGCTTGCAACGGCCCGTGTGCGACAAACTGGCCGGTGCTGAAGGCCGAGGCCAGCGATACCGCCGCCGACGGCTACACCGTCATCACGCGCGACGACGGCTCTAAGCAGTGGGCCTACAAGGGCAAGCCGCTCTACACCTTCGCCAAGGACACCAAGCCCGGCGACGTCACCGGCGACGGTTTTCTCAACGGTGCCTGGCATCTGGCGATGCCGTAAGCGATCCTTCGAGACGTGCCGGCGGGCTGCGCTTGGCAGCCCGTCCCCATTCTCGCGCGTGTCACGCCGGCGGCGCCGGCACCAGGCCATAGCGCAGCATCGTCTCTTTCATCTTCGCGGGATCTGGTGGTGTGCCGGCTGACAGAAGCGCCGCCATCTCCGTGAAATATTGCGGGCCCAACACCCCGGGGCTCAGGATGCACAGGCATGTCGCCGGCCCGGTCGAACGGTTGATAAAGCCGTGTACGATGCCGCGCTTGATGAAGATGGATTCTCCGGGGTCAAGATCGGTCTGCCTGCCGTCGATCGTCCAGGTCGAGACGCCGGACAGCCCGTAGATCGTTTCGTCCCAGCGGTCGTGATAGTGCGGGATCGGCATCCGCGCATTCGGCTGCAGCGTCATTTCGAAGATATCGACGCTGCCGCCGGTGTCATCCTTGCTTTGCAGGAAGCGGAGCTGGAGCGCGCCGAAATTGATGATGTCGGACATGGCATTGTCATCCCGGTGAGAGCCTGCATCGAGGTCGCTCAGATCGAAACGAGAGCTACCGCAGCCCCTCATACACCATCAGACCGCGGGCGACCTGCAATTTGCGGATCGCACGCGGCAGCAGCTTCTCCGGCTGGTGCAGATAGCGCCAGGAGGTGAGGGCGAACGGGCCAAGCGAGCCGCATTCGTCGTCGAACGGCGCGAGCACGCCGGTCACGCTCACCGGCGTATGCGGGCGGGCGTTGAAGGGCAGCAGCAGCAGCTCGAGATGCGCCTTGCTGCCGTCCTCGCGCGCGGCAGTGACACCGGCGATCGCACCCAGCGTCTCGTCGGCGACGATTGTCGTGATCTCCTCGATCTCGCGGCGGCTGGCATCCGTGAACAGCGCCGCAAAACTCTGGTCCTTGAGGTCCAGCCCCGCGAGCGCGCAGACGCGCGTGCCGGCGACGCGGAACGGAAAGCCGAACCTGGGCTCGCAGGACAGCACGAAGATGTCGCCGAGCAGGCCGCGGACGGCCGCCGGGTCGATATCGGCCCGGTCAGGGGCCCGCGCAGCGCCGCGCTTGTTGTCCCAATACGCGAAGAACGCGCGGCTCGACGGATGTTTCATGACTGAACGCTCACCCCGGGGTGCAACCTTGCGGGACAAACCTGTCCCGCATCAGTGCACCCGCGATCCCTTTGTTGTTGTGCAGGAGGGGATTTGCAGCGTCCATGCCGCGAGGGCGTTTTCGCCGCCTCCGGAGCCGTCTTTGCGTCGTTAACGTTAAATTAACTATGCGCTTTGCGCCGGCATGGCGCCTGCTATGGTGACCGCGGTCGCAAGCCTCGCCGCTTTTCTCCAGGTTCTCGGCGAGGCCTGTACACGGGCGTCAAACAGTTTGGTCACGGGCTGCGGGGAGGGGTGGGGATACACCTTATTCCCTGGGAGTACCGGAAGGCCGGCACGGACAGGCAGGGCTTCCCAGGGCCCTGCCTTTTCCTTTTGTTCACTTGCGCAAGGCAGGTAAAGGCGACTATCTCCAAGCGGATCGCTCCGATCGGGCTTGAAAGCGACGCTGCCTTGGATTCCCCGCAAGATTCTCCGCCGCAGGATTCGTCGCCAGACGTGCCGGCCGTCGTCGAGGCGGCTCCGCGCGAGCCGATCCTGACGCTGCCCCTGGCCCTGACAGCCTATATCGTCCTGCTGGCCGTCATCCATCTGCGGGTGCTGCTGCCGCCGGAGCTCGAGAACTGGACCATCGACGTCTTCGGCTTCATCCCCAAGCGCTACGATGCCTCGCTGCTCAATCTGCAGATTCCCGGCGGGGCCGGCGCAAAGGTCTGGAGTTTCGTCACCTATTCGCTGCTGCACGCCAATCTCACCCATCTCGGCTTCAACGTGCTTTGGCTGCTGCCGTTCGGCAGTGCGCTGGCGCGGCGCTTTGGCCCTGTCAGGTTCTTCCTGTTTCTCGCGGTGACGGCGGCGGCCGGCGCGCTCGCCCATCTCGTGACCCACGAGCACGCGGTGGCGCCGATGATCGGCGCCTCGGCCTCGGTGTCGGGCGCGATGGCGGCGGCGATCCGCTTCGCCTTCGTCCGCGGCAGCTTCCTGTCGTTCAACCGATCGGACGCCGATACCGCCGCAAGAGTTCCGGCGCTGCCGCTGTCGCGGGCGCTGCGCGACGGGCGGGTGGTGGGCTTTCTCGCGGTGTGGTTCGGCGTCAACATCATCTTCGGCGTCGGTGCGATCGGGATCGATTCAGAGACCACGAGCGTCGCCTGGCAGGCGCATATCGGCGGCTTCTTCGCGGGACTCCTGCTGTTTGCGTTGTTCGATCCCGTGCCGCGCATGCGAAACGATGCTGCGGATGCGTCATCACAGGACGTTTCAGACCGTATTTGAAGCGGCGCTTGCGGTGCCGCCCGAATTCATCCATCATTTGCGCCAAGAATGTTCCGAAGCGACAAGCCGCTAGCGGCGATGCTTCGCAAAGCGCCTGAAGCGTGAAACCGGCGCCGAAACTGTTAGTTGAAGACTCGAAGAACAAGTCCGGACCGCCAAAGGCGGACGGTTCCGATTCAGGGAGGCGACAATGACGGTACGTTCGATTCTCAACAGCAAGGGCCACCAGATCATGAGCGTCGAGCCCGACGCCAAGCTGGCCGCCGCGGTCAAGCTGCTCGGTGAGAAGAAGATCGGCGCGGTGCTGGTGATGAACCAGAGCCGGCTCGAAGGCATCCTGTCCGAGCGCGACATCGTGCGCGTGCTCGGCGAGCGCGGCGCTTCCGTGCTGGAGGAACCGGTCGCTCAGGTCATGACCCGCAAGGTCGTGAGCTGCAAGGAAGCCGACACGGTCGCCGAGCTCATGGAGATGATGACAACAGGCAAGTTCCGCCACCTGCCCGTCGTCGACAACGGCAAGGTGGTCGGCCTGATCTCGATCGGCGACATCGTCAAATGGCGCGTCCGCGAATACGAAGCCGAGCAGGAAGCCCTGCGCGACTACATCAAGACGGCCTGATCAGTTAGACGGCCTGATCAGTCTTGCGCGCCGGCTTTCGGCGCCGTGCCCTCGGGCGGCGGCGCCAGCACGTGGATTGCCTCCTGGATGGAGTCCAGTGCACGCTCGGCGGCGCGGGTGCCCAAGGCGATGAGGTCTTCGGAGCGGTGGAAGTCGAACCAGCCGAACTGGCCGACCCGCGGCGTGATCAGCAGATCCGGCGGATCGCCGGCGAGGCGGGCGCGGGTGATGCGGTCCTGCATGATGTTGAAGGCGTCGACCATCACCGAAGAGAGGCCGGGCCGGGCGCTGCCACCTCCGAAGAACTCGCGCTTCACCGTCTTCTCAGGCGAGAAGAATCTCGGGAAGCGCCGCTTTGACGTCGTCTCTTCGCTCACGGGGATCACCGGTTCAGGCATCGCGCCGTGCGAATAGACTGTCGTCGAATAGGTGAAGATATCGCTGGAAAGATTTGCGGCGATGACGATTTCGGCGCCGAGCGCGCGGGCAGCCGAGACCGGCACCGGGTTCACCAACGCGCCGTCGACCAGCCAGCGATCGCCGATCAGGACCGGAGTGAAGATGCCGGGCAGGGCGTAGGAGGCGCGCATCGCATCGACCACGCGGCCGCGCGTCAGCCAGATCTCGTGGCCGGTGCGAACCTCGGTCGCGACCGCGGCGAACTTGATCGGGAGGTCCTCGATCGGGGTCTGGCCACAGGCTTCCTCGAGCCGGGTCGCCAGCTTCTCGCCGCCGATCAGGCCCGAGCCGTTGAGGCGGATGTCGAGATAGCCGAGGATGTTGCGCATGCCTTGCAGGCTGCGGCCCCATTCTTCCAGAGTATCGAGCCGACCGGCCGCATAGAGGCCGCCGACCACCGCGCCGATCGAGGTGCCGACCACGACGTCGGGTACGATTCCGTTGGCGAGCAGGGTCCTGATAATGCCGATATGGGCGAAGCCGCGGGCGGCACCGCCACCGAGGGCAAGGCCAATGACCGGCCGGCGGATGCTGCCCAGGCCAACCTTCTCGGCCACCTTGTCGCCATTCGAGCCGTTCGCGCCTCGACCCTTCAAGATATCCAGCACCGAAACTCTCCTACGCCGGGCCAGCCCCACTCATCAGACTAGGCACCGTATTTGCGCTTCGCCAGAACCGGCGCGAAGCATGGTTTATGCCGGTTTGGGAAGGGCACGGGGCAGGAGTATGGCGGGGGCGGTTGCCTTCAGCGTAATCACGCAGGCGTCAAGCGGGTTCCAAAAAACCGTATCGGGCCGTATTTCCCGGGGTTTCAGAGGCTTGAATTTGCCGCGTTTTCGGTGAAAAGCAGGGGCATGACTCTCAGGCGTGACGGCATCATCGGATGGCGGCGCAGCGTATCGCTGCTGCCGGCGCTGATCGTTGCTGCGTGCCTCGTTACCCTTGGTCAAGGCGCTGCGCAGGCGCAGCTTTTCTCTGATCGTCCGCCGCCGGTGCCGCCCGCCTCGGTGCCCGATCCCGGCGGCGCCATCAATCTGGCACCGCCCTCCGGGCCGGGCGCCGGACCGCCAGGCCTTCAGCCAAGCCTTCAGCCAAGCCTGCCGCCGACCCTGACGCAGCCGGTTTCGCCCAGCATGCCGCCGCCCGCGGTCAGCACCGTGCCGCCGGCCGCGCCGCTCAACGCCGCCGTGCCCGGCCAGGGCGTGCTGTCGCTGACCGCGAAATACGGCAAGGAAGCTCCCGCGATCACCAGCGGCCTGGTCTGGCGCGTGTTCGCCGACCGCCCCGACGAGAACGGCACCTTCAAGCTGATCCGCGAGGACCGCAACGCCACCCCGAACATCGTTCTGCCGCCCGGCAATTACGTCGTGCATGTCGCCTTCGGCCTCGTCAGCGCGGTGCGCACGGTCAGCCTGAAGGCCGAGACCGATCGCGAGTCCTTCGTGCTGCCGGCCGGCGGCCTGCGCATCGAGGGCCGCGTCGGCACCAGCCGCATTCCGCAGAACCAGATCTCGTTCGCGATCTACAAGGGCAGCCAGTTCGAGGCCGGCGAGCGCGCCGCGCTGGTGCCCAACGTCGCCGCCGGCGACGTCGTGCTGATCCCCGAGGGGACCTACTACATCATCTCCAACTATGGCGACGCCAATTCGGTGGTGCGCTCGGACATCCGTGTCCAGGCCGGCAAGCTCACCGACGTCACCATCACCCACCGTGCTGCCGTCATCACGCTGAAGCTCGTCAGCGACAAGGGCGGCGAGGCGCTTGCCAACACCGCCTGGTCGGTGCTGACCCCCGGCGGCGACGTCATCAAGGAATCGATCGGCGCCTTCCCCCGCGTCGTGCTCTCCGAAGGCGAATACCGCGCCATCGCCAAGAACGAGGGCAAGGTCTACGAGCGCGGCTTCAACGTCGTCAACGGCGTCGACGGCGAAGTCGAAGTGGTCGCGCGCTGATTCTGCTCCGCGGGTCGATCTGACCGGGCGTCAGCTCTCTCCGTGCCGTCATCGCGAGCGTAGCGAAGCAATCCAGAATCTTTCCGCTGAGGGCCTCTGGATTGCAGGGGGGTCACTTCCGATACCTGAGCGCCTCCACCAGCACCGCAAAAGCCGGTGTCGGCTGCCGCCGGCTCGGGTAATAGAGGTGATAGCCCGCAAACGGCGCGCACCAGTCGGCGAGCACGCGGACCAGCCGCCCGTCGGCGATCTCCCGCTTCACGAGGTCTTCCGGAAGATAGGCAAGACCGAGCCCCGCCAGCACGGCATTCATTCTGAGCAGGCCGGTGTTGAACACGAGCTGGCCGTCGACCCGCACCTTCACGGCGCGGCCGCGCTTCTCGAATTCCCAGGCATAGATTCCGCCATAGGTCGGCAGGCGAAGATTGATGCAATTGTGAGCGGTCAGATCCTGCGGCTGCTTCGGCTTGCCGCGCGCGGCGAAATAGGCGGGCGCGCCGACCACCGCCATGCGCATCTCCGGCCCGATCCGCACCGCGATCATGTCCTTGTCGATCTGCTCGCCGAGGCGGACGCCGGCATCGTAGCGCTCGGCGACGATGTCGGTCAGGCCGTAGTCGACGACGAGTTCGACCTTTACGTCGGGATAGCGCGGCAGCAGCTTTGCGAGCGCCGGCCACAGGATGGTCTGCGCCGAATGTTCGCCCGTGGTGATGCGGACGGTGCCGGCGGGGGTCTCGCGCAGTGCGGTCAGCGCCGACAGCTCCGCGTCGATCTCCGCGAAGCGCGGTCCGATATTGCGGAGCAGGCGCTCGCCGGCTTCGGTCGGCGCGACGCTGCGGGTTGTGCGGGTCAAGAGCCGCAGGCCGAGCCGTTCCTCCAGGCCCCGGACCGTGTGGCTGAGCGCCGATTGCGACACGCCGAGCTGGGCCGCGGCGCGGGTGAAGCTGCGCTCCCGCGCGACCGCGAGGAAGGCGACGAGGTCATTGATGTTGGTGCGGGCCATTCATGAGTCCCGATCATGAGTACATGCCGATTTTATCACCTAATCGCAGGGTGTCATGCGGCTTAAGTTCGCAGTCGAACGTGATTTTCAAGGAGAGCTGCAATGCAGACGCGCAAACTGGGCAAGAGTGGTCTGGAGGTTTCCGCCCTCGGTCTCGGCTGCATGGGACTGAGCTACGGCTACGGTCCGGCGACGGAAAAGACGCAGGCGATCACGCTGATCAGGACCGCCTTCGAGCGCGGCGTGACCTTGTTCGACACTGCGGAGGCCTATGGCCCCTTCCTCAACGAGGAACTGCTAGGTGATGCGCTTGCACCGTTTCGCGACAAGGTGGTGATCGCCACCAAGTTCGGCTTCAAGGGCGGGAAGGTCGACGCCGGGCTCGACAGCACGCCGGCCAATGTGAAGGCAGTCGCGGAGGCAGCGCTGAAGCGACTCAAGACCGACCGCATCGATTTGTTTTATCAGCACCGTGTCGATCCCGGCGTGCCCGTCGAGGATACCGCCGGTGCCGTGAAGGAATTGATCAGCGAGGGCAAGGTCTTGCACTTCGGCATGTCGGAGGCGGGCGCCTCGACCATCCGCCGTGCTCATGCGGTCCAGCCCGTGACCGCATTGCAAAGCGAATATTCGCTGTGGTGGCGCGAGCCGGAGCACGAGGTCCTGCCGACGCTGGAAGAGCTCGGCATCGGGTTCGTTCCCTTCAGCCCGCTCGGCAAGGGCTTCCTGACCGGCGCGATCACCGAGAGCACGACGTTCGATGCGAGCGACTTCCGCAATATCGTACCGCGCTTCTCATCCAGCGCACGAAAATCCAATCGGACGCTGGTGGATCTGCTTGGCGAGATCGCCGCGGCGCGGAAAGTGACGCCGGCGCAGATCGCGCTGGCCTGGCTGCTCGCGCAGAAACCGTGGATCGTGCCGATTCCGGGCACCACCAGGCTGCACCGGCTCGAGGAGAATGTCGGCGCGGCGGCGGTGACATTGTCGGATGCGGATCTCGCGGCCATTGCAGCGGTGTTGGCCAGGGTGGCCGTGCAAGGCGACCGCTATCCCGCGCATCTGCAGGCCCGCGTCGGGCGCTGACGTCCGTCATGGAAGTCCGGTGAGCATCTGCTTACCGGACTTTCGCGCCTGTGTTCCGATTTGAATACCCTTGCCAGGGCTACCAAGCTGCGCCGGAGCGGCGCTAAACACCGGCCTTACCGGCTTATTCCAGCAGCATCGCGACTTCGTCAAAGCCGGTGCAAGATACGTATTTCCGATAATCAATTTTGTTCTCTTTCGGTTGGGCTGGGTTATATGTCGGGTATCCTTCATATGGGGGAAGCCGGAGCGGGCTCGTGCGCCTGTGAAACCGGCAGGAGCAGGGGACCAAGCCCGTCAGCATGTACGAAGTGATACTCACCAGGCGTAAGCGGTTTGGCTGGCGATGGCAGGTGTGCGACCAGTCCGGCAAGGTCTTTGCCGATGGCTTCGAGCGCACGCGGCCGTCCGCCAAATATCAGGGCGAGCGCGCATTATTCTTCCTGTTGTCGCAAGCCTATCTGCGCAACCGTTTCGCGGCGTCCAGCGAGGACTAGCCCGACCGTAGCTTTGCAGAGCCGGGCTGCAGACTCCGCCTCAGACATCCACGACCAGCTTGCCCTTCGTCGCGTGATCCCGGATCAGCGCATAGGCATCGCCAACACTCTCCAGCGTGAAGTGCCTGGCGTCGAGCCGCGGCATCAGCTTGCCGGCCTCAACCAGCCGCGTCGCCTCCGTCATGATCTCTCCGTGATGCGCGCGGCCTTCGCCTGACAGCAGCGGCAGCAGCGTGAACACGCCGGAATAGGTGGCGGCGCGGAACGAGAGCGGCGCCAGCGCATGCGTGCCCCAGCCGAGCGCGCTCACGACATGGCCGAAGCAGCGCACCGCCGCGAAGGAGGCATCGAGCACCTTGCCCCCGACGGTATCATAGACGATGTCGAAGCCGCGTCCTCCGGTCTGCTCCGTAACGTAATCTTCGGGCGCAACGTCGCGGTCGATGAAGACAGCGCCAAGGCTTTCGATCGTGGCGCGCTGCGACGGCGAGCCGGTCGCGAACACATCTGCTCCGAAGGCGCGTGCAATCTGGATCGCGACATGGCCGACGCCGCCCGCGCCGCCGTGAATCAAGACCTTCTGGCCGGCTTTCAACGCCGCGCGGTCGATCAGGCCCTCCCAGGCCGTGATGAAAATGAGGGGCAGGGCGGCCGCTTCCCGCATGTTGAGATTGCCAGGCTTGAGCGCCAGCAGGTCGGCACCGACAGCGGCGAACTCGGCCAGCGATCCCGGCACGCCGCCGACGCCGCCGGTCATGCCATAGACCTCGTCGCCGGGCTTGAACTGCGTCACGTGGTCCCCGGTGCGCTCCACCGTGCCGGCGAGATCGATTCCGAGAATGGCAGGCAGCGGGTGGCGCGCATGCGCCGCAGCACCAGCGTGAATCTTGGTGTCGAGTGGATTCACCCCGCTCGCACGTACCCGCACCAGCACCTCTGACGGGCCGATGTCGGGCGTGGAGATGGTTGAGATGCGCAGCGGTGCGTTGTGGGTCTCAAGCACAGCCGCACGCATCGTCGATTGTCTCGTCATGATCGTCCTGCTCCGTTGTCGGCCTCCAATATGCTCATGAATTTTTGCATGAGAAGGAACAATGATGTACGATTATCATACAATTTTGTATGGTGAGACGCCCATGGACTGGAGCGATCTGCGCATCTTCCTGGCGATTGCGCGCGAAGGCACGCTTGGCGCTGCCGCGCGAAAGATCGGCCAGACCCAGCCGACCATGGGACGACGGCTTCGAGCCCTCGAAACGGCATTGGGGCAGACGCTGTTCCAGCGCACCGCCGATGGTTTTGTCCTCACCGACGAGGGTACGGCCGTACTGCAGCATGCCGAGCGGATCGAGGAGGAGGCGATCGCCCTTGAGCGGCGAGCGTCCGGCACGGAGACCCAGCTCGACGGCTTGCTGCGTTTGTCGTCGTCGGAGTGGTTCGGGACGGTGATGCTGTCGCCGGTGATCGCCGCCTTCGGCGAGCGCCATCCCAGGGTGACGGTCGAACTTCTGACCGATGCGCGCCTCTACAGCCTGCCGCGCCGCGAGGCCGACCTCGTCTTCCGCATCAAGCGGTTCGACGAGCCTGAAGTCATTTCCAGGAAGCTGCTCCACATTCCCTACGCGCTCTACGGCAGGAAGGGCAGTAAAGCGCCGCGCGTCGGCAACGGAAGCGGCGCCCGCGTCGTCACCATGAATGCTGAATTCGCCGACATGCCCGACGCGGTCTGGCTGAAGCGCACGCTGCCGAATGCGGAAATCGCCTCGCGCAGCAATAACAGGCAGGCGCAGGCCGAGCTCTGCGCGAGCGGTGGCGGGTTCGCCGTGCTGCCGCGTCCGCTCGGCGACCGCGATCGCCGGCTGGTCGCGCTCGATATCGGTACAACGCCGCCCGGCCGGGACACTTTTGTCGGCTACCACCGCGATCTGCGCCGGCTGGCACGCCTGCGCGCGCTGCTCGATATCGTGGTCGAGCGGTTGGCGGGTGAGGTGATCTCGTAGGGTGGTTGCGCTGCGGGAACTCACCCTGCGCATCCACAACACCTTGCGTTACACGACGGGCAAAACACGCCATCCATGGGTCGATACCGATCGGCAAAAATATTCCACTTTACCGAAATTCGGAAACAACGTATGTGTCGTCTCACTCCGGCCCAAGGAAGAGGGGCGTATCGCGATCGTCACGAACGCGGGCCGGACGGCGGTGGACGCAGGCCACACCGGCGCGAACGGCTTCGCAGGGCGGGCAACCGTGAGTGAAGGCCTCGCGCACACGACCGGTGTGATCCGCGTACGGCAAAATCGTGTGGTCCTGGCGCCCGGGGTCTGTGCGCCAAGTCTTGTGGTGATGCGTGCCGTCCAACCGGGCGCGCGCATCAGCCATCCGCAAGGCGACGGGGGCAATAGTGCATCGCTCCCCGGGGAGAGCGCGACATAAGCCGTAAAGCCACTGCGCAGGGAAGGCCGGATGTCCTGGCTACACCTGTATGCCGCTGTGCAGATTTCCTACTGCAACTTCGCACAGTGGACCGCGGGTGCCAGCCGGCACCCGGTCTTCCCTGCGCCCTCTTTCATGAGGGTGAGTCGATCAAGCAAAGCTCGGGCGAAATTCGCCGCGAGGATGCGAGCCCATGTCGGTCATTCGACAACGCTCTCGTGCCCCGGACGCTGCGCAGCACGAAGTGATGCGCTGTAGAGCTTGGGGCCCATGCCGCCGTGATCCGTGTGGTCTTCTGGGTCCCGCCTCTGCGCGGCAGCGCAAGAACGCTGCAGCGCTTCCGGGACACGAGAGCGGCGGACGCGCTCGGCGCCTTCGCACAACCGTCATGGTCTCTAACGCGCACTAACCAACACCCGACTTAAAACTGTCATAGTCGCCGAATGGAACCTGCGCCCGAGCGCTCTTTACACGTCCTTAAGCGCGCCTGCATTGGATGCCCTCGGAAAGTGCGTTGGGGACTGCCATGAGTGCCGCGAAGAAAGTGTCGGGAAAACCGGCCGCCGAAATGTTTGACGACATCCCGGTGCTTCAACGCAAATGGCATGCCGCGTTGAAGCCGGGCGAACGGCTGCCGCGCTACGAGGACGTGATGCTCGGCAGCCTGGGACGGCTCGCCGACCACATCGCGCTGCTCAAGGGCGACGGTGCGCTCGAACTGTCGCGCAGCGGACGTTATGTGCAGAAATGGCTGGGCGAGGAGCGCTGGGACATACCGGTCGCCGAGCTCGCGCCCGATTGCGCCGCGGCGCTGTCGGAAGCGGTGGCCGGCGCACTCCACAACGGACGGCCGCACCAGGCCAGCGCACATTGCGTTCGCGACGGCATGGTCAGGACCTACGATCTGCTGGCGCTGCCGACGTCCTCGCGCTGGGGCGCGACGCTGGTCGGTGCCTACGTCAACGAGCGGGGCGCGCAGTACAACCTGCTGGATGCGATCTTCGCCTCGACCGACGACGCTGTGGTGTCGCTGGCGACCCTGCGCGACGCCGGTGGACGGCCGTTCGACTTTCAAGTCGTGCACCACAATCAAGGCGCCTCGAAGCTGCTGGGAGCAGGACCGCATACCCTGCAATGGCAACGACTCCTCGATGGTGAGAGCCTGCTGTCTTCGCCCGAGGTGATGGATCGATTGCGCGAGGTCATTGCGGACGGCGCCCCTCGTTGTTTCGAGATCGATAGCGATGGCCGGAACCTGCGGCTGAGCGCCACCGCCTTCGCCGACATGGTTTCGCTGACGATCTCGGATGTCACCGTGTTGAAGCGGCGCGACGCCTCGTTCCGCCTGCTGTTCGACAACAACCCGATGCCGATGTGGGTGTTCGATGCCTAGACCAAGCAGTTCCTCGGCGTCAACGACGCGGCGGTCCAGCATTACGGTTACAGCCGTGCCGTCTTCCTGCGCATGAGGCTGCACGAGATCTGGCCGCAGGACGAGTGGGACAGCCACGCCGAGGCGCTCGAATGCGTCGGCGACACCTATCACTCCTCGCGCAACTGGCGGCATCTGCGCGCCGACGGCAGCGAGATCGAGGTGCTCACCTTCGGCCGCCGCGTTGCCTTCGACGATCGCGACGGTTATCTCGTCGCGGTGGTCGACATCACCGAACGGCGCAAGGCGGAGGCGCGGATCGCCCATATGGCGCACCATGACGGGCTCACCGACCTGCCGAACCGCGAATATTTCCAGGAGCGCCTGAAGCAGGCGCTCGACCAGGCCGCGGGGAAACGGGTCGGCGTGCTCTACATCGATCTCGATCTGTTCAAGAACATCAACGATTCCTTCGGCCATCCGGTGGGCGACCGCCTGTTGAAGGAAGTCGCCGCACGTCTGGGCACCACGGTCCGCGGCGCCAATATCGCGGCGCGGCTCGGCGGCGACGAGTTCGCCGTGATTCTCGCGGCCGATGTCTCGCCGAACGAAGCCAGCGCCTGTGCGAGCCTGCTGATCGACATGCTGAAGGCGCCCTACGAGCTCGATGGCCAGGAGATGGTGATCGGTGCCAGCATCGGCATCGCGCTGTCGCCGGGTGACGGCGTGACGTCGGAAGAGCTGATGCGCAACGCCGACATGGCGCTGTACCGGGCGAAGTCCGACGGTGGCGGCGTGCATCATTTCTTCGAGCGCGAGATGGATCTGCAGGCGCAGAAGCGCCGCGACATGGAGCTCGATCTGCGCCGCGCCTTTGCCAATGGCGAGTTCGAGCTGCACTACCAGCCGCTGGTGTCGACCGCCTCCGACCGCATCTCCGGCTTCGAGTCGCTGCTGCGCTGGCGTCACCAGGACAAGGGCATGATCTCACCGGCGGAGTTCATTCCGGTCGCAGAAGACATCGGCCTGATCACCCAGCTCGGTGAGT
Source organism: Bradyrhizobium sp. Bra64 (assembly GCF_024519875.1). NCBI lineage: Bacteria > Pseudomonadati > Pseudomonadota > Alphaproteobacteria > Hyphomicrobiales > Nitrobacteraceae > Bradyrhizobium > Bradyrhizobium sp. Bra64. The sequence goes on along the minus strand of NZ_JALJRD010000008.1, from coordinate 224,160 downwards.
GGGTGCTGCGCGAGGCCTGCGCCGAGGCGGTGAAATGGCCGGTCGACGTCAAGGTCGCGGTCAATCTGTCGCCGGCGCAATTCCGCAGCCGCAATCTGGTTCAGGTCGTGATCTCGGCACTGGCGCGGTCCGGCCTGTCGCCGAAGCGGCTCGAGCTCGAGATCACCGAGTCGATCTTCCTGGCCGAGACCGACGCCAATCTCGCCATCCTGCATCAGTTGCGCGAGCTCGGCGTCAGCATCTCCATGGACGATTTCGGCACCGGCTATTCCAGCCTCAGCTATCTCCGCAGCTTTCCCTTTGACAAGATCAAGATCGACCGCTCCTTCGTCAAGGATCTGGCGCTGCGGCCCGATTGCGGAGCGATCGTGCGCGCGATCTCCGGCCTCGGCCGCAGCCTCAACATCACCACGACCGCGGAGGGCGTCGAGACCGAGGATCAGCTCGACTGGCTCCGCGCCGAAGGCTGCAACGAGGTGCAGGGCTTCTTGTTCAGCGCGGCGCGGCCTGCTGCCGAGATCGCAAAGCTGCTCGCCGATTTCGGCCGGCGCGCCTCACGGGCGGCGTAGCCCTTCGGGATAGCAATCATAGACCAGCGCCTTGAACGCGGGCGTGATGCGGCCACGCTCGTTCTGGGTCTGCTGCATCAACAGATAGACCATGTCGAGCTTGGGATCGACGCCGAAATAGGTGCCGCTGCCTGAGTCCCATTTCAACTCGCCAAGCGAGCCCGGCGGCGGAGGTTTCGCATTGCCGGGATCGGTGCGCATCGCGAGGCCGTAGCCATAGCCGAAGCCGTCGCCCGGGAAATAGAAATAGTCGCGGGCAACGCCGGAGCCCGGCCCGATGTGATCGGTCGTCATGGCCTTGAAGGCAGCAGCGCTCAGATAGCGCTTGCCCTCGAACTCGCCGCCGTTGAGCAGCATCTGCGAGAAGCGCTGATAGTCGCTGATGGTCGAGAGCAGCCCGCCGCCGCCGGACTGCCATTCGGGATGGTCGAGGCGGTCGCGCTCGGCGGCGAGCAGGATGTAGTCGTTCGGCAGCGGCCGCGCCATCCGCGCGAGCTCGTCTTCCGTCGCCAGCGTGAACTTGGTGCTGCTCATGCCGAGTGGATCAAAGATGCGCTGCTTGAGGAATGCGTACAGCGTCTGCCCCGAGATGATCTCGATGACGCTGCCGAGCACGTCGGTGGAATGGCCGTAGCGCCACAGCGTTCCCGGCTGCCGCGCCAGCGGCAATTTCGCGATGCGCTCGGCGAATTCCCTGTTGTTGAATTGCCCCTCGAAGATGTTGGCGGCCTTGTAGGCCTGCTCGACCCATTTGCCGCCGATATAGTCGTAGCTGATGCCCGAGGTGTGCCGCAGCAGATCCTCGATGTTGACGGGACGGACCGGCGGCACGAGATCCACCGCCAGCGTGCCGTCGGGATTGGTGACCTCGAGGCCCACCTTGGTATCGGCAAAGAGGGGGATGTATTTCGAGACGGGATCGGCGAGCGCGAGCTTGCCGTCGTCGATCAACATCATCGCGCCAAGGCACGTGATCGGCTTGGTCATGGAGTGGATGGCGAAGACCGTATCGGGCGTCATCGCGAGGCCCGTCCTGGTGTCGCGCACGCCGAACGTCTTCAGATAGACCGGCTTGCCGTGCTGCTGGACCAGGATCACGGCGCCCGGCAGCCGGCCGCTCGTCACCTCGTTGTCGAAGTACGCCGTGATGCGGTCGAGCCCGTCGGACGACGGCGCCGGGATGTCGGCGGCGCGGCCTCGCGCCATCGTACCTGCAAGCAGCGCGGCCCCGACCAGAAATTCACGACGCATCATCCGGGCTTCCTCCCTCGCCGGGATCAAAGCCGCAAGACGTCGGGGGCGTCAACAAGCCTTCGATTAAAATCGCGTCACGATTTCAGAAAGGACCGGTCGCGGGCGGTCCTCGCTCGGCTTGGTCGGCTTGCCGATATGGACGAAGCCGGCAAGCTTCTCGTCCGGCTTGAGGCCGAGACCGTCCAGCACGTCGCGATCGAAGGAGAACCAGCCGGTCAGCCAGCAGGCGCCGTAGCCGAGCGCGGTCGCGGCCGTGACGATGTTCATGACGCTGGCGCCCGCCGACAATTCCTGCTCGAAGGCCGGCACCTTGGGATGCGGCCTGGTGAAGCTGACGATGCCGATCACCAGCGGCGCATCGGTGAGGCGTTTGCGCTCGGTCTCGACATCCGCCGCGGGCGCGCCGGGATTCTTCCGGGCAAAGACCTTCGCGATCACCTCGCCGGCGCGCTGGCGTGCATCGCCCTCGAAAATGATGAAGCGCCAGGGCGCGAGCTTGCCGTGGTCGGGCACGCGCGCCCCGATGGTGAGGATCGTCTCGAGCTCGGCCGGGGAGGGGCCGGGGCCGGACATCTCGCGCGGCTTGACCGAGCGGCGGGTCTTCAGGAGTTCGATGGCGTCGGGCACGGAGATCTCTTTCGTCATAGGGAGTGGCAACTCCTGTCACCGAGATAGGTCGGCGACGAAGCAACCGGAAGGTTGTTTCGAGAGATTGTAAAAAGACGGACGGCCGGATTTGCGATGCGGCCTCGGTCAGCGTTTGAGGATTTTGCCGACATAGTCGTAGACAACGGGCACGCCGTCGATCGTTTCCGGCAGCAGGCTGTCGTCTTTCGGAGCGGTTCCAAGATTGACCTTCAGGGCCGGGTCGTCGCCCTTCAAGCCGATGCCGACCCCGACCACGTCGAGGCCCTTCGGCATCAACGCGCTGAACCGTTCCTTGGCGCGGCGAACCGCCGCCATCTTGGTCTCGTTCATGGCCGTAATCTAGTTGCCATGCAGGTCGATTGCCAGCCTCTTGAGCACGATTGCGAGCGGATTGGCATAGGTGAGGCCGCGGCCGTTCGATCCGCCGGTTTCGCTGCCGGCGAACAGCAGGGCACAGCCGCGGTTCTCCCCATCCAGGATCAGCGAGCCGGAATCGCCGCCCGCACTGAACGAGGTGGCGCCGGTGGATTCGATCTCCACCTGGTCGTCGAACGAGATCATTCCGAGGTCATACTGGATCACGACCTTGTCGAGCTCGATCGCGCTGATCCGCCCATGGGTAACGCCGGTGGTCCGTCCGACCTTGGATACCGCCATTCCGGGGGACAGGGGCGCGATGCGCGCCCCGGCGAGCGTGCCGATGCCTTTGTAGTCCAGCGGGTCTGCGTCGATGCCCTTTGACAATGCAGCGATGGCAGCGTCGAGCAGATTGGCGCCATTGGGCCGCAGGTCCACCCATTTCGTGAGCTTGGCCACCGCATCCTTCATCTTGCCCTTGTCGAAGGCGCCCGCCTGCAGAATGGCGTCGCCGGCTTTGGCGTCGTTTTCGTTCGCGAGCACATGGTTGTTGCTCAGGATGACGTCATGGCCGGTCTTGCGTTGCCTGGCGATCGCACCGATCGTTCCCGCCGTGATCTTGAAGTGTCCGACGGAACAGCCGCACTGAAGCGGCCGCTGGCGCTGGCGATACCAAGGCAGGGCGTGCTTGGCGATCCGGCCGACGAAGCGGACATCGACCTCGTTCTTGGCGCGCTTGCGGATATTTTCCAGCAATCCGCCCGATCGCTCCAGCGAATGGCGCTGCAATCTGACAGCGAGCCTGACGTCATTCTCGGTTTTTCCCGGTGCAACACCCAGCGCGACCAGGGGTTCGGCATTGGTCAGCTTGTGCAGCGCGAAGGTGGTGACCGAAAAACCGCCGGCGGCGCTGATGGCGGCCACGGCGGGAGGCACGACCTCGCTGGCGATCTCCAGCTTCAATGCGCGCGCGGATTCGAGCTTCATGCTGATCCCCCCGTCATGACGACGGAGGGATACTACATCTTCAGGTTGCGAAATCGAGTCGCAAAGCGTCGCAGGGACGCGCGGCTGCTAGCCGGCCGCACGCGCCCGTTTCACGTCCGGCGGGGTCGCCTCGTCGACGAGGGCGGCGATGGCCTCCACCGTCGTCGTTACCTTCTGGCCGTCGCTGCCGAGCCGGCGGACGGAAACCGACTGCGTCTCAGCCTCCTTCTTGCCGACCACGAGCAGCGCCGGGATCTTGGCCAGCGAATGCTCGCGGACCTTGTAGTTGATCTTTTCGTTGCGCAGGTCGATCTCGGCCCGAAGCCCCGCGCGCCGGACCTGCTCCAGCACCTGCTTGGCATACTCGTCGGCCTCCGACGTGATGGTGGTGACCACCACCTGCACCGGCGACAGCCAGAGCGGGAAGTTGCCGGCATAGTGCTCGATCAGGATACCGATGAAGCGCTCCATCGAACCGCAGATCGCGCGATGCACCATGACCGGCGGCTTCTTGCCGCTGTCGTGGTCGATGTAGAACGCACCGAACCGTTCCGGCAGGTTGAAGTCGACCTGGGTGGTGCCGCACTGCCAGTCGCGGCCGATGGCGTCGCGCAGCACATATTCGAACTTCGGCCCGTAGAAGGCGCCTTCGCCCGGATTGATCTCGGTCTTGATGTGATTGTTCTGCGACTGGATCTCGCGCAGCACGGTGGCCATCACGCGCTCGGCGTGGTCCCACATCGCGTCGGTGCCGACGCGCTTCTCCGGCCGCGTCGACAGCTTCACGGTGAGATCGCCGGTGAAGCCGAAATCGGCGTAAGTCGACAGGATGAGCTCGTTGATCTTCAGGCACTCGTCGGCGAGCTGGTCCTCCATGCAGAAGATGTGGGCGTCGTCCTGGGTGAAGCCGCGCACGCGCATCAGCCCGTGCATGGCGCCGGACGGCTCGTAGCGATGCACCACGCCGAACTCGGCGAGCCGCAGCGGCAGGTCGCGGTAGCTCTTCAGGCCGTGCTTGAAGATCTGCACGTGGCCGGGGCAGTTCATCGGCTTGAGCGCGAACCAGCGCTTGTCCTCGGCTTCGTCACCGGCCGACTGCGCCGCGAACATGTTCTCGCGGTACCAGCCCCAATGGCCCGAGGTCTCCCACAACGACTTGTCGAGGATCTGCGGCGCGTTGACCTCGTTGTAGTCACCGGTCAGGCGCCGGCGCATATAGGCGATCAGCTGCTGGAAGATGGTCCAGCCCTTCGGGTGCCAGAAGACGACGCCCGGACCTTCCTCCTGGAAATGGAAGAGGTCGAGCTCGCGCCCGAGCTTGCGATGGTCGCGCTTTTCGGCCTCCTCGATCTGCTTGAGATAGGCGTCGAGGTCCTCCTGCTTGGCGAACGCCGTGCCGTAGATGCGGGTCAGCATCGGGTTGTTGCTGTCGCCGCGCCAATAGGCGCCGGCCACCTTCATCAATTTGAAGGCGTTGCCGACCTTGCCGGTCGAGGTCATGTGCGGGCCGCGGCAGAGATCGAACCAGTCGCCCTGGTAATAGATCTTGATCGGCTCGTTGCCGGGAATGGCGTCCACCAGTTCGACCTTGAACGCCTCGCCCTTGTCGCGGAACACCTGCTTTGTCTTTTCGCGATCCCAAACCTCCTTCGTGAAAGGTTTGTCGCGCGCGATGAGCTCGCGCATCTTCTTCTCGATCGCGGCAAAGTCTTCCGGCGTGAACGGCTCGTTGCGGAAGAAGTCGTAATAGAAGCCGTTCTCGATCACGGGGCCGATGGTGACCTGCGTGCCCGGCCACAGCGTCTGCACGGCTTCGGCCAGCACGTGGGCGCAGTCGTGGCGGATCAGCTCGAGCGCGCGGGGATCGTCACGGTTGATCAGCTCGATCCCGGCATCGGCTTCGATGGGATCGTCGAGGTCGCAGACCACGCCGTCGAGCGCCATCGCGACCGTGCGCTTGGCCAGCGACGGCGAAATGCCCTTGGCGATCTCGAGGCCGGTGATGCTCTTGGCGTATTCGCGCCGGGCGCCGTCGGGGAAGGTGAGGGTGATCTTTTCCAGCGGGGTCACGGGCCTCAGATTGCTGAGGCTGTACTGAAAGCCGGATTCGGATTTGGGCTGCTCGGACTTGGGCTGGTCCTTGGGCTGGTCGGTCATTGCTTTTCTCCTGAGGCTCACTCCTGCGAACGAGCGCAGGTAAGCGGGAACGAGCGATATATCAGGCGATTCGGCCTGCGCAATCCGGCATTTCCAAGAAAGTGGCGCGCAAAAGCCGGGGCGGTGCTCCAACTATTTCGCACGGCGCCCTTTAACCGGCCGGAGACGTGTTCTACATGCAGCTGCATGGAAAAGTCGCCTTTCGCCGGCCGTTTCACGCCAACCGCCCTGATGCTCGGCAACCTCGTCACCGGCTGCTCGGTGCTGGCGCCGGCGGGGATGCTGCCGGAATTGGCGACGGGGCTCGACGTCAGCATCGATGCAGCCGGTCTTCTGATCACCTTCGGCGCGATCATCCTGTGCATCGGCTCGCCGCTGACGGCCTGGCTCACCAGTCGTATCGAGCGGCGGACGCTGCTCACCACGACGCTGGCGGTGCTCGCTTTCGGCAATCTCGCCTCGGCCTTTGCACCCGACTATGCGAGCCTCCTCGTTATCCGCCTGGTGATGCTTGCGGTCGGCGCGCTCTATACGCCGCAGGCCGCCGGCACGGCGGCGCTGATCGTGCCGGTGGAGCGGCGCGGCAGCACCATCGCCTATATCTTTCTCGGCTGGTCGCTCGCCGCCGCCGTCGGCCTTCCGCTGATCACTTTCATCGCCAGCCGCTACGGCTGGCGCGCGGCCTATGGCGAGATCGGCGTGCTCGGCTGCGTCAGTTTCGTGCTGTTGCTGCTGCGGCTGCCGGCGGGGTTGAAGGGCACTCCGGTGGATCTGAAGACCTGGAGCGCAGTCAGCCGCAGCAGGACGATCCTGCTGTTGCTCGCGATCACCATGCTGCAGATGTCCGGGCAGTTCGTGGTGTTCACCTTTATGGGCCCGCTGCTCAAGAGGCTGACCGGCGCCGGGCCCGATGCGATCGGCATGGTATTCGCTCTCTACGGCCTCTGCGGCTTCCTCGGCGTCGTCATCGCGACCCGCATCGTCGACACCTCGGGACCCTATCGCACCTCGCTGCTGTTCACTTGCCTGCTGCTGGCAGGGATCACGGGCTGGGCGCTCGGCGCCGGCACGCTCGTGTTGATGGCGGGTGCAGTCGCGATCTGGGGCCTCGGCTTTGCCTCGACCAATTCGATGCAGCAGGTGCGGCTGGTCGCGGCCGCGCCACAACTCGCATCGGCGACCGTCGCACTCAACACCTCCGTTCTTTATGTCGGCCAGGCGGTCGGCTCTGCCGTCGGCGGATTGCTGTTCGCCCGCGAACTGCTGCATGCGCTCGGCTTCGTTGCGGTCGGTTTCGTCGTGCTCGCGCTGATCCTGGTGGTCCTGACCCGGCCCCGGCCGGCAACCGCAGCTCCCGCCTGAATCCCGCCTTTTCGCGTGCGCAAGGTGCTTGGCAAACCGCGCGCCGGGGCGCTAGAAGGCCGGTCATGGGGACCAAAGAGAGTTGACTGAGATGAGGATGATTCTGGCGGTTGCCGCGGTGCTCTATTCAGCCTCCGCGTTCGCGCAAGCCGACAAGCCACCGATGGTCGGGGACAAGCCCTTGGTGCAGGTCAAGCCCAAGGGGACTAAGGCGGGCACCAAAGAGGCAACGGCCAAGCCGGCCGCGGCGCCGAAGGGCAAGCCGCAATCGATCGCGGCCCGACTCCAGGCCTGCCTCGACCTCGATGACGGCACCAAGGACCGGCTCAATTGCTACGACGCCATTATTCCACCGACGCCGAAGCCGAAGCCGGCGAAGGCCAAGGGCTACGCCGATTGCCGCTTCTTCAAGGAAGAGGACGAGCGGCTGGCCTGCTTCAACGGCTTTGCCGAGAGCATTCCGAAACTGCCCAAGACCTAAAGCCGAAATCTGAGGCCAAGGTCTGAGGCCAGGATCTGAGCCCAAGTCTTGAGATCCGGGAGCCGGACGGTCAGTCGCTGATCCGGCTCAGCACGGCCCTGAAGGCAACGCCAGGCACTTGCAGTGCGGTGCCCTCGAATTCCGCGGTCTCGCCATCCTCCCGGCCGGCGAGCGTCAGGGTGATCCGGTCGATGCCGAACAGCGCCTTGAAGGACGGGTCGTCATTGTAGCGCTCGGTCGAGATCTTGACCTTGATGCTGTCGCCTTTGCCCGTGTAGGTGCCGACGAACGCGAAAGCGGAATTGCCGCCGCGCATCTTGCCGTCCGTCACATAGACGACGCCGCAACCGGTGCCGTGAACCGTGTGGAAGTCGACCTTGTACAATCCTTGACGCACGACCTGTCCCCGCAGAATTCCTATGGCAGCTTGGCCGGCAAACTATGTTCGTTGCCAGCGGAAACAATCCGGTGGCTCCCGGGGATGTCGGTCATCAACATCACATTTTGATCAAGGTCCGAGTCAGTTGCAGGCACGCTTGGCCAAATACCGACTGGCGCAATATTGCAAGCCTAGCGGCTCGACGCGGATGGATTGGTGGATGCAACGCGCGTCAACGCGAGTGACGGCGTCGCCGACATCTTCACCAGCACGTCCTTGAGCGGGTCGCGTGTCCAGGCGCGCGTCACATAATCACGATGGGTGATGCCGTCACCGGTTTCGACGAACACCACGCTGCCGGGACGCAACGGGCCGTCCATGTCCTCGGAGACGCTGATGCCTTTCTGCCGCAGCATGCTCATCAGCTCGCGGTCGCGCCGAGCGGTGTAGCGGGTGTAGGAGCTGACGAAGAAGCCGGAGCGGTGGCTTTCGATCCAGGAGGCAAACTTGTCCATCTCGCCATAGACGGCGTCGAGCAGCACGACGCCGCGGACACGGTCGCTGATGCCGCCGACCTCGAGGCTCCAGGCCGTTGGCAGGAAGCCGCCGCTGTAGCCGACGATCACGATCGGCATGCTGGCGAAGGCGCGGGCGCTGTTGGGATCGCCGGTGAGGCGGGCAAGATGGTCGGCCGATTCCGCCATGAAGCGCTTGAGGCCGCCGGGTTGCCAGAACTTGCCGGCGCTGGAATCGGCGGCATCCACCGCCATTTGCGGTGCGAGCAGCACGGCATTGGCGCCGGAATCGGTGATCTGCTGCGGCACCAGCTGCCGGTCGCGGACGTCGCGTTCCAGCGTCGCCCCATTGCCGTGGAAGAACACCACGATCACGCCCGGCTTGCGGACGTCGAAATGCTCGGGCACGTGCATCAGCACGCGGCTGTCATTGTAGGTCTCGTCCTGCCAGAACACGCGGCCCGAATAGCTGCGGTGGCCGCGGCGCTCGCCCTTGGAGATGTTGAGGAAGGGGGCGTCGGAAGCGGGGTTGTTGCCGAAATAGGGGAAGGCGGACGACTTCATGCTGACGAGCGTGGTCAGGTCTTCGCGCGGCGGACGCTGATAGGGAGCCTGCGGTGCCAGCGAGGCCACCTTGTAGGGCGCCTGCTCCGGCTGCTGCTGCACGGCGCGCTTGGGCGAGAAGTCCGACATCTGCCGTTGCAGGAAACTCTCGCTGGCCAAGGGGAAGCGCTCCCTGAACTGCGGGGCCGGGAAGCGATCCTCGAACGTGTCGCTGCTTGCGACCTGCTGGTTCGTCTTCGCAACGACCTGCACGTTGGCCTGCGAGTTCGCCGCAAGCGCTGCCGGATTCGGCGGGTTGCCGCATTGAACCAGCGTCAGCGACAGCGGCACCAAGGCTGAGATCAAGACGAAACGGAGCGCACGACCGTGCAGACCGGACGTCGTCCGGTCTGCACGAATGTCAGCTCTCAGGTTCGGAACGGCCCCGATCATCCACCCATGACCCCAAGTCATGTCCACAAGCCCAGCGGCAATGTTTAGGCTAATTGAGCCGACAGGCGTTTAGGCGACGTTAAGTGTCCGGACAAACTTCCCCACATCCGGAACGCTCAAAAGGACCACGCAATCGTGTCCTGATTGTGGGGAAGGGAAACGGGCTTCTCCGGTGCTTCCGCGGGTTTATTGCCCGAGGCCATGCGCAAGGGGTGTTTGAATACCTATCCGGCCCGCCTCATTTAACCCTTGTTAACCCTGCTTGAATTGACTGGACCAAACTGCACGATGCTCCCACGAGGCGTACGCCTAAGGTTGAGGACCCCGATGACGGCATCAGATGCGGGTACGCCGCCCTGGACTGGCCGGCTGACCGGAAGCGGCTCCGGGGTTTCCGTTCTGGTCGCAACCGCCATCGTCGTTGCCGACATGATCGGGGTCGGCGTCTTCACCAGCCTCGGTTTCCAGGTCAAGGACATCCCGTCCGGCTTCTCGATCCTGTTGCTGTGGACCGTCGGCGGCATCGTCGCGCTGTGCGGGGTGTTCTCCTACAGCGAGCTCGGGGCGATGTTTCCGCGCTCGAGCGGCGAGTACAATTTCCTCGGCCGCGCCTATCACCCCGCCTTCGGCTTCCTCGCAGGCTGGGTCTCGGCGACGGTCGGCTTCGCGGCGCCGGTCGCGCTCGCCGCGATGGCCTTCGGCGAATATGCCAAGTCGGTCGTGCCTGATCTGCCGCCGATCCCGCTTGCCATCGGCGTGGTGTGGCTGGTGTCGCTGGTGCAACTGACCGGCGTCAGGCACTCCTCGACTTTCCAGTTGATCTCGACCATCCTGAAGGTCGTGCTGATCGTGGCCTTTCTGGTCGCGGGCTTCATCATCGGCGTGCCGCAGCCGATCGCCTTCACGCCGCAGCCCGGCGACCTCGCGCACATCGTCAGCGCGCCTTTCGCGATCGGGCTGGTCTTCGTGATGTACTCGTTTTCGGGGTGGAATGCCGCGACCTACATCATCGGCGAGATGAACATGCCGCAGCGGGACCTGCCGCGCGCGCTGCTCGCAGGCACGCTGATCGTGCTCGTCCTCTATGTCGTGCTCAATGCGGTGTTTCTCTATTCCACGCCGGTCAGCTCGCTCGCCGGCCAGCTCGACGTCGCCAGCGTCGCCGGCAGCGCCATCTTCGGCGGCCTCGGCGGTCGGATCGTCGGCGCGATGATCTGTTTTGGCCTGATCTCCTCCATCAGCGCGATGATGTGGATCGGTCCGCGGGTGATGATGACGATGGGGGAGGATATTCCGGCCCTGCGCGTGTTCTCGAAGCGATCGGTGGGCGGTGCGCCAGCCTATGCCATCCTGTTTCAGCTCGCGGTCGCCAATCTGCTGCTGTTCACGCGCAGCTTCGAGGCGGTGCTCGACTTCATCCAGTTCGCGCTCTTGTTCTGCTCGTTCTTCACGGTCGCCGGCGTCATCAAGCTGCGCATCACCGATCCCGACCTGCCGCGGCCCTATCACGCCTGGGGATACCCGTTCACGCCGCTCATTTTCCTGCTCGTGACCGCGTTCATGATGTACTACCTGTTGACCGAGCGGCCGGTGCAGTCGCTGGCGGGGATGCTCGTCATGCTCTCGGGCCTGTTGATTTATGCCGTTTTCCGCAGGCGGCCGGTCGCCGCCGGCACGTCACACAATCGCGAATAGACATGTTTCGACCCATGAGAATTGCGGCCGTCGCTCTCGCCCTGCTGGCTGCGGCCGCCTCGTCCGTGCACGCCGCCGACGCAACCTTCGATGACTCCGCGCGCTTCCTTGCGGGCATGCAGCCTTCGGCGGATTCGCCGCTGGTGCCGCTCACGAAGGATCCGGGCTGGCAGCGCCACGCGAAATTCTTCGATGGCGCCTTCGCCCAGCTCGAGCAGCGCCAGCTCTCGAAGATCCGGAGCTGGGCCGACGTCAACCTGGCCGCACCCCGTCCGACCATGTTCTACATGTTCAGCGGTCCGGATTTCCTCTATGCCAATGCCTTCTATTCCAAGGCGAGCACTTATGTGCTCGGCGCGCTGGAGCCGGTCGGCGCGGTGCCCGACCTGACACGGCTGCCGCGCGGCTCGGTCGGTGCCGCGCTCTACAATGTCGAGCGCTCGCTCGGCTCGATCCTGAGCTTTTCCTTCTTCATCACCAAGCAGATGAAGGTCGATTTGCACACCAACCAGGTCAACGGCACCTTGCCGATCCTCTATGTCTTCCTGGTTCGCTCCGGCAAGACCATCCGCAATGTCGAGATGGTCGCGCTCGACGACAAGGGCGGGATCCATGTCGGCAACGACAATCCGGGACCGAACGCGACGCGCGGCGCCCGTATCACCTTCGCCGGCAGCGACGGCGAAGCGCGCACGCTGTATTATTTCTCGACCGATCTTTCCAACCCAGGTGCGCGCGCGGCGGGCTTCCTGAAGTTCTGCGGGACGCTCGGTCCCGGCAACAGCCTGATCAAGAGTGCGTCCTATCTCTTGCACTCCGGCAACTTCACCGTCGCGCGCGACTGGCTGCTCGCCAACAGTGCGACCATCATCCAGGACGATTCCGGCATTCCGCTCGCGAACTACAATACGCGGCAGTGGCGGTTCTTTCCGTTCGGCCGCTACCTCGGACCGATCAATGAATTCCCCGGCCGCTACCAGGAGCGTTACGCCGAGCTGTTCACGCGCGCCCAGCCGATCGATTTCGGCGTCGGCTACCGCTGGCGCATGCACGAGTCGAACCTGTTGCTGTTGGTGAGGGTGCCGGGGTCCGAGACGACGCCGGGTGCGGAGACCACCTCATCCGCCGAACCGGCGCCCAAACCACAGCGTCCGAAGCGGCCGCGTCCGCCCGAACCGGTGCCGCCGCCGGCACGCTTTTTCTGGTTACGGTAGAACTCGCCGACGTCAGCCCACCGGGCTCTGGGCCACGACGACCAGAACCTCGGCCTTCTGCCGGCCGAGGCTCCTGACCTCGTGAGGGGTCTCGCCTGAGAAGTACAGGCAGTCGCCCTTGCCGAGGACGAGATCTTCGCCGTCGAGCTTGATCGCAATCTTGCCGTTGACGACGAACAGCAGTTCCTCGCCTGCATGCGAGGCGCGCGTCGCCGATTTGTGCGGCGGGCTGAGGAGGAACGGCTCCATCATCTTGCGGGTGCGGCCGGTCGCCAGCGGGACCACGCCGAACGTGTCCTGAAACAGCGGCACGTTGCCGCCTTCGCGGCGGAACAGCGTATAGCGCGGTGCGGGCTCGGCGTTCGGGTCGAAGAAGTTCGCGACATTGACCTCGAGCGCGGCCGCCATCCGCAGCAGCGCTGCGAGCGAGGGGATCTTCAGGTTGCGTTCGACCAGCGAAATGTAGCCGCGCGTGAGGTCGCTCTGCCTGGCGAGTTGATCCAGCGTCAGGCCCTTGGCGATCCGCGCCTGACGGATATTGGCCCCGACGGCTGTCGCTTTGCTGACGTCAAGCACGCATGAGTCTCCTGAACTGCTGATGCCTCTTTTGCAACAGATGCCGGCCGACTGCCAGCCCGGCGGTCCGCACCGCGGGCGCGGGTCCCCCGACACCTGTATTCCAATGGAAAACTTATGCGCAGAAATTTCGAGCACAGCCGCGGATATTGTGAGCAGACAGGCTGGTATTTTGCAGAAGATCGCCGAAAAATGGTGCAAATGATGCGTATTGCCGCGATCCGCAGCATCTGCCGCGTTCTGCGTCGTTGATTTCCAACAGTAAACATGATCGATTTTACCGCCTTGGCTGCCGATGGGCTCCACGGACAGAACCAACTGCTTTCCCTGGCGCCGGTACTTTTTGGAGAGATCGATGACCGTAGCAGACGACGTCACCCTGAATGTAGCGCCGGACGAAGCGGCGAGCTTGCGACGGATCGTGTGGTCGAGCGTGATCGGCACCGCGGTCGAATGGTACGACTTCCTGATCTATGGCACGGCGACCGCGCTGGTCTTCAACAAGGTCTTCTTCGCCGCGGGCAACCCCACGCTCGCCACCATCGCGGCCTTCGGCACCTATGCGGTCGGGTTCCTGGCGCGGCCGCTGGGTGCGGCAATCTTCGGCCACTACGGCGACCGGGTCGGCCGCAAGGCGATGCTCGCGATCACGATCATGGTGATGGGCATCGGCACCTTCCTGATCGGCCTGCTTCCGACCTATCAGCAGATCGGCATCGCGGCGCCGTTGCTCCTGATCGGCCTGCGTTTTCTCCAGGGCATCGGCCTCGGCGGCGAATGGGGCGGGGCGGTGCTGATGGTGGTCGAGAATTGTTCGACGCATCGCCGCGGCCTGCTCGGCAGCATGGTGCAAGTCGGCAATCCCATCGGCAATCTCGCCGCGATCGGCATGTTCGCGCTGGTGGCGAGCCTGCCGGAAAGCGAGTTCATGGCTTACGGCTGGCGCATTCCTTTCCTGCTGTCGATCCTGCTGGTGGGCGTCGGCCTCTACATCCGCCTCAACATGGAGGAGACCGCCGCCTTCCGCCAGGTCCAGGCCAAGAAGGAGGTCGCGAGCCTGCCGGTGGTGGAGATCTTCAAGCACCATCGCAGGCCCTTCTTTACCGCGGTCGGACTGAAGATTTCGGAGATCGCCTATGCCAGCATCGGCGGCGTGTTCGTGATGTCGTACGCCACCGCCAATCTCGGCCTGTCGCGCTCGGTGGTGCTGAACGGCGCGTTCGCCGCCTCGCTGGTTGCGCTGATCGCCATTCCCTTATTCGGCTGGCTGTCCGATCTCCTCGGACGCAAGACGATGTTCTATGCGAGCTGCCTGTTCTCGGCGTTATTTGCCTTCCCGCTGTTCTGGCTGCTCGACACTCGCAATCCCACCATCGTCGTCTGCACCATCGTGATCGTGATCACCTTCGGCCAGATGGTGATGTTCGGCATCGGCGCGCCCTGGTACTCCGAGCTTTTCTCCGCGCGGCTGCGCTACAGCGGCGCCTCGCTCGGGTTTCAGGTCGGCGCGGCCCTCAGCGGCGGGTTGACGCCGCTGATTGCGGCCTCTCTGATGGCCTGGAGCGGCGGTGCAACCTGGCCGGTGTCGCTGCTGCTGATCGCCTGCGCCGTCGTCACCGCGACCGCGACCGCGTTTGCGCCGGAGATGGCGAACAAGGAACTGACCTGATCCCGCGGCGCGCCGCTTGTTGCGGCGCACCCATCACCTCTCGAGGGGAAATTGTCATGCTTGATATTGTCAGCGCCGGCCCGGCGCAGAGCGGCGCAGCACAGCTCGGCTGGACCGGCGTGGTCCGCTTCCTTCATCTTGCCCCGCGCGCGTTCCTGCCGATGCGCGCAGCGGAATCGATCACGCTTGTTGCCGGCAGAGGGATTGAAGGCGACCGCTACATGGTCGGCCGCGAGGAAGGTTTTTACTCGCACAAGCCCGAGGAGGGCCGCCAGGTCACCCTGTTCGAGCTCGAGACGCTGATCGCGCTCAAGCGTGATGCCGGCATTGAGCTCGGCCCCGAAGAGCACCGCCGCAACGTGACGGTCGAGGGCGTGCCGCTGAACCATCTGGTCGGGCGCCGCTTCTGGCTGGGCGAGACCTTGCTGGAAGCGACCCGGTTGTCGGTGCCGTGCCGGCACATCGAGGAGATCACCGGCAAGGCGATCTTCGATCCCCTGATCAATCGCTCGGGCCTCAACTGCAGGATCCTGCAAGGGGGCGCCGTCAGGCTCGGCGACACCGTGCGGAACGCAGCATGAAGTTGCGTCCGATCACGACGATCAAGACGGTGGTCGCCGGCATCGAAGAGGCTGGCGCCGGGATAAAGCTGTTCACGCTGACGGATCCCGATCAATGGGAATTGCCGCCCTTCAAGCCCGGAGCGCATATCGATCTGCACCTGCCGAACGGTCTCGTCCGCACCTATTCGCTGTGCAACGAGCCCGCCGACAACACGCGCTATGTCATCGCGGTGAAGCGCGAGGCCGATGGACGCGGCGGCTCGCGTACGCTTCACGACGAGATCAGGATTGGCGAGGTCATCGGCGTCTCGCTGCCGCGCGGCGGGCTGGAGCCGGGCGGGCAGATTGTGCGCCATGTGTTCGTCGCAGGCGGCATCGGCGTGACGCCGTTCCTGTCGATGGCGCGGCACCTCGCACGAACGGGGGATGCCGACTTCACGCTGCATCTGATCGTGCGCGAGGAGGTGCCGCTTGCGTCTCACCTGGCGCCCTTGATCGATCAAGGTCGCATCGTCGTGCATTGCACGTCCCGGGGAGGACGTCCGGATCTTGCGGCGCTGGTTGGGGAGAGCGCAGCCGAGACGCTGGTGGCCTGCTGCGGGCCGGAAAGCATGATCGGCGATTTCGAGCGCGTGACCGCAGCGTGGCCGGCGGCGAATGTTCATATCGAGCGCTTCGTCGCGAAGCCACCGGCCGTCGACCCCGACGCGAAGCCGTTCACGTTGGCTCTGGCGCGCTCGGGAACCGAAATCCCGGTTCGCGCGGGCCAGAGCATGCTGGCCGCCTTGCAGGAAGCAGGTGTCGACATCGCGACGTCGTGCTGCGGCGGCATCTGCGGTGCCTGCAAGGTGGGGTGGCTCGAGGGCAAGCCCGTACACCGCGACCGCATCCTGTCGCCGTACGAGCGCGAACGCTATCTCATGGTCTGCGTCGGCGGATCGGACGCTGATCGGCTGGTGCTGGATCTCTGACGTCTGGCCTACCAGTGCACGCTCTGGCTTGGCACGATGAACGCCGTCGTGCTTGGCGGCGTGGCCAAGCTCATCGCCAGATACCAGCCGGAACCGATAACCAGCACCAGCAGCGCGATGATGGCGAGCATGTCGAGGGTCCTGGGGTCGTGATGCCCCCTGGAGCCGAGATTTGGGCCAGGCCTGAAGCGGAAATGAGGGCTGATTTTCCAGCGCATTGTTGTTTCCTCCCGGGGGAGCATCAGAACAATGCGCGCGGTGAGTTCAGGTTCCACTCAACGCCGCGTAAGCATGCGCAAAGCACTGCAGCATGCTTACGCGGCGTTGACTCCGCGCCACCGGCCGTAACGCCAGGGCAAGTACCAGCGTGCACCCTGTGGCCCGGTCAGGGGTACGTTGTCGATGCCCGAGGTGCCGAAGGGGTTGCAGCGGAGCAGGCGCGCGAGCGTCATCCAGCCGCCGGCCCACAGTCCGAACCGCTCGATCGCCTCGTCGCCATAGACCGAGCAGGTCGGCAGGTGCCGGCAATTGTAGCCAACCAGCGGCGAGAGCGTGTGGCGGTAGAGCCAGATCAGAGCGCGGCCGAATCTGCGCGGCAGCCGGAGCGCACCCGCGACGGGATTGGAGCAATGCTCGCAGGCTGAATGCTTCATGGGCGCTTTGCTGCGATCGTGGGCGAGGTTTTGCGCGGTTCCGGCGCAGGGAACCTTAAGCTGTTGTTTGCGCGCCATATTTTGCATGGTTTTTGGGAGCAGTGCAGCAAGTACCTATGGACGATCTGTATTCCCACGGATACCATTTTTGTGACGTTCATGTGAGACTCACTGGAACGTCAGAGCGGGACTTGCCTGAATCGGCTCGAACTTAAAGGCTTGGGCTTAAAGCTTGGGGCTTGGGGAAGGGACCAGTTTGAAACTTCTGAAGTCGCTCAATCTTCGCGGCTGGTTGCTGGTGGGAACCGCCGCTTGTGGAGTCGTGTTGGCTGGCGCCGTCGCGACACTCGGGTCGTCAGCCCGAGCCGGTGCTGCCCTCGAAGAGCGCAAGCTGCCGATGAAGTTCAACTGGATCGCCTGCGAGCCGAATTGCCGCGGTTGGGTCAGCGCGGTCGGCATCATCACCGCTGATACGCCCAGAGATTTCGAGGAGTTTTCGCGTGGACGCCAGCTCGGCGGCGCCACCGTGGTGCTCGATTCCAGCGGCGGTTCCGTCAACGACGCCATCACGCTCGGCCGCCGCTTCCGCAATCTCGGACTTCTGACCACGGTCGGGGTCAGCGTTCAGAGCCGCGGCGGGCAGACGGTCCGTGCGGCGGTCGCGCCTGAGGCCTATTGCGAATCCATGTGCGTGTTCCTGCTGCTGGCCGGCAAGAAGCGCTACGTGCCGGAGGCGGCGCATGTGCGGGTCCACCAGATCTGGATGGGCGATCGCGCCGACGACGCCAAGGCGGCGAGCTACAGCGCGCAGGACCTGATGATCGTTGAGCGCGACATCGGCCGGCTTGCCAAATACACCTTCGACATGGGCGGCGCCGGCGACCTGCTGTCGCTCGCGCTCAGCATCCCGCCGTGGGAAGATCTGCACGAGCTCGACACCGGCGAGCTCAAGCTCACCAATCTCGTGACGACCGATCTCGTGGCCGACGTGCTGCCCCATGTGGATATCTCCGCCCCGGCCATGGTGGAGCTTGCACCGAAGACGCAGGCCAGGTTCGGTTCGGAACCGGAGCATCCGGCCAAGTCGACCAAGACGGCGGAAGCCCTGGTGCCGACGGGTGGCGTGGTGGCGACGCCGGGGGCGGCGTCGCAGAAGTAGCCTCAGATCCCTGATTTCATTTTCGGGCGCTGAAGCGACGCCCCCGGAATCAGCTTTGTGCCGAGGCCGGCTGCCTGGCCTTCGCCTCGATCTGGCCGATGGCATCGACCACGGCATCGAAGGTCAGGAGCGTCGAGGCATGGCGCGCCTTGTAGTCGCGAACCGGCTCGAGGAACTTGATCTCTTCCCATTTGCCTTGAGGAGGCAAGCCGTTCTCCTTCAGCATCTTGCGAACGGTTTCGCGTAACTCACGGAGTTCACTCGCAGTCGAGCCGACCACGTGACTTGCCATGATGGATGAGGAGGCCTGTCCCAGCGCGCAGGCCTTCACGTCGTGCGCGAAGTCCGTGACCCTGTCGCCCTCCATCTTGAGGTCGATCTTCACGGTCGAGCCACACAATTTGGAGTGGGCGGTCGCAGTGGCGTCGGGATCCGACAGCCGCCCGAGGCGCGGAATATTCCCGGCCAGCTCGATGATCCGCTTGTTATAGATGTCGTTCAGCATGTGATGGAGTCCAGCACTTCCTCGCCCGATCGGCCTTGGCGGGCGGCGTCCACGGTCCTATATAGGGACGGAACTGGCGGAAAAACAGTCCAGCGGCGTGCCGGCGGTGATCCAGAACCTCGCGGCTGGCGTTACCAGCAGGCCTTTTTCGCCGATATTGTTCTGTTCAGGCGTCCGGCGGCTTCGCCGCCCCGTCTGCCGGTGACACTCCGGCCGCAAGGCCGTCGAACGGAGTCGATATGGACGCTGCAATCAAATCCATCCGCCCCAACAAACCTTCCGACAAGCAGACCGAGGGCCGCCCCGCGGAGCTTGATCCTGCCGAATTCCTCGCCGCCGCCGTCCGCGCCGACCAGCCGCGCCCCGCGCGCGCCGAAGCCGAGCAGGCGGTCAAGACGCTGCTCGCCTATATCGGCGAGAACACCCAGCGCGAAGGCTTGCTGGACACGCCGCGTCGCGTGGTCGAGGCTTTCGACGAACTCTATCAGGGCTACCACCAGTGTCCGGCCGAGGTGCTCGACCGCACGTTCGGCGAGACCGCCGGCTACGACGATTTCGTGCTGGTGCGCGACATCGAGTTCACCTCGCAGTGCGAGCATCACATGATGCCGTTCTACGGCAAGGCGCACATCGCCTACACGCCGGTGGAACGCGTGGTCGGCCTGTCCAAGCTTGCCCGCCTGACCGACATCTTCGCCCGCAGGCTCCAGACCCAGGAGCATCTGACCGCGCAGATCGCGGCCGCCATTGATGAGGTGCTGAAGCCCCGCGGCGTTGCCGTGCTGATCGAAGCCGAGCATACCTGCATGTCGGTGCGCGGCGTCGCCAAGCATGGCGCCTCCACCTTCACCAGCCGATTCACCGGAATGTTCCGCGACAATCCGGCGGAGCAGGCCCGCTTCCTGTCCCTCGTGCGAGGCCTGCAGCGCTGACCTCGCGAATAAATTGGCGAGGTTACTGTGTCCGCTCACTCCCATGAGACCGAGGAAGGGCTTTCCTTCCTGCCGCGGTTCGACGCAAGCGGCCTCGTGACGGTCGTTGCGACCGACGTCGCTACCGGCGACGTGCTGATGGTTGCCCACATGAATGATGAGGCGCTGCGCAAGACGATTGCGACCGGCGAAGCCTGGTACTTCAGCCGTTCGCGCAATGCCTTGTGGCGAAAAGGTGAGACCTCGGGTCAGACCCAGCGCGTGGTCGAGATCCGCACCGATTGCGACCAGGATGCAGTCTGGCTCCGGGTCGAGCAGATCGGCGCGGCATGTCATACCGGGCGGCGGTCATGCTTCTATCGCAAGGTCGAGGCTGATGGCGGCGGTGCCAGGCTTGTCTTTGTCGATGCGAGCAGGCTGTTCGATCCGGACGTGGTCTACAAGAAATAGCCCTGCCGTCATCCGGGTTCGTGCTTCGCGCGCCCGGAACGGGTGCGAGAGCCGAATTAACCCCGCATTAACCATACCTGTCCCACGGTGAGAGACGACAGGCGCCGAATTGCCGGCGCTCTCAACGCCGCGCGGGGCGGGCACTTCATCATGTCGGTCGACAATTCCAGTGCCTCTCAGACGGCGGTTCTCGATCCGTCGCGGGCCCGCGTCGCCGGTGCGATCAAGCAGGCCTCGAACATCACCGGCGTCAGCTTCCAGTACATGCTGACCACCGCCAAGATGGAATCGGATTTCGATGCCGCGGCGGGAGCCACTACCTCGTCGGCGCACGGGCTCTACCAGTTCATCGACCAGACCTGGCTCGGCACGGTGAAGGAGGCTGGCACCCAGCTCGGCTACGGCAATTATTCCGACGCCATCTCCAGGACCTCGTCGGGTGGCTACACCGTCGATGATCCCGCCATGAAGCGGTCGATCATGAAGCTGCGCGACGACCCGGAAGCGGCCTCCAGCATGGCGGCAGCGCTGACGCAGTCGAACAGCTTCAAGCTCACCGGGCTGCTCGGCCGCAGGCCGAGCGACAGCGAACTCTACATGGCGCATTTCATGGGCGTCGGAGGCGCGGCGAAATTGATCGCCAATGCCGAGGACAATCCGCAAGCGGTCGGCGCGCGGTTGTTTCCCAACGCTGCATCCGCCAATCGCTCGATCTTCTACGCCAAGGACGGCCGCGCGCGCAGCGTGTCCGAGGTCTATTCGGTGCTGGACGCGCGCTACGCCAGTGCGGCAAATTCGAAAACCACCCGAAGCGCGATGGCCATGTACGGCGGCGCTCCGTCGACCACGCAGGTCGCAAGTGCCAACGGCGTGCAGCCTGCAGCGCCGGTGATCGACAATGCCGCCTATCTCCAGACCTTTCCGAACACGCGCGCCGTGACGCCCGTCAGCGCGGTGTCGTCGACGACGGTCGCGGACAATGCGCCGAGCACGCCGGCGTTTCGCTCGATCTATCAGCCCGGCGATGCCACGCAGCCGGTCTCGACGACTGTGCAGACATTGTGGGGCAACAATGCCTCGCTCACCGCGGCCGCATCAGCGACGCCGGATGTGCGGCCGCCGCAGCCGCTCGATCTCTTCAGCGATCGCAGCGGGACGTTCTCAAGCTAGTCCATGCTCTCGTCTCGCAGGCACCGCGGGACCGAGCCGGGCCAGTGAAAGCGCTTTTGTTCCCTTAACAAAACGTCAATAAAACCAGCCAGTTATGGTGAACGCTTTGTTAAGCGTCGTGGTTTATTTTGTGTTGCGGGTGACAAGCCGTCACCGTTTTCGTTGGGTTGCGTAAGCCGGAAGCCCCATGATCGTTCGGCAGTTCATCAATTGGATCAGGACGGCGCCCGCCGGCGAGCGGGCCGAGGCAACACGGGCGTTGGCCCGGGCCTGGCTGATCTCGGATCTTTCCACAGACGACCGCATCGCCGCCGAAGGCGCGCTGCTGATGCTGCTCGACGATCCCTCGCCGCTGGTGCGGCAGGCGATGGCCGAGGCGTTCGCGCGCAGCACCGACGCGCCGGCATCGATCGTGCGGGCGCTCTCGGCGGACCAGCCGACCGTCGCGCTGCCCGTGCTCGAACATTCTCCGCTGCTGATCGACGCCGATCTCGTCGATATCGTCGCGACCGGCAACGACGAGGTGCAATGCGCGGTCGCGCGCCGCATCGCGCTACCGGTTTCCGTCTGCGCCGCCATCGCCGAAGTCGGCTGCGCGGCGGCAGCGCTCGAGCTGATCGAAAATCCCCACGCCGAGCTCGCGCCGTTCTCATGGGACCGTATCGTCGAGCGTCACGGCCATCTTGCCGCGATCCGCGAGGCGATGCTGGTGCTGGAGGATCTGCCGTCTGCCACGCGCGCCGCGCTGGTGGCAAAACTCTCCGAGACACTGGCGCAGTTCGTCGTGGCGCGGAACTGGCTGAGCGCGGATCGGGCCGAGCGCATAGCGATCGAGGCGCGTGACCGCTCCACCATGAACATCGCGGCGCGCTCGCGCGGCGAGGACATGCAGGGTCTGGTGCGCCACCTGCGCATCACCGGCCAGCTCACCGCGGGGCTTATCCTGCGCGCGCTGCTGTCGAGTAATCTCGACCTGTTCGACGCGGCCCTGGCCGAACTCGCCGATCTGCCGTTGGCGCGCGTGTCCGCATTGCTGCACGATCGCGGCGGCAGCAGCCTGCACGCGCTGCTCCGACGCGCCGGCCTTCCCGAGGCGACGTTTGCGGCGTTCCAGGTGGCGCTCGATGCCTGCCACGAGCAAGGTTTTGTCGATACCGACGACGGCGCGGCGCGGCTGCGCCGCCGCATGGTCGAGCGCGTGCTCACCCATTGCGAGACCGACCACGGCGCGACCGAACCGCTGATGGTCCTGCTGCGCCGCTTCGCCACCGAATCCGCGCGCGACGAGGCGAGGGTGTTCTGCGACGAGCTCGCCGCGGACGAGGCGATCGACCCGGTATACGGCGATCTGATCGCGGCATAATACAACGTCTGCGATGGGGCAGGCCGGAAGATACAAACTCCGTCATTGCGAGCGCAGCGAAGCAATGCAGAATCCCTCGGTGGGGACAGTCCGGATTGCTTCGCTACGCTCGTAATGACGCGAGGAGAAAGTCGGGCCCTTATGCCGCGGGCATGATGCTCGGCGCCAGGATCGCCTCGAGATGCTCGGGGCGGTCGCGATTGACGTGGGCGAGATAGTCGTCGGCGACCTTGCGCAGGCGACGGCTGAGCTCGGCGGAGACGCTGATGCTGTCGAGCTTGGTGTTCTCGTGCACGATGGCGAGGATGGCGTTGATGTGGTGCGTGAACAGCTCGGCCGGCACCTTCTCGAGGTCGGGGGCGTGCTCGATGACGCGGCACAGGCTCTCGGCAATTCCCGCCGCCGCCGGGTAGCCGAAGGTCGCGGCATCGCCCTTGATGTCGTGCGCGGCGCGAAACAGCTCGTCGCGCCTGTCCTTGCTGAAGCCGTCGTGCCGGACGGCGACGTAGGCGGCCGACAGCCGGGCGACCTCGGTCGCCATCCAGTCCTTGAACTCGCTGGAGAGGCCCGCGAGCGCCTGCTCGGCGTGGCCGACCGGATCGTCCATGTCCTTCTCTTCGACTCGGCGCATGACCTTGCGCAGCGGGTTGGGCTGCGTGATGACCTGATGCGTGGCGAAGGCCGTGACCTCGATGTCCCTTGCGCTGTTCTTCGCCATGATGTCGGCCTCGATCGTGAGAGACGTTGCGCTAGATGGAGGAGCGGGCCTTGTCGAGCAGCGAGGGCTGCTGCAGCACCTCGTGCTTTTCGCCGACGCGGCGCTCGGGGCCCATATAGGCGGAGTTGGTGTTGCGGCGCCGGTCCGGGCCGAAATAGGTCTTGGTCTTGATGAAGGGGCGGGGACTGGCGACCACGTTGAGGATGCGCTGGTAGAGTCCCTTGGCCGAGATCGGCTTGGCCAGGAATTCGGTGACGCCGGCATCGCGCGCCACCGTGACGCGGCGCTTCTCGGAATGGCCGGTCAGCATGATGATCGGCGCGTAGGGATTGCCCTTGGATTCCGGCTGCCGGATCATCTGCGCAAGCTCGAGCCCGTCGAAGATCGGCATCGCCCAGTCGGTGATGACGATGTCGGGCACGTAATGGCTGTACATTTCCAGTGCGGTCGCGCCGTCCTCGGCCTCGTAGACTTCGCGCGCGCCGAAGGAATGCAGCAGCGTCCGCAGGATGCGGCGCATGTGCGGATTGTCGTCACAGACGAGGAAGCGCAGCTTGTTGAAATCGATGCGGAACATTGAGCCCGGGCCGAAGCGGTCAAGTTTCGTTAACCATATCTCGCCGGGAGTTAATGAAGGGTTGCGATTGGCCGCCTGGCCAGGCGCTCAGGAACCGAACTGCTCGCGCAGAATGCGCTCTTCCAGGCTGTGACCGGGGTCGAACAGCATGCGCATCGAGATGGTCTTGTCGGACAGCACCTCGACGCGGCGGACGTCGCGCACCTCGTCGTGGTCGGCGACCGCCGCCACGGGCCGCTTGTCGCCCTCCAGCACCTCGATGACGACATAGGCGGTGTTCGGCAGCAGCGCGCCGCGCCAGCGGCGCGGCCGGAAGGCGCTGATCGGCGTCAGCGCCAGGAGAGCGGCGTTGATCGGCAGGATCGGGCCCTGGGCGGACAGATTGTAGGCGGTCGAGCCGGCCGGCGTCGCCACCATGATGCCGTCGGCGATCAGCTCGGACATGCGCTCGCGCTCGTCGATCAGGATACGCAGGCGCGCGGCCTGGTAGGTCTGCCGGAACAGGGCGACCTCGTTGATGGCGTGATGCAAATGGACGCGGTCGTTGACGTCGGTCGCGCGCATCAGGAGCGGGTGGATTTCGGATTCCTGAGCCGCCTCGAGCCGGGCCCGTAGGTCGACCGTCGAGTACTCGTTCATCAGGAAGCCGACGGTGCCGCGGTGCATGCCATAGATCGGCTTTCCCGAGTGCATGTTCTGGTGCAGCGTCTGGAGCATGAGCCCGTCGCCGCCAAGCGCGACGACGACGTCGGCTTGCTTCGGGTCGCAATTGCCGAAGTCCCTGGTGAGCTGGCCGAAGGCGGCTTGGGCCTCGCTGCTCGGGCTGGCGACGAAGGCGATCCGGTCGTATCGCGCTGGCTTTGTCATGGCTTCCGGGCAGGGCCGCTGGCTGGAGAAAGTTCCGCCGCGCTCGTCTATACGACCTGGGCCTCGATTGTCGAGGATGACCACCGGTCAAGGCAAACGGGCGACTGCCCATCCCGATTCAGGAGCAGAACCGGGCCGATTTGTGCCCGATGAGCCTCTCCGGGCGCCGCAGCACCGGCGATCCGCCAAACAGTCGCAATTCTGCGCTAGCCTTACGATCCGCACCGGTTCTCGCAGCCGGGCAGGGAGAACGAACATGGTCACGAGCATGCTCCGCCGCGCCACCCTGGTGCTGGCGGTATTGGCTTTCGCCCTCGCGGGATTTGCGCACGCGGACGATCCGCCGCAGCCGCGCGCCGAGGCGGCCGCGTCAGCCGGACAAAAGGGCGGACGTGGCGGCGGCGCGCAAAACGCGGCACCGACTTCATCGTCGGCCGCCGAGCTGCATCGTCTCCCCCCGGATTCGACCACGAAGCAGACGCTCGAACTGCCCGGCCGCACCCTCAGCTTCGCCGCGACCGCCGGCTCTATCCGCGTGTTTGACGGCAAGGGTGAGCCGCTCGCCGACATCGCCTATACGTCCTATGAGCTCGACGGCGCCGACCGCGCGACGCGTCCGGTGACGTTCCTGTTCAACGGCGGGCCTGGCGCCTCCTCGGCATGGCTCCAGTTCGGCGCTGCGGGTCCGTGGCGGCTGCCGCTCGATGGCGAGGCTCTGTCGCCGTCGGCCTCGCCCGAGGTGAAGCCGAACGCGGAGACCTGGCTCGACTTCACCGATCTCGTCTTCATCGATCCCGTCAGCACCGGTTACAGCCGCTTCGTCGCGAGCGGCGAAGACGCGCGAAAATCGTTCTACTCCGTCGACGGCGACGTCAATTCGATCGCGCTGGTGATCCGCCGCTGGCTGGAGAAGCACGATCGGCTGACCTCGCCGAAATACGTCGCGGGCGAAAGCTACGGCGGCATTCGCGGGCCGAAAGTGGTGCGCCAGTTGCAGATCCAGCACGGCGTCGGTGTCAGGGGATTGATCCTGGTGTCGCCGCTGCTGGACTTCCGCGAGTTCACCGGCACCAGCCTCCTGCAATATGTCGCGACGCTGCCGAGCTATGTGGCGGTCGCGCGTGAAGCCAAAGGACTGGTCACGGGACCTGTGAAGCGCGCCGATCTCGCCGACGTCGAGGCCTATGCGCGCGGCGAATTCCTGGTCGACCTCGTCAAGGGCGAAGCCGACAAGGAGGCCACCAATCGCCTCGCGGACAAGGTCGCCGGGCTCACCGGCATCGACCAGGCGGTGAGCCGCCGGCTTGCCGGCCGCTTCGACGTCGGTGAATTCCGCCGCGAGTTCGACCGCAAGCAGGGCAAGGTGACTGGACGCTACGACGCCTCGGTGCGCGGCTACGACCCCTATCCGGATTCGAGCAGCTCGCGGTTCGGCGATCCCTCGGGCGATGCGCTCCAGGCGCCGCTGACGAGTGCCGCGGTCGATTTGCTGACGCGCAGGCTCAACTGGCGGCCGGACGGCTCCTACGAGGTCCTGAACGGCGCTGTCGAAGGCCACTGGGATTTCGGCCGCGGCATCAACCCGCCGCAGTCGGTCTCCGAGCTGCGCCAGATCCTCGCGACGGATGCGAAGCTGAACGTGCTGGTCGCGCACGGTCTGTTCGATCTTGCCACGCCGTATTTCGGATCGAAGCGCGTGCTCGACCAGTTGCCCGCCTTCGCGACCCAGCGGGTCAAGTTCGTCGTCTATCCCGGCGGCCACATGTTCTATTCGCGCGACGGTTCGCGGCAGGAGTTCCGGAGCGAGGTCGAGGCGCTGATCAGGGAGTAGGCCGACGCTTGCGCGGCGGATATCTCCGCGCGATCTCGCGCGCGACGACTTTGGCCGGCTTCACATTGGCGCCGGCGATCCAGATGTCGCTGACCTTGCCGCGCTGGTCGCGCACGCGGCGCACCGGCTCGCCGTGGCTGGAGTAGCCGGCGGCCCAGGCGAGCGTGCCGGTGTCGCGGCCGGTGACCTCGATCTCGGCGGCATCCATGAACGGATTGTTGAACTGGGGATTGGCGACCAGCACGCGGTTGCCGATCGGCACGAGGTCGCTCGCGCCCCAGATCGTCCACCAGCGTCCGGTCCAGTCGCGCACGCGCCGGGCGGGTGCGCCGCGGCTCTGGAAGACGCGCAGGATCTGCATCGCGCCATCCATCCAGAACGGCGCCGCGCCGTCGATGGAGTTGCTGAGGATGCTGATCGCGAGCTCGCAAGACGGGATGGAGCAGGTCCGGGAGATGTAACCCTGGAAGCCGCCGCCATGGCCGAACCAATCCCAGCCCTCGGTCTTGCCGGCGTTGACGCCAAGGCCGTAATAGCCTTCGAAGGTTTGCGGGATGCGCCAATGGTTTCGCGTCATCTCGCGGCGGCTCGCGACCGACAGCACGCTCTTTTTCGCATTGGGGGCGAGCTGCGCGAAGAAGCGGGCCGTGTCGCCGGCGGTGGCGACGAAGCCCGCGGCTGACGCCATGGCATGCGCGGGATTGTCGCCGGGGATGACGCATCGCTCTCCCAGCGGCACTTTTCGCGTGTGGCCGCGCGCGAAAGCCGCGCCTTTGGGCAGCGGAGCGTCCGGCTCGGTCTCGCGAAGCCCTGCGGGCTCGATGATCTCGCGTCTGATCCAGACCGGGTAGGGCTCTTTCGTCACCGCTTCAATCACGAGGCCGATCAGGCCAAAACCGTGATTGGAGTATTTGAAGCGCGTACCGGGCTCGATCGCGGTGGGTTGCTTCAGCTCTGCGAGCAGCTCCTTGGCGTCGAGATAGGGACGGCTGTCGATGAACTGGCCGGAATCGGCGCCGTCACGCGTCAGTCCCGCGCTGTGCGAGAGCACCTGTGCCATCGTCGTCTCGGCGACGCGGGGATGCAGGCCGCCGACATATTGGCCGATCGTGTCGTCGAGCCTGAGCTTGCGCTGCTCGCGCAGCTTCACGATTCCGGCGGCGGTGAAGCTCTTGGAGTGCGAAGCGATGCGGAAGCGGTGGCGCGGGGTGAGCTTCTCGCCGGTGTCGAGATTGGCGAGGCCGAACGCATGCTCGGCGACGACCTCGCCGCGATGGGCGAATGCAACGATGACGCCCGGCTGCTGGATTGTCGTTAACTGGAATTCGATCCAGGAGCCGATGTAGTCGATCGCGGATCGCAGCCACGGGTCCATTGCGCACCAATTTGCGAGAAGATTGATGCGAGAGGCTAGCCGAGAAAGCAGAACGGGCACAACCCCGAGGTTGTGCCCGTTCGCTTCGTTCGAAGATGTGACGTCTAGTAGACGAGGGTCGCACCGGTCGGCTTGTCGAGCGCGGCGGCGAGCGAACGATACTCGGAGCTGTCGGCGCCGGCGAGCGAGGCGATCTTGTTCAGATGATATTGCGCCTGTTCGCGGTTGCCCTGCTCGAGCTGCCAGAGGCCGTAATACTGCCAGGTGCGGACGTGGTTCGGATCGTCCTTCAGCGCCAGCTCGTAATAGACCTTCGACGACTGGTAGTCGCCGAGCTTGCGATAGGAGTAGCCGATCAAATTGGCGACGTCGGCGACGTCGTCACGCTTGAGCGACTTCAACTGGTTGATCGCGCCGGTGTAGTCGTGGCTGTCGTAGATCGTGGTGTAGGCGGTGCGATAGGCCGCGAGGAATTTGGGATCGCTGATGGAGGAGCTCTTCTTCTTGCCCTTCTTGGTCGAGGTATCGGATTTCGGTGGCGAAGAGGGCTCGTCGCTGCCCGCGGCATAAGCGCTGGTCAGCACCGGCGCCGCTGCCAACGACACGGCGACAAGTCCCGGCACAAGAAGCATTGAGAGTTTGCGCATCTAAGTTCTCCCGTATGGAACGTGGCGATCCTACACGATTGCCCAAAGACCGGAACACCCGTCGGGCAAAAACATTCCCGGCATCCCGGCCTATTCGCCCTGCGGGCGGATGACAAACTTGTCATCCAGATGAACGGAAGCCTGCTGCGGGCTTCAGATTGGGTTCAGTGCGTGCCCTCTAGGCTCCGACCTACGATCGAAGGGTAGGCGAGAGGGCGCCCGCCTCAAGATCCTTCCAAGAGGAGACGAACCATGTTGAAGACCATTTCCGCAGCCTTGCTCGCAGTTTCCGTGATCGCAGCTCCGGCCTTCGCCGCCGAGGCCGGCAAGACCACCACGACCGCGCCGGTGATCAAGGCGGACCAGAGCCAGGCCAAGATGTCGACCACCGCCGCGAAACCCGACGCCGGCGTCAAGGCTGACGCCAAGGTGGATACCAAGTCGAAGGCGATGAACGCCAATGCCGCGGTCACGCCCGACGAGCACAAGACCGTGCGCGCGCACCGTCATCACCACAAGCATCTGTCGGCCAAGAAGTCGCCGAAGGCGCAGCCGGACGTGACCAAGCCGGCGACCGTCGAGAAGCGCAGCTAACGCCTGATCCCGCGCGGCGGCATCCCATTGCCCGCCGCCGTGTGTGGATTCAGGTCCGACCCGTCGTCTCGGCGCCCGTGCGAAAGCGGACGTCGGCGGCGGGCCGGTGCGTTGTGCGCGAGCCCTGCCGGCAGGAGCGAATTCCCTTCCCGCAACCTTGGGGCTAGAACGTCTTCCGAGTCTGATTGAGCGGAGAGCGCGACCGGTGGGGCGATTGGCTAAACGTGCGGTGAGCTTGGCATTGATCCTGGTATTGCCGTTGGCGCTCGCGGCATGTTTCGGCAGCGACGGGGACCGTCCAACCCTGATGGAGGGGACGCAGGCCGGCGGGCCACAGCCGTTCCCCGACAATTTCCGCAGCGATACGCTGGCCCTGATGCGCAGCTATCTGAACAATCCCGTCGGCGTGCGGGACGCCGGCATGGCCGAACCGGTGCTGCGCGAGGTTGGCGGCCGGCAGTTCTACGTCAGCTGCCTGCACTTCACGCCACGCGAGACTGACGGCACCTACAAGGCCATGCGGGAGCGCGCGGTCATCTTCGTCAACGGCCGGGCGGACCGCGTCGCCGATCGCACGAGCGAGCAGTGCGCGGGCGCGGTTTACGCACCCTTTCCGGAACTGGAAAAGATGACGCGGTAGCGCAAAGCCCGCCTTCATCGCCTGGTGGTAGGACAGAGGCCGCCGGCGCCGTGGATCACATTTCGGCGAGCCTTGAACGGGGTGATTTGACCTTGCGACAAATTGTTACGGCAGGTTTTGGGCGGACGACAAAATGAGTCGGCACAAGGCCACGTGATGGAACAAAATCGCGTTGTTGCCGCTCCGTCACAGTCACGAACGATCAACGTTCCGGCATCGCCGCGAAGCAACCCAATTCACGCCACGTTGTTTCCTGAGTGTCGTAATTGAAAGAACGGGGATGATGATGAAAACGATTTTGCTGGGTGCAGCTGCCCTGCTTGTGCTGGCGGCGCCGGCCGCAGCAGCCGACATGCAGCCGCGCACCTACACCAAGGCTCCGGCCTATACGCCGCCTCAGGTGATCTACAACTGGACCGGTTTCTACATCGGCGGCCATGTCGGCGGCGCCTTCGCCGGCGACGGCACCTTCCAGTCGAGCGACGCGCGCTTCCTGGGGGGTGTCCAGGGCGGCTTCGACTATCAGTTCGCGCCCAATTGGGTGGTGGGCATCGAGGCCCAGTATTCCTGGCTGCCGACCAACAACAACGGCGTCACGTTCCCGCTGGGTACGCAGGTAACGTCCAACACCGATCAGATCGGTTCGGTGACCGGCCGCATCGGCTACACCTGGGGACCGGCGCTGGTCTACGCCAAGGGCGGTTACGCCTGGCGCAACAACAGCCTGGGCGTCAACGTCGCGGGCGTGCCGCAGACATTCACCACCACGGGCAACAGCAAGGACGGGTATACCGTTGGCGCCGGCCTCGAGTACATGTTTGCGCCGAGCTGGTCGGCCAAGGCCGAATACCAGTACTACAACTTTGGCAGCACGACCTTCACCTCCACCTCCGGTCCGCCCGATGTCATCGGCGTTCGCGGCCGGGAGGACGAACATACCGTCAAGGTCGGTGTGAACTACCGCTTCGGCTGGGGCGGTCCGGCAGCATCGCGCTACTGACGCGTCGCCAGCGACCACGATCTGCCAAAGGCCGGCTCACACCGGCCTTTGGCTTGCCGCCCGGTTTGCCAGCCGTCTGTTTGTATTGCGTGAACCATCTGGCGCGTCATTTGCAAGCAAACGTTCCGGCGCGCGCTTTCTCACGCGCGTCATGGAGCTTGGGTAAAGCAAAAATAATTTTTGCCGCTTACGGAACTCGCGCTCCGGAACGCGTTATATGAGAACCGGGCT
This sequence comes from Bradyrhizobium sp. Bra64, assembly GCF_024519875.1. NCBI lineage: Bacteria > Pseudomonadati > Pseudomonadota > Alphaproteobacteria > Hyphomicrobiales > Nitrobacteraceae > Bradyrhizobium > Bradyrhizobium sp. Bra64. The sequence goes on along the minus strand of NZ_JALJRD010000008.1, from coordinate 193,055 downwards.
GGTGGGACGACGGACATGCGTATCTTGGTGTCGGCAGTGGTGGTCTTGTGCTTTGTCTCTCTGCCGTGTTCTGCCCAAACAATCCTCAAAATCGAGCCTCTGATGCTGGCACCCTATGAGGTGGCCTTCGTCAAGGACGCCTCTTGTCCCTCCGGGAAGGTGCTGAAGGTCACCGGCGCGATCCGTGGGCTGCACCGGCGGAAGGCCTGCGTGGCCCTGGCGGGCGAGCAGGCCTCGCTGGCGACCGCGACGCCCTGAGCCCCCGTCGGCTTTGACTTCCGGCTTCGGGCCGGATCCTACGAATTCAGCTCAAGCTCCATCCGGGACTGGCGATCGGCCTCGGCCTTGTTCTTGGCGGGGTCCTCGCCCTGCGCGGCGCGGCAGGGCTTGATCTCATAATCATTGTCGAGCACCCGGCGTGGCCCGGCGCGGTCGTCGTCGGCGATGACGTCCACGACCAGACCGCTCCGTTGCGCGATCTTCCAGACGTCGGACTCGCTTGGATAGGCCTTGCTGATCTGGGCGTCGTTGCAGAACAGGGCGTAGGGCATTCTTCCCGCTCCCGGAAAGCCCCTTAACGACTTCAAAGGGCTTGGGGTTCCGGCCGGCGGACCGATCACGCGGCCGTGATCAGGAGTGCGTGGGTTATGAGTCCTTAACGACTCCTGAATCCCGAAAAAAAGAATCCCCGGGACTCATTTGGCGGAATCAGCGGATGTTTTCGGCCATGACGAGCGACCTGAAAACCTCCTGCGGGCACATGCTCCTGCCGTTGACGCTGGCGCTGTTAGGTGCCTGCGCGGCCAATCTCTGGCTGGTGTGGTCCTGGCTGTAGGCCCTGGCGGGCGGTCCGGCTCTACTTTTCGGCCGGCGGGCCGGGCGAGACATCTAGGATGGCGGCGCGCAGCTTGGTCAGGGTGGCCGCGCAATATTCCTCGCGCTCGCGCTCGAACCGTTCCTGATGCTTGCGGAAATTGGCGATGCGGGCCTGCATCTCGGTTCGGAAGTCGTAGCCCGCGCGCGGCGGTGGGAGAAGCGAGGGCTGCGGCGGCGGAGCGGGCCGCTCGGACTCGTCGACGGACTTCGTATCGACGGACTTGGTATCGACGGACCTGGCGGAGACGATCTCCACCGGCGCGGCGGGTGCAGCCGTCGGGATCCCCAGCTGATGGAGGTCATCCTTTTTGCCGGTTACCGATTGGACGAAAGCCATCGTCTGCGCGATCAGCTCGTCGCGTTCCCTGATCCACTTCATTGGTGCACCTTTGCTGTGGCTATTCCAGCAAAGCCGGCCGGCCAAATCAAGAAGATGTCCGGTGGGGATTGCATATTTTTCCCGCCCGCCCGACAGTGGGGGATGGATGCCAAAGCGGACCATTCGGACGAAGCGATGGGCCTGAGGCTCGTCCGCGCGTTCCTGTTGCTGTCGCCCGACAAACGGGCGGAGGTGATCGCGTTCGCGGAGGAATTGGCGCGCGCCCAACGCCGTCCCGATGAGGCCGCGGAAGTCTCGCCGAGGTGAGCGCTACCGCTCTCGCGGATTGAGGTTGGGCTCGAACGGCGCCCCGACCACCCGAACCGGCGTCGGAGCGGTCACGTCGATCGCCGCCCTCTCAGCCATCTGCCTTGCCGGAGCGGGCCCGGGTGCCGGTTCGAGCAGCGCAACTGCGCCGGCCAAGGCGCCGCAGCACAGCGTCACCGTCGCCAGCAGAAACATGTTTCGGTTTTCTTCCCTGATCCGCATGGGCCGACAACTGCCGACGCCGGCGACCGGTTCCGGCCGCCGATGCCTGATTGCGCCCTGAAAACAGGCTGAAGCTGACGCAAAGCTTACGCCAAAACTCCAATTGGTTAGTTTTCCGTAAGACTACCCGGGGCATTTGGCATCAAATCTTAACGTCCGCTGGTTCCAATGCCCGTTGCTGGGATTATGCGTCGGCGGAACGGCTGTGATGAGCTTTTTGAACAATCTGAAGATCGTGTGGAAGGTCGCGCTGATCGTGGCCGTGATGGGATGCGCGCTCGTCGCCGTCGCCGCATTCGGTACGCGCCAACTCTCCGCGACCGTCGACGGCTTCGCCGAACTCTCCGCCTTGCAATCCTCGGCGCTCAACCTGACGCGGGCCCAGCGCCGTGCCGAGACCTATCATGCCGCGCTCTATGCGGTCTTCACCGAGGCGACGGAGGCGGGCAACGCCAACCGCCTCAAGACCGCGGCCCAGAATCGTGACGAGATCAGTCAATTCCTGGCCGCAGCGGAGCAGGACGATCCGGCACGCGCAAGCGACATCAAGGGCATCGGCGACCAGCTCAAGGGTGTGTTCAGCGGTTGCGACCCGGTGCTCCAGGCCGGCTCGCAAGCGAGCAACCCGGAAGAGAACGCAAAGGCCGCCGCCCGGGCGCACAAGGAGTGCGATCCGTTGATCGACGCGGCCTTGGCGCGCATCGTCAAGTTTACGGGCGAGACCGCCAAAGCGGTCGCCAAGCGCAAGGAAGCTATCGAGCGCGACGCCAAATCCGCGACCTCGACCGTGATGGGCGTCAGCGCCGGTGGCCTGATCGTCGGCATCGCGATTGCACTGTTCATCGGCCTCAAGGCGATGTCGCAGCCGATCGCCCGGCTCAAGCTTGCCATGGAGGGGCTCGCCCGCAACGATCTCAAGACCGAGGTGCCCGAGAAGGGCCGCGGCGACGAGATCGGTGACATGGCCAGGACGGTCGAAATCTTCAAGACCAACGGACTCGAGGTCGAGCGCCTCAAGGCCGCGCAGGTCGAAGTTGAGAAACAGGCCGCCGAGCAGCGCAAGCGCGACATGGTCGACCTTGCCGACGGCTTTGAGCGCGCGGTCGGCGAGATCATCGAGACGGTGGGCTCGGCGTCCACCGAGCTCGAGGCATCGTCCTCGACACTGGCCACCACGGCGCAGCGCGCGCAGGAACTGACGTCGGTCGTCGCGCTCGCCTCGGGTGAAGCCACCGGCAACGTGCAGTCGGTTGCGACCGCCACGGAAGAGCTGTCCTCCTCCGTCAACGAGATCAGCCGGCAGGTGCAGGAATCCGCGCGGATGGCGGGCGAAGCCGTCACCCAGGCCCGCACGACGACGGAGCGCGTCAGCGAGCTCTCGGTCGCGGCGACGCGCATCGGCGACGTCGTCGAGCTGATCAACACCATTGCCGGCCAGACCAACCTTCTGGCGCTCAATGCCACGATCGAGGCGGCACGTGCCGGCGAGGCCGGCCGCGGTTTTGCGGTCGTCGCCTCCGAGGTGAAGACGCTGGCCGAGCAGACCGCGAAGGCGACCGGCGAGATCAGCCAGCAGATTTCCGGCATCCAGACCGCAACCCAGGAATCCGTCAACGCGATCCGCGACATCTCCGCGACCATCGAGCGGCTTTCGGAGGTGTCCTCGACCATCGCCGCGGCCGTCGAGGAGCAGGGCGCTGCGACCCAGGAGATCTCGCGCAACGTGCAGCAGGCCGCGCACGGCACCCAGCAGGTCTCCACCAACATCACCGACGTGCAGCGCGGCGCGGCCGAGACCGGCTCGGCCTCCTCGCAGGTGCTTTCCACCGCCAAGATGCTGGCGACCGACAGCAACCGGCTGAAGGACGAAGTTGGAAAATTCCTCCGCACGGTGCGCGCCGCGTAGTCTGCGCGGCGGCGGCCATCCGTTGCGCCGGCAATAGCTACCGCGCCAGCAGAAATGCAAGCGCGATGACGAGCAGCACGGCCGTCATGATGATGGCCGTCGCCGCGCCAGCGGCGATCCTGGCCTTTTCTTTTGTTGTGGTGGGGCGCATGTGGTCCGGACGAGACGGGTGATTTGAGCGAGTTCGCTTCGGACGATTTCGGACAGCTCGCTTTGCCTGTATAGTGCGGCTGCGCCGGAATTTCGACTCGCGTCCTGTCCAATGACCGCCAATCGTCCACCCGTGCTTGCCCATGAGCGGTTCGTCGCCGACCGCGACAATTTCGCGGGCCTCGATCTCGCCGCGCGGTTCGAGCGGATCGAGCGGACAAACCTGTGGGGCGCGGCCACTTCGGTGTCGGGCCTCGGCTCGGAGGACTGCGCGACCGCCGCGATCGGCGAGGCGCTTCCCGCACTGCTGCAACGGCTCGGCGCGCGCTCGCTGCTCGATGCGCCCTGCGGCGATGCGGGCTGGATCGGCCGCCTGAAGCTCGATCTCGACTACACCGGCATCGACATCGTGCCGTCGCTGATCGAGGCCAATCGCGAGCGCACGGCGCGGGGCGAACTGGCCGGCCGCTTCCGCGTCGCCGACATCACGCGTGATGAGCTGCCGACTGCCGATTTGATCCTGTGCCGTGACTGCCTGGTTCATCTGAGCTTCGACAACATTGCCCGCGCCATCACGAATTTTCGTGCGAGCGGCGCGCGCTTCCTGCTGGTCACGACGTTTCCCGAATGGACCGGCAATCGCGATTGCGAGGACGGCGACTGGCGTGCCTTGAACATGGAGACGGCGCCGTTCAACTGGCCGGTGCCGCGCGAACTGATCAATGAGGGGTGCGAGGAGGGCGGCGGCGGTTGGCGCGACAAGAGCCTCGGGCTTTGGCGGCTCGATGAATTGCCCGATCGCGTCCGCATTGCCACGGGGATGTGACGGACGCAGGCGGAGCCTCCGTTGCTTCGGCGATCGCCGCTGCGCTACACTTTGGATTGCATCAAGCCGTCTCGCGTTGCCGTGACGATTCCGGAGCACACCATGAGACCGAGTGTTGTGGTCGTGGCCATGCTGATCTGGTGCTGCGCGCCGGCACTGGCGCAGCAGGACGGCGGCGCGCTCTACGCAAGCCATTGCGCCCAATGTCACGATGGCGGTGATGCCCAAAGCCGTGTGCCGACCCGCAGTGCCATGCAGGCGATGTCGTTCGATCACGTGCTGGGGACACTGACCTCCGGCGGCATGGCGGCGATGGTGAAGGAGCGCAGCGACGAGGAACGCCGCGCGATTGCTGCCTTCGTGACCGGCAAGGCCGCGACCGGCGGCGTCGCAGCCGACGCGGCAGGACGCTGCACGCAGCAGGTCAGCTTCTTTCCGCAACCGCTCGATGGTCCACGCTGGAACGGATGGGGCGTCGATGCTGCCAACAGCCGCTTCCAGCCGTCCGACATGGCCGGGTTGACCGCGGAAGAGGTGCCGCGTCTGCGGCTGAAATGGGCTTACGCCTTTCCCGGCGCCTCGGTGTCTTTTGCGCCGCCGACCATCGTCGGCGGCCTGCTGTTCATCGGCGGCACTGACCGCAAGGTGCACGCGCTTGACGCGCGAAGCGGCTGCACGCTGTGGACGTTGGCGACCGATGCCGCGGTGCGCGCCGCGATCAGCTTCGCGCCGGTTCCCGGCACCGATCAGTTCGCGATCTTCTTCGGCGATTTGCGCGCCAATGCCTATGCCGTGAACGCGCTGACCGGCGCGCTGATCTGGAAGACGAAGGTCGAGGAGCATCCGGCCGCGCGCATCACCGGCGCGCCGACGCTGCACTCCGGCGTGCTCTACGTGCCGGTGTCCTCGCTCGAGGAGGCCGCCGGCTCGCAAGCCAGTTACGAATGCTGCACCTTCCGCGGCAGCGTGGTGGCGCTGGAGGCCGTGACCGGCAAGCTGGTGTGGCAGGCCTACACGATCCCCGAGGTGCCGCATCCGACCGGCAAGAATACCAGAGGCACGCAGCTGTTCGGCCCGTCCGGCGCCGCGGTATGGTCGGCACCGACGATCGATCCGAAGCGCAACGCCGTCTACGTCGCGACCAGCAATTCCTACTCGAATCCGCCGGCCGCAACCGCCGATGCGATCCTCGCGTTCGAGCTTGCGACCGGAAAGCTGCTCTGGAAGCAGCAGGCGACCCCGAAGGACGCCTTCATCGTGGCGTGCTATGCCGCGGACAAGACCAATTGTCCTGAGGATCACGGGCCCGATCACGATTTCGGCCAGTCGCCGATCCTCGTGACCTTGCGCGACGACAGGCGAGTTCTTGCCATCGCGCAGAAGTCCGGTGTCGTGCATGCGCTCGACCCTGACGATGGCGGCAAGATCCTGTGGCAGACGCGGATCGGGAAGGGCGGTGCGCTCGGCGGCAGCGAATGGGGCTCGGCCGCCGACCAGGACCGCATCTATGTCGCGAACTCCGACGTGCGTTTCCTGCGCGACGGCACGCGGCAACTGGATTCTACACAAGGTGGCGGCCTGTTCGGCGTCGATCTCGCCAGCGGGAAAATTGCGATGGAAGTGTCTCCCGTCGCCTGCGGCGATCGTCTCCAATGCAGCCCCGCGCTGTCGGCGGCGGTAAGCCTGATCCCCGGTGTCGTGTTCTCCGGCGGCGTCAGCGGCTTCCTGCGCGCCTACGCCACTGCCGACGGCAAGCTGCTGTGGGAGTTCGATACCGCGCGAGACTATACGGCTGTGAACGGCGTCCCCGCTCACGGCGGCGCGATCGACGGCCCCGGGCCGATCATCGCTGGCGGCATGCTCTACACCAATTCCGGCTACGGCCAGTGGAGCGGTGTTGCCGGCAATGTGCTGCTGGCGTTCGAGGTGGGGAAGGAGTGAGGGCGAACACCGTCCCGGATTTGCGCTCCGCTCCATCCGGGCTGAAGCACCCGTCGGCCAACGAACGAGGAAGGAGTTTCGATGATCGACGCCCGATGCAATTGCGGCGCTCTTGCGCTGTCGCTTCCGGGGCCATCAAGCCTCGTCGTTGCCTGCCATTGCATTGACTGCCAGCGACGAACAGGTGCGCCGTTCGGTGTCGGCGCCTTCTATCCGATGGAGGCCGTCACGATCTCGGGAACGCCGAAGGAATACGTCCGTACAGCCGCAAGCGGCGGCAAGGTTCGCAACTATTTTTGTCCCGACTGTGGTTCAACAGTCTATTGGAAGGCCGATAATCTGCCAGCGATGATCGGCGTTGCGGTCGGCGCGATCGCGGCTCCGAACTATCCGGCTCCCATGCGATCGGTTTTCGAACAGTCGAAACATGTCTGGGTGGAGATCACCGGCGCTCTGCATCTCCAGCAAAGCAGCGCGCCGAAGACATCGGAATGAGCGTTGCGGGTCAAAGCTGGTGCCGGCTGAGGGGATTGGTCAGCTTAGCCGACAGGAATTACCGGGGATTGTGAGCTTTGGAGTTTGGACGGAAGCCCGTGCTGAAGATTTAGAACCGCCGAACCGGCCGAGGGGGCACGGTTAGAGCCGATTCTATCGCTCTTAAAACGTTCTGATTTCGTCATCTGTTCTGTTCTCTTGGGCGAGGAGCGGTTTTAACCCTGGACGTCAAGTCACGGTTGTGGCGTGATTAAAGGGCAATTCTGGGTCCACTCACGGGCCAAGGAAATCTGCTACGTCCGTTAGATGTTGCGTCCCGAAAACCCTAGTTGTAGGCGGATTTCGGGAGGAACGACTTACAATAGCTGGGTACCTTGCGGCATGCCTCACCTTGGTCAATACGCCCCGATTCTGAAGGCTGTCTTTTTTCTGTATCCGGACCGGGCTTCCGCCGAAAAAGGCGTCAAGTCAGGCGGTACCGGATTTCTACTTGGCGAAGAGATGAAACGCGTGCCGGGCTATGCGCACATCCACGCCGTCACAAACTGGCACGTTGCTGTTTGTCCTAAAGACGGCCCTCCATCGCCGGTGATTAGAATCAATCGGAAATCAGGAAAACCGGACATTTTCGAGTTTGATTGTACTGAGTGGATTTTCGAGGGCGGCGGTCCGGACGTAGCGATTTCACCGCCCGTCACCGTAACTGATGAGCACGATATCCAGCTATTGGATGTGTCGTCGTGGGTTCTGACGACGGCACAGGAAATAAAGGACGCCGTGGGTCCGGGGGACGATGTATTCATGCTCGGGCGGTTTGTAGACTACGATGGAGTCGAGACTAACCAGCCAGCAGCAAGGTTTGGGCACGTCAGTATGATGGATGCAAGGATCGAACAATCGACCCACTACAAGGGGCGTTCGATAGTGCTGGACATGCACAGCAGAAGCGGGTTTTCCGGCAGCCCTGTTTTTGTCTATCGAACTATCGGATCGCATTTTTTCGAGCCGCAGCCGGGGAAAGTTTTGACGGGCGGCGGTCACTATATCAAATTGCTAGGTATCCACTACGCTCAATTCCCAGAATCATGGGAATTAAAAGCTAAACAGACTACATCGACGGTGACGCAAGCAGTTCTTCAAGCAGATAGCCACTATGTCGAGGGCCTAAGTGGCATGACCTGTGTTGTTCCTGCTGCTGACATCATGAGGATTTATAACCGTCCGGAGCTTGTCGCGATGCGAGAAATGAGCGAGCAACACAATGAGCGGTTGGGTTTGGGTGGATTACCTAATACACCTGAATCCTGAGCATGCTCGAAAGCGTCCGCTGCGATCACTGCGAAGAAGAGTTCGCACCAGATGAATTGATGGTTCTTGCGCCACCGGCCGGTGACGGAGAACTGATCTGCGGGCGATGCGTCGAAATCATGCTTCGTCGAGCCATTGCGAAGCTACCGCGCGACAATTGACCCGTTTTACATATCGCATTCTGTGATTCCGCCCGGCAGCGCACGCCGGGTTTTTTGTGCGCACAACCTAATAAGGAAACTATGTCCGACAAGATCGACTTTATCAAATATCTCACCTCGACACTCACTGCCGCCTCCACAAAGCTACTTGCCGCCAATCCAACCGACACCGCCAAAGCCGGCCGCCTCGATCAGATTGTTCGAACGGCCGAGAATATCTCAGATGGCTATTGGCTAAGGATCGCGCCTGCTTATCAATCGCCGTGGCCGATTGCTCCTGAGTTGTTTCGCGCGGTTGGTCAGTTGAATGCGAACATTATAGCGGGCCAAAGCGTAGCCAATTTTGACGCCTACATTGCGTTGCTCGTAACTGCGTTGGGTACGACCCCGGCGAAACGACAGCCACAGCCGTCCGAATAATTGCGCAATACGGCCCGTCGCGTTTTAGCGGCGGGCTTCCATCTCAAGAACAGAAGCTAGAAATGATGCTGAACGAAAAAAACGATTGCATTGAATCGATTGTCAAGACCTTGGAACGTACATCAGCTTGGCGTCGGTCGCTCACGGCCCGCTGGCCAGATGATCCCCGAAACGCTCGCGCCGCCGCTTGGCTGGACGAACTAGCCGCAGGCATTGTCGATTTGACAGATGCACAATGGGAAGACCTGAAGCCATACTATAGCTGGGCATCAGAAGTTTGGAGAAACGGTCTCAATCAGTCGACGAAGCAGGTTGGTTTCTATCATCGCTCCGGTGATCTGGCCTTCTTCATTGAAGCGCTAGTTCACAACCTGTCGCCTTTGAGCAGCGTTGCTGCCTAAAATGGAATCGATTTTTGACGACACGCTGCCAACAGCGGAAGAAGTTGAGCAGGAGTTTCAGGAACGAGCCGGTGACAAGGCAGCCGCAATCAAGTGGCTAGCTGAACATGGCGTCAACACAACGCCACCGCCGCAAACCGCGCTCATTCAGTACGGCGTGGTGTGGACTCCCGAAACTGGCCGGTACAGGTTTGTAATCTACGGGTCAGAACATGTCGGGCCGAAGCACCCGCATGAGTTGGCCGTTCCTATTGTCGAGAACGGGACATTCATCGATCTATTAGTGATCAGTGGCGAATTGCATTTCGCATCCGTCACGTGTCGGGCGGCCTGGCTTGGTCGCGAAAACCTAACGCTACCGGTGGTTCGGCTCCACGCCCAGCCGATGGATTGGCTTAAGGCTGGCTGTACCGGCGCTTGTCACATCGCGCCGATGAGCCGGAAGGCCCTCAACGAACTTGCCGGCGCTGGCATCATCGAATGCAACAAGATCGAAACAGCGTTAGAGGCTTGGGATTGGGCATTTGGAGCAGACGACGCCGAGTTGGCTAGGTTTGAAGTGGACGACAAATGTGAGGCTATCGAGGCGTACTACGAACGCCAAGTTAGCTGGCACGCCGAACTTGTCACCGCGAAGATGAGAAGGGAACGCTAGTGGTGAATCTAGCCGACATCCATCCGCGCCTCGCTGCCGAAGTCGAGGCGGCGAAAGCTGAAATCGATGCCCACGCCAAGGCTGCGAACGACAACCAGCGAAAGACGCTGCAGCTACCCGAAGCCGTCAAAGGAGACCAGAAAGAGAGGTTCCAAGTAACATGGTTTGATGACGTAGACCAATCGACAGCGAAGGAGGAAATCCTTCAGGGCGTTTTGGGCGCCGGTGAGTTCAGCTTGTTCGTGGCCAAACCTGGGACTGGCAAAAGCGTGCTGGTGGGAGACATTGGATGCCACGTCGCAGCCGGCAAGGCGTGGCACGGCCGCAAGGTCAAGCAAGGTCTCGTCGTTTTCTTCGCTGCAGAGCGCAAGAAGCTAACGGAGAGGCGCGTCGCGGCATGGCGCAAGACGCACGGCGTCTCTGGCATTCCGTTTGTTGTTGTCGGCGGGAAGCTTGATCTTACGTCAGGCGCGATCGATGCTAGGGCGTTGGCAGCGACCATCAAGGGTTTGGAGGAAAAGAGCCGTCACAAGTGCATTTTGATCGTTCTCGATACCGTCACTCGTACCTTTGGACCCGGCGACCAAAATCAGTCGAAGGATATGCAGCGATACGTTGCCTCTGTTGACGAACTGACGCGGGCCACCGAAGCGCACGTTGCCGCTATCCACCATTCCGGCTGGGAAGGTGATCGCGGTAAGGGGGCTATCGACCTTGACGGCGCAATTGATGTGTCGTTCGGCGTCACGGTTACTGGGTCGGGGCCGTCTAAGGTATTCACTCTGGCCTGCACGGGTTCGAACGACGGGGAGGAGGGGGCAGTGACTTCCTTCCGCCTCGACTCGGTTGAACTTGGCACCGACACGGATGGCAACGTGACCACCGCACCTGTCGTCGTCCAGGCTGGTGCCTTGCCGTGCAAGACTGATGGGTCAAACCTCAAGGGAAACGCTGCCAAGGCGCTGGAGTCTCTTAGGGTGGCTATCGGGGCAGACGGCGAAAGCCCGCCAGCGGGCTCCCCTGGCTTTCCAGAGGGTGTTCTGGCGGTCACGCGGGACGCTTGGCGTAATCGGTTTCTTGCCGACGCATGGGGTAAGGAGCCCAAGGCGGCCGAAGACACGCTCAGCAAACGATTTCGTCGGGCTGTTATTGAGCTTACCGAAGGCAATAACGTCAGCTCATTGGGCCAATGGTTCTGGCTGGATAGCCGGACATTGGCGGACATGTCCGGACATTGAGTTTTTGTCCGGGACCATTCTACCGGACAGGACAGGACAGGTATCTATTACCTGTCCTTATGTCCGGTGGTTTGATTTGAATATTATAACGCCGAACGTGGCCGGGCCGGCTCCACCAAAAGCGATCATCGGCCCGCGCATCCCTTAAGCCGTGGGCACAATCCAAAAGTGCAATCGGGGTCGATTTTTGCCAGCAACTGCGCTACAAGGGTCGAATTGCAAAAGCTTGAACAGTCTAGAAATCTGTCGCGAAATTCACTACACCTACCAACGTTGATTAATTGATTTCGCCGCCATAGCGGCCCGGGGACACTAGCAAGCTAACCGTTCGGACAGCGCCTCGCTTGGGCGAGCGCTTTGCCGCGCGTTGAAGGAGACACAACGCACGCGTTGGCGGGCGATGGACTGTTTTAATTCATTGCGCCACGACATGCCGGAAAGGCAGTGGGGATAATCTGCCGGATTTGCCGGCGCTATTGTGAGGCCATCAGTGACACCAACCGAATTTCGAACATCCTACGATGAGTGGAGCAGATCAGCTCCCGCCAACGATTCAGACATTCTCACCGACAAGCGGATCGCGGAGCACCCCCGCCATGCCGGGATGTGCGACGATCTAAAAAGCATGCGGGCATGGCGCGAGATGAAGGAATCGCACGACGCATTACAAACGAACTTCATTCAACCCGGCAGGGACGATGAGATTTTTGAAGACGGTTTTCCGACTGTGCGAGAGTATGATGTCGAAAGTGAGTGGGAATGCCGGCCGACAATCGGCGAGATAATGCGCGCTATCCAGGGAGTAAAATTCACGGTTCGTTTCGACCGTATCCAGTCGACTGGCACTGATGGCAGGTTGACCTACCTGAAACGAGAAAAGGTGATTCCAGATTTGATGGCTGCCGAAAACGAGGGGCTTATCGAGTTCGGAGAGGAATACGAATCGAAACTATTTTCTGGCTTGATGAGGCCAATTGTCAGGATAGGAAAGCTTCGGTTTTCGCAGGCTGATGGCAGTGACACCCGGCCAAGAGCGTCACTGACAAGAATTGGATGGGTCGCTCCTCAAGAGGAGCCCGGAGATGAGAAGGGAGGATCGGAGAGCTTTCACCGACCGCCAGACCGCCAGCTTCTCGACCCGCTAGAACGCTTGATCGCAATGGAACGAGCCGTGGCGGCTAACGACAATATGCAACCTGCGCACAGGAAGGTTCTCGATATAGCAATTACCGCTCGCAACTTTGGGGAGGTCGGTCAGGCTTTCGGATACAGCGGAAAGAATGCGGAACGCAGGGGAAAGCGCCTCGTCCAAGAAGCCGCTAAGGAACTTTCACTGATTCTGGAGAGGTGTGCCGCCTGATGTCCCTTTATGCGACTTGAGCCCGTAAGTAAGTAGGAGCCTCACAGCCCCACAACTCCCAAGCAGCCCGTGACCCCTCGCGGGCTGCTTCTTTTTCGGCCTGCTGGAAAGGCCAGATGCACACTCACAACGAGGACTTCATGCAAACTTACCCGACCGGCGTTGCCGCAAAGGCGACCGGAACGCCGTTGGCGACGCTGCAACGGTATCTGCAACGCTCTCACATCACTCTACAGCCCTGCGACGTGCCGTCCCGTGGTTGCGGCGAGAACCGCGGCTACTCGCTCCGGCGTCTCATACAGATCGCACTAACCACGGAGCTAACCCGGCTAGGCATCGCCCCCTCCAGAGCCGGCAAGGCCGCTTTCGAATTCAGCGACAAGGGGAGCACCGGCCGCCCTGTGGGGGAACTCTATCCTCTAGGCCAGACGCTGCTTATTGGGCTTCACGATGGAAAGAGCAAGGTCATCTGCGTCCCGCCCGACAAATCAATTAGCGATGTGCTGTCCAACGATAGCGCGGCATTCATCTGCGACTGCGGGTACGTCGTCGCCAAGGTTCTATCCAATTTGAGCAAGTCATGAAGATTCCCAAACCCACTGAACTCCATCCGCTGATCGCGGAACTCGAAACTAAACGAAATGCCCTGCATGCCAAAAAAACAGCCAAGGTAGCGGAAGCTGCCGCCATTCGCTCTCGCGTCCAAGAGTCACCTAGCAACGGCAATGCTGCAGAAAACAAGGTACGAGCAATCTTGGGCGAACCGCTGCTTCCCGATAGCGCGCCCGATATGCCGCGCCTTGAAGCGTTGCTCCTAGAGTTGAACACCCTCAACACAGCATTGGGCCAGCTCGATAGCAAAATTCAGAAAGAGCGGAACATCGGCTCTCGATTGGTATGCGAAGCCACCCGGCCGGAAGTGACCAAGCGGGCCAAAGCGTTCGCGAATGCGCTCTTAGCCTTCCATGCAGCACACTTGGAATATGACCGCTACTTCGATGAAATCGAGAACACCGGCACGAACGTATCCAGCCTGAATAGAGTATTTCTCACGCACATCGGTTCACCTCGCGATCCATGCGGTGGGTACCACTACAGCCTGCGTGACTTCGTCGACGCTGGAATCATTTCGCGATCAGATATGCCGCAGGTTATTCGTTGATGATTACTATCGATTCCGCCGATCTTCGCGCTTTAGCCCGCAGCGAGGCGCGGGCTTGCCGTATCCAATGCGGCGGCGCCATGAACGCGATATTCGACCTGGTCGATGACCTCGCTCTCGATGGTCAATTCGTGGCGTTCAACGTGCCGTTCCCGTACAAGAGCGATATCGTGATGCTCAAGCCCGGGTGCTTCGGCAACGTGGCTAAACTACGTGTCGGCTTCTGGGTTGATCACGAAGGTTCAACGGAAGTTGGCAGCACGGAAGATTCGCTTGAACTGATGATTGATGACGACGGCGCTCAGTTCCGCCTTGACCTTGCGCGTTGCAAGAATGGCCATGTTCTCGCGCGAATGTGTGAAGTGGACAACCGCTCGGCTATGAGCCATGGCTCAGACATCCTCGCAGAGCATCGTGAGACGATCGCCGGTCAGTCAGTTCGAGTGATCACGCGAGCGCGTCTCAGGGAGATTACGCTATGCAAGGAAGGCGCGGCTGGCGAAAACGCTTTCGCGATGGTTGTCGATAAGACTGTAACACCGAAGCCGGTAGCTGGATCGCGATCGTTGTTCTTCAACACCTCTCGTACTCTTAGCAAGGTTTCCCGCACGGTACGTAAGCTCAAGGCAAGTGTTGCGGCAACGTATGGTGATCGAGAGCAAAGGCGCCCAGTCAGGTGGCCTACCGTCGAAGAATCCAACCAAGCCCAGACGGCGGAGGTTGAGCGGCTCCAACAGCAAGCAAGAGCGAGCCTGTAGCTCGGCTTGCTGCGGCTGCGTTCCCTGTCTGGTTTGAACGGGCTCCCGACAGGGGCGCGCCGCGAGTAATCCCTAGGGGTAGGGGCGGGTCAAAAAGGCCCAAAATGACTAACCCAAAAACCGATATGGGCCAACACGTGCACTCCCGCAATTCAAACTTTTTCAAAATCAAGGAAAATCAATGCCACGGGCACGAACACCGCTCATGAAGGCGGCAGCCACTGGCCGAACCGCCCATGACCCTAAGCGGTTCAAGCTGAGACGCGAACCGGTGGTCACACAACCTCTTGGCTCGCCACCAAAGTGGATGAAGGGGAAAGGCCAGATTGAAGCATGGAATACGTTCGCGAAGGATTTGCCGTGGCTGAATCGATCGCACCGCGCATTCGTCTCGATCGCCGCAGAAATGCAGGGCCGCATTATCGTTGGGGAGGAGCTTCCCGTTTCTGGCTACAATCTTTTGCGAATTTGCCTAGGGCAACTCGGAGCTACGCCAACCGATTCAAGCAAGGTGTCTCTGCCGGACGATGAAGCTAACGAGTTCGACCCGTCCAAAAAGTATTTCTAACTCATATTCATAGGACTCCCCTCAAATGGGCATCTCTATAAAAACAACTTCCCTTGCGGTTTCAGCGGCAGCGCCGACTCCTTTGGTTGGCGCGAACAACGATCGAAAGCACCTTTGTATCGTCGTGAATGGCGTGAACCCATGCACGATCAAGTTTGGTTCCGCGCCGATTAGCGCTACGGATGGCATCAGCCTTGATGGCGCGAGCGCATCAGGCGGACAGGGCGGCTCCGTCTGGTACGGCGAACTCGACGCGCCAACCGATCCGGTTTTCGCTTGGTCGACCCTGGGCACGACAGTCAGCGTTGTGCAGGGGACTTAACGCGGGGATTGGAAGCCCGGCTGAACCGGACCTCCTCTTTTCGTCGGCAACTCACTTCGGGTTGTGATCTGCCCACACGATCAGGCGCCAGCGAATTGCACCTTGCGCTGGCGTGTGAGAGTGGTGCCCCTGCGGCGGCAGGGTATGCCCAGTCGCAATTCCGATCTCGCGGTGACAACCCATACAACGGTAAATCCCTGCAAAGGGCGCTGCGTTACCGGGCGAATGATCACCATCGAATGAAGCGTCGTTACTTGGGCTCAGGTATTTGCTCTCTTTATACAAAGCCAAGCTCAGTCTCCGTCAGTCAGACCGGACTTGACCTCTCGGGCCTTACCGAATGTAATGCTGTTGCTGCTAACATCAGCGTTTGGCCCGCAGTCCGGAAGGGTTGCGCGGGCAAATCGGGGCCGCCAGTCGCAAGCTGGCGGTTCCCCCCGATTCGTCACGATCAGTGGAACACGTTTCCCGGCGTGCAACCGCAAATAGCGGAACCTTATCCCAGCTATTCACAGGCCCTTCCTGTGGACAACTCATTGTCGACAGGCTCACCGCGCCTCTTCTGGCGCGAAGGATTTTTCATGAACTCAAAACAGAAGGCTGCGCTTGCATACTGGCAATACGTGGCAGGGGAAAAACACGGCGGCGACATAGCCGACTCTTTCATCAAACAATTCCCCGACGGCTTTGATGATACGCAGTGTGCGAAACTAGCCGCAGACACTAAGCGGCACCTAGCGGACGCGTTGACTATCATTCCCAGGCGGCATCGTGACGAGTTCTCGATTGGATACGGCGTAGGGATACATTCGGCTATTTCAAAGCACCGAGCACAATTGATTTTAAGTGCCGTACACTAGGACAAAAAGTAGTGGCGAACGAAGTTATAAGGCGCTTGACCATCAGCGCCACTTCTACCGGTATCGACGAACAGACCGGGAAGCTCAACAAGCTGTCTGATGCAAGCACACAGCTTGCAACGGTTACAGACATCAATGCGAAGCGAGCCCTTTCCACGGAATTCGCCCTCGCCAAGTTGACCAACACTATCGACGGTGCGGCTGCGTCGCAGGCCAAAATAGCCTCCGGGACGCGCACACTCAATGATGCCCTTGCGCAAGGGTTGATCACTCAGGCGAAGTACAACGAAAATCTCGCGCTTCTCAAAGAGAAGTACGGGGAGGTCGGGGCAGCCAATGACCATGCCAGACAGGGATTCAACAAAACCGGCATTGAGGCCGCGAGCGTCGCGAACCATCTGAAGCAGGCCGCAGAGGCCGCCTACGTGCTGTCCCCCGCGTTCCGCGGGCTCGTGAACGCTGGCGTTGCCACTGGCGTAACAGCGATCGGCACCGCAGCCGCGGCCACCACGACGGGCATTCAAGCGCTTGGCGTGGCCACCGTGGTCGGCGCGGCGTCAATCGCCCGGCTAGGACCGGCCTTCGCGCCCATCGCCGGGGCGGTTACCGCAACCGGTACAGCGATGGCAGGGTTTTCGGGCTTCACCGGGCTAGCGGGTGGCGCCGTGTTGGGATTGACCGGCCGCTTGCTCTCGTTTGGTGCGGCGATGCTCAGTGTTGCCGGGCCAATCATGTTGGTGCTGGACGCAATCAAGCTAATTGAATTTGCGTGGTCATCTGCCGGCGAGAAGCTAGAGCAGTATAGCACTATTTCCAAGGATGCTCTGTCTGTTGGTGTCACGCCAGAGTACATGCAGCGCGTCGGCAAGAGCTTCGAAGATGCAGGCGGAAAGATTTCGGACGCCACAGACCTTCTGAAGAAGTTCTATGCGGTGAGTGCCGACAAATTGGGCGGTAGTGATCTTCAGAAAAAGATAGATGCCCATATCGACGCTGACAACCTCGATACGAACACGGGCGTTGACAAATTCAGTGATGCGATCGGGACTGAAGACAAATACCGCGCCGTGTTGTCTCTGCTTAAGCAGATGACAGACGAGGGCAAGAAGCTTGCTGCAATCGATATTGCATCAACGTTCGCCTCTCCCGATCAGCTTGAAGCGTTCCGTCAGAACAGTGATTACTTCCTGCAGATGCAGGAAGCGGCCGACAAGATCGCGGCAACGAAGCTTGTAAATCAACAGGACATAGACGACGCGACAGCGCTTAAGAACCGCTATGACGACGCTGTCAAAATTCTGTCTGAGCGTTGGATTCCATTTCAGGACACCATCATTGCAGGCGGGATGGAGCTTCACCGCGTGTGGGTTGGCATCGTTGAGTTGCTTGCTTCGGCGGTAACGTCGATCACGAACTTTGCACTCAAGATTGGGCAAATCATCTCTGATATTCCGGGGCTTGTCGCCGGGTTGAAGATGATGGGTTCTGCCGCCGCTAATATGATTCCGGGGGTCGCTGGCGTAAGAGCGGTATACGGTGCGCTGAATCCGGCTCCCGCTACTGTTTCAAGCGGATTGTCTGATGCTCAATCCCGTCTAGCCTCCGGCCTGTCGAGTCCTAATGCGGTTGCTGCAGCCCGAAATCAAACGAACGGAATTTCGGACTTTCTTCGTAAGGACTCTTCACACGAAATCAAGACAGCTACCGCGGCGACACAAGAATATACCGACGCTGTCGACCGTGCGATAAACTCGCTGCAGAAGCACAACTTGCAACAGCAAGCGGACGCAAAGGCTGTTGGCCTTGGCTCGGGCCAGTTGGCTCGCTTTAGGGCAGAAGCCGCAGAGACTGCCGCGGTATTGGCAAACGGCGGCAAGGAAACGGAAGAACAAGCTGCCAGATTCGCCAAACTGAAAGACGCCGCTGCTTCGGCAGCCGTAGCCTTGGAAAAGGCAAAGCTCGCATCTGACATCAACCGCGGCAAGCAGCTTATGTTTGCCTCTGCAGAAGATGTGAAGATTGCCAACCAACTGAAGGGCATCTACGGCGACGACATTCCGGCTGCGCTGAATTCAGCGGAGGCGGCTACTATTCGTTGGCAAGACGCCATGAAGGGTGTTGTTGACGATATCAAGAATGCTGCCGGTGCCTTCGCTAACAATTTCGTAAGCGGGATCATGAGCGGCAAGAACGCCATGGACGTTCTAAAGAGTTCCGTGAACGATCTTGGTAAAAGCCTCACGTCGGCCGGCATCAACAATATCATCAAAGACCCGACTAGCCCGGTTGGCTACATCGAAACCGGCATCGGCATCATATCGCAGATGTTTGGTGGAGATGACGGAGAAGCGGAAAAGAAGCGGCAGCAAGAAGCCGAAGACCGCGCGAACACTCAAAGACAAATTGATGAAAAGAAGCGGTCATATTACTACGCCACGCAAGAGGCGAGTATCAACACCGACACCATCAAGGGCCAGCTACAGGTATTCGACCTTGAAGCTCAACGGCAACGCGCCGACGAATTCAACGCAGGCGGATACGCGATTGTAGAGCTTGAAAAGAAGCTGGCGGCTGATCGACAGGCCATCGTCGACAAGGCTAACAAGGCCGTCATCAAGTCGTATCAGGACTTTCTCGACTCCGTAAAGACCGGAGACCTGTCGACGCTATCGCCTGAAGATCAGTTGAAGTTCGCACAGAACAAGTTTTCGACTGACGTTGCAAAGGCAAAGACCGGGGACGAAGACGCGATCAACAGCGTTACCAAGGATGCACAAGACCTTCTAACGATTGCGAAGGCGTTCTATGCGTCCGGCACCGGCTACGGTGATATTTACGACACCGTGACCAAGACCATTCAAGCGATGGTTGATGGTGGGAACATAATTCAAATTGCTCCCGACGCTGGCGCGACAACGCAGGCTGACAACAAGACGCCGCAAGAGTCGTATAACTCGGCCGTATCGGCCGCGTTGAACTTCGCCAACAACGACTCGGGTGCGCAGAGCCTGCTTGGCTACGCAGGCGGTGGCGTGGTCGCAAACGGAACGCGGGGCGTCGACAGTGTGACGGCGCAGCTTGCAGGCGGCGAGTTTGTTACTCGTACGGCTGCAGTTAACCCGGCTACGATTGGTGCGCTCTCGTACATCAATCATACCGGACGCGCTCCTAAGCAGGACAGCAACGCCGAAATTGTTCGCGTTCTGACTCAAGGGTTCAACAACCAAACGTCTGTGCTCGCTGACAAGCTCGATAGCTTGGCTGAGCGAGTGAAGCGGGTTGAAGACGCGACGCGACAGAGCAACACACAGCGGCGTGTGCCGGGTTCAGATAGGAAAGCGGCTTAATTACGCAGTACTGGGGTCGCCGGGTATAGTTAGAAATGGTGTGTTGATGTAATGACAAATGTGATTTGAACTTGACCCCCGCCACGTAGCACCGCGTGGCGGGCACGAGCCTCAACGGGCTCACACCGACCGAGTTTGCAACCCGCCCCACTCAGGGGCAGAACCAGAACAGACTCTACTTATAAACGAGGGCAAACAGGGGAGCAGGTCAGCTACGTGCCCCGCGGGGCGACTGCGCAGCCCGTCATGGCGAACTGGATGAAAGCGCCCCCTCGCGACAACGTGACATCCTATCAAGAAGCCGACGCAGGGCTAGGTTTCGATAGGATAAGCAAGCGCCTAACCTTTCAGTTTAAACGGGCGTGGATCACTTCCTATGCGCCAGATAATGGTGCGGCCGCCGATTCCAGACGCGGCCGGAACTGAGGCGGTCATCTTTGATGCCGAAGCAACAAGGTCACCGGCGAGTGAGATAGAGTTTTCAACGGTGGCGTCGCGCACTTTTGGAAAACTGACGCGCGGGAAGTCTCCCACCTGATCTTTCGTCGTCTGGCTGACTGATTGATCGTTAATAGTTGGAAGCACGTGTAAGCGGAGGTAATCACCCTCACCGCAGAGTATTGGTTCTGCGATATCGTCGAGTCCGAAGACTTCGTTTAGCTTGTCAGTTGTTATCAATTGCTTCAGGTCGGCGCTTGAGGAAATCTCTATTGTGCGCACGAATGCTTGTGCGGTTTCCGGATCGTATGATGCAATCACAACAGACGAACTAAACCCCTGACCGGATATTGCCGGCGACCAATATGGGTTGGTTGTGAAGTACGCAATCAGCGCGTCAATGCAGCGCTGGGCGAGTTCTCTGGCGTTCAGCTTTCTTAAGTCGACATCCGGGGCCGTCTCCTCAACGAACGTCCTCGCTATTTCTCCAATGTCCAGTTCTCTTTGAGTAGATGCAACATAGGCGCAAATGTCGTGAACATGCGCGTTGATCGCGATCGGATAGAATCCGCGGCGGCCTGTTACGGCAACCAAGAAGCGGTTTGGCTTCGACGGTACCAATACCTTCTCTGCGTCGTCACAGTAGATGTCCTGGCCGAGAGTCTGACGGCTATCGGACGCTATAGTCAGGCCGTCTTGCGATGCAGCAATAACAATGAGAGTTCCGTCAGATGAAGGAGTCATCATGCGTATTACGTTCTCCATTGCACGCGCTGGTATCGTCGCTGTGACGGCGCAGGCCGCAATGAGCAAAATCTTACTGGAAAGTCTTTGAGGTGCCATCTGCGAACAAAATCTTTCGTACTGCGAATCGCGTTTTTAGGTTCGCGAGCTGTTCGTTCTTGAACCTGTTGTGGTCATCCATGAACTGGTTGTACTTTAGTTGCCCCGTCCAGTTGTAAGTAGAGCCGCTGTTGATTACGTCGTTAATAGCGAGTTTGCTGGAGATAACTTCGTTGTCGAGAAGATCGGTAAACGTTAGTACGCCGTCAAACGCGCGCACCTGCTTGCCAGACCGGTTGACGATGGAGAGCTCAAACACGATTGCCGCTTCGTAGTCGTTATTTCTAACGTCGGCTTGCTTGAAGCGCTTCGACTGCATTGAAACCGTAATCGGAGGGGGCTCACTATCGATAGCCGCAGTCTTTGGCGCGGTCGAAGTTGATAAAGTGGCGCCAGCTAGGTTTGATGGAGTTTTATCAGATTTGAACACGTCATCTGGCAGGATGACATGAGTAAGACGCCAATCTCCGCCCCATGCGAACTCAAGTCCGATAGGGCTATGAATGGCTGGGTCATTCTTTGGAAGTACGTCGACCCGGAAACTGAATGGACTGCCGGCGAAGAAAGCGTATTTGACCTGATCCCATTGTATTCGACGAACAAGACTTGCTGATTTGTCGATGCCTTCGGGTGTCTTCTCCCCTGTTGGTGACTTGTCGGCTTCTGACCGAGCCAATGCAGCAACAACTTGAGGCGTAACGTAACCATCAATCATTTGATTGATTACGGCTGGGCCAAGCACCGCTGCTAAGCCGGTGGCCGTTGCGTTGCTTGCGTCCTTGCCTCTAACGTTTTGCAAGAGTTGTGCATTCAGGTCGCCGCGCAACCCCTGCCGGAAAGTGGTCCAGTCGACGCGTTTCTGGAGCGTCGACACGTCGCCATCGCGGGCCGCTTGCATCAAGCTAAGGACCGCATAGTAAGGCCATGCAACCCATGCCAGTGCGAGTAGGACCAACCCAGCCATGATGGTCCCAGACCATCCGCGGCGCTTGCGACGAACGGGCGGCTCTGCAAGGTCCCGGCTGCGCGTAAACAACGGCGCTAGGGAAGGCTCTTTGGCTGCCTCCATCCATTCGGAGGAGCCCTCTGCGAAAACTAGGTCACTAGGCAATATCTGGCCACGCTCGACCATCTGGGCGACCGCAGGCCGATTGTAAGGCCCGTAAACCTTCGAATCGACATTGGCGTACCAACGCCGTTCGGGCTTAGGCGGTAATATATCTGACATGAAAATGATCCCCAGCCCGCGGGATTGTTTCGCAACCACAGGCTGAAGGCAAGTAGGCGTCGCGTCTCGTACCGAAGACGGCTACAGAATTCGCGATCAACCTAGGTAATTTACCGAATTTGGCGACGCCAACGCTCTTGCGGCCAACTCTTTCGCGCCCCAATCTTCTGCCCGACGCCGGGCGCTAGCGAAATCGAGAATGAAGGGCGCAATCTGCCGCGAACAGGGAGTTTGGGAGAGTGGGACGCTTGGAAAAACCGACAAGGCTTTTAGGCTACGCCGAACCGAGTGCGGCTCGCGGACTCACCTTCAGCCGCCGTCATCTACAGCGGCTGGAAGACGAAAAACGATTTCCTAAGCGAGTTGAGCTAGATGAAAATAGAATAAGGTGGATAGAGACCAAAATTTGACGAGTGGCTTTCGGCAAAGATAGCGGCAGGGAATGTTTGATCCCGAAAGCAGGAGACATGAAAGAGACTCCCGCTCCCCACTGGCCACGCGGGCTCAACCGCGTTCAAGCCGCAACCTACGTCGGGGTGTCTCACGCCATTTGGGATAGGATGGTTGCGGCCGGCGACATGCCGCCGCCGAAGCGAGTGTACGGCCGGACCATCTGGGACAGGCTGGCCGTAGACAAGGCGTTTGAACTTCTGGAAGGCGGGAATGCGTCGACCGATGATGGCGAGGAGCACATTTATGAATTCGCGGCCGGCCCGCCGATCAGCGAGTGGCCGATAGAGACGCGCCCGTTGCCGCACCTTCAAGAGCGAGCGTTGGCTCACATGTACGAACACGGCGCGGGCCAATTCTTTCGCGCCGAAGGTTGCGGCCCCAAGACATACGCGGCTCTGGCCGATCTGGGCCTGCTAGAAGTGGTAGGTGAAAGGGAGCGAGGGAAGCCAGCGTACCTGCTTACTAAGATAGGGCTCAAGAAGGCGAAGTACCTAAGGCAGATAGGCCGCTAGTCTTTGCCTTCTTCAACCGCACGCCCGGGCCTTCGCCGTTCTCTTCGATGAAGAGAACACCGGCGCCTTCCAACGCAACGCGCATGGCAGCAAGGTTGTTGGGGCCAGGTATTCTGCGTCCCTTCTCAAAATCGCGGACTGTGCTTTCGCTTAGATTGGAGCGCTGTCCTAATTCCGATTGAGACCAATCAACGAGTCCCCGGGCGGCTCTGGATTGTGCAGGCGTCACTTATGTCTCCCATTGTTGGTTACCGTCTATCACAAACGATTTTCGTTGACATCCCATAAGATTCGCGGTTTATGTTTATCGTCAACGAAAATCGTTTATTGGGGGAATGCATGAAAAGCGTCACTGCACTGGCCGCGCAACGGAAGCATTTGCTGGATGATTTCAACAGCAGAGGACATGACGACGAAAAGGTTGATCTGCCTCAGTTCGAGAAAATGAACGCCATAGAGGCAATGATTGCCCGGGCGGAGTTCGATACGATCGCGAGTAAGCTGGCTGGTTTGAAAATTCTCTTGGAGAATGACGACGGGCCAGACTTTGTGGACAATTTCAAGCGGGACTTGTTTTTGCGGATGCAGACGTTCGCGTAAGAGTTTTCGTCAAAAGCCGTCAGCGATTTAGCGGGCGGCTTTTCCATTTTGGGGAGAGAAATTGCAGACAATTGCTAACGATAACATTGCCCGTCGCGGATTCTTCGCCGAAAAAATTGCGCTAGCGCCGGATGACGCCGGCACAGAGGCTGCGTTGAGCGGTTTCATCGTTGCCTTGGCCCGCAATCAAGCGCGTATCGACCACTTGGAAGCAACCGGTGCTGCAAATGACAACACAATGCACTAAGCGGGTCGCCATCTATTCGCGCTATTCGTCGGACCTGCAAAACGACAGGTCGATTGAAGATCAAATCGCCGCCTGTGAGAAGTTCGCAGCACGGCAGGGTTGGAGCGTCGCGGGCAATTTTTACGATCGGGCCGCCTCTGGCGCTTCGCTATTTGGGCGCCCACAGTTCGCCAAGATGGTGAGCGAGGCCCACGCTGGTGCGTTCGATATCATCTTGTCGGAGGATTTAGATCGTCTGTCGCGGAGCCAATCGGATATCGCTCAACTTTTCGAGCAGATGAACTTCGCTGAGATTGAGATTCATAGTCTCGCCGATGGCTTGATCAATGAAATGCACATCGGTGTGAAAGGTACAATGAGCGCCCTGTTCCTGAAGGGGCTTGCCCAGAAGGTTAGGCGAGGACTCGGCGGCGTGGTGCGCCAAGGTCGAAACCCCGGTGGCGATCTGTACGGATATACGCCGCGGAAGGGAGAGCCCGGAATACTCGATATCAACCCTGAGACTTCCGCGGTCGTGAAGCGCATCTTCGAAGAGTACGTGGCCGGTTCGTCTCCGCGCGTTATAGCCGCAGGATTGAATGCAGACGACATTCCAGCTCCGCGCGGCGGCAAGTGGAATGCGTCCACCATCAACGGGAGCACAGCGCGGGGGCAGGGTCTCCTTCTCAACGAACGTTTCGTTGGGCGCGTGGTCTGGAACAAGCGGCGCGCCGTCAAAGACCCAAAGACGGGCCGGCGGACGACTCGCACCAACGATGAAAGCGAATGGGTCACACAGGACGTGCCGGCGTTGCGCATACTCGATGATAAACTATTCAGTGCTGCGCACGAACGCAGGCTCGCCGCAGGAACTCCCGCTGCTCGCAGGCGGCCGAAGTCGCAGCGGCTCTTGTCCGGTCTTCTTCGGTGCGGCGCCTGCGGCTCCGGTATGTCGCTTATGGGGCACGATCGTTCCGGCCCGCGCATCCAATGCACCCAGAATCGGGAAAGCGGTTCCTGCGACAACGGGGTGAGGTATTATATCGAGAAAATTGAGAGCCTTGTTCTTAGCCGGCTGCAATCGCAAATCGACAATCCGAAGCTTATGGGGCAATTCGTCGAAGCTTACCTTGCTGAACGACGGGCGCTGTCGGCCGACGCTCGACGCGACAAGGTGAAAATCGCGGCCAAGATTGCGACGTGCCAGAGGGCAATAGAGAATCTGATTAACGCCGTCGAAAACGGCACACTTGAATCAGGTGAAGTCGCGACGCGCCTACAGGCGCAGCGTTTGGAAAAGGCGCGCCTGCAACAGGAACTAGCGTCTGCCGACGAATTTGTCGCGACGAACGATCTGCACCCGACCGCGCTTCGGCGCTTCAGGGCGAACTTGGAGCAAATCTCAGGGGCCGGTGATCGGATAGACCCCCAAATTTCTGCCAGCTTTCGAGAGTTGGTGGAGAGCGTTGTGGTCATGCCTAGGAAGGCTGGGGAGCCTTACACGGTGGAGACCCGGGGACGGCTGGCGGCATTGATTGGAACGCCCTCGGGGCGGCCCGAGGCCGCTCAAGCGGCCTTATCTATTGAGGGCAAATCGACCCCAATTGGTAAGGCCGTTGTGTCGGCTAAATCGGTGGTGCCGGCTGAGGGGATTGAACCCCCGACCTTCGGTTTACAAAACCGCTGCTCTACCGCTGAGCTAAGCCGGCGAGGCTTGGAGGAGCGGGCAGGGACCGGCGTCCGCCGGGGGCTGTCCGCCCGTGCGCGCCGCAATACCAGACTTGATTGGAAAGTGCCAGAACCCGCGGTCCTTCTCATAGACAAGAATCAGGCGGCCCCGAGGGCCGCCTGATCTGTTGCGCTCGGTTCAAATCGCCTTACTGGCAGATGTGTCGGCGGCCGTCTGCGCCCTTGAACCAGGTGCCGGGCGTGCAGACGAAGCCGTTGCGCTGGGCGTAGGTGCGATTGTCCCACCCCCGATTGTCCCAGCCGCGATTATCCCACGAATTGTCATAGGCGTAGCTTTTGTCCCAGCCGCGGAATGGAGCGGTTGCGATCGCGCCCGCCGTTCCGATTGCGGCGCCGGCCACGCCGGCTGCGACGTCGGTCGGCCAGAAGCCGGTGCGGCTCCTGTTCCAGTCGTTATCCCAGTCACCATTGGTCTGGCGATAGGACACCCGGCGATGGCGATAGCCGCTATCGGCATACGGATTTCCCGGCCCGGCGTTCTGGCAATTGGCGTTGGGAAATTGCGCCACGCAGCGGCCGGGATTGGTGGTCACCGTCTGCGCCATGGCAGCGCCTGCCAGCATGGTCGCCGCAATCGCCGTGGCTCCGAGAAGTTTGATGTTCATGTTGTCTGGCTCCCGTTTTGTTGACGGGGGCTAAATACCGGGGGCCGCGGACGTTCCGGTGAAACCCGCTGATTTCCACTGCTGGATGGTCAAACGGATGTGAGCACGCGGCATTGTTCCGGCGAGAGAGTCCGGCGGTGTTAATGCTTCGCTAGTTCGCTTTGCAGCATTTGAGCGGCGTGCGATCCTTGCGCATTAGGCTTACCGGCATTTGGTGAGCAGGCCTTAACCCTCTCTGCGTCGCGGTCGGGTAGGTTGTCGCCGGATAACCGGGATCCTCTCATGCGCGCTCTGGCGCTTGCTGCCTTTGTGATCGGACTGCCAGCGACGGCGTTTGCCGGCGGCGGCTTCGATATCGTCGTTCCCGGCCGCCCGGGTGTGCCCATCATCATCAACAACATCGACGCGTCCTATGCCGTGATCGAGGGGACCTGGGGCCTGGGGAAGAACGTTCAGGTGCAGCCGACGATCTATGGCGGGCGCTATATCGAGGAGCGGCAGCCCACGGACGTCGGCCATTATTATCCGACCATGGGCCTTCGGCCCGGCTATGGCCGGCTCGAGGTCGAGCCGCCCGCGAAGCGCAAATTGCCCAAGCCCGCCGAGAGCTATCACCAGAGCTGGGGCGCGTCATCCGCGCCGCTGCCGCCGCAGATGGATGTGCCGGTCGATCCGCCGCCGGTGATCCTCGCGCCCGAGATCAACGACCATCCGCGGCGTCCTCGGCCGCGGCCGCGTGCAGAGATGCCCGGCAAGCCGCCGGGTTAAGAAACGACAAAATCCAACAAACGGAAATCAACAGGAGAGAGTAATGCGTCAGATGATTTCGGGACTGGTCGCGGCGGCTGCCGTGATGTTCGTCGCCACCGCGCCCGCCGCGGCCTGCGGCTTCAATCCGTGCCAGCCGATTGTCCCGGTCTATTCCGGCTGCAACACCGGTTGCGGCGGCTATGGGGCCGGCTACGGCTATGGCGCCTATGAGCGTCTCGCCGAGCCGACCACGCAGTATTATTACGTCAACCAGGGCCCGACCTACACCGGCCCGGGCGCCTTCGCGCCGTATCCGACCTATCGTGAAGACGCGGTCGTCGCGCCGGCCAATTACGGCTACGGCCACGGCTATGGCTATGGAAACGGCTATGGCTATCGCGCCGCCGCGGTCGCAGCGCCGGGGGCCTATCCCTATCGTCGGCCGTACTATCGTCCGTATCGCTATGGCTACGGCCCGCGCGCCGGCTATCTGCCGCGCACGCACTACGGCTACGGTCCGCGCTATGGCTACGCTCCTCGCCATGCGCCGTATTACGGCGGCCACCGCGTGCTGCGCCGCTACTACTGATCGCTTGATCGCTTGAATGACGAAACGCCCGTCCGCGCGATGCGGACGGGCGTTTTGTTTGAGATTCTTGCTTTGACGTGTTTTCCTTGCGCGAACCGGTATCCACTTCGCTCGAAAAAGCCCTACCGCTTCATCAACCCGAGGCGGCTCGCGCCGACATAGAGCGAGAGCACGGCGGCATTAGAGACGTTGAGGCTCTTGATCTCGCCGGGCATGTCGAGCCGTGCCACGACGCTGCAGGTCTCGCGGGTCAATTGCCGCAAGCCCTTGCCTTCCGCGCCGAGCACCAGCGCGAGTGGCTCGCGCAGGACGACCTCGGAGAGGTCCGCGCTGCCTTCGCTATCGAGGCCAACGGTCTGGAAGCCGCGTTCGTTCAGCTCGGTGAGCGCGCGGGCGAGATTCTGCACCGTCACCATGGGCACCAGCTCCAGCGCGCCTGAGGCGGCCTTGGCCAGCACGCCGGTCGCCTCCGGGCTGTGGCGCGCGGTGGTGACGATCGCCTTCACCGCGAACGCTGCGGCGGAGCGCAGGATCGCGCCGACATTGTGCGGGTCGGTGATCTGGTCGAGCACCAGCACCATGCCGTCCTGCTCCAAGTCCTCGATGTCGGGCGAGGGCAGAGCATCTGCCTCGGCAAGCAGGCCCTGGTGCACGGCGTCGGGCGAGAGCAGCCGGTCGATCTCCTGAGGCCGGACGATTTCGGGCGTGACGCGGGTTTCGATGTTTTCGTCCGCAAGGCGCCTTGCGGCGTTCTCGGTCAGGGTCAGCTTGCGGATCTGTCGCGCGGGATTGGCGAGCGCCATGGTGACCGTGTGCCAGCCATAGAGGATGACACGCCCGTCGGTGTCCGAATCGCGATTGCGCCAAGCCGGCCGGCCGGCCGATTTACCCGGTCTGTTGAAGGGCTTAGCCCCTCCACGGGGCCCCCTGGGGATGAATTTTCGATCCTTCATGGGCTTGCTTGTGTCATGGGTCCCCGAATATGGCAATTTGGGTGGCTTCGAAGGCGATTTTAACCGTTCGCCTCGGTTGACTTTACCCCACGGCTTCGCCGATAACCGCGCCCGGTCGCGCCCCCATCCGGGCTGTCGCGGCCTTCACGTTCCATGGCCGTCTTCGGTCCGCCGGCAAGGTCCGGCCGATTGTGCTGCCGTCGAGCGGGGGAGTGTCCCGAGTGGCAAAGGGAGCTGACTGTAAATCAGCCGCCTCATGGCTTCGCAGGTTCGAGTCCTGCCTCCCCCAC
>NZ_JALJRD010000008.1:0-164099 GCF_024519875.1 Bradyrhizobium sp. Bra64 | reverse complement strand
GCTGACTGTAAATCAGCCGCCTCATGGCTTCGCAGGTTCGAGTCCTGCCTCCCCCACCAACTTGATTTTTCTAGACTTTTTCCGATTCTGAAGCAAAGTGCGCGCCCTCCCAAAGTGAGTGTTATCGCGCAGGGGTATCAATATGGGTAACGATCGGAGACCCGGGTGATGCGACTGCCCGGAACGCAGCCCTTGATGCCTCTAGCGGATCTCCAGCGCGCCCTTACGCAATGCATAGCTTCAGCTCCGGTGCTGCCAGACACTGGACCGATTCCGCCCGAATATATGACGTGGGCCGCAGACGCGAACGCGCTAATCGTGGCGACGGGCTATCTCCAACTCCAATCCGAGGCCCAGGTGGCGATCAATGGCCTCAGCTTTGCGGGCCGCGCCGTCAAGCGCGAACAACTGATGATGATTCTTCACAAGGCTCGGTCGCAAATCGAACTGGAGATCCGACAGACCGGCCGGCAGACTCCCAGTGGTTTGGTCCCGCCCAACTACTTCGAGGACCTGCTCAAATCTGATACGGCCCCGCGGACGCCAAACAGTGGCCTACGCCTTATCCCCGAGCGTTCGATCAGGGTGGCTCAGAGCGACCAGGCTCCTGACCGGCAAGCAAAGCTTGAAGAACTGGCGGTCAGAGTCGCTCTTCTCGAAGCCGCGATCTCCCTTCCGAAGCCGGTTGGCACGATGGGGCACAACCGTGGTCCCAGCCTCGAACCTGAACAGGACGACGAGGAGGAAATCAGGGGCCTGATATCGCTCCTCAAGGACGACCGCGAAAAGATCCTCTCTGACCCAAGTCTCAAAGATCTAGCTGAACGAGAAATTCAGCGAGCGGAACGGGGAATTGAACTGCATAGTGAATTTGCGAAGGGCGCGGCGAAGGGGGCGGGATTTGTTGTCGGCAAAAATGTTGTCGAGCAGGTCGCTGGCTCGGCCTGGTGGCTCTCCGTATACGGGCGCTTGTTGGATGTGGCGCACGCGCTGCGCGATCTAATCTTTTGATCTGCCCCGCCAGCGTTGGACGCTCCGTCGCGACCCACGGCAGGCAGTACCTCGCGCACGTTCCAGGCTACAAGGAATCGATAATTTGAACTCCGGCTGGCGCTGCGCTTTTATGGCGGCATGCCCAACCCTGTCCGCCGCTACACGCCTACGCACACCGACGGTCGGCCGGACTTCGACCGGGGCAATTCGCAGCTTGCAATTATGGGGTATCGAAACGCGCGATGACCAAAGGGGGGCGTGCGCCTTAGTTCATCTTGCGGCGTAGTTCCTCAAGGGTGGCGCGCTGATGGTCGATTTCCTCTTGGACCAGCCGCTTAGCTTCTTTCGCGCGCGACGGCTTCGGCTTTGGCTTGGCCTTCTGTTTGGTTTTTGGATGTGCGCTGTCGCTCATCGATCAACCTTACCGAACGCCACTTAGGTAGTGGCATTCTTCCGCGCGTTAGACACCGCTTCAATCAGGACCGGGCACTCTTCATACGCCTTAGCGTCGCCTGCTACAGTACCGCGGAGTTCCCTGCATTCGCCACCGTCAAAGAACCACTTGGTGGTGCCAATGGCGACGATCACTTTGCATTTGGGGCACTGCACCTGCATCCGACTAGTATGCTCCCGCAGACGGTGTGTTTCCAGCGAATACGCCACGTTGAAGAAGCCACGGGCCGGCTCCGCAACCAGCACCTATATTATTCGTTGCCCGCCAGCGGCCTCCGGATAACGCCTCGGTGAACGAAACCGTTTACTGACTATCGTGAAGCACTCCCGAAACAGTCCGGGTCCAGCTTTCTCTTCATTAGCGAGGGGATTGCGAGATGATCACACTTAAAGCAATCGCGGTTATCACTGCTGCCGGGCTTATCTTCACGATGTTTTCGGGAGACCTTGGCGCCGAGGTCGTCCTTGCCATTGCCACTTGCCTTTCATAACGAGACGGCCCGCCAGCGGAGCCGGCGGGCCTCTTTGTGCTCGGTATTGCTCTGGCGTTCAGGACGAGCCGGGCGCGGCGCCCTCCAAGCGCTCCTTAATCAGATCAAGACGGGCTCCGATTTCGAGCACGACCTGATGTACTCCGTCCAGGCAGGTGTCAGCATCAGGTCCGGCAAGGACAACCGCAAGCAAGGCGGTCAAGTTCGATACCTCCCGGAGGAGATCTAGGGGCGCCGCTGTCATGCCAGGACTCCCGGTTGGCAAAACTGCGACCCGACCTGCTCCAGCAAGCCGTCATGATCGGCAATGCCGCTCTCGGTCGGATCATCTTCCCGGTCGCTTTGAGAGCCACATGCCCAGCGCTCCTGGCTCACGGGATCGCCACCCCAGCCGTTGCAGCTTCCAAGCGAAGGTTCTGCATCGGCCGTGTCTAACTCCTCGCCCTGGTCGAAGCGCCGTGCGGCCGGCTCCTGATTGATCAGTCGGTCGAACGTTCCCAGATCCAGTTCGCGGTCGTCGCCCGCACCGCCAGCACCCCGGCCCGGAAATGCCTCCTGGAAGCCCAGAGACGGTTCATCGTCGTCCGGCTCCGCCTCGGTCATGACGTAAGGGTCGGATTGGTCGAGGAAGGATATCAGCCGCTCGATCTCGGCCATGGCCTTCTTCCTGAGTCTGGCGAGGCGCAGGAGAGCCTTCTCCCTTGCGCGCTGCTGTGCAGCCAATCCGGCAGTTATCGACTCCACGACCGCTACAGGCTGGCCTGTGGACGACGGGGGAACGTGCTTGGTCATTTACGCCTCCACCAGCACGCGGCGGCCGGTATCGGGCATCACTTCAGCCGCCCCGCCGTCCAGCGTGCGGGGGTGGTCAGCGTCGGCCATTAATGGCGCCGCACCGTCATCCTCAGCCGCCTGGAAGGCAGCCCTCAGGAACGGGTCACGGAACAGCGTGGAAAGTTTCGTGGTAGAATGGCGGTTAGCTTGGGCCATGGGTCACTCCTTGGCGCGGGTTAGGGCCGGGGTAAGGGTGCAACCTTGCCTCGGCCTGATTTCGTGATATCATGGGCTCATGAGCAAAGCAAGTCGTGAAATCACGAAATCACCAAAGAGGCGTGCCGAGGCCACCGGAGAGCCGGTCTTGGTGCGACTTCAGCCCGATATGGCTAAGAAGATCGATGATTTCCGCCGTCAGCAGGAAGACCTGCCCGGGCGACCAGAGGCCATCCGCCGGCTGGTAGAGTTGGGGCTGAAGGCGAAAAGGCAGGTCCCGCGCTAACGCCGCTTCCTCATCGGTACGACCGCCCCAAGGGCCTAATGGCCTGCGTGGCGCTGGGGCGCGTGGCCTGATGCGGGGCCGCTCTTGCTAGGCCTCTTTTTTTCTAACCTCGGTGAACGCCCAGACCAGCGCGACAACCCAACCCAAGAGGGTCCAACCCAAGAAGATATTCAAAACGACTATCGCCGCGGTGTTTTGGTGCCCTCGGTTTGAAGCCACAATGGCCGGCATGAAATAGGCTGCGATCACCAAACCGATTATCATCAAACCCAAAAAAGCAGAGCCGCCATTTTCCATCGAGCTCTCCCGAAAGTATGAAGTTTAGCAAGAAATGGTGTAGCTAAGCACAACTTTCGATTGCCGACATCAACTCCTTTCGTCGCCGCCTTCAAAGCTCAATCCTTGGGGATATTCCTTTTTGCGTGTATTGCGGCTCTAGAACTCGAAGGAGTAGCATTGGAGGAGATTTGAGGGGACGCCTTTTTAATGTTGCGATTTTTGCTCCGTGTATGGCGCTGGCTAAGAGCCGAAATCGTCTTTGGGTTCCTGATTGGATCGATCTTTTTGGGCCGCCGTACTTGGATGGCAGGCGGCTTATGCTCCGACCGATGCCGAGAAGGGAAAATGAAGTTGAGTATGCCGCTGATGGATTGCGGCCACCTGCTCGGCGACAGTTGGCTTGGCTGCGGCGTCCAGTAATGCCGAACGGTTATTGTCCAGCCCAACTTCTTTGGCCGCCTCTTTCGCTTCGTCTGAAAGGGATGCGACCTTTACGGCGCGCTGCAGATTCCGCTCGTTCACTCCGGTGATCCTGGCGACAGAAGCCGCCGCGCCCGGCCTACCCTCGCGCTTAGTTTCCGACAACTTGTCGGAAACTCCCTTGGCGGAAAGAAGCTCGACCCATCTTGCGATTTGTTCATCTCGCTCCAATGCGGTCAGGTCGGATCTGTGAAGGTTCGCCGCGTCCTTTTGCCTCATCGGAGAGAGACGATAACCGCTCTGCGCTTCTTGCCGCAGTTCACCTTGCCGTTGCAACACACACCCACTTGCATCAAACTACCGAAGCAAAAAGGCTATTTGAGCTGATGAAATGAAAGTATGGATTTATACTGACACGAGCAAGAGTGTTGGCGACCCAGAGCACCTGAAGGTCTTCGCGAAGAACGAGACCGCACGGACATGGTTTCAGCAGAACGACCCCGAGGGCCTCGCATTCGCTTATGACATAATTTTGGGGCGCCGCTATTTGTTCAAGACACTCCTGGTGTTTTCCGTCCTACTTCTCGGATTCGCCGACCTTTACACCACAAACACGATCCTGAACCTCGGCCTCCGCGAACTGAACCCGTTCATGCATGTCGCTCAGACATGGCTCGGGCCCTGGTGGCTGATCCCCAAGCTCGCAGGCACATATGTCGTGATGTGGTTGCTTTGGCGCAGCAACAACCTTTTTAACATCGCGCTCATAGTCGCGTTCATGTCTACGCCGGTCCTGAACAACCTGATCGTCATCGCGGGCGCGAGCTGAACTCTCACGCTGTCCCGGCCGGCGGCGTGGCCCGCATGCGCCCAGTGGCGCTGACCGCCAGCTAGTCGAGGTCGGGCTTGCTGTCGCTTAGCAAAACTTCCTATCTTTCCGTGAAATCAGTTCCTCGCCCCGCCTGCCGCAGCAGCCTCAATCTCGATTCCCCGCAGCACCCGGTTGCGGATCTCATCAAGGTTCTGATCGACCTTGGCCCGGATCAACGCGGTGATCCGCTCAGCTCGCTCTTCGGATTCCGCCCCCTGGAGCAGCAACAGGTTGCGGTGAAACTGGTCTCTCATCTCCTCGATGTCACCCAACGGATCAGGCCGCGCCGAGATCATGTTCGCTAAGATCGCACGAACGAACAATTCAAGCGCAATGGCCCGCGCCTCGATGTGATCAGCGTCCACCATCACATCGCCCTCGCAAGCTGAGCACGGGACCTAAGGAACTGCTCGGCCTGGATGCCGGGCTGGACGTAGATGTTGACGTTCTTGTTCGTGGTTTGCGTGTTTGACTGGGGCGGGCTCGTGTTGTCGTTTGCAGTCGGGTTCAGCATCAGCGGAGAGACCGCAACGCCGGCTGGGGTTGCGATGTTCTTCGGCGTGATCGTGACTTGCTCGCCGGGTGTGGCGTGGAGTTGAACCGGCGTCTTGTCCTCGTTCGTTGACCCTGGGACCGTAAAGCTGCCGCCCGTCCGGAAATACCCTGCATCGACGCTGCCGCCGCCGTAATCCATTGCCCCGGAATCGAAGCTCGACCCGCTGCTGGAGCCGTTATCGTAATTCCAGGCTGGAGACGTGTAGTCAGAACCTCCGCCGCCCATGTACTGGTTGGCAACGTCGCTGACGCTCGACCCGCCCTGCCCGAAATCGCCTCCGGTATCGTATCCCTGACCGTAGCTGTCGAACGCGCCGGCACCGCTGCCATAGCCATCCGAGTAACCCGAGCCGGAACCCCCAACTGATCCATATCCGCTATCGGAACTGCCGTAATACGAGGACCCATCACCGGATGAGTCACCATACCCGGAGGCACCGCCGCCCATCGAGGAGGAGGACCCGCCGCCATGGGACCACGCATCATAGGATGCCAAGGCCCCGGTGATGCTGGAGCCGACATTTTGCAGGGCCGACGACAATTTATCGCCGAGGCCCGAAAGCGAGGACGTGATCGAACTCGACGCGGCATCGACCGCGCTGGTTGTCCCCTGTGTGCCGGACGCGACCTTCTGGGTGGTCTGATCGGTGCCGTCAGAGATATCCTTCAGCGAACGATTGGCGTCCGAAAGATTATCGTTGGTCTTGGCCGTGCCGTCCTTGAGCGCATCTAGGCCGCTCCGGCTGTCGAGGCTGCCGAGACCGCCAGGAAGCCCGCTCGTGGAACGGAGAGGCAGCCCGTTTTGATCGAGCATGCCGCTTGCGAACGGGTTGCTGATCTGGCCGCTGGCGTTAGTGGTCTTCAGGGAGTCCAGATAGGCCTGTGCGGCGGGCGTGCCCTTCTTGATCTCGACGCCATCGCTGGTCCTGATCCAGCCGGGACTGGCCGAGCTATAGCTACCCTGGAAGCCCTTGAGCGGCGTGCCCTGTGCAAAGTTTCCTCCGGGAAACTGGTCCTGGTCCGCCTGCCCCGGAAGTTGCGGGCCGCCGTCTTCAGACTTGGACTTCTCCTTGTCCTTTGCCGCCTTCTTTGCATCGCTGCTCTGAGCGAGGCCGCCGCCCATCGGGCCGGGCAACTGCAATGGGTCGTAGGCCTGGGTCGTGGATGCGGATGTCGCCGAAGTAGCCGTCGTGGACGAGGTAGACGGAGACGACGCAACCACACTTCCGCGCAGCGAGTTGATCGCGTTCGTGATCTGGTCAGCACTGGCCTTGATGGCGTCCTCAAGCGCAGAGGTTTGCTCAAGCTGGGAATTGGCAATGCGGGATGAGAGAATGTCGGTCTGCTTGGCGTCAGAACTGCCGAGAACCGATGGTGCCCCACCCGACCCGGTGTCGATGCTGACCTTCTCGCCCGGCGTGGCGTGGAACTGCACGAGCTGGCTGTCCGTGCCGCCAGACCCGCCGACCGTGAAGCTGCCGCCGGTGGCGAAATAGCCGTAATCGGTCGAGCCACCACCATAGTCCATTGCGCTCGTGTCGGCGCCACCGGAAGACCCGTAATCGGAGGAATAGCCCGAAGATCCCGAGTAATCGGACGATGATGAGTAGTCGGACGATCCTCCGCTCCCGCCCATGACATCGCCCATGGCGTTGGTGCTGTCTGCGCTGCCGCCGGACGACAGGCCCGCATTGCCGCCGCCGCCGTTGGCAATGCTCGCGATCGCGCTGGCTGCCTTTTGTGCGGCCGATGCCGCCCCTTCTGCCAGTTGATTGAGGTAGCCGAGCGCGGAATCTACGAACGACTTGATGGCGGAAAGCACCGGGCCGAGTGGTCCTGCGATCGAGCTGATCGCGCTCGTGACGAACCCGATCGCAGCCGCCCCCTCGCTCCCGAGCGTCTTGAAGTAACCCGTAATGCTATCGATGCCGGAGGAGATACCAGGGGCCGCGCGGTTTACGGCATCCGCCGTTGCAGAGATAGCCTGCGTCAACGGGGCAAACCAGGCTGTGTCACCGCCGCCTGTGACCTTGCTCCACAAGTCCGAGAAGCTCTTTTTAAGCTTCTCGACGGCCGCCGAGACCGTCTTTGGATTGTTCTCCAGCTCCTTGAACGCGGCCTCTGCGCCGGCCTTCAGGCGCGGTAGCATATCGATGATCTTGGAAATCGGCGCCGGAACCTGGTCGAGCGCCTTAGCGTACAGCTCGGTATTTAGCCGGCCGTTGGTCATGGCGTTGGTGATCGCCTGCGCCGCACGCGGGGAGATTTTCTCCAGCTCGCGCAATGCGTCCCCGGTCAGCTCCTCCTTCTTGATCAGTTCATCGAAGAATTTGGCGGTGGCCGACGTCGCGGTCGAAGTATCTGAGCCGCCGAGCTTCAGTTGCTGGTAAACACCCTTGATGGCGTCGCTGACAGCGTCCGCGCTGTATTTTGTCTTGTCGAAATACTCCGGCAGGCCGGGGCCGAGAACCTGAACCCCAGTTTCCGTGCTGTGCAGATTGACCAGCTTCAGCAAGGACTCATAGGTCGGCTGGATCGCGTCCCGCGCGATGCCAAGGTCCTTGGTCAGGCCCTCAAGTCCCTTTGAATACTGATCGCCGAGCTTCAGCCCGCCGAGGGATTCGAAGCGACCCCGAGATACCGCAACAGCCTGTGAAGCAGATGCCACGGCTTCGCTGAGGCCCACGAACGCCGCGGTAGCTGCCGCAACGGCAATACCGACCACACCGCCGGTTCCAATCATACGGCCGATGCCGCCAAACGCGCCCGTTATGCCCCCAGGTCCCGAGGCGGCATAACTCAGATGGTTCATTTGCTGGGTAAGCGCCTGAACCGGGGAGACGCCGAGCGAAATGCTCTCGACCATGCTCCTGACGGCATGGGCCGCGGCCTGCGATTGCGAGGACAGGCCGCCAAGGGCCGCACTATGCTTGACGACGGCCGCGGCAGAACTGCCGTGTGCATCGATGGCGGCCCGGATCGCCGTGTTGGCCTGCGTATATGACGCGCCGGTCTTGGCGACGATGTCATCCAGCGCCCGGCTGACATTGACCGAGTTCTGCGCTTCCCTCGCGGTCTTGACCAGCGCCTGGGCGAGCTTGTCGGCCTCTGCCGCGGCGTTCCTGATGCCGGAAGAGGCCTGGCCTGATCCGACCTTGCCAAGCGCCTCGCTGGTCTTGGTGGCCTGGTCCTCGGTCTTTTTCGCCGAGGCCGTGATGTCGCCAAGCTTCTGCTTGGCGTCATCGAGACCCTTCGAATCGACCTCAAAGCCAAGGCTGGCAACAGTGTCGGTCATGTTTACTTGCCCCCCGCAAGTTCGGCAGTGCAAGCAGCGCGCACATGCGCCTTCGTGACGTGGCCGATCAAGCCGGCGTCTAGCGCCTCCTGCAATCGGGCAATCACCGCGGTCTCGAAGTTGGCGGCCTCGGCCCCGTTCAAGCCTCGCGCGGCCTCGCGGACCATCGCCTTATCGTTCTTGTCCAACACTTCCGGAATCCTTCTGGTTTTGCTGCCGGTACATCCGCGGCCAGCAAATCGGTGAATTGCTTTCGAGCTATGCGACCCGCTTCGCTTCAAATTCCTCGAGCGTCGCGGCCTCGATGCCGCTTGCAAGTTCGTCGGGGGTCGCCTCCCGCCAGACTCCGCGCTCAAGATCGACAACCCGCAACTCGCTGCCGCGCCTGCGAAGCCATGCAACGCTGTGGCGGCTCTCGACGGCGCGGGCCTGCTCTTCGAACTCGGCGGGGCTGAGGCCGGTATCAATCCGCACGCTGTCACGCCCTGCCTGAATTGCACTCTCCGCCACCTCAATGGCCTCGCTCAGTTCCGCGATCTCGTCCATCAGGGGACCGTGCGTCTCGCGCAGGGTTGTCTCCGCCAACAGAGCGCGATGGGTTTCGGCAATGCCGGTCATCATGGCCGGGACTTCAAGGATGGCTTCCCGGATCATCGGATCGATGTTCTCTGCACGGGTGACGTTGTCCCGCTCTTGCTGCGAGAGGCTGCGCAACCAGGTCTGAATCCCCATGCGCCGGATCGCCGCGGCAGCGTCGGTTGGCTCGCCCTTCGGCAATTGCAACGTTGCTCGCTTCTGATCCAGCTCCTGGCGGGCGCGATTGACGGCCATGCGGCCCCGATGAAGGGCCGGCACACTATCTCGCAGGATGTGGTTGCGGAATTGGTCACGGGCTCCGTCCTCTGTGTACCGCTTGTCGGCAAACAACTGGCGGCCAGTGCTTTCCGCCGTGTCCACCGCCGCAAGCGCGCCCGTGTATGCGTTTTCCAGGGCTTCCAGGGTCGAACCCGGCTTGCTTTGCAGGGTCCACATCCGGATCTCGCGGTTCTCGCGCCCGGGCACATCGCGAGGCAGGATCTTGCGGCGGCCCTTTACGACAATGCTCATTGTGTTTCTCCTATCGGCTTGTTGCGTAGCCGCCGGCCAGCGGGCCGTTGGCAATTGGTCCGTCGAACAGCCTTGGTGAAGCCGCACGCGGGGCGAATGACGAATATGTGGAGAACGCCGCCATTGGCGTTTGCGGCGTCGTCATCAGTTCGGTGAGCGCCCAAACCAGCGCGTCGGCGCGATCGGGCGAGCCGTCGCCGGCAAAGCCCTCGCCAGTCATGGCGGCGAGCTGATCTTCCAGTTCGGTGAAGCTGCCGACATGACGAATGCGGTTCTGTTCGTACAATGCCGAAATCGGCTCGGCGCGCTGCACCTTGCCCCTGCTGGCCGTCACCTCGCGATAGGGAACGGTTGGATCAACTGTGCGGATGACGTGCTGCACCATCGCACCGCCGAAGTTGCGCTCAGCAATAATCCTATCGGCCTTGAACTCGCGATAGGCCGCAACAGCGCACGCGCCCCACTCTCCAGGGGACGCCTTAATGGTGCGATCGGCGAGAACATATCCGAGTCCATCCACACCGATGCCGGCCACCACAATGCCGACGCTATCGCCGCTGTCCTGGCCGTTCGTGCCGGAAGGATCGATAGCCACGACAACGCGGCGCAGATCGGGAACGGCGCCAGTGAGGCGGGCTCGTTCGAGCATTTTGCGCGTCCACAATGCGCCCTGGAAGTCGTCCAGTATCTCGGCGTTCAGTTCCTGGCGCCCAAGCCTTGTGCCTTCGTACCTCTCGCGGATCGACTGCAGGAAACTCGGCGCCAGATTAGCGGCGTTTTCAAAGGTCGAGCCGCGGGTCACAACCACGTCCTGGCCCTCACGGGCGATCAGGCTGCGCAGGATCTTCAGCGGCTTGGGTGTCGTGGTTACAATCCAGCGGGGACGACGGCCCAGGCGAAGGCAGAACATCGCCATGTCCCATACTGCTTGCGCATCGTTCCATGCCGCCAACTCGTCGGCCCAGATGAAGTCAAACTGCGGTCCTCGGAGTCGGTTGGCCTCTTCGCTGGAAAAGGCATGCGCAATAGCCCCGTTGGGCCAGGTCAGCTTGCGCTTGGATGGTTCATAATCGGGACGGCACCAGGCCGGCGCCATTGCGAGGATGCCGCTTTCGCCCTCGATCATGACATCCCGGCAATCCGCCGCCGTTGGTCCGATCAGAGCAATGCGCCGCGCGACACCCGTCTCAGCCAACTCGCTTGTGCAATTCGCGCCGCAGAACGTCTTGCCAAAGCCGCGGCCCGCCAGCACTAGCCAGCCGGCCCAGTCACCCGGGGGCGGTAGCTGGGACGGTCGTGCTTTTGATCGCCAGCCGCCATCAGCCAGCGCATCAGCGAGTTTGCCCGCGAGGCTATGCAGCAACATGGTCGATCACCTTGGCAGGGAGAGTCATGGGCGCGCCTTCGCCGTCCATATCGCGCAGCGCCGCCACCACCGACGCACGCGCATCAGGGAACGGCGCAAGGGCGCGCAGCATGGTCGCTTGCATCCGCAGGAAGGCGGGATGTTCGGCCAG
Source organism: Bradyrhizobium sp. Bra64 (assembly GCF_024519875.1). Taxonomy (NCBI): domain Bacteria; kingdom Pseudomonadati; phylum Pseudomonadota; class Alphaproteobacteria; order Hyphomicrobiales; family Nitrobacteraceae; genus Bradyrhizobium; species Bradyrhizobium sp. Bra64. The sequence continues at coordinate 152,842 of NZ_JALJRD010000008.1, read as the reverse complement.
AACAGTCAGGTTGTTTGTGATGTTGACGGACTGAGCCATAGACCCCAGCTCGCCAGTCACACGCGCGATCGTCTCCAGGGTCGAGGTAAGGCGGCCTGCAACGTAAGCGGCGCCTCGACCGTCTCCGGCCTCGGTCATCGCCGCTAGCTGGCCCGTGAGCACCGTGCGGATCATGCGCAGGTGGTCGAGAACCGAGTCGCCCTCGGCCGCTGCCTTCTCCGCAAGCTCAGCAAGCTGAGCCGGGCCGCAGAGATAGGACGCCTTCATTTCGGCGCTGACGTGCTTGCTCCAATGGCGCCAGATCGCGTCACGATCGACGCCGAACTTCTCACCGAGAGAGTCCAGGCTTGCACCGCCGGCACGCAATAGCTCGATCCGCCATCGCTCGGGATGACGGCAGACTTGGCAGCGGTGGTTGGCGATACGTTCGCCCATGTAAGTTGTCCGGTTAAACGCGAAAATCAGTTGCGGATACCCGCTTGTTACCCGACATCAAGATATGATGTTTTGAGTTGGCTTAATAGATTGACACAACGAGACAATTGCAGACATGAAGCGCTGACTTACTATCAGGTGACGAGCGTGTGGACTTAGAAGTTGCCGCTACACCTCTGATGAATTGACGCAGTCGAGAGGTGGGATGACGGGGGTCGCCCCGAAGCCCTGACAATTCCTCGCAACAACACCGCGAGCGTTTCACCGTTTCACCTCTAGGGAAGGGAGTGAAACGAAACGACCCTACGGGGTTTAGAAACCCACCCCGTAATAGGGATTCCGTTTCAACCGTTTCAGCCTTCGTGGTTTGTAGAAGTGCCTTCATGTGCTTGCCTTTTCGCTCCATCGTTTCAGATCGTTTCAATCGTTTCACTCAGCCCGAAACGCCGGCCGAGTGTGTTTGGTTGGCGCGCAACCGTTTCACTTCCGTTTCACCCTTTTCGGTGAGCGTGAGGGTGCCGCGCCGGTCAGATTTTACGAGCTTGTCCGCCTTCAACCGATCGGCGCATCGCTTCACCTTTGCCTTGTTCTCGCCCTTGCTGGAGATCCAGCCGAGAGCCACGGCCAGGCCGGCATAAGACGCGCGCGGGTTGTCGGTGATCGCGAGCAGCATGGCATCCTCGTCTTCCCGTGTGTTGGCATCGGCCCTGCTCTTTTCGATCTCAGAGAGAGCCTTCGCCACCACGCTCGGGATCTGCCGGCCCTTACTGTCCCTAAGCTGAGGAGAGCTAACCGTTTCGAGCTGAAATGTGAGCGGCGCAAAGTCCGGTCCACGAAACTTGCCCTGCCAATGCAGGGAAACGAGACTATCTGTCTTCCAGCACGTCAGGTTGCCATCGACTTCAGCGATGAAGGCACCACCACCGCGAGGAAGTAGATTGTCCTGCTGCGCATTCTTGACGGGGTGGCAGAGGATTAGCGTGCAGGGCTCGCCGGGAAAGCTGAGAAGCTGCCGAAACATACGCGCGTGAGCGCCGGCCTGGACGTTCCCGTTTTCCTCGTCGCCCTCGAAATAAGCCGCGCTGGTATCGACCACGATCAGGGACACGCCACCCAGGTCGTCAACTTCCTGCTTGATGCGCAGCGCGAGCTCTGAAATCTTGAATGTTCCTTCAAGGAAATAAACGTCGATAGTCCGCGGGTCGAAACCCATCCTCTCGGAAAGCGCGATCCAGCGCATGCGAACGTCGTCGGGATTTTCGCCAGCAAAGTAGAGAACGCGGCCGGGGTCTACGTCATGTTTGCCGATCGACCTGCCCAAAGCCTTGTGGGCCGCGATAAGCAGTGCAACTGCGGTTTTGCCGTGTCCCGTTGGAGCCGTGACCGAGTATAGGAAGCGGCGCTGCACCAGTCCGTCGATCGAATAATCAGGCGGGGTAAATCCCTCTAGGAACTGAGCGCTGGATTTGACGAGGCGCTGTGGCACCTCTGACTCGATCGGGTTGGTACGCCGCAGAATGTCGGCCAGGTCGTCGGCGCTGCCGCCGGCTTCGATCCAGTCCGATACATCCCCTTTCGGAGGAAGTCCGGGAAGACGCACGATGCGCACATAGCTAGCGACGTTGAGCAAAACCTCCGTGACCAGCTTTGCATGATCTTCGCCGGCCGGGTCGTTGTCAGGCAAAATGTAGACGTTCTTGCCTAGGAAATATTCAGCAAACTCGGGAGGAAACTTGCCGGCTCCGCCAGGGTTGGTCGTCACCGTGAAGCCGAGCGCGGCCACGTTGTCCGCGTCCTTCTCTCCCTCGACGATTAGCACGTCATCATGCTCTGCGGCGAGCAGTTCGGGCAGCCTATAGGGGATCTTTGGCTCCTTGGGCGCGCCGCTGACCCAAGCGCCGCCGCTCCAGTGCGACTGGTAGAAGCCGGGACGCACGACGCGCAGATAAGGCGTGCCATCGGCCCGCCTATAGATGTACGTCGCGGGCGGGCTGCCGGCCTTAGCTATGGGCTTAATACGATCAGCCATGCGGGCGATGCTGTCGCGCGGGGGCGCTGTCGGCTCCCAGCTAACCCCAAGCTTCTCGCGCACGTAGTCCTTGCATCTCAAGGGGTCGTCGCCGGCAAAGCTATGCACAATGAAGCCGCCCGGCGCCGAGCTATCAAGCCGAACGCTGAGGGACCGGTCTCCGGCCGAGTGGCTAGGGCCGGGCGCCAGAACTTGATTGCCCGAGACAGCGCCGCCCAACGCAAGCGCGAGCTCCCGAAGGGTGAAGTTGAACGTGTGTGCATTCATGCAGCGCCGTCCTTGTGGATCTTGCGCCACTGCAATTCGTTTTCGATGGCGGTGCGGGTCGCTTCCAGTTCTTCCAGCAGCGCCAGCAAATCGTCATTGTCGAGAGATCGCGTCGCATGCGCCCTGATCGCGCGCATTTGACAGCCCAGGTAGTTGTTGAGGAACGGGACCGTCATCGCATCACCTCCAGAAATACGAGAGGTGCGATGATCTCAGCCATCGCTGCGTTCACGGCATAGAGACGAGCAAGACGAGATGCTTGCAGTCTGCGAAGCGGGGATGTAGTTTCCGAAGTGATCGAGCCAGCCAGCAGATCGGCATTCGGAACGCCCCGTGCCGCCAGCGCGGGGTTTTCCATTTGGGTCATCAAATTATGCCGCCCCGCGAATCTGAGCGCGGTCCCAGTCGGCCAGGGCGGCTTCGTCGTAGTATTTCCTGCCGTTCAGCAGCATGGGCTGCGGGAAGCTGAGATCGGGATCGCGCTCCCAGCGGGCAATGGTGCGGTCGCAGACGCCGTAGCGAGCGCAGACCGACTTCGTCGGTAGCTTGCGGCCGGTGACATTAGTTTCGATAGTGGACATTGCATCTCCTGTCGTTGAAAGTGCCGACAAGGTGCGACGTTCGCGGCGTCCAAAAAACGTAACCTAAAAATGATAGTTCGCAGGTCAGCCTACGCGGTAGCGAGACACAATGTTTCGCATGTTATCGCCGTCGGGAGCTTTGACCCCAACTGCCTCGCATGCGGCGTTAAAGAAGCGAAAGAACGGCCCGTCTTTGCCACTCGAAGGGACATTGCCGTATTCAGCCCACATCTCGATGAGTGTTTTATATGCGTATTCTCGGGAGGGAGACCGACCAGCGCGTCGAGATTTTGATAGGTCGTCAAAGAACCTGAACCGCAGAGTTGCCCATTCCTCGACCACCTTTAACCTGGCAAGGTTCTCGCTTAGACCTTCGGCGCCGAAGATCACTCCGTGCAAGGGCTGGCTCGCAGCCCTAGTCAATGTTCTAGTCAACGAATCGATCTCATCTATAGCTGACTGCCAAAGATCCCTTTGATGGAGATGATCGAAGTCGATCGCGCGTGTCGCTACAGATCGCTTAATGCTGTTGAGCGCAGCTTCCAGCCGGCCAGTGTTTGCGGGAACGCCTTGCTGATTTGCTGGTATGTGCTGTGCAACCTTGAGTACCGCTTCCCAAGGCACGGGGGGGATGGCTTGACTGCTCATTTGGCCTCCCTGATGCCGATCACGTTGGATGCTCGCTTGCCACTGACGATCGAAAGCACGTGTTTGGCCCACGCGTCCAATGCGGAGCGCTTTTCTTCGGCAAAGCTGTGCCGCTGGTAAACGCCGACGATTCCGCGGAATGTCCCGCTTTTATGGTTCAAAACCTTTTCGATAACCGGCAATTGAATGCCCAGGCCAGCCATCCCTGAGGCAACGGTGCGGCGCAAATCGTGAAAGACCCACTTCGGGATGGGCTTGTCCCCATTGAGCTTCTGCACAGCCTCGTCGATGCGGTCCTTCGCTCGCGAGAAGGACTTGACCGGGGACTCGCCATCGCTGGAAAACAGGAAGCGCTTGCGGCCGATACGCGGCTGGGCGGCGAGCAGCGCCAGCGCAGAAGCGGAGAGGGGGACTTCGTGGGCCTCCCCATTCTTGGTTCGCCCGCCCTCCATCGACCACGCGCGCTTGTCGGTCTTGATCTCCGCCTCGAACATGCCGGCTACCTCGGCCTCCCGCTGGCCGGTAAGGATCATAAGCTTGACGATTGGACCGTATGGCCAGGGTTCGGCCTCCGCTGCCAGCCACACCAGTCTGAGTTCATCGTCGGTCAGTACCCGATCGCGGCTCTTCTCCGCTGCGGGAGGGGTCACTCCCGCGCAGGGAGAGGCGCTGACGATGTCCCGCGAGGCAGCCCAGTTGAACAGCTTCCGCACTGCCGCCAACGCACGATTGGCCATGATGGGGGCGCCCCGGTCCTGGATCTCATCTAGGAGTGCAATGACGTCGCGTTTGGCGATCTCCTGGATCTTCCGCCCGCGCCAGCGCGGGATGACGTCTCCGCCGGACTCAGTGAGCTTGCCGGGGTTGGCTGGGTCAGGCTTGAGCCCGAGAATGCGGCCAGTCTCAACCCAGGCGTCGGGGCGTCCCTTGTTGGCGGCGCGAGGCTTGGCATAGCGCTCGATGAACTCCCGGGCGACGTTCTCGAACAGGTCTCGCTGGGCCCAAACTTCCTCGGCTGCCCGGCGCTTCTCCTCGACCTTTGCGCTCTGCTTCTCCTGCGCAGGATCACGCCCTCCAGCCGCTGCTCTGAGTGCCTTGCTGCCAAGGTCTCGTGCGGCCTCAAGAGTGATGGCGGGGTAGGCGCCAAGGGTTAGCTTGCGAGGTCTTCCGGCGTGTCGATATCTGACGGCCCACGACATTGCCTTGCTGGGCTGCCGGACCAGGTAGAGGCCCACGAGCAGGCCGTCAGGGATCTCCTGACGTTCTGCCGGCGCCGGCTGCTATTCGATGGACTCAATACGCTTGACTGTGAGGGCTTTTGCCATCGTGAGCCTCGCTTGGGTAACGCCAGGGTAACAGTTACCCAGTGTCTTTGCGTGTTACCCTGTGTCCGAGACAATAGCAGACATACGCCCGTATTAAGAGGAATTTTCGACACGAGATCTGTTTCCGTGTCCTGATTTGTCGTCGTCTGTCAGAGGGTACGGCTTGACTGTAAATCAGCCGCCTCATGGCTTCGCAGGTTCGAGTCCTGCCTCCCCCACCAGCCTTCGCTCGCTTCGCGAGCTACGGCTGGGTAAGCGAGCAGAATGTCAGCGCAAGACATGTACCGAGCGGTTTGAACGCAGCTAACAGGCGCAGTCGGCCTGATCGCGTTCTCGTCCTATCTTGTGTGCTCTTCGCGTTCGTGGATCACGTTCGCGCGCCCGACCAGGAGATCATCGACCATACCGATGCGTTTGGTGTCTTTGCCGGCGTACGGCATGGCGTGCAACACGTAGCGCATCGCGTTCAGCCGTGCGCGTTTCTTGTCGTCGGATTTGATCACGATCCAGGGGCAGTCCGCGGTGTCGGTGTGGAAGAACATTCCTTCCTTTGCCCGCGTGTAGTCGTCCCATTTGTCGAGCGAGGCGAGGTCGATCGGTGACAGCTTCCACTGTTTCAGCGGATGACCTTCACGCTCCTTGAAGCGCCGCCGCTGTTCCTCGCGGCTGACCGAGAACCAGAACTTGATGAGATGCAGGCCGCTGCGTGCGAGGTTGCGTTCGAATTCCGGAACCTGGCGCAGGAATTCATCGTACTCTGCGGGCGAGCAGAAGTTCATGACGCGCTCGACGCCGGCACGATTGTACCAGCTCCGGTCGAACAGCACGATCTCGCCTGCCGTCGGCAGATGCTGCACGTAGCGCTGGAAATACCATTGGCCGCGCTCGACGTCGCTCGGCTTCTCCAAGGCCACGACACGGGCTCCACGGGGATTGAGATGCTCCATGAAGCGCTTGATGGCGCCGCCCTTGCCGGCGGCGTCGCGGCCCTCGAACAGCAGGACCAGTCGCTGTCGGGTCTCCTTCATCCAGTTCTGCAGCTTCAGTAGCTCGGTCTGGAGAACGAACTTCTGCTCCTCATAGTCGCGGCGAAACATACGGGATTTGTAGGGGTAGCCGCCCAACCGCCAGTCCTCGGCGAGTTCGTCGCTGGTCTGCCGCTTCGCACGTTTGCTTTCCTTGCCGACCAGAAGTGCCTGAAGACGCCTGGCGTCATCCGGCGCGGCGCCTGTGAGCATGGCCTGGACGGGGTCGCTGTCGGGCGGTAACGCGGGGAAACCATTGAGGACGTTGTCCAGCGCCGCCAGTTCTGTCTCGAGCGCGCCCGCGGACGACTGCTCCACCAGCGATCTTTCGACGGGACTGAGCTTGAGTGCTTGCGCGCGCGCCGCCGTCTTGCGCCTGACGGGCTTTGCTTGCGCTTTCCTGGGGCGACCTTGCCTGGGCTTCCTTGGAAGAGATGGCATTGCCTGAACTCTCGCGTGATCTGTGCGGGAGCTTCCTTCTAGCCGGGAAACGCGGCTAAACGGCTTGACGTGAATCAAAACACGCCAGGCCCGGTCACCCCATCATCTCCCGCACCATCGGCACCACCTTCCGCCCATAAAGCTCGATGCTCTTCATCAGCTTCTCGTGCGGTAGCGGGCCCGCCGAATACTTCAACTGGAAGCGCGAGACGCCAAGCGCCTTTGCCGTCTTCGCGATCTTGCGCGCGACCGCTTCCGGCGAGCCGACATAGAGCGAGCCGTGCTCGGCCTCGCTGATGAACTCGTCGCGGCCCATCGGCGGCCAGCCGCGTTCCTTGCCGATGCGGTCGCGCATCGCCTTGTAGTCGGGCCATAGCTCTTCGCGCGCCTGTTCGTCGGTGTCGGCGACGTAGCCGGGCGAATGCACGCCGATCGGCTGTGCGGGCCGGCCGAACTCCTTGAACGCGCGGTGGTAGAGATCGACGTAGGGGGCGAAGCGCGCGGGATCGCCGCCGATGATCGCGAGCATCAAGGGCAGATCGTAATGCGCGGCGCGCACCACCGATTGCGGACTGCCGCCGACGCCGATCCAGGTCTTCAGCGTGCCGTTCTCGACCGGGGGATAGACCAGCTGATCTCGCAGCGGTGGACGCAGCTTGCCCTCCCAGGTCACCGGCTGCTGCGACAACAGGGCTGCGAAAAGATCGAGCTTCTCCTCGAACAGCGCCTCGTAAGAACGCAGGTCGAAGCCGAAGAGCGGAAAGGATTCGGTGAACGAGCCGCGGCCGAGGATCACCTCGGCGCGCCCGTTCGAGAGCGCGTCGAGCGTGGCAAAGCGCTGGAACACGCGGATCGGATCGTCCGAGCTCAGCACCGTCACGGCCGAGCCGAGACGGATGCGCCCGGTGCGCGACGCGATAGCGGCCAGCACGGTCTCCGGCGAGGAGATCGCGAAGTCGGCGCGGTGGTGCTCGCCGAGGCCGATGAAGTCGAGGCCGATCTCGTCGGCCAGCACCGCCTCGTCGACCACGTTGCGGATCACCTGCGCGTGGGCAAGCATGGCGCCGGAGGCGTCCCTGGTGACGTCGCCAAAAGTATCCAGTCCGAATTGAAGCGGTGCGGTCATTGATAAGGTCTCTGTCGGGCGCAAGCGGCGTCCGTCCTGTGGGAGGAAACTGTTTGCTGTGCAGCTAGGGCGCGACGGCCGTTTCGACAATGCTGCTCCGGGAAAGGCATGGTTTCCGGTTTTTCACTGCAAAGGCGGGCTCAATCGGATCTGGCGAACATCTCGACCAGCGTTTCGCGCAGCCAGCGCTGCGCCGGCACGGTGTCGTTGCGCTGGTGCCAGAACAGGCTGACGATGCGCGGCGGCGCCTTGAGCGGAAGCGGCATGGCATGCAGCAACGGCGCATGCCTTGATTGCGAGCGCAGGTCGCTCGGCAGCACGGCGATGAGGTCGGACTGGCGCACGACCTCGTAGGCGGCGCTGTAGTGATTGACGGTCGCGACCAGGTTGCGCGACAGCCCGCGCGAGGCGAGGAAGAGGTCGTAGGACGGCAAGGTCTTGCCCGCGAGGCTGACATCGACGTGTCCCGCGTTGAGGAAAGCGCGCGTGCTGAGCCGCTTCATGCCCGCGAACGGATGGCCACGCCGCATGAAGCAGGCATAGTCCACGGTCCACAGCGAGCGCGAGCGAATGGCCGCCGGCTGCTGCGCCTCGTTGACATAGACGCTCATGACGCAGTCAACCCTGTTGTCCTCGAGCTGGTCGGCGATCTCCAGGATGGTGTTGGGGACGGTATGGACCCGCGCCTTCGGCGCGACCTTGCCGAGATGGCTGAGGAGATCCGGCATCACGAGCGAGGAGACGTAGTCCGACATCGACAGGCTGAACTCGGTCTGCGCGCGGCCGGGATCGAACACCTGCTCGTCGAGTGCGCCACGCACGCTTTCCAGTGCCTCGCCGATCGGCCCCCACAGCACCACGGCACGCTGGGTGGGACGGATTCCGGTACCGGATCTCACGAACAGGGGATCGCCGAGCGCGTCGCGCAGCCGCGCCAGCGCATTGCTGACCGCGGGCTGCGTCATCGTCAGCGCACTAGCCGCGCGCGTGACGCTGCCCTCGGTCATCAGCGCCTCGAAGACTTTCAGGAGGTTGAGGTCGAGCGCGCGGAACGACATGAACATTCACCATGGTGATATATTAGATCATGATTATAAATTATGACGATAATGTCACCTTGTCTATGGTTCCCAAGGAACACGCGGTGCGCCGGGCCGCCAGACTGAGGGGACTTTCATGTCGATGATATCGGCGCGCATCGAGCGCCTTCCGTTCGCACGCTTCCACAAGCATCTGCTGCTGATGGGCGGGCTCGGCTACATGTTCGACGCGATGGACGCGGCGGTGCTGGCCTTCATCCTGCCGGTGCTGCGCACGGCGTGGAATCTGTCGAGCGTGCAGATCGGCGTGCTCGGCAGCAGCACCTATATCGGTTTCCTGTTCGGCGCGTTGCTGGCGGGGACGCTGGGCGACCTGATCGGCCGCCGCGCGGTGATGATGTCTGCACTTGCGCTCTATTGCGCGGCGTCCATCGCGAGCGCCATGGTCGATGCATGGCCGTCTTTCTTCGCCGCCCGCGTCGTCGCAGGCATGGGCACCGGCGCGGAGAGCGCGATCATCGCGCCGTATCTTGCCGAGTTCGTGGCGCGGCGCTACCGCGGCAGTTTCACCGGTGCCCTGGCGGGCTTCTTCTCCTTCGGTTTCGTCGCGGCGGCCTTGCTCGGCTATTTCATCGTTCCCGCTTATGAGAACGGCTGGCGCATCGTGCTGGTCATCACCGCGGTGCCGGTCATCATGCTGTTGTGGTGGCGCAGGGCGCTGCCGGAATCGCCGCGCTGGCTGGAAAGCCGGGGCAGGGAGAAGGAAGCCGAAGCCTTGCTGGACGGGATCGAGGCGGGCTTTGCACGCCAGGGCTATGTCCTGCCGCAGCCGGTGGTCGAAGCCGTCGCGCCGCAGGGTGCGACCGGAACGTTGCTCGCCAATTTCGCCGCGCTCCTCGCAGGCCGGCAGGCGCGCATCACCATCATGACCTGGATCATGTGGCTGACGATCACCTTCAGCTATTATTCCTTCTTCGTCTGGATACCCGGCCTGCTGGTCCAGAACGGAATGAGCATCACCAAGAGCTTCGCCTATTCGATCGCGATCTATTGCGCTCAGATTCCCGGCTATTTCAGCGCCGCGTATTTCAACGAGCGCATCGGCCGGCAAGCGACGATCGCGTCCTACATGGTGCTCGGCGGCGCCAGCGCGCTCGGGCTCGCCTTTGCGCAGAGCGACCAGCACATCATGCTGGCGGGAATCTTCCTGTCCCTGTTCATGAACGGCACCTATGCGGGCGTCTATGCCTATACCGCGGAGGTGTTTCCGACGCCGGTCAGGACCACCGGTGCCGGGCTCGCCTCCGCGATCGGCCGGATCGGGGCGATCGTCTCGCCGATCCTGGTCGGCTATCTCTATCCCAATTTCGGCTTCGCCGGCGTGTTCGGCGTCACCACCACCGTGCTGCTGCTCGGGGCGGTGACCGTCGTGCTCATGGGCGTTCGCACGCGCGGCCGTTCGCTGGAGGAGATTGCGGCGGGTGAAGTTGCATGACGCAGGTGAAACGCCAGGCCGATCCGTTGCTCTGTGCCGTCGCGGCGGCGCAGGGCAGGGCGGATCAACCAGGTGCGCTGTTCGCGGCGCTGGACCAGGCCGTGAAGTCGGCGATCGGGCACAAGCTGTTCACGATCCTGACCTATGACGGTGACAGCGGTGATGCGGCGCGGGTCTATTCCAATCTCCCGGGCCCGTATCCGACCGGCGGACGCAAGCGCCTCGTGCCGGGCCCGTGGACCGAGGCCGTGCTCGAGCGCGGCGAGGCCTATATCGGCCGCACCCAGGACGATCTGCGCATGGTGTTCTCCGACCACGAGCTGATCGCCACGCTCGGCTGCGAGAGCGTGCTCAACATGCCCGTGCGCTGGCGCGGGCGTACGCTCGGCTCGCTCAACCTGCTCCACGAGGCGGGCTGGTACGGCGAGGACGACGTCGCCGCGTGTCTCCCATTCGCCCAGCTCGCGCTGCCAGCGTTGCTGACGACCGACAGGTCCTGACCAGACAGGAAACGACCATGCCCAGTACCCTCTTCAAGAACGCCGCTCTGCTCGATCCGCTTCAGCCGGACCTGCTGGAGGGATATCACGTGCTGGTCGAGGACAATTCGATCAAGGAGATATCGGACCGGCCGCTCCAGGTCACCGCCGATCGCACCATCGATCTGAAGGGCAAGACGCTGATGCCCGGCCTGATCGACCTGCATGTGCATGCGGTGGCGGTCGAGCTCAACCTGGCGCAGCAGGTGCACATGCCGAACGTGCTGGTGACGCTGCGCTCGACGCTGCTGCTGCGCGGCATGCTGCGGCGTGGTTTCACCACGGTCCGCGATGCCGGCGGCGCCGGCCATGCGCTGAAGCAGGCGATCGAGACCGGCCTGACCGACGGCCCGCGGCTGTTCGTCTCCGGCCGTGCGCTCAGTCAGACCGGCGGCCACGGTGACATGCGGGCGCGGTCGGATTATCTGGCGAGCGATGCACCATGTCCGTGCTGCGTGCGCGTCGGCGCCCTGGCGCGCGTCGCCGACGGTGTCGATGGCGTGCGCAGGGCGGCGCGGGAAGAGCTCCAGATGGGGGCCGACCAGATCAAGATCATGGCCTCCGGCGGCGTCGCTTCGCCGACCGACCCGGTCGGCGCCTTCGGCTACTCCGAGGACGAAATTCGCGCCATCGTCGAAGAGGCACGCGGACGCCAGACCTATGTGCTGGCCCATGCCTACACCGCTGCCGCCATCGAACGCGCGGTTCGCTGCGGCGTGCGCACCATCGAGCACGGCAATCTGGTCGATGAACCGACTGCGCGCCTGATGGCAGAGAAGGGCGCCTATGTGGTGCCGACGCTCGTCACCTACGAGGCGCTGGCCAACGAGGGCGCCCAATATGGCCTGCCGCCGGAGAGCGTGGCCAAGATCGCCGATGTCCGCGACGCCGGCCTGCGTTCGCTCGCGATCTACCGCGATGCCGGTGTCAAAATGGGATTTGGCAGCGACCTGCTTGGACCTTCCCAGCGCCTCCAGAGCGATGAATTCCGCATTCGCGCCGAGATTCTCGGGCCGCGCGCCGTCATCGCCAGCGCGACATTGATCGGTGCCGAGGTGCTCGGCATGGAGGGCAAGCTTGGCCGCATCGCGCCGGAAGCCATTGCGGACCTGCTCGTGGTCGACGGCAATCCGCTGCGCGATGTGGCCTGCCTGCTCGGTCAGGGCGAGCGCATTCCGCTGGTGATGAAGGCAGGCAAGGTCCAGTTCGACAGGCTGAACGCCTAGCCCCGGCGCTACCGCCACATCCCCCGCATCCGCGCGCCGATGTCGATCTTCGGTCCTTGCGCCGCGGTGCGGCCCGCGCCCGCTGCGGCCTTCGGCCAGGCAGTGCGCTCGAACAGATGGACCAGGGATTCCGGGATGAAGCGGGTGCGCGAGGCGTAGACGTGGCGGTCGCCCTTGGCGGCCTGGCCGTGAGTGAAGAAGCGCTGCGGCACGACGAGGTGCAGGTCGTCCTTGGCGCGCGTCATCGCGACATAGAGCAGGCGGCGCTCCTCTTCGAGCTCGGCGGAAGTGCCGGCGCCGAGATCGGACGGCATGCAGCCGTCGACGACGTTGAGCACGAACACCGACTTCCACTCCTGGCCTTTGGCGGAGTGGATGGTCGAGAGGATCAGATAGTCTTCGTCGCGCAAGGGAGGCCCGGACTTGTCGCTGGTTGCATCGGGCGGGTCGAGCGTGAGCTCGGTCAAAAATTTCTCGCGCGAGGCATAGCCGCTGGCGATCTGCTCGAGCTGCATCAGGTCGGCGCGGCGCGTCTCGGAATCCTCGTGGATGCGGTCGAGATGGGGCCCGTACCAGAGCCGCACGCGTTCGAGATCGACCGGCCATTCCGAATAGCGCAGATTTTCGACCGTGCGCACGAAGTCGGTCCAGTCCGCGCCCGTGCGCGGCGGCACCGGGAGCTGGCCGAGCGCAGCGAGCGGATCGGTGCTCTCCGCCATCTGGTCGAGCACGCGCTGCGCGGTCGCAGGCCCGATGCCCGGCAACAGATGCAGGATGCGGAAACCGGCGACGCGGTCGCGGGGATTCTCGGCGAAGCGCAACAGCGCCAGCACGTCCTTGACGTGGGCGGCGTCGAGGAATTTCAGGCCGCCGAATTTCACGAACGGGATGTTGCGGCGGGTCAGCTCGATCTCCAGCGGGCCCGAATGCGAGGACGTCCGGAACAGCACCGCCTGGTGCTTGAGCAGCGCGCCCTGCTCGCGGTTGGCCAGCACCTCCTCGACGATGTAGCGCGCCTGGTCGGCCTCGTCGTGCACGGTGACGAGCTGCGGCTTGTGCGACGAGGTGCGGTCGGTCCAGAGGTTTTTTGTGAAGCGCTCGCGCGCCAGCCCAATGACGCCGTTGGCCGCCGCCAGCACGGGTTGCGTCGAGCGGTAGTTGCGGTCGAGCGTGATCATTTCCGCGCGGGGCGAGAAGCTTTGCGGAAAATCCAGGATGTTGCGCACGGTGGCGGCGCGGAACGAGTAGATCGATTGCGCGTCGTCGCCGACCACGGTAAGGCCGCGCCCGTCAGGCTTCAGCGCCAGCAGGATCGAGGACTGCAGGCGGTTGGTGTCCTGATATTCGTCGACCAGCACGTGATCGAAGCGGCCGCCGATCTCATCGGCAATCAGCGCATCGCTCATCATCTGCGACCAGTAGAGCAGCAGGTCGTCGTAATCGAGCACGTGCTGGGCCTGCTTGGCCTCGACATAGGCCGCGAACAGGCCCTTCAGCTCGGCGGCCCAGCCGGCGCACCAGGGATAGTGCACCCCCAGCACCTTCTCGATCTCCATCTCGGCATTGACGCAGCGCGAGTAGATCGACAGGCAGGTGCCCTTGGCGGGGAAGCGGCTCTCTGTCTTCGACAGGCCGCGCTCGTGCCGGACCAGATTCATCAGGTCGGCGGAATCCTCGCGGTCGTGGATGGTGAAGGCGGTATCGACGCCGATCCGCTCGGCATATTCGCGCAGCAGCCGCGCGCCGATGCCGTGGAAGGTGCCGGCCCAGCTCAAGGCGTCGCGCATGATCGCGGCATTGTTCTCCCCTAGCACCTTCCGGGCGATGCGCTCGACCCGGCCGGCCATCTCGGCGGCGGCGCGGCGCGAGAACGTCATCAGCAGGATGCGGCGCGGGTCGGCACCCGCGACGATCAGATGCGCGACGCGGTGGGCCAGCGTGTTGGTCTTGCCGGAGCCGGCGCCGGCGATGACGAGCAGGGGCGCGCCCACGGTCGCACCATCGGCCACGCCATGCTCCACGGCGCGGCGCTGCTCCGCATTGAGCGTCTCCAGATATGTCGCCACGAATCGCCCCGGGTGAAAGGGTGAGAGTCGGCTATCGCGGTGCGAATCGCAATGCGGCTGGACCGAACCGGTGTTAAGACCTAGGGACAAGACGGCCCGAAGTTCCAGCCCGAAAAGCGCACACCCGGCATGACCGACCCCCGGCCCGAGCAGTTCGAGATGCGGCGGCTGGAGTCGCTCAGCAACACCATCTTTGGCGTTGCCATGACGCTGCTCGCCTACGACCTGCCGAAGGCGGCTGTGTTCACCGGCGCGCCCGACTGGAACGATCTTGCCCGGGTCTATTCGGGCAAGCTCGCGGGCTTTGCGCTCAGCTTCATCATCGCCGGCGTGTTCTGGATCAGCCATCACCGGCGGCTGGCGCGCCAGCCGGTGGGCAGCCGCGGTGCGGTGATGCTCAATCTGTTTTTCCTGCTGTCGATCGTGCTGCTGCCTGTGACCAACGGCCTCTACACCAACTACGCCATGAGCAGCTCGGTCGCCGTGCTCTACGGCCTGAACCTGACCGCGATCGCCGGCCTCAACGCCTGGCTGTGGTGGGTGATCCTGGGGAGCTGGCGCCAGGAACTCATGGCATCGCTGTTTCCGCTGCTGGTGTTCATCCCGGGCACGATCGCGGCGGCGTTTGCCCCGCACATCGCACCCTTCGTGTGGTTCATCGCCTTCGGCGGGCTCCTGATCCAGCGCTTCTACGCGGCGCCGACCGGAGCGGACTCGTAGGCCAGACGGTCATTCCTTCGATGTCGTCGCACCGAACCCGTCGGCCGGCACGTAAAGCTTGACCGGTCGGATTTCGTAGACCGCAGTCGGATTGACCTGGCGCAGCGTCCGCGCCGCGGCGAGCGCCTCTTCATCCGTATCGTATTCGACGAGGTGGAAGCCCAGAAGCTGCTCCTTGGTCTCGGCAAACGGGCCGTCCAGCACCATGCCTGCGCCGGGGCCGCGCAAGGTGCGGGCCTTTCGGGTCTCATCCAGGCGGGCGGCCGGCCCCAAATGTCCGCTTGCCCGCAAGGGAGCCTGAACCTCGATGACCTTGGCCACGACCGCGGCGTCCGTCTCGGGCGTCCAGGACAGGATCTCGTCTTCCACGTGATAGGCCAGGATGGCGTAAAGCATCGTCACCTCGTTGATTTTTGCTGCGCGCGTCCAAAGGACGTATCACCACCGTCGCGGCCGACAATGGGCTGCGGAAAATATTGCGTCCCGGGCCCGGCGACGAAACCTTCCGGAAACCCGATTGCGGCCCAAAGGTGTGAACGGCGCCCGAAACTGGCGCGACTGATGGCCACCAAGAACACTTCGGAGGCGGCCATGTCGACCATCAAGATCATCTGCGATGCGCGTCGGGCGGGAAAGTCCGACGCAGCGGATCTGCACGACCAGTCCGGCCACCATCGCTACTACGGCAGCTCGGCCGAGAACGGCGGCGAGCGGATCGTCGAAAGCCGCCGCGGCAAGCAGCCGCGTGCACCGGGTGTCAGTGGCTTCTAGAACCTTCCGGCCGAAGTGACGCGCGACAATGAGTGTCCTGCAAGTTTCGATGGCCGCGCTGCCATTCCTGCTCTCGCTCGCGAGCCGGACCGGCAAGGCAATCGTCCCATGCCTGCTGACCAGCATCTTCACGGTGCTGCTCGGCGGCGAACCTCACCGCGCCGCCTTGGCCTGGTGCGTCGGTACGCTGATCGCCGCCGTTGCACTGCGCGAGCGACTTCGCGCGAACTGAACCGGCCGCCATCGGGCCGACCTCCCCATCAAGGCAATTTCCAAAGAAAAAGGCGCGGCGGGGAGGCCCCGTCGCGCCCGATTTCTTGCTCGCTGGTCCAGGGCTGAGAGCGCCCCGATGCCAACCTCCATCTGGAGCTTAGCGGGCGATCCCAGCGAGGTGACAGCGCTTGGTAAGAGACACTGGATCACCTCCTTTCGTTGGTTTCGGGAAACCCAATATAGGGCGAAATCCAGCCGTCGTTAAGGGGCAGGGCCGAGGGCCTGGAACAAGTCCGCCCACGAGGTGGGAAAGAAGGGTCCGGGCCGGTTGAGACCGCCGCCCGACCGTGTTAGGTGAATGCGAGATGCGGGTGTAGCTCAATGGTAGAGCAGCAGCCTTCCAAGCTGAATACGAGGGTTCGATTCCCTTCACCCGCTCCATCACGCTTTCCTCATAAGAAACAGTTGCTTGTTGGCTTTTACAGCGGAGTTTTCGGCATCTTTTTTGATTTTCATACAACACCTGTACAACTCAGCACCAATCCGCGTCTGCGCTAGCGAGTCCTTGCTGGTCGAATTGGCTCGCGACCCGCATTCGAATCCTTGGAGCTGACAAGCGGCTTTCCCTCGGAACGCTGGCCAAATTGCCTGCACTCTTGTGGCACTCGTAACTTCGTCAAGTCGTCGTGGATCAGGCAACTGGACTGCAGCCGCTGTCATTCGTCGTCGAGCGCAAGGATCGACATCCCTATCAGGACTCCCGGCGCCACGGCCTACCCACCAGCCATCGCTGCCGAGAAAACACCGAGCTGCCCCAGCGCTGCGGCCCGGCATCATACCGAGAAATGCAACGTGGTTCCGACGCCCGGCGTGCCATAGGTGGCGACCGTCGGGTGGCGCCGCACCAGACGACAAAATCCGCAACCGTCGTCACCTTAGGGGGTACTTTCGGACCGACCATCAGAAATGCGGGGGCCGAGGCAACACAGCCAATCGCTTGCCGTCAGCTCTTTCATAGACTGAAATCGTGTTGTCCAAGTTGCCGCCAGTCCCATCTTCATCGGCCTCCTCGCAAGCAGCGACCACGTCTTGCAGCTCTCGCATCATCCCATCCGTTAATATATGCATTACAAAGCTTCGCGTGGTCGTCTGCGTTTTTCTCCCTCTTGAGGCCGGGCACGTTGGCTGAACAAGCGAACGCGAGAGCTTCTCCTGTTAAATCGCTGGCATGGAGCGGAGCCTTATAAACCCGCAAAGGCCAACACAAAAGCCAGAAGAAGCCTCAGAAGAAGATGATTACCGTTCTGAAAGTTGAAATATATTCATCATTCCAGATAGCGCCCGGCGAAAATAAAATAGAGCGTGCTCCCGAGAAGCGGCGCCCGCCGGATGCCGCTTTGGGATGCGCATTTCGTTACTGGTGCGTACCGTAACGATTACTTGTGTTCACGTTCCGATAGCTCCCACCCCTATGGGACGACCCCAGACCGCCCGAATAGTGTCCCCTATGGCTCGATGTCCGATTCGCGGGATTGCGAGAAGGCTTGAGGATAACGGACCTTTCGAGCCGCGCGCGCCGACCGCAATTACGTCATCGTTCGCAAATTTTGCAGGCCGAATGACATCCTAGCGTTGTCTCAATCGACCAGCTCAGGCTGTTTGAGCCCGAGCGCCCTTGCTACTCCGGCCCCGTAGGCTGGATCGGCGCGCGTGCAGTTGTTGACGTGCCGCTGCTTGATGTGCGCGCTTGCATCGCCCATCGCCCGCGCCGTATTTTCGAACAACAGAATCTGTTGCTGCGGCGTCATCTTCCGGAACAAATTTCCGGGCTGCTCCCAATGGTCGTCGTCGACGCGGTGGTCCCAATGCGCAGCGTCGCCTTCGATCGGCATAGGCGGCTCGGCGAAATTGGGCTGGTTATCCCACATCCCTGCGCTGTTGGGATGGAAGGTAAGGGTCCCCCCTAGATTGCCGTCGGCGCGCATCTTGCCGTCGCGATGGTAGCTTTGGAACGGACATTTGGGCGCATTGACCGGGATGTGGTTGAAGTTGATGCCGAGCCGGTAACGCTGGGTGTCGCCATAGGAGAACAGGCGGCCCTGAAGCATCTTGTCGGGAGAAAAGCCGATGCCGGGCACGATGTTGGCGGGCGAGAAGGCGGCCTGCTCCACTTCCGCGAAATAGTTGTCCGGGTAGCGGTTGAGTTCCATCACCCCAACCTCGATCAGTGGATACTCCGCTTTCGGCCAGACCTTGGTCAGATCGAACGGGTTATGCCGATGCGTCTTCGCCTCTGCCTCGGTCATCACCTGAATGAAAAGCGTCCAGCGCGGGAAATCGCCGGCCTCGATCGCGTTCAGCAAGTCGCGGCCGTGGCTTTCGCGATCGGCAGCGACCAGGGCCGCAGCCTCAGCGTCGGTTAGATTTGCAATTCCCTGCTGGGTGCGGAAGTGGAACTTGACCCAGATGCGCTCATTGGCAGCATTGATCATCGAGAACGTATGGCTGCCAAAAAGGTGCATGTTGCGAAAACTCTTCGGGATGCCGCGGTCGGACATGACGACGGTGACCTGATGTAGCGCCTCGGGGAGCAGCGTCCAGAAATCCCAATTGTTGTCCGCGCTGCGCAGCCCGGTGCGTGGATCGCGCTTGATCGCATGGTTGAGGTCCGGGAACCGCAGCGGGTCGCGGAAGAAGAAGACTGGTGTATTGTTGCCGACGATGTCCCAATTGCCCTCCTCGGTATAGAACTTGAGGGCGGTGCCGCGGATGTCGCGTTCGGCATCGGCCGCGCCGCGCTCGCCGGCGACGGTGGAGAACCGCGCGAACATGGGTGTCTGCTTGCCGACCTTCGAGAAAATCTTGGCTTTGGTGTAGCGGGTGATGTCGTGCGTCACCGTGAGCGTGCCGTGAGCTCCCCAGCCTTTGGCGTGCATGCGCCGCTCGGGGATCACCTCGCGGTCGAAGTGGGCGAGCTTCTCGATCAGCCAGATATCCTGCAGCAAAGCTGGGCCGCGCGGTCCAGCGGTCATGATATTGGTGTTATCGGCGACCGGCGCGCCGGTGGCATTGGTAAATGGTTCTGTTTTAGACATGTTGGAATCCTGAGTGTTGAGCATGTGCTGGACTAATGAAAGTACGAGATTTCGAGCGCGCCACTGGCCGGTCGAGCTGCCGATGAGAGGACGGGCGACGCTTACCCGCGCCAGGCGGAGTTGCGGATCACGCTGCAGAAATTGCCGCGGGTGAAATGCGGATCCTTGTCTGCGAGCACGTCAGCCTTCACATTGCCGAAGGTCGTCTCCGGCTTGTTCTTGATGCCGTCGTAAAAGGCCTGGATGATGTCTTCCTTGAAGTGCGCACTGCGCGGGTGCGCATTTACAACCACTTCGCGCTCAGTGGCGCTGTACTCGCCATAGCCTAATCCGAGCACGTCCATCTCGACGCCGGCCGTGACAAGGGCGACGACGGGGTGCATGTGCTGCGGAATGCCAGGCGTCGTGTGCAGGGCGATCGCGGTCCAGACCGTGTCGATATCCTGTTGCGCGATTCCGTAGCTCCGCAGGAAGTCGCGGGCGGCATTCGCGCCGTCAACCTCGAAACGTTCGTCGGCGCTGCTGTGCCGGTGCGTCAAGCCCATGTCGTGGAACATCGCGCCCGCATAAAGCAGTTCGGGATCGAAGCTCAATCCACGGCGCTTGCCTGCCAGAGCGCCCCAGTAGTAGACGCGGCTCGAATGGTGAAACAGCAGCGGCGTCTCGGTATCACGCACGAGTTGCGTTATCTCACGAGCGAGCTTGCTGTCGGGTAAGCCAATTCCCGCCAGGCTGGTATGCATAGGAAGGTTGATTGTCATTCTATGTCTCCTGCTCGTTGATCGGAGAGAGGATTGCTGATCACTTGACCTGATAAACGCCTGAGCTTGTCCGAAAGCGAGACTAGGAGAAGTGAGACACCTCGCTCAATCGTACGCGGGTAAGTGTCCGATATTGAAAAAGGATCGGGAGAGTAATACGGAGGTTTCGGTACTGGCGCATTGCGATTGATGTAATTGAGCACTAGCGAAGGGCCGCGCACCTCAATGGTTTGCCGCGGGCGTTGCGATTCACACATGCGGGCGAATGAGAGGCAACTGATCCCCGAAATCTCGAAATCTGCCTGGCGGCTCTTCTCGGGCGGATCGCAAAAAGAAGCAGACGGCTTCCGACAGCCTCAGGGGAGGTGGCAACGCGAAGCCGTCCGCTGTGGCAGCAATGCGACACCAAGCGAGAGAGGAAACGCGGCCTGGCTGCTTGTTCTAAAAGCAGACCCGGCCGACCGGTGGCTCCATTAAACAGAGGTTTTACTTGCACTAAATTGACGTTTGGCCGGTTTGCCTTTGACGGTTACGCTCCGCAGCAGCGCTCGGTCAATCCGCTCGGCTCCGCGGAACGGCGCGCGGAGCCCACCGGGATCAATCGAATTGCCGAATTTGTTCAAAATGCTCTAAACTTGCCGGCCGGAACCTCGGGGCGCTCTGCGATAGGGCGCCAGTTCAAAGTATCCGTAAATCCAGCCGCGGATCGTCGGCGGGACGAGCCAGCAGAATGACAAGACTTGGTCTCACGGTACGGCTGTCAACGTCTTCTACAATTTCTCGCTATGCGATCGTCGTCCTGACGGTCGCGGTCGCGATCATTGCTGCTGAGCTGATCACACGCTTACTGAGCGCCGAGGCCATCGCATCTTCGATGCTTTGCGCAGTTATTTTCGCTGCGTGGGTTGGCGGGCTTGGCCCGGGATTATTGGCGGTCACGCTCGCTCTCTTGGCATTTCATTATTACCTCGTGCCCCCGAACGGTTCATTTACCTGGAAGCATGGCCTTTTCGCTGTAGGTATTTCGGAGATACCGCGTCTGATCCTGTTTTCTATTACATCTCTCGTGGTTGCATTCCTGATCTCGGCGCAGAGGAAGGCAACTGAAGAACTTCGGCGTTCGGCAAATGACCTGCAAGTAGCGATGGGAGATCAGAAGCGGACTGAGGCCGCGCTCCTGCAGAGCGAAATGTATTTGACCGAAGCGCAGAGATTGAGCGGCACCGGGAGCTTTGGATGGAGCGTCGCCAGCGGAGATATTTTCTGGTCAAAACAAACGTTCCGAATCTTCGGTTGCGACCGGACCACGAAGCCGACCTTGGAACTTATTGTGCAGCGCACCCATCCGGAAGATCGCGCCGCCATGCAAAACACTATTAATCGCGCGACCCGCGAGGGAAGGGAATTTGACGATGAATATCGACTGCTGATGCCGGATGGAACAGTTAAACATGTTCACGTCTTGGCGCGCGCCGTAAGAAATGCTCAAGGGGGCATCGAGTTTGTGGGCGCGGTAACGGATGTCACGGTAGCAAAGGAGACAGAGCGAAAACTGCGACGCAGCGAGGCTTATTTGGCCGAAGCCCAGCGCTTGAGTCACACAGGCAGTTGGGCCTGGGATGCGCGGCAGCGAGAGTTCGTGTTTCGGTCCCCGGAAACGCACCGCATGTTGGGACTCGATCCGAGTGAGGACGCTGTGCCACAGCAACCTTTGTGGGATCGCGTTCACCGCGAAGACAGAGACCGCGTTATCGAAATGGTGCGGCAGGCTCTCCGAGAGAAGACGGACTTCGAAGGCGACTATCGCATCGTTCTTCCGGACGGTGCGACAAGATATGTGCATTCCGTGGGACATACCGTTGTCGGTCACGACGGTGAAGTGACCGAGCTAATTGGTACGCATATCGATGTCACCGAGCAGCACCTCGCCAAGGAGGCGCTGCAAAAAGCCTTTGACGAAATCAAGAGATCCGAGGATCGGCTTCGACTGGTGATCGACACGATCCCGACCTTGGTTTGGCGCGCCGGACCGGACGGAGTCCCCGATTTCCTCAATCAACCGGCGCTCGATTATACCGGCCTCTCACCAGATCAAGCCGAAATCGGCTGGCCTCGCGCTTTTCATCCTGACGACAAGAAAGGCATGTTGGTGAAGTGGAGCGCAATACGGGCTTCCGGTATGCCCGGTGAGCTTGAAGCTCGCCTACGGCGTTTCGACGGTGAATACCGCTGGTTTTTGTTCCGGGGCGTGCCGCTGCGCGATGACCACGGCAACATTGTCAAGTGGTATGGGTCGTCTACCGACATCGAGGACCGCAAGCGGGCCGAGGAAAAATTGCGGCGAAGCGAAGCCAAATTAATCGAAGCACAGCGAGTGAGCCAAACCGGCAGCTTCGTCTGGAATCTCTTCACTGGCGAACGCGTCGGCTCCAAGGAATTCTTCCGGATCCTCGGATACGACGAGCCGCGTTCTGTCACTTTTGAAATGGTTCTTGACCGCGCTCATCCGGAGGATCGTGCTCGCGTGGAGAAGGCGATCGAACGCGCAGCCCGCAACGGAGAGGATCTTGACTACGAGCATCGATTGCTGATGCCGGATGGTTCTGTCAAATATGTCCATGTTGTCGCCCACTCTGTCAGAGACCAAGCGGACCAATTGGAGTTCATTGGGGCGGTGGTGGATGTCACCGCGACCAAACAGGCCGAGGACAAGCTGCATAAGGCGCAGGTGCAGCTCGCGCATGTTATGCGCGTGACTACGCTGGGCGAACTGACAGCCTCGATCGCGCACGAGGTGAACCAACCGCTCGCCGCCATCATTACTAACGCTGAGGCCTGTTTGCGCTGGCTCGATCGCGAAACTCCCGACCTGCCCGCTGCGCGCCGTTCGGTGGAATGGGTCGTCAATGCTGGCAACCGGGCAAGTGAGGTGATCCGGCGTGTCCGGTCGCTCGCGAAAAAATCCGAGATTGAGAAAGTGTCGCTCGACCTCAATGACGTCGTCAAGGAGGTTATCGTGCTGGTACAGCGCGAGTTGAGCAGTCACCTAGTCTCGTTGCGAGCCGAGTTGGCGCCTGCTCTCCCTACGATACTCGGTGATCGGGTTCAGTTGCAGCAGGTGATCATCAACCTGGTGATGAACGGTATCGAAGCGATGCTGCCGATCACGGATCGGCCGCGCGAACTGGTAATCCGATCTGGCCGAGACGAGGCACACCGCGTATTCCTGAGTGTGACGGATTGCGGCGTCGGTATCTCCGCCGAGAATGCAAATCGGCTATTCGACGCCTTCTTCACCACCAAGTCCAGCGGCATGGGAATGGGG
This sequence comes from Bradyrhizobium sp. Bra64, assembly GCF_024519875.1. NCBI lineage: Bacteria > Pseudomonadati > Pseudomonadota > Alphaproteobacteria > Hyphomicrobiales > Nitrobacteraceae > Bradyrhizobium > Bradyrhizobium sp. Bra64. The sequence continues at coordinate 129,714 of NZ_JALJRD010000008.1, read as the reverse complement.
CTCTCGATCTGTCGTTCGATCGTGGAGGCCCACGAGGGGCGCCTATCGGCGTCGCCCAATGAGGGGCGGGGGGCGACGTTTCAATTCGTCTTGCCCTCGCAACCTCAGAAGGAGGCGTCGTGACCGAGCGCCCCAAAACACCGCGTGAGCCTATCAGCGCGAGAGAGGCGCTCGTCTTTATTGTCGAAGACGACGAATTGATGCGTGAAGCGCTCGGCAATCTCTTTGCATCGATCGGACTGGAGGTTGAGGTGTTCGGCTCGGCATCCGAAATGCTGCAAAGCAAGCTTCCAGATGTCGCCAGCTGCCTGGTCCTGGACATCAGATTGCCGGGAATGAGCGGCCTAGATTTCCAAGGTGAACTAGCCAAGGCGAACATTCATATTCCCGTTATCTTCATGACCGGCCATGGCGATATTCCGATGAGCGTCAGGGCCATGAAGGGCGGGGCGGTCGATTTCCTGACCAAACCGTTTCGCGATCAAGACATGCTTGACGCCGTGATGGTGGCGATTGAACGGGATCGCAAGCGGCGCGAGGCCGACAAGATCGTCGCGAACCTGCAAGCCCTTTTTGAGAAATTAACTCCTCGCGAGCGTGAGATTCTGGCCTTGGTATCGTCTGGCCTCATGAACAAGCAGATAGCTGCTGAACTTGGAGTTGCCGAGATTACCGTCAAGATTCACCGTGGCCACATCATGAAGAAGATGGATGCGAAATCGTTGGCCGATCTGTTGCGAAAAGCAGAAACGCTCAGAATTCGTCCCGCCAAGCCTTAGCGCTTGTCCCGCAAGTATCGAGCGAAGCAAGCCTCCGGCTTCAGTGTTTCAGAAGGACAAATGCGCCTGATTACACACCCAGTGCGCGCACGGACAAACCTAAGTATGATATCAGAATCCGGATTGACGGCTCATTTTTCGAACTGGAGCGGTGCTAAGGAGAGCGTTTTGCTCCCGCGCCTGGAAGGTCATCTTGTCAATGCCTCCGATGATTTCAGTTATTGACGACGATGAACTCGTCCGTGAAGCAGCCGACAATCTTCTCAGCTCAGAAGGATATCTAGTCCGCACATTTGCGTCGGCCGAAGAGTTCCTGCAGTCACCCCAGTTGCTCGGCTGCGGATGTGTCGTTGCGGATGTGCAAATGCCCGGTATGAGCGGGGTGGACCTCCTCACCCATATGCGCGCGCAAGGACACAATACGCCGTTCATTTTCATTACGGCCTTCCCCGAAGACAGCGTGCGGAACAGGGCGCGGAAGGCCGGAGGCGTTGGCTTCCTGGCCAAGCCCTTTGCGGCAGCCGACTTGATCAGATACGTCGAGATCGCCATCCGTCGCGGGGATACCAGCTAAGATCGCAAGAGCCGGTTCATGACCTTTATGCCGCCTGCGCTAACTCGTCACAGTCCTCAGATGCACGAGGCATTTCGGACGCATAAACCAAAGGTATGGGGTTTCTCAAACCAAGACGACAGTCGGAACAACATCCGTACGATCGTGCCGCTCGTGCTGTCCGGGTTAGGCTGGCGCCCGTAGCTGGAATCAAGGATGCCAGGCGGTGCGGGCAGGCGAGCGAAATGCGAAGGATGCATCCATGTCGACGAAGTCATGCGAGCTTTTTTCGACGCTTCGCGACCATTCCCCAGGTCCCGCGGAAGAGTGGAGCAATTCTGCGATCTTTCGGCGAGACAACGTGATGCACTGGCCTGAGTTCATCCGATCTAGCAGGCTGCGGTGGACCGTATTGGTGACCTGCATCTTTGCGGCATTTACCGTTGCTCTGCTTGGGTTCGTCTACTTGAAGACGAAACGTGACATGACGTTGCGATCCGACCGCGCGATCGCTTCGGAGATGGAAACTCTTGTTGCCTTGCCGTCCGGTCAGAGGCTCGACACGATCAACGAGGGCCTGCGCTACGATCCCGGGCGTCGTCGGATGGTGGGATTGTTTAATGCGCAGGGCGACAGGATCGCAGGCGATATGGAAAGGCAGCCAACCGATCTCCAGATCGATGGCACGGCACAAAACGCGGTGGCCGACAGATTAGACGGAGTTGGTCGGGAGCAACAGTCCGTGCGGCTGATCGCGCGAACTTTGCCCGATGGCAATGTATTACTGGTCGGACGCGATGCGGATGAAATCGAGGAGATTGCACGGATCGTTGGGGGAGCGCTCGCGCTGGGACTATTTCCCGCTGTGTTCCTTTGCATTGCAGTCGGCGTCGCGCTGAGCGCGCGCGCCCGAAAGCGTATCGTGGAGGTCAACGAGCGAGTGCAGCGCATCGTCGCCGGCAACCTGCGTGAACGGCTCCCGCTTGGGAACAGCGACGATCCCTTCTCGCAGCTTGCGATGATCGTCAATGGCATGCTCGACGAGATGGAGACTCTCATCGAATCACTTGCGGGCGTAGGTCGGGACATCGCACACGACTTGCGTACGCCCCTTACCCGAGCGCGTCTGATGCTCGAGCGCGGTCGCAGCAACGCGACGACAGTGGAGCAATTGCAGTCAGTTGCGGACAAGACGACCGATGCGCTCGATCAATCGCTATCGATCATCACCGCCATCCTGCGTCTTGCGGAAATCGAAATAGATCAGAGATCGGCCGGCTTCGGCCACGTCGCACTTGCAGATATCATACGGGAAGTAGGCGACATGTATGAGCCGATAGCGGAAGACAAGGGAATCAGCCTGATCATTCAATCGCCAGACGAACTGAAAGTTCATGGTGACCGCGATCTTTTGATCGAGGCGGTCGCCAATCTGGTCGACAACGCCGTCAAGTTTACGCCCGCGGGCGGGCGGGTCGAGATCGGGTTGGTACGCAGTCACGACGAAACCATCGTCCGCGTCAAGGATACCGGCGCAGGCATAAGCGAACACGAGCGCGGTGCCGTCTTGAGGCGTTTCTATCGGTCGGATGGGATAAGGCACACGCCGGGCTTGGGTCTTGGCCTGAACCTGGTCGCGGCAATTGTGAAGCTGCACGGATTCCGATTTACCATTCATCCAGGGTCTGGTTGCATCGTCGAAATAACTTGCCCTTACGCCACGACGGTAAAGTAATTCCGCTCGGATCGAGCTTAGTAGCTTGCCGTTGTCTCTTCGGGCAGATGGGCCGTGCGCTATCTCCGAATCAATAAAGGCCGTTCCAATAACAGCGGACGTCAATTTAGTCGTTGCGTATCGTTCTCACAACTAATCGGAATTGAAGTTGGTCCCACTCGAGCCCGCCGCCGGGTTTCGCGCGGCGCATCGAGTTTGAAGATGCGTAGTCGTCAGCTGTTGCCTGACGTCTGTTTGACCCCAACCGACCGATGAGAGAGACGGATCGCAGCAGCCGAGCCGCGCAGAGTCGCCGGAACGCGCGCCGTAAGCGGCCCGTTGGCTCATGTTTTAGGTTCAGTGATGCGCCCAGTCTGCCTTTGGCTTAGGCAGCTCGGGAGAGTAGCTTGTGCGGATCGATGACGAATTTGCTTGCGACGCCGGCGTCGAATGATTTGTAACCTTCCGGGGCCTGCTCAAGATCAATCACCTTAACATTGACGATCTTGGCGATCGGCAGCCTGTCCCAAAGTATCGCCTGCATGAGCTGGCGATTGTATTTCAGCACCGGCGTCTGGCCGGTGTGGAGTGCATGCGACTTTGCCCAGCCGAGACCAAGGCGGAGGCTCAGGTTGCCCTGTTTCGCCGCCCCCTCCTTCGCGCCAGGATCGTCGGTTACATAGAGGCCGGGAATACCGATCGCGCCGGCTGCGCGGGTGATCTCCATCAGGCTGTTTAATACGACGGCAGGCGCTTCAACGACCTTGCCGTCGGTTCCCTGCGACTTTGCTTCGAAGCCAACGCAGTCGATCGCGCAGTCAACTTCCGGAACACCGAGGACGTCGGCGACCAGTTCGCCCAATCGATCGTGCCTAGTGAGATCGATTGGCTCGAAGCCGACGCTCTTGGCGTGGGCGAGTCGTTCCTTGTTCATATCTCCGATCAAGACAACTGCGGCGCCAAGGATGCGGGCGGACGCTGCGGCGGCGAGGCCGACCGGCCCCGCGCCGGCGACGTAGACCGTCGATCCGACGCCGACCTTGGCGGTGACGGCTCCGTGAAATCCCGTCGGCAGAATATCGGACAGGCAGGTCAGATCACGGATCTTTTCCATCGCGTGCGCCTTGTCCGGAAACTTCAATAGGTTGAAATCGGCGTAGGGCACCATCACGTAGTCGGCCTGCCCGCCGATCCAGCCGCCCATATCGACATAGCCATAGGCGCCGCCGGCGCGGTCGGAATTGACGTGAAGGCAGACGCCGGTGTCGCCTTCTCGACAGGTCCGACAGCGGCCACAGGCGACGTTGAAGGGCACCGAGACTAGGTCGCCGACCTTGAGATACTCGACGTCACGGCCTTTCTCAATGACCTCGCCGGTGATCTCGTGTCCAAGCACCATGCCAGCCGGTGCCGTCGTGCGGCCCCGGACCATGTGCTGGTCGGAGCCGCAGATATTTGTCGTTACGACCTTGAGGATGACGCCGTGGTCGATCGTCTTTCCCGCCGGATTGCGGAAGGTCGGAAAGTCGATCTTCTGAACTTCCACGCTGCCGGGTTTGAGGTAAACAACGCCGCGGTTGGAGTGAGAGGTCATCGGCAAGCTCCTTACCTGTAGGTTCCGCTTTCTGGTCGCTTCAGAAATCCCGTCGTCGGGAAATCGAGATCGGCAATCGCCGATGCGCGTGAAGTCGATGTGGGTTCGCAGCTCCGCCGACACCATTAAATTTATCTTTAGAAAGGCGGTGCGGGCGTTCGAGCGGCCTGCGGTCGCCTGGCGGCCGCTTTTGGGTTGACGGGCTGAGCGCAAGCGTAGCCCAACCAATGGCTAAAGTAGCCCACCTGCCGGGAGGCTCACGTGAAGGCTCTCTCCCAGGAAGCCGCGAGACGAGCAATCTTGATCAGATCGCGAAGGGAGTAGTCGCGTAACTTCTGGCGGAGTTCTCCGCACGCGAGGTCGACTTCGGCTTCGCGACGGCCGAGCCGGTTTCGTTGACCGAAGACCTGCTCGTCGTCCCCTCTCTCGTCCGCAATCTCGAAAAGGCCGTGAAATATACGACGAACGGCGGTCGGATGGACCTGGGCCTCTATCGCGAAGCGTGATGCGGCCGTTCTGATGACCAGAGTCAAGGACCCCCCAAGAACATCCAGCGAATATTCGAGCCGCCTTACGGGAACGCCGGCCGACCACCGTCGGCAGATACGGCCGCTTGATCGAATTCGGATGCATCACTGAGGCCGACAGATTGAGTCTTAGTGCCATTGTACGATTGCTGGCGTCCGATTGATGGGCTGCACATCGACGCCATTCTTGCGCCGCCGTTTCTTCAAAAAGGGATCACGAAAGGCTAACTCGGTCCTAAGGCAATTATACGAAGCTGTTCGAGCCGGGTAAGGGGCCGACACAAACGAAGCGCCTCAAACTAAGGAGACGATCATGAACAATCCCATCCAATCGCCTAAGTTTTCGTCTGATCGGTTCGAGGGCACAGCCGTAGTGGGCCCGGGCGGCGATCGAATCGGATCGATCGAAAGTGCTGCCATCGACCGGACAAGTGGCTCGCTCTCGCATGTGGTGATTGCCGTCACATGGTTCGGATTCGTCGCGACACGGTACATGCTTCCTTGGCATCGCCTCGACTACGACCACCAGCTTGCTGCCTATCGGGTGGATCTGACGTCTGGGCAGTTGCAAGCTGCTTCGCTTCGCCAGAATCCCTTCGGTTGCGGGCTTTGACCAACATCGATAATCGGCGTGCGGACCGTGCATGCTGATCGCTCTCCCGCTTCCGACGAAGCCAACGGTACCTCGCGAAAGCGACCGCTACGGTCAGGCCGCTGGGTCGTTTCGGTTTCGATGCGACGCGTGATCTGCTCGCGTTGGTGGTCGACTTGGCGATCGCGAGACCGGGGCCAGTTACTACGATATGAGTATCGAGTACGATGACGACGAGCAGTGTCCATCCCATCGCTTGATGCCCGTCGATCGCCCTAGCGGCCTCCGCATTGTCGGAGGCCGGTGTCGGTGGCGCAGGCAAATCGAGGAGCGACACCGGCCAGCCGCGGAAGGAGGCGAGCAGCCAGCCGGTCAGGGTGGTCTTCAGCGCCAATGCGTGAAGCAGCCAATGGATTGCTTGAACACGCGCTGCCGTGGCAGTAGTGAACTCTCCGGCGAAACCGGATGGGTCCGCTGCTATGCAAACCGCAGCACGATGGGAACCCGTCCCGATCAAGATGCCCGAGCCGGGGGGCACGCTGACCACGATCTGGAAGGCCTGCAGGAATGGCGCATTCATGTGGCGGGCGCGGATTTGGCCTATCGCCCACAGTTCGAAGAATACCACAGGGCAGGCGATCACCGTCGCGATCCAAAATGCGCCGGGCCACGCATCCGGAATGAGATGGGGCATGGTGTCGCCGACCGTGGTCATTACCTCGTAGGTCAAGCCGCGAAGCCGAGGCGAACCGCTCCCGCTCGGCGAGCAGTTATTGGAGAGGGGCTCAGCGGAGAGGGCTCAGCGCCGCCGCCGGAGTGTTCGCGATCTTGACGTCGATCTCCTTGCTCAGGTCGGCAACACTTATTGTACCCACAGACAGTCAGCAGCTGCTCCATCAAGACGCAATTAGTGCATAAACCCATCCGTCAGCGTCTGCATAAAGCGAACGAGCGCGTCCTCTTCTGCGTCGGACAGGCCCAAATGACCAACTTTGCTCGTGTTCATGTTGGCAGTCGACTCCGGCGCCGGCCAACATGTCGTACCTTCACCCGGATCGTGGGGCTTGCAGCGCGGCAGCACATCGCGCGTGTTGTAGAAATGCACGATCTGCTTCAAGCTGGTGAAATAGCCATTGTGCCCGTAGGCCTTCACGAAGGTGGGATAGGGCCGCTTGTCGACGTTGCGTAGTGTCGGCACTTGAATACGCGCCAGGTTGTCAGCCGCCAGCTTGAGCCATCGCGCATCGACTGCCGAAGGCTGGCTGAGGAGATGTCCGTTGCTGAGAAAAGTACCGACACCCCCATCGACAAAGGACCATCCAGACGGATTGGCGATATACCCAAACGCGTCGGGCCGATCCTCGCCATAGTACGGAAGTCTTGGGTTGGCGGGAACGCCGATATTACTAGCGGTGAAGTCTGTGAACAGCGGGTCCTCACCAGGGCCGCCGTCCCGGTGACATTCATTGCATCGTGCCTTGCCGCGGAATAGATCGTAGCCCTGCTGCTCCTCCGGCGTGAACTGCGCCTTCTTGGCGAGCACCTCGTCGAATTTCGAAGTGAACGACGTCACCTCGGCCGAGGCTTCATAGCTGGCGATCGACTGTGCCATCTGATCGAATGTCGCGCCGGCCCGGCCGCGATCAATCGGGCTCAGATGGACGGGCAGCGGATCGGCCGCTGGCGGCGGTCCGGGCCTGTTGCAGGCCTGCTCGACGTCGACCGGCCATGCAATCGCAAAACTCTGCGGTCCCCATACGCTCTCGAACAAGGCGCGATAGGGCCGTTGTGAGGCACGATAGACCGCGCAGGAGATATCGGGCAGTCCCATTTCCACCGGATTGGTCGGCGGACCTTGCGCCTGCTCGGCGGCCGGATTGCCGAGCCGTCGCCCCGTCGCGCGCATGTCCCAGAAATTGCCGCCGACGAGGTCGCCCTGCGCGGCATTGTAATGCAGCACCGGCGAGAGCGGGGCGTAAGCGTGCGACTGCGGCTTACGATCGCTGAATCGCGTGCGTACCGACCCCGGATAAGCACCCGTGGTCCGGTTCAGCTCCGACAGCGGACCGGTAAAGCCAGTCTCGGGCATGTGGCAGAAGGCGCAAGCCTCGTTGCGGTTTACCGACAATTCCTTGTCATACAGCATCAGCTTGCCAAGCAACTCGATCTGCTGGATCTGATTGTCCGGCGGTGCCGCAAGCCGTTCGATCGCTTCCGCCTCGGTACGGTTGATCTCGGCCTCGACCCTCGCAATTGCCTGCAGCACCTGAGGCGGCGGACTCGAGTGTCTCTCCTCCTCGCCCTGCGCGTCTACGCCCATAGTGATGGCGAGTGCCGCCCCCGCGATTGACAATATCGTGCGCTGTATCTCCATTTCGTATCCTCGCGAATATCCTGTGCGCCTACATTTTAGGAGTTTGCAAAACTAAGTGCCAATCGGCGGCACGCAATCGCCACCGGACCGCGGCATAACGGTCGTCACGCTCTGGCTGCCTCTCGAACAAAGCGCGCAGCCTGGATCTCGTCGATGAGGTCATCGACGCCCGCCAGCGCAAAGTGCAGCGTGGTTTCGTCGACGAGTCGTCCGTTGCGGACCTTCTCATGCACGTTCCCGATCACGATCTGGGGCCGAAGCACAGGCCGTGCCGGGATCGATGCGAGTGTCTCGTTCATTTGCTGCTGTGCACGCACGCCACCAGTGAAGGCGGGCGAGGCCGTCATCGTTAGTACCGGCTTGCCGCTCAGCACCGAACGCCCATAGGGCCGGGAGGCCCAGTCGAGGGAGTTCTTCAGGACGCCGGACATGCCGTGATTGTACTCGGGCGACACCATGATTACTCCATCCGATGTCTCGATGGCCGAACGCAGGGCGCGCGCCGATTCCGGCGCGTACTCGCCATCGTCATCTTCATTGTAGAGTGGCAGCCCGTGCAAGGAGAAAACGTCGAGCCGAGCCTTGGGCGCAAGCGCGTCCTGAAGACCGCGAAGCACAGCGGTGCTGTTGGAAGCCCGGCGAAGGCTGCCGGACAGGCCGAGAAGGCGGAGTTGGGTCATCGGGCGCACTTCCAGATGGCTTGGATTTTGCACCACGACGAACATCATCCAACCTCGGTCAACTCAAGTAAATTCGAGTTTAGTATCGACTTATGGGCCTCAGTTGCTGAGGTGCACCTATCGGTCTGTCGCGTCCTTCGATTGTGCGCCTCTGACTTCGGTTCGTACCCAGTAGCCGATGATTTCAGATAACCGGTCTGCACGTCGCATGTGCCTAAAGCGCTTCTGCGATTGCTAAAGTTCATGCACACGACACACTCCGCGGTGCACCGTGCGGTAGTTGTCACGCTCGCGACCTTTTGTCGTCGCCATGCTCGGGTCGTTACCTGAAAACAAAGCATAACCTGACGATGTGATACGGCCGTGCGATCGTTTCGTAAATGAGCACCTTTGCGCAGGCTTCGCTACGGCGGAGGCTGGTCTCATTGCTCCGGGTGATCCAGGATCCTCGGGACGGTCTTGAAATCGCGGCGGCGGGGCGCCTGAGGCTGCAGTCATCGCACGCAATGAGTGTCAACTTGGCGTGAGCGCGGCGAGCTCCGGACCTTGATCTTGAGCGCCAGCCCTACATCAACAATTGGGGGCGAGCAGCGAGTGAGATCGAACAATGCCCAACCCAGCCCGAACGACATCAAAACAATCCGTCGCTGTTGTAGGTTCTCTCATACGTCCGCTTGCCGAGCATCCGCCAGCGGCGCGGGATCAGAATCCTGGATCCCGCTCACTTGTCGAGATTTCTCCGATCGAGGTCGCCAGACGGCGTTCCGCGGCCTGGCCAGGGTTCCGGGCCGAGACGGTTGAGATCATGCGGCACACGACGTTCGAATATGGGTTCCAGGCTCCGTGCCATCTGCTCATTGCCGCAGAAGTCGCGGAGCGCTACGACGGCGAGACATTCGTTGAAGGTTTGCCTCGGTCGACCTTGCGCGATTTCACGCAAAAGCTGACTTTTGTTCCCGCAGGGCATGACTTCCGCGGATGGCAGAGACCGCGCGCATTGACGCGCGTCACCTATGTCTACATCGATCCGCGCGGGCCGCTCGCTGATCCGGCGCTTCGCTTTGAGGCGGTCGAATTCAAGCCGCGACTTTTCTTCTACGATCGGGATCTCTGGCAGACCGCCATGAAGCTCAAATCGGTGGTTGATAACTCGGATTCGGTGCACCGGCAGTACGCCGAAGCGCTTGGCGTCGTGCTGACGCACGAACTCGTTCGCATCAACGGTGAGGTTGAACTCCGTAGGTCCGTTAGCCGTGGCGGCCTTGCGTGCTGGCAGCGAAAGCGAGTGGCCACCTATATCGAGGAGCATGTGGCCGACGACGTTCCGCTCGCGACGCTTGCCGAACTGGCGAGGCTGAGCCCGTATCATTTTTCTCGATCGTTCAAGCATTCCTTCGGCGTGCCTCCGCATAGATATCACGCGACGCGCCGGATTGAGCGGGCCAAGCAGCTGTTGGCGAATCGCGACCTGTCCGTGACGACGATTGCGCTTCGGATCGGCTTCAGCGACACGAGCTCGTTCACCGCCGCTTTTCACAGAGTGGCCGGTGAGACGCCGAGCCATTACCGCCGCAATCTCGATTAGAGATCAGAGTACCGGAGGCCGCCGCCGAACAGCGGCGCCTCCCTTCCGTACTGATCCAGAGCACTATTCGGCGGGCGTCTGGACGGCGCCTCCGGGTTCGGCCGTCAGCATCCGCTCCCGAGCGAGCCGGCTAAGCCCCGTGTGCAGCATGGCGGCGACAATGGCACCAACGATCGGGGCCCCCAAATACAGCCAGGCATCGTTGAAATTACCGGTCGCGACCATCGGACCAAAGGCCCTCGCTGGGTTGAAGGCCGCACCCGTGAGGGCCCCACCCATGATGATGTTGAGGGTAAGCGTCATCCCGATAGCGAGCGGTGCAAGGTTGCCGGCGCGACCCGCGATCGCCGTGCTGAGCACGATCGTCACAAGGAAAAAGGCGAGCGCAGCCTCGATCGTGAAGCCAGCGGCCGGCGTAACGGTAAGCGACGTAGCGCCGAGGGTGAGATCGTGCGCGAGTGCGGGCAAACCGAGTCCAGTTTGGGCGCCTCCCAGCACGGCCGACAAGAAGAGCGCGCCGGCGACACCGCCAGCGAGTTGACTGACGACGTAACCGATCGCGTCGCCGACACTCATTGCGCCGGCGGCAAGCACGCCGACAGTGACCGCGGGATTCATGTGCCCACCTGACACCGAGCCGTAGGCGAAGGCGAAGACCATGATGGTCAAGCCGTGGGCGAAGGCAATTGCGGCGATACCAGGCAGGCCGACGCCGTCGCCGACCACAGCCGCGGCACCGGCGCCGATGAAAACGAACGAGAAAGTGCCAATGAATTCCGCGAGGAGCTTCGATGCGATCCGGTTGGACATTGTTGACTCCAGAAGTGATGGTGCGACTTGGTGCGGTCCTACTTGCTCCAAGGGCAACCGTTGACTGTGGGATGGCCGGCGGAATCAAAGAGTACCGCCCGCCTACGAAGCGACGGGGTCTACTGAGCAGCCATTGTCGGCGGACCGAAAGCGAGGCCCAACGCCGTGGCTACGCCCTTGCCATAGGTGGGGTCGGCCTTGGCGCAATTAGCGATGTTGTGTTCCTGGATAGGCCTGGCGGCCTGGCCGACCTGACGGGCGGTGTTGTCGAACTCGCATGCGACGGTGGAGATTGGGGTTTCCTTGCCGATCCGCGAAAAGATCTTGGTTTTGGTATAGCGCTTGACGTCGTGCGTGACGGTGATGGTGCCGTGTGCGCCGGAGCCCTTGGCGTGTATGCGGCTCTCGGGAATTACCTGGCGTGCGAAATGGGTGAGCTTCTCGATCGGCCAGACGTCCTGCAACAGCGCCGGCCCGCGCGGCCCAGCGGTCCGGATGTTAAGATTGACCGTCACCGGCGCGCCGGATGCATGCGCCGGCGGCGGACGTTTGGTATCATTGTTCATTCAATTCTCCTAGATTTAGGCCGTTTGGCTACAGACGCTCGTGGCATGCGTGACAGAGATATCGGCAAGAGCTGCCGCGGTTCACCAGCGCTACTCCGTTCGCAACGTTGTCTGTTGACAGAATTGCACTGGCGAGAGGCCGGCGACGAACTGAAATGTATCCATTGGTTTCGCAAATAACTTTGGCTCTCTTGCTGCGATTGAGCCGGCTTTGCGTCAATCGTCAGAAATTGAGGTATGGCCGAGGTGTTTCTCCGATCGCTCTGGCGACATTGCGAGCCCGAGGTCCGCGGCAGAATTCGAAGAGCGCTCCTCTGACGCCAAACTCGTCCCCAATTTCTGCAGAAGCGACTGCGCTGTTTCGGAGTTGCCACAGGTTGACATTTGCCAGTTTCTGCCTGGCAAGAACGGCGCCCGCCGGGGCAGGCAGGACGAAATGAAAAGCGCCGCCACTGATCAGAACCATCCAGCGGCAGGGGCAAGAGATTGGACGGTTTCGTGATGTACGATCTATTCGAGAGTGACCGTTCGTAAAGAGACTTTGAGTGATCGCGTCTTATCGATCACTGCTGCTTCTCCCAGAATTGCAACAAGCCTTGCGCGGCCGAGCCGCCGATCACGCAGGGGATCCCAACCGCAACCTGCCCCAGCGCCGCCGCCGAAACACAGCCCAAGGCCACCGCGCCCACACCAAGCTGCCCCCAGAAGTCCAGGTCACGCCGGTTGTCTGAGCCTTTAATCTTAAGCTCATCGACAGCGGCCAGGGCATCCTTGCGCAACGCCCCGATTTCCACTGTATCGGCGGCCTCGACCACCTCTGCAAGGGGGCCCCTGATCGATGCCGGTTGCGTAGCCAGTTCGCTGCGCAGATAGTCGCGCAAGCTGGCATCACGGATCGCATAGTCTGCTAACGTATAGCGCGCGAGGCTGCCGACCGTCAGCTTGTCGACGGTGTCGCGGCCTTTGCTCCAGGGCAGCATCTGGATGATGCGCTGAACCGGCAGGTGAGACCCAGTCGCGAAATAATATCCCCATAAGGTGTCCAGCAGGTCCTGATTGCCGGCATACGTCAGGGTGGTGTTCAATTTCTTCTCATCTTTGGAAAAGGGATTTCGAGCGAACGCGCCCCGCAGCTTGTCGAGCATGCCGGGCTTTGCCTCTTCCAACGGAATAGCGGTCAAAATCGGCAGTTTACCGGAGAGATAGCCGTCGATCATCACCCTGCGCTCGGGTATCCGCGGCTCAAGCCGGCGCAATATGTTTCGCCAGTCGGGCAGTCCCGAATAGGCAATAGCGCGGACGATAACCCATTCATCTTCCGGCGGGATGGGAAAGAAACTTGCGATGAGCTGTTCGGCCCTTGCTGGATCGGAGCCGATCGCGCCCGCGATGAACCCGAGATAAATGCCGGAATTCTCCGGCTCCTTGAAGCTTTGCGAATGGAAGAGCACGCGCACGGCCGCTGGAATGTGGGCGTAGTCGGGTTTGGCGCGGTAGTTGTAGATCCACTGCTGGACCACGGCGAGCGAAGCGCGAGGATCGATGTCTGGCGTCTTCTCCGCGAGCGCCGGCTCAATCAGCATGAGCGAGGCGGCGATGAGAGCTGCAAAACGCATGTGATGCTCCTTGCGTTGGCGCATGCGGCCCGCGCAGCGCGAGCGTCTCGGTCCCAAGCATGAGGCGACCATTACGACAATTCTGAGAATGCGTAGGTTAAGGTGAGGCGTTGGAATTGTGGCACCCGGGGCGAATCGAGCCAGCAACTTACCTTGCGTAAGACATTGTTTTGCCCTGCGCGAGCAATTCGATCACGGCCGGTCGGCGGGAGCCGGTAGGACATGAAGACCAAACGCATCACGCAACATTGGCGATCGTCTCGACCGCGCATGACGGGCTGGTGGGTTGCCCTCGCGGTCGGAATGATCGCCGCGTCGGCGGCCGCAGCTGGGACCGCATTGTCGCTACAGGACTCAATCACCGTTGAGGGCAATCAACGGATCGAAGCCGATACCATTCGCTCCTATTTTCATGCCGCGCCCAATGGGCGGTTCGACGAGGCTGCGCGCGACGCGGCATTGAAGGCGCTGGTCGCAACAAGACTGTTCGACAAGGTCTCGATCGAGCGTGTTGGCGAACGGCTGGCTGTGCACGTGACCGAAGCACCGGTGCTCGATCGCGTCGCCTTCGAAGGCAATAGGAAGGTAAAGGATGCTGATCTTGCCACGGCGATAGAATCCAGGCCGCGCGGCAGCTTGCAGCGTGCTGCGGTGCAAGCGGATGTTGGCCGCGTCCTGGAGGCCTACCGGCATGTCGGACGTGACGATGTTCGTGTGACGCCGGAAATCATCGACCGCGGTAACGGTCGGGTCGACCTCGTCTATGGGATCACCGAAGGCGTCAAAACGCCAGTGCGGCAGATTAACTTCACGGGCAACCATGTTTTCGGCCAACGACAGCTCAGTGCCGTGATCAAGACGTCGGCCACAAACATGTTGAGCTTCCTGACCGGCGCGGACGTATATGATCCCGATCGCATAGCCCAGGACCAGGAGCAATTGCGGCTATTCTACCGCGGCAAGGGGTATGCCGATGCCAGTGTGCCATCGGCCCGAGCCGAATACGATCCCACAGCCAAAGGATTCGCAGTGACCTTCGTCATCGAGGAAGGATCGCTGTATCATTTCGGGGACGTCAGCGTCGTCTGCAACGTCCCGGGACTTGACCCGGAAAGACTTCGCGGATTGCCACTGGCGCACACTGGCGCAGTGTTCGACGGCAACGCGCTCGACAAGAGCAGCGAGATTCTCGCAGTCGAGCTGGCGAGACTGGGCTACCCCTTTGCCCAAGCCGCGCCGCGCGTCACCCGCGTTGCTGCCGCGCAACGGATCGATGTCGCATTCGTGATTGATCAGGGACCGCGCACTTATGTCGAGCGCATCGAAATACATGGCAACGCGCGCACCCGTAATTACGTGATCCGGCGCGAATTCGATATCGCCGAAGGCGATGCCTACAACAAGACACTGATCGATCGTGTCGAGCGTCGACTGAAGAGCCTGAACTATTTCAAGACGGTCAAGATATCGAACCGGCCGGGCTCTGCACCGGATCGCGTTGTCCTGGATGTTGAAGCCGTCGACGAGTCGACCGGCGACTTCAACATTTCCGGGGGGTACTCGACGACTGACGGCGCTCTTGTCCAGGTGAGGGCGGGCGATCGCAATTTCTATGGTACCGGAAACAATGTCCAGGCTTCGGTGACGTATGGGCAGTATGCACGCGGGATCGACCTGACGGCTTCGGAGCCCTATTTCCTCGGTACCAAGGTATCGGCGGGGATCGAATTGTTCGGCCGGCAGACCGACGTGACCAGCTATCAGTCCTACAACAGCATCGGTTATGGCGGCACGTTTCAGATCGGTACGCCGATCACCGAGCAGCTTGGCGTGCAGTGGCGTTACTCGGTCTACAATCAGGATATTACGCTTGGCGCGACCAACTCAGGCTTGCCACCCTCATTGGCCATCCAACAGGCCGCGGCGTACGGTCCGGCGTGGGTTTCGTCGATCGGCAGCACGACAACGTACAGTACGCTCGACGATGCCAAGAATCCGACCAGTGGAATCAAGTCGCAACTTAGCCAGGATCTTGCCGGCCTCGGCGGCGATGTTAAATTCCTGCGGACCGCCGAGGACGTGCGCTACTACCAGTCGCTCAGCAGCGACCTCGTCGGCATGGTCCGCGCCCAAGGCGGCTACATCACCGGTTGGGGTGGCCAGCAGGTGCCGCTGATGAACAGTTTCTTCGGCGGGCCTACCATGGTCCGCGGATTTGCGACCAATGGTTTCGGTCCGCGCGACCTAACACCCGGCACCACGATGGACAATGTCGGCGGTAGCACGTACTGGGCGACGACGGCGGAGCTGCAAAGCGGAATCCCTGGCGTGCCAAACGAATACGGCCTCAGGGCGTCGGCCTTCGTCGATGCCGGCAGCGTCTTTGGCTATAGCGGGGCGAACACGGTCGGCGGAACCGTGTTGCAGGTCGCTAACAAGAATGTCATCCGCTCCTCCGTAGGCGTCGGGCTGACCTGGGCCTCGCCATTCGGCTCGCTTACAGCGAGCTATGCCGTGCCGGTCACAAAGGCCGCCTATGACGTGGTTCAGCCTTTTGGTTTCACTGCTGGAGGATCTTGACGGGAACTGAATGCGGCTTCGCGCCTTGGTCAAATGCGTAAGCCGATTGACGGCGTCAATGGTGAGTGCCGATATTTCCGCAGGGATCAGCAACCCCGGTAGATCGAGTTTATCATTATATCGACCTTCGTATCTTCACGGTCGATAGCGGGCGTCAAGCAGTGGTCCTTTCATCGGGCGGCCTCCGCCAGGAGATGAAAGCGTTGTGCTCGACGAGTTGGTGCTGGGTGTGGCGGGGCTGGTGCCGTAGGGGCCGCCCTTCATCGACACGGGCGATCCTATGCCGTGCCCTCCTATACGCCGCAGGCAAATGCCGCGGTGGTCGATATGCCAATGTAAAGGGCGATGCGGAGAGCGGAAAGCTTCTTCATGCCGAGACTCCATCGTTAGCGCCGTTCGGTACGCGGCTCTGGGGGAAATTCGATTGCGCGAGCCCTCGACAATGCCGAAGCTGTGATCCTGTCCGGGCTGGTGCTGCCTTGCGATTCATTAGCCGGGCCCACCTTGTTGAGGATGCCAGCCACGCCGACGACTGCGGTGATCACGGTTATAATTGCGAGCAGAACGTTGCCACGAACGCGAATCTTATGTTGTGCCAAGTTGGTTGCTCGATGTACCTGGCCCGATGTAGATCCGCAATCCGGCCGAGCCAACAAGTATTGAGTGTTAGTCCGCGTATTCTGCGGGTGCTCATTGGCATCAAACAAAATTGACTGATCGTGAAGGCCGCTACGAGCTGGCGCCTCGCGTGCGCGGCTCGCGATATGCGATCGATATGGTGGCGCAGCAGCTTTCGTCACGGCTGTTCGCGCCAAGCGGTTTAAAAGCAAATTTAGTGGCCGTCCCACGGATCGTCGCTATTTTCTGATTACCGCACGAAGTAACTCGATGATCCGATTTCGAGCGCTGCGGAAATTTCGTGTTGACGACGAAGAGAGACGAGCCTCTCGCAAACGAGGACCGAACGATGAAGATGAACTATTTTCTGGCAGCACTGCTACTCTTCGCCCCACTAGCTACGCCTGCCACCGTTCAAGCGCGAACGCACGAAGACCAGCCGCAAGCGCGCGAAAGCAGCATTCCCCCTCAGGCATTCGAAACCGTGGGGCGCGAGGTCGCGGCTCCGCCTTGGAGCGCTGCTTGTATGACCGACCACGGCCCAAGCCAATGCGACGAGCCTATGTGGGTCTACGGGAGCCCCGACTATATCGCACGGTTCAAGGATGCATTCTGACATGGACGGACAGCTGTGAGCGGCCCATCTGTCAGATGCCATGCGCGCAGGAATATCCGTCGCCATTGTTGCCCAAATGTCATCGGCATGAGGAAGATCAGCCGCCGTTTCTCAAGGCCCTATCGGCGTGCATGGAGCGCGGTACGACCACAACGTTCGCGCAATCTCGCTTGGAATGGATCAGCGAGGGCTAGGGGCATCGGAACTAATCGATAGACCTTGTTCCCATAGGTCCTGGTAGGAGAGGCGGTCGAAGGCAGTCAAAATCTGCATTCGAGGCTCGAGCTCGCGCTGATAGATCCTCTTCTGTAGGTATTTGATTTCTGCGGCTTGGGGCGCTCCCAACGTCGATGAACCAGGACCGTGGTCTGCCGTCGGAACCGTAGCTCGAGCAATGGCCGCGCCGCTTGAGCTCGTCCTGGAGTTCGAAGGGCGTGTGCTTGGCCCAGATCCGCACCAGATCGTCGTTTGCCGCTTCAGGAATCCACAACTCGGCAGCAATGTAGATGGTTTGTGCAACGCGCATCCCATTCGCGAACGCGATGAGCCGGGCGGCGGCTTGATCTCCACTATTGCGATGGACTTGCATATTCGGCGCCCGCCCAGTCAAGCTTGATATCATTGGCGCGGATGACTGCGCTCCAGCGATCGCTTTCCTCTTGAGTATGTTCCGTGAACTCTTCCAGAGTGTGCTCGCGGTCGCATGTTGACGATGTTTCACAGTGCTTCACCGGATGCTGAGATGTTCGCAAGCGATTGATTTATAGGTATCGGACCATGGAAGGGTCAGCTGCTGGTTCTTACGTCGTGTGTGTGCGCGGAGGGTCCGCCCTTCTTTGCCATTGGTCCAATGGATAAAGATCCACAGATTCATTGAATATGCCGATGGCTATCCTGCCCAGTCTTCAACAGCTCCGCTTTCTGTGTGCGGTTGCCAAGCAATGCCATTTCGGCCGCGCTGCGGAAAGCTGTGCCGTCACGCAATCGACGTTGAGCGAAGGAATCAAGGAACTCGAGGCGCGGCTGGGCATAGCGCTGTTTGAGCGCAGTCATCGACGCGTGATGCTGACGCCCTTTGGGGGAAGAGATCGCGACGCCATCGTCGCTCGTCGATGTTGTTCGTGGTCTGAAACGTCAACCGACTGCCTAAGCGTCGATTGGCCTGAGAAGACCTCAGCGCGGTCCCGCGCTGAGGTCAGTTTTTAGCGGCAGGCGGATACTTCGTCGCCGCGACCGACACATCTCCGCAATCACGTAGCCGAGCTCGAGCGCAAGTTCAAGATTAGAGTTTTCACGAACGTTTTCCGGGCATCCGTTCAGCAGTTGTCGCCGAACACTCAAGCGTGATGAGCATCGTGCGCGTTCCTTCCTACATCCAGAAAATGAGGCTTGGCTTGCGTTCATGGCAGACGAAAAACCGTGCGGCAGGTGGGCCCTGCATGCAGTGCGAAACACTCAGGCCGGCTGAAGTTGTGCGTCAAGTCTAACGCCACGGATCAGGTTCGGCCCTACCACAAGGGCAAAGGTCAGGAGCAGCTGATGCAGGATCACGGCGTGCAACCATCGGGGCTGACGCGACGGCGCGTGCTGGGTGGAATGGGGATTGCGAGCCTGGCACTAATGTCCTCGTCGGCGTTAGCGCAGGAGACGGTCGATCTGCGCGTGCCTGGCGGTCCGAGCACGCGGGTAATCACTACATCCTATCCGCAAAAGGGCCGAATGATCTTGCAGCGTACGAGTCCGCCATGGCTTGAGACGCCCTTCGAAGTCTTCGACAAGGGCGTATTCACCCCAAACGACCAGCACTATGTTAGCTGGCACTGGGCGAATTTTCCAGGCGACATCGATGTGGATAGCTTTCGTCTGACGGTGCGCGGCCAGGTCAAACAGACCCTCTCGCTGTCGCTCAGGGATATTTTAGAGGGATTGCCGAGATTCGACATCGCCGCGGTCAACCAATGCGCAGGCAATTCGCGCATATACGCTGTCCCACGCGTCGCCGGATCTCAATGGGCAGATGGTTCAATGAGCAATGCAATCTGGACGGGGGTACGTCTCAAGGATGTGCTTGACCGGGCGGGTGTAAAGGCCGGCGCCATTCAGGTCCGCTTCGGCGGCCTCGATGAGCCGGTAATGGAGGGTGCACCGAAGTTTTTGAAGTCGCTCACCATCGATCACGCTCGCGACGGCGAGGTGATGATCGCTTTCGCCATGAACGGCGAGCAGCTTCCCTTGCTGAACGGATTTCCGCTGCGACTCGTTGTGCCCGGTTGGTGCGGAGTGTACTGGGTAAAGATGCTGAACGACATCGAAGTTCCGGATCACCCCGACACTAATTACTGGACGGCGACTGGCTACCGCGTGCCCGATACACCGTACAATACTATCAGGCCTGGCGAGACCGGATTCAAGATGGTGCCGGTGACCCGCAACGCTCCCCGCTCGTTCATCACCAACATCCGCGACGGCGACAGCGTTTCGGCGGGGACGCCAGCGTCGGCGCGGGGCATTGCCTTCGGCGGCGATTGCGGTGTTGCCCGCGTCGATCTGTCCATCGATGGTGGCAAGAGCTGGCGGCCGACCCAACTCGGTGCCAACCAGGGAGCATACAGCTTCCGGCAATGGCAAACGCAATTCACCTTGCCCGCGCGCGGCGCGTACACACTGAAGGTTCGTTGCATCAACACCAAAAATGATGCGCAGCCCGATTTCCGGATCTGGAATCCGGCCGGCTACATGTTCAATACAATTGGAACGACCCATGTGGACGCGGCCTGAGGAGGAATAAGGAATGCTACGTGCTGTCCTCCCGATGTCCGCCGTTCTGGGTCTGGCTCTGTTACTGCATCCCGGCCAGGCCGCAACCGCCTTGAAGTCGCTGAAGCTTGATGTTCCCAGCAGCGACACGATGTTCCCCCTTGGTCCGGGATCGGATGCGATCAACAACAACTGCCTCGCCTGCCACTCTGCCGACCACGTGCTGAATCAGCCCTCGTTGTCCAGGGAAGCCTGGCAAGAAGTCGTCAACAAGATGATCACGGCCTATAAGGCTCCGATTAGCCCTGACGACGCCAAGGCGATTGTTGGCTATCTCGTTCGTACAAAAGGCACTTCAAGGTCTGGCAACGCAAGCCCTCAGCGATAGTGCCCTCGCGCCGCTGAACTCTAACCTGTCGGAGTTAGCTCGCAATGACGAAACTTGGAATCAGCGTTGGTATGTTGGCGACGGTCCTCTGCTTGTCAGTTCGGGCCCAAACCATCGACATAATAGCTCTCGATCAAGACGGAGCCCAAACGATCCTGCAAGCAGCGAAGGAGCGCGCGCAGCAGCGCAGTGCGCCCTCAGCAATTGCAGTGGTCGATCCTGCCGGGGATTTGCTTGCTTTCCAGCGGATGGATGGCGTTCGCCCCGCAAGTGCGGACCTCGCCATCGAGAAGGCACGAACGGCGGCGCGGCTACAACGGTCGACGGCAGAGATCGAGGACAGCATAGACCAGGGCCGCACGGCCTTCGTCACTGCCGGCATCCCGGTGCTGCGCGGCGGCATGCCGATCCGTGTCAATGGCGCAGTCGTGGGCGCAGTAGGTATCGCCGGCCTGAGCAAGGAGACTGACGCCGAAATCGCGAACACCGCAGCGGCGGCGCTGAATCCCTCACCGAGGACGGGTCAGCGTAGGTGATTGGAATGACTGTTCGTGTGGCCCCTGTCGGCGTGGAAGATGATGCGCTCGTGAGTTAGAGCGTGTGCCGCCGAATGAGCTGCGACGCTCGGATAGGTCGCAACGGTCGAGATGGTCGATCCTAGAACCAGGGATGCGTTTTTCAACCAAATGGGCGGGAAGAATTAACCTCGAGTACGCGAGCGCGTAGCCCAATCTGGGCACTGGTCTCGCAGGCATTCATGGTGATGCCGGACTGCTCGCTATTGGTGACCACCTTTTCCATGCATAGCGCCCGTTGCAGAGAATTGCGACCAACGTAATCAGCATTCCTTCGTTCTCCTCACATTCAGAACTTCTGTAGTACGTATGTCGAGAAGGTTGCGTCATCCGGCTGGCCGTTATCGTCCGTCCAAATGCATTCGATTTCGTCGCCCCTTACCGCGGAGATCGTCATCATGGGCCCTCCAGACTTCAGCCTGACCAGATCGCCGCGTTCGAACCGGGGCGGAACAGCGGCCACGGTGGACGGCAGCGCCATGGGCACGGGCAAGGGAGCGGACCGAACCGGGCCGCTTGCGCAGATTGTCAGCAGCAAAGTCACAGCGACGATACGCGGGCCGGTCGGAGAATACATGTCAAACTCCCTCTTCATGATCGTGAGGTAGGTACTCGGTTGGTCAGTCCGACTAAATCATTCGACAGGGACAGACGATCCAGGGGGCGTCGACCGCGAGTTTTGGCAAGTGGTGAAACAAGCCCGTCTTTAGAACCGTCAGCGCTACCCTTGCTCATTCAGCAGGCTCCGGATGGGTATCGCGCGACATCGTTTGATGCCGTCGCGCACCGAATAGCCAATTCTGTAACCGATCGAGGTAGAGGTAGACGACTGGCGTGGTGTAGAGCGTGAGCACCTGCGACAGAGCAAGGCCGCCGACGATCGCGTAGCCCAAGGGTTGACGGATCTCCGATCCCACGCCGGTGCCGACCATCATCGGCACGGCGCCAAGCAGCGCTGCCATCGTCGTCATGAGGATGGGACGGAAACGCTTGATACAGGCCTGGTAGATCGATTGCTCCGGTGTAAGGCCCTCGGTCTGTTCGGCCTGAATGGCGAAGTCGACCAGCATGATGCCGTTCTTCTTGACGATGCCGATGAGCAGGATGATTCCAACCACTGCGATCACGCTCAGGTCGTAATGAGCGGCCATCAGCAGCAGCAGGGCGCCGACGCCTGCCGAAGGCAGTGTGGAGATGATCGTGATCGGATGAATGATGCTTTCATAGAGCACGCCGAGGATGAGGTAGATCACGAACAGCGACGCTGCGATCAGGATCGGCGTACTGTTCAGCGAGGCACCGAAAGCCTGAGCATTTCCCTGGAAGCTGGTTTGCAGCGACAGCGGCGGATGCAGCTCCTTCTCGATGGATTGAATGCCGCTCACCGCGTCACCGATTGCGGCTCCGGGCGCCAGATTGAACGAGATCGTCACGGAGGGGAATTGCCCCTGGTGGTTCACGACGAGCGGCGAGACCTTCACCACCGAATCGACCAGCGTCGATAGCGGCACCTGCTGGCCGCTGGATGATTTGACGTAGATGTTGTTGAGCGCCTCTGGCCCATACTGGTATTTCGGATTTACCTCCATGATCACGTGATACTGTTGCAGGGGGGTGTACATCGTCGAGACGATCCGCTGTCCGAATGCGTCGTCGAGCGTGTTGTCGATCGTGTACGGCAGGATGCCATAGGACGAGGCGACCTCGCGCTTGATCGTGATGTCGAGCAGCGGCCCGGCATTGAGCTGGTCGGTGGTCACGTCAGCGACCGTGGGCAGCGTCTTGATCTTGTCGAGAAACTGACCGGCCCAATGGCTCAGTTCGCCCGGATCGGCGTCGTTCATGGTGTATTGGAACTGGGTCTTGTTCAGCCGCGCGCCGACGGTGATGTCCTGTGCGGGCTGCATGTAAAGAGTGATGCCCTGGATCTTGGCCAGATTTGTGCGAAGTCGTGCGATCACCTTCTCGATCGGATCGCGCTGGTCGGCCGGCTTGAGCTGGATGAACACGCGGCCATCGTTTACCGTGTAGGTGCCGCCGCCTGCGCCGACCGCAGAGCCTACCGATGCCACGGCGGGGTCTCGCACGACGGCGTCGAGCATGGCTTGCTGGCGCTCGGCCATCGCCTGAAACGAGATGTCCTGGGCGGCTTCCGATTGGCCCAGGATCAGGCCGGTATCCTGCTGAGGGAAGAAGCCCTTGGGAATGATGACATAGAGATAGCCGGTCACCACGATGGTGCCGATCATCACCATCAGGGTGATGAAGCGATGCCGCAGCACAATCTTCAGGCCCGCTTCGTAGGCATTGAGCAGCAGGTCGAAGCCGCGCTCGGACCAGCGATACAGGCGGCCGTGCTCCCGGCTCTCAGGTTTGAGCAGGTAGGCGCACATCATCGGCGTCAGGCTGCGGGAGATCACAAGGGAAAGGACCAGTGCGACACTCACCGTGACTGCAAACTCGCGGAACAGCAGCCCGACATAGCCGCTCATCAGGAAGAGCGGAATGAAGACGGCGATCAGTGAGAACGTGATCGCCATGACCGTGAAGCCGATCTCGCCGGATCCCTTCATCGCGGCGTCGTAGGGGGACAAGCCTTCCTCAATGTGCCGCGTGATGTTCTCGATCTCGACGACGGCGTCGTCGACCACGAATCCGACCGCGATTGAAAGCGCCATCAGCGACAGATTGTCGAGGCTATAGCCCATTTCGTAGAGGACGGCGAACGTGCCGATCAGCGAGAGCGGCACGGTGACGGCTGGAATGATGGTTGCCCAGAAGCTGCGAAGAAAAACGAAGATCACCATCACGACGAGGGCAATCGTCAGGAGCAACGTGAACTGCACGTCCGCAACCGAGGCCCGGATCGTCTGGGTGCGGTCCGAAATGACGTTGATCTTGATGTCGGCAGGGATCGACGCCTGAAGCGTCGGCATCATCGCCTTGATGCGCTGCACCGTTTCGATGACGTTGGCCCCGGGCTGACGCTGCACGGCAAGAATGATGGCACGGTTGTTGTTGTACCAGCCCGCGATCAAATCGTTTTCGCCCGCGCTGACCGCGCGGCCGATGTCGCGAACACGGACCGGTGATCCGTTGCGGTACGCGATGACCAGATCCGCATATTGCTCCGGGTGAAACAGCTGGTCATTGGTGTTGAGCGTATAGGTCTGACGCGGGCTGTTGAGCGTTCCCTTGGCCAGATCCACATTCGCCTGGCCAAGGACGGTTCGTACATCCTCCAGATTGATTCCACGCGCAGCGAGCGCCTGTGGATCGACCTGTACACGAACCGATGCCTTCTGCTGGCCGCCAATTCCGACGAGACCCACGCCTTGAATCTGCGAGATCTTCTGCAGCAGGATGTTCTCTGCATACGCGTCGACTGTGGTGAGCGGCAGGCTGCCCGAGGTGAGGCCAAGCACGAGGATCGGCGTGTCGGCCGGGTTGACTTTCCGGATCGTCGGCGGATAGGGCATGCCGGTGGGCAGGTACGGGCTTGCCGCGTTGATGGCCGACAGCGTATCGCTGACGGCGCCGTCGATCTGGCGGTTCAAGTCGAATTGCAGCGTGACCTGGGTGTAGCCGAGCGCGCTCGCCGACGTCATTTGCGTCAGTCCGGGAATTTCCCCAAACTGGAGCTCGAGCGGCGAAGCGACCGATGAGGCCATCGTCTGCGGGTCCGCGCCAGGCATCTGGGCGGTGACCGTCAGCGTCGGATAGTTGACGTTCGGCAGGGCGGCCACCGGCAGCAGCGGATACGCGACAAGGCCGGCAGCCAACAATCCGATCATCAGCAGCGCGGTCGCGATCGGTCGCCGAATGAAGGGCGCGGAGATATTCATGGGATCGGTGCCTGTAATGCGTCTTGAGCGGCGGCTTCCTCGGCAGCCTTGCCGTGCAGTGGGACGACGAGCGTTCCCGGCCGCAGCTTGTATTGTCCGTCGACCACGACCTGCTCGTCGGCCTTCAGACCGGAATCAATCAGCGCCTGACCGTCGCTGACCTCGGCAACCTTGATCCGGCGGAGAGAGACCGTGTCGTCCGAATTGACAACGTAGGCATATGGTCCGTTCGGCCCCTGCTGGACGACAGAGGCGGGAACCGTCAGACCATTGTGCCGCGTATCAAGAAGCAACCGTGCATTAACGAGTTCGCCGGGCCAGAGGCTCCTGTCCTTGTTGGCGAAGTTCGCCTTGAGCTGGATCGAGCCGGTGGTCTGCAGGATCTCGTTATTGACCAGCCCAAGCTGTCCCTCGCCAAGCCGGATCGTGTTGTCCTGATTGTAGGCCAGAACCGAAAGGGGCGCCTTCGTCTCCCGCTGTTGTTGCTGGATCTGCGGAAGAACGGTCTCGGGCAGGGTAAAGATCAGCGAAATCGGGTCCAGCTGCGTCACGACGCAGAGGCCGTTCGTATTTGACGGACTGATGATGTTGCCAACGTCGATCTGGCGAATACCCACCACGCCGTCGATCGGGGATGCCAGCCGCGTAAAACTGAGCTGCACTTTCGCAGCATCGATCAGCGCCTGATCCGCCTTGATCGCCGCCTGTAGCTGGCTGACCTGCGCATTCTGCGTTTCAATCAATTGAGGCGTAGCCCAGCCTTTGTCGCCGAGCTGGTTGTAGCGGGCCTGATTGGCCCGCGCATTTACGAGTTGCGCCTGATCGCGCTCGAGATTGGCGACGTATTGATCGATCAGGGCCTGGTAGGGTCGCGGATCGATTTGTGCGAGCAGATCGCCGGCATGGACCTGCTGACCCTCGGTAAAGTTGATGCTGGTGATTTGCCCCTGGATCTGGGCCCGCACGATATCCGTGTTGTAGGCGATCACCGTACCGACGCCGGTCAGATAGATCGGGACGTCGTGCTGGGCTACAGTCCCGGCAACGATCGGGACGGGTGGTGCCGGAGCCGGTGCTGCTGCTACACTCTGCATTGGGAAGAGATGCGTAAAGCGCAGCAGGCCGGCACTCGCGGCGACCGCAGCCAATACGGCGACAGAAATGACGATCTTCGTTTTCATGGACGTGCTCCCAAAAAAGCAGGGTCGCTCAGCAGCTGCCGGGCAGGCCCGTGGATGTCGACATACCGAAGGAAGAGCATCCGGCCGTTGATGTGGGGGCGGTGGACGGAACGGTGACGGCCGGCACGGTGGGAATCGTCAGTGCGACGCTACCTGCGACGAGTGGCACGGCCTGTGTTGGAAGAAGCGCAGCAGAGCTGACGCCAAGATTGCCGATTTCGGTCGAGCCCAAGGGCACTCCTGTTCGAGCGTCGCCGCCTGGCGCAGTCGGCGATGTCGCAGTGGGGCTGGAGGACGCAGTGATGCTGCTCGAGCCTGAGCCGCACATGCCCGACACGCCGGCGGTATCCAGCATGCCCGACGAGGTCGACATTCCGGAGCTTTCCGTCGTTCCTGACGTCGCCGACATTCCGGAAGTTGTCGGTATCGAGGACGACATGTCTATTGATCCTGCCGTCGCGCCAGCCGCGGTCGCCGGGGTTGAGCCCGCTATCGCCATGCCTCCTCCGTCATATGTCGAGGTCGAGCCATACATGCCAGTTGGCGAGAGTCCCAGGCTTGAACAGGTGGTGCCAGTTGCCTGCACGGCGATGCTGCCGGTGACGGTGGGGGCAGGGCTGATTCCCGCTGAAGGGAGCTCGGTTGCGCCCAAACCAATGCCCATCGGTGAAATGGGCGAACCAGTCGTGCTGCCGAGCGGGGAGGTTGCACCGACCGTAGGCGTCGGAACGGCCATACCTGTCACCTGAGCGAATGCGGCACCGCTCGCGAACAGCGCAAAACCGGCGGCGATCAACCAACACCTCATGTGCATCCTCATTCGAAACCAATTTTGAGCAGGTAAGAAGTGGCTATGCGCCGGTGCGCGGCTTTGCGGCTTCGCACGAAAATGGTGGGCTGAGCCGATTGCCGATCATGCTCGGATACGCATTGAGACGGCAAAAGAAGACCCGCCGAAGCGGGTCTGTCTGCATGTCGCGCTGGCACGCCTCGCGCATTACCGCAGGGCGGGTTGCCGATGGCTTGGCGATGTCAATCGTTGACCTTCGGGCCGCCGCGATAAACGTGCTCATTGAGCTCCGTTGCGGATGTCGGCGCTTGCCGGTCGGATACACCGTAGGCGTTGTCGGCGCGCGCGATGGCCGTCTCAGATACGCGCGGCGGGTATGTTGCGATACCCGCAACAGCCGGCAGAGCGAATGCAACGAGCATCGCGATGGTCGCGATCATGGTCGAGAGTTTTCTCATGGTCTATCTCCTCTTGTGAACCCCCGATAGACAAGTTGGCTTGCGCGGCAAGGAAGGACAAGCTTTTCTCGATGAGTTGAAACTGCTCGCACGCGCTTATGCCTGATCGGGCAAACTAGCGAGTACCTTGTCGAGCGTGATCGGAAAGTTCCTGACCCGTGCGCCGCACGCGTTATAGACTGCGTTGGCGATCGCAGCTCCGGCGCCGCAGATTCCGAGCTCACCGATTCCCTTGCTCTTCAGCGGATTAGATCGCTCGTCCAGCTCGGGAAGGAACACCGCCTCCACGCTGGCAGGAATATCCGCGTGTACCGGGACGTGGTACTCGGCCAGGTCGTGGTTGACGAAATAGCCAAAGCGAGGGTCTAGGATGAGGTCTTCGTGGAGCGCCGCGCCAACACCGAACACCATTCCGCCGATGGCCTGAGAACGTGCGGTCTTTGCGTTCAGGACGCGTCCGGCCGCGAACACCCCGAGCATGCGCCGCACGCGCACCTCTCCGGTATCCTGGTCAACGCCAACCTCGGCAAAATGGGCACCGTAGGATTGCTGAGAAAAATCCTGATTATTGCGGCCCGGGCTGATTTGGCCGTCGGCTTCAATTCCGGAGCCGACAAGTTCTGTGAGGCTGACAGAGCGCTCTGCCGTTGCAATGTGGCCGTCGCTAAAACGCGCCGTATTGGGATCCATGCCGGCACGTATTGCCAGTTTCTCGCGCAAGGCCTGACACGCCTCGAACAGTGCTGATCCGGAGCTCGCCGCGCCGAACGAACCGCCTGAGCCGGCCGCTTCCGGAAAGATCGTATCACCCAGATCGACCCGCACTCTTTCAATCGGCAATCCCAGCATCTCGGCGGCGATCTGTGCCAGGATCGTGTAGGTCCCCGTGCCGATATCGGTCATTGCCATTTTCACGGTGGCTGCGCCGTCGGGACCCAGCCGCACATTGGCGCTTGAGAACCGGAGGGGATTGCCTCGGGTTCCGGCGGACATGCCGATTCCGACCAACCAATGTCCGTCCCTAACCTGACCCGGGATCGAATTGCGTTTGTCCCAGCCGAACCGACGTGCGCCTTCCTGCATGCAGGCGACCAGATTGCGACTGGAGTAGGGGATGTGCTTTTCAGGATCCTCGGCAGGCTCATTCCGGATTCGCAGCTCGATCGGATCGAGCTTCAGCCTTTCCGCAAGCTCGTCCATGGCGCACTCCAGCGCGAGCAGGCCGACCGCCTCGCCGGGGGCGCGCATGGAAGATGCGACGGGAATGTCGAGCGGCACCAGGCGATGCCGCGTCAGCCGATTGGGGCCGGCATAGAGGGAGCGGGTCTGAAGCGCGGCAGCCTCGTAGACCTGTTCGGACGGAAAGTTGCCGGAGAAGACGTCGTGGCCGATCGCGATAATCCGGCCGTCGCGGTCGGTAGCGAGGCGGATGCGCTGGATGGTGTCAGAGCGATGCGTCGTCACATGGAAGATCTGCTGCCTGGTGAGCGCGACCTTGACGGGCCGCTTGAGGTATCGTGCCGCGATTGCGGCAAGAATGGCGTCGGCGTTCACCCATAGCTTGCCGCCGAAGCCGCCGCCGATGAAAGGGCTGACCAGCCGCACGTTTCCGACGGGGATATTCAAGGTCCTGGCGATGACCCGCTGACCCTGATTCAGCATCTGGTTTGCAGTATGCAGGATCAACTTGTCGTCGTCCCACATCGCGAGCGTCGCATGCGGCTCCATCATCGCGTGACTTTGCAGTGGCGTGCTATAGGTCACATCGATCTGCACAGGCGCGCTCGCATACGCGTCCGAGAAATTTCCGACTTCGCTGTCGGCCGGCGCACCGTCCGTTTGGTGCGGCACGCGGGCGAGGTCGAGATGTTGGGGCAGAGCGTAGTGTCCTTTGTCCCGATCATACTTCACGTTGACCAGAAAGGCGGCGGCCCTGGCCTGCTCGAATGTTTCGGCAACGACGAACGCGACGGGTTCGCCGTAGCGGGAGACGACCGGGCCCGTCAGCACAGGATGCGCCTCACGATGATTGCCGGCGCCCTGCTTGGGAGCGTTGCGATGGGTGAGGACGAGCTTCACGCCCGGCGACCGCTCGGCCGCGAGCGTTTCGATCAAGGCGATCCGCCCCTTTGCGATCGAAGCTTCAACAACAAACCCGTAGAGAGCATCCTGCTGCATCTCGTAGGCGTAGCGCGCGCCCCCGGTGACTTTCTGTCGTCCGTCGATACGATCGAGTGGTTTTCCGACAATCTTCTCGGCATCCAGCGCATTTGCCCCGACCGGCGCATCCATGTCCATTTCGATGTTCCCTCAGATACGGGTGATCTCACCGAGCACCGCATGCAAGGTGCGGCGGCTCAGCGGAATTTTGAAATCGTTGGAGCCGGCTCCATGCGCGCCCTGGAGAACCGCGTCCGCGGCTGCATCGAACGAATTGACGCCGGCAACTGCATTCGCGAGACTTTGTTCGGCGGCGGCGACGCGCCACGGCTTGGGGGCGAGACCGCCGAAGGCGAGTCGCGCCGAGCGGATTCGACCGCGCGCGCTGTCGACGATAGCGGCCACCGAAACCAGCGCAAACGCGTAGGACGCGCGGTCGCGCACCTTTCGGTAGACCTGGGCGCCCGGAGGCGGCGGAGGCAGCGTTACGGCCGTGACGATCTCGCCCGACCCTAGAGCCGACTCGATTTGTGGCGTGCGGCCTGGAAGCCGGTGGAAGTCGGCGATCGGGATCGTGCGGGTTCTGCCTTCGTGGTCAATCGTCTCGACCTCTGCATCGAGTGCGCGCATGGCAACGGCCATATCCGATGGATGGGTCGCGATGCACGCCTCGCTCCCGCCCAGGACCGCATGGATGCGGTTGAAGCCTGCGAGCGCCGAACAACCCGAGCCGGATACACGCTTGTTGCAGGGTTTTGTGACGTCATAAAAATAGTAGCAGCGCGTCCGCTGCAGCAGATTACCGGCCGTCGTCGCCTTGTTGCGTAACTGGGCGCTCGCACCGGCGAGCAGGGCGCGGCTTAGCACGCCGTAATGCTGCCGCACCCGTGGATCTGCCGCCAGGTCGCTGTTGCGGACCAACGCGCCGATGCGCAAGCCGCCTTCCGAAGTCTCTTCGATCTTGTCGAGCGGCAGCCGGTTGATGTCGACCAGGGTCGATGGCGTCTCCACCTGCAACTTCATGAGATCGAGCAGGTTGGTGCCGCCGGCAATGATCTTGACGCCGGGCTTGCTCACCGCGATAGCTGCATCCGTGACCGATTGCACACGCCCATAGGAGAAGGCTTTCATGTCTGTTCTCCCATTGCCTGCTTGATCGCCGCGACAATGTTCGGGTAGGCCGCGCAGCGGCAGATATTGCCGCTCATCCGCTCACGAATTTCGTCGTCGCTCAGCTCGGTCGGCGACTGGGTAAGATCGGCAGTCACGTAGCTCGGCATGCCCTCGCGGCTTTCGGCCAACATGCCCACTGCTGAGCAGATCTGGCCCGAAGTGCAGTAGCCGCACTGAAACCCGTCATGCTCGACGAACGCGGCTTGCATGGGATGCAGATCTTCGCCGAAAGCAAGTCCTTCAACCGTGGTTATCGATTGACCATCGTGCATGACCGCCAGCGTAAGGCATGAATTGGTGCGGCGTCCCTCGACCAGAACGGTGCAGGCGCCGCACTGGCCGTGATCGCATCCCTTCTTCGAGCCGGTGAGTGCCAGATGCTCGCGCAAGGCGTCCAGCAAGGTTGTACGGGGGTCGAGCGTAAGATTGTGCAGGTGGCCGTTGACCCGAAGTGCGATCGACGTGGGAAGAGGGGCAACCTGACCGGTCCCGGCGGCAAGCGCGCCTCGTGGAAGGCTACTCAACAGGAGTGCGGTGGTGCCGGTCTCGATGACCGTACGGCGCGTGACTTCCCCGGTTGGAAAAATGGCGTGTGTATCTTCCATGTCTGTTCCGTGTTTGCAGGGTAGGTCGGGGGGTAAGGTCGCCTGGCTCATGGCCAGATCGCGTCCGGCAGATTGACGACGATAGGCACAGGCGTGCTGCGCACAACGACCCACCGGAAAGGAAGAAGCTGAGAGGGATTGATCTCCATATGCGGAAGGAACGCTGGAACGTGAATGAAGTCGCCGGCCTTCGCGCGTGCAGAGAATTCACCCTTGTCGCCCCAGCGAACTTCGCAACGGCCTGACAGGACGAATGCGATCGTGTCCTGTTCGCCGTGGTGATGGATTCCGGTTCGTGCGCCCGGCTCCACTTCGAAGAGGCCACCCCAGATCGTCGACGAGATGCCCAGCGATGGTCCGATCGCGGCGAAGCGATGGGAGCCCGATGTTTGGGCTGTCGTCGCATCGAACCGATCCCGACTCACGATTTGGATTGAGGGTCGTGTGTCCATCATGCCGCCTCCCGATCCGGAGGCGCCATGAACTCGGGGCCGACGGGATCCTTGACCGTCTCCCGAAGAATTCGGTCGATTTCGGACATGGCGGCATCATCGATGCGCCAGCCGAGCACGTCGGTGATCGGCGAGAGTTGCTCCGCGCGTCGAGCACCCCACAACGCAATGTTCAACTCGCCGCGGTCGAGCACCCAGCGCGCCGCCAGATGGATCACTCTCCTGTTGAAGCGCTCCTGCGCAAACTGATCGAGCCGCCCCACGGCGTCGAGATATTGTTGAAAGCGTGGCGGTCGAAATTTGGGATCGCTCTTGCGCAGATCGTCGCCGGTGAAACGGCTCGATGTGGACATGCTGCCAGACAGCAGGCCTCGGCACAACGAACCATAAGCGAGCAGGGCGATCTTCTTCTCCCGGCAATAGGGGAGCACGTCCTGTTCGATTGCGCGTTCGAACAGATTGTAGGGCGGCTGAGCCGTATGAAGTGGCGCGACCTCGCGGAATTCATCCATTTGCGCCGGGCTGAAATTGCTGACGCCGACCGCCCGAATTTTGCCGTCGCGGTGCAGCGCGCCGACCGCCTCGGCAGTTTCGGCAATCGGCGTCAGGGGATCGGGCCAGTGCACCTGATAGAGATCGATGACATCCGTCCGAAGCCGGCGCAAAGAGCTCTCGGCTTCCTCGATGATTCGGGCCTTGCGCGCATTGCGGAACGGTTGGCCGTTCCTCCAGTCGAGCCCCACCTTTGTGGCGATGATGGCGTTCCGGCGGCGACCGTCGGCAAGGGCCTTTCCGACGATTTCTTCCGAGCGGCCGAAACCGTAGACGGGCGCTGTATCGATGAGATTGATTCCGCGATCGATCGCTTCCTGGATCGTCTTGATCGCATCGCTTTCGTCGGTTCCGCCCCACATCCAGCCACCGATCGCCCAAGTCCCGAGCGCAATGCGAGATGCGCGGATAGATGTGCCGGGAATGTCGATGTATTCCATGTTTCGTTTCGGGGCGACCTTCATTGCTTTCTCCTGTTTGGTCTGCGCCCACCTGATTGCAAGAGACGACGCCGCGGGATGGTCGCGCGAGCCATCTCGATGCTCTGATCGGACGCCTGCCTGTCTCTGGACATCGCGGCTGCAACTGCACGCCTGGGGCATTTTGAGTGGGCGAACTTGATAGGTCCGAGGTATTGCCGCTGGCGATGCGTCGCTATTAAATTGGACTTCAGAGCCGTCACTTTGAATTGACGCCGCCGATTGGGGCTGCCATCGGTCCGGATCACGCAAGCGGATCCGGACCGAAGGCAGGGAGCTCCAGGTGCACTAGCTGCAGCTTAGCGGCAACGGCTGATCGGGATGCAGGGCGTACCAATCGTAGCAGTCGGGGTCGCCATAATAGTACCCGTAACCCGGCCGGTATCTGCCGTAGTGATTCATGGCGTGGTCATGGATACCCGTGCCATACGGATGGGGATGATCGCCAAGGCCGAAATGACCGCCACCGATCCGACCCATGTCGCCATGCATTGCCATGCCGCCGACATGAACGCCTCCGCCGAAACCGCCCACGTGCGCACCGCCGCCGATACCGCCGAGGTGAGCGCCGCCGCCGAAACCGCCGATGTGCGCGCCTCCTCCGAAACCGCCCATGTGTCCGCCACCGCCGAAACCTCCGCCGTGACCGCCGCCACCACCACCTCCGCCGCCGCCCCGTGCATCCGCCGCGCCGACAGCCAGTGCGGAGGCAAGCGCGGCCGTAGCCACGATCATCATCACTCGTTTCATCAGGATACTCCTTGTATTTGAATTTGACCGGTCAGCGCAGCATCCGTTCGTGGCTGCGTGGCCAGGCTTTCGCGATGCTTGAAAGAGTAGGAACGCTCGACAGCCGCGCCATTCAAATTGCCTTCACAAAGACCGGAGTACTGTAAACTCGCGGCAAGTTGAGAAATTCAGAGACCAAAGCGATACGCCGGTAGACGCTCGCTGCCGGAGAGAGCGATCAATAAAAAGCGGGCTGGAAGAGAATCCAGCCCGCTCTTTGTCGGTGCGCTGATCGACCAGCAGTCACAAGCGCCAAGGCGCAAGAAGAACAGTCGAATAAGCCGAACCGCACTACGCAGATTAGAACGCGCCCGTGCCCGGTTCGCAGGGAACGTTGTTGCCGGTCCACGGCGCCGTCGCAAATGCGCCGACGCGCGGCGCCGGAACGCAGGCGCGGTCACCCGAATAGAACGGCGCTTCCGGCGCGGCGGCATTGGCTTCCATCGCAACTCGCTTGGAGGCAACGCCGCTTTCGCGAGCCATGGCGGGCGTAGCCAGCATGGCCATCGCAATCAGTCCAGTCGACAGCAGTTTGAGATTCGTCATTGAGCTTCTCCGTTGAAAAACAGCGGGCCGAGTCAAAGAGCGGCCCGTCCGAGCAGATGGGATGGATCACGGATCAGCCAAACGCACGAAACACTCACGCAGCTTCAATGGAGCGTGACTCGGGAATGCGAGAAATGGCGCCAAGAGGTGTCCGCGTGGGCCTTTTGCGAAACTCCGCCTATCGCGGTACGCGCGACAGTCGCGCGTGGGAACGCGAACTTCAAAGCTTTGCAGATTCATATTTGGAGGACATCAGGTCGCCGCGCAGATCTCTTCGAGACTGGAGCTCGAAGGAAGAAGAAAGATCGAACGGACGGAAATCGATCTTGTTGCTGCGGCGCTCCGCGGAGCCCTGACGTTGAGCGCCGCGTTGAGCCGGTTTTACCAAGCTGCGCGAGCCGACGGCTCTGACGAGTCTACAGTCCCGCTTCCTCTGAGGCAACCATTCCGAGTGCCGTCCAGTCGAGCCCGCCATGCCCACGCGCGATTCCCGTGATCAACCGGTCGCGGACGACGCCGACCGATGGCATGGGCGCGCCGGCCAGCTCCGCCTCGGCCAGCGCCAGGCGCACATCCTTGAGCGCCAGCGGCATCGTCAACCCCGGTTTGAAACTGCCGGCAAGAAGCCGGCTGCCGTAGTTCTTGTGGACGCGACTGTCGAACATCGTCCCGGTCATGATATCCACGAATTGCCGTGGATCCTGTCCACGCTTGCGCAGGACAGTCACGACTTCTCCGAGGACCTCTAGAGCGGTCGCCGTCATCATATTGCCGAGCAGCTTGATCAGATTGGCTTGCGCGGGATCCGTCCCGATGACGAAAGTCTGACCCAGTGAATCCGTCACCGGCCGGCAACGCTCACAGGAAGTTGGGTTGCCTGCCAGAATGACGGTCAGCTGGCGGGCCCTGGCGGCGTCAGGGTTGCCGAACACGGGGGCGGCGACATAGCTCTGACCGCGACGTTCATGCTCGAGCAGAAACGCGGCCGAAGCCTCAGTGCTGATGGTGCTCATCGACAGATGGATCACGCCCGGCCGTAACGACTCCGATAACCCGAATGGTCCAAAGAAGACATTCCGCACGGCAGTGTCATCCGGCAACATAGTGATAATGATATCGCGGTCGAACAAGTCCGGACGACGCGTTGTTGCCGTCACTCCGAGCGCCTGGAGGTCGTTGATGCGCTCCGGCCGGCGTACATAGGCGCACAAGTTGTGGCCGTCGGCCGCAAGATTGGATGCCATGGCTGTACCCATCAGGCCCAGCCCGATAAATCCAATTTTGGGGGGCATCTGCCTGTCAACCTGCGGATTGCCATTAGCGCGCCGTTCGTCAGTATTGTCCAGCATGGCAGCTCTTTCTCTTAGTCGCGTGCTCCGGAACGTAAGCATCTGGTCGAGGATGTCGTCTAAAATCGATTTCAGTGTTGGCAGAGGCAAAAGTACCCGGCGGGGCCGTCCGGCTCCGGGCGATGACGACCAGTGGGTCCGCGCCCGATCCCTTAAGCTCTTTAAATTGCTATTTAATGGCACGGCCCCGAAAGGGCGATTATGTCTGTTGTCGACGGTCGTGCCGCGCTTGCCGAGGCGGCCTGCTAACCCGGAGCGGGCGGCGCTGCGCCAAGTCAGTGGGATAGTGCGGTCAGGCTCACTCCAAGTCGGCCATTTGGGCGGAGGCCTATGACTTTGCCAATGAGCGAGCATATGATTTCCAGCCAACAGGCTGGGCAGTTTAGAATACCTGAGATCGAGCTGATGATGAAGGTTCTTCTGATCGAGGACGACGCCGGGACGGCCGAGGAGATCGTGGGCGAGCTGATCGAGCTTGGGTTTGAGGTCGAGTGGGCGTCAAACGGAATTGAAGGCCTCGACAAAGCCCGGGCGCTGCATCCCGATGTCCTGATCGTCGATCGCATGCTGCCCGGTATGGACGGGCTTACAATCATCGAGGCGTTGCGCAAGGAGCAGGTTAGCACTCCGGTCCTGGTGCTGAGCGCGCTCGGCGCCGTCGACGATCGGGTGCGAGGCTTGCGAAGCGGCGGAGACGATTACCTGACGAAGCCCTTCGCAGTCGTGGAGCTCATAGCAAGAATAGAAGCCCTGCTTCGTCGTCCCACGGACAGCCGCGGGACGACGTTGCGGGTCGGTCCTCTTGAACTCGATTTGATCGAGCGTACCGCGTGGCGCGGCGAGCGAAAGATCGATTTGTTGCCACGCGAATTCCGCCTGCTCGAATACATGATGCGGCGAAGTGATCAGTTGCTGACGCGTGCAATGTTGCTCGAAGAGGTCTGGAATTACAAGTTCGTCCCGGCCACGACCAATCTGGTCGATGTGCATATGGGCCGGCTGCGGCACAAGGTCGACGGCGCTGGGGAACCCCAGTTGATTCACAACGTCCGGGGCTCCGGGTTTATTCTGCGACCGCAGCAATAGGCGCTGCCAGCGCCGTTGCCTGGCGATCGAATGAGGTACGAACACCAAGCAGCGGGATCGATGCGCCAACTCCAATTCATACGCTCGAACACCTTCCGCTGGGCCTCGGCGGTGGCCGCTGTCTTCGCCCTGTTCATGATCGTGCTGTTCGGCTTCATCTACTGGAAGATCGACGGCTACCTGATTGCGCGATCCGATCGCATGATCGCTCAACAGCTCAATTTCATGGCAGCGCTGCCGCGGGACCGCCGCGCCGCTGCAATCTCGGACCACCTTGGCCAGGATTCCCGAGGCGTTCAGTATGCGGGATTGTTCGATCCTGCCGGCAATCGGCTTGCCGGCAACCTCAGAGAGCTGCCGCGGGACTTCACGGTCGATGGAGCGGCACAGGCCGCGAGGGTAGCGCCGGTTGGCCAACCGCCAAGTGGCGATCCGCTGATTCGGGCGATAGGTCGGCATCTGGAAAACGGCGATGTCCTCGTGTTGGGGCGGAACGTCGACGAGACCCGCGAGATATCGAGCGTCGTGGGGCAAGCCCTCGCGCTCGGGCTCTTGCCGGCGCTCTGCCTTTGCTTGTTGGCCGGAGCCTGGCTGAGCGTGCGCGCGCAACGGCGGGTGGAGGAGGTCAATCAGCGGGTTCAGCGCATCATCGCCGGCGACCTCCGCGAGCGCCTCCCGCATCGTAACGTCAACGATCCGTTCTCCAGACTGGCCGTGATTGTGAACAGCATGCTCGATGAAATGGAAGCAATGATCAACGCGCTCGCTGGCGTCGGCAACGATATCGCGCACGATTTACGAACCCCGTTGACCCGCGCCCGATTGTCCCTGGAGCGCGGGCGTACACATGCAACCACCTTGGAGCAGCTTCAGAGCGTCGCGGACAAGGCAATCGGAGGCATTGATCAGGCGCTCGCGATTATCACCGCTCTCCTGCGACTGACGGAGATTGAGAACAGTCGGCGTTCGGCCAGGTTCGGCAATGTTGCGCTTCATGAAATCTTACGAGAGGTATGTGACATCTACGAGCCGATCGCCGAGGACAAGACCATCGAGCTTGGCGTGGACATCGACCGCAAGCTGCACGTTTGGGGTGATCGCGATCTGCTCTTCGAGGCCGTGGCGAATCTCGTCGACAACGCCATCAAGTTCACACCGGCGGGCGGGAAGGTCGGCCTGGACCTACTGCGTGGGGACAAGGAAACCATCGTGCGCGTGACCGATACCGGTTCAGGTATCAGTGAACAGGAACGCGAAGCCGTGCTACGGCGGTTCTACCGCTCCGACAAGATGCGCAATACGCCGGGCGTCGGGCTGGGACTTAGCCTGGTGGCGGCCATCATCAAGCTGCACGGCTTCCGGCTGGTCATTCATCCCGGCTCGGGAGGGCGGATCGAGATCGTCTGTCTTGACAAGGCAAATGGACCGGTTTCGTCGCAGAGATGATTGATACACCGGGCAGATGCGGCGCTACCGTCCAGCTTTGTCGAAAACCAAGTCTAATAGGGAGGCGCCAGTCGGTCGGCCAATCACGATCGTGCCGTGGTTTAGCGCCTGGTGACAGGAGTTGCAGGCGTCGCTGAGCTCGTCGTAGGCCTTGCCAAAATCGGCGTCGTCCCTCCGATCGATCGCAACCTTGAGGTCCCCGAGCGGCTTTTGGATAACCGACTCGATCATGTCGGGAAACGGGTTGTCCTCTTCCATTGGATGCGCGCGTCCGAGTCGGCCGAAGGCACCGCTGAGATTGCCTAGCTCGTAGGCAGCAAAATTCCAGTCGCCGGCCTGTTCGGCACGCCATATCCGCTCGTGCCTGGGCTGTATGGTGCCAATCATCATGTCGCTGATGCTCGGCAGATACGTCGCCGGTTGAGCGGAGGAGACGCTTGCTGAGCCGGCATGAGCTCCGGGCAGACGCACAAAGGCCGTTGTCAGCAGGATGACGATGGAAGCTGACAGTAGGCCAAGCGCCAGCGAGCTCTTCGATATCGCAGGCAACGGACCAAGGTTCATGGTGGCTGTTCCGAATGTGACTTAGAGCCGGTGTCATCAACGCACGGGAAATCCGCTCCGTCAGGCGGGTATTGCTCGCGCATTGCAGTCGTCATGCTTATCGAGCGCACCCCGCACGACGGTTCTGTCGTGCACACGGCAGCGAAATGGCGCAAACCGGGGCTCCGCTGGCAAAAGCCGCTATCGAGCGTCCCGTGAGCCACGCGCATGGTGTGATTTCAAGGCCAATGCCGGCAACGGTGAGGCTCTCAATATTTGGAACCACATCCAGGCGGTCATGAGGGGTAGGAGGATCATCGTCTCAACTCGCGGATTGCCACTACTCGAGCTAGAACTAGGCTCTCAAAGAGCCGAAGCCTTTCGCAATTGCACGATGCTGGCGCCAGCTTGGAGGGCTTTTCGGGTGCGGCAAGAACCTCCCGGGAGATGACTCAATCAGCGCGCTTGCCCGGACGGGCGGCTTGAGGCCGTTGTCTCCGCCGGCCGAATCGTGAGTTGGGCCGCGGCGGAAAACGCGCGCGAGCGCATCAGAACCGCTGCAACGAGACCCGTAATGCCGGAGGCGGCCAGGATCATTGCCACGATGATGAATTGGTAGATGCCCGCATAGACCGGACTGGCGCCCGAGACCACCATGCCGGCCATAACCCCCGGGATCCAAACCAGCCCCAGGGATTTCATCATGTCGAGGCGGGGCAGAAGGCTCGCATACACGGCACTCTGAAGATAGGGCGCAATGATGACGGCGGGCTCCGCGCCGAGAGACAGGCCCGCCTCGATCTGGCCGACATGGGCAAGCATCTCGGCTCGGAGACGCTCGATTGCCTGTGCGCACGCGTTCATCGCGTTTGCGATGATCATGCTGCCGACCGGGACGAGCATTGAAATATCCGGCTGAAGACTGTGGTTCGCGAGCATCACCGCGACGACGGTGCCCGCACCTGCGGCAATCGACCAGAAACAGAGCGGAAGTGCACCAGCCATTCCCTTGAGACGTTGGGCCGCCGTCATCGCCGCAGTGATCGCCATCATGAAGAGGATGAGGCAGCCGATCAGCAGACGGCCGTGCAGCAGCAGGGCCAGTACCAGGCCGACCAGAACCATCTGCACGAGGCCGCGCGCCATCGAGACGACCGCCTCGCGCTCCACATGCACGGATTGCCAGCGACACACCGCGACGACGGCCGCGCACAGCGCGATCGCCCCGCCGGCCTGCGCGAGGCCAGTCAACACGTCGCCGCCGATACTGTTCTGGAGCTCAGCCAGCATGCAGAACCTGCTCCGTGGGGCCGATCGCGGCCAGTCGGCCCGCTTGCATGACCATCGTCCGCCCCGCGAGCCGCTCCGCCTGGGCGCTATTGTGCGTGACGATGAGGCACGTCATTCGCCGTTCCCTGACGATGCGGAGAATGAGCTCCTCGACGCCGCGCGCTGACGCCTCGTCGAGGGCGGAGGTCGGCTCATCCAGCAGCAGCACCTCGGGCTCGTTCGCAAGGGTCCGCGCCAGCGCGACGCGTTGCGCTTCGCCGCCGGAGAGGTTGCTGACGTCGCGATCGGCAAATCCGGGCAAGCCGACGCGCTCCAGGAGACCCTCGATTTGCGCCGGCGCGAGCATCTTGCCGCGTTGGTGTGGCCCAAACGCAATGTTGGCGGCGATGGTCCCTGGGAAAAGATACGCCGTCTGCATCACCATGCCAACCCGGCGCCGCAATTCCCGTGGGATGATGGAACGGTAATCCTGCGACTTGAGCAGGACGGTGCCGGACGTAGGCTCGTCCAGACGATTGAGTAGCCGGAGGAACGATGACTTCCCCGCGCCGCTCGGTCCAACTATGGCGAGTATCTCGCCGGCCAATACCTGCACACTGACGTCCTGGACGAGAACGCGCCCAGCCAACTCCCGTGACAGATGTCTGGTTTCGAGGTCGGTGATTGCGGCAGCCGGCTCGAGCTCGATTGTGGCCTGCGGAGAGGCGTCCGCAATTGTTCTAGCGTCATTCGCGACACCGTTCGGCCTTGTCGTCACGGAAAGTCCTCTCGACAGGCGTCACCGCGAAAAGCCGGGGGAGGTCCAACAAACACGAGACGGGGGGATAGCCCGGGTCGCATAGGTCGGGTCAGAATAATATCATGATAGATGGCGAACACGCGACGTCTAGGCCGCACGTTTCGGAGTATACGGTCCAATCACGCACTTGTAGCCCTTTAACTTCCACTGGCTGTATGGGCCATGCGAGAGCCAATCGGCGATTCCGGTCTGCGCATTGGTCTCGCATGCGCTCATGGTGATGCCGGATTGCTCGCTATTGGTGACGACCTTTTCCAGGCAGAGCGCTCCGTTGCAGAGAATTGCCACCAGCGTAATCAACATTCTCGCCTCCTGGATGATTGCAAAACAGCTCGATTAGAATTTCTGCAGCACGTCGGCCAGGAAGGTGGCATCGTCGGG
Source organism: Bradyrhizobium sp. Bra64 (assembly GCF_024519875.1). Lineage (NCBI taxonomy): Bacteria > Pseudomonadati > Pseudomonadota > Alphaproteobacteria > Hyphomicrobiales > Nitrobacteraceae > Bradyrhizobium > Bradyrhizobium sp. Bra64. Next base: position 88,866 of record NZ_JALJRD010000008.1, on the reverse strand, counting down.
TTGGCGCTATCGTCTGTCCAAATGCACTCGATCTGGTCGCCCTTGACCGCGGAGACGGTCATCATGGGTCCTCCAGATCGCAACCTGACGAGTTCGCCCCGGTCGAATTGGACCATCCCGTCGCCCTTCGGGGATAATGGTGGTGTGAAGGCGGCTGCGGGACACGATGCGCCGATCGCAAGAAACAGCGTCGCAACAGTGATGCGTCGTTTGGTTCGCGGAGACATGCCAAACTCCATCCGCCCTGAGTTCGAGATAGGCGCTCGCCGCGCTGATCCGACTAGATTCGATGACAAGAGTTATCCCACGAGGGGCGAGACGGGCCTGTTCCCAGGGCGTCTCGACCACACGTCGGTTCGGTCGCTACGAGGCCGGTTTGGGCGTAGCCGAGACACCAGCCGATGAGACGCGCCACACCGCGTTGCCGACGTCGTCGGCAATCAGCAGTGCGCCACTACGATCCATGGCGAGGCCGACAGGCCGGCCGTGGGTGTGGTTGTTCGCATCGAGGAAGCCAGTGACGACGTCCTGCGCTGGGCCGGAAGGCTTGCCATCCCTGAACGGGACGAAGACCACCTTGTAGCCGTTGAGGGGTGTTCGATCCCAGCTGCCGTGCTCTCCGACGAAGGCGCCGCTCTCATACTTCGCGGGCAAGCCAAGGCCGGAGGACATGGCAAATCCCAGGGGAGCCACGTGGGAGCTCAGCGCGTAGTCCGGCACGATCGCTTTGGCGACCAGATCGGGCCGTTGCGGCTGAACGCGCGGGTCGAGATGTTGACCGTAATAGCTGTACGGCCAGCCGTAGAACCCGCCATCCTGCACTGAGGTGAGATAGTCCGGCACCAGGTCGGGTCCGATCTCGTCGCGTTCGTTGGCAATCGCCCACAGCTTGCCGGTCGTCGGCTCCCACTGTAACCCCGTCGGGTTGCGCGTCCCGCTGGCAAAGATGCGGTGAGCGCCGGTGGTGCGATCGACTTCCCAGATGGCTGCGCGTTCGTACTCGGCTTGTATGCCGTTTTCCGCAATATTGCTGTTCGACCCGACGCCGACATAAAGCTTGGATCCGTCCGGGCTCGCCAGAAGGCTCTTCGTCCAATGGTGATCGATCGGTCCACCCGGCAGATCGGTCAGCTTGGTACCTTTGGCGGTGATGCTGGTCTGCCCATCCTGATACGGATAGCGCATGATCGCATCCGTATTTGCAACGTAGAGATCGTGACCAACCAGCGCGACGCCGAACGGAGAATTGAGGTGATCCAGAAACACCGTCCGTACATCGGGAATGCCATCGCCATTGGTGTCGCGGAGCAATGTGATCCGGTTGGCGTCTTTCGCCTTGGCGCCGGCGAGCGTCTCTACCACACCGGTGACCAGATCCTTGGGACGGAAAATCGGCGCCTTTGGACCGTTGCTCTCGACGACCAGCACGTCGCCGTTCGGCAGGACGTAAACCGAGCGCGGATGCTGCAGCCCTGTGGCAAGCGCATGGACCTGCAGCCCCTGCGGGACCTTGGGGGTCTCGGATCCCCACCCCACCGGGGTCGCAATCCGGATCGGTGGCAGCAGATATTGATGCAGCGGGGGCAGCACGGGATTTGCGCCGATCTGCAGCTTCGGGTCACCTCCGGTGTCGTTGCAGCCGGCCAGACCCAATCCGGCGACAGCAGCCAGGATGGCAGCAACCCGCGGCAAGTTCGTCCTGACTTCGGTCATGCCTTTGCTCCGATGCGATAGCGATGGGTCAACGTCCAGCCGGGGGAGATCGCGAAAAGCAGAACAACGAGGACGACACCCGAGAGGGTTAGCCCCATGGGTACGACCGCGGTATAGCCGTCCCGGCTATGGACAAGGACATTAAGAATGGACAGCACGACTGCGGCCGCATAGGCAAGTGCGTGGATCCATGCCGGTCTTTGGTTACGAAAGAGATCGACGATCGCGGCCAGCGCGACAAGCGCAGCCATGACAAGTCCCCCCGCGATCAGCCAGACGGAAAACCGGTACCACATCACTTCGGCGGTCCTCCAATAGGCCAGGTCAGTCGCGAATGCCGCCGCAAAGTAAGCGACTGGGAATGGCACCAGGATCTGGTGAATAGGTCGTCTGAGTGCACCTGCCCGTGGTCGATCGGCGAGACCAGTACTTTCTGGCTTATTCATGCTCCTGCGCTCCGTGCATTGAGTTCGCTGTCCTCAAGCCCAAGAATGTTCACGCGGCCCTACCGGCCTGATTGGGCTTGCCTAAGATATCGTCGTCGATCACCGAACGATCTTTCGAATTCGCACGGTGCAAGGGCGAATCGATCTCCCCAGAGGCGCTGTCGTGCGTTCAAGAAAATGCGATCGCGGTACAGAAAACATCCGTCGGGAGGAGAGGCTATCTGAACGGGTACGGTACCTGGAAGGAGCAGCAATGATCAGCGATGGCCCGCTTCGGCAGCGTGCGAAGCTTCTCTGGCGCGGTGGAAACCCCACGCCTTCGTCGAGATATGTGGCCGAGGAGAGGGCGATTGCGCTCACCTTCGGCGGATCTACCAACGCCGTGATGATGGCCACGCCGGCCGATCTTGAGGATTTCGGAGTTGGCTTTGCCCTGACGGAAGGGATCATCGAGCAGGCGGATGAGATTGCCAGCATCGAGATCGTGGACAGCAGCCTCGGGATCGAGGTTCAAATGTGGCTGGTCCGATACCGGTCGGACGAACTCTCGGCGCGTCGCCGGGCCATGATCGGTCCGGTCGGCTGCGGATTATGCGGGATCGAAAGCCTGGAGCAGGCCTGTCCCGCGCCACGGCATGTATCAAGCACAGCGGCCTTTCGCGCGCGCGACCTGTTGAACGCCATGAGCGCGCTGGCGCCCTTGCAAGAACTCAATCAGAAGACACGGGGCGTGCACGCCGCCGCCTTCTGGCAACCGCATAAAGGCATAGGTCTGGTGCGGGAGGATGTTGGCCGTCACAACGCACTCGACAAGCTCGCCGGTGCGCTCATGCGAGAGAACATGGTGCGGGCAGGTGGTGCGGTCCTTCTGACAAGCCGCGTGTCGGTCGAGATGGTGCAGAAAACCGCGCGAATCGGCGCTCCTGTGCTCGTCGCGGTCTCGGCACCGACCTCGCTTGCAGTTGAGACAGCTGAGCAGGCGGGCATCACGCTGATCGCGGTCGCCCGTTCAGACGGATATGAGGTCTTTACCCATCCCGATCGCCTGATCTTTTCCGACTTCCCGACTGTCGCGGCCTGAAAGGCCCTCGCGCCCACGGGATCACGCGGCCGTCACGGATCGGCTCCGCGTGCAAATGCGCAAAATCCGTTCGCTGCGGAAAAGGCCGCGATGAAGCGGCTCCTACCTGCATCAAGGCGGGATCAAGGCGAGGCCCGTGAGGGGAAAAGGATAGTTCACATGGATGCAACGGCGCTTCTGCTGTCGCGGATACAGTTTGGCTTCACCATCTCATTTCACATCATCTTCCCGGCCTTCACGATCGGTCTTGCGGCCTGGCTGACCGTCCTCGAAGCAATGCACATGCGAACCGGCCGTCCGGTCTATCAGGCGCTGTTCGAATTCTGGCTCAAGATCTTCGGCATCACCTTCGGTATGGGCGTCGTCTCAGGAGTCGTGATGGGATTCCAGTTCGGAACGAACTGGAGCGTTCTGGCGAAGATGTCGGGACCTATCCAAGGTCCGCTTCTCTCCTACGAGACCTTCACGGCGTTCATGCTGGAGGCCAGCTTCTTCGGAGTCCTCGTGTTCGGACGCAAGCGAGTGCCGCCATGGTTCTATTTGTTCTCGATCGCGATGGTGTCGCTCGGGACCACGTTGTCCGCCTTCTGGATCATGGTCAACAACAGCTGGATGCAGGTGCCGGTCGGCTACGTCCTACAGAACGGCTACTTCGTGCCGGACGATTGGACGAAGATCATCTTCAATTCGGTCGTATGGTCGCGCTTTCCGCACATGCTGCTGGCGGCCTATCTCACGGGGACATTCTGCGTTGCCGCGACCGGTGCATGGTACGTGCTGCGTGGCGACAATTACGCCGAGTCCAGGGTGATGCTGCGGATGGGACTGTTCCTCGCAGCACTCTTGATTCCCGTGCAGCTCGTGTTCGGCCATCTGGTCGGCGATTACGTTCATGACCACCAGCCGGTCAAGTTCGCGGCCATCGAGGGCCGCTGGCACGACGAGCAGCCTGCGAGCGAAGTGGTGATCGGGCTGCCCGATCCGGCGACTGAAAGCAACAAATACGAGATCAAGGTGCCGATTCTCGGAAGCATCATCGCCAGCTCGAGCCTGACCTCGAAAGAAGTGGGCTTGGCAGATTTCGCGCCGCAGGATCGCCCGCCGGTGCTGATACCGTTCGTGACGTTCCGCATCATGGTCGGCTGCGGGCTGATCATGCTCGCGATCGCGTGGTTCGGATCCTATCTGAGCATCAAGCGGCGCCTGCGCCGGAACCGCCTCATGCTCTGGGCAATCTTTCTCAGTTTTCCGCTTCCGTTCATCGCCATTCTGACCGGCTGGTATGTTGCCGAGGTCGGACGACAGCCCTGGGCGATCTACGGATTGCTGCGGACGGCGGACGCCGTGACGCCGTTCCTGACGGCGCCGGCGGCGATGACCTCGCTCCTGCTGTTCGGCGCGGTTTATCTCTTCATCTTCTCGTTCGGCACATTCTACATCTATCGGCTCTTGCGGACCGGTCCGGCGCGCCTCGTCTTCAAGCCGCCGCATGGCACCTCTCCAAACCGTCCGATGTCGCTCGCCGACGCGGAACTCATTCAGAGCGCAGGAGAATAGAGATGGTCTTGTTCTGGGTTGCTCTTCTTGCCATCAGCATATCGATCTATCTGCTGCTCGACGGATTCGATCTCGGGGTTGGCATGTTGTTCGCGCTCGCCGGCAGCGAGGGGGATCGCGACACGATGCTCGACACTGTCGCGCCGGTCTGGGACGGCAATGAGACCTGGCTCGTCGTTGCCGGCGTGATCCTGTGGGGCGCGTTTCCTCTCGTCTATGCGACCTTGCTGTCGGCCTTCTATCTGCCGGTCATCATCATGCTGCTTGGGCTGATCCTGCGCGGCGTTGCCTTTGAGTTTCGCCACAGGGCGGCGCCGAAGTTTCGCTGGATCTGGGACGTGAGCTTCGTGGGCGGGTCGTTGGCCGCGAGCTTCATGCAGGGCGCGACGGTCGGAGCCCTGGTGCAAGGCCTGAAGTTCTCCGACGGGGTCTATGTCGGCGGCGTTTTGGGCTGGCTGAGCTCGTTCTCCGTGTTGTGCGGCATCGGGCTGTGTCTGGGCTACGCTCTTCTGGGCGCCAGCTGGCTGGTGCAAAAGTGCGAGTTGGGCGTCCGTGACAGGGCTCGTCGCCAGATTCCCGGGCTGGCGCTCGCCGTCCTGGCGTTTCTGATCATCGTCTTCGCGCACGCCCTGATCGAGAACCTTCCGATCATGCATCGCTGGCTCGATCGGCCCTATCTGTTCGTGTTTCCAGCCGTCGGCGCCATGGCTGCGGTCGTGCTGGCCAGCAGCATCCTCCATCACAACGATCGCTGGCCGTTCGCCGCCGTCGCCGTCATCTTTGTCGCGGCGTTTGGTACGCTGGCGCTGTCCTTCTGGCCTTACATGATCCCGTTTGCCATCACGATCGACGAGGCTGCGGCGCCTCGTGCCAGTCTGGCATTCATGTTCTGGGGCGAGGGCCTCTTCGTCTTTCCCCTGATGGTGCTGTATGTCGCGATCGGGTATCGGGTGTTCAGAGGCAAGGTCGGGGGCACGGCGGGACATTATTGACCGCGGCGAGGCCTTCCCTGGCGATCCGCTCTCGCAATCGTGCGCGGTCAATCAGCTCGTGCTGCCTACCTACATCGGGACCATGCGCCCCTGACACATGGAGCGCGAATTGTGAGATCGCTTTCGTTGAAGCGGATGAACCGAAGCGATCAAAGATGCCGATAGACCTGCTTGTCACCTGGATTGTAATGTTTGTAACTCTGGCTGGTTTGGCCTTGTTGTCACGGTGAATGTCGGCTCTCGCGTTCATGCACTCCAACGGGGCCTCGAGCGTCTCGACGCCAACACGGCGAAGCAGAGGTGCAATTTCATCCCCTCTTCCGGGGGGCAGAAAGTTGACCGGTTGGATTGCCGGTGGAGCGGCCTTACCCGCGGAAGCGCTCGCGATACTCGCTGGGACCGGTGCCAATGCGTCTTAGAAAGGCTCGGCGCATCACGTCGGGATTTGCAAAGCCGCAGCTCGATGCGACGCGTTGCAGCGGCTTGTCGGTATCCTCGAGCAGACGCCGCGCCGAATCCACGCGCGCCATCTCGACGAAGTCGGCCGGCGTCATTCCCGCCTCCTCCTGGAAGACGCGGGTGAAGTTGCGCACGCTCATCGCGGCCCGCGAGGCAAGCGTCTTCACCGTCAGGTCGAGGGGCAAATGATCGATGATCCAGCGCTGGATCGCTTGGATGCGCCCTTCGGTCGCAACCTGTGCGGCGAGATGGGCGCTGAATTGCGACTGGCCCCCGGGGCGCTTCAAGAAGACGACCAGGCGACGCGCAACGGAGAGCGAGACGTCGTGTCCGTGATCCTCCTCGATCAGCTTCAGCGCGAGGTCGATCCCGGCCGTGACGCCGGCCGAGGTCCATAGCGCACCATCCTGCACGAAGATCTGATCCGGCACGACGTTGGCGGCCGGAAATCTCTCCGCCAGTTCGGCGGCATGCTGCCAATGCGTCGTCACGTTGAAGCCGTCGAGCAATCCGGCGGCGCCGAGAAAGAAGGCGCCCGTGCAGACCGAGCCGTAGCGGCGGCTGCTCGACGCACGCCGTCGCAACCAGGCATGCAGCGCGGATTCCGTATAGGCCTGAGCGTATTCGGGCGTGCCGGCGACCAGCAGTGTATCGATCGGCTGCTCGTCCTCAAGGATGGAGCCATGGGTCATGATCGACATGGCTCCAGCCGTGACGGACCGATCCGCGCCAGCCGATAACAGGCGCACACTGTAGTTGCATCTGGTCGGGGCCTGCCGATTGGCCTCCAGAAAGGCGTCAAGAGGACCGGAAATATCCAGAGACTGCGCGTGCTGCGGAACGACGATCGCTATTTGCGTGCCAGGCATCTCGTCCTCTCCGTCGGAGACGTCGGCGTCCCGCGGATCGCCTCAGCCCGTAGCATCAAATCCAGCCGCTCAATTCCCGGCGCACGATCGCCTCGATCGCACTCATTCCCATTCTGCTATCGTTCAGACAATCGATCCGAGCGAACGCCTCGCCGCCTTCGGCAAAGAAGTAGGTCGCGTTCTCGCTGTCGATTTCTTCGATCATATCGAGACAATCGGCCGAGAAGCCTAGGGTTACGGCCGCGATCCGCTTCGCGCCTTTCGCCGCGTGACTTTATGGTCTCATCCGTATACGGTTTCAACCATTCTGCGCGACCGAAGCGCGACTGGAACGTCACAATGAGGCGTTCTCGCCCGGCGTTCCAGGTCGGCGAACACACGATATCGCTGCTCGTGCTTGAGCGCGCTGTTGGCGTGCTCAAAGCGGCCAATGTAGTCGAACATCCTCAGCTCCTCCTGAGAGCTTGCTGCGCCCGCGCCGATCGGCGCGGGCGACTGGCTTCATCAAGGTCTCGCCACCTTCTGACGATGGCTAGAGCTTGCCCTCGGCGAACCTGGCCAGCGCGTCGGCAACCCCCTTGCCGTAGGCCGGGTCCCCCTTGGCGCAGTTGGCGACGTGGCGTTCCTGGATATGCCTTGCGGCCTGGCCCACCTGGCGTGCGGTGTTGTCGAACAGCGTCTGCTTCTGCGCCGCGGTCATCTTCCGGAATAGATTGCCCGGCTGCTGCCAGTGATCGTCGTCCACGCGGTGATCCCAATGCGCGGCAGCGCCGGTGATCTCGAGCGGCGGCTCGTTCAACTGGGGCCGGTCCGTCCATTCGCCACGGCTATTTGGCCAGTACGTCGGCGTGCGGCCAAGATTTCCGTCAGTCCGCATTGCACCGTCGCGGTGATAGCTATGGAACGGGCATTTCGGTGCGTTGACCGGTATGTGATGATGGTTGACACCGAGCCGGTAGCGCTGCGCGTCTCCATAGGAGAACAAGCGCGCCTGGAGCATCTTGTCCGGCGAGTAACCGATACCCGGCACGATATTGGCGGGCGAGAACGCGGCCTGCTCGACTTCGGCAAAGACGTTTTCCGGGTTCCGATTGAGCTCGAAATAGCCCACCTCGATGAGCGGATAGTCGGCCTTCGCCCAGACCTTGGTGAGATCGAACGGATTGAAGGCAAACTTCGTCGCCTGCTCGTCCGTCATCACCTGGATGCACAGAGTCCAGCGCGGAAACTCGCCTTGCTCGATGCTGCCGAAGAGGTCGCGCTGGTGGCTTTCGCGATCCTTGCCCACCAGGGCCTCTGCTTCTCCGTCAGTCAGGTTCTGAATACCCTGCTGGGTGCGGAAGTGAAACTTCACCCAGACGCGCTCATTGTTCGCGTTGAGCAGGCTGTAGGTGTGACTACCGAAGCCGTGCATGTGACGGTAGCTCCGGGGGATGCCACGCTCGCTCATGACGACGGTGACCTGGTGCAGCGCCTCGGGGAGCAGCGTCCAGAAGTCCCAGTTGTTGTCGGCGCTCCGCATCCCCGTATAGGGATCGCGCTTGATGGCGTGGTTCAGATCGGGAAAGCGCAGCGGATCGCGGAAGAAGAAGACCGGCGTGTTGTTGCCGACCATGTCCCAGTTGCCTTCTTCGGTATAGAATTTGAGCGAAAATCCGCGGATGTCGCGCTCGGCGTCCGCCGCGCCGCGCTCGCCGGCGACGGTCGAGAACCGCGCGAACATCGGCGTCTGCTTGCCGATTTGGGAGAAGATCGCGGCCTTGGTATAGCGGGTGATGTCGTGGGTGACCGTGAATGTGCCGTGGGCGCCCGAACCTTTGGCGTGCATTCGTCGCTCCGGAATGACTTCCCGGTCGAAATGCGCGAGCTTCTCTATCAGCCAGACGTCCTGAAGCAGCGCCGGCCCGCGCGGCCCGGCGGTCTGTATGTTGACGTTATCCGAGACCGGCGCGCCGGACGCGTGGGTCAGAAACGGTCTGTCAGTCTTGTCGTTCATTGGGCTTTCCTGTGATCGGTGTTGAAGAAAGACTCGCCACCCAACCCTTGATGGGTGAGTGACCAGCATGTTTTCGGATTGAGAGGCACGACCTCGCAATCCAGTTTGATGGCCAGCGCGCGCGAAGGCCCGGCCGGCAAAGCGAAGGCGTCGTCAGCTTCGCTGTCTCACGCGCTCGTGGAAGATCGAGCCGATGAAATCGAGACTGGTCCGCGCCGCGAGCAGCGACGTGATTCCCGACGGGTCGTAGGGGGGCGAGACCTCAACGAAGTCGGCGCCGACCACCTCGAAGCGCCGCGCGACCTCCCTGAGAAGGTCCTTGGCCTCGTAGTAGGTGAAGCCGCCGTGACTGATCGTGGCGGTGCCCGGCGCGATCGAGGGATCGAAACTGTCGATGTCGATCGAGACGTAGACCCGCTCTCCGTCCGGGATGTGGGCGAGAGCCGCAGCGGCACCGATCGATCGGAACCTGCGCAGCGGGACGACGTGCGTGCCGTAGGCCTTCGCCGCCTCGTAGTCCTTCCTGCTCACGGAGGCCATGTTATGCGGGCCGAGCGTCGTGATGCCCTTCACATGCGCCATCTCCGAGGCACGGCGCATCGGGCTGCCATGCCCCCAGCTGATGCCATTGCGCTCGTCGATGAAGTCGAAATGCGCATCGAGGTGGACGATGTGGATCGGCTTCTCGTTCGAGTACGCAGCAACCGTCGCCATGGTGATGGCGTGATCGCCGCCCAGGATGTACGGCATCGTCTTGGCGTCGAGCAGCGCCCGAACCGCCAGCTCGGCATTGGCCAGGCTGCGCTTCGTATCGGCGTAGATGACGTCGCTGTCGCCGGCGTCGACGATCTTGACCTCTTCGGCGCTGAGATAGGTGACCTCGTCCTCGAAATCGAAGACGCCGTCCCGGCCAAAGCCGTGGAACATGGACATTTCGCGAATCGCGCGCGGCCCGAAGCGTGTGCCGACGCGGTAGCTCGAGGCCGTATCGATGGGGATGCCTAGGACGGCGACATCGGCGCCGTCGAGCTTGTCCCAGTCGGTGCAGGCGGGCTGGCCGGCAAAGGTGGCCAGGCCCACGAAGGGAAGATCCATTCGCTCCGGCATGTTCCGGCTCCTGAATTGCGTTGTCATTGCAGCGATCCTTTTCGAGATTGGACAAATGGGGCGCGACACAATCGTCGTGTTCAGCAGATTTCGCCGGTAACGCCTTCACGCTCATAGGCACGGCGGACTGCGGGCAGGGCGCCAACCATGTCGAGCAGCCGCGCGATGCTCGGTCGCGAACGGGGCGGATTGGACATCGGGCGAGCCCAGCGGGAGAGCATCACGAGGTAGAAGTCGACGGCGCTCAGCTTGTCCCCCAGGAAGAGGGGGCCGTTCGCTTTCAAGTGCCGATCGATCACGTCGAGGTAGGCGCCTGCGCGCTTCTCCGCGCCTCTTCTGACGATCTCGGTCGCGGCGGCATCGGTGCCCGTCAGACGGTCGGGGTACTGCCAGATCATCAGCTCTTCCTGCAGCGAGTTCGTCAGGAAGGTGATCCATTGGTAGAACTTGGCACGTTCAGGCGTACCGACTTTCGGCGCAAGGCCCGCCTGCGGATGTTGATCGACCAGGTGGAGAACGATCGCGGCGGCCTCGAACATCACGAGTTCGCCGTCAACCAGGGTGGGAATGCGACCGTTCGGATTGATCTTCAGATATTCTTCCGACTTCTGGGTATTGTTGGCGCGGTCCACGAGTACGAGCTCGTACTCGTGGCCGATCTCTTCGAGCACCATATGAGGCGCGGCGTTGGCGTTGCTGGGGAAGTAGTGAAGTTGGTACATCGTAGCTCTCCGGATTTGAGCGGCCATGGACGGAAAACTAGAAGTCACACCGATTGGCCACAACGAACGAGGTCCGTCGATGTCGGCCAAAGGTCCGTCGATGTTGGCCAGCGCCGTGCTGGACGCAGGAATACGGAGGAATCGGTGGCTTGCGCCATGTTAGGCATCCACCACCGATCGTACGACGTGCCCGCCTTACCGCTTCGGCATCACACCCGGCGCATTGTCGGGCCAGCTCGCGATCGTGGCCTCATCTACATTGAGATGCTGCGCCACGAGCTTCGGCGGCGTGTGCGCGAGCCAGTTGGAGAGGGAGACTTCCTCGTAGTGCGGCGCGCGAAAGACTCCGATGAACTGGAGATCGGTATCGCCGACGTTCTCGACATAATGGCCGAGGTTGCGCCGGACATAGCCAATGTCGCCGGCATTGAAGTCCATCGTCAGCGCGTTCGGGCCGGTGTCGAACACGGTCATGCGCGCCTTGCCCTTGAGATAGTACTGCCACTCGTCCGCATTGGGGTGCCAGTGCATCTCCCTTACGCCGCCGGGACGAACCGTGACCAGCGCGGCCGACACTGCCGTTGAAACCTTGAAATTGCTGCTGTCGGCGATCTGGATGCTTCCCGTATCAGACGATTTGAATGGCTGGGATGATCCGAGCGGGAAGATGAAGGGATGGGTGGCGACGGGCGCGTCCTTCTGAATTGCGGCGCGATCGCCGGCAAGGTCCTCGGGCACCGAGCCCTGGAAAATCCAGAGATTGTGCAGCGGGATCTTTGCGAATGTGTCGGCCGGAACGCCGAAGTTCTTGGCCAGGATCTCGGGGGGTGTGTGAGCGAACCAGTCCGAGACGAGCAAGGTGTTGAATTCGTCGGCATGCCCATCATCGAAGCAGATCACGAATTCGCATCCATCCGGGCCCAGGCCCTGCAGTGAATGCGGCGCGCCCGGCGGGAAATACCAGAGATCGCCTTCCTTGACGTCCGCTACATAGGGACGACCGTGCGCATCGAACACCGTCACACGGCAGGTGCCATAGGTCATGATGGCCCACTCGGCGGCCTGGTGCCAATGCAGCTCGCGGATGCCGCCGGCGGTCAGGCGCATATTGACGCCGGAGATCTCCTTGGAAATGGCAAAATCAGCAACTGTGACCTGGCGCGCCCATCCGCCATTCTGGATGCGTTTCGTTGCGTTGTTGAAGGAGGCCCACGGTGTCGGCATGCCGCCGACATCGGTGGCCGGGGGAGATTGCGCGGAAGGAAATTGATCGCCCAGAACCTCACTCTGCGGGCCCGGATCGCGGAGATTTCCCGGGCCCTTCGCGTTGACGGCGCCCTGGGGGGGCTCGTCCGGATTGCCGAAGGAGCCGGCCTTCGCCGCGGACACTGTCATTGCCGCACCCATTGCCGAGGCCGCCAGCAGGTTTCGTCTCGAAATCATGGTCGTATCTCCAATCGGATTGCACTGCAGAGCCGTCAATGGCGGTCTCTCCCCGTGGAGTTAGGAAGGCCCCGCCGCGAGCCAATCCAGAGAGGACGTCAGCCTATCAAAAATGCACTACGGCATTTCTCCGATCGGGCCCTTTGGTCTGTCGCGCTGGCACGATCCGGCAATCTCGAAAGAAAATCCGCGGCTGGAATCACAACTGTTTCGTATCGGTAGGCGCAGAGGTTTTCGCGATGTCGGAACGAAAGGAAATTCACCCCTATCATCATCCGGCCGGCGGGTGGGGTGCGCTCAAGGCCCTCAGCGAACACCTGATCGAACAGCGAATTCCGATCAAGGGCGCGAATACGCTCCGATGCATGAACCAGCCCGAAGGGTTCGACTGTCCCGGCTGTGCCTGGCCCGATCCGAAGCACACCTCGTCATTCGAGTTCTGCGAGAACGGTGCGAAGGCCGTGGCGTGGGAAGCGACCGCAAGGCGTTGCACGCCAGAGTTCTTCGCAGAGCATTCGGTGGCCGAACTCGCCGCCTGGAGTGACTACGATCTCGAGATGGCCGGCCGTCTCACGCATCCGATGGCCTATGATGGAGCAACGGACCGCTACCTTCCGGTGAGCTGGAACGAGGCGTTCTCGATCATCGGCCGCCATCTGAAGGCGCTGCCCGACCCGAACATGGCGGAGTTCTACACCTCCGGCCGCACCTCGAACGAAGCCGCCTTTCTGTATCAACTCTTCGTGCGGGAGTACGGCACCAACAATTTCCCCGACTGCTCGAACATGTGTCACGAGGCGACGAGCGTGGGCTTGCCGCAGTCCATCGGCGTGGGCAAGGGCACGGTCCTGCTGGAGGATTTCGACAAGGCGGACTGCATCTTCATCTTTGGCCAGAACCCCGGGACCAACAGCCCGCGCATGATGACCAATTTGCGCGATGCGGCCCGGCGCGGCGCTTCGATCATCTCGTTCAATCCGTTCCGTGAACGTGCCCTGGTACGGTTCCAGGCCCCGCAGAGCCCGATCGAGATGGCGACGTTCAGCTCGACCGAGATCAGCTCGCGGCTCTACCAGGTGCGGGTCGGCGGTGACGTCGCCGTGATCAAGGGCCTCATGAAGGCTCTGGTCGACGAAGACGCCGCGGCGCTGGCGAGGGGCGAGCCGGCCGTTCTGGACTGGGATTTCATCCATGACCACACCCACGGCCTTGATGATCTGGTAAGTGACCTGAGAGCGACGCAATGGGCCGATATCGAGCGTTGCTCGGGGCTCAGCCGCGAGGACATCGAATATGCCGCGCGGGCCTACATGAAAGCCGAGCGCGCGATCATCGTCTATGGCATGGGCATCACCCAGCATCGGCGCGGCGCCCAGAACGTTCAGCAATTGGCGAATCTTGCTCTCCTTCGCGGCCACATCGGCCGTGAAGGCGCAGGCATCTGCCCAGTCCGTGGCCATTCCAACGTGCAGGGAGATCGCACGGTCGGAATCACCGAAGCTCCGTCCGGAGAATTTCTCGACCGGCTGGAATCCTGCTTTGGTTTCAAGGCACCTCGTGCGCACGGTCACAACGTCGTCACGGCGCTCGAAGCGATGATCCGCGGGGATGCCAAGGTGTTCATCGCGATGGGCGGCAACTTTGCAGCAGCCATTCCCGATTGGCGGCTGACGCAAGATGCACTCAGGCGACTCGATCTCACGGTCCACATCTCGACCAAACTCAACCGCAGTCACCTGGTCCACGGGCGCGATGCCCTGATCCTGCCCTGCCTCGGCCGCACGGAGATAGACATTCAGGCGACTGGGCCGCAGTCCATCACGGTGGAGGACTCCATGTCGATGGTGCATGCGTCGGCTGGCCGCAACCAGCCCGCGTCTGAGCACCTTCTCAGCGAGCCCGCGATCGTTGCCGGGATGGCCCGGGCCACTCTCGGGCAGTCCTCCGTCATCGATTGGGGCGGCTTCGTCGCCGACTATGGTCGCATTCGCGAGGCCATCGAGGCCGTGCTTCCGATATTCCAGGCCTACAACGAGCGAATTCGCGTGCCCGGCGGCTTCCATCTCGTCTCGACCGCGCGCGAGCGCATCTGGGCGACCCCGAGCGGCAAGGCCAATTTTCTGGTGTTCGATGGCCTTGGCGAAGATCCGAACGACGATCATCCCGGGACGCTCTGGCTAAGCACAATCCGCAGCCATGATCAGTACAATACCACGCTCTATTCGCTGTCCGATCGCTATCGGGGCGTCTATGGCCAGCGCGACATCGTGTTTCTCAATCAGCTCGAGATGGACAAGCGCGGGCTCGCGGACGGCGATCGCGTCGATCTAGTGACCGTCTCGGCGGACGGAAGAGAGCGGCGGGTGCGCAACTTCGGCGTCGTAGAATATTCGTTTCCGAACGGCTGCTGCGCGGCCTACTACCCGGAGACAAATCCGCTGGTGCCGCTCTATGCGCACGATCCTCTCAGCTTCACACCGTCTTCCAAAGGCATCCCGGTCCGGATCGAGCGCACCAGCGCCAACGTGACGGACGAGTCCTCGCATCAGGATTAGAGCACAATGCAAAATGAGCTGCACAAGGCGTCGGTCTGGATCCTCGGGAAATGGCTCGGTGGGATCATACGCTACGACGATCGCGCGGATGCGCCAACCGATCTTGCGGAGTTTGGTGCGTTCGAGGCCAATCTCGCTGAAGTTACTGTGGTCGACCATGGTGCCGATTTCGTCGTCTCCAGATGGGGCGCAGAGATTGGCATGCTTTGCGGAGGCAATCAGCGAAACCGGCGCCTATCAGAGCTGCCACAGCCGAGCCGCGGTCAGCTGCGGCGGATCTGCGTGAGGGCAATGACGTCGAGGGCACCGGCCGCTGAAAACGCGATCTGGGCCGTTCGCGGCGGCATTTGGGAGTGTGTGATGCTGGCGTTGCCGACCGCCGGCAGCGAAGACGGCGTTTCGCGCCTGCTGATCGCGTTGCTCTTCGCGCCTCATCCGCTGTTCGCTGGTCCGTTCCAGCCCGAAGACGCGGCGTGCGCGATTGCAACCCCGTCGATCGACAGCTGAAGGGAGTTGGCGAAATGCGATCAGAGGAGTTTGTATCGATGGAACCGAGCACAAACCTTGCCATCGGCATGGCTGCTGCAGTGTCGATTGTCGTCACCGCCGATATGACGGTTGGGCATTTCGTTCCGGGTATGCCACAGGTCTATGCGACCCCGATGATGATTCTGCACATGGAAATGGCCGCTGGCTTCGCGGTCGCAGCCGCTTTGCCCCCGGGCTACGTCAGTGTCGGCATGTCGGTCGATATTCGGCATCTGGCGGCCACGCCGATCGGCGGTCGAGTACGCGCGCTTGCGCGTGTCAAAAGCGTCGACTCGAAGAGCGTATTCTTCGAGATCGAGGCGTGGAATGATCTTAGAAAGATCGGTGCCGGAACCCACCGCCGAGGGATCGTGAATGTCCCTGAGTTCGAGAGGCGGTCCGGCGTTCACCAGGCCCTGAGCTGATGCCCCCGCCCATTACCGGGCAGCAAAGCGGTCGGCTCGCAGGGCGCGCAGTCGAAGTCGACGGCGCCGCTTTCAGCTGCCGTCGACCGGTTCATCTCTGGAGATCGGGCCCTGCCGTCACGGAAGCTCTGCGGCGGCCTCCTCGAGTTCGGATCGCGGGAGCATGTGATTTCCGACGCGCCAGATCCGGGGAGTGCATCCCGTGAACTGCTTGAACACGGTGGTAAAGTGCGCTTGGGTCTGGAAGCCGACCGAGAGCGCGATCTCGATGATCGGCATCGTGGTGTCCCTCATTAACTCCGCGGCTCGCCGAATACGCCGCTGCAACAGGAATTCGTGCGGGCGCAGGCCTGTGGCCACACGGAATTGAGAGGCGAAGTGCATGCGGCTAAGTCCGGCGACCGCAGCCAGATCACGCGAGTTGATCTTCGAGGACATGTCGGCATCGATGTAGTCAATGACGCGTTTGAGCCGCCATTTCTGCAGCCCCTCGATATGGCGGCCCCGAACGGAGACTCGATCGGTCCCCTCCACGGCAGTCCGTAGACCAAACTTCCTGACTGCAATCGCGAGCCGAAGCGATTCCATACATTGACGGTCATTGTTGTGCGTAGCGACCTTTAGGGCCTCGAACAGCGACTGAACGACTTCATCTCCGAACCCGATCTCAGGGTGGGTCGACTGCGGAGTCGACAGGTGACCACTTGCAATGGAAGCCGAACGTCCGGCTTCGTTCCCGCTTGGGGCGGAATGCGCGAAAAACTGCCGAAGGGGATCGTGGGGCTGGACGGACATCTTGAGTCGCTCCGGGCTAAGGTATGCTGTCAGGTCTTCACGTGTGGCGAGATGCCGTCATTTCGGTGCGTGCGAGGCGATCTCGGCGCCCGTCGACGGCGCTAAACTGACGACGGCCGGCAGCGCGTGGCTCAGAGAGGAGATTTCCTCCTCCTGCTCGCTCACCATTCGCTTTGCGAGCTGCCGAAGTGCGTCGTTGCGGCCGTACTTGATCTCCGCACGCGCCATGTCGATCGCGCCCTGATGGTGAGGGACCATCACATTGACGAAATCGCGGTCGATGTCGTCGGTCGGCGTCGTCAGCATGCTGCGGTTCATGTTGCTCATCGCAAGATCGATCTCGAACAGAAACTGCTGCTCGTCCGCGCCGGTCGTCCTGCGGGCCTCAGAACCGTGCTTCGGATCCTGCGCGAGGGCGAAGGATGTCGCCATGACCGATAGGCTGGTTGCCAGCGAGATAGCGCGTCTGCGTACGAAACCTCGGGAAAACAAGGGCACATCGAACTCCATGGCAAGCTAATGTGATCGGTGTCACGCGGACCAGTGCGTGTTGCTCGCCTGAAGATGCCAAGGGGAATCGATCAGCTCAATTAAAACTGGATTTAAGGTTCGGCGAAGGAGACGCGCGCCGGCCGGTTAAACCCAAATTCAGATTTCTGAAGCCCAATTTAGTGGCCGCTCCAGCCGCGGTCTTCCTACAGTCGAGGTGCCGGACCCAACGTAGGAGCAGGAAATGCAGGCTCAAAATGCCACCGCCAATGTCACCGGAGTGCCAGCTCTGCAATCGGCTGGAATTCTCGCCTATTCGGCAGCCATCAAGCGCTTCGATCTGCTCGAGCGTAGCCGGGAGCAGCAGCTCGCGCGGCGTTGGCAGGAGCGGCGCGACAAAAGCGCGACTGACGAGCTGGTCACGAGCCATCTTCGCCTCGCCGCCAAGGTCGCACGGGGCTACAAGGGGTACGGTCTTCCGATCGCCGACCTGATCGCGGAAGCCAATTTGGGGCTGGTGATTGCCGCCTCCCGTTTCGAACCGGGACACGGTGCGCGGTTTTCGAGCTATGCGATCTGGTGGATCAAAGCGACTGTCCACGAATACATCTTGCGCTCATGGTCTCTGGTCAAGATCGGCACGACGGCCGCGCAAAAGAAGCTGTTTTTCCGGCTGCGCGGTGAAATTAGGAAGCTCGCGGGCGAGACGGCAGCCCTGACGCCCGACATGGCGCAAGTCATTGCGGAAAAGCTCGAGGTGACCGTTCGCGACGTGACTGAGATGGATAGCCGGCTCTGTGGCGATCTCTCCCTGCATACCCGGGCTGGTGACGGCGATGGATCGGCTGAATGGGAAGCGACGCTCGTCGATGAGTCTCCGGACGCAGAGGAGATTGTCGTGGAGCACGACGAAGCGACACGCAGGTCAAGGGCCTTGCGCGCTGCGCTGGAGGTCTTGACGGGTCGTGAGCGGCGCGTGTTCGAAGCGAGACGGCTTGCAGAGCAACCGTTGACGCTCGAGCAGCTGAGCTGCGAGCTATCGATCTCGAGCGAACGGGTGCGGCAGATCGAGGCAAGCGCGTTCGCCAAGGTCAAGCGCGCGACGATACTAGCGGCCAGGGCAGGCAGCGAAGCAATCGCTGCGTGAGGCGCACGGACATCGCGTACCCAGCTCCGGTGTGCGCATGCTCATCTCGAAGTGAATAGGAACCGGCAGCCGATCACGGCTGCTCGAAACCTGACTAAAAGGTGAAGTCGCGCGATAGCTTCGTCATTTCATGTTATTGCGCTCAAATCCCAACTTGGTTGAGCGGGGCTGCCTGGCGACTTCGTGTCTCGCCGTGTTTTCTCAGCCGACAGCGGCGCAGGGATCAAGAATGGGAATTGTTCGATTTGCACTGCGGTTCCCGCACACCTTCTACGTGGTGGCGGCACTGATCCTGTTTCTAGGCGGTGCGGCGCTGTGGTCGATGCCGACGGACATCTTCCCGGAGATCCGGATCCCTGTGGTGACGGTCATATGGCAGTACACCGGTCTATCCACCCCGGAGATGGAGCAGCGCGTCAGTACCTATAGCCAGTATTCCATCAGCGCCAACGTCAACGGCATCAAGAACATGGAGTCTCAGACCCTCAACGGTCTGTCGGTGCAGAAGATCTATTTCCAGCCCGATGTCAATCTCGACCTGGCAATCGCGCAGATCGTCTCCGCAACCAACTCCATTCGTGCGTTGATGCCGCCGGGCATCCAGCCGCCGATCGTCGTGCAGTTCAATGCGTCGAGCGTTCCCGTGCTGCAGCTCAGCCTGAATTCTGACAGTCTCAACGAGCAGCAACTCTATGACTTCGGCATCTACCGTGTCCGGCAGCAGCTTGCGCCCGTTCCCGGTGTCACCCTGCCCACGCCTGCCGGCGGAAAGTACCGACAGATCATGGTGGACATCGATCCCGACAAGCTCCTGTCCCGAGGTCTGACGCCGCTCGACATCGTCAACGCGGTCAATACTCAGAATCTCACGCTGCCCTCGGGCACCGCGAAGATGGGAGACATACAGTACACGGTACGCACC
Organism: Bradyrhizobium sp. Bra64; assembly: GCF_024519875.1. Classification (NCBI taxonomy): domain Bacteria; kingdom Pseudomonadati; phylum Pseudomonadota; class Alphaproteobacteria; order Hyphomicrobiales; family Nitrobacteraceae; genus Bradyrhizobium; species Bradyrhizobium sp. Bra64. The sequence continues at coordinate 69,620 of NZ_JALJRD010000008.1, read as the reverse complement.
AACGCGACGCCAGCGACCATCGACGATCTCAACAAGATTCCAGTCAAGTTCACGAACGGCGCCACCATCCTGCTGAAGGACGTTGCCCAGGTGCGCGATGGTTCGATGGTGCAACAGAACATCGTCCGCGAGGATGGTCGCCGCTCGGTCCTTCTCAGCATCATCAAGAACGGTAACGCCTCCACACTGGCCGTCGTCAACGGCGTGAAGAAGGCGCTGACCGCCGTTCGCGCCGCCGCGCCTCCCGGACTCAAGATCACCGAGCTGTTCGACCAGTCGGTTTTCGTGACGAATTCGGTGAACGGCGTGCTCCGCGAAGGCGCGATCGCGGCGGGGTTGACCGCCATGATGATCCTCCTGTTCCTGGGCTCGTGGCGCTCGACCGTGGTGGTGATGATCTCGATTCCGCTGGCGATCCTGTCGTCACTCGTCGTGCTGTACTTCCTCGGGGAAACGCTGAACACGATGACGCTGGGCGGCCTCGCCCTGGCGGTTGGCATCCTGGTCGACGATTCGACCGTGACGATCGAGAACACCCATCGGCTGTGGACGGAGGAGGGCATGTCGCTCGCGGACGCGACCTTGCATGGAGCGGCCGAGATTGCGGTGCCGACGCTGGTCTCCACCCTTGCCATCAGCTGCGTGTTCACGTCGGTGGTGTTCCTCGAAGGGCCGGCCAAATACCTGTTTACGCCGCTGGGCCTCGCCGTCGTGTTTGCGATGCTTGCGTCCTACGGATTGTCGCGAACGCTGACACCGATCACGATTGGGCTGCTGTTGAAAGGCGAGCGCCGGCATGTCCAGGGCGAGGTCCCCACCGGGCTGTTTTCGCGCCTGTCCGCCGCCTTCGAGCGCAGCTTCGAGCGGCTGCGCGACGGCTATTCCCGGCTTCTCGGCTTGCTGCTTCGACACCGCGTGGCCGTCCCGATCGCTGCGATCCTGATACTCGGTCTGGGCGCGGTGATGCTGAGCCTGGTAGGAAGGGATTTCTTCCCCTTGATCGACGGAGGCCAGATCCAGCTTCATGTCCGCGCGCCGGCGGGAACTCGGATCGAGAGTACCGAAGCCATATTCCAGAAGGTCGAGGACAAGATCCGCGAAGTTATTCCTGAGAAGGATCGCTCGCTCATCGTCGATAACATCGGGTTACCCGCACGAGCCTACAACCTGGCCTTTGCCGATGGCTCGACCATCGGCATCAACGACGGTGTGATTCTCATTTCGCTCCGGGACGGCCACAAGCCGACCGCGGAGTACATCAAGAAGCTGCGCCAGGTCTTGCCGGCGTCGTTCCCGGAGGACACTTTCTATTTTCAGGCCGCCGACATCGTCACGCAGATCTTGAATTTCGGACTGCCGGCGCAGATCGACGTTCGAACCGTCGGCTATGGCACCGATAATCTCGCAATCGCCAAGAAGCTCCAGAAGCGGCTGGCCGCCATCCCGGGTGTCGTCGATGCCCATCTCCAGCAGGAGATCGACGGCCCGGCGTTCTATGCGGACATCGACAGGACCCGTGCAGCCCAGCTCGGGCTGAACGCCAGCACGGTCGCGACCAACATCAATGTCAGCCTCAGTTCGTCGGTGCAGGTCTCGCCGAATTTCTGGACGGATCTAGGCTCCGGCATTCCCTACTATCTCGCCGTGCAGACGCCGGAATACAAGATCAATTCTTTGAATGCGCTGGCCAATACGCCCGTGTCCACGTCGATGGCCGCGAGTGGCCAGACGGTACCCGGCATGCTCAGCAACGTCGCGACCTTCAAGCGCGACACGGTGCCGACCAATGCCAACCAGAGCAACATCCAGCCGATCTACGAGGTCTATGCGAGCGTGCAGGGCCGCGATCTTGGGGGCGTGGCCGCCGATATCGGCAAGGTGATCGGCGATCTTCAGAAGCAACTCAAGCCCGGCAATTCCATCCAGGTCCTGGGCCAGATCCAGAGCATGAACGACTCGTTCCGGGATCTCGGTATCGGCCTCGTGTTCGCGGCCGTGTTCGTCTACCTGCTGATGGTCGTCAACTACCAGAGCTTTGGGGAGCCCTTCGTGGTCATCCTGGCGTTGCCGGCGACGCTGTGCGGCATCGTGACCATGATGTTCATCACCGGGACCACGCTCAATGTGCCGTCGCTGATGGGCGCGATCATGTCCGTCGGCGTCGCATCGGCGAACTCCATCCTGCTGGTGACGTTTGCGCGCGAGCAGCAGCTCAAGGGCCATTCCGCCCTGGAGGCGGCGCTGAGCGCCGGACGCACCCGCATCCGGCCGGTGCTGATGACGGCCGCTGCGATGGTGGTCGGCATGATCCCGATGGCCATCGGCGGTGCCGGCGAGGAGCAGAACGCGGCACTCGCCCGCGCCGTGATCGGCGGACTGCTGTTTGCAACGCCGACGACCCTGCTCATCGTCCCCTATCTGTTTGCCATGCTGCGCAAGGGTAATGACGGAAAGCCGCAGCATGGCGTGTTCGAGGAGACGCAGGCATGACTGAGATAGATGTGCGGCCCGATCGGCCGCTCCACGACCTCGATCTTCCGGACGATGCGGACAGGCCTCTATTGCGGTCAGAGGGCCGGCACAAGCGGCGGTCCGGAGCAATCGTGTTTGGTTCAGCGGCGCTGCTCCTGTTTGCCGGAGGGCTCGCTGCGGGTGGCTGGCGGCACTATGAGGCCGAGCGCGCGCTGGCTGCGACGTCCGAACAAGTGCGTACGTTTGTGCCCAAGGTCCGGGTCGCGACCATCCGCGTCAGTGACAGCAAGATAAACGTGACCTTGCCGGCGACGACGGCAGCCTTCGAAGCTGCCAACATATTTGCCAGGACCAGCGGCTACATCGAAAAGCGCTACGTCGATATCGGTGATCGGGTCAAAGCGGGAGCGTTGCTGGCCGAGATCATCGCGCCCGAGCTGGACCACCAGATCGCGCAGGCCCAGGCCACCCTGGCGCAGACCCAGGGGACCCTTCAGCAGACGCAGGCGAGCCGTGAACTCGCTGAGGTCACCAACGCGCGCGACAGCGGCCTCGTCAAACAGGGATGGCTGACTGCCCAGCAGGGCGACAATGACCGTCTGACACTGCGCGCGCAGCAGGCGGCCGAGGCGGTGGCGAAGTCGAACATCGCCGCTCAGCAAGCTCAGATCAAGGTTCTGGAGCAGGACAAGGCCTATCAGCGCGTGGTGGCTCCGTTCGACGGCGTGGTCACCCAGCGCAATATCGACAATGGTAGCCTCGTGCAGGCGGGTTCGACGTTCATGTTCACGTTGATGCATGCGAACGTCATCCGCACGCAGGTGTTTGTGCCGCAGGACGAGGCGATCGGAGTTCAGCCGGGTGTCGATGCGGTCATCCGCGTTCCGGAGCTGCCGGGCCGGGTGTTTCCGGGAAAGGTCACGCGGATTGCCACCGCGCTGCAGCCCGGAAGCCGTACGTTGCTGACGGAGATCGACGTCCCCAATCCGGACGGCGCGCTTCAGCCGGGCATCTATTGTACCGTCGAGCTGTACATTCCGCGCAAGACGCCGTCGTTGATCGTACCGGCCGATGCCGTTGTCTTCGATGAGAACGGCCTGCATGTCGCGGTCGTGAAAGATGGCGTTGTTCACATGCAGAAGATCTCGATCGCACGCGATTTCGGCAAGCAGCTCGAGGTGCACGATGGCGTCAAGCCGGGCGATCAGGTGATCCTCAACCCGATGCTGAGCCTGACGGAGGGGAGCCGGGTTTCTGCTCACGGGCCGCAGACGAGCTGACTGCCAAACCCCGACGAGGCGACGATCGACAGCACGGCGCGCTGGATCGCAGCCTCATACTCCGCGAGCATGTTTCCACGTATTGTCCGATCTTGGCGAAAGCGCCTCCGTATCCAATGTCAGCGAGGCATTGCGCGCCTTGGCCGGCCCCGGTTCGCGGGATTAAGGAATCGTAAGCGACTCACAGCTCATTGAGCGCCTGTGAGCAAGTCTTGCATTCGCCTCCGCTACATCGATCCGCACCTCCTTCATAGGGCAACACGTTCGTTGCATTTGAATGGAGAAGGTTGATGACGATGTTGAAGATTCTATCGGCGGGGCTGATCGCGACCGCGATGTTCACGACGGCCGCCAGTGCACGCGAGACTTACACGAAACAACGGCACGTCACGGAGCACGTTGATCATGCGAGCGTCGTTCCGTTTGCACGACCTTTCGGCGCCTACTCAGCAGCGCCGTCGGAGCAGGAGCCGGGCGGCATCTGCGATCACGGTGACAATCCGCAGATTTGCTGAGGGGTAGACCAAGAAGGCGCGGCGGCATCAACGGGCTTCGCCGCCGCGGTCCCCCATGTGTATGCGGCGCTCGGGGACAAGGCACTGTCCACCAAGCCATACAGATGCTTGAGCGCAGCCCGGGGCGGCGTCGGCGCGCCTGTCGACCGAGTTGTCGAGGATTGCAGGACTCCCGCTTAGCAGCCCGCGGGCGGGGATGCGCTCGCCGTCGCGGCAGGGCCGCCGGTGATGGTGCTGGCCGGGGCCGGATTGGCGAGGTCCATCGAAATGCTTTCGGGACACGCGCTCGTGTTCGGGGTGGGCATGACGCTCGGCGCGGGGCTGATGCTGGTGTCCGCGGTGTCGGTGTCGATCGCCGGCGGTTGAATGGTGCCGAGGGCGGGGGCTGGCGGTATATCAGGCGTCGACGCAGGCAAGGCCGCAGCATTGGTGAGCGTGCTTCCGGGGGCCGACGTGCAGGAACTCCCGGGAGTGGAGCTGCCGAGTGCGCTCGCCGGCGCCACCGTGCCTGTCGTGCTGCCGGTGATCTTGCCGACGATGGTCACTGGCATGGCCGCCGGCAAGGTCGGCGGCAGGGTTGTAACGGTCATCGGCGTGGCCAGCCCGGACATGCCGGTGATGGTCCCCATTGCGCCCATCGTGCTCATTGTGCCCGCCGCGGTAGGGCTCGCGGAAACGCTGCTGCTCGTGGCGGTGACGCTCTCCACCGATGGCGAAAGCTCCACCGCGGTCGGCGCGCAATTCACGCTCGTTCCTGGAAGTGTCGGGTCCAGCGCCAACGGGGGAGAAGCCAGCGTAGTCGCCGGCGCACCGGGAATGGTCGCGGCGGAGAACAGGCTCGTGAATGGGCTTGGCCCTGCCAGCGGGGACGACACGATCGCGCCCGGTGTTGTCGGAATCGCCATGGCGGTCGTTCCCATGGTCGAGACTTGCGCCAGGCAGCCGTTGCCGCTCAGCAGAAGAACGGCTGTCGCGCAGATGAGCGTACGCATTCAAGATCCCACGCGTTCGATTGTAGAGATCAAACGTAAGTACTCGGTGCGATAGATCCAATTCACGTTCGAGAGCGGAGATTGATGGTTCGAGCTGCGGACGAACTTTGGACCAGGGATTTTCAATTCGCCGTTATGGTCCTTGCCGGAGCGCGTCTACTACCTAGTCTTTATCGATCCCGATCCAATCGCCGGATGCGGTCCCGAAAGAACCGCTGTTTGCGAAGGTGCTGCATGCGACGAATTCCATTCATGCTGATCTGCATCGCAGTCTCGATTTGGGTGTCGCCCGGTTATGCGGTGCCGGTCGTCGCCCCGGATCCTCCAATGAGTGCCGAAAGGATCGCTCACCTTCCGTCCGGGATCAGGAGGGTCGTTTTGGCCAGGTGCGGCGCCGACGCTGAAGCAGGTCACTACTTCGCGACATACGACGACAACTCAAACGTCGTTCGGCTCGACTACTCGCTCCTCCAGTGTCCGAAAGCACCCGAACCATGCGAAGGCTCCAGCTGTGTGCAGACGTTCGTTCGCCATGCTGGCCGGTATGTGCTGTCCAGGCCCGGTGGCGATCACTTTCCGCGACCGCGACGCGAATGACCCAAGGTCAGATGCAGGAACTTCGAACAGCAAACGGGGGGGCGCCGCAGGTCGCGGCAGCACCCCGTATGACGCTTCGCGACACACTGCGCTCAGCGGTATCTCGGTCCGATATGGACGTTGCGGCTGGCGAACACGGGAGCCGCGCCGCCGGCGCGCTCGAGGCCCATCCTGCCTGCCGGCGTCAGGGCGCCGCCGTTCAGGACGTCACGGTTCAGATACATCGATGCGTACGCCGCAGGCTCCTGGTCGGCGAAGGACCACGCTGCAAATGCGGATGGGATTGACGCCGTCGAAATCAACGCCGCAGCAATCAGTGTCTTGAACATCGTCATCATCATTCTCCATTGTCTCATTCGTGCGGAGAATTAGCGGCTTGCGACCACTGCTGCTCTCCTGGTGGCGTTTTCCCGAATTGAATTGTCTTGATGTGTATGATGTAGGCATTTCCGCCGGCGACCGTGCAGCGTCGCAGATCACTCTTCTGAGAAGACGAAATTCGCTTGGAGCTATGAACGCGCCAATGTCGAGTCTGTATTCTTTGTCATGACTGCTCTCGCCATCGTGCTCGGCGCCGGACGTGCCCGACGCCTACTTCGAGTTCAGGTCACCTCAACGCCCGGAGTATGAACCGTGAGGCTGTTGTCCCTGTTTTGCTTCGCACTTTGTCTCGTCCTCTCCGCCACCACGGCATTCGCCCGCGGCGGCATGGGATCGATGGGATCGCGCATGTCGATGGGTGGCGGCGCGCTCGGCACGAGCGCTGCAACGCCGGGAACGAATTCGCTGGGCACCGCGCTGCCGTCGTCCGGTACAGTCGGTCATGCCATGAAAGGCCCGTTGCTCGGTACGAACGCTGCCATCGACCAGGAGGATGCGCGGGTTGAAAAGATGCTGGAGGGGTCGATCTGCCGCGGATGCTGAACCCGTGCAGGTTGCCAGGCCAAATGATGATACCCGCTCTTCTGGTTCTGCTGGCGTGTGAGCTCGCCGGCAACGCGCTCCACCAGATGCTTGGGCTTCCCGTACCGGGAGCTGTGATCGGCATGTCAATTCTGGCAGCCGCGCTGGCTTTCAGAAAAGAAAGCGCGAGCACCAGGTCGCCGATCATCGCCAGCCTGGAGCAGACTGCCGAGACCTTAATCCGTCACATGGGACTTCTGTTCGTGCCGGCGGGTGTCGGCCTGATCGCGGAGATTGGCGTGTTGCGGTCGGAATGGCTGCCGATCGCCGTCGGCCTGATCGGATCGACGCTGCTGAGCCTGGCAGTCACTGGCCTCGTGATGCACTGGAGCATTCGTCGCCGCGCCGCGCGGCGATCGCCAGACACCGTGCAGGGTCTGGAGCGGGGTTGATCCAGGCCGGACCGTCGCCGATGATTTCAATTGATCATCTCTGGAATTCGCTTGGCACGACGCCGTTGCTCTGGCTCGTCGTAACGCTGGCCGCCTACACGGCCGGCAACGCGCTGCAGCGGGCTTGCGGGGGGGACGTTCGCGAGTCCCGTGCTCATAGCCATCATCATCGTGGCGGCCATCGTCGTCGTGACCCGGACCGACTACAGAGACTATTTTGCGGCGACCCAGTTCATCAATTTCCTGCTCGGGCCGGCAACAGTCGCCCTGGCTATTCCTCTGGCGCGAAGCGCCCGCCTCGTGAAGGAGAATCTTGCGGGCGTCGGGCTTGCGTTGTTTGCGGGCTCCGTGACATCCACGATCAGCGGCCTTGGCCTCGTGTGGTTGTTCGGAGGTTCGCGCACGGTTGCGCTGTCCATGGCGCCGAAGGCCGCGACCACTCCCGTCGCCGCCGCGGTGTCGAGCCAGATCGGCGGCGTTCCGGCCCTGACAGCCGCGCTCGCGATCGTCGGCGGCATCGTGGCGGCCGTTGTTGGTCGGACGATGCTGACCAGGTTGAACGTCAACGACTGGCGGGCCCATGGCCTCGCCGCCGGAGTTGCGGGCAGCGGCATCGCCGCCGCGCAGGTGGCTGCACGCAGCGAGCCTGGAGCCGCATTCGCCGCGCTTGGCATCGGGCTCAACGGCGTCCTGGTTGGAATCTGGTGCCGCTCGTTGCGCAGTTCTGGAGGTGATGAAATCGATCGTTCGCGCCATCCGGAACGATGCCGGCAATGTGATACGTCGCGCAACTGCCCGGATTGGGATGACGAGCGGCACGTCCTACCTCCGGAAGGTAGCAATTGGAGAAGACTGCGATGCGTTCTCTCTTGACTGTTGGCTTTCTGATTCCGCTGACCGCCTGTGCAAGCGCGGCTCCCATCCATGGAGCGCACGCACGGCATCGGGCCGTGGGTCATCATGAGCCGGTCGTGTCGCTGGGTGACTTCGTCATCCGGAGGGGAGCCTATGCAGGCCCTCGACCGCCGATCGCCTACAACGATACGCCCAGCTATAACGATCCGTCCAAGTTCGGTGGACAATCGGTTGGAATGGACCCCTAGAGCCCGGCCGTTCGCCGGTCATGCGCACACGATGCTGAAGATGATTTGTGGAGCTATTCGATGCGCTATCTGCTGATGTTTGGTCTCTTCCTGGCGTCGTGTGGGACTGCGTCTGCGGCAACTCGTGAACCATCGCACGCGGCTGCACGTCTGCACGTGCAGAGACATCGATTGGCAAATCCGAGCGCATTACCGGCTGTCGGACCGCGATTCGCCGTCCCCGGCTGGAGCAACGAAGACACCGAACGCTGGCTCGACAACGCCAGTTCGTCCTGGTCGCAGGCCTGACGTTAGTTCGCTCCCTTTGTGCTGACCAGACAATCGACGATAGTGGGCACATCGCCCTCGTCGATGGGCGCTTTGTAAGCCTTGATCATCTTGTGGACCTCGGGAGTCCCAGGCGGACATGGAGAGAGCAGGTTGGTTCAGCACCATGTCTGCGGAGTGACAGGCCAGGCTGCTGTTGATGGCGTCCGCGCCGGATCCGCCCCGAAATAGGGCATCGCCCGGTGGGAGCTCAACGTTCATCGATGTGATCGCCTGAGCGGGCTGGACCTGAGCAGAGGCGGGCGTCAGAAGGGAGCGATTGCGAATGAGGTTCGCAGGCAGGCGCGCGCCATCTGATTGGCGGCCTCACGTATAGCGGACCGCCACCCCATGCGCTTACCCTTGTTGAACAAGAATTTAGGATGTCGAGCCGTGTAGAACGGGCGTTGCTCCCTATGTCTCACGAGAGAGGACCGATCATGATGACAACCAAATTTGTGACTGCCGCCTTCGTAACTGTAGGGCTCGCGATTGCGCCCTTTGCTGCGGAAGGGAAGAGCTACAAATATTTGAGGCACGATGTGTCGACAATGCAATCTGCTGCCTATGGGACGTCCGGACTGTCGACATCGCCATCCGGGACCTATGGGACATCCGGAACGTCTGTCGGAACTGTCACCGCACCCTCGGTGGGGTCGTACAACTGGCCTTCGGTAGGCGTGACAAACGCAGTGCCCACTTGGCGCAACACCAATCCTTCTGTTCGCAGGTAGCGAGAGCTGCCACCACATCTCGAAGCTCGTCGTGGTGGCATGCGCCCCGTCGACGAGCGCGGATCGGCGTTGAGCGACGCTCTGGCCGAGACGCGACGCCTCGCATGGCGTGTGGTGTCATCGCCGCGAGCTGACTCCCCACGTGAGTTCGGCCGCCGTGCCAGCGAATGAATTCGTATTTAATCGAAATCTGAGCGCGGACTCATACTTCCACTCTATCGACAACGTTGCGCGCGGTCCAAAACCAGGTTGTGCGGTCCGTGATTGATTTGTCGAGTGCCCGCAGCCCAGGAGTTCTGGCATGTGCTCTTTTCATCAGTTCAGCGCCTTCGCGGCATCGCGCGGCGAAGGTCTTCACCCGAAACTGCGCGCGCTCCTCGAACGGGCGGCCGCCTCGCCGTTTTCGGAGGTCTCGCTGCGTCATGATGGTCTGGTTCAGTCTGGGCCGGATCCAGAGTCGGAAATCGTATCGTCGCGCGCCAATGTCGGTCTGCTCTGGCGACTGTCGGCCGATCAGTAAGCGCGCCTGAATGAAATTTTAGTGGTGACGCGTTTGCCGCTCCCTACTTCCAGATCGTGCGTACAATGTAAGGAGACGACCATGAACGCCACCACATCGACGTCTGCGCTCGCGACCGACCACGACGAATGGATCAGTTGTTCTCACTGGGGCATGTTTCCGCTGCCCCCGCACTAACCTGGCGAGTCGCGCTGGTTCAAAGCGGGTCCCGGCGAACAGATCATCAGCATGTCTCGACCCAAGTTTCTGCCTGAGAACTTCACCCTGGCGTTGATCGCGACGGTCGTCGCGGCAAGCGAGCTGCCATGCCGCGGTACGGCGGCGCTGGTGGTGGATCACCTTACCGACCTCGCCATCGCCTTGCTGTTCTTCCTGCATGGGGCAAAGCTGTCGCGCGAGGCGGTGATCGCGGCCGCAAGCCACTGGCGGCTGCATACTTTGGTACTGCTGACGACATTCGTGCTGTTTCCGCTGTTCGGCCTGGCCTTCAGGCCGATTCTGTCTCCGCTTGCGACGCCGACGCTCTACGCCGGCATCCTTTTCCTCTGCACCCTGCCGTCCACGGTGCATCCTCCATCGCGTTCACCGCCATCGCCAAGGGTAACGTTCCTGCGGCGATTTGCAGTGCCTCGGCCTCAAGCATCATCGGCATCTTCGTGACGCCGCTCCTGGCAGGCCTCGTGCTTTCAAATCACGGTGGCGCGGCCGCAGGTTGGGCCGCTATCGGGCAGATCACGTTGCAGCTGTTCGTGCCGTTTGTCTGCGGACAACTGCTCCAGCCGTTCATCGGCGGATGGATAGCGCGTCACGAGGGTATGGTCGGCGTAGTCGACCAGGGCTCGATCCTGCTCATCGTCTATTCGGCCTTCAGCGAGGCGGTCAGCGAAGGCCTGTGGCATCAGGTTCCAGCGTCGGCACTTGCCGGGTTGCTCGTTGCCGACGGCATCCTTCTCGCCACCGCCCTGATCGCCACCGGGCTTGTCAGCAAATGGCTGGGTTTCAAGCGTGCCGATCAAGTGGCCATCATCTTCTGTGGGTCGAAAAAGAGCCTCTCTCAGGGCGTCACCATGGCCAAGGTGATCTTTGCCTCCCATGCGGTGGGCGCGGTGATCCTTCCGCTGATGGTCTTCCATCAGATTCAACTGATGGTCTGCGCAGCGCTGGCCCAGCGATGGGGTGGTCGTGCAGACTCTGTGCGCCCGTCTCGGCCGGCGCCAGCTCCGTTGTGATACGCTGACGAGAGCCGTCCTGGCGGTTTTCACCTGTCCATGAAAGGGATAGGGCGGATCGGCGTCTTTGGCCCCCCTTCGCGAGAAAGTGAAGGGGAATAGCTATGCGGGCAACTACCTGACGTACATGAAGTTCATCGATAAGCACTTGCTCGCAGTCCTCCTCGTCGTCACGGCGCTCGTCGCGATCGAGCTGATCGTCTTTCTGGTGGTTTTCGCCTGAGTGGCACGGCGGTACCTGCTTCACCGACCCATCCTGCGTGTCACAACTGCCTCATTCGACGCAGTTGCTTTCCTGGCTCGACGCATCATTCCCTCGCTCACCCCCGATCTCCTCCGCGATAGGGCGTGACGACTTATCCGGATTGGCATCTGCCGCCGCTTTGGCCCGCTCGCCCGCGGCAAGGCGCCGCGCCGGGCCAGCCGTGGCGCGTGGCTGCGTTTGGGAGCCGTCGGTCGGGGAGCCGCCGCCGTCACGCAGAATGCGGTGAGTTGAAAGCACCAGATTACGAACTGGACTGGGCGTCATATCGGAGCTGGTTAACGGCGACGGCGATTCGTGATCAGAGGTCTCACACGATCTCCAGAGAATGTGATGGGAGTTTCGGCAGACCGCCCCCACTTCCTGAGTCACACGGCCGGCGTTCGGCGGCGTTGGTCTCGCAATAGAGACCGGAAGTGTTAATCGACGCCGGCATGGTCAAACCAAAGAGGATGGAGTAACAATGAAACATCTCAGAACCATAAGCGCGGCAATCGCACTTGCAGCGATGCTTCCGATGGCAGCACAAAGTGCGACCCTTGCGGCGGATCGTGGCACGGGTGCTTGCACCCCGCCCGCGGGCATTGCCGTAGGCGAGGCCGGACCCGCGATGAGCGGCGGCCAGTTGATGGCCGGCGTCGGCCAATGCCACCGCATTGACAGCTGGCACCCGAACTATAGCGGCTCCGCGTACGCGGATCCAAATTACGGCCGATCTCGTTATTGAAATGCCCGGCCGGGCCTCAAGCGTGGTCATGCGTGCATGCGGCGACGGCATTGCAGCGGTCGTTGTTGGATGACGTCCTCACAGACCAGATCCGAGCACATGTGCGCAACAACGCTGGCTACCTGGTTGCCCGGCCCCTCTATATAATATACGCAACCGTTTTCTTTTGGACTACCGTTGCTCGGTTCCGTGCGCCCACCTAGCGTCCGCATCGCCGCAAGTCACACGTAATCGACCACGCGGGCGCGCGTGTAGGCGGGGGTGTTTGGGGTGCCTGTCTGTCAACGCCTTCCGCAATCCGCCTGCCAGCGTTCGTTAGTCGAAGTTCGCCCGGCAATTCCATTATATATCCTAGCTGGATCAGTCGGTCTTTGTGTTCGGGCGGGATTGTGCGGTGCATCGGACCCTTGGCGCAGCTCAGCAGCGATTACGAATTCTTTGTGGGTGAGTGGTTGGTGCAGACAAGCCCTGTGCCATGCCGCGGATCGGCAACGTGGATTAGGCCAACGGCTCGTCGTCGCTGGCTGAAGCCCGGGACGCCTTTAACATTGGGCTGCTTGCCGGGCGCGATACAGGCAGCAAGAAGGCGGCGTCTGCTGTCGGTGACAGCGCCAGGTGGGCCATCGTTGCTGCCGAGACCGCTCGCCGCTCGGCTGGCAAGGCCTGACCTGCGGCGCGGGCAACACTGAGACCTGCCGCCACAGCACGGCGATGAAGAACCGTGTCGACATCGACCAGTTCAGGCTGGCGGTGCTCTGGCAATTCGGCGGCTACGAACTCAACAATGCCGCGACCAGCACCTACCAGCTCCAGATTGGCGGCAATATCAACCTCGCAGGCGGCAAGCTTTCGCTCGACGCGATCGGCAGCTACGCGCAGAACGCCGTGGCGATTGGGCTTGCAGGCAATACGCTGCCGGCGGTGCTGCCGCAGGTTCTCACCGCCACCGTCTCCGTCAATTCGGCCGTGATGCTGGTCGGCAAATACACGCGCGGGCCCTGGCAGTTGTTCGGCGGATATCAATTCATCCGCTAGGCGCCGCCCAGCAATCCCCTCGCTCCCGGAACCGGCTTCACCGATGTCGGCGGAGACTTCGTCTGCGCGAGCTTCGTGGCCATCAACAACACGAACATCAACAACGCGGCGTTCAGCGCCGGCAACAAATTGTTCCATGTGGCCTGGACGGGCGTGAAATAGCCGCACCGACGACCTCCACGTGATCGGCGCCTATTATTACAACGACCAGCCGGCCTTTGGTGCGCCCGTCAACTATACCAACCCCGCAGCGTTTGCGAACTGCCGTGGCACGCTGAATGCGGGCTCGGTCGCAGTCGACTGGCAGTTTGCGAAGAAATACGTCGCGTATGCTGGTGTGATGTGGTCCCAGATCAGCGGGGGCCTCGCCAATGGCTTCCTCAATCGGGCCTCGATCGCTCCGACCATCGGGTTACGCTTCCGGTTCTGAAGGGCAACGGCAGATACTCACTCTGGATTGAAGGGCTTCGAGCCTGGCGTCAGAGTTGGATTAGAATGTAAGGGGAGATTTGGAATTGGCGAGCTTGCGCGGCGCAGCAGATGAGCGATCTGTCAAATGTCATTGGGCGGCAACGTGATCTGAACAGCTCAACCTTGCCGCACGTGTTGTCGGTCACCGCAAAGCTCGATAAATCGATCTGCGGTTTTCAACGAAGAAGGCGGGAATATTGCGCTCAACCGGCAGTTCGCTGCCGCATTTTGCGTGCTGCATTCGATCGATTTTATAGCAACGTGTCCTGCCAGCGCGGCCGCCGTCCCCCAAAGAAGGAAAGCGGGCCAAAACAGTACCGAGCGCGGCATGCGCGTACATGAATAGAGCCCGACGGTTGCTGCAATGCCAAGCGTGATCAGGCCGATCGCCATGTGCTCCGATGGAACACCAGTATCGAGGATCCAGTCCGCACATGCGTTGGCGGCCGTTTGGGCGAGCAGGGCCGTGGTCCAGAAGAAGCCGCGGACGTTGGAGCCATCCATCGGACCCGGTAGGTTTCCTGTGAGGCGATAGCAGATCACGAATGAGAAGATGAGCAAAATGGCGATGAGCAGAATCGCACCGATGTCGCCGCCTCCCATCGAGATGTCGGTTGTCCGTGCCAGCACTGCCCCCAATAGACTTAGCAGGAATGCGGCAAACCAAAAGATCATCCGAGGAAACCGCCGGCTCGCGCCCTGCAATATCGACATCGCAACAAAGCACAGCATTAGTACGACGATCACTCTTCCCGAGCGGTGAAGGTAGATATGATTGAGTGCGTGGCCCGCGATCTCGCCAGCTGTGGCTGCGAGGAGCCAGTAACTCCAGAACGCGGCCGTGAACTCTGGGACGATACGCGTGCGGACCGACGGCGTGCCATTCCGGGCCCTCATGCCATCCTTCGTCTCAGCGCTCATCCTGCAAGCTCCGGATTGACCGCGGGACGGGGAGAGCGATGCGCCGTGCGCTTACGCGCGAACCAGTCGCTGACGTTCTGGAGGTAGATGTAGACGACTGGAGTCGTGAACAGCGTCAAGAGCTGGGAAACGATCAGGCCGCCGACGATCGCGAAGCCGAGCGGTTGCCGCAATTCCGATCCGGTCCCCGTGCCGATCATCAGCGGAACCCCTCCGAGCATCGCGCACATGGTGGTCATCAGGATCGGACGGAATCTGGCCTTGCAGGCTTCCAGCGCGGATTGTTCGGCCGAAAGTCCCCGATGGCGCTCGGCTTGAAGCGCGAAATCGATCAGCATGATGCCGTTCTTTTGCACGAGGCCGATCAGGAGAATGATCCCGATCAGCCCGATGACGTCGAGCCCGAGGCCGAAAGTCCAGAGCGCCATGAGCGCACCGAGTCCGGCCGACGGTAGCGTCGACAGGATCGTGATCGGATGGATCGTGCTTTCATAGAGCATGCCGAGGATGAGATAGACCGCGACAATCGCAGCCAGGATCAGGACGGGCGTGGAGGCGAGCGCAGACTGGAAAGCCTGGGCGTTGCCCTGGAAGCTCGTCGCAATGGTCGAAGGCATATGCAGCGCGGCCGTCTCCTGCTGCACGGCGGCGACCGCGGTGCCGACAGCTGTGCCGGGCGCCAGATTGAAGCTCAGCGTGACCGACGGAAACTGGTTCTGATGGTTCACCGCCAGTGCCGCCGAGCCATATTCGACGGTCGTGAACTGACTGAGCGGCACCACCGATCCGTTCGACGAGCGGACGTAAATGCGATTCAGCGCATAGGGGCCGGACTGGAACGACGGATCCACCTCGAGGATGACGTAATAGGTGTTCAGCGTGGTGAAGAGCTGGGCGACGTGACGCTGGCCGAATGCATCATAGAGCGTATTGTCCACCGCCGACGGATCGATGCCGAGGCGGGAGGCGGCATCGCGGTCGATCTTGAGCTTGAGCTGACGCGCGGCGTTGGCCTGGTCGCTGGCGACGTCGGCGAGCTCCGGCCGCTTTCTCAGTTTCTCGAACAGCTTGCCGGCCCAGCTGTTCAGCTCGTCCTGGTTCACATCCGTGAGCGTGAACTGATACTGGGTCTTGGAGAGGCGGCTGGCGAGATTGATGTCCTGCGTCGCCTGCATGAACACGGCGATCCCCTGGAGCTTGGCGAGCTTGGTATCGAGCTGTCGGATCACCTCGTCGGCGCTGAACTGGCGCTCGTTCCGCGGCTTCAACAGTACGAACAGGCGGCCGTTATTCTCCGTCACGGTCGGTCCGCCCGGGCCGATGTAACCGGTGGCATTGGCGACCGAAGGATCCTTCGCGATCACGTCGATCACGCTCCGCTGCAGCTCCGCCATCTGTGTCGGCGAGACGTCGGCCGAAGCTTCCGTGATGCCGGTGATCATGCCGGTGTCCTGCTGGGGAAAGAATCCCTTGGGAATGCCGGCGAACAGCACGCCCGTTGCCACGACGCTCGCAAGCATGACCGCCAGCGTCGCAGGCTTGAAGCGCAACGCAACGGATAGGATAGCCTCATAGCCGCGCTGGATCGCCACGAATCCGCACTCCAGCGTCCGCGAAACCACGCCCGCGCCTGCGCCGTGGCTCGAGAGCAGGTAAGCGCACATCATCGGCGTCAACGTCACGGAGACGATAACGGAGACCGCGATCGCAACGCACACGGTGACCGCAAATTCCTGGAACATCCGTCCGATCACACCGCCCATCAGGAGCAGGGGAATGAACACCGCAACCAACGACACCGAGATCGAGATGATGGTGAACCCGATCTCGCCGGCACCCTTCAGTGCGGCCTGCAGCGGTGGCAGCCCCTCCTCGATATGCCGCGAGATGTTCTCGATCATGACGATGGCATCGTCGACGACGAAGCCGACGGCGATCGAAAGACCCATCAGCGACAGATTGTCGAGGCTGTAGTTCAACAGATACATCACGCCGAACGTGCCGATCAGCGAGATCGGCACTGAAATCGCGGGAATGACGGTCGCCCAGAAATTGCGCAGGAACAGGAAGATGACGCCGACCACGAGCGCGATGGTCAGGAGCAGCGTGAATTGCACGTCGGCGACACTGGCGCGGATGGTCTGCGTGCGGTCCGATGCGATCGTGACCTGGATATCCGAGGGCAGGCCCGCCTCAAGCTGCGGCAGCAGCTTCTTGATGCCGTCCACCGTGTTGATCACGTTGGCGCCCGGCTGGCGCTGAATGGCGAGGACCACCGCGGGCTTGTCGTTGTACCAGCCGTGCAGCGTCAAATCCTCCGCCGCGACTTCGGCATGGCCGATGTCGCGCAGCCGCACCGGCGCGCCGTTCCGATAGGCGATGATCAGATCCTCATAGCCCTTGGCAGTGAGCACCTGATCGTTGGTCGCGAGCGTGTAGGCTTGTTCATTGCCGTAGAGCACGCCCTTGGGCTGGTTGACGCTGACGTTGCCGAGCGTCGCGCGCAATTGCTCGAGGTCGAGGCCTGCCGCCGCAAGCTTTGCCGGATTGACCTGGACTCGGATCGAGGGCTTTTGCATGCCACCGATCGTGACCAGCGACACGCCCGGAACCTGCGACAGCTTTTGCGCCAAAATGCTGTCGGCGTAGTCGTCGACCTTGGTGAGCGGCTCGGTGTCCGACGTCAATGCGATCAGGAGCACCGGCACGTCGGCCGGATTGACCTTGCGGAAGATCGGCGGCGACGGCATGGTCTTCGGCAATTGACCGGCCGCCGCGTTGATCGCGGCCTGCACGTCCTGCGCGGCCGCGTCGGTGCTGCGGTTCAGCGCGAATTGCAGGGTGATCTCGGTGTTGCCGAAGCCGCTTGACGAGGTCATGGCGGCCAGGCCCGCGATCTGCCCGAACTGTCGCTCCAATGGCGTGGCGACCGACGATCCCATGGTCTGCGGGTCGGCGCCGGGCAGTTGCGCGGTGACCTGGATCGTCGGCGTGTCCACGGACGGCAGAGCCGAAACAGGCAACCGGACAAAGGCAACCAGGCCGATCAGCGTGATGCCGATCGCGAGGAAGGCAGTGGCGACGGGTTTGCGAATGAAGCCTTGGGAGATGCTCATGGCAGCATGCCTGCGCTTGCGGTGGTAGCGTTCTGGACCACTTCCTTGCGATTGTCCGGGACGATTTCGACCGATGTCCCCGGCTTCAGCCGGTACTGGCCGGCGGAGACGACGGTTTCATCTCCGGACAGGCCCTGGTCGACCAGCACCTTGTCTTCGCGCGACTGGCCGGCCTTGATGTCGCGTGCGCTCACGATATGCTTCGCATCGACGACGTAGACGAAGGCGCCGTGTGGCCCCTGCTGAACGGCGGTGAGCGGCACTGTCACGGCGTCACGGCGGATCGCGATCGTGAGGTGGATGTTGACGAACGATCCCGGCCAGAGGTTCTTCTTTTCATTCGGAAAGGAAGCCTTCAGCTGCACCGTGCCGGTGGACGCGTCCACCTGATTGTCGATCAGCATCAGGCTGCCATGGTCGAGCTTGTGCGTGTTGGCCGCGTCATACGCGTCGACTGACGCCTCGCCGGACGCGATCGCTTTCTGCACGTCGGGAATGTCGGTCGAGGGTAGGGTGAAGATGATCGAGATCGGCTCAAGTTGCGTGAGGATCACAAGTCCGGTCGTGTCGGTCGGGTGCACGATGTTCCCGGGATCGATGTGACGGATGCCGGTGACCCCGTCGAAGGGCGCAGTAATCGTGGTGTAGCTCAACTGCGTTTGCGCGGCCTCCAGCGCCGCCTTGTCGAGCGCGACCGTGCCCTGGCCCTGCGCCACCTGGGAATCCTGGGTATCGAGCAATTGCTGGGTGGCAAATCCGCGGGCGGCGAGCGGCTGCGTCCGCGCGAGGTTGACTTGCGCATTCTTCAAGCTCGCCTGATCGCGGGCGAGGGCGGCCTCCGCCTGGTCGACCTGCGCCTCGAATACGCGCGGATCGATCTTCGCCAGCACATCGCCGCGCTTCACGTTCTGCCCCTCGATGAAATCGACGCTGTCGAGCGTGCCCTGGACCTGAGTGCGGATGGTTGCGGTGTTGATCGGCGTCACGGTGCCGAGGCCCTCGAGTACGATGGGAACATCGCCCTTACGCGCGTGCGCGGCCGTCACCGGAACGGCCGGCACGGCCGTCGATGGGGCCTTGGGCTCAGCCGCATGACTTGGCGCATGCGCGTGCAGGACATACGCGCTGGCCCCGGCGCCAATCAGGAGAGCCGCGCCAATGAGGACAAAGGTCTTTCCGGACAGCATCGCTTCACGCTCCATGATGGCGGTTTTGGCGGTTGGCATTCGCGACCAGCTCCAGGACGAAGGTTTCGGCCGCGCTCGCCGCGGCTCGTGCGCCGTTCGCTGTGGTCGAATCGAACCCGATGATCCGCGTGTCGATATCGGCGGCGCGTAGCGCGGCAATAAGATCGGCCGAACTATCCTCGCGCCGCACGACAAGCCGGATGGCAGTGGCGGTGGCCACGATGCGAAAGGACAGCGCCGCGCAGGGGACGGCGATCGCAAGGAGGCCCGCACAGTCGATGGCTCCTTGCAGCACGAGTTCGAGCGCGGCACGGGCCGCTTGGCCCTCCGCAATCAGGATCAGCCGGCGCGCATCCACCTTTTGTCGTGCGAGCACGGAGGAAACGCCGTGCAAAAGCTCTTCAGGATCAGTGCCGCGTACAGAAACGGTGGACCATAGAGCTGGTGGCGTCAGACACCACCAGCGGCCAAGTTGTTCCGGTTTCGCAACCAGCGCGAAGTTCGGCTCAGCAATGACGGCCACTGTGACCCGTCCGGCATTGCGCGAGGGCCGCGCGGCGATCCTGTATGGCGAGCGTGTTGACATGGCTTGAAGTTGGGCGCGGCGGCCCTATTATTCAAATGAATTGATATAATCTTCAAATTCACATCGTGCATTGGGCCATGAGACTCCGCAACCTCGATCTCAATCTGCTGCTGGTGTTCGACGCGGTGCTGCGCGAGCGCAGCGTGGTGCGCGCCGCAGACAGCCTCGCCATCAGCCAGCCGGCTGTCAGTCACGCGCTCAACCGGCTGCGCCATACATTGAAGGACAAGCTGTTTGTCCGTACGCCTGACGGAATGAGCCCGACTCCGAGGGCCGAGCAGCTCGCGCTTCCGGTCCGCAAGGCGCTCAACGAGCTGCAGCTCGCGGTCGAGGGCGACACGTTCGAACCGTCAACCGCCGACCGACGGTTCACGATCGCGGTGAACAACTATGCGGCTGTGGTCGCTGTGGCGCCGATCTTGGCCGCGGTACGCGCACAGGCTCCAAATGTACGGCTGTCACTCGTGCCCAGCGGCACCCTTAATCTGGGCGACCGCCTGGATCGCGGCGAGCTCGATCTTGCAATGTCGGGGAGTGCCATCGCGGGGGAGCGATTCGCCTCCGAGCAACTCATCGAGGACCGCTTCGTGGCGGTGCTAAGGAGCGGCCATCCTGCGCTACGAAAGAAGCTGACGGCGACCTCGCTTGCCGAGTTGCAGCATCTGGGGATCAGCTCAAGTGGCGAGAATTTGGAGTTCGCGGATTCGTTCCTGAAGGCGCGAAAGAGTGCCCGCTTTGTCGCCTCCGACGTGCCCTATCTCTCCGCGGGCGCGGTTCTCGTGCAATCAAATCTCGTCGCCATCCTCGGACGCAAGCTCGCGATGGAGTTCCGCCGCGCCTATCCGATCGAGATCAGGGAGCTGCCCTTCAAAGCTCCAGTTCTGCATAGCGTGATGAGCTGGCATCGGCGCTTTGACGATGTGCCCGCTCACCGATGGTTACGTAGTACAATTGTCGGAACCTTCGCCACGTTATGAGCGGCGGAAGCACTGTCGATGGTGGAGAAAAGGTCAGGCTGAACTCGAACGTGCTTGGCAAGAAGTAGAATTGCACAATCCTTCGCTGCGCCGGCGGCCCACGACATTGAAGACGCCGTCCTGCAGCCCGGTTTTTTCAGCCACTGGGCCAGTACCAGCAGAGGGCGAAGCGTACTATGGCGGGTTTAAACCCAGTTAGGCGCGGTAGGGATAGCTGTCGATCGGGGACGGCTCTATCTGCCCTGCAGATTTTTCGTGATCGATAATTGGGGGTAGGAAGATGGGCATCAAGAAGCGATACTTCGTGTATACCGGTCTCTTCGTGTTGATGTTCATCAACTACCTCGACCGGGTCAATCTTTCTGTTGCCGCCAAGCCGCTGGCGGAAAGCTACGGCCTGTCGCCGATCGACATGGGGTACATCTTTTCAGCCTTCCTGTGGACCTATCTGCTCTGCCTGATTCCCATGGGGATGCTCGCCGACCGGTTCGGGGGACGTGCGGTCACCTACACGACGCTCGGCATCTGGTCGCTGGCCGGAATCTGGACCGGTCTGGCGGCAACTTATTCATCGCTCGTTGCATCGCGTCTCGTGCTCGGAATAGGCGAGTCCGCGAGCTATCCATCCGGCGGCAAGATCATTCGCGAATGGGCGCCTGCAAGCGAGCGCGGCATTGCCGCGGCCTTTCTCAACTGCGGAGCACATGCCGGTCTTTGCTTCGGCTCCGTGGTGGTGGGCTCGCTGATCGTAGAATTCGGATGGCGCGAGTCCTTCTATATCACTGGCGTGGCTGGACTTGTGATCGCCGCGGCGTGGTATCTGCTGTATCGCCGGCCGGAAGATGCCGCCTGGCTCGGCGCCGCGGAGCGCGAGTTTATTCGCGAAAGCCGCGGCGAGATCGCATCGGGCGCGACCGCGAAGCTGAATCAGATCGCTGCGCTGAAAGAGCTCTTGCGCAGTCCTACGATGTGGTCGCTTGCCCTGACTCAAGGGTGTGCCGGATACACACTCTATCTGTTCATGACTTGGTTGCCGAGCTATCTCGTGGCATCGCGCGGCATGGATGTCCTGAAGTCTAGTCTGTTCTCCGCGATCCCATACGGCACGGCCGCACTTCTTGGCCTCGGCCTGGGCTGGTTGAGCGATCGATTGTTGAAAGGGGCCGAGTCCAGCAACAGCGACCGGCGCAAGTTGATCGCGACGATGCTGCTTTTGTCTTCGATCATCCTCGCTGCCCCATTCGTCGAATCCATCTGGCTCATCGAGGCCCTCATCAGCATATCGCTCGCATGCGTCGCCACGGCAATGGCAATGAACATTGCCCTGACCGCAGATCTGATGTCTGACGGCCGCTACAACGGCGTTGCTACCAGCCTTCTCATCATGGGGGGCAATCTGTTTGGAACGGCTGCCCCGATCGCAACGGGTTACGTGGTCGCGGCGACCGGCGGCTTCTCCGGTGCGTTCTTGATTGCCGGCGTGCTGCTACTCGGTGGAGCAATCGTCATCACGTTCGGTGCCAGGACGCCAATTTCCGTTTCGGATGAAGCGGAAATCCCCGCCGAAAGGGCCTGTGCCGCTTCCGAAGCATAGGGGGCGTGTCAAGGCGGTCGCCAAATGCTTGGCACGGGGATGCAAAGGGTTGATGAGCATGGCAGACATTGACTACGGTAGTCGCCTTCGTGTCGGCCTTTTGATGCCGTCGGGCAACCCGATCGCAGAACCCGAGATCCGAGCCATGCTGCCAGCGGGCGTCTCCCCGCTCGTGACCAGGTTGGCGCTGCGCGGCAGCTCGAAGCCGGAGCTCCTGGGGATGCTCGAGCAACTCGAGCCGGCATCCAGTCTTCTTGCCGATGCCGGCGTCGACGTCATCGTATTTCACTGTACGGCGGTTTCGACGTTTGCGCCGGACCTGGCGAGCGAGATTCGCCAGCGGGTGGAGGCTGCATCGAATGTAAAATGCTTCACCACCGCGGATGCGATCATCAAAGCGTTGAGGAGGCTCAGCGCCAAGCGCGTAACGCTGCTAAGTCCCTACATCAGCGAGGTTCACGAGCGCGAAATATCGTTCCTAGAGTCCAACGGCTTTGCGGTGGAAGGAAGTGCCCACCTCGGAATCAACACGAATTCCGAGATGGCCCGGATTACCCCCGATGCGATAGCCGAGTGGGCAGGTGACAACATCAGCCCGCGCGCGGACGCATGCTTCATCAGTTGCACCGCCATCAGATCGGCTCCCGTCATTTCGCGGCTCGAGCAGCGTGGGGGGATTCCGGTGTTGACCAGCAATCAATGCATGGTGTGGCAATTGTTGCGATCAAACGGTATCGACATGAATCCCGGCGGCTTTGGTCGATTGTTCGCCATCGAGGGTTCCGACGAGTAAGGAGGCTCCATTCTCCGATCCGCCGCCGTGGTGATCTAATTCGGGCAACACCGCGCTCGCAAGTTACTGCTTTCCGCTCCTACTCGCGTCCACTCTAATCTGCCGGATCAGGGCTACCGGCAGAAGGCGCGGAACTTCATAGTGTTGGCATCCAGGAAGACGATTCTCGAAGCCCGCCAGATCAAGAAGAGCTTTGGCGCACTTTCGGTGCTCAACGATGTTTCGCTCAACGTCGCGGAAGGCGAAATCGTCAGCCTCATTGGTCCGTCGGGCTCGGGCAAGACGACGTTCCTGAGGTGCCTGGCGCTGCTCGAGGATATCTCGTCCGGAGAGATCCGCGTCAACGGCGCGATCGTCGCGGGAGCGGCGTCCGCCCGGCATTCGCGACAGGCCGCCAAGTTGATGAGGCGGGACATCGGAATGGTGTTCCAGCAGTTCAATTTGTGGCCGCACATGACCGTCCTTCAGAACGTCATCGAAGCGCCCATTCGTGTTCGTGGAATTTCGCGGGACGCGGCGATCGCATCGGCCATCGAAATCTTGACCAAGGTCGGTATTGCTGACAAGCGCGACGCATATCCAGCCCAACTGTCGGGTGGTCAACAGCAGCGAGTAGCGATATCGCGCGCCCTGGCAATGAATCCAAAAGTAATTCTATTTGACGAGCCGACGTCGGCCCTCGACCCCGAGCTTCGTCACGAAGTTTTGGCCGTACTCAAAAAGCTCGCCGAGGATGGCCAGACCATGGTGGTGGTCACCCATGAGATGGGGTTCGCCAGAAGCGTCAGCACGCGCGTCGCATTTCTCGATGGCGGAAAGCTGGTCGAAGAAGGCGGATCCGAGGATTTCTTCAGGTCGCCTAAGACCGAGAGAGCCAAGCAATTCCTTGAAATGATGTTCTGATCGACGAACGAGGGGCAACCGAAATGAAAAAGCTGTCTATCCTTGCTGCTGGTATGATTGGTTTCTGCGCAATCTTCGGATCGGCAACGGTTTACGCGCAGCAAAAGATCTCCAAGCTAACCCTGATTCCGCAGAAGGGAAAACTTCGCGTCTGCCAAGTTCCCAGCTATTACGCCATTTCATTTCGAAATCCGAAGACCGGAGAGCTCGAAGGGATCGATGTCGACCTCTCGAAGGAGCTCGCGAAAGAGCTCAATGTTCAGCTCGAAATTGTTGAGACACAGTTCTCAACCTTCATTGCCGATCTTCAGGCTGACAAGTGCGATATCGGAATGTTTGCCGTCGCCGCCACCCTCAAGCGAGCTCAGGCGGTTGAGTTTTCAAATCCGTATCTCGAGTCCGGACTGTATGCCATCGTGAAGGATGGCAGCAAGATTCAGAAGTGGGAAGACGTTGACCAGCCCGGCGTGCGGGTCGTTACGGGGCTAGGAAGCTTCATGGATGATATCATGAAGGGCTACCTGAAAAGTGCAACCCAGCGCAGCGTCGTGCCGCCCGCGGACATGCTAAGCGAAATCGCCGCGAACAAGGCTGACGTATACGTCAGTGACTATCCGGCCAGTGTCAGGATCAAGCGCGAATTCGACTGGGCGAGGTTGATTGCACCGTCCGAGCCGATTGCGGTTACGCCCTATTCGTATGTGGTCGCTCCAGGGGATCAGGTTTGGCTGAATTACATCAACCTGTTCGTGCGAACGATTCACAATGATGGTCGACTCAAGAAGTATGCGGAGAAGCATAATCTTAGTCCGATGGTCGCCAAATAATCTGTTAGAGCGGCACGAGCCGAGACATGAGCACGTACACGTTCAGATGGGACGTTGTGTGGTCCAACCTGCCCTTCTTGCTTTCGGGCCTCAAGGGCACGCTGACCATATCCGCCGCCACGCTGGTGATGGCGATGTTGGGTGGGTTGGTGCTGGTGTCTCTCGATCTCTCAAAATGGCGAGCAGTCAGATCTGTCAGCATCACGTTCGGGGAATTGGTTCGCAACACCCCGATCCTGATCCAGTTGCTGTGGTACTACTATGTGCTGCCGATATCATTCGGGATTGATATTCCAGCGATGTTTGCCGCAATTCTGGGGCTTTCGATATATTCGTCGGCCTTTATCGGCGAAGTGTATCGCGCCGGAATCCAAGGCGTCCCGAAGGGGCATGTTGAAGCGGCAAACGTGCTCGGACTGAGCAAGCTGCAGACGTTCATGCGGATCGTGCTGCCTCAAGCGTTTTGGGCCAGCCTCCCACCGCTGGCGTCAAATTTCGTCATGCTCATCAAGTACTCGTCACTCGCGTCCGTCTTGTCGGTGCCGGAGATCACTCGCAGGGCGACCGAATTGTCGTCCGCGACCTTCAGGCCATTGGAAATCTTCACTGCGGTAGCCGTGGTGTATTTCATCATATGTTGGCCGCTGACGCTGACGATAAGGTGGCTTGAGCGAAGGACTATGCGGCTCAGAAAGTGATACTCGGCAACAAAATGGAGGTCTTTCGTGTCAAGTGAAAACGTGCGGTTAGTAGATTCTCACGCTCACAATCGGCCATTCTCGCATGCATCGATTGTTGGTCCTTGGATCTTCACCAAGGGAACGGCCGGCTATAACCCGGAGACGGGTGAATTCCCGTTGGACATTCGCGAGCAGACGGCACAATGCATGAAGAACCTCGCCAACATTCTCAAGGAGTGTGACGCGACGTTTGCGGATGTCGTCAAGGTCAATGTCTACCTCGTGAACGTCGGCGATTACGACGCGGTCAACGAGGTGTATCTGAACGCGATGGGCGGCCACAAGCCAGCTCGGTGCTGCGTGGGCGTGTCGGCTCTTCCGTCGAAGAACGAGAATATGAAGATCGAGATGATCGCTTATAAGGAGGGCCGGAGCAAAGATTAGCTTCGGCGTCCACGGCCGATAGATTGATCTGTTCTCTCAAGGCAGGTGTTCGTCGGCGACGCCATCACCGTGAAGCTGTATTACCGGCGAGCTGTCGCGGCTCATGGTTGTCAGTGTCGAGGTCGAGAACAAGCGTGGCGAAAAGTCTTTCTATCGCTAAGGACATCACGAAGTGGACCGGTAGGCGAGCGATTGAGGGTTGCTCGCTTTCAACAACGCTTGCAGCTTGCTATAACGTACGGAAATTGCCGCCTGCAATTCCTCGGAACCAAATATGAAGCGATCCTACAAAGTCGTTGACGTCTTTACATCCCGACCGCTCCTCGGCAATCCGGTTGCGGTGATACTCGATGCCGACGGTCTCGACACAGACGCAATGCAAGCTATTGCCAGCTGGACCAATCTTTCCGAAACGACCTTTGTTCTTCCGGCTACGTCCGCCGATGCAGATTACAGCTTGCGGATTTTCACACTGCGCAGCGAGCTTCCTTTCGCCGGGCATCCGACGCTGGGTAGCGCTCACGCAATCCTGGAAAGCGGACGCACGAAACTCCGGCAAGATGGGCGGTTAGTTCAAGAATGCAAAGTCGGCCTCGTCGAGGTCACGCTCGAGGAACAAGGTGGCAACCAGCAACTGACCTTCGCTCTACCGTCGGCAAAGCTTGATCCTCTGGGCGACGCAGATATCGACGAGCTGAAGCTCATTCTCGGCTGCGCAGTGACGGCAAAATCCGCACCAGGCATTGTAAATGTCGGTCCTGTATGGGTTGTGGCGCAAATTGCCGACGCTGCATCTGTATTAAAGTTACGTCCCGATTTGGCGCGGCTGGCAAAGTTCGAGCGCCGTCTTGGCGTCACAGGCCTGACCGTGTTCGGCGCTTACGAAAAAGGGGACGTTGCCATTGAGGTGCGCACTTTCGCGCCCTCCTGTGGGGTGATGGAAGATCCGGTCTGCGGAAGCGGCAACGGTAGCGTCGCTGCGTTCCAATGGGCACGAGGACTTTTGGCACCGAGCGGACAATCCTATATCGCGTCGCAGGGGCAGTGCGTCGGTCGAGCTGGACGCGTGAAGGCGACGGTGGACGCGAACGGAAAGGTCCGCATCGGCGGGGCATGCGTGACCTGTGTGGAAGGCTCACTCGCCATATAGAAATCGCGCTGGCGCGATTGCAGCGGCTCGCCGTACGGTCCCTACAAGAAGAATCGCGCGTAAGGCGCGCCCCTGGCTGGAAGCGCGAACGGTTCACCACCGAGGCGGCATCGCCTCGGTGCTTCCTTTTGCCGTATCCGTCGAGCGCGTTGACTATCGAGGCGGTCGGGCCGTGGCCCGAATTGTTGCCGACAACGCGGCCAGTGCGGCCGGGAGAACGTCGATTGGAAGGTAGCCAAAGCCAAGGCGCAGAACTGCGGACGACTCGCCAAACCAGGCGCCGTCCCCGATCTGGAGATCCGCATTCGGAAGTGCCGACCAGAAGCGATCAATTCCAGCCTGATCAAACGCGGCTGGGTTCAATCGGAGGCAGCAGAGAGCGCCGCCATCCGGCTTCACCCACTCGACAAAGCCGGCTTGGTCGTTGACCCAGGCCGCGACCGTCGAAAGCCCGGTTGCAAGCAAACTGCGACGTTGGCGCAGGATCGTCTCACGGTTGTCGAGGACGGCCGCGGCAAGGGTCTCGTCGAGCGGAGAGCCAGAGAGAACGAGGTTCATCTTCGCGGTCATCAATCGCTCTCGAAGCTTGGGATCGCGAACGGTCAACCATCCAACGCGGAGTCCGGGCGCGCCGTGAGCCTTGGAGACGGATGCCCCGGTTATGATCGTCTCATCGAGCGCCGCTGCGCTTTGAGGGGGGAGTTCATCCCCGTACGTCGCATCGCGGTACACCTCATCAACGAACAAACGTGCAGCGGGCGCTTTCACGCGTATCACTTCCAGGATTGTCCGTAGTTCAGCAAGGCTTGCGCGGACACCGCTCGGGTTGTGCGGGCTGGCGATGCTAACGAGCTTTGTTCTCTCGTTGAGGAGCGGTTCGAGCGCTTCGGCTGTCAATTGATAGCCGCGATCAAAGGTCAGGCGGCATTCGCGCAAGGTCACGCCTGCTCCGACGAGCGAGTCGCGAGATGGCGGGAAACACGGTGTCGCAATGACTGCTTCATCGCCGGGGCGACAGAGCTCGAACGCCAGCAGGAAAAGACCGAGGGCCGTTCCCTGTGTGGTAATGATTTCTGTCGGTTGAACCCCCGTCAGAGCCGCAATCGCGGCGCGGAGACGCGGCACACCCGCGGATGAACCATAGCCCATCTTGAGGTCGCCTAGCGCAGTCAGCCCGCCGGCCAGGTTCACGATCTCGCCGAACGTCAAATCCTGGGCCGTGCTCTCGGCCAGATTGTATCGCCGATTGACATCCAACAGCGAAATGATCTCGTTCCGGGGAAAGCGTCCCGGCCAGTCTGGCTTGTGTGTCACATCATCCTCAGGTCATTGTGCAGCGGCTATTGGAGGCCGCGACCACAAGACGTCTTGTCGAAAGTTGCTCCGGCAATCCGGCGGGACGTCCGATAGGGCATCCAAAGGCCTGGACGCCGACCAGCGCTCTTATTGCATCGACCTTGCATAAAGTGCCGGCGTCGTGCCGGTGAATTGTTTGAAACGCTTTGTGAAGTGTGCCTGGTCGGCAAAGCCGACGTCCAATGCCACCTGTGCCACTGGCTCGCCAAGCCTCAAGAGCTGCCGCGACTTCGCAATTCGTACCTGGGTCAGATACGAGTACGGCGTCAAGCCAAGATGCTTTTGGAAGAGCCTGATCAGGTGAAACAGGCCGACGCCAGAGGCTCTTGAGGCATCCTCGAGACTGATGTGGTCGCACGCACGTGCGTGCAGGAACTCAACGGCACGATCGACCGCTTTCGGACAGCTTGCCTCGGTTTGGATCAGTTGGCTGGATCCATAGCGCTCGAACAGCAGTGAAATGCCACAAATCATCGCCTCTTCGGCGCCAGCCGTGTCGAGGCCGGCCATCGCGAGTCCCTGCGCCTGGTCAAACCAATGCCAGAGGTCGGGATCGTCGATGACAGTCTTCTCGATGATGGGGCCATCGCCGCGCGAGCGCGCCAACATCGACGCAACGGCGGAGGCTGGCACATAGAGCGCAGCGTAGGCCAACTCCCGGCCACGCTCGCGTTCCCCGGTATGCATTTCACCGGGATTGACCACCACCAGGTCACCCGGCGCTGCATACGCGCGTGCGCTTCCACATCGAAACGACTTCACGCCAGCGTGCATGACGCCGATCATCAGCTCATCGTGTGAATGTGGTGCGAAACTATGCCGCACAAATCGTGCTGACATCAAATCGATGCCGCCAAACATCGGCGAGCTACGAAAGGTCGCTCTGTCGAGAGGGCTTTCGAATTGAAAAGTAGCCATGGTCCTGAGGTCAATATCCGACAAGAACGATAGATCGGTTCCTGCTTTCTGTAAACTGGCTGCGACCTCCGACGCGGACCGTGGCGCTGTCCCCAATTGGACTGAGGAACCCTAGAATGACCAGGAAGATAGTAACTGCTCCGGACCTCACGCCGCCTGTGGGGCCATTTGCGCAAGGTGTCTGGGCCGGCGATCTGCTCTATGCGTCGGGCCAGGTTGGGCAAGATCCGGTCACCGGCGCGATGGTCACGGGCGGCATCGAGGCAGAAACGCGCCAGGCATTCGAGAACCTCCGGCGCGTCCTGGCTGCGGCTGGCCTCGGATTCGAGCATGTTATCAAGACACACGTGTTCCTTGTGGACATAAGCGATTTCGCGGCGATGAACGCAATTTACGGAGGCATTTTTGCCGCGCCGTTCCCGGCGCGCACAACGGTCGAAGTTGCGAAGCTGGCGCTGGGTGCGCGTGTCGAGATCGACTTCGTCGCGCGGCGGACCTGAGGCGGCGACCGTAACATGAAACTCGTGCGATTTGGTAACGCGGGACAAGAACGACCGGGTATTGTTGATCAACAAGGCTGCGTTAGAGACGTCTCAGGTCGCATCTCCGATTGGGTAGGCGAGGCCATTGCTCCTGCCTCGCTCGCCGCGCTTTCTGCAATGGACATCGCTTCCTGTCCAATCGTTCCAGCGGGCGTACGGCTCGGGCCGCCGGTGCCCACTCCGGGCAAGGTCGTCTGCGTTGGGCTCAACTACGCCGATCATGCGGAGGAGACCGGTTTCGAATTGCCCAGCGAGCCACTCGTCTTCTTCAAGTCCCCGACCGCGATTTGCGGGCCAACCGATCCGATCATCATTCCAAGGACGGCGGAAGCTGTCGATTGGGAAGTCGAGCTTGCCTGTGTGATCGGTCGACCGACGACTGGCGTGAGCGAGAAGGAAGCGATGGCCGCCGTCGCGGGGTTTGGGGTTGCGAATGACGTCACCGAGCGAAATTGGCAGTTCCAACGGGGCGGGCAGTGGAGCAAGGCTAAGAGCGCCGACACCTTTGCACCCCTCGGCCCCTGGCTGGTTACTCCCGACGAGGTGGGAGACCTTGGATCTCGACGTATCTGGCTGCAGAAGAACGACGTGGTGCGACAGGACTCGTTGCTGTCTCGCATGATCTTCTCGGTGCCGCGAATTATTGCCCATCTCAGCGAGTTCATGCGCCTCGTGCCGGGTGACGTGATCCTGACCGGTACGCCGCGCGGCGTGGCCTACAACAAGTCCGATCCGGATTATCTTCGACCGGGGGATCTGCTTCGTTGCGGCATTGACGGGTTGGGCGAACAACGCACTGAAATCGTGCTTTAGCGGCATGTTGGATCCAGCGCTCCGATACTTCATGGAAGTGGTCGATTGCGGATCCATACGTTTGGCGGCGGATCGCCTACAGATTGCACCGAGCGCCATTAGCCGTCAGATTCAAGTGCTCGAGCACCGGTTTGGCGCGCCGCTTCTTCTGCGAAGTCGGACGGGGATCGAGGCCACTGAGCAGGGCAAGCTCGTTGCCCGCTATGTGCAATGCGCCAAGCGCGATCTTGATCGGCTGAAGTCTTCGATCGATGATCTCAGCGGCTTGCGCCGCGGCCGCGTGGTGCTCGCAACGGTCGAGGCGACACAAGGGCGCGTTTTGCCGGAGTGCATCTCGGCATTCCGGGCCAAATTTCCGGGGGTGGATCTCGAGGTTCGGATCCTGGGGACGCACCAGGTCTCGGAAACCCTTCTCAAGGAGGAGGCCGACATCGGGATCGCCCTTGATCCCCCGTTACGGAACGAACTGCTGTTGAGGATGCGTTGGCCCCAGCCGCTTCAGGCGGTCATGCAACCCGGCCATGAACTGACACAGCGCTCTGGCAGCCTGCGGTTGAAGGAGGTGCTGGAGTGGCCGCACATTCTGCCCGATCGCAGCTTTGGCATTCGCTCTTTGATTGAGCGGGCTGCCAACAAGGTGGGCGCGGTAACGAGGCCGTTCCTGGAGACGAACTCGCTGGACGTCGCGAAGACGATTGCGATTTCGACCAATGCTCTCACGGTCCTGCCGCCCGAGGCCCTGTTTCGCGAATTGGCGGCAGGCTCTCTTGTTACGCTTGGAATTGACGATCCGCTTCTGGTCAAGGCCACTATAGACGTGATGACCCTGCGCACCAAGCCGCTGTCCAAGGCCGCTGAGACCCTCCTGCGCTTCGTCCGCCAAAGCATTGCCGATCACAAGGCCTAGTGCGGGCTGCCGGGTGTTCTAAATCCGAGTACGCCGCCTACGCGTGTCGGCTATATCGTCACGGGCTTGCAATCTGTGATCATTGCTCCCCAGAGCAAGGTGGGTTCTGGGGAGGATCTGATGCAGCGCAGAACGGTCTTGATGGGAATGGCGGCTGCCGTCGTGGCACCCGCGATCGTTCGGGCCCAGGGCAGCGACGAGCTAAGGATTGGTGCTCCACTGCCGTTGACGGGACCGCTTGCTCCGGAGGGCCAAAAGCAGAAGCGCGGCTACGATCTGTGGGTCAAGGAGGTCGAAGGCGCGGGCGGATTCGAGATTGGCGGCCGCCGCGTCCCGGTGCGGATCATCTACAGCGACTATCAATCCGCCACGCCGCGGGCCGTACAGGCCTGCGACCAACTCGTGACGCAACAGCGCGTGCATGCGCTGTTCAGTCCATTCGGTTCCGGCGCCGCAAAAGCATCCAGCTCCATCGCCGAACGCTATCGCGTGCCGATGATTGCACCGACGGCGTCGTCGCGGGAAGTCTACGATCAGGGCTTCAAATACCTCTTTGGAACGTTCACGCCCAACGAGACGCTGACTGAGCCCCTCGGGGACATGGTCATGGCGGCGGCGCCGGACATCAAGCGTGTGGCGATCTTTTCGCGCAACGATCTTCTGCCGCTGGCCTTGAGCGCCGAAATGAGGAAGTCGGCCGTCAAGCGCGGCCTCCAGATAGTGTTCGACGAAAAGTTCGCCATAGGCAGCCTGGACTTCGCCTCCGCACTGACTCAGATGCGCAGCGCCGATCCGGAGTGGGTCTTTGTCGGCGGATACGTGAACGATCTTGTGCAGGTTCGTACGCAGATGCGCGATCTGGGCTTGAAGCCGCAGGTTCTCACCATGATCGCCGGACCCGCCTACGAAGAGTTCACGCAGGCCCTGCACCGTGCGGCCGAGAACATCTCGAGTGCGGCCTGGTGGCATCCTGCCGTGCGCTACGAGGGCGTGGACATTTTCGGGAAGACGGAGAACTTCGTCCAGAAATTCCTCGCCACATATTCGGCGCTGCCCGACTACATCGAAGCGTCGGCTGCAGCAGCGGGCGCGATTCTGCAACTGGCAGCGCGCAAATCCGGGTCGCTTGAAGGGCCGGCCCTGCGCGATGCGTTGGCGAGCCTGGATGCCATGACGTTCTACGGTCCGATCTCTTTCGGTCCGACCGGACAGATCGAAAAGCTGGTGCCGCCTGTGTTCCAGATCCAGGGGGGCAGGCCGATCGTTCTGGCGCCTACGTCGATCGCGCAGGGCGACTTTCGCCTTGGCATTACCTGATCAAACCGCGGTGCAGCCGTGCAACTAGCGCAGGTTATTCTGAACGGGCTTCTGCTCGGTGGCCTCTATGCAGCGATGGCAGCAGGCTTCTCGCTGGTCTGGGGCGTGCTCAACATCATCAACATAGCGCAGGGGTCCGCTGTCGTCCTCGGCTCCTATGTTGCGTATTTCGCCTGGAGATATGCCGGTCTCAATCCTCTGCTGGCTGTTGCTCTTGCAGGTCCTCTGCTGTTCGGCGCGGGTTGGGTGCTTCAGCGATTTCTGATCCAGCGGGTGATCGCTGCTCCCGTGCTGATTACTCTGGTGTTCACCTTTGGGATGGACCTGATCCTGAACAACACGATGATCAGTCTGTTCACGGCGGACTATCGCAAGATCGAAGGGGTCTTTCCGACCGTGCCGCTTCACTTTGGCGCGCTGACGCTCCCTGTCGATCGTCTTCTTGCTGCGGCTGCGGGTATCGGCGTGGCCTTCGCCCTGCACGTCTATCTCCACAGATCTCGTCTCGGCCGTGCGATCGTCGCAGTCAGGATGGACCGGCAGACCGCCGAGTTGATGGGCGTGCGTGTCGAGATCATCTATGCAACGACGTTCGGACTCGGATTAGCCATGGCGGGGGTGGCGGGCTGCCTGCTCGCAGCCATCTTCCCGACGTCGCCCCTGAACAGCACCTACTATCTGCACATCGCGTTCGTCGCCTGCGTGCTGGGCGGACTTGGGAGCGTCCTGGGGGCGGTGGCCGGCGGGCTGTTGCTTGGCGTCGTTGAAAGCCTGGGCGCTCTTTTTGTCGGAGCCGAGTACGGCACCACGGTTGCCGCCGTCGTCCTCCTTCTGATGCTGTTCACGCGACCACAGGGCCTCCTGGGCCGGGCAGGCTACGAATGACCTCTCGTGGCCGACTTACAATTGCAATTATCGTCATCGGCGCGCTCGCCTGCGCAGGGCTTCCGCTGATCCTTGCTGGCGAGCCCTATCTCATGCGCCTCGTCACGATGTTCAGCCTTCTGCTGGTCTTGGCCGCGTCCTGGAATATCGTCGGTGGCTTCACGGGTTACCCGTCGTTTGCAACGGGCGCCTTTTTTGGACTCGGCGCGTATGTCGCCGCGATTCTGCAAGCAAATGGAATGGACTGGCGATTAGCCCTGATCGCCGCGGGACTCGCTGGCGGCGTTCTCGCCGCGCCGGTCGGCTACTGCGTTCTCAGGTTGCGCGGTCACTATTTCGCGGTCGCGAGCCTCATGCTGGGCACCATCCTCAAGGAGCTGACAACCGGATGGTCCGGTCTGACCGGTGGAGGCATGGGCCTGACGATTGCCGGCGCTGGCGGCGACCCGGAAGTGCTGGCGAGTTTCGCGCTGAGAGTCTCGCTGGCGCTGGCCGTGCTCACCGTTCTGTTGGGCGCAGCGATCAAATGGAGCCGCCTCGGATTTGGGCTGGATTGCATCCGCATGAACGAGACTGCGGCGGCCGGCATCGGCGTCGATGCCCAGAAGCTCAAGACTTACGCCTTCATCCTGTCGTCCGTTCCGTCGGCGGTTGCCGGCGCGGTCTATGCCGGATGGATCGGCTACATCGATCCGACGGACGTGTACGACGTGATGTGGTCCGTGAAGCCGATCGTCGCGGTGCTGCTCGGAGGGGTGGGCACGATCCTCGGGCCGGTCATCGGTGCCGCCATCTTCGTCGCACTCGAGGAAATCGTTTGGCGCAACGTTCTGAGCTTCAGCGCGGGAGGACTCGGCGTCTTGATCGTCCTGCTGCTTCTGGTCCTGCCAGCCGGTGTGTTGCCCTCGCTTGTCTCCAGGAAGACCCGCCCATGACGGTCGCATTGCTCGACGTCAGACATGTCAGCCGTCGATTTGGCGGACTGAGGGCGATTGACGACGTTTCGTTCCGACTGAACGAAGGCGAGATCGTCGGCCTCATCGGCTCGAACGGTGCCGGCAAGACCACGCTCGTCAATCTGGTCACGGGTCATCTCAGGCCCTCCCAGGGCGAGATCTCGTTTCGCGGGCAAAGGATCACCGGCCGGAAGCCCCACGATCTCGCATCGAGAGGGTTGATGCGGACGTTCCAGATCGTCCAGCCGTTCAACGCGCTGACCGCGCTCGACAATGTCGCGGCCGCCGCGATGTTCGCAGGGGGCGCGCGATCGCTGTCCAGCGCCCGGGAGCAGGCAGATGCCGCGTTGAGCAATCTCGGTATCAGTCATTGTCGCGATCACCTGCCGGTCCGCATGACGTTGGCTGAACGCAAGCGTTTGGAACTCGCGCGGGCCTGGGTCGCCAAGCCAAAATTGCTGTTCCTTGACGAGGTCAACGCGGGTTTAAACACCGGCGAAATCGAAGGCGTTCTCGGCATGATCCGGAAGATTGCTGCTGAAGGCGTGGCGATCGTGATCATCGAGCACCTGATGAAAGTTGTGAAAGGGCTTTGCCCGCGGTTGATCGTGCTGCATCGCGGTCAGCTGCTTGCAAGTGGTCCGACGGACGAGGTCGTTCGCAATCCGTTGGTCATAGAGGCCTATCTCGGAACACGCGGCGCGGCTGCGATGCTCGGAGAAAAGCCATGACCCCAGGTCTCGTCGTTTCGAACCTTAGCGCCGGCTACGGTGATGTCTCCGTACTCACGGACGTCTCCATCTCGGCCGAGGTCGGGGTGATCACCGCGGTGATCGGTTCAAATGGTGCCGGGAAGACAACATTGCTGCGCAGTTTATCGGGATTGCTGAAGCCGCGCCAAGGCAGCATTCGGATCGGCGAGGCCGAACTCTCCGGCTCCAAGGCTCTCGATTTTGTCAATGCCGGCATCGCGCATGTTCCGGAAGGCCGGCGCCTGTTCGCCGGCATGACCGTCGAGGACAATTTGCTGATGGGCGCGTTTGCGCGCGCTGCCGCATCCGCGGAGCTTAGGCGCGATCTTGATCGGATCTACGCCACGTTCCCGAAGCTCGCCGAACGACGACGTCAAGACGCCGTATCCATGTCCGGAGGTGAGCAACAGATGTGCGCGATCGGGCGCGGGCTGATGTCGCGTCCGCGCATCCTGATGATCGACGAGCTGTCACTCGGTCTGTCGCCGGTCGCCGTCGATTTCCTCGTGGAAGCGCTGAAGACGATCAGCATCGATGGGGTCGGCATCGTCGTCGTGGAACAGGACGTCGCTGTGGCGCTCGACCTGGCCAGGCATGTGGTTGTGATGGATCGCGGTCGGGTCTCGAAGGCCGGATCGAGCAGTGACATTGCCCAAGATCGTGCAATTCGCGCCGCCTATCTCGGCGTCGATTAGGCTTCTCTCACCAAAACCGGGATCAAGGACATGAACGCCATGCAATTCGACATCATTCGCTCTCCTTTTGACGGGTCCCCGGTCGGTCAAATGCCCATAGCGGACGCGGCAGTGGTGGAAGCAGCCATCAATGCCGCCGAGAGTGCCTTTCAGGTCATGCGAAGGCTGCCTCGCTTCGCTCGCGCTGACATTCTCGCGCGGGCGGCCGAGATCATGAAGGCGAGACGCAACGAGTTCGTCAGCACGATCGCCGCCGAAGCCGGCAAACCTCTCTATGATGCCCGGGGAGAGGTGGCCCGCTCGATCTTCAACCTGACCAATGCGGCGGCCGAAGCGCGGCGGTATGGCGGGCATGAAATCCCGCTCGACATGGATGCCGGTGTCTACGAGTACCAGACCACGACGGCCGACGGCGCTCCGCTCGATCTGGCCAACGCGGATTTCGAGCAACTCGCCTCAATTCGGCGGCGCATCGGTATCGCGCGGCGCTTTCCGATCGGGCCGATTCTCGCGATCGCACCGTTCAATTTTCCGCTCAACCTCGTTCTGCACAAGGTTGCGCCGGCGCTTGCGGTTGGTAATTCGGTCGTGCTGAAGCCTGCGCCGCAGACTCCGTTGACGTCGCTGCTGCTTGCAGAGGTGCTGACCGAGGCCGGCCTTCCCAAAGGGGCGCTTTCGGTCGTTCATTGCAGCGTGCCGCTCGCGGAGCAGATGGTTCGGGATGACCGCTTCGCAATGGTTACGTTCACAGGGTCGGCCAAGGTCGGTTGGCACATCAAGTCAATCGCTGGCAAGAAGAAGGTCGCGCTTGAGCTCGGTGGAAACGCTGCCGTCATTGTCTGCGCGGACGCAGACCTGGACCTCGCGGCTGCAAGATGCGTCCGGGGCGGCGTCGTCTACGGCGGCCAGTATTGCATCGGCGTCCAGCGTATTCTCGTCGAACGCAAGATTCACGACGAGTTCGTGGAGAAGCTGACAAGCAAGGTCCGGGCCTGCAAGGTCGGTGATCCCATGCAGGAAGGCGTGGATGTTGGTCCGGTCATCGACGAAGGATCGGCGAAGCGCATCGCAAGCTGGATCGACGAGGCGAGTGCGGCCGGAGCCAAGATCCTCGTCGGCGGAAAGCGCGAGCGAGCGGTCGTGGAGCCGACGGTCATGGCAGGAACGAAGAGTGGGATGAAGATCGAGGACGAAGAGGTCTTCGGCCCCGTCCTGACCGTAAATCCGTTCAACGAGTTCGAGGATGCGGTCCGACGCGCGAACGCGACTCGCTATGGTTTGCAAGGGGGGATGTTCACCCGCGACCTCAAGCGCGCGTTCTCGGCAATCGAGGAATGGGATGTCGGTGGCCTGATGATCAACGACGTGCCGATCTACCGGTTGGACAACATGCCGTTCGGCGGCTGGAAGGAATCCGGAATCGGTCGCGAAGGAACAGTATTCGCGATGGACGACATGACCGATATCAAACATCTCGTCATCAACTACGCATGACCTGCGAGTGTTCTGAAATGCAGAACGCCGCGAGCGCGTGAGCTGTCTATTCCCGATGCCGCGGTCACCATCATAGTCGCCTGGAGGACGCCGAGTCCTCGAGGGAGGGATAGACAATGAAAACGACATACCTAATTCCGGCCGCTGCTGCGATGGCGCTGCTCCTTGCGCAGCCATCAAAAGCGCAGGAGAAGACCGTCCTGGCGTATATCGAAGAACCTCCATTTGCCGCGACGATCAACGGTCAACCAGCGGGTTCGGACGTCGATCTCGCCAAGGCGGTGCTGGCGAGAATGGGCGTCAAGGACATCGAGTTGAAGAAGGTGGAGTTCGCCGAACTCCTTCCAGGCGTGGCTGCCGGCCGCTGGACGATGAATACGGCGCTGTTTGTCACGCCGGAGCGCTGCAAGACGGTTGCCTACTCGAATCCAATCTGGGCGTTGGTTGACGGCATGATCGTTCGCGCTGGCAATCCAAAACGCATCTCCAGCTATGCGTCGGTGGCAGCGTCCGACGCGCGGCTTGGCGTCGTCAAAGGCACCGTGCAGGTTGGAAGCGCGAAGGCGGCAGGTGTGCCGGCTGAGCGGATCGTCGAGTTCGGCGCCCAGGAGGAGATCATTGCTGCGATCAAGGCCGGGCGCGTCGATGCCTATCCGAATACGGCGCTTGGGCACCGCGCGCTGCTTGCTTCACTGAAGGATGCGGATCTGGCGCTCGCGCAGCCGTTCGAGCCGCCC
This sequence comes from Bradyrhizobium sp. Bra64, assembly GCF_024519875.1. Classification (NCBI taxonomy): domain Bacteria; kingdom Pseudomonadati; phylum Pseudomonadota; class Alphaproteobacteria; order Hyphomicrobiales; family Nitrobacteraceae; genus Bradyrhizobium; species Bradyrhizobium sp. Bra64. The sequence continues at coordinate 31,472 of NZ_JALJRD010000008.1, read as the reverse complement.
ATGGAGAACGGCCGCCCGAAGGCCGGCTTCGGCGCATTCTCGTTCAACCAGGCGAGCGGAGCCTTCATTGCCCGTTTCAACGCAGAGCTGGCGAGGTTCCTAGGCTCGGAGGACCATCGCGCCATCGTCGCCAAATACGGGCTGGGAAACGAAGAGATTGCGCCGGCGCTGACCGCGAAAAGTGAGGAGTTGTGCAAATGAGCGCGCTGTCGACCGATATCAGGACGTTGGATCCGGAGCTTGTGCTTGCCAAGCTCAAGATCGAGCTTCCGGCGTCCGTTCCGCCGGCCGGCAACTATGCCCGTGCGCGTTCGACGGAGAATGTCCTGTACCTGGCCGGACACCTCCCGGATTCAGCCGGCGTTCCTCAATTCATGGGCAAGCTCGGTCGCGAGGTGTCCGTGGAGGATGGCTATCGCGCCGCGCGGGTTGCAATGATCAACAGCCTCGGGACAATCAAGGCAAATATCGGCAATCTGAATCGGGTCAAGCGCTTTATCAAACTGTTGGGGATGGTCAACTGCGTCGCCGACTTCGTTCAGCAGCCCGAAGTGATCAACGGCGCGTCGGACCTTCTCGACGAGGTGTTCGGCAGGGACGTCGCATTGCATGCGCGGTCGGCCGTCGGTATGCACTCCTTGCCGCGCGGCAACTGCGTCGAAATCGAAACGATCCTGGAGTTCGAATGAGGTGACGGACCCGGCCGAGGATGTCGAATCGGTTGGGTATCGTCATTCCCTGAGCGACTGAAACTATTCGCATTCGAGAACAAAAGCGATCTATCATCGGAGTCTCAATTGAGAGGACGAATGATGATTACGCTGAAGCAACTGGAGGGATTTTACTGGGTTGCGGAACTTGGGGGGCTCGATGAAGCGGCGCAAAGGCTGAATGCGACGCAGTCGGCGATTTCCAAACGCGTGCAAGAGCTTGAGGCGATTTTGAACATTGCATTGTTCGACCGGTCTAAACGACGGGTTCAGATCACGCCGCAGGGCGAGAAGCTGATGGTGCTGACGCGTGACATGCTGGCGCTCCGCGATCGGATGATGGATTTCAGGTCGTCGCTGGACCAATCGCCGCGCAGCCTTCGGTTTGGCGTGACCGAACTCACCGCCATGACGTGGCTGCCGAATTTGATCCATCGTCTTCGTGGAAGCTATCCGACTTTAGCGCTGGAACCGGTCGTCGACGCAAGCGTGGAGCTCATCGAAAAGCTCAAGGCTGATGAACTCGATGCCGTCGTCGTTCCGGATGCCTTTCGAGAGCCGTCTTTCGAAATCGTGCCTCTCGATTCCGTAGAATATGCCTGGATGTGTAGTCCCGCTTATTTCGACGATGCGGCCGAGCTGCCACTCGCGAGCTTGTCCAGTCACACGATCATCGTCCAGCAGCAGGCGTCGTCCGGTCTTGGCGACCTCATATCGCAGTGGCTGGCAGACAAGCACATCGCCTTCGACAACACGCTGTCCAGTAGTAGCCTGACGGCTTTGTCATCGCTGACGTTGTCGGGTTTGGGAATCAGCTATCTACCGCGGAAGGTGTTCGACTATCTGATTGCGTCTGGCCAGCTGAGAATCTTGCGGACGCGGCCGGCGTTGCCACGTATTCCGTACGTGATGATCTACAAGAAGTCGAAGAGCGACGAGTTTCTCCGGATCCTGGCCTCGCTCGCTTCGGACTGTTGTGAGTTCTCCCGGTCTGTTCCGTGGTACTTCGCAGCGCGATGACGAAGCCGGAAATTGATTCACCGCTTCTCATGAAATTTGCGACATCTTGAGTCGTAAACTATTCCATTGACCGTAATCGTAACGCTCGGCACCTGTAGGCAAGGATGAGAGACGCAACGTTTTCAAAACGCGACTCCCATCGTGAGTGGGATCGGGTGCCGAAATGCAATTGCTGGCCAGGCGAGTAGACCTGATACAGCCTTCACCAAGTGTGATGGCGATGAGCCGCGCAAAGGAACTGATCGCCGCCGGCCAGGACATCTGCAACATGGCCGCAGGCGAGCCGGACTTCGCGACACCGCGTCCGATCATTGATTCCGCCTATCAAGCGCTTTTGGCCGGCGAGACGAAATATACGGCGGTCGATGGGACGCGGGCGCTCAAGGAAGCGATCTGCGAAAAATTCCGCCGCGAGAACGGACTTACTTATAGGCCTGACCAGATCTCCGTGGGTGCCGGCGCAAAGCAGGTGATCTTCAACGCATTCGCCTGCTCGGTGGACGAGGGGGACGAGGTTATCATCCCCGCTCCGTACTGGGTTTCCTATCCCGACATCGTGCAATTCAACGGCGGCAAGCCCGTGTTCGTTGTCGCCCCGGCTTCGCAAGAGTTCAAGATGACCGCCGAGCAGCTGCAATCGGTGATCACGCCCCGTTCGAAATGGCTGGTTCTGAATTCGCCGAACAATCCGAGTGGCGCGACGTTTTCAAGTGCCGAGCTCCAGCAAATCGGCGAGGTCGTGGCCCGGCATCCCAATCTCTACGTACTAACTGACGAGATCTACGAACATTTGATCTATGACGATTTGCCCTATGCATCATTCGCGGCAGTCAATCCCAGTCTCTCTGAGCGAACATTGACGATCAACGGGGTCTCGAAGTCTTTCTCGATGACGGGCTGGCGGCTCGGCTATGGCGCGGGTCCGCAACCTTTGATCAAAGCCATGGAGAAGCTGCAGTCGCAGACGAGCGGCAATCCCGCGTCCGTCAGTCAAGCCGCAGCTTTGGCTGCACTCAAAGGCTCGATGGAGTTCTTTGGCGAATGGCGTCGTGAGTTTCAGCGTCGACGTGACTATATCGTCGGTCAGTTGGATGGTCGGGAAGGCCTATCCTGCGCGAAACCGGCAGGCGCATTTTACGTCTATCCTTCGTGCGCAGCGCATATTGGAAAGACAACGCCAGGCGGCAAGCGTATCGAGACTGACACCGACTTCGTTCTTTACCTTCTGAACGAGTACAAAGTCGCAACAGTACAGGGCGCCGCCTATGGGTTGTCGCCGTCGTTTCGGATCTCCTTCGCGACCTCGATGAATGTCATCGAAGAGGCGTGTCGCCGCGTATTGGCTGCTTGCGCTGCTCTTCAATAGCCCAGCACTCGACTTGCGTGATCGGCAAACAACAAAGCATTCCGATCGTCTCCAACTCCGACCATAAAAGACGGTGAGGCCAGCGTGCCTCGTAGGACACCAAACTGGTCGTCCTGTCGATATCCGCAACATGCCAAACTTTGGTGAGACGCGTCGCTGCGTGGGCCGGCCGATCGCTGGCGAGTGCCGCCGGTCGTCTACGTCAAAACATTCCTTATATTCATTTATAGATCAAAATTAATTCCATTGAGGAATTTAATTCGACGGTTACAGTAAACGAAGCGCAATGAGGCGGCCCGATGGATCTTCAGATCAAAGGAAAGACAGCGTTGGTGTTCGGCGGCGCCGGTGGTCTCGGCTCCTCCATTGCGCTTGCACTGGGGCGCGAAGGATGTCAGGTGGCGATTGCTGATATCAACGGCGATGGATTGAACGCCGTGGCTCAGCGTCTTCGCACCAAGGACGTGTCAGCCCTGCCGATCGTTTGGGATATCTCTGACCTGTCGATCATCCAGGCGAACCTTGAGTTGGTCGCCAAGCAAGTCGGACCGGTAGACATCCTGATCAACAACACCGGCGGGCCGCCGCCCTCTCCAGTGTCGGGCATCGACGCCACCGTTTGGGCAGCCAACTTTAAGAAGATGGTCCAACCCGTGATCGCGATCACGGATCGTGTGCTCGAAGGAATGAGAGCCAAGCGCTGGGGCCGCGTGATCACAAGCGCTTCGTCCGGCGTGATTGCACCTATCCCCAACCTCGGTGTGTCGAACACGCTACGCAGCGCGCTTGTGGGCTGGTCCAAAACCCTCGCTCGTGAAGTCGCGCGAGATGGGATAACGGTGAACGTTGTCGTTCCAGGACGAATTGCCACCGATCGCATTCAGTTCCTGGACGCCGAAAAAGCGAAGCGTGAGGGGAGGCCGGTTGACCAGGTCGCCGCCGAGAGCACCGCAAGCATTCCGCTCGGCCGATACGGCAGGCCGGAAGAATATGCGGATGTCATTGCCTTCCTCGCCAGCGCGCAGGCCTCTTATGTCACGGGCTCGACTGTTCGCGTCGACGGCGGCCTGATTCCCAGTGTTTGAAGGACATGGCGGGATGACGAGCAGGGTGTGCCGCCGATCTTTTTCCGAGCACGCCGCGGCTGCAATGCGGTCGGTTTGACGAGCTCCACCGGTAGTTCCGGCGGTTGCGCAGCGTGCGCGTCGTTCAATTGGACCGATGCTTGAAGCGGGCAGGTAAGGCAGAGCAAGGCGAGTTACCTCAAGTCTTTCGCAATCGTCTTTTGTCGTGTCGTTCAGGGGAAGACATACGTATGAAAAGAGCAGCGCTCGTAGTTCTCGGAATCACGTTTTGCGCTTCGGCAGCCTGGTCCGATCAGCTCGCTGATATCAAATCGCGGGGCGTTCTGACGTGCGGCGTCTTTGGGGATCTGGTCCCGCTCGGATACCAGGATGCGAAGACCCGCAGTATCGTCGGGCTTGACGTCGATGTCTGTGCAGCCATCGCAGAAGACCTCGGTGTGAAGCTGGATCTCAAGACCGTCTCCGTCGATGCGCGCGTTCCCTCTCTTGAGACAGGGCGCATCGATGTCATGACGGCGTCCCTGGCCTATACTCCAGTTCGGGCCAAGCAGATCGACTTCTCCTCCGCCTATATGAACGTTCCGGTTTCCGTGCTTGTAAAGAAAGACTCCGGCATCAAGAGCTTTGCCGATTTGGCGGGAAAGAAGGTTAGCGCCAATAGAGGGTCGACGTCGGAAGTGTTTGCGCGGCAAAAGCTGACAAACAGCGAGGTGGTCAGCTTCGACAATGGTCCGTCATCCTACCTGGCACTTGCGCAAGACAAGGTGCAGGGCATGGCCATGGTCAAGAGCGCAGCGGTTGGATTTCATAACCGCTCGAGCGGGCAAACCGTGTTCCTCGATGAAGCGCTTTTCTGGGAGCACGACTGCGTCGGCGTAAAGAAGGGTGAGCCCGCCCTCCTTGCGGCAGTCAATACCGCTCTCGACAAGCTCGAGAGCTCCGGCCGCCTGCAAACGATCTGGGATCGCTGGTATGGCCAATCGAACGAGTACCAGCTCGCACGGGAGAAAAAGGTCACACCGGCCTCAGAGTTCGAATAGGTCGACACTCCAACCGTGCAGCAGCGAGATCGACGATCATGAACTTTCATTCGCTTGCGGTGCTCGCTGATCCTGATGTCCAGCTCTTGTTCCTGCGCGGCACCTTGACAACGCTCGAGCTGTTCGTTGCTTCAGCGATCGCCGCCTACGCGCTTGGCGCCCTGCTGGTCGTGATACGGATGTCCGGTTGGCTTCCGTCTGCGGCCGTCGGGGCGTTTGTGGAATACCATCGAAACGTACCGAGCATCGTCCAGATCTTTGTCTGGTATTTTGGCGTGCCACAGATCCTTCCGCAATCGTGGCACGCCTTCGCAAATGCCCATCTCAGCGCGTTCTTCTTTGCCGTCGTCGCTCTTTCGCTGAACGCTGCGGCATACATTTCCGAAGACCTGCGAAGCGGAATTCGTGCTGTTCCGCCCGGTCAGATGGAGGCCGCACGCGCACTTGGCATGAGCTACCTGAAGGCGATGCGCTGGGTGGTGGTGTCCCAGGCCGTACGCGGGGCGGCTCCCGCGCTAGTCAGCCAGGCACTCGGGTTGCTGAAGACCACGAGTCTCGCCTTGGCCATCGGGGTCAAGGAACTCATGTATGTCGCTCGGCAGCTCGACGGCGAGACCTACGCGACATTCCCAGCCTACCTCACGCCAACGCTCATCTATCTCGCGTGCACACTGACGCTGATGGCGATCGGAAGTCGCCTACAGCAGTCGGCGCGCTTCACACGGTGATTGTGGGTCCATGACAGAAATACTCTCACAATACGGTCTGCTGCTGCTCGTGGGCCAATATCCGGATGGCCCGCTGGGAGGTCTGGCTCTAACGCTGTTGATGTCTATCGCCGCGCTCTTGCTTGCGTTCCCGGTGGCCGTGGGGGTCGCTGTTGCGCGTACCAGTCCCGTCCACGGAATTCGACGGGCCGCGGCCGTTTACGTCACGGCGGTTCGCGGGATTCCGCTCCTGCTCATCATCTTCTGGGGTTTCTTCGTGTTGCCGCTGGTGACCGGTGTAACGAGTTCACCGGAGGTCACGGTGATCTGCGCGCTGGTGGCCTACGAGGGCGCATATCTTGGCGAAGCAATTCGCGCGGCGCTCGAGGCACTTCCAAAAGGGCAGACGGACGCGTCACGCTCCCTGGGGATGAGCTACCCGGCGACGCTTCGCAAGGTGATCCTGCCCCAAGCCCTGTTCAACTGCCTGCCAAGCATGATGAACCAGTTCGTGCTGATCGTGAAGAACACGTCATTGGCCTATATCATCGGCGCTCAGGAAGTGACGTTCTCCGCGAACAGCATCAATGCTCAGTTGCTGACGCGTCCATTTGAAGTCTATTTCATTCTAGCCGCGATCTATTTCATCCTGTGCTATTCGCTGAGCTGCCTTTCGCGCGTTGTCGAAAGTCGCGTGCTGCGGAAGCGGTCGAGATTGACAAGTCAACCAATCCCCGAGAATTCCTCCCTCGCGCGAGTGCCGTCATGATCGAGTTCATCAACGTCAGTAAGTGGTATGGATCACATCGGGTTCTCAACGACGTTAATGGGCGCGTTGAACGTGGCGAAGTCGTTGTAATCTGCGGGCCGTCGGGATCAGGGAAATCGACGCTCATTCGCACCATTAATCGGCTCGAACCGATCAATAAGGGACAGATCATCGTTGGCGAAACCGACGTTAATGATCGCAAGACGTCCGTCAATCGGCTGCGGAGCGGGATAGGCTTCGTCTTCCAGCAGTTCAACCTTTTTCCGCATCTCAGCGCCAAGGACAACGTTGCCCTGGCGCCGATCACAGTCCGCGGCTTCAAGAAGAGCGAGGCTCACGATCGAGCCATGGAATTGCTCGACAAGGTTGGATTAAAGAGCAAGGCAGATGCGTTTCCCGGTCAGCTCTCGGGCGGCCAACAGCAGCGAGTGGCGATTGCACGCGCCTTGGCCATGGATCCCCCCGTCATGTTGTTCGACGAACCGACGAGTGCGCTCGATCCTGAGATGGTCGGCGAGGTGCTTCAGGTGATGAAGCGGCTCGCGAGCGATGGCATGACCATGATTTGCGTGACGCACGAGATGGGATTCGCGCGCGACGTGGCGAACCGTGTCTGGTTCATCGCGGACGGAGAAGTTCTGGAGAGCACCACGCCTTCGGAGTTTTTTGCCACGCCACGTCATCCCCGGGCTCAAAAGTTCGTTGCGGACATCCGCGCCCACTGACGTTGTCCTCGGCAGATGAGAAGTGGACGAACGCAGCCGGATTGCGCCCGCCCTTGGATGGCAATGCCACCCCGCCTGCGCGTGCCATCCGAATTGTTCCTGGATAGCAGACGCCTCGATCGGACTATTGAGCTGGTATAATGAAGAACGAGCTTTCCTACGATCTCGCCGCTCTTGCATTGCAGCTGGGGTCGGAAGTCGCCGCCAACCGCGCGCTGCTCAAGCAGTGCCTCATCGACGCCGCAGCCGCCGCCATTGCAGGATACGACTCCCCGGCCGCGAACATCGCGACGAAATGTGCCGTACGAGGTTTCGGTTCGGGATACGTGGCTCCGTGGTTCTCTAGTGCCGCCAATGTGACCCCGATCGGGGCCGCATTCGTCAACTCGTCCGCGATGTCATCGCTGGATATCGATGATGGCAACCGCGCGGCTCGCGGCCACCTCGGCGCCGCCGTCGTGCCGGCGGCATCCGTTTTTGGCTCGCTTAACGATGTGTCCGCGGACACTTTCGCGCATGCGATCCTCGCCGGTTGCGAGATTGGCGGACGGCTCGGGGCGGCAGAGTCGCCGGCGTTTTTTGCATCAGGTCGCTGGGCAGGAGTTGGGGTCGCGGTTGCCACCGGCATCTGTCTCGGATTCGATAAGGAGAAGCTCGCGAATGCCATTTCTCTTTCGGTCCACGCCGCGCCGCTGGTCGCCGCGGCCGGTGTCCGGAAAAAAATGACGGGCCATATCAAAGAAGGCGTCCCCTTCGGCCTCCTGTCCGGCATCGCTTCGGCGCTCCTGGCCGAACTGGGCTATCAAGGAGATCCGGATGCTGTCGAGAGTGTCGGCATTTTCGACACTAGCCGGATTTCTCCCAAGTCACCGGATGCGTTCGCGTTCCAGAGAACGTACTTCAAGCGCTACACGTGTTGCCGGCTGGCGCATGCGCCAATTGACGCCGCAATGGCGATCGCGGCACGCGAGCGGCTGGCGGTCGAGGACATCGACCGCATCACGGTACGCACGTTCCGCACGACGATCGAGCTGCCGAATGAAGCGCAGCCGACCTCGTTCGAGTCGGCCCAGTTCAGCCTGCCGTTTGCAATCGCGGTGGCGCTCGTCAAAGGCGCCGACGCGTTGCTTCCACTGTCGACCCGGACTCTTGCGAGCGCCGACGTGACGGCTCTCGCAGAGCGGGTGGTCCTGGAGCATGATCCAATGCTTGATGCACTTTATCCGTCGACCACACCGACGACGGTTCAGATCGATACGCGCAACGGCAAGAGATACGAAGAGCAGAGGGACACTGCCGACGGGGATCCTGGTCGGCCTTTCACAGACGCGCAGTTGTTGAAGAAGCTGAAAACACTGGGGCACCGCAAAGTTTCGGAGGAACGACTTGCTGCCATTGCTGCCGAGCTAAGTGACAGCATCCCGAGCGCAGGGCATTTCGAAGCCGCGCTGCGCAAATAGACATCCGCAAAACGGACGAAGCAAACGGCAAGTTCATGAGTGATGAAATAACTCTTCCGATCTGGCAGGTCGACGCCTTTTCTTCGGTCGTCTTTGGAGGAAATCCTGCCGCCGTTGTTGCCATTACCGACTCCTGGCTTCCGGACGATATTCTTCAGGCCATCGCCGCCGAAAACAATCTATCCGAAACCGCATTCATGCGCCCCAGCGAGCATCCGGTCCCTCTGCGCTGGTTTACTCCGGCCCAGGAAGTTCCCCTTTGCGGCCATGCAACCCTGGCCGCCGTCGCCGTCATGCACCAGGCACTCGGGCTTGCACAGACGGGATCCGTCGTGGAGTTGGCGACGGCAAGTGGGCCGCTCTACGTTCACATACGCGAAAGCGATTACGTTCTGGACTTTCCGGCAAGACCGACTGTGCCGACATCCATATCAAAATGCGAGTTCGAGACTGCGCTGAGGGCTCGCATCAGCGAAATCTACGAGAGCGTGGATCGCTACGTATGCGTCCTGAACGACGAAGCCGCTGTCCGCGCGGTAGCGCCGGATATGCCTTCGGTCTCAGACCTGCGGCTGCCAGGGCTCATCGTCACCGCACCCGGCGACGCCTGCGACTTCGTGTCCAGATATTTTGCGCCAGCCAAGGGCGTTCCGGAGGACCCCGTCACGGGAACCTCACACTGCACCCTGGCACCATTCTGGGGCCAGCGTCTCGGCAAGGCCACGCTGCATGCCCGGCAGCTCTCAACGCGAGAAGGGCAGATCGAGTGTTCAATCCACCAAGATCGCGTTCGGCTCTCGGGTGCATGCAGATTTTATCTTCGGGGTTCGATAACGGTACCCGTCAGGCCCGCCAATCATTAGCCGCCGCCATTCAAGAACCCTTACGCGAGAACGAGAACATGACGAACCTCATCAGCACCACGGCGCGCGGGCTTTACCCGATCTCGGTGACGCCATTTCTGGACAATGGCGCGATCGATTTTGCGAGCATGGACCGACTCGTCGACTTCTTTCTGGAGATCGGCGTGCCCGGCATTACCTTGCTGGGCCTCATGGGCGAAGCGACCAAGCTGTCGAAAGAAGAATCCATCGATCTGGTCAGGCGCGTGGTTCGTCGCCTCGACGGTCGGGCCCAGGTGATCACCGGCGTCTCACAAGCAGGGTTTAACGAGTTTACTTCCTTTACCGAGGCGATGATGGGCGAAGGAGCCTCCGGCATCATGGTGGCACCGGCGTCCTCGCTGAAGTCCGAAGACCAAGTGCTTGCATTCTTCGAAGCGATTTCCGCTCGGATCGGCGAACACGTGCCAATCGCGTTGCAGGACTATCCGCAGAGCACGGGAGTATACATCTCCGCGGATACGCTTGGTCGCATCATAGAGCGCGTACCGAATATTCAGATATTGAAGCACGAAGAGGGTTCGGCGCTCCGCAAGATCACAAAGATGCGCGCGCAAGAAGAACGTGGCGGACGTCGCCGAGTGTCAATCCTCGTCGGTAACAGCGGCTTGCATCTGCCTCAGGAGCTCGCGCGAGGCGCGGATGGGGCCAACACCGGCGTGGCCTTTCCGGAGATTCTGGTTGAGATATGTGACCGGTTCTTCGCCGGACACGCTGAAGGAGCTGAGGACCTCTACGATATCTTTCTACCGCTCATCCGCCATGAGTGGCAGGTCGGCGTTGGCCTCGCAATTCGGAAGGAAATCTTCCGCCGTCGCGGCCTGATCGCGTCAGCTGCCACAAGAGCACCAGGACCGTCGCTCGATCGAGACGATCACGCCGAGCTGTCACGTCTCTTGGCACGTCTTGATCGTCGCCTGGTAGAAGCAGGCGAAAGTAGCGTGATTCGATCTTATCGCGTGAGCGCGGCGAACTGACGATGACACGCAGCCTCATGCCAAAGTTCGACCTTGGCGTGTTGCCGGTTCTTGACAACGCCTGATCGCGGTATCGCGCAGCCCCTGAATACATTCCATTTGTTCGTCAATTTGTCAAAAATAATTCCATTGAGGAATTTAATTCCGTCGCTACACTAAATTTAGCGCAAAGAGGAAACCGACGAGGCGTTCAGATCCGAGTGCGGATGTCTTCGCCTTCCTCGCCAGCGCTCAGGCTTTCTATGTCCCAGGCTCGATTGTTCGGCGTCGGTGATCCCCGGCGTTTGAAAGGGCATGGGCGTTTAAAGGGTGTGGCGAGATGACGACAAATAATCAGGTAATGTCCAACCTCGCGCGGGCGACCACTGCGACCTTGACGACCGTCCTCTTCAAGAAGGGTGTACGAAACGTCTGGATCCGGGGTACTGCGCCGCTATTACATGGCCAACCCAAGATCGTGGGGCCGGCATTCACGCTGCGGTTTATCGCAGGGCGTGAGGACATCAACACCCCGGCTGCGTGGTCTTCGCCTGTTTCGACCCGCGCCGCCGTCGAGGCTATGCCACCAGGCTGCGTCGCGGTCGCCGATGCATTGGGGACGACTGACGCGGGGATATTCGGGGATATCCTATGCGCGCGCATGCACGCTCGCGGCGTCAACGGTCTCGTCAGCGATGGTGTCGTCCGCGATCGTGCGGGCATTATCGCGAGCGAATTGCCAACCTGGTGCAACGGAATTGCTGCCCCGCCCGCCGTCGCACAATTGGCCTTCGCCGGCTGGGAGCAGCCAATCTCGTGTGGCGGAGTGGCCGTCTTCCCGGGAGATATCATCGTGGCAGACGATGATGGCGCAATCGTCATCCCCGTCGCCATGGCTGAGGACGTCGCTTCTATCGCCGCCGAGCAGGAGGATCTCGAGACGTGGATCCTTCGCGAAGTGCGCAATGGTCATCCGCTCACCGGGCTCTATCCGCTGAACGCAGAGAACGAGGCCAGATATCAGCGCGAAACGGGTCGCAATTGATGTCCGGCCGGCGAAATCATTTGTCACGCGCTATCTGTTTGGCAGATCGCGCCAAGCCTTTCGAAGGGGCTTTCTCATGATCGAGATCAACAACGTGTCCAAGCAGTACGGGACGTTCCATGTCCTGACGGACTGCAGCACCGAAGTTGCCAAGGGAGAGGTCGTGGTGGTTTGCGGACCGTCCGGATCGGGCAAGTCTACCCTGATCAAGACGATCAATGGCCTTGAACCGATCAATGAGGGCGACATCAGAGTCAACGGAATATCCGTGTGCTCTCCGAAGACCAATCTTTCCCAGCTTCGGTCGAAGGTGGGCATGGTGTTTCAGAATTTCGAACTTTTCCCGCATTTGTCGATCATCGAGAACCTGACGATCGCACAAATCAAGGTCTTGGGCCGAAAGCGGAACGAGGCCGAGGACAAGGGACGGACGTATCTGGACCGTGTGGGTCTGAAGGATCAGGCGGCGAAGTATCCAGCTCAACTCTCGGGCGGACAGCAGCAGCGTGCTGCGATAGCCCGGGCACTCTGCATGGATCCGATCTGCATGCTGTTCGACGAGCCGACGTCGGCTCTCGATCCGGAAATGGTCAGCGAGGTTCTGGACGTCATGGTCCAGCTCGCGGGAGAGGGCACCACGATGATGTGTGTCACTCACGAAATGGGTTTTGCGCGAAAGGTGGCGGATCGCGTGATCTTCATGGATGCGGGTAGGATCATCGAGGACACCTCGAAAGCCGAATTTTTTGGGAATATCGAGGCGCGAACAGACCGCGCGAAGCAGTTTCTCTCTCGAATTCTCCAACATTAAACGTTGTCGCTGGCCAGGACCGAAGGAACAGACAACGTATGTTCAAGAATTATTCCTGGGACTGGGGCGTGTTTCTGCAGCCCGTGTCGACCGGAGAGCCCACGAATTATCTGGGGTGGCTGCTTGCCGGATTGTACAACACGGTCGTTCTGGCGCTTTCAGCAAGCCTGATCGCATTCGCGGTCGGAGTGGTGATGGGCGTGCTCCGCACGGCCCCAAACCGGTGGCTTGCGGCATTGGGAACGACCTATGTCGGCATATTCCGAAATATCCCGGTGATCGTTCAGCTGTTCGCCTGGTACTTCGTGCTCCCCGAACTGCTGCCATCCGGTATGGGGACCTGGTTCAAGCAGCTTCCCGCTTCAACCCAGATGATGACATCCGCAGTGCTCTGCCTGGGCCTGTATATGGGTGCACGCGTGTGTGAACTGATCCGCTCCGGCATCGAGACGCTGCCCAAGGGACAACGATCCGCGGCTCTCGCATTGGGGCTGACGCTGCCTCAAGCCTACCGGTACGTTCTGCTTCCCGTCGCTTTCCGTGTCGCAATTCCCCCGTTGACCTCCGAAATGATCAACGTGTTCAAGAATTCGGCCGTGGCCTCGACGATCGGTCTATTGGAGCTCTCGGCTCAAGCGCAGCAGCTTGTTGATTACACGGCTCACCCTTACGAGTCTTTCGCGGTGGCCACGGCAGTGTACATCTTGATCAACGTGATCGTCGTTTTGATCATGCGTCAGGTTGAAGTGTCGGTACGTTTGCCTGGCTATATCGGGGGCAAGTCATGACCGCTATCGACTTGTTGTCGGATATCACGAACTCACTCCCCTCTCTTGCGGCAGGTATGGTCACGAGCCTGAAGATCACCGCTATAGCGGTCGTCTTCGGCATCGTCTGGGGCGCGATTCTCGCGGTCATGCGCCTGTCTTCTTTCAGACCCTTTGCGCTGTTCGCGCAAGGGTACGTGATGCTCCTCCGTTCCATTCCCTTGATCATGGTGCTGCTCTGGTTCTTCCTGATGGTGCCACAGCTCATCCAGAACCTGTTTGGCGTGTCGCCGCGCACCGACATTCGTTTGGTCTCGGCGATGGTGGCATTTTCCCTGTTCGAGGCTGCCTACTACTCCGAGATCATCCGCGCGGGGATTCAGGCCGTGTCGCGGGGCCAGATGAGCGCGGCCAATGCATTGGGTATGCCGTATCTGATGGCGATGCGGCTGATCGTGCTTCCTCAGGCCTTGCGCGCCACGGTTCCCGCGCTCCTGACGCAGGGCATCGTCCTCTTCCAGGACACGTCCCTCGTCTACGTCATCGGCCTCGCTGATTTCTTCCGGTCGGCGAAAAACATCGCCGATCGCGACGGGAACACGGTCGAAATGATCCTTTTTGCAGGCAGCGTGTATCTCGTCATTTCGCTGCTTGCGTCCGCCGGTGTGCAGATTCTTCAAAGAGGAGGACGATATGTCAAAGTGGGCTAATTCGCTGATGCTCGGTGCCCTGTTAGTCGGTTCGCCTGCGTTTGGTCAGGAAGGAGGCACTTTGGCAAAGGTCAAGGCAAACGGCGTCATCACGCTCGGGGTTCGGGACTCTGCCGTCCCGTTCTCGTATCTCGACAATGACCAACAGGTGATCGGCTATTCCAGAGAACTTTGCGGACTTGTCGTCACGGCGCTCAAACAGAAACTGAACCTGCCAGATCTTGCGGTGAAGGAGGTGACCACCACGCCTTTGAGCCGTATCCCGCTGATCATCAACGGCACGATTGACCTGGAGTGCGGCTCAACGACCAACAATACGACCCGGCAAAAGCAAGTTGCTTTTTCCGATACGACATTCGTCATCGGTACACGGATGCTCGTGAAGAAGAGCGCAGGTATCAAGGAGTTCGCCGACGTTGCCGGGAAGAACGTCGTCACCATAGCGGGCACGACCCCGGAGCAGATCCTTCGTGAGGTAAATAACAAGAATAATCTGAAGATGAGCATCATCAGCGCGAAGGATCATGCTGAATCATTCTTGACGCTGCAAACCGGTCGCGCGGCCGCTCTCTTCATGGATGACGCGCTCCTTTACGGCCAGATGGCAAAATCGCCGGATGCCAAGGACTACGAGATCGTCGGACAACCCCAATCGTTCGAAGCCTATGCGCTCGTCCTGCGCAAGGATGATCCGGATTTCAAGGCGCTTGTCGATGAAACGCTCGTCGCGTTCATGAAGTCCGGCGGGGCGAGCGAACTCTACAAGAAATGGTTCATGTCTCCGATTCCGCCCAAGGCTATCAACTTGAACTTCCCGATGTCCGAGCAGCTTCGCGAGGCATTTGAGAAGCCGAATGATAAGGCTTTTCAGTAGCGGGCACACTGCGTTCCGAGCCGTATCCTAGAGTGCGTCATGGCTGACGGTCTCACTTGCTGAGGGGCCGTCCAAACTCGGCCACCCGTCCAGCTAAGCAAGCGAGATTGAATAATGTCACCAGAAGAGAAGATCGTGGCGATGGGATTGACGTTGCCAGCGGCGTTGCCGCCGAGAGGCAACTACGTTTCTTATCGCCGAGTTGGAGACGTCTTGTTCTTGGCCGGTCATGGGCCTCGACTGGCAGACAACACATATCGCCTTGGGAAGGTCACTTCGGAGGCGGATATTCCACGGGCCTATGCCGATGCACAGCTGACTGGCCTGAACATGCTCGCGACCTTGAAGAGCGCGGTTGGCGAGCTTAGCCGGATCGTGGCGGTCGCGAGAGTGATCGGCATGGTGAACGCTGAACCGACGTTTACGAAGCACCCGAAAATTATTGACGGTTGCTCGGATCTGTTGGTCGAGGTCCTCGGCGACGCAGGTCGTCACGCTCGTGCGGCAGTTGGGGTATCTTCGCTTCCAAACGGTATGACCGTCGAGATCGAGGCGATCGTGCACATTGCCACATGACGGTACGCGCCGCTGGAGCGTAGGGAGCGGGTGTTCTGATTAAGAGAACGCCGCGAGCGCGTCCCCATACTATCGGGCCGAAGTATGCGCTGCCATACTCGACGAGGTTGCTCGGATGAGAAGGCAGTTGAGGCGCGCCAAAAAGCGTCATCCTCGAGACCGGCCGGTCACAGCCCATGACAAGGTCGTATCGTTGCAACTTGCAAGCTGCTGATTGGAGCGCACTATCATGCAAAAGGTTGGTTTCGGGATCAATCACGTCGAGTACGCGATGGGCGAGCTCCGCGTCGTTGCTCTGCGTGATGGTCACGTTGACATGCCGCCCAGCAGATTGCGTCAGACGGACGGGCGGCCATTTGGGGCCGAGCTTCCGCAACAAGTCGACTTGGTCGAAGGTCGGCTTCGTTTGTCGGTCAATGCCTTTCTCATCATTGACGGTTATCAGCACACGCTCATCGACACCGGAGCATCAAACTCGTGGGAGCCAACGATGGGCCTCCTGTTGAGTGCTCTGAGCGAGGCGGGCGTGGTCCGCGGGGCGATTGATACGGTCGCTTTGACGCACACGCATTCCGATCATGCAAACGGGCTTGTGGCCGCCGACGGGGCCGACGCATTTCCCAGTCTTCGTCGACTATTTGTCCCCCGTGAGGAACTCTCGATGTTCGACGGAAACGAAAGGCTCGCTCGATTCCGGTCGCGCCGTTTACCATTGGATGACGGGTGCAAGCTGAGCGACTGCATCACGTCCATGCAAGCTCATGGGCACGAGGTCGGTCACACAGGGTTCGAGGTTTTGAGCAACGGCGAAACGTTGTTGGTTTGGGGAGATACCGTCCACGTGCCCTCGATTCAATTTGCCAGACCCGAGCTGAGCTGGGAGTTCGATGCGGATCAGAATGAGGCCCGTGCTACCCGGCAGAAATTGCTTCATCGCGCCGCACAGGCAAACGTGGCTGTCGCGGGCGCTCATCTGGACTTTCCCGGCATTGGGATGGTGTCCGGCGGTGGCGGCACGTTCCATTTCAGATCCCTGTGAAAGGTTCGAAGGCAATTCTGACTGGCTGCAACGCTGGTCGTGCTCGAATTCGAAGGTTCTTGGTGATCCGCAGCCGTTTGCGGAGCCGCCGTTGGGCGACAAAAGACGGCAATGCGCCTCTCTAGGGCGTTTCCTCCCATGACTTGGCGGGGTCTCTTAAGAGACCCCGCCATTTTTCGCCAGGAAGGGAAGCGCGGGGAGCGAATGCCGGGGTTTGAAATGTCGCGTCTGTCGCGTGTACGGGCAAGCCTTACAGTCTTGGAGAAGCAAAGATGATCGATATAGAGGCCATCGCAAAGCTGGACCGGGCAAGTACGCTGCACCCACTGACAGATCTTAAGGGATACGTCCTCGGCAAAGTCGGAACGACGATAGTTACTGGCGGCAAAGGAATTCGTATCGAGGATGCGGAAGGTCGTAGTTACATAGATGGCTTTGCCGGCCTCTACTGCGTCAACGTAGGATATGGCCGAACCGATGTTGCCGCAGCAATCGCGCGGCAAGCCTACAATCTCGCATACTACCACAACTATGCAGCTCATACGACCGAACAGCTGGCCATTCTGTCTGATCGCGTGATCCGAATGGCGCCAGGCACCCCTAGCAAGGTCTTCTTCGGGTTGTCCGGATCAGATGCGAACGAGACACAAGTCAAGCTCGTTTGGTACTACAACCACCTTCGTGGGCAGCCTCGAAAGAGAAAAATCATTTCTCGCAGGCTTGGCTACCACGGCTGTTCGGTATTCTCGAGCTCCATGACGGGACTATCTTTCTTCCACGATAACATGGACCTTCCAGTCGCCGGCGTACTGCACACCGGAGCGCCCCACTTTTACCTGGAGTCCGAACCAGGCGAGACGGAGGAGGAATTTTCCCGTCGTCGCGCAGCCGAGCTCGAGGGGCTCATCGTGAGAGAGGGAGCGGAAACGGTCGGTGCCTTTATTGCTGAGCCTGTTCTGGGAACGGGAGGCATCGTGCCGCCTCCGCGGGGCTATTGGCGCGAGGTGCAAGCCGTGCTTCGGCGATACGATGTCCTTTTGATCGCCGACGAAGTGATCTGCGGGTTTGGACGAACCGGGTCAAACTTCGGCAGCTTTCTGTACGACATAGAACCTGATCTCACTACAATCGCGAAGGGGCTGACATCCGGATATGCTCCTCTTTCTGGCGCCATCATTAGCAAAAAGATCTACGATGTCATGGAGGAGGCGGCAGATCGGGTCGGTGTATTCTCGCATGGGTATACTTATTCCGGTCATCCGATTTCGGTTGCTGCAGCCAACGCCGTTCTCGATATCTTCGAAAAAGAAAGGCTTAGCGATAGAGCCCGCATCGTGGGTGCGCATTTTCAAAGGCGGCTCAAAGAGCGCTTTGCCCAAATGGAGGTGGTCGGCGATGTGCGAGGTGTAGGTCTGCTCGGTGCAGTTGAGTTTGTGGCCGATCGCACAACCAAGCGCCGATTTGATCCTAATCTTAAGGTCGCCGCCAGGATTGTTAAAGCTGCTCGTGATCGCGGTCTAATTGCGAGGGGAATGCCACATGGCGATATTCTCGGGTTCGCGCCGCCTCTGGTCGTTTCTGAATCTGAGATCGAAGAGATCGTGGAAATTGCTTATGCGGCGACCATGCAAGTCGTCGACGAATTGGCTAGATAAATCTCCGGTAGCCACCTGGATCGGTGGGGTGGGCCGATAGTGTGCCTCTTCGGACAAGAGAGAATCCCACGGGGCAGGCCGAGCGTGGAAAGGGCACTTTCGCTAGAGCGAAGGCAAAGGCGCGCGAGCTTGGCCAGGTTTCTCTTTCATTCCTTTTGGTTGAATCACTTTCAAAAAGCGTTCCCTTGTGCAATTTCGGCGTGGTTTCTAATGTCCACCAATGCGCTCCCACGCTGAACGCTTAATCGATAGACCCTGGAGAAGTCGCAATGAATGCACCGGTGCTCATTCGGACTGTCGACACGCATGCGGAGGGGATGCCGCTGCGCGTCATCGTCGAGGGGTTGCCGCCCATTCGTGGCAACTCGATGCACGAACGGCTGGCGTGGGCCAGGACGAATCTGGAGTGGGTACGAGATCTACTCGTCAACGAACCCAGGGGCCACGGGCCCATGATGTTCGCTATCCTCACGCCACCCGTGCTCCCTGACTCCGATTGGGGTGTGATCTACATGAGCGGGGGCGGCTTCTGGCCGATGTGTGGGCACGGAACAATTGGCCTTGTCACGATGCTTGTCGAGCGTGGACTGGTTCGGGTCAAAGAGCCGGTTACCGAAGTTCGACTAGATACGGCTGCCGGCTTGATTGTCACAAGCGTCCGGGTGGAGTCTCGAAAGGCTGTCAACGTGACTTTCACGAACGTGCCCTCCTACGTTCTTGCGCCAAATGCTCGTATCGAGGTGCCCGGTTTTGACAAAATTGTGGTCGATGTGGCGTACGGCGGGAACGTGTACGCGATGATTGATGTCAAGCAACTAGGGTTGCGGGTTCGTCAGGAGGATCTTCACACGCTTGTTGACCTAGGACTGGAAGTCGTCAAAGCAACGCGCGAGCAAGTTCGATACAGGCAGCCGGCAGGAATTGATCTCGGGCGGCTTAGCTCGTCGCTCTTTACAGAAGAGCCGGAACAAGGCGCACCGGCGCGCAACTTCATGGTCAAGGAGCCGCGCTATTTTGACCGCTCTCCTTGCGGTACGGGCACCTCAGTGCGAATGGCCTTGGCTCACTCCCGTGGTGAAATCGGACTGAACCAACCGCTCGTCTGCGAGTCGATGTTCGGCACACGCTTTGAAGGGCGGTTGGTCAGCCGCACTGATGTCGACGGCATTCCCGCGGTCGTCCCACAGATCACGGGGCGCGCCTGGATCATCGGTGGGGCTGAATTCACGCTAGACCCGTCGGATACATTTCCAAGGGGATTGAAGTATTGATCGGCATCGAGGTCTAAAAGGAGACGTCTCTGGGCCACTTGTAACTGGCGGATGCCAGTAGCTGCAAGATTACCCTTCATGCCGGCGCTGCTAAGCCCTTCAAAAGTGGAGACACTTTCGTGTGTGAACCCGGCCTCCAGGGGACGTGGGAAGTTGCGTCTCCTCTGAGGAAGGCATTCGTCGTACGCGGGATTTAGCTGCTGCCTCGAACGTGTTCGTCTTGTTCCGACGACGTCGTTTCTAATGTGAAACCAGTGCGGTAGTGCAACGACATGATCGTGCGACGAATGCCCAGTTTCGGCCAGATAAGCCCAGTGGTGCGACCAGTAAGTCATTGATAGTACTCAACCCGTAGCTGACTCTTAATCAGCAGATCTTCGGCTTTTCATCAGTGTGAGCAGGTCAGAAGCTGACCACCGATTGACCACCGAAACCCCGTGAACAAACGGCGATAAAAGTGGTCAATCGCGAGCAAACTTCATTGCTTTTATTGATCTTTTCGTTTGCTACTTGCGTTCGGGACGCAGGGGCCGCAGGTGCGAGAAAATGCACCCGGCCAATTTACATCCCCGCTGTATCCTATTGATCTATAAAGGATCACGGAGGGTGCATTTTACACGTAAGGTTCTGAATTCACTGATAAAAGAGTAGACTCTTAATCAGCGGGTCCCAGGTTCGAGCCCTTGGTGCGCCCATCAAATCTCCCCGCAATCAATGGTTTGTAGGATCTGTGGAGCAACATCGGTTGCGACCGCGGTCGTGGGTTACACGTGGGTCACGAGAAACGGTGATCGTCAATCTTTGAGATCTCTCCACAGCTTCGAAACACCGTTTCTGCGACCGGCAAGGATTCGCGCTCGGGCCGCCCCGGAAGGACTCTCCGTGCGATGCCCAAGGCGGCAAGACGGCCTATGAAAGCGGCGATCTTGAAGGAATTTGGCACTCCGCTCGAAATCACTGCACAGGAACCTGTGCAGGGCACCGGCGAGGTTATTGTGGACGTGATAGTGGCGCCGGTCTTTTCCTATACGGGCGAAGTGTTTGAGAAAGCGGTAATGGGACGTCCAGAGGGATTTGCTGGCAACGATGCCGTGAAGACCCGCGACGGAGGTGTAGTGGTACAAAATCATGCGGTTTGGGTGACTTTCGCGATGAAGTTCAGACGTGTCGTAGCGCTTGAATCTAGGACCCGGCCGCTGGCCCTTCAGGGCCGAGCCCGGCTTCCGTGCCGCCCAGCGCGGATCGAAATGAGGTGGAAAATGGTGAACAGGACACGCCAAAGCGTATTTTAAGCGCGCTGTGGCTGCGGGCAATGATGCGATATGATATGTCATATAGACTGACCGTCGCAGGTTCCGGACCGTGCGGGAATGGCTCGGTCAGGATTCGATGAGCGATTTCCAACGCGAAATTCGCAAATTGCAAAATTGCTCGCTCGCAACGTCCTTCGGTTGCGGAAGGATAGGGGCTGGTCGCAAGACGAACTGGCGGCGAGGTTGGGTATTGAGCAGATGGCCGTCAGCCTGATTGAAAACGCACGCTCGAACCCAACACTTGAAACGTTGGAGGCCATCGCAGCATGTTTCGGCGTTCGGTTTGTCGAGTTGTTTGAGACGCGATCTTCCAAATAGCTCTCGTTTAAAAGACGCGAATTCCCTTTGCGATCACCCCGTCGAAGAGAAAGCAGACGCCAGCGCCTTCAAAGGCCGTTCGAAGTTTTCCAAGCGTGACGGGGTAGGGGAGTGATTTCTCCTGCTCGAAACGAACAATCGTCTTCTCGGAGACCGCGGCTCTCTCGGCCAGTTCTCGCTTACTCCAGTTGAGCCAGGCCCGCGCCGCGCGAGCCTGAGCGGGAGTGAGCAGATTGTTAACCATCAGTTTGCTTGGCACGAGACGGCTTTCAGGTCTTATGGTACATTTTGGTCATCTTTCATCGTGCCTCTCGTAGAGGACCTGTAAGCTAGGCCGGCCGGTGCGGTCGGCCAGCCTTCTTCAAGCGCATGCTAATCCTTGAACGGGATTTAGTCGCGACAGGATCGAAGGATTCATATCAGACGAAATGACCAGCGTCGCTTCAGAAAGCGACGAAGAAGCACGTAGCGTCGCGTCTTGCCTTCTTTGAACCAGACCAGTCCGTGGCTACCGATATCGCTCACCCGCGAAGCCTTTGCTTGCGTGTGTTCATATGAGATATCATATAAAAGGAGTTTTGTCGATGCGCTGCAAGGACTCAAATACCGCTGAGAGATATAGTCGCGGGTACCGATCGAGCGGCCAGCTCAATCTCGTGGAGCGCGCTCGCAAAGACGTCCCCGTCGAGATCCATTTTCCGCATCCGCTCACTTGGTGGAGAACCCGACGGCCGGACCAATTCAAGCAAGTCGACATCTACATCGCTCGCTACGTTCTTTCCAAATCCGCGATCATCGGCGAAGCCCATTGGCATCTTGGCGCTGCGGGCAATCCTGCGGTCGCGATAAACGTTGCTCGTCGTGCCAATAAACGTCGCGGAGCATCCCTGGTTTCCTTGGATGTTGCCATGACTGCCGTTCTTTGTGTTGCGCTTGAGGGCAACATTCAGGCCAAACTATTTCTCGCGGCCATTCTCAGTCAGCGTTCGACATTCGACCAAGTAGCGGTCGACTTATCTGATCGTTGGTTGGATTTCATTGCGCCGTGGGCGTGAAGAGCCGAGCCGCTCAAGGATCCGGCGGTGAACAAAAACGCTCGAGTTGTGCTGAGCCATTGGACTGATCTGATGGACTACATAAACTACATCACCAGCAACACGTGGCGGAATAATCCGGTCAGGCTTCGTGAGCTCGAGGCGGCTGGTTTTCAATGTCGTCTCTGCCCCAATTCGGTCGCAAGCGGGCACGTGCTGGAAGCGCATCACAGGACCTACAGCCGTATCGGTTGCGAGACAGATGGTGATCTTACTGCGCTTTGTCGCGACTGCCACAAGGGTGTCACGTCGATGTTGCGCGCACGTCGTTACGCCGAACTCAGCCCAGCTCGAGTTCAAGACTACTTCAAGTTCGAAACCTCTGCACTTTTCGATCCATCAATACCAGGAGCGGAACAATGAGCGTAGATCGTATAGCGCTGCGTCTTGTGGGTGTCGGGCCGATGCTCATGCATAGCAGCATCTTAGCCGATCCGCTGCACCCAACTGTGAAGGCGATCTCGGCGATCACCTCCAAGAGGGCCAAAACTGATGCCGATCACAAAAGAATTGCCGAACTTGAGTGGCACGGATCCCTTTGGTTGTTCAATGGCAGGCCTTGTCTCCCTCCGCACACCCTGAAGCGCGTTTTCGTCGACGGCGCAAAACAGCGCAGAAAAGGTCCGGTTGCGAAGGCTGGCTTTCGACCTGACGGACCCGCAATCCTGAGCTACGACGGCCCAGCGTCCGTGTCTGAACTCTGGGCGGATCAAAAGTTTCAGCACCGGGAGATCGTGCGCGTCCACGACGCGCTTACACCTCGTACCCGTCCTTGCTTTTCCGGATGGAGTGCAGAGGTCCGGGCCACCTATCTTCCCTCGATGTTGAACCGTGCCGAGGTCGTCGAGTATTTCAGAATCGCCGGCCCATACGGACTCGGTGACCATAGGCCGGAATTTGGACGCTTCCTGGTCGAAGACGTCACCTAAGCAAATGACCCGTCTGGTGGTTTGCCACCAGACGCAGGGCGGGGCGTGGCCCGGCGAGCCATGGCACGGCCCGGCTTTGTAAGCCAGGAGCCGAGTTCCCTAAAATCAATGAGGCTATAGCGCGCTGGTCGGCGCGAACGGTGAGGTATTGAAAATGCAATCCAGAGTCCCTCCAGAACACCGGAACGCAGAAGACGACCGAACAGAGTACAGGGTGCTATCGTACTGGCGAACTCGGCCAGCTCATTCATTCGATGCCTGCAGACGCGCGGAAATTGAGAGCTGGCTCGGTTCACTGTCGTCCACCTCTCCGGAATGGCGCGCCGCAATCGGGGGTGATGCGGCCGCAGCAATCCGAATAGCCTTGCATCTTTGGTCGTCTCCGTCTGTCTGCCGCCTGGTGGACACCGTGATGACCATTCTGCTCGCTTGCGCGTTCGACAATGCCGCGGCGGGAAGCGTCCTCTCGGCTACCTTGAGAAGGTCCTCGCTTGCGCATGGCAAGCGGACGCTTCTGGCCGCGTCTTGGTCGCTGCACCATTCAAGGCTTGCACGGATGAGCGCCAGCGGATCGCGCCTGCCTCTGGCGCCCAAAGCTCGGCGGAGGGCGTCATGAACCAACCGAACCTGATGGGTCCGCTTGAAACAGTCATCTATCGGCGGCTTTGGCGCTCATCTAGGCGTTTCCGGAGCGACCTAGCGGCCTCGAAAGCTGCAGCGGAAGATTCGATAAAGCCGATCGACCCGGATCTGAACGATCATCAGACCGATCGATGGGTGCCGCTGCGAGAAGCTACCCAGAGAGGCGGTTCAGCGGCACGAGGCGTCTGGCCAGCATTTTGCGTGCCACCTGACGAGGTAGCGGCATCGTTACTGTTCGCTCGCATTTTTGACGAACATCCTGAGCTGCTGCGCTCTATTCACGAGGCATCGCCGATTATCCTGATCGATGTGGCCGACCGCGGAATGCTCGACCAGTTGAAGCACGTTTGGGGCCGCATCCTGTTCCCCGAGAGCGATCGGCGCAAGATTGTCCACGCACAGACTGCGCGCTCACAGCTAGATGTGGTCGAGTTGTTTGTGAAGGAATTACCAAGAGCAACGGACAAAGATCAGAACGCGAACATCGCGCTCAACGCCATCCGCGCAGCACGGCCACTCATTGCAATGTCCCCCATGGCTCGGAGCCATTTGCCGGAGGTCCTAGGCCGCGCGGCCACCGCCAAGATCGAATTTCCCAAGCTCGATGCGGAGACGATCGTACGTGTGATTCGAGTTGTGACCGGGAAGCTGGTCCGTGAGCCCGTCGATGCCAACCTCGCCGAACGGATCACCTTGGACGATCTAGTGATCGCGGTGCGGTTCGATCGAGCGGCGGCGCAATGTATCGCCGAGCTCAAGCGCTTAAGTGCCGGAAAGGAAAGCATGCGCGCATCGCGCGACCTGACGCTCGCGGATCTGCACGGCCTTGGTGAAGCACGCGCTTGGGCCCAAGGTGCAATCGCCGATATCAAGGCGTGGAAAGAGGGACGCATTCCTTGGTCTCAGGTCTCGTCGGGAATTGCCCTCACTGGCCCGAGCGGCTGCGGCAAGACCACACTTGCGTCTGTGTTCTGCCATGAGGCAGGGCTGCACTTGGTCTCAGCGACACTGGCCAAATGGCAAAGCTCAGGTGAGGCGCACCTCGGTCATTTGCTCCGTTGCATGCGGCAAGACTTCGAGGAGGCTCGCGCAAATATTCCATCATGCATCTTTATCGATGAGATTGATTCTTTTCCCGAGCGCGCCGGAGTCACACACAGGTGGCGTGACTATGTGGTTGAGGTGGTTAATGCATTACTCGCAGAGGTTGATGGTATTAAAGGGCGAGACGGCGTCTTTGTCATCGGTGCCAGCAACGAGATTGGTCGGTGTGAGCCGGCGTTGCTGCGTGCGGGCCGTTTGGAGAAGGTTGTCAGCATTCGTCGGCCCGGCCCGACTGAACTCGAGCAGATGTTCAGGGTTCGACTTCAAAATGACCTACAAGAAGAAGACGTGTCCTCCATTGCAGAGGCAGCTATCGGCATGGTGGGCGCTGACGTGGAGCGCGTGGTCAAGGACGCTCGCCGCGCCGCCCGTCAGGATGGAGGCAGAGCGCTCAGAATTTGTGACCTGCGCAAGGCACTAGCGGGAGAAGATCAATTGCCGCTCGAGGAGCGCTGGAGGGTTTGCGTCCACGAGGCCGCTCACCTTATCGCGGACATTATCCATTTTGGGCCCCAAGATATTTTTGCAAGTGCCGTGCGGGTTGGATCACGTGGCGGTATGACATGGCGTGCCCGGCCTGCGCCAGTTGCGGGTATTCTGGACGATTATAGGAAGCATCTGCAGGTCCGTTTGGCCGGAATGTTAGGGGAGGAACTGCTGCTCGGCGCTGCTTCTCACGCCGCCGGCGGGGAGCGAGGATCCGATCTCGAGCATGCGACCTCACTCGCCGCAGCCGTGGTCGGTTCGCTCGGGCTGGTCGGGGAAGACCACATCACCTACTTCGGTGCGCGTGACGATACTCAAGCGTTGTTGTTGTTTGCGGAAGTACGTCACGCGGTTGCTCGCGAACTCGCGGCAGCATCTGCCGCGACTAGACTATTGCTCGAACTCAGACGTCCCGCAATTGAGATTATCGCGCGGCGCCTTTTGACGCGTGGTCGCGTGAGTGGTGACGAGGCCGCGGAAGTATTGTTCAAGCTCTCCCGATCACTGGAGGAGAACGTAGATGTGCATTCAGGCTCGAATGCGGGCAAGAGTTAAACTAGCGTCCTACTCGCGCGATCATTGGTCATGAAATGAGAAAGCGAACCCACGAGAGAAATGCGGTTGCATCTACGCCGCGTATCGTTAGTCGGCCAGATCCTGCTGAATGGGAGGATAACGAATTGATGAGCTTGCGGGAAGCGGCATCACTCTTCTGGCCAGATGGACCATTGGGTGTAGCTTCACTTCGGACCGCACACCGCAATGGTCAACTCGCGGTCGCAGAGATCGCAGGGAAGTTTCTGACCACAAAGCGCTCGATCGAAGAAATGACAAACCGTAGTCTTCGTGTGCTCTGCTCTGATTATAAACCACGATCGGAGATCAAGCCGGCGGCACCGAAGCCACGTACGCCGCTGCGTGCTCGAATTGAAGCAATTGTCACGAGGCAGGCCAACGAATCATCGGAGAAATCTTGATGCTGAGCGAGCGCTGCGACAAGGACCGGGAGGACACGTCTTCAGTGTGCTCATCCTGGACGTCTAGTTGCTGCGAATTTGCGCTTAAGGGCCTCATATCGATTTACGAGGTTGGGTGTTGGATCGCCGCTCGGTTCGCGAGCGACAGTAACCCTCCCGTCTCGGTCGACGGTCAACACACCGATCCAGTCGTACTGTAACCACTTTAGGAGGTCGATCGAACGACCGACGATGTCCTCAGAAGCTACCGGAGCGAAGGCGAGATAGAATTTTTGGAAGAACGGAGCAATCGTAAGCGGCCGCGAAATCGAATTGGCCAGGTAATCGCGGTTCTGGCGGATATCGGGCGTCAGCAGATCAACGCCTGCCACGATCGATCCGTCCGCGCCGATGACTTCAAGGCCCTTTATGCCGAAGTACAATAAACGAACTCTGAGCTGCGCTTTGGCGCCGCTACCCCAAATTAGCTCCGCCGATGCCGACAGAGCGCTTTCCATGAGGTCGCGCTTCAAGCTCTTTGCCTGTTGCATCACTAGCCTTGATCTCTCGCCTGGAGAACCGATGGACGGAGCATCAGCCAGACGTTCACGCAATGTTACAAGCGTCACGCGACGTTCCGCGAGATCTTTAAGGGACTGTAGGCCTTGTTCGGGAGCGCGCTCAAAGAGGCGGATCGCAACTTCCTGCGCATTGAAGACAGGCGAGAGGAGGTTTTCGACTTTTAGTGCGGCGACAGCAGCAGCGTCGCGTGTTCGTCGCAGCACAGAAATGTAGCGCTTTAGAATTTGAATAGAGAGGCCCGACGCCCGCCTAGAAGCTGCCAATAGTTCGGCTTCTTCGTCCTGATCGTCAGCCGCATCAAGAGCCGAGATGAGAAATTTGGCGTGAACGTACCAAGGAGCGCGTGACGTACGCGCTTCCAGGATTGCGTTCTCAAGCGCGTGGAGCCGTTCAGGAGTCATTAACCCTATCCTTCGCCGTTCAATGACTAGTGTCAATACTAACTGCTATAAAGCGCCAGAGTGTGCGACCAGCACTGACACTGCCCTCCAATCTGGAGGGCGCAGGTAAATAGGAGATTAACGATGAGTAAGAGTCTTTCCACCGACGAGATCATGGGATTGCTCAAAGCAGCCGATCCCAACACACGCCGCTTCCTCTCTCTTTATTTGTCGACGACTACGAGGGGCAAAACCTTGCGTGCGGCTCACACCACACGGATCGCCGGCTGGCGCACTCCTATGGGGCATCGTATGAGCTCGGGGCTCCGCTTTTTCTCGATGTGTCGCCGCATCAGCGATTCCTGAGGAGAACGGTGCTCATGTCGCGATCCTCCAAACTTACGCAGCAGATTCAGCGGGTCCTTCGCGAGAAAGGTGAAGTGTTGGGGGCCACCGGGCCCACGCTTGAAGGTTTGATTGCTGCTCGCAAGCGCAATGAAGAAAATGGCAAAAGCTCTAAGGCTGGTCGAAAGTTTTTGGGGCCCAGGCTCATTATCAAGTCAGGCGCGATCAAGATCAAATACGACGGTGATAGAATCAAGACGACCGGCGTGGTGTTGCAGCCTGGGATGATTGCGGCAGACGCCGAACTCGCTGCAGACGTCGCCCTGGATGATTTTAAGCAAGATCGCGCTGCTCGCGATCGGGACGAGATTTCCTGCGAGGACGTCGATCTGCGAACGATCAACATGAAATGGATCAACGACCACGCCTCTAAGGCGTCGCCCATACTAAGCCGGACACGCCGGCTGTGGGCGGATCAGCTTGAGGCAGGCTTTCCCGCGAGCAGGTTGGGCGATGTGCTCTGGGATTCGGGCAACGTGTACATCAATAAGCTCCTGGAAGGCGTTACCGACGAAGGTAAGCGCAAAACGTTGCACAACAGCGCGGTCGAAAAGCTTCATATGCAACTGACCGCCATCGAGTACTACTACAACAAACTGACGTACGCTCCGGACCGGAGAAAGTCGTACGAGATCCCGACGCGGTTTAAGCGCAAATCCGAGATATTCCTGACCTACGACCAATTGATGGATCTCTTGAAGGCGGCCGAGGGATGGAGGCGCGATGAGAGGACGCGTGAGTGGATCTGGGACCCCGACCCAAATCTCTTCGTCGTCCGTCGATACATCCTGATCTACTTCTATAGCGGAACGCGCGACAAGACCATTCTGCCGTTGAAGTGGGGTATGGATCTCGAGGGCGGCTCGATCAACGCAGCAGAGGGGATCATCTACCGCAAGGCAAACGGCACGACCAGCACACACAAGCGGGCTACGCCAGCCTATCTCTTGGGCGACCTCAAAGAAGAAGTCAAAAAGTGGGAGCGCGAGGACATGGAGAAAGGCTGGATTCATGCACTTCACGATACGACCGGTGGCGAAATTACGCGCATGAAGTCGCGGTTCGACGAAGTGAAGTGCAGGGCAGGGCTCCCGTGGACTCGAGCGCATGATCTGAAGCATACCGGCGTTACGTTTCTGACTCATGCGGGACTGGACATCCGCGTGTTGGCGACGACCATGTCGACCCTGCCGACAACGCTGGAGAAGGAGTACGAGCACCTTCAGTTCATCTGGATGAAACCCAAAACGACGACCTCGGTCGACCTCGATCTTTCTTTGGCGGCGCTCGAAAAGACGTCGCCGAAGAGCAGTGAGAAGTGGATGGAAAACACGAACCGCGCGATCGCGGCTAGGATCGCCCTGGCCGAGGCGACGAAAGCCAAGCGGGCGTCCGAGAAATCGGCGCGAAGTGAAAGCCCGATCGGGAAGAGCCAGTCCCACTCATCATCGTTTGCTGTGACGGAGCTCGGATCAGAAGCATGAGCCGGTCCTCAGCCGATAGAAGTGGTTCCCTCGTCCTGCAGGTGCAGGATGTTCTAGCTATGATGCAGCCATCCTTTTGGCACTCGTCGGATGACATGAGTGCATTTCGCTTTTGCGCCGTGACTGCTCTTGTTGCAAGCTGTCACATTTTGCCGGGCCATGCCCGGAGCATTCGTTTGGTGAACTGGAGACCCGGCGACCAGGACGTGGTGCGCATCTGGCGCCATCACCAATGGCAGACAGTGTATCTTACGCCGCAGGTGGTGTTTGTCGTGAGCCGCTACATCAGGGAGCGTAATCGGATTGCTCGGGAAAAAGGATGGCAGAGCGAGTTTCTGTTCGTCAGTAAGAGTGGAGCTCAGTGTCACCACAATGATATTGGCCACGGCTTCAAGCGGCTCCGGAAGAGACTAGGTTGCCGGGCGACGATTCCGCGATTGCTGAAGAATTTCTGCGTTCGCCAACTGGCTAAGGGTGACGACGAGGTCGCTTCAAGACGGTATCGCGGAATCGGAAAGCCGCTCGGAGACAACCATAACTTTTCTCCCTGAAATTCCAAAAGAACGGATTAAACGATTAGTGAAGGCCACGAATCCTTTCAAGATGCTTGATCGGCAGATACACGACGAGGCCGCGGCCATGAAGTGGCTGGCAGGCAAGGATTTCGTTGTGCCACTGCAGATAACCATCAAGGCGCAGACCATGCCCGTGACGGAGCCGCTCGTAGCCAAGTTGCTTGCGGTCCAATGGCCGAGAGCGAAGCATGATTGCCGTATCCTGAGATCCCAGATTTGGGATGAACATGGCGACGAAATTCGTGCACTCATGCAGAAACGTGTATTAAGCGCTCCGCTCTTGGCGCGTCTGCTGCAGACGAGAGAGCGTGCTGTCAGAGCATATATCCATTTTCACTACGTCGCCGAACATAAGGCGCCAATCAGGTTGTACAAGCCCAAGCCGACGAAGGTACAGCCCACGGCGGTGGACCGCGCGACGATCAAGACGATCGAACGAACAGACTTGCCGTCTGACCCGGCCGAGCGATCTCGCGTTATTTTCAATCGTGTCGATAGCCATATTGAGCACATCGAAGACATGATTGCCCGGAAGGTCCTCGCGCCGCGGAAGGCAGCCGATTTGCTGAATGTGGCCCGCGAAGATTTGAGGCTCGTGAGAGTCGGCCGGCGGTATGGACTATCTGCCGATCAGCTTCTCGGGCGGACGACTGTGTCGGTGCCGGACGATTGGTGGTTCAAGGTTAGGGAAGCTCACGCAGAGTGGCCAACCGATACAGGAATCGAGCTCTTCTGCAGAGTGGTCGCAGCAGGATTTCCCGGCGCTCGCAAGACCTTCTCTATGTACATTTGGAAACACCTGCGCGCCAAGGCTCCTTCGGCCGAACTGACCGAGAGAGATCGCGATATCATTAACGCTCTTTCGAACATCACTTGGTCGACCGACACGGAGACCTTGCGGGTTCAGCGTCTTGTGATGGTTCGCAGGTACTTCTTGGATGTGGACGCGATGGTGCAAGCCGACAAGATCAACGCCAGTCGAGCCTCAAGTCTGCTTCATGTAACTTACCAAAGGTTTCGATATTTAAGCCTTGCGCTTGCTGCCGGATTGACGGTGGACGCCGCAACCGCAGCCGCGAGGCCGGTATCAGCCGGAATCTGGGCTATTGTGGAGCGCGAGCATAAAAGAACGCCCGATGAAGCCGATCTGCCCTTCTTTGTCAGAATGAAGGTAAGCCACGGGTACGTAGGGGGAGAGAAGGCGCTCCGGACGTTCCGCATCAATCTCCGACTGCGGGCGAGCCGCCCGCTTGCGATTGCAAGCGAAGAAGTGCGAGGGGCCTCGATTTGGTGATGGGTTCCAAGGGCGTGAGCCATCGCGGGAGTCAACCGAAGCCCGCGGCGGCCGGCCTTAGCGTGGTGTCCCGCCGGTGATCTGCATACAGAAGCCCGCCTCTGATGGAGAGCCGACCAGCTTAGGTGGCGACTGCCAACACTGGAAATCGGCACGTGAAAATCAGATCGTTCGTTGCGACGAAGAGTTTTAGTCCAGCGACAAGATGGCAACGACGCGACCTTTTAGAAGGTTGAGCTGCCGGATCGCCAACTATCCAATGTATATTTTACGCGCGTCTTTGCGACCCGCGGTAATACCGATCGCCCATGCAGCGAGCAATGTAGGGGCCAGCGTGTTGCCTCATCGGCGCCGCGCTCGTCAAAGCGTAAGCGCTGTTCAGCGGCCACCTACCGGATGATGGGGTGATCTGCGAGTCTGCG
>NZ_JALJRD010000007.1:0-360892 GCF_024519875.1 Bradyrhizobium sp. Bra64 | reverse complement strand
CTCGGCCTGCATGGTTCGAGACGCCCGCTTTGGCGGGCTCCTCACCATGAGGGTCTGATATCTCACCGCAAAACGCGACCTCATCCTGAGGGCCCGCCGTAGGCGGGCGTCTCGAAGGATGGGCCGCAGGCAAGCTGCCCGCCACGCTTTTCTTCATATGCGATAGCCCTGCGCTTGCGGTGGAGGTCGACGCGAAGCGGCGGGTGGGGGCTTTCTCCTCTTGGGGATTGTCCCGTTGCGGCGACACCCTCTCCCCTGCCCTCTCCCGCAAGCGGGAGAGGGGCGCACCGCCTTCGTAGCAACACCTCAGCTGAACCTCCCCTCCCGCCATCGCGACGAAGTGGCATGAACCCGTTGGCCAGTTCCGGCCGGGAAACGTCACGCCATGACCAGCTCGTCAGCGACCAGCACTGCTACGCCATCATCCCGCCGTCTTGGCATCATCGGCAGCATCGTCGGCGTGCTGGCGCTGATGGCCGCTGTCTTGCCGCATTGGGTCGTGCCGATGGTGTTTCCGCCGCCACCGGCGGACCAGGTCATCGTCGACACCGGCCATCGCATCAAGGATCGCGTGATCGCACGCGTGAAGGGTGTTGAATATCAGGCTCCCAGGATCGAAAAATCGGCCGGAAGAAGCTGGAGCGAAACGGCGTCCGCCACCGCGATCTCGCTCGGCCTGCTTGCGATCCTGCTCTCGGTCCTTTCGCTGATCTTCCGGGAGGAGCGGCTCCTGGCCGGCGTGGCCGCGATCCTCGGCACCGGCGCCATTGCGGTCGAGATCTCCTTCGTCGTGATCGGTGCACTGATCCTCATCGCGATTCTCTACGTGGTGGCGAATATCATCGGCTTGTTCTAGGCCCTCCCCGCGCTCCTCACCATGAGGGTCTGGCAGGCACATCGGCGCGGGCAGCTGCGGCCAGCGCAATTGCTACCGCGCTCAATTCTATGTAGTTTCCGCCCGAAACAGCCCGCCCCACCCAGCAGGACAGCGAGAGATCCCGTGGCGCCCATCCAGTACATCGTCGAAGGCGGTCACCGGCTCTCGGGCTCGATCGAGCCGTCCGGCAACAAGAATTCGGCGCTGCCGATCATCGCGGCCGCCCTGCTCACCGAGCATCCGGTGACACTGGAGAACGTGCCGCGAATCCGCGACACGGAGACGCTGGTCGAACTGATCCGCTCGGTCGGCGCATCCGCCGAATGGACCACCCGCAACACGCTTCATATCCACGCCAAGAGCATCCGCGCCGCCGATCTGGACCCGGAGCTCTGCGTGCGCATCCGCGCCTCGATCCTGCTGGCGGGGCCCCTGCTCGCCCGCTGCGGCGAAGTGATGCTGCCGCCACCCGGCGGCGACGTCATCGGCCGCCGTCGGCTCGACACCCATGTGCTGGCGCTCGAACAGCTTGGCGCCAAGGTCACGGCGACCGACCGGCTCGAATTCCGTGCGGCAAGGCTGGCCGGGGCTGACGTGTTCCTGGACGAGCCCAGCGTCACCGCGACCGAGAACGCGCTGGTCGCGGCGGTCGCCGCCGACGGCGTCACCTATTTGCGCAACGCCGCGTCCGAGCCGCATGTGCAGGACCTCGCCAACTTCCTGGTCGCGCTCGGTGCAAAGATCGAGGGCATCGGCACCAACACCATGGTCGTGCACGGGCCGGCAACGCTGGGCGGCGCGACCTACCGGATCCAGCCCGACCATATCGAGGTCGGCTCGCTGATCGGGCTTGCCGCCGTGACGCGCTCGCCACTGCGCATCCTGCGCGCCGGCGTCGAGCATCTGCGCTCGATCCGCATGGGCTTCGAGCGGCTCGGCATCGTCTGCCGCATCGAGGGCGACGATCTCATCGTGCCCTCGAACCAGACGATGAAGATCCAGGACGACTTTGGCGGTCACGTGCCGAAGCTGGAGGACCAGCCCTGGCCGGCCTTCCCGGCCGATCTGATGTCGATTGCGATCGTCACCGCTACGCAATGCGAGGGCGTGATCCTGATGTTCGAGAAGATGTTCGAATCGCGGATGTTCTTCGTCGACAAGCTGATCGCGATGGGCGCGCGCATCGTGCTGTGCGACCCGCACCGCGCCATCATCGCCGGCCCCAGCCGTCTGCACGGCGCGACGATGACCTCGCCCGACATCCGCGCCGGCATGGCGATGCTGCTTGCGGCGGTCTGCGCCGAGGGCACCTCGACCATCAACAACGCCGACCAGATCGAGCGCGGCTATGAGCGCATCGAGGAACGGCTGAACGCGCTGGGCGCGAAGATCAAGCGCGTGCCGGAACGGAAGGGCTGAGGCACTTCGCCTCCCAATCCGAAAATGATCTCGTGCGCCGGATGCAGCGCAGCACGTCAGTGATGCGCTGCTGAGCCGGGGCCCATACCGCAAAGACAGCGCTCGTGATCCTGGGTCGGCTCGCGCTCCGTGCATCCGGGACACGAGTGAGGCCATGTTTTCGTCGTCCGGTCGTGCTATTGAGCCACCCATGCTCGACACCGCCCGACATCCTTCGCGGCCGCAAGCCGGCGTGCCGCCCAATCCTCTCGCCGACGAGTTCGTCGAGACGCTGCGGCTGGCCGTGCCGATGATGCTGACGCAGCTCGGGCAGATCGCGATGATCACGACCGATCTCGCGCTGATCGGACGGCTCGGCCAGGATGCGGTCGCCGCGGCCGCGCTGGCGCACACGGTCTATTTCGTCAGCTTCACCTTCGGGCTCGGGTTGATGGCGGCGGTGTCGCCGTTGGCCGCGCAGGCGTTCGGTGCCGGCGATGTCAGGCGCATCCGCCGCTCCCTGCGCGTCGGCCTCTGGGTCGCGTTTCTGATCTCGCTGCCGATGATGGCCTCGCCGCTCTATGGCGACCACATCCTGATCGCGCTCGGTCAGACGCCGCAATTGGCCGCACTTGCGCAGCACTATCTCTACGGGCTGGCCTGGGGCATCGCGCCGGCGCTCGGATTCATCGCGCTGCGCAGCATGATGAGCGCGGTGAACCGGCCGCAGCCGCCGCTGTGGATCACGCTCGCGGCGATTCCCGTCAACGCGGCGCTGGTCTACGTCCTGATCCACGGCCTGTTCGGCCTGCCGGAGCTCGGCCTGTTCGGCGCGGGGCTTGCGACCACGCTGGTCAATCTCGGCACGTTCGTCGCAACGCTCGCCATTGCCGGCCTGCGCAAGCCGTTCGCGGATTATCACCCGCTCGCCCGTCTCTGGCGGATCGACTGGCCCCTGATGCGCGAGCTGATCGCGATCGGCGCCCCGATCTCGTTCTCGCTGCTGCTGGAATATGGCCTGTTCTCGTCGGCGGCGCTGTTGATGGGGCTGATCTCGACCGCCGCGATCGCCGCCCATCAGATCGCGCTCCAGGTCACCGCGGTGTTGTTCATGGTGCCGCTCGGCATCGGCATGGCGGCGACGGTGCGGGTCGGCCAGGCCTTCGGCCGCGACGATCCGCTCGCGGTGAAGCGCGCAGGGCTCGTCGCGGCCCTGCTCGGCGTCGCGCTGGTCTCCGCGCTGACGGTCGCGATCATCCTCGGCCGCTATGAGCTAGGACGGCTGTTCTTCGGCAGCGGCGCCGAGAGCACCGCCACCGTCGAGCTGACCGCAACGCTGCTGGTGGTCGGTGCGACCTTCTTCATTGCCGACGGCCTCCAGACCATCATGGGCGGCGCGCTGCGCGGCATCAATGACACCAGGATGACACTGATGTTCGCCGCGATCGGCTATTGGTGCGTCGCATTTCCCGTCGCCTGGGTGCTGGCTTTCCACGCCGGGCTGGGCGCGGTCGGCGTCTGGATCGGGTTCTCGATCGGGACGTTCGTCTATGCCGGGCTCTTGATCTTGCGCTTCCGGATGCTGACGCGCAGACTGGCGGGATGATCAGGACGGTCCGCGAAGTCACCCCCGATGTCGACGCCGGCACGCTGCTGGCAGGCGCACAGTTCATCGATGCGTTTCGCGTGGAGATCGGCGCAGCGGCCGTGAACGCCCGCGAGGCCTGCACGAGGATGGTGCTGCACGGGCCGCGCTGGGTCGATGCGC
This sequence comes from Bradyrhizobium sp. Bra64, assembly GCF_024519875.1. Classification (NCBI taxonomy): domain Bacteria; kingdom Pseudomonadati; phylum Pseudomonadota; class Alphaproteobacteria; order Hyphomicrobiales; family Nitrobacteraceae; genus Bradyrhizobium; species Bradyrhizobium sp. Bra64. The sequence goes on along the minus strand of NZ_JALJRD010000007.1, from coordinate 356,849 downwards.
TGATACGCCTGCGCAACATCCTGGTAACGCCGTTCGGTTTGAAGACATCGGGCGAAGGCGCACCGGCGCCGGGCGGCTTGATCGGCCTGTTTCCGGTGCTAAGCGAGACGCCGGAGCGGCTGGTCGCGGGCTTTGACGATTCCCATCTCGATTTTCGTCTTGTCGTTGACGTGACCGGCGATGCCGCAGCTCGCGAGGTGACATCGACCACGCTGGTTCGCACCAACAATCTGCTCGGCCGCAGTTACCTCACCCTCATCATGCCCTTCCACAAGCTCGTGGTGCGCAGCATGATGGCGCGGATCGTGGAGCCGGCGCGATGACGCCCGTAACGCCCCTTGCCGTCGACCTCTTCTATTCCTACCGCAGTCCCTTCAGCTATCTGGCGTTGCCGAAGACGCTGAAGCTGGTCGCGGAGCACGATCTGGCGGTGAACCTGCGGCCGGTCTATCCGCTCGCGGTCCGCGTGCCCGGCTTCTTCAAGAAAGCCAGCCCGAACTTCATTCGCTATGTGGTGCTCGACAGCACGCGCGTGGCGCAGCACGAGGGCATTCCGTTCCGCTTTCCGAGACCGGACCCGATCGTGCAGGACAAGGTGACGTTCGATGTCGCGGCGGAGCAGCCCTACATCCACCGCCTGACCCGGCTGGGCGCGATGGCGCAGCTGGAAGGGCGCTCGCTCGCATTCACATACGCGATCGCGCGCGTGCTGTGGGATGGCTCGGTCGCGGGCTGGAACGAGGGCGACCATCTCGCGCGCGCCGCCGAGGCCGCCGGCTTCGATCTTGCCGCGATGGATGCTGCGATCAGCGCAGATCCGGATCGTTACGAGCAGGTGATCGCGGAGAACGAGAAGGACCACGCCGCATCCGGCCATTGGGGCGTGCCGACCTTCGTGTTCGAGAACGAGCCGTTCTTCGGCCAGGACCGCATCGACCTGCTGCTCTGGCGCATGCAGGGCAAGGGGCTGACGAAACGGTAGCTCACTCCGCCAACCGCGCGGGCTTGTCGGACGCGGCCTCCGACCATTCGCCGACGACGCGGTCGAGATCGCAGAGATTCTGGTGCATCTGCTCCAGCGAGAAGCCGATGGCGAAGAAGCGCTCGGCGGTGTCGCCGGAATGGCCGCGGATCAGGCCGTCCTGGCGAACGGCGGCAACCGCGTCGGCGTAATGCTGGAGCGCGACATGCACGGGATGGATCGGCGGCGCGCCGGCACCCTCGCGCATGGCGGCGGCGGCCGAGCGCAGGAAGCGGTCGATCGCGTTCGAGACTTCCGCAAGCGGCGCGGCGAGGCGCATCTGCACCTCGGCCGGCAGCGGCACCACGGTGGCGCGGCCGATCATCACGACATCATGGCGGAGCCGCAGGATCGTGCGCAGCAACGGGCCGGTGTCGGGCCCGCCCGACAGCCGCGCGGCGCGCTCGCGCTCGGCCTCGGCGCCGATCGCATTGAGGCCGACCATTGCCGTGCCGATGCCGTCCTGGATCCGGTGCAGCGCATCGTTGTCGCGGCCGCGCGTCAGGCCGGCGAGCAATTCGGTGAAAGCCTCCGCGATCAATTCGAGCAGTTTTGCCGCGCTGGCGCGGATCTGCCGGACCGCGCGCGAGGGCAGCACCAGGAACGAGACCAGCAGCCCGGTAACGGCGCCAACCGAGACCTCGCTGACGCGATCGATCGCCGAGGCCATGGGATCGGCATGATGCATGGTCGGAAGCACGAGCACGATCACCGCCGTCACCGTTGCAGAGCTCAGGTTCGGATAGATCGCCGCGACAAAGGCAAGCGGCGCCACGGCCAGCACCAGCAAACCCAGAAGACCGAGTTCGCCGGAATAGGGGATCAGGATTGCGATCGCGCCACCATAGATGGCGCCGCCGATCGTGCCGATCATGTAGTCGCGCGTCGCCTTCAGCGAGCGTCCGACGCTCATCTGGGTCACGATGATGGAGGTGAGGACGGCCCAGAGCGGCAACAACAGGTGTAGGGCGGTGGCAAGTGCATAGGCCCCGGTGGCCGCCACCGTGACCCGGACCGCCAGCCCCAATTGCGTCTTTCGCGACCAGACCTGGTCGAACATTTGTCTTGCGAGTGCCATCGTCGAAAGTCCCGGTCCGATCCTCTTGCACCTGCCATAAGCATAGCTGGTGCCCGCGGCCGCAAGGCCGCTTGAAAGGCCCAATCAGCCCGCCTAATTTGCGCGCCAAAACGAGGAAACACGATGGCCCACGAAACCGCAACGCTCGCCGCCTATGTCGCCAGCCTGAAGTACCAGGATATTCCGGCGGAGGTGCTGGATCGCGCCAAGGTGCTGACGCTGGATTTCCTCGGCAGCGCGATCCGGGCCCGCAGCGAGGCGGAATCGACCCCCTCGATCCTGAAGATGCTGGAAGCGCTGGCGCTCGACACCAAGGGCGAGTCCACCGTGTTCGGCGATGCCAAGACCTGGACGCCGGCGGTCGCGGCGCTGCTCAACGGTGCGCTCGGCCATTCGCTCGACTTCGACGATACGCATGCCGATTCCTCGCTGCATCCGAGCGCACCGGTGGTTCCGGCGGCGTTTGCCGTTGGCGAGATGGTCGGCGCCTCCGGGCGCGACGTGCTGACCGCGATCGTGGCGGGCTATGAGGTTTGCTGCCGGCTCGGCAACGCGCTCGATCCGACCTCGCATTATGCGCGCGGTTTCCACCCGACCGCCACCGCCGGCACCTATGGCGCGGCGGCGGCTGCGGCCAAGCTGTTCGGGCTCTCCGAGCCGCAGATCATCGCCGCCTTCGGCGTCTCCGGCAGCCAGGCCGCGGGCTCGCTGCAATTCCTCGTCAACGGCGCCTGGAACAAGCGCTATCAGGTCGGTGCCGCCGCGATGAACGGCGTGATCGCCGCGACGCTAGCGCGCACCGATTTCGTCGGCGCGACGGAATCGGTGGAAGGCAAGCATGGCCTGCTCGCCGGATACACCGACGATGCGCATCCGGACAAGGCGGTCGCCGAGCTCGGCAAGGCCTATGAGACCATGAAGATCGGCGTCAAGCCGTATCCGAGCTGCCGCTACACCCATGCCGCGATCGACGCGCTGATCGCGATGCGGCGCGAGCACAATCTGACGCCGGACCAGGTCAAGCGCGTCGAGATCGGCCTGCATCGCAACGGCATCACGCTGACCGGCGATGCCGCGACCAAGCGGCATCCGACCTCGATCGTCGGCGGCCAGTTCTCGATGTTCTTCACCGGCGCGCTCGCGCTCGACCAGGGCTCGTTCGGCTGGGACGACTATGGCCGCCTTGGTGACGCCGCCATCGACGCGCTCGCCGACAAGTTCGACGTCGTGCAGGACGACCGGCTCGAGGTCGGCCGCACCCATCCGTTCGGCGCCCGCGTCAGCATCACCACCGATGACGGCGTGCACGAGCGGCTCTACGCCGATCCCTCCGGCGAGCCGAATTCGTTCCCAGACGCACAGGCCATGCAGCAGAAGTTCCTGACACTGGCCCGCCCGGTGCTGAATGCGCGGGCGGAGAAGTTTGCGGATGCGATCATGACGCTGGAGCGGTTCGATCGCGTCGCCAAGGCGACGGAGCTGGGGCGGTAATAGAGTCGCGTTCGCGCGGCTTCGCTCCACCCTCCCCTGGCAGGGTGAGAGACAGCTCAATTCACTCCCGCCATCTTCCCCTTCTCGCGCGTCGCGGCGACCACGTCGCGGACGAGATCGAATACACCATCAGCTTGCGGTGGCGCGTTCGGCGAGCGACCGAGGCGCACAATCACCAGCCGCTCCGACGGGATCACGATGGTGTATTGCCCGATCGTGCCCTTGGCGAAGAAGGCATCGCGCGGCCAGCCGTGTGTGATGCGAAACTTCGCGCCAAAGCTGTCGCCCTGATTGGTCCAGAAGCCGGCGCCGATGCCGACCCAGGCGTGCGGCGTGGCCGTCGCGGAATAGTTCACCCAGCCCTCGGGGAGGATGCGCTTGCCGCCGGCGACGCCGTCGTTGAGATAGAGCTGGCCGAAGCGCGCCCAGTCGCGCGCGGACGCCAGCATTTCGCTGGAGCCCTCGATCGTGCCGGCGCCGTCGAGCTGAAGCGTGACGTGCTTCATGCCGAGCGGCGCGAACAATTCGCGGCGCGCGAAGCGCAGCGCATCCTCGGGTTTGCCGCCGGCGGCGTTGCGGATCAGATGCGCGAGCATGATGGTGTTGCCGTCGTGATAATTCCACACCGTGCCCGGCGCGGTCGCGAGCGGCATGCTTGCGGCATAGGCAGCCATGTCATCCTCGGCGAATTTCATGGTGTTGACCGGCTCGAGCACGGAGCCGAGCGAGGCCTCCAACGAGCTTCCGAGCGCAATGCCTGCGGTGTGACGCAGCAATTGATCGACGGTGATGGCATGACGCGGATCATCCGGATTTTGCCAGGCGGCGACCGGCGCAGGCCCGTCGAGCTTCAGCTTGCCCTGGCGCACGAGGATGCCTGTCAACGCTGACATCACCGACTTCGTCATGGAGAAGCCGAGCAGCGGCGTCTCCGGTCCAATGCCATCCGCGTAGCGCTCGGCGATGATGCGGCCGGCCTTCATGACGACGATCGCGCGGGTGCGGCGATAGGGCGGCCGTGCGGGCTCGGCGAAGGCGCGGTCGAGCGCGGCTGACAGCTCCTCGCTTTGCGGCGACACCAGTCCCGGACCGGCAATCTCGGGAAGCAACGCCGTCTGCTTGTCGTCGGGCGGCAACGCGACGTCGGCGATCCCCTGGCCGTGTTCGAGCGTGCAGCCGAGGCCCTCGCGATAGACGGCGTGGCTGCGGCCGATGCCGAACAGCGTCACCGTGACATCCTTGCGCACGCGATCGACCTGAAGATTCATCGCCCAGGTGAGCAGACCCGTGCCCGGCATCGCGTCGGTGGTCTCGGCGAGGTCGCGCATGGGATCGAGGCCGGAGACGAACGTCTCCGAGCAGAGCGTGTCAGCGATGAAGCCGGTGGCAACCTTCGGCACGTCGCGGGCCCGCGCCGCGCCGAGGGCGAGGCCGGCAAAGGCGATGGCGGTGGTAGCGAAGATGATCTTGCGGCGGCGGGTCACGGGCTTTCTCCGGCTTCGGGGCGAGTGGCGGAGAAGGAGCCGGATGCGGGCGATGCGTGCTCGCCGGATTTGAAATACGGCCTCGCCGAAACTGACCGGGGCTAGCCGAATTTGAAATTCTGGCGTTGTTTCAACGGGATAATAATCTAAGCCGCATCGGCCTTGAGCCGTCGATACTCCGTCGGCGTCACGCCGGTGACCGCCTTGAAGGCGCGGTTGAACGGGCCGAGCGACTGGAAGCCGGCATCCATCGCGATGGTAATGACGGGGACCTCGGCCTGGGTGGGATCGGCCAGCGCGGCCTTGGCTTCCTCGATCCGGTGATTGTTCAGGAACACATTGAAGTTGCGGTAGCCGAGCCGCTGGTTGATCAGCCGGCGCAGCCGGTATTCCGGAATTTTCAGCCGGCCCGCCAGCACGCCAATGGTGATGTTCTCCAGGCGATAGACCCGCTCATCCGCCATCAGGCGCATCAGGGCATCGACAAGCTTCTGGTCGGCAGTGTCGTCTGCCGCAGGCTGACTGAAAGCAGTCGGCGGTGCGGGCTCCGCCGCGGCCGGAAACAGGTCCGCCCCGTCAACGCGCATCATGGCATAGACGATCGCCGCAACGGTGCCGGCGAGCACGCCGGCATTGATGGTTTCGGCGACATCGCCGACGTGGTGCCCGGCGACGGCAATCTGGAGCACCGCGTTCAGCCCGCCATAGAGCGCGGTTGCGCAGACGATGAAGACGCGAGCGCTGCGGCGGCGCTCGACCAGGTCGGCCGGCCAGGAGGCCATCGTCTGCCCGACCGCAAGCGCGATGAAACCGAGCACGATCAGATTGACCACCGTCACCGAGAACCGCACATGGCCGCTGGGTGCAATCCAGGCGCAGCCCGCGAAGCTGAAGGCCGTCACCAGCGCCCAGACCGATCCGTGCCACCAGCGGAGGTGAAACTCGTCGTCGAACAGGGATCGTGTGAACAGCCAGAGCACCACGATGCTGCCGGTCGACAACGCGATCAGCGGTGCATGCCAGAGCGGGATCCGCGACGTGACATCCAACGAATAGCTCACAGCATGCGCGGCCGAGCTCAGCGCGAACGCAGCGCCGAGCCGGGCCGCGAGCACATTGCGGAAATCCGAGACAAGTGACGCCGCCAGCACCAGCAGCAGCGCTACGGACGCGGCACGAAAGGCAAGTTCGGTTGCGGCAAGTGTCATCGGGTGATGCGATCGGTCGCGGTGGAAATCAACCAAACATCCTTCGTCAGGCCGCGCTTTTCAAGATGGATCACGCCGAATGAGGCGCAGTCTCGATCCCGGGTCCATCGACCTCGATCAGGTTTGCGCCCGGCTTGATCGGAGAAACCATCGTCCGCCCCAGTTTCCAGATTAGGTATCGCCGATATCGCACGATGACGGCAAATAGACCGTCGCGGCGATGCGGAGGCGTCGCGACGGGACCATCAAATCCTGTTACGATCGCCGCAATAAAAGGAGCCCACCGATGAGCTGGCAACCCTCGAACGATCCCGTGCTCGGCGATCCTATGTCCTGCGATGCGCTCGATCTCGTCATCGTGCCGCGCACGCGCGATCTCGGCGACGGCTTCGCCGTGCGGCGCGCGCTGCCGCATGGCAAGCGCCAGATGGTCGGCCCCTTCATCTTCTTCGATCATTTCGGGCCGGTGCAATTCGTTTCCGGCAAGGGCATGGACGTGCGGCCGCATCCGCATATCGGGCTTGCCACCGTCACCTATCTGTTCGACGGCTCCATCATGCATCGCGACAGCGAGGGCAACGTCTGCGAGATCCAGCCCGGCGCGATGAACCTGATGACCGCGGGCCGCGGCATCGCCCATTCCGAGCGCACGCCGGATGCGCAACGCGCCTCGGGCCAGCAGATGCTGGGCCTGCAAAGCTGGATCGCATTGCCGGCCGGATCGGAAGAGATCGCGCCGTCATTCCAGCACTACGGTGCCGGTGATCTGCCGATGATCTCCGAGCGCGATTTCACCGCGCGCGTGATCGCGGGCTCAGCCTTCGGCATCACCTCGCCTGTCACGATGGTCTCGCCCTGGTTCTACACCGAAGTCACGGCGGTTGCGGGCGCGAGCGTGCCGCTCGACCCCGACCACGAGGAGCGCGCAATCTACGTCGTCGACGGTGAGATCGAGATCGCGAACGAGCGCTATGAAGGGCCCCGGCTGCTGATCTTCCGGCCCGGCGATCGCATCACGGTGAAGGCGCTCAAAGCCACGCGGATGATGTTTCTCGGCGGCGATGCGCTGGAGGGGCCGCGACACATCTGGTGGAATTTCGTCTCCTCCAGCAAAGAGCGGATCGAGCAGGCCAAGCAGGACTGGAAAACCGGCCGCTTCGCCGCGGTTCCGCAGGAACATGAGTTCATTCCGCTGCCGGAATAGGCTATCCCGATCCTGGCCGGGCCATTCTGCGCGGCCGTGATCTCCTGTCGAAGGCCGTGCCTGCGAAAGATTTGCCGATGACCACCATGCTCTCCAGCGACCTGCCTTTGCCCAAGATCGGACGCGGCAAGGTGCGCGACATCTACGCCGTCGACGACGACCGCCTGCTGCTCCTCACCACCGACCGCATCAGCGCCTTCGACGTCGTGATGGGCGAGACCATCCCGATGAAGGGCGCGGTGCTGACCCAGATCAGCGCGTTCTGGTTCAACGAGCTCGAAGGCGTGGTGCCGCATCACATGATCAGCGCCGACACCGACGAGATCATTGCCGCCGTGCCGGCCTTGAAGCCGCACCGCGCCGAGATCCTCGGCCGTGCCATGCTCTGCCGCCGCACCACCGTGTTCCCGATCGAATGCGTGATCCGCGGCTATCTCTCGGGCTCGGCCTGGAAGGAATATGCCGCCAGCGGCACGCTCGCCGGCGAGAAGCTGAAGGCGGGTCTGGTCGAAAGCGAGAAGCTGGAGCCCTCGATCTTCAGCCCGGCGACCAAGGCCGAGACCGGCCACGACGAGAACATCACCATCGCGCGGATGCGCGAAGTCGTCGGCGAGGAGGTCGCCTACACGCTCGAGAGCATGACGCGCGCGGTCTACACGCTCGGCGAGGAACTGGCGCGCGAGCAGGGCATCATCATCGCGGACACCAAGTTCGAGTTCGGCCGCGACAAGAACGGCCGCATCATCCTGATCGACGAGGTGATGACACCGGATTCCTCGCGATTCTGGGCGGCCAGTGCCTACAAGCCCGGCCAGCCGCAGGCGAGCTTCGACAAGCAGCCGCTGCGCGACTATCTCGACGTCGAGCGCCGCGCCGGCCGCTGGAACGGCGACGCCCCGCCGCCGCCTTTGCCCGCGAGTGTGGTGGAGGCGACGAGCAAGCGGTATCTGGAGGCCTATCGACGGGTGACGGGGAGCGAGCTGAAGATCTAGCCCGGCTGCTCGTCTCGCTCCGTCATTGCCGACCGGCTCGATGCCTCCCCGGCGCGTCCTGGCTTTCGCCAACACGACACCGATTGCAAGGCGGGCGCTTCGGCTCCTCCATCCACCACGTATGATTGGCCGTTCACACGCCATAGATCGCGCGTCCGACCGGCGCGGAACCTGCCGACGGCTGAAGCCATCAGCATCGCTCAAACTTGTCGGATAACTCATACTTGCAAGAATCCTGTTGCGCTAGGCTCGCAGTCGTCTACGTCTCGAACAGGAATTTTCATGAGCGAGTTTCACGGCGTGACCGATCCTGCAATTGGCTTCACTCCGTCGGCCGGGCTCAATCCGGCCCTCAAGCGTGCGCTGAATGACATATTGGGCGGGAGCGCCGCCAGCGTCCTGACCGTCACCTTCGGACTTTCCTACGCGCTGCTGATCTTCGCGGGACCGCTCTCGCCCTATCTGTCCTACGGCATCGCCGCGACCTTCATCAGTTCCGCGGTGCTCGCGGCCGTCATCGGGCTGGGAAGCTCCCTACCCTTCGCGGTTGCCGGCCCTGACAGCTCGACCGCCGCGGTGACGGGCATTTTGGCCGCCTCGCTGGTCGAACGCATCGAAGCAGCCAATTTATCGGCACCCCTGCTCTCGCCCGTCCTGATCACGCTAGGCCTCTCGACCGTGCTGACCGGGATCGTGCTGTGCGGACTGGGACTGACGCGGATGGGCCGCGCGATCCGCTACGTACCTTATCCGGTGATAGGTGGCTTCCTCGGCGCCACCGGGCTCCTGATCATCATGGGCGCGATCCGGGTGATCACCGATCATCCCATGCAGTTCGCCACGATGTTGCGCTTCACCAATGGCGTCACGCTTGCGGAACTGGGCGCCGCCTGCGCGATGGCGCTGGTGCTTTATCTGACGTGGCACCGCTCGCGCAGCCCGTTCGGATTGCCCGTCATTCTGATCGGCGGCATGCTCACGGCACATCTGGCGTTTTGGATCGCAGGGATCTCGCCGGAGGAGGCGCGTGCCCTGGGCTGGACCTTCCAGCCCCCGCCGCCCGCGGCCTTCATGCTGCCCTGGCACAGCGACGACCTCGCGCACTATCCGTGGTCCGCCGTGCCGGACCTGCTTGGCAATGTCGTCGCCGTCATCTTCGTCACGGCGTCCAGCACGCTGTTCAACACGACGGGAGTCGAGGTTGCCGTGCATCGCGAGACCAATCTGGAGCGCGAGCTGAACGTCACGGGTGTCGCCAACATCCTGACTGGCGCGCTCGCCGGCTATGCCGGCTGCATCTCGGTCAGCCGCACGATCCTGAATTTCAGCAGCGGCGGCCGGGGACGCCTGTCCAGCCTCACGGTTGCGGCCATCTCGCTGCTGATGCTCGCCGTCGCGCCGGAGCTGCTCGGCTTCATGCCGAAATTCGTGCTTGGCGGCCTGCTGCTCTATCTCGGCGCCGACCAGCTCCATAAATGGCTGATCGAGTCGCGCAAGCGGCTCTCAAGGCTCGAATATGTATCGCTGGTCGCCATCATCGCGATCATCGTCGTCTGGGGTTTCGTGCCGGGCATCCTGATCGGCGTCATCATCGGCTGCGCGACGTTTGCGTTCAGCGCCGCGCGGGTGGAGTCGATCAAATACAGTTTCGACGGATCGGAATATCGCTCCTCGCTCGACCGCTCGCGCGACGACCAGGACGTGCTGCTGGCCCATGGCGGCAAGATCCAGGGCCTCAACCTCCAGAGCTATCTGTTCTTCGGTTCCGCCAACCGGCTCTACCAGCACGTCAAGCGGCTGCTCCGGGAGCGCCCGGAATGCCGCTATCTGCTGTTCGATTTCAAGCTCGTCACCGGAGTGGATTCGTCGGCGGCCTATAGTTTTGCGCAGATCAAGCGCAGCGCAGGCGATCTCGGCGTCGAGCTGATCCTGGTGCATCTGTCGGCCGCGGCCGAGAAGGTGCTGCGCGCCAGCGACTTCGTCGGCGAGGGCGTCACCATCATCCCCGAGCTCGATCGCGCGCTGGAATGGTGCGAGAACGAGCTCATCTCGCAGCACCGGGAGCTGGCGCAGGAAGAAGCCAGCCTGCGCGACTGGTTCGCGCGCATCCTCGGCAGCGAGGACGACGCCGACGAGTTGATCCGCCGCTGCCACCGCATCGAGGTCGAAGCCGGGGAGGTGATCGTTGAGGCCGGCGCCCCCGCCGATTCCATGCACTTCATCCTCGAAGGCCGCGTCGGCATCATGATCCCCGCCGACGACGACCGCACCACGCGCGTGCGCAGCCTCGGCCGCTACACCACGATCGGCGAGATGGGCCTGGTGTCGAACACGCCGCGCAGCGCTACGATCCAGGCCGAAGTCGACAGCGTGCTATACGTGCTCAACACGCATCAGTTCGACGCGATCAAGACCGAGGATCCCGCGCTCAGTCACAAGCTCTTGACCTACTTCGTGTCGGTGATGGCCGAGCGGCTGACGTTCGCGAACCGGACGATCGCGGTGCTGCGGCGGTGATCAAGCTACCTTCTTTCTGAAGACCACGGAAAGCTCACGTACTGATCGCGCGTGTCGTAGCAGATATTTCCGTACATCTTGAGGTAGTTATCCCGACGTGCGGGATCATTGAATACGGCCGCGGGATTCGCCAGGTCCGCTTCGTATTGACGGATATTCCCCGCCGTCAGCGCGCTTGGAAGAATGTCCATGGCTTGCGGAACGCTCTTGCCGTCCAGCCAGTCGGCTGCATGCTGACCCATGGCGTAACCGAACACCGAGGATGCGAGACTGATGCTGATCTTGTAAGGGCCGCCTTTCTTGATTTCAGTGACGGCTTCGACCTCTCCATCGATGCCGCCGAAGAACTGATCCGGCCTTTCCTTGCCTGCCTCCCTGACTGCCTGCAGAGCACCAAGGACGACGGTGTCGGCTCCCAGCACGACGTCCACGTCTGGATGCGCCAGCAGAATCGTTTGCATCATCCTGTACCCGCCTTCCTTGTTCACCGTCGGAGGGGAAATGTCCGCAACGACGTCGGCGCCGGGAATGTCCCTCAACACGTCGCGCATCGCCGCGAAACGCGGGGCGAGAAACTGCAGGCTGTCGTGAGTCAGCAGCACGACGTTGGCCTTGCCACCAAGCTTGATCCGAATGTAATTCGCCGCAGCATCGCCGAGCGCCTTGCCCGTGAGATATTGGGGCGCATTCAACAGGGACGTGGCCGGCGGCGGCACAACGGCGCCGACATAGGCGCCTTGCCAGATTGTTCTTCTCAAGGCCGGCGCCAACGATGCGGGATCGACGGGCGCAACAACAAGCCCACCCGTTCGCGCGGCTCGGAAGCCATCGACCTGTTCGACCATCTTGACCGCGTCGTTGTCTGCAATCGAAGTGGAAAAGCTGAGGCCACGGTCGTTTGCCGCCATCGCGAGGCCTCTCGCTATGCCTTTGACGAATTCGCGTTCATTGTCCTGCGCGAAGGCAAGAGACTTGGTAAGCGACGGAGGGAGACTGCAACCAGCGGCATTACGATCGAAGGGGTCAAAAACGCGAGGTATGGTGATGCCGGCTGGTCCGTCCTCCGCCCGTGCGCCCGCGTGACAGGCAATAAAGGTGCAGGCGATGAGGGCCGCGAACGAATTTCGTCTGTCAGATTTCATGCGGGCACGCTGTCGGCCACGGAAGGAAGAACCAGTTTGCGCGGCAAGACTATCCGGAAAGTCGTGCCCTGATCCAGTTCGGAGGTCGCAGTGATATCTCCCCCAAGATTTCTCAAAACCGTTCTCGCATAAGCGAGCCCGACACCCTCGCCGGTCTGGTCCAGCTTGCCGACCCTGCCGAACAGCTCGAAAATCCGCCCCAGATCCTGCGGAGCTATGCCTCGGCCATTGTCTGCAACCTCGATAGCGACCCGATCGCCGGGCAGCGTCGTACTGCTGACCTTGAGCTGAAGTGGCCGTTCCTTCGCGCGATACTTGACCGCATTGTCGAAGAGATTGCCGATCACCTGCTCCAGCGAAAGCCGATCTGTCACGATCGAGCTGACTTGAAACTGTGTATCGATCTTTCCACCCGCCGCCGAAATCTGGTGCTGGATCGCGGAGGCGCTCGAGACAAACGTCCGCTCGAGGTCCACGGCTTCCGGCCTTGGATCGCGGCGCCCGTCCCGCGACAGCAGGAGCACGGCGTTCAGGAGTGTCTCCATCTTGGACGCCGACTTGCGGATATAGCTGATGGCTTCGGGCATCTCTTCATTGGTGATCTTCCTTGCATGCTGCAGATTCGGATCGATCGACCCGGTGCTCGACTGCTCGAGGTATTGCGCGAGATCCTTCGCGCCCTCTGCAAGCTCTTCAGAAAATCCCACAATGCTGATCAACGGAGCGCGAATATCGTGCGACACGAGATGCGTGAAGCGCTGCATCTCTTCGTTGGCCCTCGCAAGAGCTTCCGTCCGGTGTTTGACCCGATCCTCCAGGGACACGTTGAGCGCCGCAACCTCGTCGCGCGCTTGCGTCAACTCGCTGGTGTAACGCAGAAGCGTTACAGTCACGGCGCCGACGACCAGCACAATCAGGACTGACGCCGCGATCGACGCGAACCTCAAATTCGTCGCGTTCACCCTCTGCTGCACGACGCCCGACGTAAGACGATTGTCCATGGCCCGAACGATGCCCGAGACGAACAGGTTCAGCTCATCCATCAGCGCCTTGCCGCGGTTGGTATTGATGATGGCGAGGGCTTGGTCGTCCTTTCGGTCGTTCTTCAGCGCGATGGTCTGGTCCATTTCGGCGAATTTATCGGCGGTGAGGACATCAAGCCGCTTCAACACCGTCTTGAATTGTGGGTCGTCGCCGAGATTCCGCTTCAGGCTATCGAGCTGCCGGTTTGCCGACGTCTTTGCGGCGCCGTAGGGAGAAAGGTAGATCTGGTTGCCGGTCAGCAGCAATCCGCGCTGGCTCGCTTCCGCCGACTGGACCGCGCTGCGAAGCTCGACCGCGGCGACTCGAACATCACGCAATCTGACCACTTCATCGAAATGCTCGTTCGCGCGATCGCCGAGCCAAACGGTCATGCCGACAACTGCGAGCAGCGCGGCCAGGCCGACCACAAGCAGAACCAGCGAGATCGGCACGATGAAACGCTTCGCAATATACATGTCTTGTCAATCCAGCCCGGATGCCGGGAAACTCAATAGGATTACAAGAGCTTAAGGACGAAATAACATCAAGGCCCAACCGCCGGGTTCCATCCGGGACTCGGAGCCTGCACCTCGAATGCTGGGTGCAAACGTGCCAGCGCCCCGGCCGGATGACGGCCAGGGCGCTGCGATCGGACTTGCTCAGTTGGTGGACGAGAGTCAGGGACGTCCCCGACAAAGGCCTCACACCCCCGCCATCATCACGTATTTGATCTCGACATATTCTTCCATGCCGTGATGCGAGCCTTCGCGGCCAAGACCGCTTTCCTTGACGCCGCCAAAGGGCGCGACTTCGGTGGTGATGAGGCCGGTGTTGACGCCGACCATGCCGGACTCCAGCGCTTCGGCGACGCGCCAGACGCGGCCGAGATCGCGGGAATAGAAGTACGACGCCAGCCCGAACGGCGAGGCGTTGCACATCGCGACGACGTCGGCTTCGTCCTTGAAGCGGATCACCGGCGCGAGCGGGCCGAAGGTTTCCTCTTGCGCCACCAGCGAATCCGGCTTGACGTCGGCGAGCACGGTCGGCTCGAAGAACGAGCGTCCGAGCTCGCTGCGCTTGCCGCCGGTGACGACCTTGGCGCCGCGCTTGACGGCATCGGCGATGTGCCGCTCGACCTTGTCGACGGCTTTCAGGTTGATCAACGGCCCCTGCGTGACGCCGCTCTCGGTGCCGTCGCCGATCTTCATTGCCGCGACCTTTTTCGACAGTTTCTGCACGAACTCGTCGTAGATCTTGTCCTGGGCGTAGAGGCGGTTGGCGCAAACGCAGGTCTGGCCCATGTTGCGATACTTCGAGACGATCGCACCTTCCACCGCGGCGTCGATATCGGCGTCGTCGAACACCACGAACGGCGCGTTGCCGCCGAGCTCGAGACCGAGCCGCTTCACGCCGACGGAGGCCTGCTGGTAGAGAATCTTGCCGACCGCCGTCGAGCCGGTGAAGCCGACGAAGCGCACCGCCGGATGCTCGCACAGAACCTTGCCGATCGGCGGCGCGTCGCCCGTGACAATATTGAGGACGCCCTTGGGGATGCCGGCCTTCTCGGCAAGCACAGCGAGTGCCAGCGCCGACAGCGGCGTCTCGTTGGCAGGCTTCAGCACCACGGTGCAGCCGGCGGCAAGGGCGGGCGAGACCTTCCGTGTGATCATCGAGTTCGGGAAATTCCACGGCGTGATGGCACCGCAGACGCCGATCGGCTGCTTGATCGCGAGCAGGCGCGCATCGGGCCGCTGCGTCGGAATGGTCTCGCCATAGACGCGGCGGGCTTCCTCGGCGAAGAACTCGATATAGGCCGCGCCGATGTCGACCTCGCCAAGGGCTTCGGCGAGCGGCTTGCCCTGCTCGGAGGTGAGGATCAGCGCGAGGTCCTCGCGGTTGGCGATGATCAGCTCGAACCATTTGCGCAGGATGTTGGAGCGCTGCTTGGCGGTGTGCTTGGCCCAGGCCGGGAAGGCGCGCTGGGCGGCCTCGACCGCATTGATCGTCTCGTCCGCACCGAGCTGCGGGACCTTGGCGAGCTCGACGCCGGTCGCGGGATTGTTGACGGCGAAGACCGGCGAGCCGACCCAGGCGCCGTCGATGTAGCAGGCCTCCTTGAGCAGCGAAGGGTCCTTCAACCTGTCCCGCAGGGTGGACGTGGCGTGCTGGGCGCGTGCGGCGGCAGTCGGGGTCATGGCGTTACTCCTCAGGGCACGATCGGATCGTGCCGGAATATAGGGACAGACGGCGCGCAATGCACCGTCCGGCAACGCACATCTGCCTATGACGAAATTGGGAGCCGCAGCCTCAGGCAGCGCCGCTCATATAGGTCTCGCGCCGGCCGATCATGCGCTCGGCGGCGGCCTTGGCATCAGCCTTCGAGGAGGTCGCGCACGTCCGGTATTCGAGATCGGGAGCGTCGGAGGTATGGCGGCGGCCGAACCAGGATTTCGAGCCGACCGGCAGCAGCGCCAGCGCCTGCGCCAGATTGTCGACCGCGCCGAAGGAATAGAGTGCGCCGGTGCCGGCGATCCGGACCTCGTAGATGCCGGGCGCGATCGGCGCCTCCAGATTGTCGCCCCGTCCGGGACGGGGATAGCGCTTCCATTCGCTCCAGGTCGAAATCATCTGAGGTCCCCCTCGCGGCCGGTCGAAGGCCGCCAAATTTGCATCAAATCTGAATCTCGGCCGTCGATTGGGCCGGGTGCTGAACGCCGCAACGCACAAATGTTTCAAGTGCTCGAAAACTTTCGAAACATATCGCCCGGGCCCATCCGAGGTCACGGCTCGTTGCGGCCATCCACCGCAGATTGTGACGGAGTGTTGCAGTTCAGCCCTTTCTCGTCCTGCGTGAGTGACGAAGCGTCAAGTCACGACATCGCGACCGGCGAAGGTACGTGGATGCGCTTGCCGCGCGAAGCACGCGGGAGGACAATCGATCGCTTCCAACAATAAACAAACCGGAGGAAACGCGTATGCAAAGCCAAGCACAGATCGACGAGATTCTGCGCCAGAAGAGCGAGGCCAAGGAGATTCCCGGCGTCGTCGCGATCGCCGCCAGCGGTAGCGACGTGCTGTACCAGGGTGCGTTCGGCAAACGCGATTTGTCGAAGCCCGACGCGATGACGGCGGATAGCGTGTTCTGGATCGCCTCGATGACGAAGGCGGTGACGACGGCGGGCGCGATACAGCTGGTCGAGCAAGGCAAGCTGTCGCTGGATGCGCCGATCGGCGAGCTGCTGCCCGATCTCGCCAAGCCGCAAGTGCTCGAAGGATTCGACGCCCGCGGCGAGGCGAAGCTGCGGCCGGCCAAAGGGCCGATCACGCTGCGCCAGTTGATGACCCACACCGCCGGCTTCTGCTACAACATGTGGAACGGCGACCTTGCGGTCTATCTGGACAAGGTCGGCATCCCCGCCATCACCACCTGCCAGAACGCGGCGCTGAAGACGCCGATCATGACCGATCCCGGCACGCGCTGGGAATACGGCACCAATATCGATTTCGTCGGCAAGGCCGTGGAAGCCGTCAGCGGCAAGCGCCTCGATGCCTATCTGCGCGACAATCTGTTCGCGCCGCTCGGCATGGGCGACACCGCTTTCAAGATCACCGACAACATGCGCAAGCGCCTGGTCGGCATGCATGCACGCGGCGAGGACGGCCAGCTCGCGTCGATCCCGTTCGAGCTCGAGCAGGAGCCGGAATTCCACATGGGTGGCGGCGGCCTCTATTCGACCGCGGCCGACTACATCAAGTTCACCCAGATGATCTTGAACAAGGGCCGCGGCAACGGCAATCAGGTACTGAAGGCCGAGACCGTCGCGACCATGGGGCAGAACCACATCGGCGATCTCGCCATGGGCAAGCTGACCACGGCGGCGCCGATGTACACCAACGACGTCGACCTCTATCCGGAGCAGGTGAAGAAGTGGGGCCTCAGCTTCATGATCAACACCGCCAAGACGGCGGAAGGCCGCAGCGCCGGCAGCCTCGCCTGGGCGGGCCTCGCCAACACCTATTACTGGATCGATCCGGCGCGCGACGTCACCGGCGTGATCCTGATGCAGCTGTTGCCGTTCGCCGACGCGAAGTGCCTGGAAGCGTTCGCGGGCTTCGAGCGCGGGGTCTATGCCGGCCTCGATGCTGGCAGCGGGCAAAAGGCGGCCTAACTCCTTAGTATGAGGCGCGCGGCGTCGCGCGCCTTCCCTGCAACGGATAGCCTCGTGCCCGAACGCCGTCGGCTTCGGGCACGAGGCGACAATCTGAGGAGACGAACTTGACGGGCGATCTTGCAGGCAAAGCCGACAGTTACGTTTGCGGCATCTCGGACACGCCGCTGCTCGGCGACACCATCGGTCGCAGTCTCGACCACGCCGTGCGGCGCTGGGGCGCGCGCGAGGCGCTGGTCTCGCCCAGCCAGGGGGTGCGATGGACCTGGACGGAATTCGCCGAACGCGTCGATGCGCTTGCAGCCGGTTTTCTCGCGCTCGGCCTGGAGCGCGGCGAGCGGATCGGCATCTGGTCGCTGAACCGGCCGGAATGGACACTGACCCAGTTCGCCGCCGCCAAGGCCGGCCTGATCCTGGTCACGATCAATCCGGCCTATCGGCTCAGCGAGCTGGAGTTCGCGCTGAAGAAAGTCGGCTGCGCGGCGATCGTGACCGCGACGGCATTCAAGACCAGCCAATACATGGAGATGCTCAACACGCTGTTGCCGGAGCTGGCGAGCGCAAGACCCGGACAGTTGCAGGCGGCGCGCCTGCCGTCCCTGCGGATGGTGATCCAGATCGGCGGCCCCCGGGCATCGGGCACGATCCCCTTCGAAGACGTCGCGCGCATGGGCGGCGCCAAGCATCGCGAGCAGCTTGCCGCGCTCGGCGCGACGCTTCAGTTCGACGATCCCGTCAACATCCAGTTCACCAGCGGCACCACGGGATCGCCGAAGGGCGTGACGCTGACGCATCACAACATCCTCAACAACGGCTATTTCACCGGCCGGGCGATGCGGCTGACCGAACAGGATCGCATCTGCATTCCGGTACCGCTCTATCATTGCTTCGGCATGGTGATGGGCAACCTCGCATCCGTCACGCTGGGCACGACCATGGTCTATCCCGGCGAGGGTTTTGATCCGCTCGCGACTCTCCGCGCAGTCGAGCAGGAGAGATGCACCGCGCTGTACGGCGTGCCGACCATGTTCATCGCGGAGCTCGATCATCCTGAGTTCTCGAAATTCAACCTGAAATCACTGCGCACCGGCATCATGGCGGGCGCGCCCTGCCCGATCGAGGTGATGAAGCGCGTCAACACCGAGATGAACATGCGCGAGGTCACCATCGCCTACGGCATGACCGAGACCAGCCCGGTCAGCTTCCAGAGCGCGACAGACGACCCGCTCGAGCGGCGCGTCTCGACCGTCGGGCGGATTCATCCGCATGTCGAGGTGAAGGTCGTCGATCTCGAAGGCAGGATCGTCAGGCGCGGCGAACGCGGCGAGCTCTGCACCCGCGGCTACAGCGTCATGCTGGGCTATTGGGAGGAGAAGGAAAAGACGGGAGACGTGCTTGATGCGAACGGCTGGATGCACACCGGCGATCTCGCCACCATCGACGACGAGGGCTATTGCAACATCGTCGGCCGCATCAAGGATCTGGTGATCCGCGGCGGCGAGAACCTCTATCCACGCGAGATCGAGGAATTTCTGTACCGCCACCCCAAGATTCAGGACGTGCAGATTTTCGGCGTGGCCGACACTCGCTATGGCGAGGAGCTCTGCGCCTGGATCCGCGTTCGGTCCGGCGAGACGCTGACGGCCGAAGAGGTCCGCGCTTTCTGCGACGGCCAGATCGCCCACAACAAGATCCCGCGCTACGTCGAGTTCGTCGACGAATTTCCGATGACCGTGACCGGAAAGATCCAGAAATTCGTAATGCGCGAGGCGGTCGAGCAGCGGCTGGGGCTGAAGGCGGCGAAGACGGCGTAGCTTGCCAACCCCGTCGTCATTGCCAGCGCAGCGAAGCAATCCAGAATCTTACCGCGGCGGCAGTCTGAATTGCTTCGTCGTTGCGCTCCTCGCGATGACGGGAGAGAGAGACGAGCGTTACGCCGTCAGCCCGCGCTGCTGGGCCAATTCCTTCAGCGACACCTGCGGGCGCGCGCCGATGTGCTGGATCACTTCGGCGGCCGCGAGCGCGCCGAGCTCGCCGCACTGCTTGTACGGCAGGTTGCGCGCCAGACCATACAGGAAGCCGGCGGCGAAGAGGTCGCCGGCGCCGGTGGTGTCGACCAGCTGCTTGATCGGCGAGGCGGGCGCGGCAACGGCGTCTTCCACTGACACCACCATGCAGCCCTTCTCGCTGCGGGTGACGACGCCGAGATTGACGTCGTTGCGCAGCTGCTTGAGCGCGGTGTCGAAATCCGAGGTCATGTAGAGCGAGTGCAGCTCGGATTCGTTTGAGAACACGATGTCGACGGTGCCGTTGCGCATCAACGATAGAAACTCGTCACGATAGCGATCGACGCAGAACGAATCCGACAGCGTCAGCGCCACCTTGCGCTTGGCGTCATGGGCGATCTTGGCGGCCTTGACGAAGGCGTCCTTGGCGTTCTTGGGGTCCCACAGATAACCCTCGAGATAGACGATGCCGGCCGCGGCGACCTCGGCCGGGTCGATATCGGCGGGCGACAAATCCTGTGCCGCGCCGAGATAGGTATTCATGGTGCGCTCGCCGTCGCCCGTCACCAGGATGTAGGAGCAGCCGGTGGCGGGGCCGTCCTTCGCGGCGGGCGTGTTGAAGGCGACGCCGGCGGCGCGGATATCGTGGACGTAGAGCTTGCCGATCTGGTCGTCCTTGACCTTGCCGACATAGGCGGCGCGTGCGCCGAGGCTGCCGATGCCGACGATGGTGTTGGCGGCCGAGCCGCCCGAAACTTCCGTCGCCGGGCCCATGTCCTGGTAGATGGCGGCGGCCCGCGCCTCGTCGATCAGGGACATGCTGCCCTTGGTCATGCCGTGCTTGGCCAGAAAGGCTTCATCGGTCCTGACCAGCACGTCGAACAGCGCGTTGCCGATGCCGAGAACGTCATATTTCACGTCAGCCATTCACTTTGATCCCGTTGCCCGATTGCAGACCGGCGGAAAATCAGCTTCCTATCTGCCTGAAAATGTAGCTCGCGGCCTATCACGACCGGACCTGTGCGGGCAAGCAACGGTATTATGCAGTTCCGATGATCCGCTCCTTCCTGACCGTCTCGACGGGGACGCTGGCCTCGCGGCTGCTGGGCTTCGCACGCGATTCCCTGATCGCGGCGCTGCTCGGCACCGGCGCCGTGGCGGATGCGTTTCTGGCGGCGTTTCAGCTCGTGAATGTGGTACGGCGCCTGCTCAGCGAGGGAGCGCTGAATGCCGCGCTGATCCCGGCCTGGCTGCGGGTCAGAGACCGCGACGGCGAAGTGGCTGCGGCCGCGTTTGCGGGACGCGTGCTTGCCACCGTCAGCGCGGCCCTGATCGGGATCTCGATCGCCGTTGCACTGTCGATGCCATTGATCATCACCATCATCGCGCCGGGATTCCTCGGCAGCGGCACGCTCGACCTCGCCGTTCAGAACGCGCGGCTGATGCTGCCTTACCTCGCCTTCGCGGGACCCGTCACGGTGCTGATGGGGCTGCTCAACGCACAGGGGCGCTTTGCACTCACTGCGTTCTCGCCGCTGCTGTTCAACATCGCGCTGATCGCCGCGATCGCGACACTCATGCTGTGGCACACCGATGCGACCTTCGCCGCGTGGATGCTGGCGGCCGCCGTCGGCGTCGCCGGCCTGCTGCAATTGTTGATGCTGCTGTCGCAGCGAAGCGCCCGCCTCGCCGCGCCGCTGCGCGTGAGCTTCGACGAGCAGATGCGCGGCTTCTTCGCCAAGGCGATCCCAGGCATGATCGCAAGCTCGGGGCCGCAATGGCTGATGATCGCAGGTGCAATCATCGCCTCGGCCACGCCCTCCGCCGTGTCGTGGCTGTATTTCGCCAACCGCCTGATCGAGCTGCCGCTCGGCATCGTCGGCGTCGCCATGGGCACGGTGCTGGTGCCGGAGCTGACGCGCGCGGTGGCTAGCGGCGACCGTGATGCCGTCGGGCAAGCGGAATCGCGCGCGCTCGAACTCGCGACCGGGCTGGCGCTGCCCGCGACGCTCGGCCTGATCGTGCTGGCCGAGCCGATCGTGCGGCTGCTGTTCGAACATGGCGCCTTCGGTGCCAACGACAGCACCGCGACCGCACGCGCGCTGATGTGGCTGGCGCTGGGCCTGCCGGCGCATGTGCTGATCAAGGCGCTCTCGCCGGCCTTCTACGCCCGCAGCGACACGATGACGCCGCTGCTCGCAACGGCCAAGGGTTTTGCGGTCGCGGTCGTCCTCGCCGTGCTGCTCGGCCACTACTTTGGCGCAAGCGGAATCGCGGCCAGCATCGCGGCCGGGGCCTGGAGCAGCGCGTTCTCCCTGCTCCGAAAAGGCACCGGCGAATTCGGCTTCTCGGTCGACGCTGCCGCGCGAAAGCGGCTGCCGCGGATCGTGCTCGCCGCTTTCGCCATGGGCGCCCTGCTGTGGCTGAGCGCGGGCCTCGTGCCTTCGGAGGCCCACGGGCTGATCCGCTTCATTGCGCTGGGCTTGCAGATCGCCGCCGGAATCTCCGTCTATGGCGTGCTCCTGCAAATCCTCGGCGTCGCGTCGTGGCGCGAGGCGGCCGGTGCCCTGAAGCGCTCCGTCCGGCCCGATCCGGGCGCCTGAGCTCACAGAAATACCCTTGACGGGGCAGCGCCGCTGTTGGAAACGACGCCCCGTATCTCGCAGGAAAGCTGCCATGGCATTCGTTGAACGGGTTTTTTCGGGCGTCCAGCCGACGGGCAATCTGCACCTCGGCAATTACCTCGGTGCGATCGTCAACTTCGTGAAAATGCAGGAAACCCACAACTGCATCTACTGCGTCGTCGACATGCACGCGATCACGCAGGGCGTGGACGTCTGGGGCGGGCCGGTCGAGCTTGCACGCAACACCCGCGAGGTGACGGCGGCGTTCATCGCGAGCGGCATCGATCCGAGCAAGCACATCGTGTTCAACCAGAGCCAGGTCTCGGGCCATGCCGAGCTCGCCTGGATATTCAACTGCGTCGCGCGCATGGGCTGGCTCGGCCGCATGACCCAGTTCAAGGAGAAGGCCGGCAAGGACCGCGAGAATGCGTCCGTCGGGCTGTTCGACTATCCCGTGCTGATGGCCGCCGACATCCTGCTCTACCGCGCCACCCACGTTCCGGTCGGCGAGGACCAGAAGCAGCATCTCGAGCTCTCGCGCGACATCGCTCAGAAGTTCAACAATGATTTCGGCGATTCGATCCGCAGCCACGGCGCCAATGACGGACTGTTCTTCCCGCTGCCGGAGCCGCTGATCACGGGACCGGCGACCCGCGTGATGAGCCTGCGCGACGGCACCAAGAAGATGTCGAAGTCGGACGCGTCCGACAATTCGCGCATCAATCTGACCGACGACGCCGACACCATCGCGCAGAAGGTGCGCAAGGCGAAGACCGATCCGGAGCCGCTGCCGACCGAGGAGAAGGGCCTGGAAGCGCGCCCCGAGGCCGACAATCTCGTCGGCATCTTCGCCGCGCTCTCCGACCGTTCCAAGGCCGACGTGCTCCGCGATTTCGGCGGCGGCCAGTTCTCCAGCTTCAAGAACGCGCTGGTGGATTTGTGCGTCACGAAACTCTCGCCGATCGCCGGCGAGATGAAGCGCCTCGTCGCCGATCCCGGCCATATCGACGCGATCCTGAACGATGGCGCCGACCGTGCCCGCACCATCGCCGAAGAGACCATGAACCTCTCGAAGGATATCGTCGGCTTCATCCGCCGGCGCTGATCGCAGCATCTACGAAACACGGCCTGCGCCGCGGCGCCGGCCGCTTCTCCTCTCCCCAAGCGCGGGGGAGTGTGGCAGCATGTCGGTTGCGCACACGCCGGGACATGCATGACCAGCCAGCGACTTTGCTTCGAGCCGGGTCACAAGCCCAAATGCCTCGTCATCGTCGACGACACCGCCGAATGGGACCGTGCGGTCTATTATGCCAGCCGCTGGGCGATCCGCGCCGGCGGCGGCGTTGTGATGCTGCGCATCATCGAGCCCGAACAGCAGACCCAGGAATGGCTGGGTGTCGCCGACATCATGCGCGCCGAGGCGCAGGAAGCGGCGGAAGCCGCGCTCGACCGCGCCGCTGGCCGCGCCAATGGCATCGCCGCGATCACGCCGGAACGGGTGATCCGCGAGGGTGCCGCGATGGAACAACTGCTCGCGGTGATCGACGCGGACCCCGACATCGCCATGCTCGTGCTCGCCGCCAATCCCGGCGCGGAAGGTCCGGGGCCGCTGGTCTCGCTGCTGAAGAACGCGCTGGGGACGTTCCCGGTGCCGGTGACGATCATTTCCGGCGCCCTCAGCGACGGAAGCGTGGATTCGCTGTCGTAGGCCGCGTCCTGCCCTCCCGCGCAGCGTAAGCACCGCCCTAACCCTCTGAAAATCATGGACGAATGCCCTCCGCCCCCTTGACCGTGCGTTCGCCGTCGCCATCTGCTACTGGATAGCTCACGCGCCGGCCTTGAACCGGCGACGTCCGGAGAAAACCATGTTCATTCAAACCGAAGCCACCCCCAATCCCGCCACGCTGAAATTCATTCCCGGCCGCGTCGTCGTCGATGGCGGTCCGATGGAATTTGCGAGCCGCGAATCGGCCTCTCGCTCGCCGCTCGCCGAAAAGCTGTTCGAGGTACCCGGTGTCACCGGCGTGTTCTACGGATCGGACTTCATCACCGTGACCAAGGCGAACGGTGAATGGCAGCAGCTCAAGCCCGCGATCCTGGGCGCCATCATGGAGCACTACATGTCGGGCGCGCCGTTGCTCGCCGACGGTGCGGCGCAAAGCGATGCCGATCTTGACGACGAGGACGAGTTCTTCGACGAGGCCGACGCAGAAACGGTCGACATGATCAAGGACCTGATCGAGACCCGGGTGCGGCCGGCAGTCGCCAATGACGGCGGCGACATCACCTTCCGCGGCTTCAAGGACGGCATCGTCTATCTCAACATGAAGGGTTCATGCGCCGGCTGCCCGTCATCGACCGCGACGCTCCAGCACGGCATCCAGAACCTGCTCAAGCACTTCGTGCCCGACGTGGTCGAAGTCCGGCCGATGTAACCCAGGGGCCGGATGCCCCCACACCGTCATGCCCGGCCGCGAGCGCGAAGCCCGTCTTCGCGCTAGACGCGCCGGGCATCCACGTTCTGGGGCTGCAAAGACGTGGATGGCCGGGACGAGCCCCGCCATGACGACGAGCATTCCCTGACGGATGATGCTACGATCGTTCCATGCTGATCCTTGCCATCGACACCGCGCTGGAGGCGTGTGCGGCCGCCGTGCTCGACACCGACGCCGGGCAGCTGCTTGCGCAGGAGCAGCTTCTCATGAAGCGCGGCCATGCCGAGGCGCTGATGCCGATGATCGCGCGCGTCATGCAATCGGCAAATCTGGCCTTCACCTCGCTCGACCGCATTGCCGTCACCGTCGGCCCGGGAAGTTTCACGGGCCTCCGCGTCGGCATTTCGGCGGCCCGCGGCCTTGCGCTTGCGGCAAAGCGGCCCGCCGTCGGGTTGACGACGTTATCCGCCTATGCTGCCACCGTCGTCGGGCAGAGCGGAACGGCACCGGTGATTTCGGCGATCGATGCGCGGCACGACCACGTCTACTTCCAGATCGTGGCCGGCGACGGCAGCCAACTGGTACGGCCGGGCGTTGTCCCCATCGACGAGGCGATCGCGGCCTCGCAATTCGGCGCGCCTCACCTGGTCGGCAATGCCGCAAATATCCTCGCCGAGCGCTGGCCAAAGGATGCACCTCAGCCGGTCGCGGTCGATGCGCAGCCCGCGCCCGACATCGGCTGGGTCGCATGGCTTGGCGCCGCGGCCGATCCCGAGGCCAATCCGGCGCGGCCGTTCTATCTGCGCGCGCCCGATGCAAAGCCGGTCGCGCAGCCGCCGCTCGCAGCACGAGCCGCGACCTCATGATGAGATGGTTGTCGGAATGGTGGCGCGGCGGCACGGCCGCCGTCGACCCCGCATCCGCGCGCGACGCCGCGCGGCTCGCGCAGCTTCACGGCGCCTCTTTCGCGCGCGGGTGGGGCGAAAGCGAATTCGAGAGCATGCTCACCGAGCGCAATACGCTGGTGCACCGGTTGCGCCTCGGCCGCAAGACGGTCGGCTTCGCGGTGTCGCGGATCGGCGCGGACGAAGCGGAAATCCTCTCGATCGCGGTCGACCATGCCCATCGCGGCCGCGGCCTCTCCCGCACGCTGCTGATGACCCATCTCGGCCATCTCGCGGGGCACGGCGTGCGCACAATATTTCTCGAGGTCGAGGAAAACAACCAGCCGGCACGGCGCCTCTACGACCGCGCCGGATTCGTGGTGGTCGGGCGCCGAGAACGCTACTATAACCAGCCGAACGGGGAACAATTGAACGCCCTTCTGATGCGGCGTGACTTGTCGTAACATTGATGGCAGAAAGCGCCCCGTCAGGCAGACAGATCATGACCGCACTGAAACCTTCCTCCGCATCCAAGGCGTCCGGCATCGAGGCGCGCTGTGCCGCGACCGGCATGCGCATGACCGAGCAGCGCCGCGTCATCGCCCGCGTGCTCGCGGAAGCGATCGATCATCCCGATGTCGAGGAACTGTACCGGCGCTGTGTCGCCGTCGACGACAAGATCTCGATCTCGACGGTGTATCGCACCGTCAAGCTGTTCGAGGATGCCGGCATCATCGAGCGCCATGATTTCCGCGAGGGCCGCGCGCGCTACGAGACGATGCGCGACAGCCACCACGACCACCTCATCAACCTGCGCGACGGCACGGTGATCGAGTTCACCTCCGAAGAGATCGAGAAGCTGCAGGCGGAGATCGCCCGCAAGCTCGGCTACAAGCTGGTCGATCACCGGCTCGAGCTCTATTGCGTCCCGCTCGACGACGACACGCCGACGTCCTAAGTGGCATGATCTTGTCGGAAAACCGCTTCACACTTTTCCGGATCATGCCTTAGTGCCGATAGATCTCATCATCTTCGATTGCGACGGCGTGCTCGTGGACAGCGAGGTGATCTCCTGTCGCGCGCATGCGGACGTGCTGACCAGGCACGGCTATCCGATCACATCGGAGCAGGTGTTCGAACGTTTCCTCGGCCGCTCGACGCGGCAGGCCAATCTCGAGATCGAGGCCGAACTCGGCTGCAAGCTGCCCGAAGCCTATCACGGTGATCTGCAGGACGAGCTGTTCCGCGCATTCGAAGCCGAGCTCGAAGCGATCCGCGGCATTCACGACGTGCTCGATGTCGTGACCCAGCACGTCTGTGTCGCCTCGAGCGGTTCGCATCAGCGCATGCAGGTGAGCTTGGGGAGCACTGGACTCTATGAGCGTCTCGCGCCAAACATATTTTCGGCCTCGCAGGTCAAGAACGGCAAGCCGTCGCCGGACCTGTTTCTGTTCGCGGCCAAGGAGATGGGTGTGGCGCCCGAGCGCTGCGTCGTGATCGAGGACAGTCTTGCCGGCATTGCCGGCGCTCGCGCGGCCGGCATGATCGTGTTCGGCTTCTGCGGCGGCGCACATTGCGGGGATGGCCATGCCGAGACCCTGCGCCGGGCCGGTGCCGACCTGACTTTCGCCGACATGCATCAATTGCCGGAGTTGGTCCGGCGGGTCGAGGCGGACGCCCTGGCGGGCTGATTTCGGCTATTTGGCCCATTTCGCAGCACCGCCCCGGCAATCTCGCCTCAAAACCTCTGGATTCCGGGTTCGCGTTGGCGCCGCCCCGGAATGACGGCCAGAAGGGGCTTCATTGCTGGATTTTCGCCGCTCCAGTCTATATCTGAGGGCTGTCCCCCACCTCCATTCCGGGTTCCATGACGCCGCCGCGCAAGCTGCACATCAAATCATATGGCTGCCAGATGAACGTCTACGATGCCCAGCGCATGGTGGACACGCTGGCTCCGGAAGGATTCGTGGAGACGGCCAGCGCCGAGGACGCCGACCTCGTCATCCTCAACACTTGCCATATCCGCGAGAAGGCCTCCGAAAAGGTCTATTCCGAGCTCGGCAGGCTGCGCCTTGCCAAGGACGAGGCCGCACGCGAGGGCCGCGCGATGCAGATCGCGGTCGCGGGCTGCGTGGCGCAGGCCGAGGGCGGGGAGATCGTGCGCCGCGCGCCCGTGGTCGACGTCGTGGTGGGACCGCAGAGCTATCATCATCTGCCGGAGCTTTTGAAGCGCGCCGCCGACGAGGGCCGCGCGATTGAGACCGAATTTCCGGCCGCCGACAAGTTCGGCTTCCTCGCCCAGCCCAAGCCCGACGCGATCCGCGCGCGCGGCATTTCCGCCTTCGTCACGGTGCAGGAAGGCTGCGACAAGTTCTGTACTTTTTGCGTCGTGCCTTACACGCGAGGCTCGGAAGTCTCGCGGCCCGTGGCGAAGATCGTCGACGACGTGAGGCGGCTCACCGAGAACGGCGTGCGCGAGCTCACGCTGATCGGGCAGAACGTCAACGCCTATCACGGCGAGGGACCGGACGGGAAAAGCTGGCCGCTCGGCAGGCTGCTGGAACATCTGGCGCGGATTCCCGGCGTCGCGCGGCTGCGCTATTCGACCAGCCACCCCCGCGACGTCGATGACAGCTTGATTGCAGCCCATCGCGATCTCGACGCCTTGATGCCGTTCGTGCACCTGCCGGTGCAGTCGGGCTCGGACCGGATTCTGGCCGCCATGAACCGGAAACATACCGCCGATGATTACCGGCGTGTCGTCGACCGATTCCGGTCCGCCCGCCAAGACATTGCTTTTTCATCAGATTTTATCGTCGGCTTCCCCGGCGAGAGCAAGCAAGATTTTCTCGCCACACTCGCGCTTGTCACGCAAATCGGCTACGCTGCGGCTTATTCGTTCAAATACTCCGCCCGGCCGGGAACGCCGGCCGCGGATATGCAGGAGACGGTGTCCCCCGCCGAGATGGACCAGCGATTGGTGCGGCTCCAGGAATTGATCGACAGCCAGCAATCGGCCTTCAACAAGGCTGCGATTGGCTCAACGGTCGATGTGCTGTTCGAGCGTCCGGCCCGCAAGGACGGCCAGATCGTGGGCCGCACTGCATTTCTCCAGCCGGCGCATGTGATGGCCTCGCCCGACATCATCGGACAAATCCTGCCGGTCCGGATCGACAGTCTCGAACGCTACAGTTTCCTCGGTGAGCTCGCCACGGCACGCGAGCCCGCTTTATCGCCCATTGCCACTGGAGCTTGAACCCTTGCCAAAAAGCGCATCGGATTCGTCTTCTATCGCTTCCAGCCGCAAATTTGACCGCGACATGCAGGTTCCGCCCGAGACCCAGGTCGTCATCGACTTCGACGACAACCGCGCCGCTTCCGCGCTGGTAGGCCCTTACGGCCAGCATCTCGCGCAGATCGAGCGGCGGCTCGGCGTCGTCGTCGACTCCAAGGGCAACCACATCACCATCGGCGGCTCGCGCGACGGCTGCGACGCCGCTCGCCGCGTGCTGGAGACGCTCTACGCGCAAGCGGTGAAGGGGCAGGACCTCGACCAGGGCGAGGTCGAAGGCGCGATCCGTGCGGTGATCGCGCAAGGCTCACTGTTCGAGTTCGACGCCAAGTCGGCCAAATCGACCTTCGACAGCATCAATCTGCGCAAGCGCCCGGTCCGCGCGCGCACGGCCGCGCAGGATTCCTATATCCGGGCGCTGAAGCGCCACGAGCTGGTGTTCGGCATCGGCCCCGCCGGCACCGGCAAGACCTGGCTCGCGGTCGCGCATGCCGCGCAACTGTTCGAGCGCAAGGAGGTCGACAAGATCATCCTGTCGCGTCCGGCGGTGGAAGCCGGCGAGCGGCTCGGCTTCTTGCCCGGCGACCTCCGCGAGAAGGTCGATCCCTATCTGCGCCCGATCTACGACGCGCTCTACGACCTCATGGATGCGCGCATCGTCGAGCGTGCGCTGCAGACCGGCGAGATCGAGATCGCGCCGCTCGCTTTCATGCGCGGCCGCACGCTGACCAACGCCGCCATCATCCTGGACGAGGCGCAGAACACCACGTCGATGCAGATGAAGATGTTCCTGACCCGTCTCGGCGAGAACAGCCGCATGATCGTGACCGGCGATCCCTCGCAGATCGACCTGCCGAACGGCCAGACCTCGGGTCTCGCCGAGGCGACCCGGCTGCTGAGCGGCGTCGAAGGCATTGCGCAAGTTCATTTCAAGGCCGAGGACGTGATTCGCCACGAGCTCGTGGCGCGGATCGTCTCCGCCTATGAAGGGCAGCCGCAGCGGCCGGCCGCCGGTAAATCCTGACGACAACAACCGGACAATTTGGGCGCGGACGCAGGCGCCTTTTCGTTCCGAACAAAGAGAATGTCACACCCCAACCTTCCCATCACCGAGGTCCTCGTCGTCGCCGATTGCTGGCAGCGTGAGCCCGATTCCGAAGCCGTGATCCAGCGCGCCGTTGCGGCCGCCGCAGAGAGTGTCGATGCAGACGTCGCGGAGGCGGAAGTGGCTGTAATGCTGACCGATGATTCCGGCATCCGCACGCTCAACAGCAACTGGCGCGGCATCGACAAGCCGACCAATGTGCTGTCGTTTCCCGCGCTTCAGCCGGAAGGCGAATGGAAGCCGGGCGACGCGCCGCGCATGCTCGGCGACATCGCGATCGCGTACGAGACCATGCGGCGCGAGGCGGACGAGGAGCAGAAGCCGTTCGATCATCATTTGAGCCATCTCGCCGTGCACGGTTTCCTGCATCTGGTCGGCTATGACCACGAGAACGACGGCGACGCCGAGGAGATGGAAGCCCTCGAACGGGAGATCCTGGCTCATCTCGGCATCCCCGATCCCTATGCCGACCGCGCGGGGACGCACTGAGATGCCGGATTCCGAACCGATCCACGACAATCCGCGCAACACGGCCAATCTGCCGGCCGTGGTGACGCCGGGCGAGATGACGCGCCCGACCGCGGAAGGCTGGCTGCTGCGTGCCATCCGCACGCTGTTCGGCTGGAAGGCGGGATCGGTCCGCGACGACCTCCAGGTCGTGCTGGACGCCACGACGCCCGACGACACCGGCTTCTCGACCGTCGAGCGCACCATGCTGCGCAACATCCTCGGCCTGCACGAGCGCCGCATCGCCGACGTCATGGTGCATCGCGCCGACATCATCGCGGTGAAGCGCGACATCCCGCTTGGTGAGTTGATGGACCGGTTCGAGAGCGCCGGCCATTCGCGCCTCGTGGTCTACAACGAGACGCTCGATGATCCCGTCGGCATCGTCCACATCCGCGATCTGCTCGCCTTCATGACCGCGCGTGCCCGCGTGTCGGAGGCCACGAAGACCAAGCGCAAGAAGCCGCTGCCGGCCGGTCTCGATCTGCGTACGGTCGATCTGGCGCTGCCGCTTCAGGATGCGCGCATCATCCGCAAGCTGCTCTACGTGCCGCCGTCGATGCGGGCGATCGACCTGCTCGCGCAGATGCAGGCCACGCGCATTCATCTGGCGCTGGTGGTCGACGAATATGGCGGCAGCGACGGGCTGGTTTCGCTGGAGGACATCGTCGAGCAGATCGTCGGCGAGATCGACGACGAACATGACAGCGACGAGCCGCCCTCGATCGTACGGCTGCCCGACAACGCCTTCATCGCCGATGCGCGCGCCAGCCTCGACGACGTCCGCACCGTGATCGGCGAGGATTTCGTCACCGGCGAGGCCGGCGAGGAAGTGGAGACGCTGGGCGGCTATCTCGTCAGCTTCGTCGGGCGTCTGCCGGTGCGCGGCGAAGTCATCTCCGGCCCCGGCCATTACGAGGTCGAGGTGCTCGATGCCGATCCGCGCCGCGTCAAGCGGCTGCGGATCTCGACGCGGAAGGAGCGTCCCGCGCCGCGCACCCAGCGCGAGAGCCGCCGCCGCGAGGTTACGCCGGATGGCAGTCAACCGGCGGCCAGCGACACGCCCACCCCGCCAAGCGACGGGACCGGTCCGCAGTGAGCCCGTTCCAGCGATTTCGGCAGATAGCGCTTGCCGTCATCCTCACCTGGGGATGGAAGCGCGCCGTCATCGCCATGGCCGCCGGCGCGCTGTCGGTGCTGGCGCTGGCGCCGTTCAACATCTTCCCGGTGCTATTCATCACGCTCCCGGTGCTGGTCTGGCTGATCGACGGTGCCGGTGCTGGACGATACCGCGGCATTCCTGCCGCGGCGCTGACCGGCTACTGGTTCGGGCTCGGCTATTTCGTCCCCGGCCTCTACTGGATCGGCTACGCCTTCTTCGTCGATGCCGATACATTCGCCTGGCTGACGCCGTTCGCCGTGCTTGGCCTGCCGGCCTATCTCTCGATCTTCACGGCGATCGGATTTGCGCTCGCCCGCCTGCTCTGGACCAAGGATGCCACGCGCATTCTGGCGCTCGCCGCAAGCCTCACCATCGCCGAATGGCTGCGCGGTCACGCGCTGACCGGCTTTCCCTGGAATGCCTTCGGCTACGCCTTGTCCGAGCCGCTGCCGCTGGCGCAGACGGCCTCGCTGATCGGCCTGTGGGGCATGACGTTCCTCAGCGTTGCGATCTTCGCGAGCCCCGCGGCGCTGATCGACCGCACGCCTGATCGCCGCCCGGCGTGGCGCGCTCCGGCCGCTGCGATTGCGCTCCTGCTCGTCATGGGCATCTTCGGCGCGATCCGCCTGTCGCTGCATCCGACCACGATGGTCGCGGGCACCAAGCTGCGCCTGATGCAGCCGGACCTCCAGCAGGACGCGAAATTCAACTACGCCGCCAAGGCGGAGGTGATGAAGAAATATCTGGCGCTGTCGGACCGCGCCTCCGGGCCGCAATCGACTGGCGTGCGCGATGCCACCATCCTGATCTGGCCGGAATCCGCCTTTCCGTTCTTCCTGACCCGCGAAGCGGACGTGATGGCGCAAATCGCCGAGCTTCTGCCCAAGGGCACAGTGCTGATCACGGGCTCGGTCCGCGCGCCCGACCTGCCGCGGGGCACGCCGATCACGCGCGCCTATAATTCGATCTACGTGATCGACCACGACGGCAGCGTGCTCGCGGTCTACGACAAGTTGCATCTCGTGCCGTTCGGCGAATTCCTTCCCTACCAGGACCTGATGGAGAAGCTCGGCTTCGAGCAACTGACGCGCGTGCGCGGCGGCTTCATTCCCGGCACCGTGCGGCACGCGCTTCCAGTGCCGGGCGCGCCCAGCGCGCTGCCGCTGATCTGCTACGAGGCAATTTTTCCCGGCGAGGTTGCCGGGCGCAACGAGCGTCCGGGCTGGATCGTGAACCTCACCAATGACGGTTGGTTCGGCATTTCGACCGGTCCCTATCAGCATCTCGAGCAGGCGCGGATGCGCGCGATCGAGCTCGGACTTCCACTGGTGCGCTCCGCCAATACCGGCGTCTCGGCGGTGATCGATCCGGTGGGACGAACCGTTGCCAGCCTCGGCCTCGGCGTCGAAGGCATTTTGGATGCAAGTCTGCCCGCCGCAATCCCGCCGACCGTCTATGCAAGGGTGGGCGACATCCCCGCAGCCATGCTCGTCGCGCTGGCTGTGCTTCTGGCGGTACGGCGACGTGTTGCCAAACGGCATCCGTGATCACACCTCGCTAGCGGTTTTCGGTCGAGGCGACCGGAATCCTTTGACAACCGTAGTCCCACGGTTGACAGACTGCACGCGGCCTCCTCATTCTGCGCCGGCTGCAAAAGACAGTGGGCATTGCTAAATTTCTCCGCAATGTTTCCCAATAACAGGGTCTGATTTTGACGATGCTGACACCCGAGGCATTCCTGATGATTGCGCCGAAGGTGGTGTTTGGAGGCTGAGGAAATGTCGAAAGCGCCCAACCCTGTTGACAAATATGTCGGCAGCCGCGTGCGAATGCGCCGCATCATGTTGGGCATGAGCCAGGAAAAGCTCGGTGA
Organism: Bradyrhizobium sp. Bra64; assembly: GCF_024519875.1. Classification (NCBI taxonomy): domain Bacteria; kingdom Pseudomonadati; phylum Pseudomonadota; class Alphaproteobacteria; order Hyphomicrobiales; family Nitrobacteraceae; genus Bradyrhizobium; species Bradyrhizobium sp. Bra64. The sequence goes on along the minus strand of NZ_JALJRD010000007.1, from coordinate 323,632 downwards.
AGCTTTGGGCCTGACTTTCCAGCAGATCCAGAAATATGAGAAGGGCACGAACCGGGTCGGTGCGAGCCGTATCCAGCAGATCGCCGAGATACTCCAGGTGCCGGTGTCGTTCCTGTTCGAAGGCGGGCCTAGCGGCGTGGCCGGCCCGGACGGCTTCGCCGAAGGCGCATCGCCCTCCTATGTCTCGGACTTCCTCGCGACTTCCGAAGGTCTTGCTTTGACCAAGGCGTTCACCCGAATCACCGATTCGAAGATGCGCCGCTCGATCGTCGATCTCGTCGAGCAGATCGCGGCCCGCGAAGGTCCCGACAAACGCTGACGCCCGTCTCAATCCGATTTGAGACTGCGTCAAATCTGGCCTATGTCGTCATTTGCGGCCGCGTTTTGATGCGCATCCGCTCCGATGATGCGATACAAGGGCACAGATGCACTCATGATCAGCTCCAATTGGTTCGATTCCCAAACTATTCTCGATGGCATCCGCAGCTGGGTCGAGATCGAGACGCCGACGGACTCGCCTGAACAGGTCAACAAGCTGATCTCCGTGGTCGCGGAGCAATACCGCGATCTGCCTGTCACGCTCGAGCGTGTCGCCGGCGTCGATGGCTGCGGCGATCATCTCGTGGTGCGCTCGACCTGGGGCCAGGACCGGCCGGGCATCCTCGTGCTGAGCCACCTCGATACCGTCCATCCGATGGGATTCATCACGCGCCTGCCGTTCAAGGTCGAAGGCGACAGCGCGTTCGGTCCGGGCATCTACGACATGAAGGGCGGCGCCTACATCGCACATCATGCCTTTGGTGCGCTCTGCGCCACCGCCGATCGCTCGCCGCTCGGCATCACCCACCTGTTCACCTCCGACGAGGAGATCGGCAGCCCCACCTCACGCACACTGATCGAGACGGAAGGCCGCAAGGCCAAATATGTGCTGGTGACGGAGCCGGCGCGCGACGGCGGCAAGATCGTCACCGGCCGCAAGGGTGTCGGGCGATTCGAGGTCTTCATCAAAGGCGTGCCCGCACATGCCGGCACGCGGCCCGAGGACGGCCGCAGTGCGATCCGCGAGCTTGCCAATGTCATCCTGGCGCTCGAAGCGATGAACGATCCGGCCCGCGGCGTTACCGTCAATGTCGGCGTGGTGCGCGGCGGCACGCGGCCCAACGTGACGCCGGAAGAAGCCCATGCCGAAATCGACCTGCGCGTGCTGAGCCTTGAGGACGCGGACGAATTCGTCGGCAGGATTCTCGCCCTGACGTCGAAGACGGATGGCGTCACCGTCAGTGTCACGGGCGGGCTCAATCGTCCGCCTTACGAGAAGAGCAATGCCGGCGCCTCGCTGTACGAGCATGCGAAGACGCTCGCCACCGAGATCGGCTTCGAGCTGGTCGACACCCACACCGGCGGCGGCTCGGACGGCAATTTCACAGCCGCGCACACCGCGACGCTCGACGGGCTCGGCGTCGACGGCAAGGGCGCCCACACCCATTATGAGCAGCTCTATGTCTCGTCGCTCGCGCCGCGGGCGCGGCTGCTCCATCGCCTCTACCAGACGCTGCGATGATCGAACGCAAATCGGATCCCGATCGCGACGACAGCGAGCGCGCCTTTTTCGGGCGCCGCAAGGGCCACAAGCTGCGGCAGCATCAGGCCGAGCTGATCGATCATCTGCTGCCGCATCTCGCGCTCGACATCGACGGTGAGGCGCCGGCGAATGCCGGCGAGATCTTCGATCCCGCGGCGGACGATGTGCGGCTCGAGATCGGCTTTGGCGGCGGCGAGCATCTTGCGGCCGAAGCGCAGAGCTTCTCCACGACCGGCTTCATCGGCTGCGAGCCCTATGTCAACGGCATGGCGAAAATCCTCGCGCAGATCGAGGCGACCAACATCGGCAACATCCGCCTGTTCGCAGGCGATGCCGCCGAGCTCCTGGCCTGGCTGCCCAAAGCCTCGCTGTCGCGGATCGACCTGATCCATCCCGATCCCTGGCCGAAACGGCGGCACTGGAAGCGGCGCTTCGTCCAGGACCGGACCATCGCCGCGATGGCGCGCGTGCTGAAAGCCGGCGGCGAATTCCGTTTCGTCTGCGACATCGACGATTACTGCGCCTGGACGCTGTCGCATCTGGCGCGCTCGGTGGATTTCGTCTGGCTGGCGGAGCGCGCCGACGATTTCCGGCAGCCATGGGCCGGCTACACCATGACGCGCTACGGCCGGAAGGCTGCACGCGAGGGCCGCAAGGCGGCCTATCTGCGATTCAAGCGGCTCTAGATCGTCTGCCGGTTGCGCCAGAAATTCACGACGCGCTCGGCAGTGGCCGGCATCAGGCGCGTGAAGTTCACGCGCGCCTGCTCGATATCGGCATCGGCTGGCGTGCGATTCGGGCCGTACCACATCAGGATCAGTGCGCGCACCGTCGGCCAGCCGAGATTCAGCACGCGACCCAGAACCAGAATCGGATCGTAGCGGTCACCGGCGATCAGGCGGTCGAGAACCGAGAGGCGGACGCCGGACATCGCCGAGAGCGAGGCGATGGACTCCTCGTATTTGTGCGCCTTGGCGAAGCTGAGCAGCGCGCTCTCGCCGAGATGGCCGCCGCGATGCAAGGCCAGCACCGTGCGCTGTGCCGCGGAGAAATCGCGGCGCGGCCCCGGCGGCAGTGCCGCCTCCTCGATCGCCGCCATGGCGCGCTTGATCTCGACCTGGCGCGCGGGATTGACCACGCTCGAGAGGCGGCGGCGGATGACGTCGAGTGTGCCGTCGAGAAGCTGTTTCAGGTGCTCGCCGGAGAGATCGTTGCGCTGGCCGATCCTGAGCGTCAGCACGCCGTCCTGCGCGGCGCGCTTGATCAGCTCGGAATAACCATCGGGCGAGAACGCCGCGCCGGCATTGCCCGCGGCGCGGCGCACCACGTCGCGATCGCCGCGCTCGACCAGCACGTCGGTGACGACAGCGGACAGCAGGGGGCGCTCGGTCATCGCCAGCAGATGGCCCTGGCCCTTCAGCCGCGCGATCTCGACGAGAGCGGCGTCGTCGAGCACGGGCGAATGGCGCAGCACGGGGCCAGCCACCATGATCTCGTTTTCACGCGCGAGCTGGCTCACCAGATGCCGCGGCGCGTTGTTCAGGCGCGAGAAGCGTTCGGCGAGATCGACGCGCGAGGCGAGCTCGGCATGCGGGACGAGATCGATCAGCAGATTGTCGAAGAGATCGACGAGATCGGGACGGAGCTTCTCGGCGTCCTGGAAGAACAATTGGGCGATCGCGCTCGCGATCTCGCCGCGCCGCCGCGGGTCGCCGCGTTTGACGATATCGTCCAGTCCGGGAATGAGCGACGTGGCAACGGTCATGAAAACGCAAACTCGTACAGGGCACGCCGCGGGTGCGCCCTTGGTCCAAGCCGCCCCACGATCGGGGAATTTAGGCCCCGGAGGTGAAGGAAGCGTTGCGCGAGGGGCCGCGGACCGGACGCAAAAAGCCTCGCCCGCCCTGCGATGGGCCTTGTCCGGGAGGGCGGAAAGGGCTATATCAGCGCCAATTCATCTTCTCATACGATCCGCGTAGTGAGAGTGGGCCCGAAAGGACCCGCTCTTTTTTATTACCTGAACGCGGCTTGGTGGGAGATGCAGCCGACGCGCTGTCGGGAAAGTTCCGCAGCGGGCTTTCAAAGTCTTAACCAAGCCTTGACCCAAGCCTTATCCAACGAGCGCCTTGACCTCTGATATGACCGAACCGAACCCTGGTTCCACGGATGCCGAATTGCTGGCAGAGCCGAGGCTCGTGGTCGAGCCGGGCGTGGCGGCACGGGTGTCCGCGGTCGCAGGCCCGGTGCTCGAGGGCATGGGCTACCGTCTGGTGCGGATCCGCATTTCGGCGGAATCCGGCTGCACCGTGCAGATCATGGCCGAGCGGCCGGACGGTTCGATGCAACTCGAGGATTGCGAGGCGATTTCGCGGGCGCTGTCGCCGGTGCTCGACGTCGCCGACCCGATCGATCGCGCCTATCGGCTGGAAATCTCCTCGCCGGGGATCGACCGCCCGCTGGTGCGGCGCTCCGATTTCGAGCGTTATTACGGCTATCTGGTGAAGATCGACATGGCCGTCGCCCATGAGGGACGGAAGCGGTTCCGCGGCACGCTCGGTGCCGTCGAAGGCGACCGCGTGCACCTGCATCGCGAGGACGTCAAGGCGGGCGATAGTCCCGACGTTCTCCTGACCATGGAAGACATCGGCGAGGCACGGCTCGTGCTCACCGACGAGCTGATCGCGGAATCCATGCGCCGCGGCAAGGCCGAGGAGCGCAAGATGCGCCGCGATCTCGGGCTGGAGCCGCCGGCTGCGCCGCACGCGGAGATCAGCGCGAAGATCACCAAGAACACCAAGCCGAAGAAGAAGCCGGCCCCGACCAACACAAAGAAGCATCGCCTGGCCGCCGAACGCGCGCGACGGGGCGAGATCGAGCCTGACGAAGGAGACTAGCCATGGCAGTCAGCGCCAATCGACTTGAACTGCTCCAGATCGCCGATGCCGTCGCGCGCGAGAAATCGATCGACCGCGGCATCGTCATCGCGGCGATGGAGGACGCCATCGCCAAGGCGGCCCGGGCACGTTACGGCAGCGAGACTGACGTTCATGCCGAGATCGACCCGAAGAAGGGCGAGCTGCGGTTGTCGCGCCACATGCTGGTGGTCGAGAAGGTCGAAAACCACTCGAACCAGATCTCGCTGGTGGATGCGCAGCGCGCCAATCCCGGCGCCCAGGTCGGCGACACCATCGCCGACACCCTGCCGCCGCTGGAATATGGCCGCATCGCCGCACAATCGGCCAAGCAGGTGATCGTGCAGAAGGTGCGCGAGGCCGAGCGTGACCGGCAATATCAGGAATTCAAGGACCGCATCGGCGACATCGTCAACGGCGTGGTCAAGCGCGTCGAATATGGCAGCGTGATCGTCGACCTCGGCCGCGGCGAGGCCATCATCCGCCGCGACGAGATGCTGCCGCGCGAAGTGTTCCGCAACGGCGACCGCGTCCGCGCCTACATCTTCGACGTCCGCCGTGAGACCCGCGGCCCGCAGATCTTCCTGTCCCGGACCCATCCCCAGTTCATGGCGAAACTGTTCGCGCAGGAAGTGCCCGAGATCTATGACGGTATCGTCGAGATCAAGGCGGTCGCCCGCGATCCCGGCTCGCGCGCGAAAATCGGCGTGATTTCCCGCGATTCTTCGGTCGATCCGGTCGGCGCCTGCGTCGGCATGCGCGGCTCGCGCGTGCAGGCGGTGGTGAACGAATTGCAGGGCGAGAAGATCGACATCATCCCCTGGTCGCCCGACATCGCGACCTTCGTGGTCAACGCGCTGGCGCCGGCCGAAGTCTCCAAGGTCGTCATCGACGAGGACCGCGAGCGCATCGAGGTCGTCGTGCCCGACACCAACAACCAGCTCTCGCTGGCAATCGGCCGCCGCGGCCAGAACGTGCGTCTGGCCTCGCAGCTCACCGGCTGGGACATCGACATCCTGACCGAGCAGGAGGAATCGGAGCGCCGCCAGGCCGACTTCGAGAATTCCACCCGAGTCTTCATGGAATCGCTCAATGTCGACGAAGTCGTCGGCCAATTGCTGGCGTCCGAAGGCTTCACCTCGGTCGAGGAACTCGCGATGGTGGACCTCAAGGAACTCGCAGGCATCGAGGGCTTCGACGAGGAGACCGCGCAGGAGCTCCAGAACCGTGCCCGCGAATATCTCGAGCAGCAGGAAGCCGAGATCGAAGCCAAGCGCAAGGAGCTCGGTGTCGAGGACGCCGTCAAGGACGTGCCCGGCGTCACCTCCAAGATGCTGGTGAAGTTCGGCGAGAACGACATCAAGACCGTCGACGACCTCGCCGGCTGCGCCACCGACGATCTGGTCGGCTGGACCGAGCGCAAGGAAGGCGGCGAGCAGACCAAGTTCGCCGGCGCGCTCGATGGTCTCGACGTCTCCCGCGACGATGCGGAAGCCATGATCATGCAGGCGCGCGTCAAGGCCGGCTGGATCACCGAGGCTGACTTGGCCAAGCCGGCCGAAGAGGCTGAGGCGGCTGAAGATCAGCCGGCTTAAGGGCAAAGGAGAATGCCGCTCGGATGCTCGCAGATACTGACCACGATCTCGACAATGGCCCGCGGACCGAAAGGTCCGCGACCATGCGGATGTGCGCGGTCAGCCGCGAGGTCCGGCCGATCGACGAGCTGATCCGCTTCGTCGTCTCGCCCCAAGGCGATATAGTTCCCGATCTCAAGCGCAAGCTGCCGGGACGCGGCATGTGGGTCACCGCCTCGCGCGAGGTGGTTGCGGAAGCCGTGCGGCGTCACCATTTTGGTAGGGCCTTCAAGCGCGAGTTGCGCATTCCCCAGACGCTTCCCGCCGATATCGAGGCGCTCCTGGTTCGGAGCGTGACCGAAGCCCTTGGGATTGCCGCCAAGGCGGGCCAGATCGTGGCCGGCTTCGGCAAGGTCGAAAGCGCGCTTCGGGAAGGCACGGTCGAGGTCCTGATCCACGCCAGCGAGGGGGCCGCGGACGGAATCCGCAAATTGGACACGCTGGCGCGTCAAAACGGCGGAAATCGCGGCGGCAAGCCGCAGATTCCCGTCGTTACCGCACTGAAATCGATAGAATTGGATTTGGCACTTACCCGGTCAAATGTGATACATGCTGCCCTGCTCGCGGGCCCGGCGAGCAAGTCATTCCTGTCACGTAGCCAGATGCTGGTCCGATACCGGATGGCGGACGCTGACAAGACTGCCGAAAAGCCCGGCCAGGATTTCTGAGAGACAACGACGACCCGATAGGACGGTGCGGCAACGCACAACGCTAACAGATCAGGATTAGGACTGCTGAATGGTTGATACCAAGACCCCTGACGACAAGAAGCTGAGCGTTCCGAGCAAGACGCTATCGCTCAAGCCGCGCGTCGAAACGGGCACTGTGCGCCAGAGCTTCAGCCATGGCCGCAGCAAGCAGGTCGTGGTCGAGAAGCGCGGCAAGCGCCGGATCGACGGCAGCCCCGAGCCGCAGGCGCCCACGGTTGTTGCAAAGCCGGCACCGGCTGCGCCAGCGCCGTCTCGCCCCGCCCCGCCCGCCCAGCCGCGCAACGCCGGATCCGGCGTGGTGCTGCGTACGCTGACCGAGGACGAACGTTCTGCCCGCGCCAGCGCGCTGGCCGATGCCAAGGTGCGCGAAGTCGAAGAGCGCCGCCATGCCGAGGAAGAGGCCCAGCGCCGCGCTGTCCGCGAAAACGCCGAGCGCGCCGAGCGCGAGGCCGCCGAAGCCCGCCGCAAGGCCGAGGATGAGCGTCACCGCCACGAAGAGGAAGCCCGGCGCAAGGCCGAAACCGAGGCCAAGAAGCGCTTTGGCGAAGGCGAGCAACCGCAATCCGCGGCGCGCCCTGCAGCGACGGCCTCGGCTGCTCCTGCACCGCGGCCCGGAGCACCTGCGGCCCGGCCCGGGACGACCACCACGGCCCGCCCCGGAACGACGACGGCGCGGCCTGGAACGACCACGCAGCGGCCGGGAGGCCCGGTGGGCCGCGCCCCCGCTGTCGCAGCCGGACCGGACGAGGACGAGGGTCCGCGCCAGATCCGCCGCGGCCCCGGCGGCGCTGCGCGGCCCGTGGTAGCCCCCAAGCCCACCCACAAGCCCGGCCCGCAGAAGGAGCGCGGCCGCCTGACGGTCGTCACCGCATTCAATGCCGACGACGTCCGCGAGCGCTCGATCGCCTCGTTCCGCCGCCGCACCCAGCGCCTTAAGGGCCATGCCGCGAACGAGCCGAAAGAAAAGCTCATCCGCGAGGTGATCATTCCGGAAGCGATCACGATCCAGGAGCTCGCCAACCGCATGGCCGAGCGTGCGGTCGACGTCATCCGCATGCTGATGAAGCAGGGCGCGATGCACAAGATCACCGACGTGATCGACGCCGACACCGCGCAGCTGATCGCCGAAGAGCTGGGTCACACCGTCAAGCGCGTTGCCGCGTCCGACGTTGAAGAAGGCCTGTTCGACGCGATCGAGGATTCCACCGACACCGAGACGCGTTCACCTGTGGTGACCGTGATGGGCCACGTCGACCACGGCAAGACCTCGCTGCTCGACGCGCTCCGCCATGCCAACGTCGTCTCCGGCGAAGCCGGCGGCATCACCCAGCATATCGGCGCCTATCAGGTGCTGTCGCCCGAAAGCGGCAAGAAGATCACCTTCATCGACACGCCCGGCCACGCCGCGTTCACCGCAATGCGCGCCCGCGGCGCCAAGGTGACCGACATCGTCGTGCTGGTGGTTGCGGCCGATGACGGCGTCATGCCGCAGACGATCGAAGCCATCAACCACGCCAAGGCGGCGCGGGTGCCGATCATCGTTGCCATCAACAAGATCGACAAGCCCGACGCCAAGCCAGAGCGCGTGCGCACCGAGCTGCTCCAGCACGAGGTGCAGGTGGAATCCTTCGGCGGCGAAGTCGTCGACGTCGAAGTGTCCGCCAAGAACAAGACCAATCTCGACAAGCTGCTCGAGATGATCGCGCTCCAGGCCGACATTCTCGACCTCAAGACCAATTCGGATCGCCCGGCCGAAGGCACCGTGATCGAGGCCAAGCTCGACCGCGGCCGTGGTCCGGTCGCGACCGTGCTGGTTCAGCGCGGCACGCTCCGTGTCGGAGACATCATCGTCGCCGGCGCCGAAATGGGCCGCGTCCGCGCGCTGATCTCGGATCAGGGCGACACGGTGCAGGAGGCGGGTCCTTCGGTGCCGGTCGAGGTGCTCGGCTTCAACGGTCCGCCGGAAGCCGGCGATCGTCTCGCCGTGGTCGAGAACGAAGCCCGCGCCCGCCAGGTCACCAGCTACCGCGCGCACCAGAAGCGCGAGAACGCGGCTGCCTCGATCTCCGGCATGCGCGGCTCGCTCGAGCAGATGATGTCGCAGTTGAAGACCGCGGGCCGCAAGGAATTCCCGCTGATCATCAAGGCCGACGTGCAGGGTTCGCTGGAAGCGATCCTCGGCTCGCTGGAGAAGCTCGGCACCGACGAAGTCGCCGCGCGCATCCTGCATGCCGGTGTCGGCGGCATCTCGGAATCCGACGTGACGCTCGCGGAAGGCTTCAACGCCGCGATCATCGGCTTCTCGGTTCGTGCCAACAAGGAGGCCGCTGCGGCCGCCAAGCGCAACGGCATTGAGATCCGCTACTACAACATCATCTACGACCTCGTGGACGACGTGAAGAAGGCCATGAGCGGCCTGCTCGCGCCGACCTTGCGCGAAACCATGCTGGGCAATGCCGCGATCCTGGAGATCTTCAACATCTCCAAGGTCGGCAAGGTCGCCGGCTGCCGCGTCACCGACGGCACCGTGGAACGCGGCGCCAATGTGCGCCTGATCCGCGACAACGTCGTCGTGCACGAAGGCAAGCTGTCGACGCTGAAGCGCTTCAAGGACGAAGTGAAGGAAGTCCAGTCCGGTCAGGAATGCGGCATGGCCTTCGAGAACTACCACGACATGCGCGCCGGTGACGTGATCGAGTGTTACCGCGTGGAGACGATCCAGCGCTCCCTGTAAGTCCAAATCTTACCGAAGCGCACGGATCTTTTTGAGCTGAAATAGCGAGAGTGCGGTGGCCGGATTTTTTCCGGCCATCCGCCTCTCATTCGTTTCAACAGGACAAATGACAATGCCCGTGTCCCAAACGCGGGCATGACGAGGTGATTTCCAGATGCCCCGCCATCATCAGAAGAAGAGTTCCGCGCCGGGCGGCTCGCAACGCCAGTTGCGCGTCGGCGAGCAGGTTCGCCATGCGATGGCCGAGATTCTGGCGCAAGGCAATTTGCATGATGCGGACCTCGAAGGTCACATCATCACCGTGCCGGAGGTGCGGATGTCGCCCGACCTGAAGCTCGCAACAGTCTATGTGATGCCGCTCGGTGGCCGCGACACCGGGATCATCATCGCTGCGCTCGACCGCAACAAGAAATTCCTGCGCGGCGAGGTCGCGCGGCGCGTTAACCTGAAATTTGCACCTGACCTTCGCTTCCGCGTCGACGAACGATTCGACGAAGCGGAACGGATCGAGAAGCTTTTGCGAACACCTGCGGTGCAGAAGGACCTGGAACAGGATCCGGATTCGGATCGGGAAGAAGAGCAATGACGATGGACCCGGCTCACGGCACGATCGGCGGCGAAGAGACCGATCAGCGCGACGCGCAGAAAAATAATTTTGCGGACATGAGCGGCAATTCGCAGCCGGATCAGGAGCAGCGCCGCGTCAACAACGATCCGCGCGCAGGCAAGCAGAAGGGCAACCAGCCGCGCCGCGACCGGCGCGACGTCCATGGCTGGGTCGTGCTCGACAAGCCGATCGGCATGACCTCGACGCAGGCGGTCGCCGTGCTCAAGCGCCTTTTCAACGCCAAGCGCGCCGGTCATGCCGGTACGCTCGATCCGCTCGCCTCCGGCGGCCTGCCGATCGCGCTCGGCGAGGCCACCAAGACCGTCCCCTTCGTCATGGACGGCCGCAAGCGCTACCAGTTCACCGTGTGCTGGGGCGAGGAGCGCGACACCGACGACATCGAGGGCCGGGTGACCGCGATCTCCGACCAGCGCCCGACACGGGAGGCCATTCTGGCCCTGCTGCCCCGCTTCACCGGCGTGATCGAGCAGATCCCGCCGCGCTATTCCGCGATCAAGGTCCAGGGCGAGCGCGCCTACGATCTCGCCCGCGACGGCGAGATCGTGGAACTGGCTCCCCGCCCGGTCGAGATTCACCATTTAACCCTTGTAGATCAACCGGATAACGACCGGTCCGTGTTCGAGGCGGAGTGCGGCAAGGGCACCTATGTCCGCGCGCTGGCCCGCGATATGGGCCGGATTCTCGGGACTTACGGTCATATCTGCGCGCTGCGGCGGACCCTGGTCGGCCCATTTGACGAAAACGACATGATTCCGCTGGATCAGCTGGAGGCTTTGTGCGATAGAGCCGCGTCCGGCGAGGGCAGCCTCGCCGACGCGCTTATGCCCGTTGAGACCGCGCTGGACGACATCCCGGCACTGGCCGTCACTCGGGCTGATGCGGCAAGGCTCCATCGGGGCCAGGCCGTTTTGTTGCGCGGACGGGATGCGCCCACTTGTAGCGGCACAGTCTATGTCACGGTGGCAGGCCGGCTTCTCGCGCTTGCTGAAGTTGGCAATGGCGAAATCATCCCCAAGCGTGTGTTCAACCTGACCGGCCTGACTGCCAGCTCCGGTCGCAACGAGAGAAATTGACGATGTCGATTGCCGCAGAACGCAAAGCGGAAGTCATCAAGACGAATGCCAACAAGGCCGGCGACACCGGCTCGCCCGAGGTTCAGGTCGCGATCCTGTCGGAACGCATCAACAACCTCACCAACCATTTCAAGACCCACGTGAAGGACAACCATTCGCGTCGCGGCCTCTTGAAGCTGGTTTCGACCCGCCGTTCGCTGCTCGATTACCTCAAGAAGAGGGACGAGGCGCGGTACAAGGCACTGCTCGAGAAGCACAACATTCGTCGTTAAGAGTTCTTGCGCGCGCCAACGGCGCGCGTTTTTGCGCGTGGTTTCGAACGAAAGCGTTTGTTCAAAGGTTTTTGATCGAGGCTGCGTGCGCGTCGGGTGCGGGCCCAAAGCGCGATAAGAATCGCACTTTGGATTGTTGTTTGAGCATGATCTTGTCGGAAAACCGCTTCGCACTTTTCCGGATCATACTCGAGTGACGATTCGCATCCGGGCATGATCGGCGAAGACCGCGGTTCGGTGTTCGCGTTCGTGCCGACTGACAGTCCAGCGGCAATCCGGCGGCTGGGCAAAACGGGCAAGGCGCCCGTATGACCCGAAGGGATGGACGCCATCCGAAATCCAAAAACCATGGCAGGATCGCAGGACGCTGATCGCCCTCTTCGATCAACGTCCCGCAATCTTGCGCATGGTTTTTGTTTTTCGATCCGTCCTTCTTTCGAGAACCCATGAAAGAAGACATCTATGTTCAATAAGCATTCGGTCGAGATCGACTGGGGTGGACGTCCCCTCAAGCTGGAAACCGGCAAGATCGCGCGCCAGGCCGACGGCGCCGTCGTCGCCACCTATGGCGAGACGGTGGTGCTCGCCACCGTCGTCGCGGCGAAGTCGCCGCGCGAAGGCGTCGACTTCCTGCCGCTGACCGTCGACTACCAGGAAAAGACCTACGCCGCGGGCCGCATTCCCGGCGGCTATTTCAAGCGCGAGGGCCGTCCGACCGAGAAGGAGACGCTGGTCTCCCGCCTGATCGACCGTCCGATCCGCCCGCTGTTCGTCGACGGCTGGCGCAACGAGACCCAGGTGATCGTCACCGTGCTGTCGCACGACATGGAGAACGATCCCGATATCGTCGCGCTGGTGGCCTCGTCGGCTGCGCTGACCCTGTCGGGCGCTCCGTTCAAGGGCCCGATCGGCGCCGCGCGCGTCGGCTTCGCCAATGACGAGTTCATCCTCAACCCGACGCTCGACGAGATGGTCGACACCCAGCTCGACCTCGTCGTGGCCGGCACCGCCGACGCCGTGCTGATGGTGGAATCGGAAGCCAAGGAACTGAACGAAGACATCATGCTCGGCGCGGTCATGTTCGGTCACCGTCACTTCCAGCCGGTGATCAACGCGATCATCGAGCTTGCCGAGAAGGCCGCGAAGGAACCGCGCGAAGTCACCGTGATCGACAATTCGGCGCTCGAAAAGGAAATGCTCGGCATGGTCGAGCAGGAGCTGCGCGCCGCCTACGCCATTCCGGTCAAGCAGGATCGCTACGCCGCGGTCGGCAAGGTCAAGGAAAAGGTGATCGCGCACTACTTCCCCGAAGGGCAGGAGCCGAAATACGACAAGCTGCGCATCGGCGGCGTGTTCAAGGAGCTCGAAGCCAAGATCGTTCGCTGGAACATCCTCGACACCGGCAAGCGCATCGACGGGCGCGACAGCAAGACCGTGCGCAACATCATCGCCGAAGTCGGCGTGCTGCCCCGCGCCCACGGCTCGGCACTGTTCACCCGCGGCGAGACCCAGGCGGTGGTCGTGACCACGCTCGGCACCGGCGAGGACGAGCAGTACATCGACGCGCTGTCGGGAACGTACAAAGAGACGTTCCTGCTGCACTACAACTTCCCTCCCTACTCGGTCGGCGAGACCGGCCGCCTCGGCGGCACCAAGCGCCGCGAGATCGGCCACGGCAAGCTGGCCTGGCGCGCGATCCATCCGGTGCTGCCGCCGCATCACGAATTTCCGTACACGATCCGCGTGGTCTCGGAGATCACCGAATCCAACGGTTCCTCGTCGATGGCTTCGGTCTGCGGCGCCTCGCTCGCGCTGATGGACGCCGGCGTTCCGCTGAAGCGGCCGACCGCGGGCATTGCGATGGGCCTGATCCTCGAAGACAAGCGCTTCGCGGTTCTCTCCGACATCCTCGGTGACGAAGATCATCTCGGCGACATGGACTTCAAGGTCGCCGGCACGGAAGCGGGCATCACCTCGCTCCAGATGGACATCAAGATCGAGGGCATCACCGAAGAGATCATGAAGGTCGCACTCGGCCAGGCCAAGGATGGGCGTATCCACATCCTCGGCGAAATGGCCAAGGCACTCACCAACGCCCGTGCCGAGCTCGGCGAATATGCGCCGCGCATCGAAACCTTCAAGATCGCCACCGACAAGATCCGCGAAGTGATCGGCACCGGCGGCAAGGTGATCCGCGAGATCGTCGAGAAGACCGGCGCCAAGGTCAACATCGAGGACGACGGCACCGTGAAGGTCGCCTCCAGCGACGGCGAGGCGATGAAGGCCGCGATCAAGTGGATCAAGTCGATCGCCTCCGATCCGGAAGTCGGCCAGATCTATGACGGCACCGTCGTCAAGGTGATGGAGTTCGGCGCCTTCGTGAACTTCTTCGGCTCCAAGGACGGTCTCGTCCACATCAGCCAGCTCGCTTCGGCGCGCGTGCAGAAGACCTCCGATGTCGTCAAGGAAGGCGACAAGGTCAAGGTCAAGCTGCTCGGCTTCGACGACCGCGGCAAGACCCGCCTGTCGATGAAGGTGGTCGACCAGACCACCGGCGAAGACCTCGAAGGCAAGGGCGGCGACGGCGAGAAGGCCCCGCGCGAAGCGGCCGGCGAGTAATCGCTCGGCACCATCGGAAACACGAGGGGCGGCCGAGAGGCCGCCCTTTTTATTAGCCGTCAGCAGCCTGCATCACCGGAATGGCAATGCGCGATTCCGCCGCAGCGTCACAATGACTGCGATCGAAACCGGCGATGGTCGCTGCTGCGTACCTGTTGTCACGGCCGTCCGCCGTATCGGCGGATCGTCCCCAGACAGGAGAACCACATGTCATCCCTATCCCGGCGCCGTCTCATCGTCGCTGCAACTGGCCTCGTCGCGACTGCTGCTGCCCCGCGCCTCCTGTTCGCGCAGGCTGCCATGGCGGCCGCAGGTCCGTTCAAGCTAGAACCGCTGGCCTATCCGGCGAACGCGCTGGAACCGCATATCGATGCCAAGACGATGGAGATCCATCACGACCGCCATCACCAGGCGTTCATCACCAACCTGAACAATTTCGCCAAGGACAATCCGCAGCTCGCGGAAAAGCCTGTCGGCGAAGTGCTGGGCAATCTCGGCGCCGTGCCGGAAGCAATCCGCACCGGCGTCCGCAACAGCATGGGCGGCCACGCCAATCACACGATGTTCTGGCAGATCATGGGGCCGAACAGCGGCAAGCCGGAAGGTGCCCTGCTCGCTGCAATCGACAGCGATCTGGGCGGCATGGAAAAATTCCAGACCGACTTCAACGCAGCCGGCGGGCGCGTGTTCGGCTCGGGCTGGGTGTTCGTGACTGTCGGCAAGGATGGCAAGCTCGCGATCGAGACGCGGCCCAACCAGGACAATCCGATGATGGACGGCAAGCGCGCGCTGCTCGGTAACGACGTCTGGGAGCACGCCTATTACCTGAACTACCAGAACCGTCGCGCCGATTATCTCAAGGCATGGTGGAACACGGTGAACTGGAAGGTCGTGGGCGAACGTTTTACAGCCGCCAAGGCCGGCACACTCGACGTGTGACGACAATCCGGGCCAACGAAAAAGGGCGACCTCTCGGCCGCCCTTTTGTTTGTCGCTTGCTGATCGGGATCAGGCCGCGATGTCGTACCGGTCGAGGTTCATCACCTTGGTCCAGGCCTTGGCGAAGTCATTGACGAACTGCTCCTTGGAATCCGAAGTGGCATAGACCTCGGCGTAGGCGCGAAGCTGCGAGTGCGCACCGAAGATCAGGTCGGCGCGCGTGCCGGTCCACTTCACCGCATTGGTCTTGCGGTCGCGGGCCTCGTAGGTGCCGTCAGCCGCCGCCGTCCACTGCGCACCCATGTCGAGCAGGTTGACGAAGAAGTCGTTGCTGAGCGTGCCCACCTTGGCGGTGAGAACACCGTGCTTCGAACCGTTCGCGTTGGCGCCGAGCACACGCAGGCCGCCGACGAGCACGGTCAGTTCGGGACCGGAGAGCTTCAACAGCTGCGCACGATCGACGAGGGCTTCTTCCTGCTGCAGGAATTGATGCCGCTTGCCGACGTAGTTGCGGAAGCCATCGGCCCGCGGCTCCAGCGGAGCAAAGGATGCAGCGTCGGTCTGCTCCTGCGAGGCATCCATGCGACCCGGCGTGAAGCCGACCTTCACGTCGACGCCGGCATCCTTCGCGGCCTTCTCGACCGCGGCGGTGCCGCCGAGCACGATCAGGTCCGCAAGCGAGACCTTCTTCGCACCGGCCGAGGCGTTGAACTCCTTCTGGATCGCTTCGAGCTTGCCCAGAACCTTCGAGAGCTGGGCCGGCTGGTTCACCTCCCAGTCCTTCTGCGGGGCAAGACGGATGCGTGCGCCGTTGGCGCCGCCGCGCTTGTCGGAGCCGCGGAACGTCGAGGCCGACGCCCATGCGGTCGAAACCAGCTCGGAGACCGAGAGGCCCGAAGCCAGGATCTTGGTCTTCAGCGCGGCGATGTCCTGATCGCTGGCCAGCTCGTGATTCACCGCCGGAATCGGGTCCTGCCAGATCAGCGTCTCCTTCGGCACCAGCGGGCCGAGATAGCGCTGGATCGGTCCCATGTCGCGGTGGGTGAGCTTGAACCAGGCGCGGGCAAAGGCGTCCGCGAACTGATCCGGGTTCTCCAGGAAGCGACGCGAGATCTTCTCATAGGCCGGATCGAAGCGCAGCGAGAGGTCGGTCGTCAGCATCGTCGGCCGGTGCTTCTTCGACTTGTCGAACGCATCGGGAATGATCGCGTCGGCGCCCTTCGCCGTCCACTGGTTCGCGCCGCCCGGGCTCTTCGTCAGCTCCCATTCGAAATTGAACAGGTTCTCGAAGAAATTGTTGCTCCACTTCGTCGGCGTCTTGGTCCATGTCACCTCGAGTCCGCTGGTGATGGAATCGCCAGCCAGGCCCGACGCGTGCTTGCTCTTCCAGCCGAGGCCCTGATCCTCGAGCGCGCCCGCTTCCGGCTCCGGTCCGACCAGCGACGGATCGCCCGCGCCGTGGGTCTTGCCAAAACTGTGGCCGCCGGCGATCAGCGCGACGGTTTCCTCGTCGTTCATCGCCATGCGGGCGAACGTCTCGCGGATGTCCTTGGCCGCGGCGACCGGATCCGGCTTGCCGTTCGGGCCTTCCGGGTTGACGTAGATGAGGCCCATCTGCACCGCGCCGAGCGGTTCGGCGAGTTCGCGTTCGCCACTGTAGCGCTCATCGCCCAGCCACGTGCCTTCGGGACCCCAATAGAGCTCTTCCGGCTCCCAGACGTCGGCGCGGCCACCGGCGAAACCGAACGTCTTGAAGCCCATCGACTCCAGCGCGACATTGCCGGCGAGCACCATCAGATCGGCCCAGGAGAGCTTGCGGCCGTATTTCTGCTTGATCGGCCAGAGCAGCCGACGCGCCTTGTCGAGATTGGCGTTGTCAGGCCAGCTGTTGAGCGGGGCGAACCGCTGCTGACCGGCGCCGGCGCCACCGCGACCGTCGGTGGTGCGATAGGTGCCCGCGCTGTGCCAGGCCATGCGGATCATCAGGCCGCCATAGTGGCCGAAGTCGGCAGGCCACCATTCCTGCGAATCCGTCATCAGAGCGGTCAGGTCCTTGATGACCGCGTTGAGGTCGAGCGACTTGAATTCCCTGGCGTAGTCGAACTCCTTGCCCATCGGATCGGACAGGCCGGAATTCTTGTGCAGCATCTCGATGCTGAGCTGGGTTGGCCACCAATCGCGGTTCGCCGGCACGCGTTTTCCACCCGAAAACGGGCACTTTGAAGTGTCGTCCATGAATACCTCCTCTGGTGGCGTCGAACTCGCACCTTTGACCAGGTCAAACCACTCTAAGCCTCCCATTCCATCAGGGGAAGTTGACTTTAATGATCGCTGCGATAGGATTTTCTGATGGCCAACGTGACGATGCGCCAGCTCAGGTATTTCGACGCGCTGGCGCGTCACGGCCATTTCGGCCGCGCGGCGGAGGCAAGCGCCATTTCGCAGCCGGCCCTGTCGATGCAGATCAAGGAACTCGAGGAGGCGCTCGGCGGCCTGCTGCTGGAGCGCAGCGCCCGCCAGGTGGCGCTGACCCGGTTCGGCGAAGAGCTCGCGCCACGCGTCCGCGACATCCTGCGCTCGGTCGATGAGCTCGGCGATTTCGCGCGCGCCTCGCAGGACCGCTTTGCGGGCCGGCTGCGGATCGGCATGATCCCGACGATCGCGCCCTATCTGCTGCCCAAGATCACCAAGAATCTCACGCGCATGCATCCCGAGCTGGACATCCGCGTGCGCGAGACGATGACGCCGCGGCTGATCCAGGAACTGGTGGAAGGCCGGCTCGATACCGCCATCGTCGCGCTGCCGGTGTCCGAACCCTCGCTCACCGAGGTCGCGCTGTTCGACGAGAAATTCCTGCTGGTGCGGCCGGGTTCCGATGAAGGCACGCCGGTGCCGTCGCGGGAGATGATGCGCGAGATGCGGCTGTTGCTGCTCGAAGAAGGCCACTGCTTCCGCGATCAGGCGCTGTCCTTCTGCAACATGCAATCGGCGCCGCCGCGCGAGATGCTGGACGCGAATTCGCTGTCGACGCTGGTGCAGATGGTCAGCGCCGGCATCGGCGTGACCTTGATTCCCGAGATGGCCGTGCCGGTGGAGACGCGATCGGCCTCGGTCTCGCTGGCGCGTTTCCGCGACCCGCAGCCGTCGCGCACCATCGGCATGGTCTGGCGCAAGACCAGCCCGCTGGCTCGGCAACTCCTGCAAATCTCCGAAGTGGTGTGCCTGTCGGCCGGCAAGGCGCGCGCACGGCCATCCGTGCGCAGTCAGCGGGCTTGACGCGGCGATGTCGCATCCGATCATCCGCCCAGCCCGCGCCGACGAATATGACGAGGTCGGCCGCGTCTGGATGGAAAGCTGGGTCTCGACCGGGCTCGGCGAAGCGAGCGCCTTCCTGCTGGCAAACCTGCGTGCGCGGATCCACCGCGAGATAGAGGCCGGCTGGAGCCTGTTCGTCGCCGACGACAACGGCACGCTCGCGGCGATGCTGGCGCTGCATCTGCCGAAGCTCTATCTCGACATGCTGTTCGTCGCCCCCGCCTATCAGGGGCAATCGCTCGGCCGCCAATTGCTCGCTTTCACGCGCACGCAAATGCCCGACGAGATGTACCTGCGCTGCGTCCGCGAGAACGAAAAAGCCTGGCGCTGGTACGAGCGCGAGGGTTTTGTGTTCGAGAAGGAAGAGATCGAGCCCTCGAACGGGTTCATGATGAAGTATTACCGGTGGAAGAACAAAGGAAACGCGCCATGATCAAACTCTACTGGTCGCCGCGCTCGCGTTCGTTCTCGACGCTCTGGCTGATGGAGGAGAGCGGACTGCCCTATGAGCGCGTGCTGACGGACATTTCGACGGGCGCGCAGAAGGCGCCGGACTATTTGAAGATCAATCCGATGGGCAAGGTGCCGGCGCTGACCGACGGCGATGCCGCGCTCGGCGAAGCCGCCGCTATCTGCGCCTATATCGCCGATCGCTATCCGGATACGAAGCTCGCGCCAGACGTGACCGATCCGCGCCGCGCGCGTTACCTGCAATGGCTGTTCTTCTCGCCAAGCTGCATCGAACCCGCCATCATCCAGATCTTCACCAGGATCGAGATCCCGACATCGACCGCGGCCTGGGGCAGCGCGACGCAGGTCTTCGACGTGCTGGAAGCCGCGCTTGCCAAGGGGCCGTGGATCCTCGGCGAGGAGTTTTCGGCCGCCGACATCACGATCGGCTCGGGCCTGAATTTCGCGGTGCGCGTGTTCAAGATGGTGCCGTCGCGCCCGGCCTTCGATGCCTATATCGCACGCTGCATGGCGCGTCCGGCGTTCCAGCGCGGAGAGAAGATCGCGGCGGGGTAGCGGACCGCCCTAATCCGACGTTTTCAAATCGTCCGGCCTCGGCATCAGCACGGTGTTGTAGCCGGAATCGACATAGTGGATCTCGCCGGTCACGCCGCCGGAGAGATCCGACAGCAGATACAGCGCCGAGCCGCCAAGCTCGTCGAGCGTGACGCCGCGGCGGAGCGGCGAATGCTTTTGCATGAAGGCGAACATCGCGCGCGCCTCGCCGATGCCGGAGCCGGCGAGCGTGCGGATGGGACCGGCCGAGATCGCGTTGACGCGGATGCCGCGCGGTCCGAAATCGGAGGCGAGATAGCGCACCGAGGCTTCCAGCGCCGCCTTGGCGACGCCCATCACGTTGTAGTTCGGCATCGCGCGCTCCGAAGCGCCGAAGGTCAGCGTGACCATGCTGCCGCCCTCCGTCATCAGCTCCGCGGCACGCTTGGCGACTTCCGTGAAGGAGAAGCAGGAGATCACCATGGTGCGCGAAAAATTCTCGCGGCTGGTGTCGGCGTAACGGCCCTTCAGCTCGTTCTTGTCGGCAAAGCCGATCGCGTGGATCACGAAATCGAGCTGGCCCCACTTCTCGCGCAGCGCAGCGAAGGTGGCATCGACGCTGGCGATGTCCTCGACGTCGCAGGGCAACACCAGTTCCACGCCGAGAGACTCCGCCAGCGGCTTGACGCGCTTTCCCAGGGCCTCGCCCTGGAAGGTGAAGGCAAGCTCGGCGCCATGGGCATGCAGCGTCTTCGCCATACCCCAGGCGATCGAATGATCATTGGCGATCCCCATGATCAGACCGCGCTTGCCTTTCATCAAACCTTCCATTGCCTCGCAACTCCCATTATCCGAGGTCGTCGCTCACGCATGTGGGCGATACAATATTCTGGCGGCGATCATTGTAGGCCGGGAAACCGAAGGGTGCTGGCTCACACGTCCAGCCGGCTGAACACCAGCGTGGCGTTGGTGCCGCCGAAGCCGAAGGAGTTCGACAGCACGGTGCCGATTTTGACGTTGTCGATGCGCTTGCGCACGATCGGCATGTCGGCGAAGGCGGGATCGAGCTCCTGGATGTGAGCGCTCTCGCAGATGAAGCCGTTGTTCATCATCAGCAGTGAATAGATCGCTTCCTGCACGCCGGTTGCGCCCAGGGAGTGACCGGTCAGCGCCTTGGTCGCCGAGATCGGCGGACACTTGTCGCCATTTCCGAACACCCTGCGGAGCGCATCGATCTCCGGCGGATCGCCGGCCGGCGTCGATGTCGCGTGCGGATTGATGTAGTCGACCTTGGTCTTCACGGTCGACATTGCCATGCGCATGCAGCGCTCGGCGCCCTCGCCTGAGGGTGCGACCATGTCGTAGCCGTCGGAGGTCGCGCCGTAGCCGACGATCTCGCCGTAGATGCGCGCGCCGCGCGCCTTGGCATGCTCGAGCTCCTCCAGCACCAGCACGCCAGCGCCGCCGGCAATCACGAAGCCGTCGCGGTTGACGTCGTAGGGACGCGAGGCGGTGGCAGGCGTATCGTTGTACTTCGAGGACATCGCGCCCATGGCGTCGAACAGCACCGACAGCGACCAGTCCAGCTCTTCGCACCCGCCGGCGAAGATGACGTCCTGCTTGCCGATCTGGATCGTCTCATAGGCGTTGCCGACGCAATGGTTCGACGTCGCACAGGCCGACGAGATCGAATAGTTCACGCCCTTGATCTTGAACCAGGTCGCAAGTGTCGCGGAGGCCGTGGACGACATCGCCTTCGGCACTGCAAACGGTCCGACGCGCTTCGGCCCCTTGGTGCGGGTGATGTCGGCAGCCTCGACGATGGTGCGGGCGGACGGACCGCCGGAGCCCATGATGATGCCGGTGCGGATATTGGAGATGTCGTCGGGCGACAGACCGGAATCCTGGATCGCCTGCTCCATCGCGACGTGATTCCAGGCAGCGCCCTGACCGAGGAAACGCATTGCGCGGCGGTCGACCACCGTCGAAGGATCGAGCGACGGCGCACCCTGCACCTGCGAGCGGAAGCCGAGCTCGGCATATTTCTCAGCCCGCGAAATGCCCGACTTCGCCTCGTGAAGGCTCGCAAGCACTTCCTGGGTGTTGTTTCCGATGGACGAAACGATGCCCATTCCGGTGACCACAACCCGCCTCATGACAGCCTCGCCTTACTCGTTGTCGTCTTGGTGATGCGCTCAGCCTAGGCTCGTGCCCTGCTTGAACAGGCCGACCTTCAAATCCTTCGCGCGATAGATAATCTGGTCGTCGACCGAAAGCCATCCGTCGGCGATACCGAGCACCAGCTTTGAACGCATCACGCGCTTGATATCGACGTTGTACACAACCTTGCGGGCCTCGGGCAGCACCTGACCGCTGAACTTCAGCTCATTCAGGCCGAGTGCCCGCCCACGACCCTCGCCCCCGGTCCAACCCAGATAAAAGCCGACCATTTGCCACAGCGCGTCGAGGCCGAGGCAGCCGGGCATCACGGGATCGTTCTTGAAGTGGCAGCCGAAGAACCAGAGGTCGGGCTTCACGTCGAGCTCGGCGCGCACCACGCCCTTGCCGAACTCGCCGCCATTGTCGCTGATGTCCGTGATGCGGTCGAACATCAGCATCGGCGGCAACGGCAGCTGGGCATTGCCCGGGCCGAACATCTCACCGCGGGCACATGCCAGCAGGTCTTCGTATTCGTATCCGTTGCGCCTGTTCAGCATGCACGAGCCTCTGTTCTAATCCCGATGGAGCGGCGTTTTGGCGAAAATGGGCCCGTCTCGGTCGGAGAGCAACGCCAATTGCCACCGTCAGGCGCGGCTTCCGCAAGCCCCGGATGGACTGCGGGCCTGGCCTTCAGGCCTGGCTGCCCCAAAATCGGCTGCGCGGAACCGCGGGCTCTCTAACACAGGCGATTTCAGTGGCAAAGCGCTCTCGTGAAGGTAAAATGACGTGGTCCTCGCCAGGTTCCAAGACTGATTAGAACCTCTCTAGTTGCGAGAAACTTGCATCTGCATCTTTCTGTTCTTATATTGCAGGGAGTTATTGTTCACGCGTGCCCGAAATCTGGAAATGAACGAGAATTCCGCGCCCCATCACGACGACGACGTCCATTCCGCGGCCCTTCTGTCCGGCCGCCAGCCGGCTTTGACCGGCTGCCCGTGGCACGATGTCAACGAAATGCTCCAGTCCGCGGGGCTTCGTCCGACGCGCCAGCGCATGGCGCTCGGCTGGCTCCTGTTCGGCAAGGGTGCGCGTCATCTCACGGCTGAAATGCTCTACGAGGAAGCGACGCTGGCCAAGGTGCCGGTCTCTCTGGCGACCGTCTACAACACGCTGAACCAGCTCACCGATGCCGGCCTGCTCCGTCAGGTCAGTGTCGACGGCACCAAGACCTATTTCGACACCAACGTGACGACCCACCATCACTACTACCTCGAGAACAGCCATGAGCTGGTCGATATCGAGGATCCGCATCTGGCGCTGTCCAAGATGCCGGAGGTGCCCGAGGGTTACGAGATCGCGCGCATCGACATGGTCGTGCGGCTGCGCAAGAAGCGCTGAGGTTTACTCGGCTGATTTGACCGTCATGGCCGGGATTTCCCGGCCATTGTCGTTTCAGGCCGTCAGTTCACCTGCTCGTCCGAATAGACGCCCCAGAGACGCTCCTGCTGGATCCAGCCGTCAAAGCCGTTGCCGATGACGTGGCACCAGTTTGCGCTGCACTTCTTCACCTGCGTGACGACGCCGGCCTGGAGTTTTGCTGCAACCGCGCTCTCGGGATCGGCCTGATCATAGATCGGTGCAAGCTCGTCCTTGTGCTTCATGGTGACGACCGCGGTGCGGCGGCCCGACAGCAGCGAATGGTAGACCCAGCCCTCGGCGCCCTCGGAATCGCGCACCCGGCGCCAGTTCTCGAACTCGGCGGTGATTTCGACCGGCAGGCCGGCGCGGGTATAGACCCAGGCGACGTCATTGTCCTTGGTCGGGCCGGCGCGGACGTTGACGTGATCCGATTTGAGGCTGACATAGCGCGGCACGGGGAGGCCGCTGGCGGTCTGGGGCGTGCTGTCCTTGGCTGAGTGCCCGGGGCTGACCGAGGCGCTCAACCAGGTGCAAACGAGCGCCATCACCGAACAAAAACGCCCCAACGCCATCAACCCGTCTCCTGTCGAAGACCCCTACAAAGCCGGGCCTTCACCTCAAAATTCCACAACCGCGCCGCATTCTCCCTGACCCGCCCCACGCGGGTGTTCCCGAGCCCTTTGCCCGTGGTTCTTGTCTTGGCCCGGCCTTCTGCTAGAGAGGACGGACATCTGAACAACCAGTTTGCCCGATTTTCCGGCCGGAAATGTCGGGAGAGCTTGAAGGAAACGCCGGGGACGACACGGCAATGGCAGTGTCGAACAACCGGGTTAATGAGGCCTCAACGGGCCGGCCTTTGGTGACAGAGGCGGCTTGCAACGCCTCATGAGGGCAGGACATGTCGGTGAAGAAAAAGCCCCTCGTCGTGGTGACGCGCAAGCTCCCGGACTCGATCGAGACCCGGATGCGTGAGCTGTTCGACGCGCGGATCAATCTCGACGACACGCCGATGTCGGGCGAGCAGATCGCGGAAGCCGCGCGCACCGCCGACGTGCTGGTTCCGACCGTCACCGATCACATCTCCGCCGACATCGTCAATCAGCCCGACTGCAGGCTTCGCCTGATCGCCAATTTCGGCAACGGCGTCGACAACATCGACGTCGAGGCCGCCCATGCCCGCGGAATCACGGTCACCAACACGCCGAAGGTTCTGACCGAAGACACCGCCGACATGACCATGGCTCTGATCCTCGCCGTGCCGCGGCGGATGATCGAAGGTGCCTCGATCCTGACGGAAGGAAAGCCCTGGCCGGGCTGGTCGCCGACCTGGATGCTCGGCCATCGCATCGGGGGCAAGCGCCTCGGCATCATCGGCATGGGCCGGATCGGCCAGGCGGTGGCGCGCCGCGCCCGCGCCTTCGGCTTGCAGATTCACTATCACAACCGCCGCCCCGTCGCGCCGAAGATCGCCGAGGAACTGGGCGCGACCTATTGGGAAAGTCTCGACCAGATGCTGGCGCGGATGGACATCATCTCGGTGAACTGTCCGCACACGCCGGCGACCTACCATCTGCTTTCGGCGCGCCGGCTGAAGCTGATCCGGAAAGACGCCTACATCGTCAACACCGCGCGCGGCGAGGTCACCGACGAGGACACGCTGATCAAGCTGATCGAAGGCGGCGAGATCGGCGGCGCCGGCCTGGACGTCTACGAGCACGAGCCCGCGGTCAATCCAAAACTGGTGCGGCTCGCCAAGGCCGGCAAGGTGACGCTGCTGCCGCATATGGGCTCGGCCACCATCGAGGGCCGCGTCGAGATGGGCGAGAAGGTGATCATCAACATCCGCACCTTCCTCGACGCCCACAAGCCGCCTGATCGCGTGCTGCCGAGCATGCTGTGAAGCGCTGCGGCCGGGGGCGCGCAGACTTGAACGGAGCGGCCGGCGTACCGCGGCCGCCCCGAGGCATTCACTGCTTCGCCAGGGCGGCCAGGATCGGGCCGGCTTCGGCGTCTTCCACGCAGGGCGTGACAGTGATCTCCATGACGTTGGCCCATTGGGCGTACCATTGGTACATGGCCTTCGGGTCGTTGCTCTCCGAAATTGCAAAGCCCGTCCCGTTCATTCCGTGCCAGCGGCCGAGCATCTTCACGCCTTCCGGTGGCACGCCCCCTGTCTTCAGAAATTTTTCGATCGCGGAATCGATCAAATTCGGGGGCAATTTCCAGCTCGAGATGTACTTCATAGTAATCTCCAATCTGAAATATCCATTTGCCTTGCGGCGATGCGAATTCAATCACGAAGAAAGACACTTGCAAGTGTCGATTTAGGCCCGTCCTCATCCCTGTCGGGAACGGTAGGGACGACACGCAGGTTGCGACTGTTCCGCGCTGCAACGTACCGCTTCTCGGTCATCGCTTGTGCTCGTCGTGCGGCGCGACTACTCCCGATGGATGCTTAGATCATCGAACACAGGCCCATCGCCGTTGAGCGGATTGGCCGGATCGCGCCCGTAACGCAGCGTCTCGAAGCGCATCGCGCGCGCATCGATCATCAGGAGGCGGCCGACAAGGCCGTCGCCAAAGCCGACGATTTCGCGGATCGCCTCCAGCGCCATCATCGAGCCGAGCACGCCCGCGAGCGCGCCCATGACGCCGGCCTCCGCGCAGGCCGGCACCGTGCCGGGCGGCGGCGCCTCGGGAAACAGGCAGCGATAGGTCGGATTGAATTCGCCCTGCTCGTTTGTCTCATGCGCGCGGATGGTGGTGAGCGAGCCGTCGAAGGTGCCGAGCGCCGCCGTGATCAGCGGCCGCTTCGCGAAGAAGCAGGCGTCCGAAGCCAGATAGCGCGTCGAGAAATTGTCGGAGCCGTCGAGCACGAGATCGTAGTCGCCGATCAGGCTGAGCGCGTTGTCGGCGTTGAGCCAGGTGGCGTGGCCGACGAAGCGGACATGCGGATTGAGCGCGGTGATCCGTTCGGCCGCGCTCTCGACCTTGTGCCGGCCGATATCGGGCGTGGTGTGGATCACCTGGCGCTGGAGGTTGGACAGCGACACCACGTCGTCATCGACCACGCCGAGCGTGCCGATCCCGGCGGCAGCCAGATACATCAGCGCAGGCGCGCCGAGCCCGCCGGCGCCGATCACCAGCACGGAGGCCCGCTTCAGCGCGGCCTGGCCGGGACCACCGACATCGCGCAGCACGATATGGCGGGCATAGCGTTCGAGTTCGTCCGGGCTCAGCATCGTCGTCCTTCGTTCTCTCAACCCTCATGGTGAGGGGCGCGGAACGCGCATCTCGAACCATGAAGGCCCCGATATCACCCGCGGCCATCCTTCGAGACGCGGCCCCAAGGCCGCTCCTCAGGATGAGGGCCTGCGTTCGTGACCTCTATCGCCAACTGAACCACCCCAACATTGTTCGCGACCAACGAGATGTGCTTCAATGGCATTGCGTTCAATGGGCTGGCTGGATTTGTCATGAGATCGATGCTTGCGGCAACACTGATGTTTGCAGCTGCCACAGGCGCGAGCGCCCAGATGACGACGCCGCAGGTCCCGGGCACCAAGCCGAAGGTGGTCCAGACCGTTCCGATCCGTCCTCCCGCCTTGCAGACGGCATCCGAGACCGCCGATGCGATGGCGCAGGCAGAACGGCTGTCGCTGCAGTCCGACCTCGCCTGGGTCGGCCAGTATAACGGCGCCATCACCGGCGACGTCAGTGCGCGCATGGTCGACGCGATCAAGGAGTACCAGAAGAACAAGGGCGGCAAGCCGACCGGCGTGCTCAATCCGCAGGAGCGCGCCGCGCTCGCCGAGACCGCAAGGCGGAAGCAGGACAGCGTCGGCTGGAAAATCGTGACGGAGATGACCAGCGGCGCCCGGCTCGGCATCCCCGGCAAGCTGGTGCCGCAGCAGGCGACCGACGCCAACGGCTCGAAATGGACCTCGCCGACGGGAACGGTGCAAGTGCTGCTCAGCCGCCGCAAGGAGGCGAACCCGAGCACTGCAAAGCTTGCGGAAGCGGAGAAGAAGGAACCGGCCGGGCGCAAGGTCGACTACACCGTGGTGAAGCCCGACTTCTTCGTGCTGTCGGGATTGCAGGGCCTGAAGAAGTTCTACGTGCGCGGCACCTTCAAGGGTGACGAAGTTCGCATCATGACGATCCTTTACGATCAGGCCACCGAGAACACGGTCGAGCCGGTCGTGATCGCGATGTCGAGCGCGTTCAATGCATTTCCGTCGGGCCCGCAGACCGGGCCGCCGCCGCGCAAGAACGTCGAATACGGCACCGGCATCGTCGTCAGCGACGATGGCGCGATCATCGCCGACCGGCTCGTCACCGATAGCTGTCTTGCGATCACCATCGCCGGCTATGGCAGCGCCGACCGTCTCGCCGAGGACAAGGAGCACGATCTCGCGCTGCTGCACATCTACGGCGCGCGTGGGTTGAAACCGCTCAACCTCGCAAATGGCGCGGCGAAGACGAGTGTCGATGTCGTCGGCATCGCCGATCCGCAGAGCCAGGGCGGAGCAGCCGGTGTGTCGAGCCTCAAGGGTGCGCTGGCGCCGGTCACGAGCAGCGATTCCGCACTGTCTCCGCCGCCGGCGGTCGGATTCTCCGGCAGCCCCGCGATCGACGGCGACGGCAAATTCGCCGGCGTCGCGCTGTTGAAGCCGGCGATGGTCGCAGGACCCGCGACAGCGGTGCCGGCCTCACAGGCGGTGATGGTCTCCGCGGAGACGGTGCGCGATTTCCTGAAGGCGAACGGTGTCACGGCGAACGGCACGTCGACGGATGCGAAGACCGCCGTCGTGCGCGTGATCTGCGTGCGGAAGTAGCGATCAGCTCAGCCTGAACCTGATCCCGGCCTTCGCGAGACCTCCTGAAATACCGACCGGCGTGCCGTCCGCGCGCCAGCAGGCGGCGCCGGTCATGGTGCCGTCGTCGTGGAAGGCGATGCCGTTCATGCCACCGGCGACCGTCGCAACGGGCTGGACCTTGTGACCGAGGCCCGTCAGCTTCGCACGCACGGCTTCCGGCACCTTCTGCTCGACCTCGAGCGCATTGCCCTCGGTCCAGACCCGCGGCGCCTCGACCGCCTCCTGCAGGCTCATGCCGTGGTCGATCAGATTGACCAGCGCCTGCATCGCGCTCGGGAAGATGCGTTTTCCCCCGGGCAGCCCAAGCGCGTAACGCAGCTTGCCACCGTTGAGCGCCATCATCGGCGACATCGAGGTCGTCACGCGCTTGCCCGGCGCCAGCGACAGCGCGTGGCCGGGACGCGGATCGAACAGGTTCATGTAATTGTTGGCGATGGCCCCCAGGCCCGGGATCATGATCTTGGCGCCGAACAGATTGTTGATGGTCTGCGTGGTCGCAACCACGTTGCCGAACGCATCCGCCGCCGTCATGTGCGTGGTGTGCGCGCCTTCGAGCTGCGACACGCCGGCGCCCCAGGCCTGCGCCCGCGCCGGATCGATGGCGCGGCGACGCTCGTCGGCATAGGATTTCGAGGTCAGCTTCTCCACGGGCACGCCGACATAATCAGGGTCGCCGCTGGCGGCAGCGCGATCGGCAAAGGCGATCTTCAGGACCTCGGCGAGATAGTGGATGGTCTCGGATGTGCCGAAGCCGAGGCTGCCGATGTCATAGCCTTCCAGGATGTTCAGCATCTGCGCGATGTGCACGCCCGACGCCGCCGGCGGCGGCGGCCCAAAAATGGTCCAGCCGCGATAGTCCGCGCGGATCGGCTGCCGCTCGACCGTCCTGTAGCTGGCCAGATCGGTGCGACGGATGAAGCCGCCGGCCTTCTCCATGTAATCGGCGAGGATGTCGCCGAGCGGCCCCTCGTAGAGCGCGGTCTCGCCGTGGTCGGCGATATGACGCAGCGTCTCGGCATATTCGGCCTGCACCACGCGCGCGCCGACCTTCAGCGGCTCACCATCGGGCAAATAGATCGCCGCGATCGGCCTGTCCTTGCGCATCTCGGCGGCGCTCTCGCTGATGCATTCGTGCAAGTACGGCGTCGCCGCATAGCCGCGCGCGGCGTGCTTGATGGCGGGCTGCATGACATCGGCGAGGCTCATGGTGCCGAACCGGCGCAACGTCTCGCACCAGGCTTTCAGCGAGCCCGGCGTAGCAACCGCCTTGGGGCCGTTGAGATTCTCGTTGCCGACGGTGTCGAATACGTCATGCGCCGAGCCCGGCCTCGAGGTGTAGCTGTTGTCGCGCACCGCCGAGGGCACGGTGCTCTGGCCGTCGATGAAGCGATGGCTGCCGTCGGCCAGCCTGATGTGGGCCATGCCGCCGCCGATGATGCCGACCATCATCGGCTCGACCACGGTCAGCGTGAACAGGGTCGCGATCGCGGCGTCGATCGCATTGCCGCCCGCCGCCAGCATCTCGGCGCCGGCGCTCGAGGCCAGCGGATGGTTGCTGACGACCATGCCGCGACTGGAGACCGCAGGCATTTTCTGGCATTCAAAGGTCGTGGTCGTCCGGTCGCGCCAGTTTCCGCTCATGCCGCTCGTCCCCTCTCTATTCACGGCGGCGAGCACATCACACGCAGGATTACGGGTCCAGTAATGGTACGGATTAGCTGGCATTCCCGATTCTGCCATCATTGTTACCGTTGATTCGGACCACCGCGATCCCCTTTGGATCGGGCCGGCACGTCCTGAGCGAGAAGAGCTCAGCATCGAGATCGATGCACGTTCGCGTGGCGTATTCCTGACCCAGGCACTCCAAAGGATACACCTTCAATGCACACGATCGTACTGGCCACCCAAAAGGGCGGCAGTGGGAAGAGCACGCTCGCCATCGGCCTCGCGCTGGCAGCCAGGCAGGCCGGCTTCACCGTCCGCCTGATCGAGACAGACCCGCAGGGCACCCTGTCCAACTGGCAGCGCCGCCGCGCCGCCGATGATCTCGTCGTCGAGCCGATCTATCACGCCGCCGACATCGCGCCGCGCCTGAAAATGCTCGCCGAAAGCGGCCTCCAGCTCGCGATCGTCGATACCGCGGCCGGCCTCAGCGCCGCCACCACCGCCGCGATCCGCCATTCCGACCTCTGCCTGATCCCGGCCCGCCCGAGCGTCGCCGACATCGAGGCGACCACCTCGACGCTGAGCGTCGCGCGGGCCTGGAAGCGGCCCTTCAGCTTCGTGCTGAACCAGACGCCGATCCGCGGCCAGCGCATCGACAATGCCGCCAACGCTCTCGCCGAAGAAGCCGCGCTGGATCTCATCGAGGTGCTCGCGCGTCCTCTGATCGTGATGCGCAACGACCACCAGGACTCGCTCGCGAGCGGCCTTGCGGTGAGCGAATTCGCGCCGAACGGCAAGTCGACCGAGGAGATCCGCGGCCTCTGGCAGTGGATCGAGACCCGTCTCGAGCTCACCGCCACGACCAATGTCCTGATCGACCAGGTCCTCTCGGCTGCCGATGGCATGCTGCACGCGGCCTCGGAACTCGCAGCGGACGAGACCACCACACTGGCGTCCTGAGCGGGGCGATCGCTCGGACGGCAGCCTGCCCTTCACCATCCGGAAGGGCCCCCGCGACGAAGCAATCCGGCCACCAACCGGCCGGACCCTCGCAGAAACTCACGGCCTCGCGGCCGCAGGCCAGATTCTCACTTCTGACATTTCGGACACCAGAACGTCGAGCGGCCGTTCTGGGTGAAGCGCTTGATCGTGCCGCCGCAGCCGGGCGTCGTGCATTTCTCGCCTTCGCGGTCGTAGACCTTGAACGAATGCTGGAAATAGCCGAGCTCGCCCGAGGTCTGGCGATGGTCGCGCAACGATGAGCCGCCGGCCTTGATGGCGTCGTTCAGCACGGTGTGGATCGCACCGACCAGCCGCTTGGCGTGATCCGTCGGCTCACTCTTTTTCGTCGACAGCGTCGCGGCGATACGGCGTGGCGACAGATGCGAGCGATGCAGCGCCTCGCAAACATAGATGTTGCCGAGCCCCGCCACCACGCGCTGGTCGAGCAGCGCGGCCTTCAGGCTCGTGGTCTTGCCCGCGCAGGATCGCGCCAGCATCGCGGCGTCGAATTCGTTGCCGAGCGGCTCGGGGCCGAGGTCGCGGAGCAGCGGCTCCTCCTCGAGCGCATTGCGCGCGATCACTTTCATGTAACCGAAGCGGCGCGGATCGTTGAAGACGATGTCGGCGCCCGAGGACATCCGGAACAGAACATGGTCGTGCGTGGTGTCGTTCCCCTTCGGATAATGAAACTCGCCCGGCGATGCATCGTTGTCCGGCTTGATGACGCGGAACGAGCCCGACATGCCCAGATGCATCAGGAGCACGTCGCCGGAGGCGAGATCGGCCATGAGATATTTTGCACGGCGGCCAAGCCCGGTGACGACCTGGCCCTTCAGCCGGGCCACGAAATCCGGCTGGAACGGAAAGCGCAGATCCGGCCTGCGGGCCTCCGCATCGAGGATTTTCGCACCCTCCATGACGGGCTGAAGGCCGCGGCGGACGGTCTCGACTTCGGGCAATTCAGGCATGGTCGGGCATTCACCTTATGAGGGCGGTGTGATAGCGCCATTGCGGCGGCCGCGCTATGGTCCGCCCAGTGGAGTAGAGTAATGGATCGGCCGGGCGAAACCACGCATTTTGGCTTCAGGGACGTCCCCCTGGGGGACAAGCAGACGCTGGTGAACGATGTGTTTCACAGCGTGGCTTCGCGCTATGATTTGATGAACGATTTGATGTCCGGTGGCCTGCACAGGGTCTGGAAGGACATCATGATCACCGCGCTCGACCCGCCGAGGGGCGACCGGCCGTTCGCGCTGCTCGACGTCGCGGGCGGCACCGGCGACATCTCGTTCCGCGCCGCCAAGGCGGCGGGCGCGGGCTTCCATGCCACCGTCTGCGACATCAATACCGAGATGCTGAGTGTGGGCCGCGAGCGCGCCGCGAAGCGGCATCTCGAGACCCAGGTCGATTTCGTCGAAGGCAATGCCGAAGCGCTGGCCTTCGCCGACCGCAGCTTCGACGCATATACGATCGCTTTCGGCATTCGCAACGTGCCGCGGATCGACCTTGCGCTGCGCGAGGCCTATCGCGTGCTCAAGCCGGGCAGCCGCTTCCTGTGCCTGGAATTCTCCACCGTCGAGATGCCCGGCCTCGACCGGCTCTACGACCTGTTCTCGTTCAAGGTGATCCCGCCGCTCGGACGCATGGTCACGGGCGATGCCGAGTCGTACCAATATCTCGTCGAATCGATCCGCAAGTTTCCAAAGCCTGCCGCCTTCGCCGACATGATCCGCGATGCCGGCTTCGCCCGCGTGAACTGGCAGACGTTGACCGGCGGCATCGTCGCACTGCATTCGGGCTGGCGTTTGTGATCTCTGCCATCACCCACACTGCGCGCCTGATGCGCGCCGCGTTCGTGTTCGCGCGCGAGGGCGTGTTCGGCTCGGTCGATCCAAGCCTCGTCCCGCCGCCCGGGCAACTCGCGCTGAAGCTGGCGCGCCTGATCGAACGGCGCGGGCCCAAACATGGACCAAGGCTGTCGCGCGCGCTGACGCGGATGGGCCCGGCCTATCTCAAGCTCGGACAATTCCTGGCGACGCGCCCGGACGTCGTCGGCGTCATCATGGCGCGCGACCTCGAAAGCCTGCAGGATCGCCTGCCGCCTTTTTCGCAGGAAGAAGCCGAGGCCGCGATCGCGACGTCGCTGGAACGGCCGCTGAAGGACGTGTTCGCAAGCTTCGGCCCGCCGGTCGCCGCCGCCTCGATCGCCCAGGTCCACCGCGCCGACGTGCTGTGCGACGATGTGCGCAAGTCGGTTGCGGTCAAGGTGTTGCGGCCCAATGTGGCCGCGCGCTTCCGCCGCGATCTCTCCGATTTCTTCTTCGTCGCGCACAAGGCCGAAGCCTATTCGTCCGAGGCGCGACGGCTGCGGCTGATCGAGGTCATCAATACCATGTCGCGCTCGGTCGCGATGGAGATGGACCTGCGGCTCGAGGCGGCAGCGCTGTCGGAGATGGCGGAGAACACGCGCGACGATCCCGATTTTCGCGTGCCGACCGTCGACTGGGACCGTACCACGCACAACGTTCTGACGATGGAGTGGATCGACGGCATCGCGCTGAACGATCACAAGCGTCTCGAAGACGCGCAGGTCGACCTGCCCGATCTCGGCCGCAAGGTGATCCAGAGTTTTCTGCGTCACGCGCTGCGCGACGGCTTCTTCCATGCCGACATGCATCCGGGCAATCTGTTCCTCGATGACGCCGGCCGTCTCGTTGCGGTCGATTTCGGCATCATGGGCCGGCTCGGCATGAAGGAGCGGCGCTTCCTCGCGGAAATCCTGCTCGGCTTCATCACCCGCGACTATCGCCGCGTCGCGGAAGTTCATTTCGAAGCGGGTTATGTCCCCGCGCATCACTCGGTCGAGAATTTCGCGCAAGCCATCCGCGCCATTGGCGAACCGATCCACAACCGCACCGCCGAGGAAATCTCGATGGCGCGGCTGCTCACGCTGCTGCTCGAGGTTACCGGCCTGTTCGACATGACGACGCGGCCCGAGCTGATCCTGCTGCAGAAGACCATGGTGGTGGTCGAGGGCGTGGCGCGCGCCTTCGACCCCAGGCTCGACATCTGGAAGGTCGCCGACCCCGTGGTGCGCGAGTGGATCGAACGCAATCTCGGACCGATCGGCCGGGTCCAGGGCGCACTGTCCGGTACCGGCGACCTCGCCCGCGTGCTGATGCGGCTTCCCGACATCGCACAACGCTCCGTCGTGGTGCTCGAACAGCTCGAGACCATGACGCGGGAGGGCATCCGGCTGTCGCCGGAGAGCATCGCCGCGATGGGCCGCAGCGAGGGCCGCAAGAACCGCTGGCGCACCGTGGCGCTCTGGATCATCGCAGCGACCTTCATCGGCATCCTGATCGCCGTCCGGAATCTATGATTGCACTGCAATCATTGGAGTGATAGCATCGCTATCATTCCGTGCTGGAGGGCGCCATGGCAAGCCTGACCATCCGCAAGCTTGACGAGGGTGTCAAAACCTATCTCCGCTTGCGATCGGCCAAGAACCGTCGGTCGGTCGAGGAAGAGGTCCGGATCATCCTGGGCGAACTGGTCGAGGGCCGCGAGGAGCCGCTGACACCGTTTGCGATTCCTTCCGCCGTTCCCACCCCCCAGCGCGCCGCCTCCGTTCCGGAGGCCAGCGTCACCCTGATCATCGGCGGCGGGATCGCGGCCTACAAATCCCTCGACCTGATCCGCCGCCTCAAGGAACGCCGCATCGAGGTGCGCTGCGTGCTGACCAAGGCGGCGCAGCAATTCGTCACCCCGCTGGCCGTGAGTGCGCTCTCGCATGAGCGCGTCTACACTGATCTGTTCGATCCCCAGAGCGAATTCGACGCCGGCCATATCCGTCTCGCGCGCGAGTGCGATCTGGTTGTCGTCGCGCCTGCGACTGCCGACCTCCTCGCGAAGATGGCAGGCGGCCATGCCGACGATCTCGCCAGCGCCATCCTGCTCGCGACCAACCGAAAGATCCTGCTGGCACCAGCGATGAATCCGCTGATGTGGAACAATGCGGCGACCCGCCGCAACATCGGGCAGCTTCAGCGTGACGGTGTGGTGCTGATCGGCCCGAATTCCGGCGAGATGGCCGAAGCGGGCGAGGCGGGCGTCGGCCGCATGTCGGAGGCGATCGAGATCGCCACCGCCGCAGAGCGCCTGCTGCGGCCGCCGGTACCGCGCCCGCTCGCCGGCAAGCGCGTGCTGATCACGGCAGGTCCAACTCACGAGCCGATCGACCCGGTGCGCTATATCGCCAACCGCTCCTCCGGCAAACAGGGCTTTGCCATTGCCGCCGCCGCACAAGCCGCGGGCGCCGAGGTGATTTTGGTCAGTGGCCCGGTCGATCTCGGCGATCCCCAGGGCGTGACGGTCAAGCGTGTTGAATCGGCGCGGCAGATGCTGGAGCAGGTGCAGGCCGCGCTTCCCGCCGACATCGCGATCTTCGCCGCGGCGGTCGCCGACTGGCGCGTCGCCAATGAAGGCGAGCAGAAGCTGAAGAAGAGCTCGGCCGGCATGCCGCCGCTTCAGCTGGTCGAGAACCCCGATATCCTCGCCACGATCTCCAGGCTGGCCGACAGGCGTCCGCCGCTGGTGATCGGCTTTGCCGCCGAGACCGAGCACCTCATCGACAACGCCAAGTCCAAGCTTGCCCGCAAGGGCTGCGACTGGATCGTCGCCAACGACGTCTCGCCGGCGACCGGCGTGATGGGCGGCGACCGCAACACGGTGCACCTCATAAGTCGCGGGGCCAGCGAGATCGCGGTTGATTCCTGGCCGGTGATGACCAAGGAACAGGTCGCCATCGAGCTGGTCGCGCGTATCGCAAAAAGCGTGGCCGACAAATCCCGGGAGCCGGCATCTTGAGCACGAGAGTCACCGTCGAACTGCAACGCCTGCCGCATGCCGAAGGCCTCCCGCTGCCGGCCTATCAGACCAGCGACGCCGCCGGTCTCGACCTGATGGCAGCGGTTCCGGACACCGAGCCACTGACGCTCGCGCCCGGCCAATACGCGCTGGTACCAACGGGGCTTGCGATCGCATTGCCGCCCGGGCACGAGGCGCAGGTGCGGCCGCGTTCCGGGCTTGCAGCCAAGCATGGCGTCACCGTGCTGAACTCGCCGGGCACGATCGACGCGGACTATCGCGGCGAGGTCAAGGTGATCCTGATCAACCACGGCCAGGCCCCCTTCGTGATCCAGCGCGGCGAGCGCATCGCGCAGATGGTGATCGCGACCATGGTGCAGGCCGCGCTGGTTCCAGTGGCCGAATTGTCGGCAACCGACCGCGGCGCCGGCGGCTTCGGCTCGACCGGTCGCTAACGCGCGCCAATCCCGGCCGAATCATCCCGAAGAACGACGCGAACTGGAACGCTGTGCCCTGCATTTTTTTGGGGCGCCCTTTGCGTTCACGATCTGGACTCTTACCGGCCGAGTCACGGTGAGGGTATTGTCGTTTGATTCGCGCGCGACGGGGGTCGTCGCGCGCAAATCTGTGCGATCTTGGGGCAATGATGTCAGGCGTGATCGTGTCGATGCGTCGGACGCTGCTGTCGTGCACATCGCTCGTGCGCGACGGGCTTGTGGGGAGCGCTCTTGCGGCGCTGCTGCCGGCTGGACCGGCTGAAGCCGCCGACCTCGTCGACACACTCTCAATGATGCTGGATTTCAACCGGCAGGAACTCGCGGTGCTGGCCACCGCGCTGGCCTTGCTCGGCTTTTCGGTTGTGGCCGCGATCCTCCTGATGCGCACGCGCGTGCGTACGGCGAAGAACGAGGCGCAGCTGCGCGCGCGGATCGGGGAACTCCAGCTCCAGGCCGACCGCTTCGGCGCGCTGCTGTTCGCCGAGCCGCAGATCCTGATCTCCTGGCCGGCGGGCAACAATCGCGCGCAGGTTTCCGGCGACATTTCCCTGGTGCTGCCGCGCGACTCCTCCCCGCAGCGCGTGCTCGCGTTTGGAACCTGGCTGCCGCCGGAACCCGCGCTCCAGATGGATCACGCAGTCGATGCGCTGCGCGACCGCGGTGACGGGTTCCAGCTGACGCTGACCACCGCGCATGGCCATACGCTCGAGGCCATTGGCCGCGCCATCGGCGGCCAGGCCATCGTCAGGATTCGCGAACTCTCAGGGGTCCGCCGCGATCTGGCCGAGACCAATCTTCGCTACAAGGCGCTCTCCGACGAGACCGAGATGCTGCGCGGCTTCGCCGCTGCCGCACCCTGGCCGATCTGGGCCAAGGGCGAGAACGGCGCGCTGGCTTACGCCAACCCCGCCTATGTCCGTGCGACCGAGGCGGCCAGCATCACCGATGCCCAGGAGCGCAAGCTCGAACTGCTCGACAGCGCCGACCGGATCGCGATGGAGCGGGGACTGAAGGAAGCGGCCAATTTCACTTCGCGGCTGCCGATCGTGATCGGCGGCGAGCGCCGCATCTATGACGTCCGCGCCGTCAATGTCGGCAGCGGCAATGTCGGCGTTGCCATCGATGCCAGCGAGGCGAATGGGCTGAGTACGGCGCTGGTGCGGATGGCGGAGGCGCATCGGCGCACG
Organism: Bradyrhizobium sp. Bra64; assembly: GCF_024519875.1. Lineage (NCBI taxonomy): Bacteria > Pseudomonadati > Pseudomonadota > Alphaproteobacteria > Hyphomicrobiales > Nitrobacteraceae > Bradyrhizobium > Bradyrhizobium sp. Bra64. The sequence goes on along the minus strand of NZ_JALJRD010000007.1, from coordinate 286,530 downwards.
CTCGACCAGCTCTCCTCCGGCGTTGCCGTGTTCGACGGTCAGCGGCGGCTCGCCTTCTACAATGATTCCTACCGGCGGCTGTGGGACCTCGACCGCACCTTCCTCGACGCAAACCCCGACGATTCCAGCGTCCTCGACAAGCTCCGCGCCGCGCGGAAACTGCCGGAGCAGCCGGACTTCCGCGCCTGGAAGGCCAAGCTGCATGAGGCCTATCGCGCGGTCGAGACCGCCAAGGACACCTGGTACCTGCCCGACGGCCGCGCGCTCTCCGTCGTCACCACGCCCAATCCGGAAGGCGGCGTCACCTATCTGTTCGACGACGTCACCGAGAGCCTGGAGCTTGCCCGCCGCTTCGACGGCATGATCCGGGTCCAGCGCGAGACGCTCGACAGCCTCGCCGAGGGCGTCGCCGTGTTCGGCAGCAACGGCAAGGCCCAGCTGTTCAACCCGGCCTTCGTCCGGATGTGGAAGCTGTCCAGCGACGCCATGCGCGACGAGCCGCACATCCAGACGGTCGAGGGCTGGTGCCATCAGCTGTTCGACGATCCCGTGGTCTGGCGGCAGATCCGCGAGGCCGTCACCTCGATCGAGAGCCGCGCCGACGTGCCGCTGAAGCTCGAGCGCAAGGACGGCAGCGTGCTCGACGGCATGATCCGGCCGCTGCATGACGGCGCCACCATGCTGACGTTCCAGGACATCACCGACACCGAGAACGTCGAGCGCGCGCTGCGCGAGCGCAACGAGGCGCTGGAGGCCGCCGACCAGATGAAGGTGGATTTCGTCCACCACGTCTCCTACGAGCTGCGCTCGCCGCTCACCACCATCATCGGCTTTGCGCATTTCCTCAGCGATCCCTCGACCGGGCCGCTGACGCCGAAACAGGCCGAATATCTCGACTACGTCACCAAATCGACCAACGCGCTGCTGGCGCTGACCAACAACATCCTGGATCTCGCCACCATCGACGCCGGCGCCATGAAGCTGGAACTCGGCCCGGTCGACGTCAGCAAGACCATCGAGCTCGCCGCCGAGGGCATCCAGGACCGGCTCGCCACCGACCGCATCCGCCTCAAGGTCGAGATTGCGCCCGATATCGGCAGCTTCATCGGCGACGAGAAGCGCGTGGTGCAGGTGCTCTATAACCTTCTCGCCAACGCCGTCGGGTTTTCTCCACAGGATTCCACCGTCGGCATCAGCGCCCGCCGCACCGAACACAGCGTGGTCTTCACTGTGACAGATTCCGGGCCTGGAATACCTGCCGACATGAAGGACAAGGTGTTCAACTGGTTCGAAAGCCGCTCGCAGGGCTCGCGTCACCGCGGCGCCGGGCTCGGCCTGTCGCTGGTGCGCTCCTTCGTCGAGCTGCATGGCGGCAAGGTGCGGGTGGATTCGATCGTCGGCCGCGGCACGGTCGTGATCTGCGACTTCCCGACCGACCAGGCGGCGCATCGCGACGCCGCCGAATGACTGCGCCAACCACATTCTCCGTCGCGCTTCACAACGAGACGGCGACTGCGCAATTGATGGCCGACCTCGCGCTGCTGGTCGGTCCCGGCGACGTCATCACGCTCACCGGCGACCTCGGCGCCGGCAAGACCGCAGCGGCCCGCAGCCTGATCCGCTATCTCGCCGGCGACGAGGCGCTGGAGGTGCCGAGCCCGACCTTCACGCTGGTGCAGGGCTACGAGCTGCCGCCGTTCCCGGTGATGCATGCCGACCTCTACCGCGTCGAGGACGAGAGCGAGCTCGAGGAGATCGGATTGTCGCCGCTCCCGGACGCCACGCTCGTGCTGATCGAATGGCCGGAGCGCGCGCCCTCGGCGATGCCGCAGGATCGCATCGACATCGCACTGACGCATCGGCCGGCGCTGGGCTCGAATGCGCGCGCCGCCGACATCACCGGTTACGGCAAGGCCGCCGCGGCCGTCGCACGGCTGCAGGCGCTGCGCGAATTCCTCGATGCATCCGGCTACATGGATGCGATGCGCAAGCGCATGGCGGGCGACGCCTCGACCCGCTCCTATGCGCGGCTGCTGCGTGACGACGAGATCGTCATTCTCATGAACTTTCCGCAGCGGCCCGACGGCGCGGCGATGTACAACGGAAAATCCTACAGCGCCGCGGTGCATCTCGCCGAGAACGTCCGACCGTTCGTGGCGATCGACGAAGGCCTGCGCGCGCAGGGAATCTCGGCGCCCGCGATCCACCATTCCGATCTCGACCATGGCTTCCTGATCACGGAAGACTTCGGCAGCGAAGGCGTGATCGAAGGGTATCCGCCGCGCCCGATCGCCGAGCGCTACGAAGCCGCGGCCGACGTGCTGGCCGCGCTGCACGGCAAGACGCTGCCGGAGACGTTGCCGCTGGACGGGCAGACCTACGCCATTCCGGTCTTCGACACCGAAGCATTATTGATCGAGATCGGCTTGATGCCGGAATGGTACCTGCCCGATCGCGATGCGCCGCTGAGCGAGGCGAAGCGCGCGGAATTTTTCGCGATGTGGCGCGAGCTGCTGCGAAAGCCGCTGGCGGCGCCGAAGACGTGGATCATCCGCGACTATCACTCGCCCAATTTGATCTGGCTTGCGGACCGCAACGGCATCGAGCGCGTCGGCGTGATCGATTTCCAGGACGCCGTGCTCGGACCGCAATCCTACGACGTGGTGTCGCTGCTCCAGGACGCACGCATCGACGTGCCGGAAGGCCTCGAGCTGACGCTGCTGTCGCGCTACATCAAGGCGCGGCGCGCGGGTGACGCCAGCTTCGACGCGGCCGGCTTCGCCGAGCTCTACGCCATCATGTCGGCGCAGCGGAACACGCGCCTGCTCGGCACCTTCGCCCGCCTCAACCGCCGCGACGGCAAGCCGCATTATCTGCGTCACCAGCCGCGGATCTGGACCTATCTCCAACGCTCGCTGGCGCATCCCGCGCTTAGCTCCCTGCGCGACTGGTATCTCGCTAACGTGCCGGCGCCCTAGCATGCAGCTGCAAGAGCGGCTCCGAGGCTGCTTCGGGGGCCGGATTTACCGGCCGTTAGCCAAGTCACCGGTAATCTGGCGCCGAGGCAGCCGGGTAATTACGGGCTGGAGCAGGGCAGATGGCGGTGAAGACGGACCAGCGCGGCAACAGCCGGGTTGTTTTCGAGCGCGGGATCGCGGCCCAGATGATGGGGATCGACGGCACCTGGCGGCGCGACTGCACCATGGAGGATGTTTCCGATAGCGGCGCCAAGCTGACCATCGACGGCTCGGTCGAGGGCCTGCATCTGAAGGAATTCTTTCTGCTGTTGTCGTCCACCGGACTTGCGTATCGGCGTTGCGAACTGGCTTGGGTCAATGGCGACCAGATCGGCGTCAATTTCCTCAAGCTCGGTGACAGGAAGAAAAAGGCGCGGTCCACAGCCGTCGGGGCGTGACGGCAACACCCGTCGCACAACCGTCACCGCAGCTGGCTAAGGCGGTTAAGACGCGGTGCGGCCGGTCCAACCTCGTGTTAGGATTGCTGCGAACGCGAAATCAGCAGGCTTGAGAAAGCGAAGGATGTCCGTCAAACCGACCAAAGCCATGGTGCTCGCCGCAGGGTTCGGGCTGCGCATGCGTCCGTTGACGGACAAGATGCCGAAGCCGATGGTGCCGGTGGCCGGCCAGCCGCTGCTCGATCATGTGCTCGACAAGCTCGGCCGGGCCGGCGTGACCGAGGCGGTGGTCAACGTGCATTATCTGCCGGACCAGATCATCGATCACACCGCATCCCGCCAGCACCCGCGCGTCACCATTTCGGATGAGCGCGATCAGGTGCTCGGCACCGGCGGCGGCGTGGTCAAGGCGTTGCCGCTGCTCGGGGATGCACCGTTCTTCCACGTCAATTCCGACACGCTGTGGATCGACGGCGTACGTCCGAACCTGACGCGGCTCGCCGAAAACTTCGATCCTGCGCGGATGGACATCCTGCTCTTGATGGCGCCGACGACGACCAGCATCGGCTATAGCGGCCGCGGCGATTACGGCATGACGCCCGACGGTGCCTTGCGCAAGCGCAAGGAAAAAGAGGTCGTTCCGTTCGTCTACGCGGGCGCCGCGATCATGTCGCCCTCGATCTTCGCCGACGCGCCGCAGGGCGAATTCTCGCTGACGAAGATGTTCGACCGCGCGGGCGAGCAGGAGCGGCTGTTCGGCCTCCGCCTCGACGGTGTCTGGATGCATGTCGGCACGCCGGACGCCGTGCACGCGGCGGAAGAGGCGTTTCTGGAGAGCGTGGCGTAAGTCGCCTCGAACACGGTGCCGCAGGGTGGGCAAAGCGACTTGTCCGCCGTGGCTCGAAGAGCGAAGGCGGAAGCATGCCAACCAACCAAGCTGAAACTCGCGGCAGACAAGGTGGGCACGGCGCAAGTGCGCCTTTGCCCACCCTGCAGCACCTGTTCTAGCCCAGCGAACAGCGGGGAAGATCTCCCCGCACCCATATCCATTTGAGTCCGCCCCCCTATATTGGCGCCTGATCCCCGAATCAGGCAGCCGATGCGCGTTTTCAGTGTTCCCATCTCAGTTCCGTTCCTGCGCACGGTCGTCTCGAGCCTGCTCGACGGCCGGCTGGTCGACGGCTTCGAGGCACGCAAGGAGCCGGCGCGACTGGCGGACGCTACGCTGTACCTGCCGACAAGGCGCGCCATGCGGGTCGTCCGCGAGATCTTCCTCGACGAGATGAAGGCCGACGCCGTCGTGCTGCCGCGCATCGTCGCGCTCGGCGACATCGACGAGGACGAACTCGCCTTTGCCGATGAAGGCGAGCAGTTTTCCGGCGCAACGCCGCTCGACATTCCGCCGCGGCTCGGCGAGCTCGAACGGCGGCTGACGCTGGCGCAACTCGTCGCGGCCTGGGCCAAGGGTCCGGTACTGTCGCCACTGGTGGTCGGCGGGCCCGCCTCGACGCTGGCGCTGGCTTCCGATCTCGCACGCCTGATCGACGATATGGTCACGCGCGGCGTCGACTGGAGCGCGCTCGATGGGCTGGTGCCGGACCTGCTCGATCGCTACTGGCAGCACTCGCTCGAATTCCTGCGTATCGCGCACATCGCCTGGCCCGGCCACCTCGCCGAGATCAACCGGATCGAGCCCGCCGCGCGGCGCGATCTCCTGATCGCGGCGGAAGCAAAACGGCTGACCGCGCATCCCCGTGGACCCGTGATCGCCGCGGGTTCGACCGGCTCGATGCCGGCCACCGCAAAATTCCTCCACGCGGTCGCTTCGCTGCCGCATGGGGCGGTGGTGCTGCCGGGCCTCGACACCGATCTCGACGACGACGCCTGGCGGACCATCGGCGGCGTGCGCGATGCGCTCGGCAAATTCGTCGAGCATCCGGCGTCGAACCATCCGCAATACGCCATGCATGCGCTGCTGGATCGTTTTGGCATCAAGCGCAGCGACGTCGACAGTCTCCAACCACCGGCGGAAGGCGGTCGCGATCTCCTGGCGTCCGAATCGATGCGGCCTTCGGCCAAGACGGAAGTCTGGCACGACCGGCTGAAGCAGCCGGACGTGGCCGCGAAGATCACCGCCGGCATGAGCAATCTCGCTGTGGTCGAAGCGCCCAATCCCGAGATGGAAGCGCTCGCCATCGCCATCGCGATGCGCGAGGCGCGGCATCTCGATAAATCGGCGGCTTTGGTCACGCCGGATCGCGCGCTGGCGCGGCGGGTGATGGCGGCGCTGACCCGATGGGATCTCGCGTTCGACGATTCCGGCGGCGACGTTTTGATGGAAACCTCTGCCGGCGTTTTCGCGCGTCTGGCATCGGAAGCGGCGACCAGGGGATTGGAGCCGCCGACGCTGCTGGCGATGCTGAAACATCCGCTGTGCCGGCTCGGACGGCGACCTGGCGCGTGGAAGGCCGCGATCGAAGACCTCGAGCTCGCGGTCTTGCGCGGCACGCGCCCGCCTGCGGGCACGGCCGGGCTGCTGCGCGAGTTCAATCGTTTTCGCGAGGAGTTGGCAAAGCTGTGGCGCAGCGAGGTTTCCGCCCTGCACCGCGCGGAGCCGCGCGCGCGTCTGAAGGCGGAGGATCTCGACGGCGTCCAGGCACTGATCGATGCCTTGCGACGAGCCTTGGCGCCGATGGAGAGCTTGGCGTCGTCGAAACCGTATGACTTTGCCGAGCTCGCGCACCGGCATCGCGAGATCCTGATCGAACTGTCGCGCGACGAGCAGGGCATCCCGCTGGCTTTCGAGGAACGCGAGGGCCTCGCACTCGCGAGCGCCTTCGACGATCTCCTGCGCGGCGGCACGACGAGCGGATTGATGGTGCCGCTGCCCGACTATCCCGACGTGTTCCAGACCGCGTTCAGCGATCGCGCGGTGCGGCGGCGGGACAGACCGGGCGCGCGCCTGCAAATCTACGGCCCGCTGGAATCGCGCCTGATGCAGGCCGACCGCGTCATCGTCGGCGGGCTGATCGAGGGCGTCTGGCCGCCGGCGCCGCGCATCGATCCCTGGCTGAGCCGACCGATGCGGCACGAGCTCGGCCTCGATCTGCCGGAGCGCCGTATCGGCCTCTCTGCACACGATTTTGCGCAGCTGCTCGGCGGAGATGAAGTGATCCTCACCCATTCCGCCAAGGCCGGCGGCGCGCCGGCGGTGGCCTCGCGCTTCCTGCACCGGTTGGAGGCGGTCGCGGGCGACGCGCACTGGAAGGCCGCCATTCGCGCCGGCGAAAAATACGTGCAGTTTGCGAGCGCACTGGATCAGCCCGCCGAGGTCACGCCGATCAAGCAGCCCGAGCCGCGGCCGCCGCGCGCCACGCGGCCGTTGAAAATGTCCGTCACCGCGATCGAGGACTGGCTGCGCGATCCCTACACGATCTACGCCAAGCACATCCTGCGGCTCGACGTGCTCGATCCGGTCGACATGCCGCTGTCGGCCGCCGACCGCGGTTCGGCGATCCACGAGGCGCTCGGCGAGTTCACCGAAACCTATGCAACGAATCTGCCCGACGATCCCGCCGGCGTGCTGCGCGCGATCGGGGAGAAGCATTTTGCGCCGTTGATGGAGCGGCCCGAAGCGCGCGCGCTGTGGTGGCCGCGCTTCCAGCGCATCGCGCGCTGGTTCGGCGAGTGGGAGACGGCGCGGCGCGGCACCATCGAAGCGATCGCTGCCGAGACCCGCGGCCAGATCTCGATCCGGCTCGACAACGAGCGCAGCTTCCAGCTCTCCGCCCGCGCCGACCGCATCGAGCGGCGCCAGGGCGGCCGCTACGCCATCCTCGACTACAAGACCGGCCAGCCGCCGACCGGCAAGCAGGTCCGCATGGGCCTGTCGCCGCAGCTCACGCTGGAAGCCGCGATCCTGCGCGAGGGCGGCTTTCCCGACATCGACGCCGGCGCCTCGGTGAGCCAGCTCGTCTATGTTCGTCTCAGCGGCAACAATCCGCCCGGCGAGGAGCGCATCCTCGAGCTCAAATTCAAGCAAGGCGACGAGCCGCAGCCGCCGGACACCGCGGCCGCAGAAGCGAGGGCCAAGCTGGAGGCGCTGATCCGCGCCTTCGAGGACGAGAATCAGCCATACACCTCGCTGAACCTGCCGATGTGGACCAACCGCTACGGCACCTATGACGATCTCGCCCGCATCAAGGAATGGTCGGCGGCCGGCGGCCTGGGGATCGAGGAATGGTGAAGGCTCCGCGCCCCATCCCGGATGAAGTGCGCGCCAGGCAGGCCCGCGCGTCCGATCCGACTTCGTCGGCCTTCGTGTCGGCCAATGCCGGCTCGGGCAAGACGCACGTGCTGGTGCAGCGCGTGATCCGTCTGCTGCTGGCGGGCGTGCCGCCGGAAAAGATCCTCTGCATCACCTTCACCAAGGCCGCTGCCGCCAACATGGCCGAGCGCGTGTTCACCACACTCGGTCATTGGGTCACGCTGGACGACACGGCACTCGACGCGGCGATCCGCGCCGTCGGCATCCCGCATCCCAATACAAAACTGCGGCGCGACGCACGAAAGCTGTTCGCCTGTGCGCTGGAAACGCCGGGCGGGCTGAAGGTGCAGACCATCCACGCGCTGTGCACGCGTCTGCTCCAGCAGTTTCCGTTCGAGGCCAACGTGCCGGCACGCTTCGCCGTGATCGACGAGCGCGACCAGACCGACATGATGGAGCGCGCCAATCTGAAGGTGCTGCTGGAGGCCGCCCGCGATCCGGAGAGCATCACCGGCCGCGCACTGCTGACCGCGATGGCGAGCGCCGCCGACGTGACTTTCAAGGAGGTCGTGCGCGAGGCTTGCCTGAGCCGCGATCATTTCATGGCCTGGACCGACGAGGCCGGCAACGCGGAAGCTGCCGCGGCGCAGATGGCGGCGGCGCTGGGCGTGGACGCGAACGACCGCATCGAGGACGTCGAGACGGAAATTCTCGACGGTCCGTTCCTGCCGCGATCCCGCTGGGACGACATTGCCTTTGCGCTGGAAGACGGCAGCAAGTCGGACAATGACCAGGCCAGCCGCCTTCGCGAGGCAAAGGCGTTTTCCGGCGCGGCGCAGGTCGATGCCTATCTCGGTGTTTTCCTCACCGACGAAAAGCTGCCGCGCAAGGCGGTGCTGACCAGGAAGTTTGGCGATCACAATCCTTCGGTCGCCCGCCTGTTCGAGAACGAGGCGCAGCGCCTCGGTGGACTGATCGAGACGCGCCGCGCGGTGACCATGCGCGACCGCACCGCGGCCCTGCTGCATATCGCGACCGCGGCTGCCGCGAACTACCGCCGCGAGAAGCAGGAGCGCGGCCTGCTCGACTATGACGACCTCATCGACAAGACGCTGGCGATGCTGGACCGCGTCTCGTCGGGCTGGGTGCATTACAAGCTCGACCGCGGCGTCGATCACGTCCTGATCGACGAGGCCCAGGACACCAGCCCGCGGCAATGGGACATCGTCGCGCACATCATCTCGGAATTCACGGCCGGCGAAGGCGCACGCGAGGGGCTCAACCGCACGATCTTCGCCGTCGGCGACGAGAAGCAGTCGATCTTCTCGTTCCAGGGCGCGCAGCCCCGGGAATTCGACGCACGCAGGCGCGAGCTGAATCGCAAGTTCACCGCGGCCGGATTGAAGTTCGACCCGGTCGCCTTCACCTATTCGTTCCGCTCGGGTGCGTCGATCCTGCACTCTGTCGACCACGTCTTCCGTGAACCCGAGATCTACAAGAGCATCCATTCGCCCGAGATCGGCCATCCCCTGCACAATGCGCTCGCCGACGCCGGTCCCAGCGTGATCGAGCTATGGGACCTTGCGGAGGCCGACGACCGGCAGGACATCGAGGGCTGGCGCGCGCCGTTCGACGGCGTCGCCGTCACCAGTCCCGAGGTCAAGCTCGCCCGCCGCATCCAGATCGAGATCAAACGGCTGGTCGAGAGCGGCACGCTGACGGGGCACGAGGGCGAGCGCCGGCCGCTGCGCTATGGCGACATGCTGATCCTGGTGCGCCGGCGCGGCAATGCGTTCGATGCCGTGATCCAGGCGCTGAAGCACGCCAACGTTCCGGTGGCCGGCGCCGACCGGCTCAAGCTGACCGAGCACATCGCGATCATCGACCTGATGAACCTCGCCGACGCGCTGCTGCTTCCGCAGGACGATCTCGCGCTCGCGGTGGCCCTGAAGAGCCCGTTGTTCGGGCTCGATGACGACGACCTGTTTATGCTCGCCTGGAATCGCAAGGGATCGCTGCGCCGCGCGCTTGGCGAGCATGCAGCCACAAGCGAGAGGTTCGCCGCGGCACTGCGGCGGCTAGAGGCCTGCGAGGCACGCGTGCGCGAGGAAACGCCGTTCGCCTTCTACGCCTGGCTGCTCGGTGGCGACGGCGGACGGGCGCGCATCCTGCGCCGCCTCGGTCACGAGGCCAACGACGCGCTCGACGAATTCCTCGAGCTCGCGCTGAACTACGAGCGCAAGGCGCCGGCCTCGCTGCAGGGTTTCATGGCCTGGCTGCGTTCGGCCGACACCGAGGTGAAGCGCGACATGGAGATCTCGCGCGACGAGGTGCGGGTGATGACGGTGCACGGCGCCAAGGGCCTGGAAGCCTCGGTCGTGTTCATGGTCGACACCACATCGTCGCCCGCGGACTCGCAGCGGGTCCGGCTGATCCACGTGCCGCGCGGCAATGGCGGCGAGGTCGTGGTCTGGGCCGGCCGCAAGGCCGACGATCCCAAACCGGTCGCCGACGCGCGCAAAGCCATGATCGAAGAAACCGAGGACGAATACCGCCGCCTGCTCTACGTCGCGATGACGCGCGCGGCCGATCGTCTGATCGTCGGCGGTTGCATGCCCGGCAATATGAAGACGGTGCGCAAGCTGAGCTGGTACGATCTGGTCGACACCGGCCTCGCCGGCTCGGGCCTGGACAAGCAGATCATCGAGACGCCGCTCGGCAAGGTGACGCGATTTGCCCGGCCCGGGGATATCGAGGCATCAGGCACGCCGGCCACGTTCGTGGACCAGACGATTGCGCTGCCTGACTGGCTGCGGATGCCGGCGGCTCGCGAGACCCTTGAAGACGATACAGTGCGCCCGTCGGGCCAGTCGGCCGAGGAAGGCCGCGCGGTGCGGACCGGCGAATCAGTGCAGTCCCGTTCGCTCGCACTGCAACGCGGCACGCTGGTGCACCGGCTGCTGCAATCCCTGCCCGACATCGCCACCGAGCGCCGGCGCGAGGCCGCGCTCGGCTTCATGGCCCGCAACGCCTCGGACTGGGCCGAGACCGACCGTGTTGCACTGGCCGACAAGGTGCTGGCCCTGATCACCGAACCGCGGTTTGCGCCGGTCTTCGCCGCCGGCAGCCGGGCGGAGGTCTCCATCGTCGGCAGGCTGGAGCGGCCGGGCCGCAGCCCGGCGCTGGTGTCGGGGCAGATCGACCGGCTGGTCGTTCGTCCAGACGAGGTTTTGATCGTCGATTTCAAAACCAACCAGGCGGCGCCCAGGAGTGCAACCGAGGCGCCAGCGGCCTATGTCCGGCAGCTTGCGCTGTACCGGGCGGTGCTGGCCCGGCTTTATCCCCAAAAGCCTGTTCGAGCCGTCCTGCTCTGGACCGAGGCCCTTGAATATATGGAGATTTCGGCTCCCGCGCTGGACGCGGCGCTGGCATCCCTTCATGTCGACGTGAGCATCCTTGACCCGGCAAGGGGCCGTTCATAGGTTGACGCCATGATCCTTGGCGCGATTCCAGGTCGCGCCGATTCTTTCAACCGAGTGAGGTACTCCCATGGCCGTTGGCAAGGTTTCTGACACCGATTTCGAAGCCGAAGTGCTCAAGGCGAACGGCCCTGTCGTCGTTGATTTCTGGGCCGAGTGGTGCGGCCCCTGCCGCATGATCGCGCCCGCCCTCGACGAGATCGCCGGCGCGATGGGCGACAAGGTCAAGATCGTGAAGCTCAACGTCGACGAGAGCCCGAAGACGGCGTCGAAGTATGGCGTGATGTCGATCCCGACCCTGATGATCTTCAAGGGCGGCGAGATGGCCTCCCGCCAGGTCGGCGCGGCGCCGAAGGCGAAGCTGCAGCAGTGGATCACGTCGGCGGTCTGATCCGCGTCGCAAGTAACTGAGAATTCTGCAACGGCCGGCGATACGCCGGCCGTTTTGTTTTTTCACGATTTGATCCACCCCGTCGCCAGCGCGTTCGCCAGCTCCGGCTGGTTATTGCGACGTGCGAGCGCGGCCATCGTTTCGTGATCATAGGCGATGTTGCGGAAAGTGACCTGCCAGACACCGTCCGCCAGTTCGAGGATCGCATAACGCGCATGCGGCGTACCGGCCTCCACCACATGCGGGAACGGATGCTTGTCGCGATAGCCGGGGCTGCCGACGCTGCCTGGATTGACGATCAGCCGGCCGTCGTGAAGCCGCACGGCGCGGGCGAGATGGGTGTGGGCGCACAGGATCAGCGATTGCGAGATGCCTTGCGCGAATTGCTCGATCCGGTCGAGCGGGGATAGCGCGACCGTGCCGTCGGGATGCACGGTATCGAGCCAGTAGATCTCGTCGTTCCCGGGCGTCGCGTGGCACAGGAACACCTGGTCGCGAAACACCCGCGTCATCGGCTGCGCGCGCAGCCAGTCGAGCTGCGCTTCGTTGAGCTGGGCGTGAGCAGGACGATCCCACGAGCCCATCTTCTCCGGAGGACGGTCGAGCAGATAGCGGTCGTGATTGCCGAGCACGTGCACGGCATCGAGCTTCATCAGGATCTCGACGGTCCGACGTGCATCGAGCGGGCCGCTCAGCATGTCGCCAAGATTGACGATGTCGGCGATGCCCTGGACGCGGATGTCGGCGAGCACCGCCTCCAGCGCCAGGTAGTTTCCGTGCACGTCGGCAATCGCAGCAAAACGCATTGGCATTCCCAAGCTCGTATCCAGGACACGAGACTTTCTATGCAGGAGGCGTGCCGTTGATGGCGAGCACGTGGCCGGCGAGATAGAGCGAGCCGGTGATCAGGATGCGCGGCGGCACCTCGTAGGCGAGCTTGGCCAGGGCGTGCAGCGCGGCCTCGATGCCGGGCGCAATCTCGACGCGCATGCCGAGGCTGCGCGCGGCATCCGTGACACGGTCGACCGGCATCGCGTTCTCGGTGTCGGGGATCGGCACCGCAATGATGTGACGGGTCAGGCCGGCGAAATTGGCGAGAAAGCCCCGCGCGTCCTTGTTGGCCATCATGCCGGCGATCACCACCAGCGGCCGCGACACCCGCTCCTCGAGATCGCCGAGCGCGGCCGCCGCAACGCGGCCACCTTCGGCATTGTGCCCTCCGTCGAGCCAGATCTCGGACCCCTGTGGGCCGAGAGCGAGCAACTCGCCCGACGTGATGCGCTGCATCCGCGCCGGCCATTCCGCACCGACGATGCCGGCCTCGAACGCCGCCTGATTGATCTTGAAATTCGGGATGGCACGCAGCGTCGCGATCGCCAGACCCGCATTGTCGAACTGGTGGCGGCCGAACAGGCGCGGCGCCGTGAGATCCATCAAGCCGCGATCGTCGGAATAGACCAGGCGCCCATGCTCGACATTGACGTGCCAGCTTTCGTTCGCCGCAAACAGCGGCGCGCGCATGCGCTTGGCCTGCGCCTCGATCACGGCCATCGCCTCGCCCGACTGCTCGGCACAAACCACCGGCACGCCGCGCTTGATGATCGCGGCCTTCTCGCCGGCAATCGACGTCAAGGTGTCACCGAGAAAGTCCATGTGATCCATGCTGATCGGCGTGATCACGCAGGCCGCCGGCGTCTCGATCACATTGGTCGAATCCAGCCGCCCGCCGAGGCCGACCTCGAGCAACACGACATCAGCCGGGTTCTGCGCGAACAGATGAAACGCCGCGGCCGTCTTGAGCTCGAACACGGTCGCAGGCTCACCCGCATTGACACGCTCGACCTCTTCCAGCGCCGCGCGCAGCTCGTCATCGCCGACCAGCACGCCGCCGCCGGCGCGGCCGAGCCGGAAGCATTCGTTGATGCGGACGAGATAGGGCGAGGTGTAGGCGTGGACACGCAGGCTGGCTGCCTCCAGCGTCGCGCGCAGATAGGCAACGGTCGAGCCCTTGCCGTTGGTGCCCGCGATATGGATCACCGGGGGCAGCTTTCGTTCGGGATGACCGAGCCGCTCGAGCAGGCGGTGCATCCGCTCCAGCCCGAGATCGATCCGCTTCTGATGCAGGGCCGACAGCCGCCCGATCAATTCGCCGAGCGGCGGCTTTGCGCTGTCAGAGGATGCGTTCACGCGTGCGGCACGGCCGGCGCCGTCTCGGCCGCCGATACGATCTGCGCCGGGCTGACGACTGGCTGCACCGATTTCGATGCGGTCTCCTGTGCCGGCGCCTTGGTCAGCAGGCGGCAGAGCCGCGCCAGGGTCGGACGCAGCTCGTGGCGATGCACGACCATGTCGACCATGCCGTGCTCCTTCAAATATTCGGCGCGCTGGAAACCCTCGGGGAGCTTTTCGCGAATGGTCTGCTCGATCACGCGCGCGCCGGCAAAGCCGATCAGCGCACCGGGCTCGGCGATCTGCACGTCGCCGAGCATCGCGTAGGACGCGGTGACGCCGCCGGTGGTGGGGTTGGTCAGCACGACGATGTAGGGCTGTTTTGCTTCACGCAGCATTTGCACCGCAACGGTGGTGCGCGGCATCTGCATCAGCGACAAAATGCCTTCCTGCATGCGCGCGCCGCCGCTCGCGGCGAACACGATGAAGGGCGATTTCTTCTCGACCGCGAGCTCCAGCCCGCGCACGATGGCTTCGCCCGCGGCCATGCCGAGCGAGCCGCCCATGAAATCGAAATCCTGCACGGCGACGACGACGGCGGCACCTTCGAGCCTGCCATAGCCGACCTTGATCGCGTCGTTCAGATTGGTCCGCGCGCGGGCATCCTTGATGCGGTCGACATACTTCTTCTCGTCGCGGAATTTGAGCGGATCGGGCGTGACGTCGGGCAGCGCAACGTCGTACCAGGTCTCGTTGTCGAAGATCGACTTCAGGCGCGCCACCGCGCCCATGCGCATGTGGTAGTTCGAGCCGGGGATGACGAACTGGTTGGCCTCGACGTCCTTGTAGAACACGAGCTGTCCGGAATCCGGGCATTTGATCCAGAGATTCTCCGGCGTCTCCCGCCGCAGCATGTTGCGGATCTTCGGCCGGACCACATTGGTAAGCCAGTTCATGGTTTGCTCCGATGTGCGACCCCGCGCAGGGGATCGCCTGAAGGGATATATGGCGGCCGGACCTCGGCCCGGCAACCCGCCGTGTCAGCCGCCCCAAAAGCGAAATTATGGCCTATTCCGCCGCCTGTTGCGCGCCCTTGACGCCCTGGGCCAGCGCCGCCGTCAATTCGGCGACGGCGTTAACGGTCTTGGCGGTCGCCCGCCCTTCCGAATCGAGGCTGTTCTTGAGCGCATCGACCAGCGCGGTGCCGACCACCGAACCATCGGCCTTCTCGGCAATGGCGCGCGCCGCCTCCGGCGTGCGGATGCCAAAACCAACGCAGATCGGCAGCTTGGTATGCCGCTTGATGCGCGCGACAGCTTCACCGACGGCATTCGCATCCGCCGCCGCTGCACCGGTGATGCCGGCGATAGAGACGTAATAGACAAAGCCTGACGTGTTCGCGAGCACCGCGGGCAGGCGCTTGTCGTCGGTGGTCGGGGTCGCCAAGCGAATGAAGTTCAGGCCCGCCTTCAGCGCGGGAATGCAGAGCTCGTCGTCTTCCTCCGGCGGCAAATCGACGATGATCAGGCCGTCAACGCCGGCCGTCTTGGCATCAGCCAAAAACTTGTCGACGCCGTAAATGTAGATCGGATTGTAATAGCCCATCAGCACCAGCGGCGTGACGTTGTCGTCCTTGCGGAAGCCGCGCACGAGATCGAGCGTCTTCTTCAGCGTCATGCCGACCTTGAGCGCACGGAGCCCGGCGGCCTGGATCGACGGACCATCCGCCATCGGATCGGTGAAGGGAATGCCAAGCTCGATGACGTCGGAGCCTGATTTCGAGAGCGCCTTGACGATCTCGAGCGATGTCGCCGGATCGGGATCGCCGGCCATCACATAGGTAACGAAGGCCGCGCGGCCCTGCTTCTTCAGCTCGGCGAAACGGGTATCGATACGCGTGGTCACTTGCTCTTGCCCCTCAGGATGTCGCCGACCTGCGGGACGTCCTTGTCGCCGCGGCCGGAGAGGTTGACGACCATCAGGTGATCCCTTGGCCGCTTCGGCGCGAGCTCCATCACCTTGGCGATGGCATGCGCGGGCTCGAGCGCGGGAATGATGCCTTCCAGCTTCGACAGCAGCTGGAAGGCAGCCAGCGCCTCGTCATCGGTCGCAGAGAGATAGTTCACGCGGCCGATCTCGTGCAGCCAGGAATGCTCGGGGCCGATGCCGGGATAGTCGAGGCCGGCCGAGATCGAATGCGCGTCCTGGATCTGGCCGTCGGCATCCATCAGGAGATAAGTGCGGTTGCCGTGGAGCACGCCGGGACGGCCGCCCGCGATCGACGCCGCATGCAGTTGCGTCAGCCCGTGGCCCGCTGCCTCGACGCCGAAAATCTCGACGGTGGAATCGTCAAGGAACGGATGGAACAGTCCCATCGCATTCGAGCCGCCGCCGATGCAGGCGACCAGCGAATCCGGCAGCCGGCCTTCGACCTCCTGCATCTGCACCTTGGTCTCGTTGCCGATGATCGACTGGAAGTCGCGCACCAGCATCGGATAGGGGTGCGGGCCCGCGACCGTGCCGATGCAATAGAAGGTGTCGTGCACGTTGGTGACCCAGTCGCGCAGCGCCTCGTTCATGGCGTCCTTCAGCGTGCGTGTGCCCGACTGCACCGGGACCACCTTTGCACCCAGCATCTCCATGCGGATGACGTTGGGCTGCTGCCGCTCGACGTCGACAGCGCCCATATAGACCACGCAGTCGAGGCCGAAGCGCGCGCACAGCGTCGCGGTGGCAACACCGTGCTGGCCGGCGCCGGTCTCGGCGATGATGCGCTTCTTGCCCATGCGTCGCGCCAGCATGATCTGGCCGAGCACGTTGTTCACCTTGTGCGAGCCGGTGTGGTTGAGCTCTTCGCGCTTGAGGTAGATTTTCGCGCCGCCGAGATGCTCGGTCAGGCGCTCGGCGAAGTAGAGCGGCGAAGGCCGGCCGACATAGTTCTTGAGATAGCCGTTCATCTCGGCCTGGAACGCCGGATCGGCCTTGGCCTCGGTATAGGCCTTTTCCAGATCGAGGATCAGCGGCATCAGGGTTTCGGCGACGAAGCGTCCGCCGAAAATGCCGAAATGACCGCGCTCGTCAGGGCCGCTGCGGTAGGAATTGGGTTTGGCGATGTTCATCGGACGCTCAACTCTTGGGTGGCGCGCGCGGCGCGAATGAAGGCTTTGATCATCTCCGGATCCTTCACACCGGGAGCGCTCTCGACACCGGAGGAGATATCGACGCCGCCTGCGCGGGTGACGCGAACGGCTTCGGCGACGTTCTCCGCATGCAGACCGCCCGAAACCATATACGGCAGTTTGAGCTCGAGGTTTTCGAGCAGGTGCCAATCGAAGGCTGTGCCGAGCCCGCCCGGCCGAGTCGCGTCCTTCGGCGGCCTCGCGTCGAACAAGATGCGGTCAGCAACCGCAGCGTAGCCTGGTAGCACGGCGAGATCGGCTGATGTCTCGACCGGCAGCGCCTTCATCACCGGGCGGCCGAATTTCTGCTTGATGTCGCGCAACCGTGCGACGCTTTCCTTGCCGTGGAGCTGGAAAATGTCCGGCGATAGCGCATCCATGATGTTGTCGAGCCTCGTGTCGTCGGCATCGACGGTCAGCGCGACCTTGAGCGCGCGCCGCTTCACCTGGCGGCCGAGGTCACGGCCGAGTTCCAGCGACAGATGCCGCGGCGACGGCGGAAAGAACACGAACCCCACCATGTCGGCACCGCCGTCGAGCGCTGTTTCGAGCGTCTCGGGCGTGGACAGGCCGCAGATTTTGACGAGCAGGGACATGTTCTCGAGGGATATGGGCTCAAAGCAAAGGGAGGCCGCGGGTCTGCGGCCGAAAACCGGGGTTTTCGGTTGCGGCCGCTTCTACAACGTCGCGCGCTGCTTGTCTCGCCCGACGGGCCCGTAAAGGCCCACCCCGGAGGGAACGGGGAGACGCTGGGGCTCGGGCCTTGCCGCGGCCGCCTGGGCCCGCAGACCGGCCAATTCGGTTCTGGCAGCCCGTGCATCCGCATCGTTCCGGCGCGCCGCACGGCGCCAGTGCCGCTGGCCGAACCAGACGGCACAACCGCCCGCCAGGACACCGACGGCGGCCACCAGGATCAGGAGCAGGAACAGCGGCAGCGTGACCGAGAAAGACGGGTCGTCGGACACGAAGGGATCGAATGAGACCGTGACGAAATGCCGGTTGGCGACGGCGAAAGTCACCAGGACCAGGCCCAGCGGAATCACGATCAGCGCGGTCAGAAACTTTCGCATCTCGCTTCGCTCGCCTTGAATCAAGCTTCGGGCCGCACCGTCGCGACCGCGGGAAACTCCGACGCCGGCCTCAGTCTGGCGCGCCTGGATCCGGATGGTCGCGATTCAGCCGTTCGCGCATTTCCTTGCCGGTCTTGAAGAACGGAACGCTCTTCTGGTCGACAGGCACATGAGCGCCGGTCCGCGGATTACGCCCGGCGCGTGCAGGGCGATGCTTGACCGAGAAGGCACCGAAGCCACGCAACTCGACGCGGTCACCGCGCGCGAGTGCCGCTACGATCTCTTCGAGAATCGCGTTCACAATGTTCTCGACATCCCGCTGGTACAGATGCGGGTTGTGCTCGGCGATACGCTGAACAAGTTCGGATTTGATCATCGAGAGATAGGACCCGGGAGCGTGCGGATGACCATTTCCGTGAAAATACCTTGATCTGTCAAGACGCTAAATCAAGGTTGAGCGTCGTGAAAATGCGTGACAAATGCCGAAAAAGCGGGCTGGCCCGGCACGCGTCAGACGGGAAAAACCTCGACGGCTCGCTCTGGTACCGTCAGTTCGACGCCGCCGGCTGCCACAGGGCCAGCATTCCATCCATTCCGAGCCGATCGACCGCCTGTGCGACGCCGGTTTGCCCGATTTGATGCGCAATCGAGCCCAAACCCAGCGCTTCCAGCGTTACGGCGGCGGCCGCCTTGAGGAACGGCAGATCGCCGAAGCGCGGCTGGAGCTTGTAATCGCGCACGGAGAGACCCTTCTTGACGCCCTTCTGCTCGACCAGCCAGGCCACTGCGGTCTTCTCGTCGCCGATCTGGTCGATCAGCTTGAGATCGATCGCCTGGCGTCCGGTGAAGACGCGGCCATCGGCCACTTTCTCGAGCAGCGTGTCATCCATGCCACGCCGTTCCTTCACCAATCCCTTGAACCAGGCGTAGGAGTCCTTCACCAGCGCATCGAGCGCGGCCCGTGCCTCGGGGCTGGTCGGCTCGAAACCGTTGGGCGCGGCCTTCAGCGGTGACGACTTCACCTCCTCGACCTTGACGCCGACGGTCTTCAAGAGCTCGGAGACGTTGGGAAACTGGAACAGCACGCCGATCGAGCCGACCAGCGAGCTCTGCTGGGCGACGATGTGGTCGCTGGCGATCGCCGTGATGTAGCCGCCGGAGGCGGCGAGGCCCTCGACCACGACGACGAGCGGCTTCTTCGCTTTCAGCCGTACCAGCGAATCGTAGAGCTGCTCGGAGCCGGCGGTGGTGCCGCCCGGCGAGTTGATATGGACGACGACGGCGGCGGCCTGGGAATTCTCCAGCCGCTCCAGCGCCTGGGTGCGATCGGAATCGCTGCGGATCAGGCCTTCGATCTGGACCCGCGCGATCGAGCCGGCGGATGCGAACGTGCCGCGCGCACCGGGTGTCGCGATCAGCGCGAAGCCCGCGATCGCCGCGATCGCGATCAGCGCGGCCACCACGCGCCAGAACGTCAGCTTGCGGCGGATCCTGCGGCGGTCGACGATGATGTCCGAATCGAGCGACATCGGAATATCTCCAAAATGAAAGACCACGCGCGTTGTGCCGTCACAGCGTGACCATTGGCTTATCTGGATACATCAATTGCGGCCCAATTTGTAGAAAACAAGGCCCGATGGCCGACTTCCCCGAAGGACCGGGACGTTGCCACACACTCCTCGTCGTCCCGGCGAAGGCCGGGACGACCATACCAACAAAAAAGCCCCGGCTCGCGCCGGGGCTTTGATGACAGCGAAACTTGCGTCTCGCTTACTTGCTGTCGCGGTTCTTGAGCGCGGTGCCGAGGATGTCGCCGAGCGTCGCTCCCGAATCGGAGGAGCCGTACTGCGCGATGGCTTCCTTCTCTTCGGCGACTTCGAGCGCCTTGATCGACACCTGGACCTTGCGGGCCTTCTTGTCGAACTGGATCACGCGGGCATCGACCTTCTCGCCGACGGCGAAGCGTTCGGCGCGCTGGTCGTTGCGGTCACGGGCGAGCTCCGAGCGCTTGACGAACGTGGTGAAGTCGGTACCGGCGATCTTCACCTCGATGCCGCTCTCCTTCACTTCGAGCACTTCGCAGGTCACGACCGCGCCCTTCTTGACATCGCCCGGCTCGGCGAATGGGTCGCCTTCGAGCTGCTTGATGCCGAGCGAGATGCGCTCCTTCTCGACGTCCACATCGAGCACCACGGCCTTCACCATGTCGCCCTTCTTGTAGTTGTCGATCACCTGCTCGCCCGGAAGCTTCCAGTCGAGGTCGGAGAGATGGACCATGCCGTCGACGTCGCCCTCGAGGCCCAGGAACAGACCGAATTCGGTCTTGTTCTTGACCTCGCCTTCGACCGTCGAACCGGTCGGGTGACCTTCGACGAAGACCTCCCAGGGGTTGCGCATGGTCTGCTTGAGGCCGAGCGAGATGCGGCGCTTGACGGAATCGACTTCCAGCACCTGCACTTCGACTTCCTGCGAGGTCGAGACGATCTTGCCGGGGTGCATGTTCTTCTTGGTCCACGACATCTCGGAAACGTGGATCAGGCCTTCGATGCCCGGCTCGAGCTCGACGAACGCGCCGTAGTCGGTGATGTTGGTGACACGGCCGGTGAAGCGGGCACCCAGCGGGTACTTGGCTTCGATGCCCTGCCACGGGTCGTCCAGCAGCTGCTTCATGCCCAGCGAGATGCGGTGCGTCTCGTGGTTGATCTTGATGATCTTGACCTTCACGGTCTGGCCGATCGAGAGCACCTCGGTCGGGTGGTTGACGCGGCGCCACGCGATGTCGGTGACGTGCAGCAGGCCGTCGATGCCGCCGAGATCAACGAACGCACCGTAATCGGTGATGTTCTTGACCACGCCGTCGATGACCTGACCCTCTTCGAGATTCTGCACCAGCTCCTGGCGCTGCTCGGCGCGGGTCTCTTCGAGAACCGTGCGGCGCGACACCACGATGTTGCCGCGGCGGCGGTCCATCTTGAGGATCTGGAACGGCTGCGAGTTGTTCATCAGCGGCGCAACGTCGCGGATCGGACGGATGTCGACCTGCGAGCGCGGCAGGAAGGCCACGGCACCGTCGAGGTCGACGGTGAAGCCGCCCTTGACCTGGTTGAAGATGACGCCGTTGACCTTCTCGTTGTTCTGGAACGCCTTCTCGAGCTTGCCCCAGCTCTCTTCGCGGCGCGCCTTGTCGCGCGACAGCACGGCTTCGCCGAGGGCGTTCTCGATGCGATCGAGGAACACTTCCACCTCGTCGCCGACCTTGATCTCGCTGTCACGGCCGGGGCCGGAAAATTCGCGAAGGGCGACGCGGCCCTCGGTCTTCAGGCCGACGTCGATGACGGCCATGTCCTTTTCAATTGCAACCACCTTGCCCTTGACGACGGAGCTTTCCTGCAGGTTGCCGCCTGCGAAGGACTCGTCGAGCATCGCGGCGAAATCGTCACGCGACGGGCTATAGGTATCAGCGGAAGTCGAAGCCATTTGTTCTCCAGTTGCGGATGTCGTGCCGGCCGTTGGGTTCATGGGCGGATCGCACGCGCAGTGTCGGAAGGTCCGCAAGACCTTCGAGCGACCGCTCGCTGCTCCGGCCTGGAGGCGGAACAGCGGAAGCGGGCCGGCTGAGGCCCGCGCGTTCGATACGTGGAAATCTGTGTCCGGAGCCTGGATCGCGACGGCCCCGAAACAGGGACCGAAGGTATCGACCTCATAGAGCGGGAGCGGGCGCTTCCTCCAATGACGGCAGCGGCTTAACCCCGCGACCGGCCCGCTCGGACGGCCTCGATAATGTCGATGGCGGCCCGGACGCCGCCCTCTATATCCAGTTGGGAGTTATCTAGCAAGTAAGCATCGGCGGCCGGCTTCAGGGGCGCAATCGGCCGGTTCTTGTCGCGTTCGTCGCGCTGGATGATGTCGGCGAGCACGGCCGCCTCGTCCGCCTCCTCGCCCCGCGCCCTGGCCTCCATGGTCCGGCGGCGGGCGCGGACCCTGGGGTCGGCGACGACGAAGATCTTCACGTCGGCATGCGGGCAGATCACGGTTCCAATGTCCCGGCCGTCCAGCACCGCTCCCGGCGGATCGGCGGCGAATTGCCGCTGGAAATTGATCAGGGCCTCGCGGACCCTGGGGATGGCCGAGACGATGGAGGCGCCCTCGCCGGCCTTCTGGGTTTTCAGGGCGGGATTGCCGAACTTTTCAGGATCGAGTTCCAGCGCCGCCGCGACCGCCGCCGCCTCGTCCCGGAGATCATGACCGGACTGCATCAGGGCGTAGGCCACCGCGCGATAGATCACGCCGGTATCGAGATGACGGTAGCCATAGTGGTGGGCAAGACGCTTGCCGAGCGTCCCCTTTCCCGAGGCCGCGGGCCCGTCGATGGCGATGATCATGAAAACTCGGCCCCGAGCGAACGCATCATCGGAATGAAATCCGGAAAGCTGGTGGCGATGAAGGCGGTGTCGTCGACGGTCACGGGCCGATCGGAGGCGCAGCCCATCACCAGCGCGGACATCGCGATGCGATGGTCCATGTGGGTGGCGACTGTGCCGCCGCCAGGGACGTGGCCGCGGCCCTCGACGATCAGATCGTCGCCGGAGACCTCGACCTTGACGCCGTTGACGCGCAGCATGTCGGCGGTGGCTTCCAGGCGGTCGGATTCCTTCACGCGCAGCTCCTGCAGGCCGCGCATGATCGTCGTGCCCTCGGCGAAGGAGGCCGCCACCGCCAGCACGAGATATTCGTCGATCATCGACGGTGCGCGCTCCGGCGGCACCTCGACTCCGCGCAGTTTCGAGGCGCGCACGCGCAGCTTCGCCATCGGCTCGCCGGCGTCGCCGCGCACCTCGCTTTCCTCGATCGAGGCGCCCATTTCGCGCAGCGTCGTGAAAAGACCGGTCCGCAGCGGATTGGTCATGACGTCGGACAGGACGATATCGGAGCCTTCTACGATCAGCGCGGCAACGACCGGGAACGCCGCCGACGAGGGATCGGCGGGCACCACGACGGTGGCGCCATGCAGCTCGGGCTGACCCGTGAGCGTAATGCGGCGGCCGTGCAGGCCCTCCGGCACGGAGATGATCTCCGCACCAAAATGCTTCAGCATCAACTCGGTGTGGTCGCGACTGGCCTCGGACTCGATCACCGTGGTGGCGCCGGGCGCGGCCAGGCCCGCCAGCAGCACGGCCGATTTGATCTGGGCCGAGGCGACCGGGGTCTTGTAGGTGATGGGCAGCGGATCGCGCGCGCCCTGGACGGTCAGCGGCAAGCGGCCGCCCTCGCCACCGGAGACGACCCGCGCGCCCATCTTTTCCAACGGATCCAGGATCCGGCGCATGGGGCGGCTGCGCAACGAGGCATCGCCGTCGAAGACCGCCGAGATCGGGCAGCCGGCGACGGCGCCCATGACGAGCCGGCAGCCGGTGCCGGAGTTGCCGAAATCGAGCGGCGCCCTGGGCTGGGCGAAGCCCGCGACGCCCACCCCCTGCACCTTCCAGGCGAAATCGCCGATGCGCTCGACCTTGGCGCCCAGGGCCTGCATGGATTTGGCGGTGTTGAGCACGTCCTCGCCCTCGAGGAGGCCCGAAATCCGGGTCTCGCCGACCGCGAGCGCGCCCAGGATGAGGGCGCGGTGGGAGATCGACTTGTCCCCGGGCACCCGTACCCTCCCGGTCAGGGGACCGCTTGCGCGCGACTGAAGCGGCGTCGGCTTGTCGGAATGGGTCAAGATTGCGTCCTTGGATAGGCCCAAAACATCCCTGCCGGGTTTCCGGGGCAGGTACCACATGGTCTCCCCGCCGTCACGGGCATGTCTTTCTCCCGTAATGCGCTATTGACAGCGGGCCGCCAACTAGCCAAGTGAAGCACCGCTTTTCAGACATCTCCAGGATTCCTGCCGTGGCCAAGTCCGAACTCGGAACCAAACGTATTTGCCCGACCACGGGCAAGAAATTCTATGACCTCAACAAGAATCCGGTGATCTCACCCTATACCGGTGAAGTCGTGCCGATTGCGCCCGTGGCGCCGGCGCGCGCGCCCCGCGGCGCCGAAGCCCGCCACGCAGCAGCCGCCGACACCACGCCGGAGCCGGCGGAGGTCGAGGAGGTCTCGCTCGAGGAGGCCGATGCCGAGGAAAACACCGGCAAGGTCAAGGCCGTGGTGCCCGAATCCGAGGACGACATCGAGGTCGACGAGACACTCGACGACGACGATGACGATGATTCGACCTTCATCCCCGACGAGGAAGAAGGCGACGAAGACGTGACCGACATCATTGGTGACGTCGGCGGCGATGAAGAGACTTGAGATCAGCCCTGATCTGTGAAAAAGGGTGCACCGCGCGAGTCGCTTAGGGCTCGCCGGCCGGGACGGGTCCCCCAGGACCCACCCAACTGGAAGACTAAGGGGCCATAGCTCAGCTGGGAGAGCGCTTGCATGGCATGCAAGAGGTCGGCGGTTCGATCCCGCCTGGCTCCACCAGCCTTCGCAGGCTGCGCCTGCTTCGGCTGGGCAAGCCCCATCGTAGCGAAGGCTGCCTCGCCGTAGCCCGAAGGGCGACGGCGGGCCTGGGCAAATTCCCAATCGCATCCTTAGACTGGTTTTGTATCCTGTCCTCGTGGGGGGTATGGGACACGAAGTACGTCTACATTCTCGAAAGTCTCGACCACGAGCATTTTTATGTGGGCGTCACCGACGACCTGCGGGCTCGTTTAGCCAAGCATAATGCCGGAGAGGTTCCTCACACGTCGAAATATGGTCCCTGGAGAATACGAACCTATTTCGCATTTGATGATGCCGCACGCGCCGTCGCATTCGAGCGATATCTTAAATCCGGCTCGGGGCGAGCTTTCGCAAAGAAATACTTCTGATTGCCCGCGCTAACCGCCCTACTCCCCGATCACCGCATTCAGCCGGTCGCGTAGCGCGACGATCTCGTCCTTCATCGCGACCAGTTCCGAGACCGAGCAGTCCGACGCCGCCAGGATCGATTGCGGAACGGCGCGCGCCTTGTCCTTCAGGGCGTGGCCCTGCGCCGTCAGCGCGATCAGCACCTGGCGTTCGTCCTCGCTCGAGCGCGTGCGCTTGACGAGATGGGCGGCCTCGAGCCGCTTGAGCAGCGGTGTCAGCGTGCCGGAATCGAGGAACAGCCTTTCACCGATGTCCTTGACCGGCACGTCGTCGCGCTCCCACAGCACCAGCATCACCAGATATTGCGGATAGGTCAGGCCGAGCCGGTCCAGCAGCGGCTTGTAGACGCGGTTGAAGGCATGCGCAGCGGAATAGACCGCGAAGCAGATCTGGTTGTCGAGGCGAAGCGGCTGGTCCGCTGCCGGATGTTTCCGGGGCATGGAGAATCTCACGGGGCTTTCCTCATTCTGGGCCCGGCGGGCGGCACATTCAATTGCGAACAATTAAATGTGAGACAGTCTGATTTCAATTGCACACAATCTAATTGTTTGCGATAGAAGCGTCACCCCAACCCGAAGACCTGAGGAGACGAAAATGTCCGTGAACGTCCTCTACAAGACCAGCGCAAAAGCCACCGGCGGCCGTGACGGCCATGCTGCGACCCTCGACGGCGCGCTCGACGTCAAGCTCACCACGCCGAAGGAGCTCGGCGGCGGCGGCGGCGCAGGCAACAATCCCGAGCAGCTGTTTGCGGCCGGCTATGCCGCCTGCTTCATCGGCGCGATGAAGTTCGTGGCCTCGCAAGGCGGCCCGAAGGTTCCCGGCGATGCCTCCGTGACCTCGACGGTCGGCATCGGCCCGCGCTCGGCCGGCGGCTTCGGGCTCGACATCGATCTCGCCGTCTCGTTGCCGGGCCTTGCCCGCGCGGAGGCCGAGGCGCTGGTCGAGAAGGCGCACCAGGTGTGCCCGTATTCCAACGCGACGCGCGGCAATGTCGACGTTCGCCTGACGGTCGTCTGATCCAACGGCGGATTGGCTGGCCCGGGATCCCCCTCGGGCCGGCCGCTTCGGTTCGATTTGCCAGATTCTTGATTTGCCATCCCGCGGGATGGCGCGGCGGCACCGCATACGCCCCTACGCACCAAGCCATTGCTGGGGCAAAAAAACCTCGCTAGGCCTGTGATCAATGATCGACACAGGGGAAGCGAAGGCATGACTGAAGCCGCCAGTTCTGGAGCCGCACCAGGCGCAATGAGTGGACTGCGCGTCATCGATCTCACGCGCGTGCTCGGCGGCCCCTATTGCACCCAGATTCTCGCCGACCATGGCGCCGACGTGATCAAGGTCGAGCCGCCCGCCGGCGACGAGGTGCGCGACTGGGGCCCGCCCTTCCACGAGGAGGACGCGGCCTATTTCGTCGGCATCAACCGCAACAAGCGCTCGATCGGCCTCGACCTCGCCTCCGAAGGCGGCCGAACTGTTCTGCTCAAGATGCTGGAGACGGCCGACGTCCTGATCGAGAATTTCAAGCCGGGCACGCTGGAGAAATGGGGCATCGGCAGCGAGGTGCTGCGCGAAAAATTCCCGCGCCTCGTGCATTGCCGGATCTGCGGCTTCGGCGCCGACGGGCCGCGCGGCGGCAATCCCGGCTATGACGCCATCATCCAGGCCATGACCGGCATGATCGCTGCAACCGGCTCGCCCGAGAGCGGGCCGATGCGGATCGGCGTGCCGCTGGTCGACATCACCACCGGGCTGTATGCGGCGATCGGCATCCTGATGGCGCTGTCGGAGCGGCAGCGCTCGGGCCAGGGGCAGTTCCTGGAGACGACGCTGTACGAGACCGGCCTTGCCATCATGCATCCGCACACTGCGAACTATTTCATGCATGGCAAGCCGCCGTCGCTCACCGGCAACGAGCATCCCAACCTCGTGCCCTACGCGATCTTCCCGACCAAGACCGACGACATCTTCATCGGCGTCGGCAATGACGGCACCTTCCGCAAGCTCGCCAAGGAGATCGGCAAGCCCGAGCTCGGCACCGATCCGCGCTTCGCCCGCAACAAGGACCGCATCGCCAATCGCGAGGCGCTGCGGGCCGAGCTTGCCGCCGTGTTCAGCCAGCACGAGGCCGAGCCGCTGTGCAATCGCCTGCTTGCCGCGGGCCTGCCGGCGGGCCCTGTGCAGAAGATCGACCAGGCGTTGACGAACCCGCACACGATCCATCGCGGCGACATCATCGAGAAGGACTGGTACAAGGGTGTCGCCTCGCCGATCCGGCTCGATCGCAGCAAGCCGAGCCTGCGCCGCCTGCCGCCGAAATTCAGCCAGCACTCCCAGGAAGTGCTGGGCGAGTTCGGCTACTCCAAGGCGGAGATCGACGCGATGGTCGAGAAGGGCACCGTCTGCGGCCCCGAGCGCAAGCGCTGAGATAGGACGAAGATCGAGCGGCAGCGCAAGTGCGCTCCCTCCTCCGCTTACGGGGGAGTGTTGGGGAGAGGGTGTCTCCGCAATGGGACAATCCCCCGGAGGAGAGAACACTCACCCGTGCTACGCGCGACCTCTCCCGCAAGCGGGAGAGGTTTTGAACCCGCGGCCTGTTCGTCAGCCTCACAGATCCAATGCCGCACTGCGGCGCGGGCGCGCATGTGCACCGCGAACGGAGGCGGCTGCACGCTCGGCATTCGCCTATTTGACGGCTTCCCTTTTCCAGCGCTTGCCGCTTTCGTTTCGGCCGCTTACACAGTCATGTGAACGTCATATGGCGCTGCTAGCGCAAGCGATCATTTTGACGACCCAAGGGAGGTTTACTTGATGGCTCTTCGACGCTTTGGAGCGGCTGCCGCTGTTGCAGCCATGGTTGGTTCGGGCGCTTCGCCCGCGTGGGCCGTGACCGAAATCCAGTGGTGGCACGCGATGACCGGCCCGAACAACGACGTCGTGGTCAAGCTTGCCAACGATTTCAACGCGTCTCAGGGCGACTACAAGATCGTCCCGACCTTCAAGGGCAGCTATGCCGACACGTTGAACGCCGGCATCGCGGCGTTCCGCGCCGGCAACGCACCGGGCATCATGCAGGTGTTCGAGGTCGGCACCGCGACCATGATGGCCGCCAAGGGCGCCATCAAGCCCGTCTCGGATCTCATGAAGGAGCAGGGCGAGAAGTTCGATCCGCAGTCCTACCTGCCGGCAATCACCGGCTACTACTCGACCGCGAAGGGCGAGATGCTCTCGTTCCCGTTCAACTCGTCGAGCATGGTCATGTGGGCCAACCTCGACGCCCTGAAGAAGGCCGGCATCGACGCGCCGCCGAAGACCTGGCCCGAGGTGTTCGCGGATGCCAAGAAGCTGCATGCGACGAGCCCGACCTGCGGCTTCTCGTCGTCCTGGGTCACCTGGGGCTTCATCGAGCAGTTCTCGGCCTGGCACAATATCCCGATCGGCACGAAGGCCAACGGGCTCGACGGCTTCGACACCGTGCTGGAATTCAACAATCCGCTCGAGACCAAGCTTCTGGAAAATCTCGTCGAGCTGCAAAAGGACAAGAGCTACGACTATTCGGGTCGCACCAACACCGGCGAAGGTCGTTTCACCTCCGGCGAATGCGCGCTCTACATGACGTCCTCGGCCTTCTATCCGAACGTCAAGGCGAACGCGAAGTTCAACTATACGGCGGTTCCGATGCCCTATTTCCCGGACGCCAAGGACGCGCCGCAGAACTCCATCATCGGCGGCGCTTCACTGTGGGTCATGGGCGGCAAGTCCAAGGAAGAGTACAAGGGCATCGCGAAGTTCTTCACCTTCCTGTCCGACACGGACCGCCAGGTCTACCTGCACGAGGTCTCCGGCTATCTGCCGATCACCAAGGCGGCTTACGACAAGACCAAGGCGTCGGGCTTCTATGAGAAGAATCCGATTCTCGAAGTGCCGCTGAAGGAACTGACCAACAAGCCGCCGACGGACAACTCCCGCGGCCTGCGCTTCGGCGGAATGGTGCAGATGCGCGACGTCTGGTCCGAAGAAATCGAGGCAGCGCTCGCCGGCAAGAAGTCGGCCAAGGAGGCGCTCGATGCCGCGGTCTCGCGCGGCAACCAGATGCTGCGTCAGTTCGAGCGCACCGCGACCAAGTAGCGTCGTCACATCGTGGCTGCGGACGGGCCGCAGCCACGATCACACAATTGAGGCGGGGGCTTCATGGAGAACCGGGCGATCTTCTCAGGCAGGCTCCTCGCCTGCCTCCTGGTATTTCCGCAGCTTGCGATCTCCCTGATCTTCTTTTACTGGCCGGCGGCGCAGGCGCTCTGGCAATCCTTCCTGGTGCAGGATGCCTTCGGGCTCTCGACCGAGTTCGTCTGGTTCGAGAATTACGTCACCCTGCTGAAGACGCCCGAATATTATCACGCGATCGGCACCACCTTCTTCTTCTCGCTGCTCGTGGTGTTCTTCTCGCTCGCCATCGGACTCCTGCTCGCCGTCATGGCGAACCGCAACATCGCGGGCGTGCAGATCTATCGCACCTTCCTGATCATCCCCTATGCCGTCGCCCCTGCCGTGGCGAGCGTGCTGTTCATCTTCATGTTCCAGCCGGGGCTCGGCATGATCGCGCGCGCGCTCCAGCGCAACGGCATCGACTGGAATCCTGTGCTCAACGGCAACCATGCGATGATCCTGATCGTCATCGTCGCGGTCTGGAACCAGATCAGCTACAATTTCCTGTTCTTCCTCGCCGGCCTGCAGTCGATCCCGAAGAGCGTGATCGAGGCGGCCGCGATCGACGGGGCGAGGCCCGCGCGGCGGTTCTGGACCATCGTCTTCCCGCTGCTGTCGCCGACGACGTTCTTCCTGATCGTCGTCAACATCACCTATGCCTTCTTCAACACGCTCGGCATCATCGACACCGCAACCGAAGGCGGCCCGAACGGATCCACGTCGACGCTGGTCTACAAGGTGTTTCTCGACGGCAAGGCCGGCTCCGATCTCGGCGGCTCGGCGGCGCAATCGGTGATCCTCATGATCATCGTCATCGGGCTCACCGCGATCCAGTTCCGCTACGTCGAAAAGAAAGTGCATTACTGAGCCATGGTAGAGCATCGCCGATTTGGAAATCTGTTGCCTCACCTGGTGCTGCTGGCCGGCGTGGCCGTGGTCGCCTTCCCGGTCTATCTCGCGATCATCGCGTCCACCCACGACAACACCGTCATCGCCAACGGCCAGATGCCGCTCTATCCCGGCAGCCACGCGCTCGAGACCTATTGGAACACCATCGTCTCCGGTGCCGGCAGGACCACGCGCGAGCCGGTCGGCAGCATGCTGATGGCGAGCTTCATCATGGCGGTGGGGATCGCGGTCGGAAAAATCGCGATCTCCATCCTCTCGGCCTACGCCATCGTGTTCTTCAACTTCCCGTTCCGCATGGCGACGTTCTGGACCATCTTCGTCACGCTGATGCTGCCGGTCGAGGTGCGCATCTTCCCGACCTACAAGATCACGTCCGACCTGCACATGCTGGATTCCTATTCCGGCCTGATCCTGCCATTGATCGCGTCCGCGACGGCGACGCTGCTGTTCCGGCAGTTCTTCATGACCATCCCGAAGGAGCTGGTCGAGGCCTCGAAGATGGATGGCGCCGGCCCGATCCGCTTCTTCTTCGATACGCTGCTGCCGCTCTCGGTGACCAACATCGCCGCGCTGTTCGTCATCCTCTTCATCTACGGCTGGAACCAGTATCTCTGGCCGCTCCTGATCACCACGCGCGACGACATGCAGACCATCGTGATCGGCATCAAGAAGATCATCGATGTGAAGGACGCACTCACGGAATGGTCGGTCGCGATGGCGACCGCGGTGCTCGCGATGCTGCCGCCAGTGGCGATCGTCGTGCTTTTGCAGCGCCTGTTCGTGAAGGGCCTGATCGAAACGGAGAAGTAGGCCTATGGCCAATGTTACCCTGCGCAACGTCCGCAAGGCCTATCCCAACGGTTTCGAGGCGATCAAAGGCGTCGACGTCGATGTCGCCGACGGGCAGTTCTGCGTGCTGGTCGGTCCATCGGGCTGCGGCAAGTCAACGCTGCTCCGGATGGTTGCGGGGCTCGAGACCATCAGCTCGGGCGAGATCGACATCGGCGGACGCGTCGTCAACCAGGTCGAGCCGGCCGATCGCGACATCGCGATGGTGTTCCAGAACTACGCGCTCTATCCGCATATGAGCGTCTACAACAACATGGCCTACGGCCTGCGCAATCGCGGCATGCCGAAGCCCGAGATCGAGACGCGAGTGCAGGAAGCCGCGCGCATTCTCGAGCTCGGCACCATGCTCGATCGCAAGCCCGGACAATTGTCCGGCGGCCAGCGTCAGCGCGTCGCGATGGGCCGCGCCATTGTGCGCCAGCCTAAGGTGTTCCTGTTCGACGAGCCGCTGTCGAACCTCGACGCGAAACTGCGCATCGCGATGCGCGTCGAGATCCGCAAATTGCAGCGCCGGCTCAACACGACGTCGATCTACGTCACCCACGACCAGCTCGAGGCGATGACGCTCGCCGACATTCTCGTGGTGATGAATGGCGGCAAGGTCGAGCAGGTCGGCAATCCCCTGGCGATCTACGAGAAGCCGGCCACGACCTTCGTCGCCTCCTTCATCGGGGCGCCGCCGATGAATCTGATGTCGACGCGCGCCGACGAGATCAAATCGCAGCTCGGCAGCGCCGACGCCGGCATCCTCGGCATCCGTCCCGAGGATTTCGTCATCACCGACCAGACGCCCGCCGGCGGCGTCGCGCTTGCGTTGACTGTCGAGGCGATCGAGCGTGTCGGCGCCGAAACCTTCGTCTATGGCACGCGGGCGCAGGACGAGCAGCGCATCGCAGCCAATCCGGGCGAGCTGCCGCCCGGCGAGGTCATCGTCCGCATTCCCGGCTCCGAGGCGCCGCCGATCGGCCAGAAAATCCGCGTCGCAGCGGTGCGCCAAAAGCTGCATCTGTTCAGCGACGACGGACGGACGCGGATCGAGGCCTGACCGATTTCGCAGGTCCGCGACCAAAACGGCGAAAACAACCCCATGCACAGTAGCCGGGGGGTTGTTTTCATTGGGATAAATCGCCCGCAGATTCGTCGTGCCCGGCTTGTCAAGGTCGAGGATGGCCGGGACGGTCCATCCACAGCCCCGGCTACGTCCTTGAACCGACATGGGGATATGACCATATTGCTGACCAAGGGGTGCCGTTTCAGGGCCCTGAAATGCCAAAGTCGCTTCGAGAGGACTTTGTAAACTATGTCTCGTGTTCCAACGCTTTCCAGTCCGTTCCTTCTGGGCTTCGACGAGATCGAGCGCGTGCTCGACCGCGTCGTCAAAGGCGCCGACGGTTACCCGCCCTACAATATCGAGCGGTGCGACCGGTCCGACGGCCAGCCCGAGCGGCTGCGCATCACGCTGGCGGTCGCCGGATTCACCCGCGACCAACTCGATGTAAGCATTGAGGAAAACCAGCTCGTGATCCGCGGGCGGCAGCAGGACGACAAGACCCGGCAATACATCCATCGCGGCATCGCCGCGCGCCACTTCCAGCGCACCTTCGTGCTGGCGGAGGGGATGCTGGTGCTGGGTGCGGATCTGAAGAACGGGTTGTTGTCGATCGATCTGGCCCGGCCGGAACCGGAGAGGATCGTTAAGACAATCGCTATCAATGAGCACGAATAATGGAACGAGTAGCGGACTCGACCGCTTAGTTTCTGTGAAGGAGTCGAGACCATGAGTGAAGGTCACGTTGCGTTCGAATACGAAGCCAAGAACGTCTCTCCGGAGACGCTGGCAACCCTCGGCGAAGGCCACATCGCCTATGTGAAGCAGATCCGCTCCGAAGACGTTCCGGGCCTGTTTCCCGAGGCGCCGAAAATCGCGCCGGGCCTCAAGCTCTTCGCGCTCCACGCCGCCGACGGCACCCCGATCATGCTGACCGACAGCCGCGAAGCCGCGGTCGCCAACGCCTGGAGCAACGAGCTGCAAGCGGTGAGCGTGCACTGAGCACGCGCGCGTCGCACGAATAGAGTTTCAAGCGGGCACGTCTTCAGACGAAGGCGTGCCCGTTTTCATTTGCGCAATGATGTCTTCGCGTCGGCAATGACGGAGTGTGAGGCTACGGCGCGCTCAACTCTCGCGTCCAGGGTACGAGAGCGAGATGAAACACTCGCACTCTCGCAGTCAGTGAGAAATTACGCCGCGGTCGCCGGCGGCAGGGCGAGCACCGAATAGATCGCCTGGGCATCGCGCGAGGCGCGGAGCTTCTTGGCGATGTCCTGGTCGCGGAGGAGACGGGCGATGCGGGCGAGCGCCTTGAGATGATCGGCGCCGGCGCCTTCGGGGGCGAGCAGCAGGAAGACGAGATCGACCGGCTGGCCGTCCATCGCCTCGAAATCGATCGGGCGATCGAGCCGCGCGAACAGGCCGAAGATCTTTTCCAGCTTGGGCAGTTTGCCGTGCGGAATGGCGACGCCGTAGCCGACCGCGGTGGTGCCGAGCTTCTCACGCTGCAGCAGCACCTCGAACACGGAGCGCTCGTTCTGCCCGGTCAGCTCGGCGGCCTTCGCCGCGAGCTCCTGGAGCGCCTGTTTCTTGCTGTTGACCTTCAATGCCGGGAGAATCGCCTCGGGTGCGACCAGATCGGTAATCGGCATGGAAATTTTCCGAGGTGAATTAAACCGTCAGGTTCCGAATTGGCCAGCTTGGAGAGAAACCATGCCGGGCCGGCGTCAAGAAGGTGAAGCAGGAAGAGGACTTAGCCCCGATCCTGATGTGGGGCGCTTCTACTCCAACGCAATCCCGGTGCCAACTGCTGCGTGCGGCTTTGCCCCGGTCATTGTTAAGGCCTGCGGATGCTACGGGGCCCGGTTCCGGCCCTAGCCGTCCGGTTTGGCCCCCGGCGGGTCGATCCAGCCCACATTGCCGTCGGCGCGGCGGTAAATGATGTTCACCCGGCCGCTGGAACCATGCTGGAATACCAGGCAGGGCGCTCCGCTGAGGTCGAGCTCCATGACGGCCTCGCTCACCGACAGCGGTTTCAGGGCGGTGGTGGCCTCGGCAATGATGACGGGGCTGTAGCCGGTGACCTCTTCCTCGTCCTCACCCTCGCCCGGCGCTTCCAGCACGTAGCTCGTGGCATCCATGGCCGCGAGCGCGGCGGACGCGACGTGGGCCTTGCGGGCGGAGCGGTCCTTGAGCCGGCTCTTGTAGCGCTTGAGCCGCTTCTCGATCATCAGCAGCGCCTGGTCGGCGCTGGCATAGGCGTCCGGCGCGTTCGAATCGGCTTCCAGCGTAATTCCGGAATCGAGGTGCAGCGCACAGTCGGTCCGGAAGCCGAAACCGTCCTTGCTGAGCGTGATGTGGCCGGAATAATTGCCGTCGAAATATTTACGCAGGACCTCTTCGGTCCGGTCGGTCACGCGGCCGCGCAGGGCCTCGCCGACGCTGACGCTCTTGCCCGAAATCCGAAGAGTCATGTGATGCCTCGCTTGGTTTGCGCCCGCTGCGACGACGCGTCATCGCAGCCGGGCTTGTTCCCTGCGCGTGATCCGTTCGAAAAACCGCTTCACACTTTTCCGGATCATGCGCGTGCTTGGATCGGTCGCGAATGGGGGAAGGAGAGTAGCGCGATTTCGCGCCAGCGCAATCAGGCCGGCTCGGGGTTGCGGGAGCGATCGGGCATTGCGTTGGAGAGGACGTTACCAAGAGCGCTCTGCTTGTCGCGACGGCGTTGCACCGAGGATGGAATGCGCATGGCTTCGCGGTACTTCGCGACCGTGCGGCGGGCAATATCAATGCCCGAGGCGCGCAAGCGTTCCACGATGGTGTCGTCCGACAGGATCGCGGCAGGTGCTTCCGAATCGATCAGCTGCTTGATGTGGTGGCGCACGGCTTCGGCCGAATGCGCCTCGCCGCCGTCGGCCGACGCGATCGAGGCCGTGAAGAAATATTTCAGCTCGAACGTGCCGCGATTGGTCGCCATGTATTTGTTGGCGGTGACGCGCGACACCGTGGATTCATGCATCTGGATGGCGTCGGCGACGGCCTTCAGGTTCAGCGGCCGCAGATGCGCCACGCCGTGGGTGAAGAAGCCGTCCTGCTGGCGCACGATCTCGGTTGCGACTTTCAGGATGGTGCGGGCGCGCTGGTCGAGCGCTCGCACCAGCCAGGTCGCGTTCTGGAGCGCGTCGGTGAAATAGGACTTGTCGCCGTCCTTGCCGATCTTCTTCGACAGCTCGGAATAATAGGTCTGGTTGACCAGCACGCGCGGCAAGGTGTCGCTGTTGAGCTCGACATGCCAGCCGCCGTCCGGACCCGGGCGGACATAGACGTCAGGCACCATGGTCTGCAAACGGGCCGAGCCGAACTTCATGCCGGGCTTGGGATTGAGCCGGCGGATCTCGCCGATCATGTCGGCGATGTCCTCGTCGTCGACACCGCACAGCTTGCGCAACGAGGCGACGTCGCGCTTGGCGAGCAGATCGAGATGCTCGACCAGCGCCTGCATCGCCGGGTCGTAGCGATCGAGCTCGCGGAGCTGGATCGCCAGGCATTCGCTCAAATTGCGCGCGCAAACGCCGGGCGGATCGAATTTTTGCAGCACGGCAAGAACGGCCTCGATGTCCTGCTGCGGGGCGCCAAGGCGCTGGGCGGCCTGGCCGAGATCGGGCGGCAAATAGCCGGCCTCGTCGACGAGGTCGATCAGGTACTGGCCGATCATGCGCTGGGCAGGGCCGGCGAAGGCGACCGAAAGCTGCTCGGCCAGATGGTCGCGGAGCGTGGTTTCCGCGGCGACGAAGGCTTCGAGATTGTAGTCCTCGTCGCCGGAGGCGCCGCCGCCCCATTCCGTATAGGTGGTCGGCGCCACGTCCTGGGCGTTGCGGGCGGCAGCCTCGGCCGGCTCTTCGGAGAAGACGTTGTCGAGGCCGGTGTCCAGGGTCTGCTCGATCTCGGCGCGGGTGCCGAGATCCTTGTTCATCCAGTCTTCCTGGCCCGGCTCGAAGGCCTCGCCGCTGCCGCCAAAGCCGTCATCGCCCTGTCCGTCGCCCTGTCCGTCGCCCTGGCCGCCGGACTCCTCGCCATCGCTGAACTGGCGGGCCTCGGCGGGAGCCTCGCCCGCGGGGGGCTCGTCGTTGGCCCGTTCCAGGAGCGGATTACGCTCGAGTTCCTCTTCCACGAATGTCGTGAGATCGAGATTGGACAATTGCAGCAGCTTGATCGCCTGCATCAACTGCGGCGTCATGACCAGCGACTGCGATTGCCGGAACTCTAATCTCTGCGAAAGCGCCATGAAGCAAGAACCGATCCCGAAAAGTTGGTCCGATTTTTGCTTATCCTAGTCCGCGCCCGATGTACACGGCTTGACGAATTGGAAAAATGGGCTAGAGGCGGAATTCCTCGCCAAGGTAAAGGCGGCGCACATCCGGATCAGCGACGATCTCATCCGGGCTGCCCTCGGTCAAGATTTCACCGGCATAGACGATATAGGCGCGATCGGTGAGGCCCAGCGTCTCGCGCACATTGTGGTCGGTGATCAGCACGCCGATGCCGCGATTGGTGAGATGGCGGACCAGATCCTGGATGTCGCCGACTGCGATCGGATCGATGCCCGCGAAAGGCTCGTCGAGCAGCATGTAGTTCGGACGCGTCGCCAGCGCGCGCGCGATCTCGACGCGGCGCCGCTCACCGCCGGACAGCGCGATCGAAGGCGATTTGCGCAGCCGCGTGATGTTGAATTCGTCGAGCAGCGAGTCGAGCTGCTGCTCGCGCTTCTTGCGCGACGGCTCGACCACTTCGAGCACGGCGCGGATGTTCTGCTCGACGGTGAGGCCGCGGAAGATCGAGGCTTCCTGCGGCAGATAGCCGATGCCGAGCCGCGCGCGCTGATACATCGGCAGCTTGGTGACGTCGTGGCCGTCGAGCTCGATCGCGCCGCGATCGGGCTTGATCAGGCCGGTGATCATGTAGAACACGGTGGTCTTGCCGGCGCCGTTCGGACCGAGCAGGCCGACCGCTTCACCGCGGCGCACGTAGATGCTGACACCGCGCACCACCTTGCGGCTACCGAAGCTCTTTTCCACGCTATGCACAGCGAGGTAGCCCGGCCGCTTCAGGAGCTGGGGCCCGCCGGCGCCATTGGGCCTGGTGGCCGACCTGGCGGGGTGAGCCGCCTGCGCACGCTGCGGCTCGGCCTGATAATCGGTCTGGAACTGATCCGGCGCACGCATCGGCTGGTCGCGGGCAATCGGCGGTGTGTCCCTGACAGGGCTGGGCACGAGCCCCCCGACGCCGTCACCGAGCGCGGTGATATCCTGACGCGCAAATCCTGGCCGGCCGCGCTTGGCGGGGCGCCGACGGAACATGCTGAAGAGATCGACCATCCCCGCCTTCTAGCCTTCCACGACGATCCTGAACGACATTCGCGCGATCTGCCGCGCCGGCCTTTCGTTTTGCCGACGCAGCATGAGTTGAGGAATGTCTC
Organism: Bradyrhizobium sp. Bra64; assembly: GCF_024519875.1. Taxonomy (NCBI): domain Bacteria; kingdom Pseudomonadati; phylum Pseudomonadota; class Alphaproteobacteria; order Hyphomicrobiales; family Nitrobacteraceae; genus Bradyrhizobium; species Bradyrhizobium sp. Bra64. The sequence goes on along the minus strand of NZ_JALJRD010000007.1, from coordinate 249,169 downwards.
ATGCCCAGTGAAACACGCCCGAAAAGCGGCGGACCCCGCTTCGAAAGCCCTTCGCGGTAAATACAGTCTCGCCGGCCAAGCTTCAACCTCGGATCGGGAGGCGTCAGCCCAACTTATTGAAGTTACTTTGGTTTACTTGCGCCGGGCAATTGCAGAGGCGCGCCCGGGCCGGGCTTGGCCGGGCTGCCGGATCCGCACTCGCTGCCGGCGCCCTGCGGCAGCAGTGCCTGCACCCGGCCGGTGTCGGATTCCACACGCGACACGCCCGTGGTCATGTCGACCGCCAGCCGGTCGCCGCGCAGCACGTTCTTGCACTGCGTCAGCACCACGCCGCCGAGCATGGTGATGAGGTTGGTCTTGGTGTCGAACACGGCGGTCTCGCCCGTCACCACCTGGTCCTTCTGGGTAACGACGACATTGCCGCGCGCTTCCAGCCGCTTGATCGAGGAACTGCCGCCCGGACCCGGCGTCGCCGACTGAATCGGCGCGGACTTCGCACCCTTGGCAGACGCAGGCTGCGGCGTGGCGGGCTTGTCGCCGCCGGACTCGTAAAACACCACCAGCGTCTTCGAGGTCATGGTGGTGTCGCCCTGGATCACCTTCACATTGCCGGAGAAGGTCGCTTCCTTCTTCTTGTCGCGCATCTCGAGCGAGGCGGCTTCGATCTGGATCGGCTGGTCGCGGTTCTGCGAAAAACCCTGCATCGCGTTCGGCACGCCTTGCATCGTGCTCTGCGCGGTTGCCGCACCGGCCAGCACGACGCCGACGGCGAGCGCGGCGACGCTGCCGATGGCGCGCCGCTTGTTATCGTTGCGCGAGAAAAAAGGAGCCATGAAAATCACTTTGAATTGGCAGACTTGTTCTGGGGCGTACGCGTCTTCACCGGCGGCGCGGGCTCGGGCGGTGCAGGCTGAACGGCGGGGTCGTCCAGCTTGTCCAGGTGCATCACGACGTTGCCCTCGAAGCGAATGACGTCGCCGCCTTCCGTGATCCGCAGCCGATCGGCGGTCAGCGTGCCGTTGGTCAGCTTGACGTCGACATGCTCGTCCGAGGAGACCGTGCCCTTGCCCATGTCGACGAAGGCGGAGTTCAGCCGCGCCTCGTAGCCGGTCGAGGTGCGCAGGAAGATGTCCTTGTGCAGGTCGAGCTGCTGCTGCTTGTTGTCGAAGCGGCCGGTACGGGCGTCCAGGAACAGGGTGGATTGATCTTCCATCAGCACCTTGGCGCGCAGGTCGTGAAGATCGACGTGATCGGGATCGGTGATGTCCTGCGTTGCCGTCTTGGCCCAGAGCTCGTAGGGCCGCTGGTCCGGGGTGAAGCCGGCCATGTGCGGCGATTCCATCGTGATCTTGGTGCCTGACACCACCATGTTTCCGGAATCGAGCGGCAGTTTCGGCATCAGCATGCGGAACGGATTGAAGATCGAGACGCCGAGGATGGCGGCCAGGGACAACAGCACCGCGCCCGGCACGGCAATGCGCAGAATCCGCACCAGGCGGCTGTGGCGCGCCGCGCTGGCAAACTTCGCCGCAAGCGCGGCGTCGTAGGTGGGATTATGGGCCGAATTCACCTGGGCTCCTGAGGTGTCGCTCGCCGTGTCCGGTTGAAGGTCGCCCCATTGTAGCTGGCAACGCCCAAACATGCAGCCAGCGACAGGCCGTTACGAAAGTGTCCGAAACGGGGCGGCAACTCGCCTCAGCAGCCGGCCGAACCGCTCAGGAATGCGCAAAAATGTCCTCTTCGGCCCAGCCCTGGAGATCGAGCAAGGCGCGGGTCGGCAGGAAGTCGAAACAGGCCTTTGCCAGCGCGGCGCGGCCCTCGCGCACTAGCATGGCATCGAGCCGCTCGCGCAAGCCGTGCAGATGCAGCACGTCGGAGGCGGCGTAGGCGAGCTGCGGCTCGGTCAGGCTGTCGGCGCCCCAGTCGCTGGATTGCTGCTGCTTGGAGAGGTCGACATTGAGCACCTCGCGCACGAGGTCCTTGAGGCCGTGGCGGTCGGTATAGGTGCGGGTCAGGCGGGAGGCGATCTTGGTGCAGTAGATCGGCCCGGTCATGACGCCGAAGGTCTGGTACAGCACTGCGACGTCGAACCGCGCGAAGTGGAAGATTTTCGTGTTGGCGGGATTGGCCAGCAGGGCCTTCAGGTTCGGCGCATCGGTGTGGCCCTTGGGGATCTGCACCACGTCGGCGCTGCCGTCGCCGGGCGAGAGCTGCACCACGCAGAGCCGGTCGCGGTGCGGGTTCAGGCCCATGGTCTCGGTGTCGATCGCCACCGCTCCGGTATAGCGGGAGAGGTCCGGCAGGTCGCCGCGATGCAGGCGTACGGTCATGGCGTTTCAAAACCTCGAGCGAATCGGTTGCGTCGGAACAATAGGCTAATTCGGATTGCCCGCGATGTACCCATTGCAGCCCGGCCGCGCAAGCACGGGCGTCCGCGACGGAGCGACCAGATCAAACGGGTGAAAAAAGCGACGACGTCGATCGCATCGCGCATGTCGCGGTGCGATCAAGACCTTACGATCAAGACGTTGCGACCAAGACCTTACGACAAGACGTCGCGACACTGCGGCACACCGTGCGGAGCATCCCCCAAGGGGAGAATCGAACGGGAAACAGTGCCAAAGATGGTGCCCAGGAAAGGACTCGAACCTTCACGGCCGTTAAGCCACTGGCACCTGAAGCCAGCGCGTCTACCAATTCCACCACCTGGGCATGCCGGTTGGGCACGGAGGCGGTTACTACGGTTCAGTGACGCCGTTGTCAATTCATGCGTGCCCCGGGCTGGGGATGCGGATTGCGCATCGCAAACCGGCCCGATACAAGCCTGATAACACGCAGTCTTCCCGCAGGAATGGATCCCATGGCATCGAATCTGGAAACTCTCGTCACGGTTTTCGGCGGATCGGGGTTTTTGGGCCGGAATGTCGTCCGCGCGCTGTGCCGGCGCGACTATCGGGTCCGGGTCGCGGTGCGGCGGCCGGAACTAGCCGGATACCTCCAGCCCTCCGGCAAGGTCGGGCAGGTCCACACCGTCCAGGCCAACCTGCGCTATCCGGCCTCGGTCGAGGCGGCGCTGCGTGATTCGCATGTCGTGATCAACCTGGTCGGCATCCTCGCCGAGGGCGGCGCGCAGACGTTTGACGCGGTGCAGGCCAAGGGCGCCGAGGCCGTGGCCAAGGCCACCGCTGCGGCAGGTGCGCGCCTGGTGCACGTCTCGGCGATCGGCGCCGACGCGGAATCGCCCTCGCACTACGCCAGGGCCAAGGCGGCCGGCGAGGCCGCGGTGCTGGCCGCGGTGCCGTCGGCGACGATCTTCCGTCCCTCCGTGGTGTTCGGCCCCGAGGACCAGTTCACCAACCGTTTCGCGGCGCTGGCGCGGATGTCGCCGGTGCTGCCGCTGATCGGCGGGACGACCCGGATGCAGCCGGTCTATGTCGGCGACGTCGCCACCGCGATCGCCGATGCCGTCGACGGCAAGGCCAGGCCGGGCGCGACCTACGAGCTCGGCGGGCCGGAAGTCCTGACCATGCGCGAGATCATCGAAGCCATCCTGGAGATCACCGACCGCGAGCGGATGCTGGTGCCGCTGCCGTTCGGGCTCGCCCGCTTCAAGGCCAACTTCCTGCAATTCGCGCCGGGCGCGTTCAAGCTGACGCCTGACCAGGTCACGCTGCTCGAGCGCGACAATGTCGTGTCGGATGCGGCCAAGGCCGCCGGCCTGACGCTGGAAGGTCTCGGCATCACCGCCGATTCGATGGAAGCCATCGCCCCGCAATATCTCTGGCGCTTCCGCGCCGCCGGGCAATTCCAGCGCAAGAGCGCGTAGGGTCTCTTCGCCTCGCCGTTCGCGGGCGCGGCGGCCCGTTCGACCTCTAGCGGCCGAGCGCCAGCGCGATCAGGCCGAGCGTGCCGACGATGACGCGCCACCAGGCGAACACCACGAAGCCGTGGCGGGTGACGTAGGACAAAAACGTCTTCACCACGATGATCGCGGTAATGAACGACACCACGAAGCCGATCGCGACGACGCCGATGTGGTCCATCGTCATTTCGGAGCGGTTCTTGTAGAAATCGTAGGCGAACGCGCCGATCATGGTGGGGATGGCGAGGAAGAACGAGAACTCCGCCGCCGCGCGCTTGTCGGCACCCAGGAACATCGCCGCCACGATGCTGGCGCCGGAGCGCGACACGCCCGGGATCATCGCCACGCACTGAGCGATGCCGATATAGAGATACATCAGCAGCGGAAACCGGGTGGCGTCGTGCTCACGCGCCTTGAAATCGAGCCGATCGACCCAGAGCAGGATGGCGCCGCCGACGATCAGCGAGAAGCAGACCACCCATGGATTGAACAGCATGCTCTTGATGTATTTGCCGGCGACGAGACCGACGATGACAGCGGGCAGGAACGCCACCAGCACGCCGATCACGAAGCGGCGCGCATGGGCGTCGCCCGTGAACATGCCGATCGCGACGTCCCACAATTTCTTGAAGTACAACACGACGATCGCGAGGATCGCGCCGAGCTGGATCAGAACCGTAAACGAATCCCAGAACGCGCCCTCGCCGAGATGGAAGAAGCGCTCCGCAAGCAGCAGGTGACCGGTCGAGGACACGGGAAGGAACTCGGTCACACCCTCGATGATGCCGAGGATCACTGCCCGTATTGCATCTGACATATTTACGGTCCATTTCCGCTGGAAAAACGGGGCTCTTCTCGCCCATCCGCCTCTTTCCCGCAATCGCAAAATGCGGCATCGCACCCTTGCTTCGCGGTTTTGAAGGACTAGTGTGGCGCCGCACAAACATTGATGGATTCTTAAGCACCATCAAATAGTCAAAGGCTTCATGTTTACGCTGTTTCATCATCCGTTCTGTCCGCATTCGCGGTTCATCCGCCTGATCGCGGGAGAATACGGGCTCGACCTGAAGCTGGTTGAAGAGCGCAGTTGGGAGCGGCGCGAAGCCTTTCTGCTGCTCAATGCGGCGGGCGCGACGCCCGTGCTGGTGGACGACGAGCAGCCGCCTATCCCGGGCGCGGCGATCATCGCCGAATATGTCGACGAGTCCTATGGGCACGACATGGGCCCCAAGCGGCTGATGCCGGAAACGATCGGCGAGCGCGTCGAGGTGCGCCGGCTGATGGCCTGGTTCAACGAGAAGTTCTTCGAGGAAGTCTCACACCCGCTCGTCACCGAGCGCATCTACAAGCGCTTCATGAGCGAGGACAATGGCGGCGGCGCGCCCTCGGCCGACGTGATGCGCGCAGCGAAGGCAAACGTGCGCTATCATCTGGCCTATATCGGCTGGCTGGCGCAGACGCGTAACTTCCTCGCCGGCGACCGGCTCACCTACGCGGATCTCGCCGCCGCGGCGCATCTCTCGGCGATCGACTATCTGGGCGACGTGCCATGGAGCGAGGACGACGCAGCAAAGGCGTGGTACGCGCGGGTGAAATCCCGCCCGTCGTTCCGTCCGCTGCTGAGCGAATGGCTGGCGGGCGTGCCGGCATCGCGGACCTACGTGGACCTCGACTTCTGAACTCCGACCCGACTGAACTGAAGGCAGCGCTGGCCAACGAGGCACGCGCGCTCGGTTTCGACTGCATCGGCGTAACGGTACCAGGCACGATCGAAAGCGCCGGACAGCATTTCCTCGAATTCATCGCATCGGGCGGCCATGGCGACATGGACTGGCTCGCCGCGCAGCCGGAGCGCCGCGTCGATCCGCGCGGGCTGTGGCAGGACGTGCGCAGCGTCATCATGCTCGGCGTCAATTACGGCCCCGACCAGGATCCGCTCGCGATCCTGAAGCAGCGAACGCGCGCGGCGATCTCGGTCTATGCGCAGGGCGACGACTATCACGACCTCATCAAGAAGCGCCTGAAGGCGCTGGCGCGCTGGCTGGTCGCGGCCGCACCGTCCGAGGTGAAGGTGTTCGTCGACACCGCGGCGGTGATGGAGAAGCCGCTGGCGCAGACCGCGGGTCTCGGCTGGCAAGGCAAGCACACCAATCTGGTCTCGCGCGAGTTCGGCTCCTGGCTGTTTCTCGGCGCGATCTACACCACGCTGGAGCTGCCGCGCGACCCGGCCGAGATCGATCATTGCGGCTCGTGCCGGGCCTGTCTCGACATCTGCCCGACCGCGGCATTTCCCGCGCCCTACAAGCTCGATGCGCGGCGCTGCATCTCGTATCTCACCATCGAGAACAAGGGACCTATCCCGCGCGAATTCCGCAAGGCCATCGGCAACCGCATCTATGGCTGCGACGATTGCCTCGCCGCGTGTCCCTGGAACAAGTTCGCGCAGGAAGGCCGCGAGGCAAAGCTCGCCGCGCGCGAGGCATTGCGCGCGCCGGGTCTTGCCGAGCTCGCACGGCTCGACGACGCTTCGTTTCGTGCGCTGTTCACGAAGTCGCCGGTCAAGCGCATCGGCCGCGACCGCTTTCTGCGCAATGTGCTGATCGCGATCGGCAATTCCGGCGATGCGGCGCTGGCTGAGGAGGCGCGGCGATTGCTCGACGACGCGAGTCCGCTGGTGCGCTGCGCGGCGGTGTGGGCGCTGGCGCAGCTGCTGTCGCGCGATGAGTTCGAGGCGATCAAGTCTGCCGCGATGAACAGCGAGCGCGACGACGGCGTGCATGAGGAGTGGCGGGCAGCTTCCCGACCCTCATCCTGAGAAGCGTGCGTCTTCGCGCGGGTCTCGAAGGATGCGGGCCAAGCTGCAGCAGCGGGGCTCTCATGGTTCGCGACGCGCGTGCCGCGCGCCTCACCATGAGGGTTGAGCATCTTGATTTCCCCGCCGCTTCCTTCAAGCTCGCGGGCCATGACAAACATGCCTTTCTTCACCCGCGAGGGCGATACATTCCATCCGACGGAAGTCGCCAACGGTCCCTGGGATCCGAAATCGCTGCACGGACGCGTCATCGTCGGCCTGCTCGGCTTCGCCATCGAGGAGCGCCATTCGGGCCCGGAATTGGTGCCGGCGCGGCTGACCGTCGACATGTTTCGGCTTCCCACCATCGACAAGCCGATCGAGGTGACGACGCGGCTGGTGCGCGACGGCTTGCGCATCCGCGTGGTGGAAGCGGAGTTCCTGTCCGGCGGCGTCAGCATGGCACGCGCCTCGTGCCAGCTGTTGCGGCGGACGCAGAATCCGGACGGCAACGTCTGGTCGCCGCCGAACTGGGACGTGCCGAAACCGGCCGACATCCCCAAGCCGACCGATCCGCGGCTCGGCTTGAACGGCAAATGGACGACACGGCCGATCGTCGGCCATATGGGCTCGCTGGGTCCGCGCCGGCTCTGGATGAGCGAGGTGCGCGAGCTGGTCGCGGGCGTGCCGATGACGCCCTTCGTCCATGTCGCTGTTGGAGCCGACTTCGCCAGCCCGTTTGCAAACGCCGGCGACAAGGGGCTCGGCTACATCAACAGCGACGTCACGATCTATCTGCACCGCCTGCCGGTGACGAACTGGATCGGCTTCGACGTGGTGAACCACCAGGCCACCGATGGCGTGGCGGTCGGCGAATGCTGGCTCTACGACGAACAGGGCCCGATCGGCACCGCCACGGTCGCAGCCCTGGCGCAACGCAAGCCGATGGCGAATCCGTCGAAGCGGTAGTGCAGCTAAACCAGATGCCGCTTCATCTCCGGCCGCGCCTTCAGTTCCGCACCCTGCCTGGCGACGATCTTCGCGATTCTTTCAGGCGCGAACTTCAAATCGACGAACGCCGGCGCGGTGTTGGCGACCTCGTGATAGAAAGCGATCCTGCCGTCACGCAGCGTCATGATCGCGACACCCTCGAACATCGCCCGCGCGCCGTTCGCTTCCGGCAAGGTTGATCTGTAGCTGAAGGTGTAGCGCGCACAGAGCGTGGTGCCGTCGGTGACGGGGTCGTGCATGTCCCAGCGGAAATCGGTCGCCGTGCGATAGAACCAGTCGTCGATCAGCGCGGCGATCTTCTCGCGGCCTTCGAAGGCGCCGTAGAACACGTCGTGATAGACGCCGTCCTCGGTGAAGAGATCGGCAAAGGCACGGCCGTTGCGCTGCTCGACGGCATCGCAGAAGGCGCGCAGCATTTCGGCGCTGGTCATCGGCGTTTCTCCTGGCTTCGCGTTTGGAGACACTTCACCCGATCTCGGCGACCGCTGCAAGAATGCGCGCGATGTCCTGCGGGCGCGACAGCCGATGGTCGCCGTCCTGGATCATCGTCAGTACGACGTCGTCGGCCGGCAGGCGATGGGTCAGCGCGAAGGCGTGCTGCCAGGGCACGTCCGGATCCTGTGCGCCTTGCAGGATGCGAACCGGGCAGCCGAGATCGATCGCGCTGCCGAGCAGCAGATGATTCCGCCCTTCCTCGATCAGTTTCCGCGTGATCGGATAGGGCGAGCCGTCGCCATAATCCGACGGCCGCATCCAGACGCCCTTGGTCTCGATCTCCTGCTTCACCGCGGGCGAAAAATTCTTCCACATCAGCTCCTCGGTGAAGTCGGGTGCCGGCGCGATCAGCACCAGGCCTGCGAGCGACGCCTTGGCTTGCGGTTTCTCTTGCCGCTTCCCGATCTCACGCGCGAGCAGCAGCGCCATCCAGCCGCCCATGGAGGAGCCGATCAGAACCTGCGGGCCGTCGCAGAAGCGTTCGACCACCGCGACGCTTTCCTCAAGCCAGCACCCGATGGTGCCGTCGGCGAAATCGCCGCCGGATTCGCCGTGGCCGGAATAGTCGAACCGGACCACAGCGCGGCCCTGCGCCCGGGCCCAGTCGTCCAGCGCAACGGCCTTGCTGCCCTGCATGTCCGATTTGAACCCGCCGAGCCAGACCAGCCCGGGTCCTTGGCCAGATTGTTGGCCCGCGCGGCGGCGCACCGCGATCCTGCGCGCAGACTGGCCCTCGCCCACATCGATGAAGTCGAGCACGGCATCGGGAATTGCGTTGGTCATGGAACGTTTACTCTGGCTGTGCGGTTTGAGCTGCTCGGATCTGCTTTGCGGCGCATTGGGACACCGGCATTGGCCCTTTGGGACGCTTGCGGAACAGAAGCAAGGTGTCTATGTGGTCAGCGTGCCCGGGCGTGGCCAAAATGCCTCGCATTTGAGGCTTTTTCGCCCCTCGCACGAGCGAATTGCTTGCCGGCAAACGTATCTTCCTGCAAGATAGCTGCCTCTTTCACAACTTTGGAGAACCACCCATTCGCCGTCCCAATAAAGCCCCGCCCGTTGCCGCCAAAGACGGGCCGCGCATCAATGACGATATTCGCAATGCGCAGATCCAGCTGATCGATCAGACCGGTGACAACAAAGGCACGGTCGAGACCGTCGCGGCTATCCGCATGGCCCAGGAAGCCGGCATGGATCTGGTCGAGATCTCGCCGAATGTCAGCCCTCCCGTCTGCAAGATCATGGACTACGGGAAGTACAAATATTCCGCGCAGAAAAAAGCCGCCGAAGCCCGCAAGCGGCAGAAGATCGTCGAGATCAAGGAGATCAAGCTCCGCCCGATGATCGACGACCACGATTACGAAGTTAAGATGCGCGCGATGCAGCGGTTCTTCGAAGAGGGTGACAAGGTCAAGATCACCCTGCGTTATCGCGGCCGCGAAATGGCGCACCAGGAGATCGGCACCAAGCTGCTCGACAAGATCAAGACCGACGTCGCCGAGCTCGCCAAGGTCGAGCAGGACGCGCGGTTCGAGGGCCGTCAGGTCGTCATGGTGCTGGCACCGCGCTGACACCGGCTCTTGAGGCCCGTCTCTTGAGGCCAAGGAATTCAACGGCCCGTCCGGATCTCGGCGGGCCGTTTTGTTTTGGGCGAGGTGCAAGCCGCAGGCGCCGCTGCAACTTCTCCCGACTGCGGGAGAGGCAGCCGATCGCCATCTTGGCGGTCGCTTTCCTCACTAGTTCCGCGTCGCCTGCCAGGTGCCGCTGCAGCGATCGCCGGAGATGATTCCGTTCCAGGAGCCGGTCCCGGCGACGCCGGCGAGCCGGCCGCCGCCAGTGGCGTGGGACGCCCCGACGGAAACCTGGACCGCGACGGCGCCGCCGCGATTGACCTTGCCGGAGACCCGGCCTCCGCCGGCGGACGAGACCCGGCTGCCGGTGACGGTGAAGGGGACGCTGTAGCCGGAGCTGCAATTTCCGCGCGTGGTGGCGAAGGTGACGTTCCAGACGCCGTCATATCCGCCGAGGCGGGCATCTGCGGTCGAGGGAAACGCAGCCACGGCGAGCACGGCCAACAGCGCTAGGCGGCGCGGACGAGCGACATCGGTCAAAGACGAAAGCATTCGGGAAAAAGGGGCCATTTGGGTCCTGCTCCGGGCGACAAGGCTTGGACATGAGGTCGCGATTCCGGATAGTCGCCGGGCAGGTTGCGCCGGTTCATCGTTGCCAATCGGCCTGTCCTCTGGCATAAGCCCAGCCTTCATCGCCCGGCTGATTAAGGGCTGCCGTGGCGGCGTTCCGTGCGGGTTTTGCGCTAGTTCGCAAAAACCTGAGCACAATCAACGCTCTAATAGAGCATTTTGACGGCCCAGCCGCCTTCGCGGGCGGATTTCTGTGGCCATTAGGAGAGCCAAATGCCCAAGCTGAAGACCAAATCGGGCGCAAAAAAGCGCTTCAAGGTGACTGCCACCGGCAAAGTGATGTTCGCCCATCGCAGCAAGCGTCACGGCATGATCAAGCGGACGAAGAAGCAGATCCGTCAGCTGCGCGGCACGGCCGTGCTGTTCAAGACCGACGGCGACAACGTCAAGAAGTACTTCTTGCCGAACGCCTGATCGCGTCCACGATCATTGCCGCCAGCGCCGCAGCTTTCGCGGCGATCCCAAAACTAAGTCATCTTTCGAAGGATATTTGTCATGTCTCGCGTCAAACGCGGTGTGACCGCCCACGCCAAGCACAAGAAAGTCTACAAGGCCGCCAAGGGTTTCCGCGGCCGCCGCAAGAACACCATCCGCACCGCCAAGCCGGCGGTCGAGAAGGCTCTGGTTTACGCCTTCCGCGATCGCAAGCGCAAGAAGCGGACGTTCCGCGCGCTCTGGATCCAGCGCATCAATGCCGCCGTCCGTCCGTTCGGCCTGACCTACAGCCGATTTATCGACGGCATGGCCAAGTCCGGCATCACCGTGGACCGCAAGGTGCTATCGGATCTCGCGATCAGCGAGCCCGCGGCGTTCCAGGCGATCGCCGAGAAGGCCAAGGCCGCGCTGGCCGCCTGAGGCTTGCGCTAGCGGGTCTTCTGGCCCGCAGCCTTCAGCGCGCGTTGCGAGTAACGCTGGGCGACCTCCGCCCGGCAGAATGCAGTGAACGAGAGATACATGGTGCCGGACTTGTTCCGGTACTTGCCGTCGCACACGCGCATCTCGCGTTGGTAGGCCTGTGTCTGCGCGGCGTTGAAGCCGGGCTTGAAGTCCGCCTCGCATTTCTTCTCGACGGCGGCACCGAGCTCGACGTCGCCGCTCGCGGTCAATTCGCAATCCTTGAAGACCTTCATCGCGCTTTCGCAGCTCTTCTGGGCACTGATGGCGTCGGCGACCTCGTCCAGCGTCATGGATTTGTCCATGCAGACCATGGCGCGCGCAGGCGTCCCGGCGACGGATAGAACGACGGCGAGAGCGGCAAGAAGAACTTCAAGGCAGGATTTCGAAAGCATCGCGGAAGTCTCCTCGTTTCCCCCTTGGTGCCGGGCCCCCGCGTGAGGTTCAACCCAGCCGTTCTTCAGCCCGAAATGACCGGCTTTTTGCTTGACGTTACGCCCTTCGGGCGGCGACAACCCAGCCGAATTTGGCAGCAAGGATTTGACTGTGTCCGACCTCGCAACGCTCGAAACATCCATCCTCGACCAGATCGCCGCCGCCGGCGATGAAGCCGCCCTCGAAGCGGTGCGCGTCGCAGCCCTCGGCAAGAAGGGTTCGATCTCGGCGCTCCTCGCCACGCTCGGCAAGATGTCGCCGGACGAGCGCAAGACGCAGGGCGCTGCGATCAACCAGGCCAAGGACAAGGTCACCGAGGCGCTCACCACGCGGCGCGACGTGCTCAAGTCCGCAGCGCTCGATGCGCGGCTCGCTTCCGAAACCATCGACGTCACCCTGCCGCTGCGCGATGCGCCGACTGAGGCCGGCCGCATCCACCCGCTGAGCCAGGTCTGGGACGAGCTCACCACGATCTTCGCCGACATGGGATTCTCGGTCGCCGAAGGCCCCGACATCGAGACGGACGACTACAACTTCACCAAGCTGAATTTCCCGGAAGGCCATCCCGCGCGCGAGATGCACGACACCTTCTTCTTCCATCCGAAGGAGGACGGCTCGCGCATGCTGCTCCGCACCCACACCTCGCCGGTGCAGGTGCGCACCATGCTGAGCCAGAAGCCGCCAATCCGCGTGATCTGCCCGGGCCGCACCTACCGCATCGATTCGGATGCGACCCACACGCCGCAATTCCACCAGGTCGAAGGCCTCGTCATCGACAAGCACTCGCATCTCGGCCACCTCAAATGGATCCTGCACGAGTTCTGCAAGGCGTTCTTCGAGGTCGACCACATCAACATGCGCTTCCGTCCCTCGTTCTTCCCGTTCACCGAACCGTCGCTTGAAGTCGACATCCAGTGCCGCCGCGACAAGGGCGAGATCCGCTTCGGCGAGGGCGAGGACTGGCTCGAGATTCTCGGCTGCGGCATGGTGCATCCGAACGTGCTGCGCGCCTGCGGCATCGATCCCGACGAATACCAGGGCTTTGCCTGGGGCATGGGCATCGACCGCATCGCCATGCTGAAATACGGCATCGCCGATCTGCGCCAACTGTTCGACAGCGACGTCCGCTGGCTGTCCCATTACGGCTTCAAGCCGCTCGAAGTGCCCACGCTCGCGGGAGGGCTGAGCTCGTGATGGCTGCGCCCGGACACACGAAGGCTCTCTCCGTTCCCTCCCCCCTTGTGGGGGAGGGTCAGGGAGGGGGGTAGCCGCGGATGCCGCACGCAGTTGTAAGCGAACGTCAACGCCGCCGGGCGAAGCAGCTTCGCCAGGCGATGACGCGCGCCGAAACACTGCTGTGGCGATATTTGAAAGCCAATCGCATGGACGGTGTCGGCATCCGACGCCAGGCGCCGGTCGGAAATTACATCGCTGACTTCGTTTGTTTCTCCTCAAAGCTCGTCATCGAGGTCGATGGTGAATCTCACGATTTCGAAGAGCGTCAGAAGATGGACCAGCGTTGCGATGCATTCTTCGCAGCCGAGGGCTTTCGCGTTCTTCGTTTCACCAATGAGCAGGTGATGTCGAACCTGGAAGGCGTTGTTGAGGCCATCCGCCAAGCAGCTTCCGCCGGAGCCCGCGGCTCACCCCCCTCCCTGACCCTCCCCCACAAGGGGGGAGGGAACACTGACACCGACCAAAGCAATTCCACCGACAAGAGCCGAGGCAGACAGCCATGAAATTCACCCTCTCCTGGCTGAAGGATCATCTCGAGACCGACGAGCCGCTGGACAGGCTCGCCGAGAAGCTCACCATGATCGGGCTCGAGGTCGAGAACATCGAGGACAAGGCGACGGCGCTGAAGCCTTTCACCATCGCGAAGGTGATCTCGGCCGAGCAGCATCCGAATGCGGATCGCCTGCGCGTCTGCATGGTGGACACCGGGAACGGTGCCGCACCGGTGCAGGTCGTGTGCGGCGCGCCGAATGCGCGTGCGGGACTGGTCAGCGTGTTCTCAGCCCCCGGCACCTACATTCCCGGCAAGGACATCACGCTCGGTGTCGGCACCATCCGCGGCGTCGAGAGCCGCGGCATGCTGTGCTCGGCGGCCGAGCTGCAGATCTCCAACGACCATGACGGCATCATGGAATTGCCGGCGGACGCGCCGATCGGCGCTGCTTACGCCGAATGGGCCGCGCTCGGCGATCCCGTGGTCGAGATCAATCTGACGCCGAACCGGCAGGATTGCACCGGCGTGCACGGCATCGCGCGCGATCTTGCCGCCGCCGACATGGGCAAGTTCAAGGACCCGACCATCAAGCCGATCAAGGGCGAATTCCCCTGCCCCGTGAAGGTCACGGTCGAGGACGCGACGCTCTGTCCGGGCTTCGCGCTTCGCCTCGTGCGCGGCGTCAAGAACGGGCCGTCGCCGGAATGGCTGCAGAAGCGGCTGACCGCGATCGGGCTGCGCCCGATCAACGCGCTGGTCGACATCACCAACTTCATGACCTACGACCGCGCGCGGCCGCTGCATGTGTTCGACGCCAGGAAGGTCAAGGGCAATCTCGTGGTGCGCCGCGCCCGCGACGGCGAGACGCTGCTGGCGCTCGACGGCCGCAGCTACAATCTCGATCCAGCTACTTGTGTGATCGCGGACGAGCACGGCGTCGAATCGCTCGCCGGCATCATGGGCGGCGAGGCCTCGGGCTGCGACGAGGCCACCACCGACGTGCTGATCGAATCGGCGCTGTGGAACGAGATCAACATCGCCCAGACCGGGCGCAAGCTCGGCATCAATTCGGATGCACGCTACCGGTTCGAGCGCGGCGTCGACCCGGCCTTCATGGTGCCCGGGCTGGAGCTCGCCACGAAACTCGTGATGGAAATGTGCGGCGGCACGCCGTCGGAGAACGTCGTGGTCGGCAAAGCCTTTGGCGATGACCGCGTGATCGATTTCCCGGTGACGGAAGTGAAGCGCCTCTCCGGGATCGAGGTCCCGCAGCCGGAGATGAAGCGCATCCTGACCCATCTCGGCTTCATGATGGCGGGCCCGGGTCCGGTGGTGAAGGTCGCGGTGCCGTCCTGGCGCACCGACGTGCACGGCAAGGCCGACATCGTCGAGGAAGTCGTCCGCATCTATGGCGTCGACAAGGTGCCGATGACGCCGTTCGAGCGCGGCGAGGACGCCCGGAAATCCGTGCTGACCCCGCTTCAGCTCCGCACCCGCCGCGCCAAGCGCGCGCTGGCGGGCCGCGGCATCGTCGAAGCGGTGACCTGGTCGTTCATCACGAAAGCTGCGGCAAAGCTGTTCGGAGGCGGCCAGCGCGAGCTCGAAGTCGCCAACCCGATCGCGGCGGATCTCTCCGACATGCGCCCGACCCTGCTGGCGGGCCTGATCGCCGCGGCGCAGGCCAATGCCGATCGCGGCTTTGGCGATGTCGCGCTGTTCGAGGTCGGCCAGATCTTCAAGGGCGATCGGCCGCAGGATCAGTTCATGGCGGCAAGCGGCGTGCGTCGCGGCGTTGCGTCGTCCGAGGGTCTCGGCCGGCACTGGTCGGGCTCGGCGCAGGCTGACGTCTTCGATGCCAAGGCCGACGCGCTCGCTGTGCTGGCCGCGGCCGGCGCGCCGATGCAGGCGCTGCAGATCATCGCCGGCGGTCCGGCCTGGCTGCACCCGGGCCGCTCCGGCACGATCCAGATCGGGCCGCAGAACGTGCTCGGCCATTTCGGCGAGATGCATCCCCGCGCGCTCGAGGCGCTCGGCGCCGACGGTCCGCTGATGGTGTTCGAGGTAATCCTCGACCGCGTGCCCGAAGCAAAGAAGAAGCCGACCCGCGCCAAGCCCGTGATCGAGCTGTCGGCATTCCAGCCGGTGTCGCGCGACTTCGCCTTCATTGTCGACCGCACCGTGAAGGCCGGCGACATCGTGCGCGCAGCCCAGGGCGTCGACAAGAAGCTGATCACCGGCGTCAACGTGTTCGACGTCTACGAAGGCAAGGGCATCGATGACGACAAGAAGTCGATCGCGATCGCAGTGACGATCCAACCGCGCGAGAAGACCCTGACCGACCAGGAGATCGAGGCCGTCGCCGCGAAGATCGTGGCCGAGGTCACGAAGAAGACCGGCGGCACGTTGAGAGCATGATGCCGAAAAGTGCGAAGCGGTTTTCGGATGACATCATGCTCCAGAAACCGAGAGCATGACCCTCACTGACTTTCTTCCCAAGGACGTCAGCCTCACCATTGCGATGGCGCTCTGCGCCGTCGCTTTCGTTTCGGGCACCGCGCGCGGCTTCTCCGGCTTCGGCTCGGCGCTGATCTTCATGCCGCTGGCGAGCAGCATCGCGGCGCCGCGTCTCGTCGCCGCCCTGCTGCTCGTGATCGATTTCGTCGCGGCCGCGCCGATGCTGCCCGATGCCTGGCGCAAGGCCGACCGCAAGGCCACCGCCGTGATCGTGCTGGGCGCGCTGGTCGGCGTCCCAGTCGGCACCTATTTCCTCAGCGTGCTCGAGCCCGTCACCACGCGCTGGATCATCTCCTGCTTCGTCGCCGCGCTGCTGCTTCTGCTGCTGTCGGGCTGGCGTTATCGCGGCAAGGACCACGCCTGGCTCTCGGTCGGCATCGGCGGCCTCTCCGGCTTCTGCAGCGGTCTCGCGCAGACCGGCGGCCCGCCGATCGTCGGCTATTGGCTCGGCCGTCCCATCGCCCCGATCGTCGCGCGCGCCAACATCGTGCTGTTCTTCGGCGCCTCGGATCTGTTCTCGATGATCAGCTACGCGACGACCGGGCTGATCAGCCGCGAATCGCTGGTGCTCTCGCTCATCGTCGGCCCGGTCTATGCCGTCGGCGTCGCGTTCGGCGCATCGCTGTTCGGCCGTGCCAGCGAAAAGGTGTTTCGCGGGATTTGCTACGCGCTGATCGCGACGGCGGTGATCGCGGGGCTGCCGGTGCTGGATGGCGTCTTGCGCTAGTTGGCCTGCCGCCGCGGCGCGCGCCGCTTCTTCGTCGACTGCGTCGGGACATCGGCCGGCTCGTCCTTGAGTGCGCCGATCTTGCGCAAGGCCGCATCCGCGGCGCGCTCGCCGCTGTCCCAGGCGCCGTCGACGGTGCCCCACAATGTCTCGTGCGTGGCTTCGCCGGCGAGGAACAGATTGCCGATCGGCTCGCTCAGGATTCTGCGCGAAAGCTGCCCGCCGGGTGCGGACGCCGACATTGCGCCCATCGCGAAGGGCGAGGCATTCCAGCGCGTCGCGCTGGCCTTCTGCACGGCAGCGGCGACTTCGCTGCCGAACAGTTTCGTGATCCATTCCCTGGCGAAGGCCGTCATCGCCTTTTCGCCCTGCTCGGAAAGATCGCGGCCGAACGAGCCGCCGACATCGATCGAGCACAGCGAGGAGCCGCCGATATTGGCGAACATCAGCGCCGTGCGTGTCGAATTGCTCTGCTCGATGAGGATGTCGTCGCGCGCGAGGCCGAGCGGATTGCCCGGCAGTTGCAGCACGATGTGATCGTAGCTGCCGAGGCTGAGCTTCGCGGCGGCATCGAGCGTGCGCTTGGGAATGTCAGGCCCGAACTTGATCGCGCCCGATGTCAGCACATTTGTCGAGACCGTGATGATGGCGGCGCGCGCGGCGATCTTGCCGGCTTGCGTCTCGACGCTGACATCGCGATTGCTCCAGGCGATTCGGCTTGCCGGCGTCGCCAGTGCGACCGGCACCTGCTCGCCGAGCCTGGCGATCAGCGTGCCGAGGCCCTGGCGACAGGCGATCGCGGCATTGCGGTCCTGGGCACGCGCCTTGTCGATCGCAGAAAACTCCTTAAGGTCCTTGCCGGCGAAGCTCGCACCCAGCATGAACTCGGCCGCGCCGGCCCAGTCGCCGAGATCCTTCGGCAGCACCGAGGCGCAGGCGGTGTCGAGCTTGCCGCGCGCGGCCTCGTCGATCGCGCGGTTGGCACGTACCAGCGCCGCCAGAAATTCCTCGGTCTCGCCGGCGCGCGCGTTGCGGCGGCCGATGCGCATCTTCTGGCCCGACGGCGCGGGCAGCACGTCGAGCCCAGCACTGCGGGCCAGCCGGATCATCGGATTGGTGTCGGGATTGTGCATCCAGCGTGCACCGCGATCGAACGGCGTGTCGAAGGTCGTGGTGTCGGTGATGCAGCGCCCGCCGATCTGGCCTGCGGCTTCCACCACCACGACCTTGCGGTTAGCCGCCATGATGCGCCGCGCTGCGGCAATTCCGGCTGCGCCCGCGCCGATCACGACGATGTCAGCCTCGCGCGGCAGGGGTGCGGCGGTTGCGCGCAGGACCGGCATCGCAACAAGGCCCGCCGACGCCGATAGGAAGCTGCGGCGCGTGATTGTCATGTCATGGTTTCCGGGGACTTGCGGCGAACGGGAACAGCCAGAGAACCTTGCCGTATCTGATGTTGCGCGGCAACCATCATGGTGAATCAATCGTGCTTGATCTCACAGAGCGATGAACCGAATTGCAACACGTTCCGACCATGATAGAGAAGGGAAAAAGGTGGCCGGAAAAGGCCGCGGGGGGAGTTTGAAATGGGGACGGTCCTGGATTCAGTCGGCAAGCTGATTGCCGCGTACCTCTCGAAGGAGGTGCCGGGCTACGAGCCGTTCACGCCGAGCGACCCGGAGCACCTGCGCGGCGTCATCGAACCCGGCGACGTGCTGCTGGTCGAGGGCAACAACCGCATCTCCGGCATCATCAAATATCTGACGCAGTCGACATGGTCGCATGGCGCGCTCTATGTCGGCCCGATCGAGGGGGCGCAGGAACCCGACGGCGAGCCGCACGTGCTGATCGAGGCCAATATCGGCGAAGGCGTCACCTCCGCGCCGCTGTCGAAATATTTTCCCTATCACACCCGCGTTTGCCGTCCGGTCGGGCTGTCCTACGAGGACCGCACCACCGTCTGCCGCTATGCGATCAACCGCATCGGCTTCGGCTACGACACCAAGAACATCGTCGATCTCATGCGCTTCCTGTTTCCGCTGCCGATCCCGCAGCGCTGGCGGCGCCGCATGATCGCGATCGGCTCGGGTGATCCCACCAAGATCATCTGCTCGGCGCTGATCGCGCAGGCGTTCGACGCCGTGCGCTATCCGATCCTGCCGAAGATCACCAAGGCCGGCAGCCGCGCGGCCCGCCGCGAGATCCTGCACATCCGCGATTCTTCGCTCTACATGCCCCGCGACTTCGACATCTCGCCCTATTTCGAAGTCGTCAAACCCACCATCGTGCACGGCTTCGACTACACAGCCCTGCACTGGGCCGACAAGCAAAAGCCGCTCGAGGAGGTAGCAGGCTCATTCGGGGTGTTTCCAGAAGCGATCAGTGCGCCGCCGCTCGTTCCTGAAGCGGTTGACGAGGCGGCGCAAGATGAAATTCCGGCTGAGGAAGTAATGAGCGAAGCGGCGGCGGAGATGGCCGTCGCTTTCTCCGAGCATTTTGTGCTGCTCACCGAACTCGCGATCTACCGCGCGCGGGGACGGGCGCAGGAGATGGCGGCATAGCCGTCCTCGCTCCACCGTCGGCAATGACGGCAACCTACCGCTCCGCCCGACCGATCACCGCCATCAGCTCCGCAATCTTCTCGCGCTGATCGGCCTTGTCGCCGCTTGATATCGCGTGCTCGACGCAATGGGCGACGTGGTCCTTCAAGACCTCTTCCTCGACCCGGCGCAGCGCGGCGCGCACCGCCGAGATCTGCGTCACGATGTCGATGCAGTAGCGGTCATCCTCGACCATTTTCGAGAGGCCGCGAACCTGCCCTTCGATCCGGCCGAGACGTTTTCCGACAGATGCCTTGATGTCCTTGCGCATGCCGCCTATATACCCCCCTAGGGTATAAATTGCAAGGCTGGAGCGAGGCAATGAACGACACCGAGCACGGGCACCATCACCAGTCGGAAACACCTTCCCGATGCGGCTGCTCCGCCAAGCCTGTTCCACCCGCCGACAAGCCCGCGGCTTCCTCCTGCTGCGGCGGGCACGGCGATCATGCCGGCCACGGCGCCGCTGCCGCAAAAGTCCGCGATCCCGTCTGCGACATGACGGTCGATCCTGCGACCTCGAAGCACCGGTTCGAGCATCACGGCGAGACCTTCCATTTCTGCTCGGCCGGTTGCCGCACCAAATTCGGCGCCGATCCCGCCAAGTACCTCGCCAAGGACAAGGCGAGCGAGCCCGAGATGCCCGCGGGCACGATCTACACCTGCCCGATGCATCCGCAGATTCGCCAGGTCGGACCCGGAAGCTGCCCGATCTGCGGCATGGCGCTGGAGCCGGAGGTGGCGAGCCTGGAGACCGGCCCCAACCCGGAGCTTGCCGACATGACGCGGCGGCTCTGGATCGGCGGCACGCTGGCGCTGCCGGCCGTGGTGCTGGAGATGGGCGGCCATCTCGCGGGTCCGCACAACTGGATCGACCAGACCCTCTCCAACTGGATCCAGCTGGTCTTCGCCACGCCCGTGGTGCTGTGGGCCGGCTGGCCGTTCTTCGTCCGCGGCTGGCAGTCGCTGCTGACGCGCAACCTCAACATGTTCACGCTGATCGCGATGGGCACCGGCGTCGCCTACGTCTACAGCCTGATCGGCACGCTCGCGCCGCAGATCTTTCCTGCCAATTTCCGCGCCCATGAGGGTGCGGTCGCCGTTTATTTCGAAGCGGCCGCCGTCATCACCGTGCTGGTGTTGCTCGGACAGGTGCTGGAGCTTCGCGCCCGCGATGCGACCTCGGGCGCGATCAGGGCGCTGCTCCAGCTCGCGCCGAAGACCGCACGCCGCGTCGATGCCGACGGTGGCGAGCATGAGGTCGAGATCGAGACGCTCCACGCCGGCGATCGTCTGCGCGTTCGTCCGGGCGAGAAGGTGCCGGTCGACGGCACCATCCTGGAGGGGCGCTCCTCGCTCGACGAGTCGCTCGTGACGGGCGAATCCATGCCGGTCACCAAGGAGAGCGGCGCAAAAGTCATCGCCGGCACGCTCAACCAGTCGGGCGGCTTCATCATGCGCGCCGACAAGGTCGGACGCGAGACGCTGCTGTCGCAGATCGTGCAGATGGTCGCGGACGCGCAGCGCTCGCGCGCGCCGATCCAGCGGCTGGCCGATCAGGTCGCCGGCTGGTTCGTGCCGACCGTCATTGCCGTTGCGATCGCGGCCTTTGCGGCCTGGGCCTGGTTCGGCCCGGAACCGCGGCTCGCCTTCGGTCTCGTCGCCGCCGTCAGCGTTCTGATCATCGCCTGCCCCTGCGCGCTTGGCCTTGCGACCCCGATGTCGATCATGGTCGGGGTCGGCCGCGGTGCGCAGGCGGGCGTGCTGATCAAGAACGCCGAGGCGCTGGAGCGGATGGAGAAGATCGACACGCTGGTCGTCGACAAGACCGGCACCCTGACCGAGGGCAAGCCCAAGGTCGTCGCGATCCTGCCTTCGGCTGGATTTGCGGAAGATGACATCCTCCGCATGGCTGCCAGCATCGAGCGCGCCAGCGAGCATCCCCTGGCCGACGCCATCGTGCGCGCGGCAAAGGAGAAGCAGCTCGCCCTTGGCGAAGCCGAGCAGTTCGATTCGCCGACCGGCAAGGGCGCGACCGGCAAGGTCGACGGCAAAACCATCGTGCTCGGCAATGCGCGATATCTGACATCGATCGGCATCGATACCAAAGCGCTCGACGCCGAGGCCGAGCGCCTGCGCGGCGACGGCGCCACGGTGATCAACATGGCCGTCGACGGCCGGCTCGCCGGCCTGTTCGCGATCGCCGATCCCGTCAAGGCTTCGACGCCGGAGGCGCTGAAGGCATTAGCTGCCGAAGGCATCAAGGTCATCATGCTGACCGGCGACAATCGAACCACGGCGGAAGCGGTGGCGCGCCGGCTTGGCATCGCCGAGGTCGAAGCCGAGGTGCTGCCGGACCAGAAGAGCGCGGTGGTGACAAGGCTGCAAAAGGCCGGCCGCATCGTCGCGATGGCCGGAGACGGCGTCAACGACGCCCCGGCGCTGGCCGCGGCCGAAGTCGGCATCGCCATGGGCACCGGCACCGACGTGGCGATGGAGAGCGCGGGCGTCACCCTGCTGAAGGGCGACCTCATTGGCATCGTGCGCGCGCGAAAACTGTCGCAGGCGACGATGAGCAATATCCGGCAAAATCTGTTCTTCGCCTTCATCTACAACGCGGCCGGCATTCCGATCGCCGCCGGTATCCTCTATCCGTCGTTCGGCATCCTGCTGTCGCCGATCATCGCCGCAGCAGCGATGGCGCTGTCCTCGGTCAGCGTGGTCGGAAATGCGCTGAGGTTGCGCGCTACGCGGCTGTGAGGGTCGCAAAATCCGTGTAAAACAGCTCCATTCGGCGTACGCGGAGAAGACCTGATGCAGCGGATTACGATCACGATCGAGGACGATCTCCTGGCGGAGATCGACGCGGCGGCCGAAGCGCGCGGCTACCAGAACCGCTCCGAGATCATCCGCGATCTCGCCCGCGCCGGCCTGCAGCAGAGCAGTGAGGATACCGCGCAGACCGGTTCTTGCGTCGCCGGCCTCGTCTATGTCTACGACCACGCCGCGCGCGATCTGTCGAAACGACTGGTGCAGGAATTCCACGGCCACCACGACCTCGCGCTGGCAACGCTGCACGTTCATCTCGACGACAACAATTGCATGGAGATGACCGCCCTGCGCGGCGACGCCGGCGAGGTCAAGCATTTCGCCGACCACATCATCGCCGAACGCGGCGTGCGCTACGGGCGCGTGGTGATGATCCCGACGGGGGATGGCAAGCAGGCGAAGGTGCGCAAGCACGGGCATCGGCATGAGTAGGTCGAACTGACAGCACGGTCCACTTCCCCTCTCCCCTGCTTGCGGGAGAAGAGAAGAAAACCTCACGCCGCCTTCGCCGCGGTCCCGCCCGGCAGGCCCGCCCGCGCGATGCCGCCGTACAGCGCCTCGTTCGGCATTTCCTCGCGCAGGATCCTGCGCACCGCGATCAGCTTCTCGAGATCGATGCCCGTCGCAAAACCCTTGCTCTCGCAGAGGAACACCAGGTCCTCGAACACGACGTTGCCGGTTGCGCCGGGCGCGAAGGGGCAGCCGCCGAGGCCGCCGAGCGAGCCGTCGAGGATACGGACGCCTTCGTCGAGCGCGGCCGCCGCATTCGCAATGCCCATGCCGCGGGTGTCGTGGAGATGGATGCAGATCGGCTTTGGTCCCGCGAGCTTAACCGCAGCGCGCGTCAGCTCGGCCACCTGCTTCGGCCCGGCATAGCCGACGGTGTCGGCGATCGCGACGAAGTCGACGCCGGCCTCAAGGCATTTGTCGACTAGGCGAAGCACCTCGGCAGGATCAACCGCACCGGTGATGGAACAGCCGAGCGCCATCGAGATCGCGGCATTCACCAGCGGCTTGTGGGAGCTCGCATCGCGCATGTCGCAGAGACGTTTCACATTGGCGATCGCGGATTCGCGGGAGCGGTGCGCATTGGCCTGGCTGTGCTCTTCCGTGGCCGAGACCACCGAGGCGATCTCGCCGACGCCGGATTGCAGCGCCTCGTTCACCCCGCGCTCGTTCAGGGCGAGCGCGATGCCATGCGCGCCGGGCAATGCCGCGACGGTCGCGACGACGTCGCGGACATCGACGAATTGCGGAAAGGTCTTTGCCGGCAGGAACGAGCCGACCTCGAAATGCCGCACGCCGGCGGCATATTCCTCGCGGACCCAGCGCTGCTTGGCGCCTGTCGACGGAATTTTCTTCACGAGCTGGAGCCCGTCGCGCAGACCCACTTCGCGCAGGCTGACTCGGTCTGCGGGGTAGATCTCCTGAATCCGGCTCATGCGCGCCTCCCTGTTTTTGACGTGACGTCTTGATCGTCGATCTCGGCGCGAACCGCCGCGGTGTCGGCGCCGAGCGGCGCGACCTTCAGGCCTTCGCCGATGTTGCGGCCGTTCCACTCGATCGGCAGCGCCGGCACCCGGAACGGTTTGCCGTCGGCGGTGACATTGTTGACGAGCCCGCCCGGCCGCAGCACATGGGGATCGGCAAAGAGATCCTCGGGCCGATTGATCGGCGAGAAGCAGATGTTGAGCGCATCGAGCTTCTCGGACAGCTTCGTCACGTCCCACTGCCTCACCACCTCTGCGGCGCGCGGAATGATCCGCCCGCGCGCGAGGATGCGATCGGTCGTGGTGCGCAAGGCGGGATCATCGAGAAACTCGGCCAGGCCAAATTCGCGGCAAAAGCTCCGCCAATGGCCTTCGGTGACGACGCCGATGAAGATGCGCTCGCCGCCGGCGGTCTCGAAGATGTCGTAGATCGGCCAGGCGTGCTCGCGCTCCGGCATCGAGCGCGGCTTGTTGCCGGTCATCTCGTATTCGACCATGTGCTGGGCGACCAGGAACAGGCAGTTCTCGAACAGGCCGATGCGGATGTCGGCGCCGTCACGTTTGCCTCCGCGCTTCTGGTAGAGCGCCGCGAGGATCGCGATCACGCCGAACATGCCGCCCATGATGTCATTGGCGGACGAGCCGACGCGCTGCGGTTTTTCCTTGGTGCCGGTCATGGCCGCGAGTCCCGACATCATCTGCACGACCTCGTCTAGCGCAGGGCGATGCTCGTAGGGGCCGGACAGGAAACCCTTGTGGCCGGCGATGATCAGATGCGGATGAAGGCGGCGCAATTCGTCCGCGCCAAGTCCCTGCTTCTCGAGCTGGCCGTCGCGGAAATTCTCCAGGAACACATCGGCGCTCGCGAGCAGCCGGTGCATGGTGTCGCGATCATCCGGCTGCTCGAAATCCAGCACCACGCTGCGCTTGCCGCGGTTGAACAGCGGAAAGAACGCGGTGCCCATGCCGCCAAGGGAGCGGGTCTTGTCGCCCGCCGGCGGCTCGACCTTGATCACCTCCGCGCCCAATTGGGCGAGGATCATGCCGCAGGTCGGGCCCATGACCATGTGGGTCATCTCGACGACGCGCACGCCTGCAAGCGGCAGTCCGGTCTCGGCCATGCGTGTCTCCCTGTTCGTCCATCCCAAAGACTAGGCCTTCACAAGCCATCTGAAAAATATAATCTATCGAAGATTATCTTCACGATTATAGAACGCTTTTCTGCCATGGATTCACGCCAGCTCCGCTATTTCATCGCCGTCTACGAGCAGCGGAACCTGTCGCGTGCGGCCGACCAGGTCAATGTCGCGCAGTCCGCGCTGAGCCATCATATTTCGAACCTGGAGGCCGAGTTCGCAACGCCCCTGTTCGAGCGCAAGTCGCGCGGCATGGAGCCGACCGCGGCCGGCGAGCGGCTCTATGAACACGCGCGCATCATCCTGCGTGCGATGGCGGAGGCCGAGACCGAGGTGCGCGAGGGCGCTCGCGTCATTGCCGGCGACATCTCGATCGGCATGGCAAATTCCGGCGTCAAGGCGATCGGCGTCGAGCTGATGCGCACGGTGCTCACCAAATATCCCAAGCTCAAGATGTCGCTCACCGAGAGCCTGTCGGGCGCGACGCTGATGCATCTGATGGTGTCCAATGTCGATCTCGCGCTGGTCTACAATCCGCCGTCGGAGAAGGAGCTGATCACGGAAGCCGTGCTCGAAGAGGAGATGTTCCTCGTCGGCATTCCAAAACTGGTCGGCAAGAGCAAGGCGCCGATCCGCTTCGAGGAGCTGAACCGGCTGCCGCTGATCCTGCTTCGCTACGGTCTCGGCCTGTCCTCGCGCGCGCTGCTGGACGATCCGGTGCTGCTCAAGCGGCTGGAAGGCGGCGCCATCCTGCACGCCAACTCGATCACAGGCATGACCGGCGCGCTGGTGGAAGGACTGGGCTGCACCATCGCGACAAAGCTGTTCGCACGGGAGGAGCTTGCGGCGGGCCGCCTGGTCGCGCGCGAGGTGATCGAGCCGAAGCTGACCCGCACGCTCTATCTCTGCCGCCTGCGCAACCGCCCGATGACCTATGCCATGGAGGAGATGCGTCGCCTGATGCTGGCGCTGATCGCCGGGCAGGTGCGCAGCGGCGGCTGGCAGGCGACGCTGGCGGAGTAGACACGATGGTGCGCTCCCTCTCCCGCTTGCGGGAGAGGTAACCGGGTTCGCCGAGCGTCTGTCCTGCCTCTCATAGCCGAGTTCGAAAATCTCGAACGCTTCCATCGATATGTTCGTCTGGATTTCTGGCTCGCGGACGCCAACATGGCCGCGATCCGGCAGAGCTTCAGCAAGAAAGCCGCCGGGAACCAGAGCCGCACGCAGATGCGCGCTCTTCCGGGGAGGATTTCATGAGCGTTGTCGGCATCGGCACTGGCTTTGAGCTCGGCACCGCATCCGCGGCACCGGATGAAATCTCGCAGCGCCTGGAGGCGATGCCCGGCTCCGCTTACGTCTGGCGCCTCGTCGTCCTGCTCTCGCTCGGCGGCTGCTTCGAGATCTACGATCTGTTCCTCACCGGCTATATCGCGCCGGGCCTCATTCGCAGCGGCCTGCTCTCCACGACGACGCAGGCCTTCTTCGGCTTCTCCGGCATCGGGGCTTTCGTCGCCGCGACCTTTGCCGGCCTGTTCGTCGGCACCTTCTTCCTCGGCTTTCTGGCCGACCGCTTCGGCCGCCGCGCGATCTTCACCTATGCCCTGCTCTTCTATACCGCGGCATCCGTGATCATGGCCTGCCAGACCTCCCCGGAAGGCCTGCTGTTCTGGCGCTTCCTCGCCGGCATCGGCATCGGCGTCGAGGTCATCACCATCGACGCCTACATCACCGAGCTCGTGCCGAGCCGGATGCGCGGCCGCGCTTTCGCGGTGAACCAGTCGATCATGTTCATCGCCGTGCCCGTCGTCGCCTTTCTCGCCTGGTGGCTGGTGCCGCTCGCGCCTTACGGCATCGACGGCTGGCGCTGGGTGGTGCTGATTGGTGCCGCCGCCAGCATGATCGTCTGGGTGCTGCGGCTGTTCCTGCCCGAAAGCCCGCTCTGGCTGGCGCGGCACGGCCGCGCCGAGGAAGCCTATCGCATCCTTGCAAGACTCGAACTGGCAAAGCTTGGAGCCGCCGGCGGAAACATTGCTCCGGCGCGACCGGCGCCGCCGCCCGCACCGCTGGCCACGCGCTCGGCCGCGGACGTCGGCTTCGCCGACCTGTTCCGCCCGCCTTATCTCTCGCTCGTCGTCCTCTTCATGGTGTTCAACCTCTGCCAGGCCTTCGGCTTCTACGGCTTCGCCAACTGGGTGCCGACGCTGCTGGTGGAGAAGGGCATCAACATCACCAAGAGCCTGCAATATTCCTTCATCGTCGCCTTCGCCTATCCTATCGCGCCGCTGCTGGCCTCGAGCTTTGCCGACAAATTCGAGCGCCGGTGGATCATCGCCGGAGCCTGCGTCGCCATCATCGTCTTCGGCATGGCGTTCGCGCAGCTGACCGAGCCCGTACTGCTGATCGTCTGCGGCGTGCTGCTGACGGCCTGCAACACGACGATGTCCTACGCCTATCACGCCTACCAGACCGAGGTGTTTCCGACCCAGATCCGGGCGCGCGCCTCCGGCCTCGTCTATTCGATGAGCCGGCTGAGCGCGACGTTCTCGGGCTTCATCGTCGCCTACATGCTGAAGGAGGCCGGCGTCACCGGCGTGTTCGGCCTGATTACCGCGGCGATGCTGATCGTGGTGATCGCCATGGCGCTGTTCGGCCCGAACGTGCGCGGCAGGCCGCTGGATACGGTGTGACGTTCCGCACGTCATGGCACTCAGCTGGTGCCGCGGTCGTCGTGCCGATGCCGTTGAGGAAGATCCGATAGCCGGCGGCGGGATCGGCGTCGCCGAGCTTGCCACGACGTGCTCCGCCTGCGGCCGGAAGACGGATTGTCGCGCCTCAACTCTAGGTGTAGTCTGAAGTCTGGATTGGTTCAGATACTGCGCGCCTTTTTTCCGGGATTGCCTTTATTGAACGACGGAACCGTCTGCGGCCCGAACCGGCACGCGATCGGTCAATAGCCCCGACCCATTCGACACCAATAAATTCGATCTAGGATTGTAACCGCCGGCCGACTTGGCCGACCAATGAAAGACGCTTGTCGAAGTCAAGCTGCGGAGACGCGTATCGCGGCGTGGCCTCGAGCCGGCGCTTTTGCCATCGCGGACAACAAAAACGGATGATGATTCAGGGAGAGCAGAACGGCCATGGCACAGATCACGATCAACGGCATCACGATCGATCCTTCGGCTCCGCATGCGGAACGCGCAGCGCTCTCGCTGGATCATGCTAATGCGAAGGAATCTGACTACATCATCGTGCAGACCAACCAGCCGCTCAATGCCGAGCGCAGAAAGCAGCTTGCCAAGGCGGGCGCCAAGATCCTGGAAGCCGTCCCGGGCAGCGCCGTCATCTGTCACTTTCCGGCGTCCGGGCTCGACAAGGTCCGGAAGCTGCCGTTCGTGACGTGGGCAGACGTTTATCCGGGCATCGTAAAGATCGCGCCGGCGCTGCGAAATCTGGACACTCAACCCGGCGGGGTCGCCGCGGCGCGCGCGCTTGCCGCAAAGCCGGCGGCGCTCGATCGCACCAGCGTGACCGTCGACGTCATGCTCCACCGCAATATCGGCGTGAAGGCCGCCGCAAAGGCGATCGCTGAAGCGGCGCATGTGCATCTCGACGACGTCGTCCCGGGCACCGCCAAGGTTCGCGTGACGCTGAAGATGCGCCGTCTTGCCGACGTCGCGGCGCTCGACGAGGTCCGCAGTGTGGAGAAGGTGTTTCCCCGCAAGCTGTTCAACAACATCGCGCGGGGAATTCTTCGCGTTCCCGCGGCGGCGCCGGGCAATGGTGGCGAGGGCACCGGCGAGATCATCGCGATCGCCGATACCGGTTTCGACAAGGGATCGACCACGAACACGCACCCGGCCTTCAAGGGGCGCGTCAAGAAGCTCTATGGGCTCGGCCGTCCCGGACGCAAGGACGATCCGGACGGCCACGGCACTCATGTTGCGGGTTCTGCCCTGGGCGACGGCGTGTCGAAGAGCGACGGCCCGATCCGCGGCACCGCTCCCGGCGCCAAGCTGGTCCTGCAATCCGTGCTCGACAGCGGCGGCAATCTCGGCGGCCTGCCCGACAGCCTCGATGCGCTGTTCGGCCCGCCCTACAAGTCCGACAAGGCGCGAATCCATTCCAACTCCTGGGGCAGCGTCGGAAACTTCGGCGTATACGACTCCCAGGCCAACGAGCTCGACACGTTCGTCTATGCGCATCGCGACATGCTGATCTGCTTCGCCGCGGGGAATGAAGGCAGCGACAAGGATGGCAACGGTCAGGTGGACCCCAACTCCGTGACACCGCCCGGTACGGCCAAGAACTGCCTCACCATCGGCGCCTGCGAGAACAATCGCCCCAACCAGACCATGACCTACGGAGCGGCCTGGCCACACGATTTTCCAGCCACTCCCATTCGATCCGATCGCGTGGCCAACAATCCCGAAGGGATGGTGGCGTTCAGCAGCCGGGGACCCACCAACGACGAACGCATCAAGCCCGACGTCGTGGCGCCGGGATCGTTCATCCTGTCAGCGCGCTCCCGCACCACGCAATCGGAGGGATGGCAGCTCTCGAAGGACCCGCTCTACATGTTCGAGGGCGGCACCAGCATGGCAACCCCCCTGGTCGCCGGGTGTGTTGCCGTGGTCCGGGCGTTCCTGAGAAAGAGCCACGGACTGAAGTCGCCGAGCGCGGCGCTGCTCAAGGCGCTCATCATCAACGGAGCACGCAGTCTTGCCGGACAATACAATCCGTCGGAGGCCGGCTCCGTCGCAAACAACAGTCAGGGCTTCGGCCGGGTCGACGTCCAGGCCGTGGTCGGCCCGCTCGCTGCGAAGGAAACCTTGCAGTTCTTCGACGAGAAAAAGAAGCTCGACGCCGGCGACCGCGAAGACCGCACGGTGACGATCCCTGCGGGAGGCCGTCGCCTGAAGGTCACGCTGGTCTGGACCGATCCGCCCGGCGAAGGCCTGCAAAGCGACCTCGACCTCGTCGTGGTCGCCAACAAGCAGGAACGTCACGGCAACATGCCGGCCGGCTCGACGGATTTCGACCGCAGGAACAACGTGGAGCAGGTCATCTTCGATAATCTGCCGCCCGGCGAAGCCGTGATCTCCGTCATCGCGCATTCCATCGCCCTCGCGCCGCAGAATTATGCCCTCGTCATCAGGGTGAGCTAGAGCGTTCCCGGAAGGCTCGGCCTCTTGCTGAACCTTCCGGGTATGTCTACCTCTCGCGGGTGGTTTTCCCGAGAGGTACTCCCATGCTGGATGCCGCCGTCAAGGCGCTGTCGCAAATGATCTCGCCGCCGATGCGCTCGATCCTGTGGCGGTCGATCGGCGTCGCACTGGTGCTGATCATCGTGCTGGCGATCGGCCTGCAGCGGCTGCTCAGCTGGTTTGCGACCTATGGCGAGGTCTGGCTCGAAGGCCTGCTCGGTCCCGGCTGGCACGGCTCGCTCGAGGTCCTGGCCTGGATCGTCTCGATCGCGGCGGGCCTTGGCGTCGTGTTCGGCGCAGTGTTCCTGATGCCGGCGATCACCTCGCTGGTGGCGAGCCTGTTCGTCGACGACGTCGCCGACCATGTCGAGCGCGAGCATTATCCCGCCGAGCGTCCCGGCGTCGCGCTGCCGGTCGGCCAGGCGATCTACGAGGGCGTCAAGACCGCATTGTTGACCATCCTGGTCTATCTGATCGCGCTGCCCTTCGTGTTCCTGGCCGGCGCCGGTTTCCTGATCTTCTTCCTCGCCACGGCCTGGCTGCTGGGACGCGAATATTTCGAGCTCGCCGCGATGCGCTTCCGCTCGCCGGAGGAAGCCAAGGCGATGCGGCGCGACAATGCCGCGACCATCTTCGCTGCCGGCCTGATCATTGCGGCCTTCGTCTCGATCCCGATCGTCAATCTGGCGACGCCGATCTTCGGCATGGCCTTCATGGTCCACATGCACAAGCGGCTGTCGGGTCCACGGCCCGAGCTGATCGAGCCGGCACGGCAGATGCGGTGACGCTGACTTAAGTCACCTGCACTCCAAATTTGCGCAACAGCATCCTGGCGAAGCCGAACGGCGCCGGCGTGAACGGGCCGGGCGGCGCGCGGGTGAGCAGCGCGATGCAGCCGAGCGCGGCCATCGCCATCCAGAAGCACAGCCAGAAGCCGTCGATATAGGCGAGCACATTGGCCTCGCGCTGGACCAGGCCCGCGAGCGTGCCGACCGCGCGGGCCTGCGCCGAGCCCGCACCATGGGCCGCGAAATGGTCGGCGAGCTGCTTCAGCATGCGAACCACATCGACATCACCGACGCCGAGATTCTGGCCGAGATAGAAGGAATGGACCTGCTCGCGGACGCGCAGCCACGTCCCCATCAGCGCCACGCCGATCTCGGCGCCGCCGAGCCGCATGATCTGGATATAGGCGGCAAAGGAGGTCGCGCGGCTGGGATCGGAGTTGGACAGCAGCGTGATGATCAGCGGCAGCAGGGTCAGCGACTGCCCGATCGCCTGCAGCAGCACGATGCCGGCGAAATCCTCGCGCGCCCAGTCGTGGCTGAGCTGCGTGCCCCAGAGATTGGCGGCGGCGAAGCAGGCAAATCCCACGACCACCACCGTCCGCGTATCGAAATGCCGCAGCAGCCAGATCGAGAGCGGCACCAGCACGAGCATCGGCAACGCGCCACAGGTGAGAAGCAAAAGGCCGCTCTGCTCCGGCCTGAGCAAGGCGATGGCGCCGAGGAAATTCGGCACCAGCGAGGCGTTGGACAGGCTGGTCAGCGTGTAGAGCAGGATCAGCACCAGCCCCAGGCCGATATTGCGCGAGAACAGCACGTTGACGTGCGCCCATGGCTGCCTGGCCAGGGACTCGTTGACGAGGAAGCCTGCGAACAGCACCGCACCGGCGGCCAGCAACGCCATCACCGTTCCCGATCCCAGCCAGTCCAGCCGATTGCCCTGGTCGAGCCCGGCATAGATCATCGAGACCGAGGCGCCGAGCAGCAGCATGCCGCCCCAATCGGCCTCGCCAAGCAGCGTGCGATTGACCGGCTCGTTGGGCGTGCCGAGATAGACCATCAGGCCCATCAGCGGCGCGATCACGACGCTTTGCCAGTACAGCCATTGCCAGCCGAGATGGTCGACATAGAAGCCGACCAGCGAGCTCGACGTGTCCAGCGCGAAGCCGACGCGGATCGAATAGATCGAGATCGCCGGCAGCCACCAGCGGATCGGCAGATTGCGAAACACGATCATCAGCGTCGCCGGCACGAAGGTGCCGAGCAGCAGGCCATGCACGACGCTGAAAGCGAGCAGCGTCGGATAATCGTGCACGAACGGGATGATCAGCGACACGCCGGCATAGACGAGGCTGGGGATGCCGAGCACGCGGCGCAGGCCGAATACGGTGGCAAGCCAGGCCACCGCGGGCGCGATGAAGATCTGCGAGCCGATGCCGGCCGTGGAGAGCCAGGCGCCCTCGTCGAACGAGAGCGAGAAAGCGCCGCGCAGGTCGGGCAACCCGACCGTGGTCAGCCGGCTGTCGAAATTGGCGAGGAACGAGCCGAGCAGCACGGCCGCGACGGCGAACAGGGGCTGTGGCGCGACGCCACCGCGCGAGAGGGGTCCGCGGCCGGCATCGTCACTTTCCGCCATTCGCGGCCTTCGTGTCGATGCTGGTGACGACCGACATGCCCGGCACCAGCCGCGCCGTGATCGGCTGGTTGTCGTCGAGCTGGATGCGGACGGGAATGCGCTGCACCACCTTGGTGAAATTGCCGGTCGCATTGTCCGGCGGCAACAAGGCGACTTGCGAGCCCGTCGCCGGTGCGATGCGCTCGACCCTGCCGCGCAGCGTCTCACGCGGGAAACTGTCGACGGTGATCTCGACCGGCTGGCCCGGCGCCACGTGCGTGAGCTGGGTCTCCTTGTAGTTTGCGATCACGTAGACCTTGGGCAGCGGCACGACGTTGATGAGGTTGGTGCCGATGTTGACGTAGTCGCCGGGCTGCACCTGACGCTCGCCGACGACGCCATCGAACGGCGCCGCAATCTTCGTATAGCCAAGCTTGAGTTTTGCGCCCGCAAGCGCCGCCTTGGCCGCCTCGACATCCGCGGCGCGCTGCTTCCTGGTGCCCTGCAGGACTTCGAGCTGATGCTGCTGGGCGGCGATCACGGCGCGGCTCGCGCGCACGTCGGCCTGCGCCTTGGCATAGCCCGCGACCGCCTGCTCGAACCGCTGCCGCGTGCCGGATTCACTCTGCGACAGCGATTGCTGGCGCTCCTGCTCCTGTTTCGCCTCGACCTCCAGGGCTTCGGCCGAGAGCCGCGCGGCTTGCGCCTGCGCGATCGTCGCATATTGCAGCTCGACCTGATTGGCCAGATTGTCGAGCGCGGCCTGAGCGGCGGCGACCGCAGCTTCGGACTGCGCGACTTGCGCCTGATAGTCCGCAGGATCGATCTGAACCAGCAGATCGCCGGCCTTGACGCGCTGGAAGTCGGTGACCCCAACGGTCAGTACTTCGCCGGAGACGCGGCTCGCAAGCTGTGTCAGCTCGGCGCGCACATAGGCGTCATTGGTGGTCTGGATCACCGCGTTGCCGACCCATTCGTCGAAGCGCTGCGTTGCCAGCGCGACGAAGCCGAGCGCGACGATCACCGCGAACAGCGGGATCGCGAGCCGGCTCCACAGCGAGCTCGCCGGCGGCTGCGTGGGCTTCGGCGGCGGGGCCGGCGCGGCGACCGGTGATGGCGACGAGACTTGTTCCTGCTGACTCACGACATCCCTCAAAACGACTTTGCCCCCAAGCGACCTTGCCCGAACGCAAGTCTTGCCGTTACCTCAGACCGTCTTCTCCGGCCAGCGGCAGAGATCGTTGATCAGGCATACCTCGCAGCGCGGCTTGCGCGCGAGGCAAGTATAGCGGCCATGCAAGATCAGCCAATGATGGGCGTGGAGCATGAACTCTGCGGGGATCACCTTTTCGAGACCGAGCTCGACCTCCAGCGGCGTCTTGCCGGGCGCAAGGCCGGTCCGGTTGCCGAGACGGAAGACATGCGTGTCGACCGCCATGGTGTGCTCGCCAAAGGCCATGTTGAGCACGACGTTGGCGGTCTTGCGCCCGGCACCAGGCAGCGATTCGATCTCGGCCCGCGTGCGCGGCACTTCGCCGCCGAACTCGCTGAGCAGTTTTGCCGAGAGCCCGATCACGTTTTTCGCCTTGGTGCGGTAGAGGCCGATGGTCTTGATGTAGTCGCGTAAGGACTCCTCGCCGAGGTCGAGCATCTTCTGCGGCGTATCGGCGACCTCGAACAAGGCGCGCGTCGCCTTGTTGACGCCGGCGTCGGTGGCCTGTGCCGACAGCACCACGGCGACCAGCAGCGTGAACGGGTTGACGTGCTCGAGCTCGCCTTTCGGTTCCGGGTTGGCTTTGCGAAAACGGCTGAAGACCTCGTGGATCTCGGCCGGCGTCCAAGGTTTGATAGATTTGATAGAATTGGGCCTTGTCGCTTTCAGGGATTTTTTGGCCGGCGCCGATTTTTTAGCGGGAAGCTTGGGCTTCGCGACCGTTGCCGTTGCCTTTTTCTTCGGCACGGGCTTTTTGCGCGGGGCCGGCTTGCGGGTGATTTTCGCCATGATCGGGATATACTGAGGGACGATGAGCACAGGCAACGAAATTGAGCGCGACAGCGAAGTGCAGATCTTCTCCGCGCTGCTGACCCCGCACCGCTCGCTGAACCGTACCGGCTTCCTCGCCGTGATGCTGTTCCTGAGCGCCGTCAGCTTCGTCACCGGCCTCGTCTTCCTGATGATGGGGGCATGGCCGGTGTTCGGCTTCTTCGGCCTCGACGTGCTGGTGATCTGGTGGGCCTTCAAGGCCAATTTCCGTAGCGCGCGCGCCCGCGAGGAGATCGTGGTCACGACATCCGAATTGCGCGTGCGGCGCGTCAGCCATCGCGGCCAGGTCGCCGAATGGACCTTCAATCCGCTCTGGGTCCGGCTCGACACGGAAGTCGACGAGGATTTTGGCATCGAGCATCTCTATCTGATTTCGCGGGGCCGCCAGATCCAGATCGCCCGCTTTCTCGGACCGGACGAAAAGGCAAGCTTCTACAAAGGCTTGATCGAGGCCTTGAACGCCGCCAAGCGCGGCCCGACCTACAATCCGGTGACCTGAGCGCTGTCGGAAATCGGGTGGTTTCGAAGCCTCCCCTCTCCTACATTTGCGGTCATGATGACACTCGCGATACATGACCAGCGCCTGGCCAGGCCAGGCTCCCAGAACGCCGCGCTGCGCGACTATGATTCCGTGCGCCGGGCGATCGCCTTCATCTCCGAAAACTGGCGCGCACAGCCGACCATCGAGGCGATGGCGGATGCGGCCGGCGTCACGCCGGACGAGCTGCACCATCTGTTCCGGCGCTGGGCCTCGATCACGCCAAAGGCCTTCATGCAGGCCCTGACCCTCGATCATGCCAAAGGCCTGCTGCGGGATTCAGCGAGCATCCTCGATGCGGCGCTCGACTCGGGCCTCTCGGGCCCGGGCCGCCTGCACGATCTGTTCGTCACGCACGAAGCGATGTCGCCGGGCGAATGGAAGAACGGCGGCGCGGGTCTCATCTTGCGCTACGGCTTCCACCCCTCGCCGTTCGGCACGGCGATCGTGATCGCAACGGACCGCGGACTGTCCGGGCTTGCCTTCGCCGACCCCGGCGAAGAGAAGATCGCGCTCGCCGACATGACGCGGCGATGGCGGAACGCGACTTACGTCGAGGATCACGAAGGCACCGCGCCGCTGGCACAGCGCATCTTCGACACCAAGCTGTGGCGGCCGGACCAGCCGCTGCGTGTGGTGATGATCGGCACCGATTTCGAGGTGCGGGTGTGGGAGACGCTGCTGAAGATCCCGATGGGCCGCGCGGTGTCCTATTCGGACATCGCCTGCAACATCAACAGCCCGAAGGCCTCGCGCGCCGTCGGCGCCGCGGTCGGCAAGAACCCGGTCTCGTTCGTCGTGCCCTGCCACCGCGCGCTCGGCAAGAGCGGCACGCTCACCGGCTATCACTGGGGCATCACCCGCAAGCAGGCGATGCTGGGCTGGGAAGCCGGGCAGCTGGGGATGCAGTAGATTTCGTAGGGTGGGCAAAGGCGGCGCACTTCGCGCGCCGTGCCCACCATTCTTTTGCGATCGTTGATGCATGGTGGGCACGCTACGCTTTTGCCCACCCTACGGTGTCGGCGCTACCCAGCCAGATCCAGCTTCGACGCCACCGTCGAATCCGCATTCAACCGATAGATGATCGGTACACCGGTGGCGAGCTCGCGCTTCAGGATGCCTTCGGGCGACAGCTTCTCCAAGACCATGATCAATGCGCGCAGCGAGTTGCCGTGGGCGGCAACCAGCGTGCGCTTGCCGTTGAGCACGCCGGGCAGGATCTCCTGCACATAGTAAGGCAATGCCCGCGCGAGGGTGTCCTTCAGGCTTTCGCCGCCGGGCGGCGGCACGTCGTAGGAGCGGCGCCAGATCAGCACCTGGTCCTCGCCCCATTTCTTGCGGGCGTCGTCCTTGTTGAGGCCGGAGAGATCGCCGTAGTCGCGCTCGTTCAGCGCGAGGTCCTTGCTCGTCGGCAGGCCTTTCTGATCGAGCTCGCCGAGGATGAGATCGAGCGTGTGCTGCGCGCGCGTCAGCACCGAGGTGTAGGCGACGTCGAACACGAGGCCCTGCGCCTTCAGCTTGCGGCCGGCTTCCTTTGCCTCGGCCACGCCGAGCTCGGTGAGATCGGGATCCTTCCAGCCCGTGAACAGGTTCTTCAGATTCCATTCGCTCTGGCCGTGGCGCACGAGCACGAGAAGACGTTCACTCATCAACTGCTTTCCGTTTTGTTCAGATGTCGGATAGGCCGAGCACGTCGGCCATGGAGTAGTGCCCCGCCGGCTTGCCATGCGCCCACAGCGCCGCCTTCAATGCGCCATGAGCGAACAGCATGCGGTCCTCGGCTTGGTGCGACAGCGTCAGCCGCTCGAACGGGCCGAGGAAGCTCACGCTGTGATCGCCCGCCACGGTGCCGCCGCGCAACGAGGCGAAGCCGATATCGCCGGGCCGGCGCGCGCCGGTGATGCCGTCGCGGCCGCGCGCCGCATGCTCGTCGAGCGCAACGCCGCGGCCGGCAGCAGCCGCTTGGCCCAGCATCAGCGCGGTGCCCGAGGGCGCGTCGATCTTCATGCGATGATGGGTTTCGACGATCTCGATGTCGAAGCTCTGGTCGAGCGCCTTGGCGACGCGCTTGACCACGGCGGCGAGCAGATTGACGCCCAGGCTCATATTGCCGGACTGCACCACGACGGCGCGGTTGGTGACGCTCTTGATCACGGCATTGTCGGAACCCGACAAGCCCGTCGTGCCGATGACGTGGACGAGGCCGCGCTCGGCCGCGATCGCGACATTGGCGAGGGTCGCAGCCGGCACGGTGAAATCGAGGATGCCGTCAGCCTCCTTCGACATCGCCCAGAGGTCGGCCGAGAGCTTGATCCCGTTGGCCGGCAGGCCTGCGAGCACACCGGCATCCTTGCCGAGCAGCTCCGAGCCCGGCGCCTCCAGCGCGCCCGCCAGCACCGCGCCTTTGCTCTCGGCGATCGCCCGCGTCAGCGCCCGGCCCATCCGGCCGCCGGCTCCAGCAACAATCAGGCGCATGTCCGACATGGTGTGATCCTCTTCGGGGCGGTTTTAGCGGGAGGACGCAGTTCCGGCAACCGAGGGGGATCGGGCAGGGTCGCCTGCGGCCATCCTTCGAGACGCCCGCCTGCGGCGGGCCTCAGGATGAGGTCGCGTTTCGCGGCGGGATATCAGACCCTCATGGAGAGGAGCCCGCGCAAGCGGGCGTCTCGAACCATGCAGGCCTGAGATCGCGCCTCAGCCGTCTGACGGCTGCGGGCCGTCATAGCCATCGATGATGATGAGGTCGGCGATGGAGTGCGGCTGGCGTACCTTGATGTTGGCCTGGTACTCCGGCGAGTTGTAGCAGGCGATCGCGGTGTCGTAGTCCGGGAATTCGATCACGACGTTGCGGGTGCGGCTGGCGCCTTCGACGGTGGTGAACTTGCCGGCGCGGACCACGAAGCGGCCACCCCATTTCTTGAAGATCGGACCGTTGGCGACGGCATAGGGCTTGTAGCCCTCGTCGCTGCTCACATCGACGCGTCCGATCCAGTAGCCCTTTGCCATTGTTCTTCTCCCTGTGTTGTTGTTGATCTCTATTTGAGCATGATCTGATCGGAAAATCGCTGCACACTTTGCGCTAACGCGGCCCTTCGGGTCCGGATCATGCTCCGAGCGCCTGCGCGATCTCGGCCTGGATGGCCTCGGCTATTGCCTTGGGATCGGCGGCTTCCACCACCGGACGCCCGACGACGAGGTAATCGGCGCCCGCAGTGATCGCGCGCCCCGGCGTCATGATGCGTTTCTGGTCACCGGTTGCCGAACCCGCCGGGCGGATGCCGGGGGTGACGAGGCTCATCTGGTGGCCGACGATCTTGCGCAAGGCTCCCACCTCCTCGGGCGACGACACCAATCCATCGATGCCGAGCACCTGCGCCTGCTGCGCGCGCGCCTCGACCAGCTCGGAGACGCTGAGCCGATAGCCGGCTGCATGCAGATCGTCGTCGTTGTAGGAGGTCAGCACCGTGACGGCGAGAATCTTCAGGCTGGCACTGCCGCGGCCTTCGACGGCGCCCTTCATGGTCTGCGGATAGGCATGCACCGTGACGAAAGTTGCGCCCAGCTTCGCCACGCTCTCGACACCACGCGTCACCGTATTGCCGATGTCGTGCATCTTCAGATCGGCGAACACCTTCTTGCCCTTGTCGGCGAGCTTGCCGATCAGCGGCAAGCCGCCGGCATAAGCCAGCTGATAGCCAATCTTGTAGAACGTGACGCTGTCGCCGAGCTTCGCGATCATCGCCTCCGCGGCATCAACGCTCGGCAGATCGAGCGCAACGATCAGGCGGTCTTTCGGGGCGATCTCGGCTTGCGTCATGTCACCTCACATCATGCGTTGGGAAATGTCGATCAACTGCCGCACCAGCTCCTTCAACGCGGCGATATCGCCCTCGTTCTTCAGCCTGTCCATATCGTCATAGGCCTGATCGGCAAAGGCGAGCGTGAGCTGGCTGGCAATCACATTGGCGTGGCAGGAGGTCAGGATCAGCCGCAACGCCTGCAGCGCGCGAGCAGCACCGAGCCGGCTCTGCGAGGCACCGGCGAGCGCGAAGACACGGTTGCGGAAGACGTCGCCGCGCGCCTCGTGCAGCTCATGCACCCGGCTGACCCAGTCGATTGCGTTCTTCAGCAGCGGAGGCACCGAAGCATTGTATTCGGGCGAGACGATCAGCACGCCATGGTGCGCGCCGATCATGCGCTTGAGATTGATGGCGTGCTTGGGCACGCCGGATTTGGCCTGGAGATCGCCGTCGTAGATCGGCAGCGGAAAATCGGCGAGCGAGATGCGGGTGATGTCGACACCGGCCTTCGCGAATTCATGGGCAGCGACCGCCGCCAGCTTCGCATTGTGCGAGCCGGTGCGCAGCGAGCCGGGAATGACCAGGATTTTGGGTGCGGACATCCACTTCCATGCGTTCGGCGAAACGAGCCCGCCGCGCAAACTAAGGATGCCGGCGGAATTAGTGCTTGCGATACACCCAGACGCGGGCCGGCGGAAGGTTCATCCAGATCCGTTCGGAGGCCTCTGTGGACACGCCGGGCAGCGATTTCGGGATCGGCGGCACCACCGCATAGGTGAACTGGACGAAAGGCGCGCCGGGCGCCAGCGCGGTGAAGGCGTCACGGATGAGCCGCAGCCGCGTCAGCATCGGTTTTGTGACGAGCGGCAGGCCGGAGACGACCGCGGAAGCCGGCGCGCTCAGCACGTTCCAGAGCGTGTCGCGCAGGCGATAGGCATCGCCCTGCACCACCTTGGCCTGCGGATAGCGGTCGCGCAGCAGCGCACAGAAGCCGGGATTGTATTCGACCAGGACGAGACGCTTCTGATCGACGCCGCGCTCGATCAGGGCCGAGGTGATGGCGCCGGTGCCGGGCCCGAGCTCGACCACCGGAGCGTCCGAATTGACATCGACGTAATGGGCCATGGTCCGGGCCAGCAGCTTGCCCGACGGCATCACCGCCCCCATGTGCAGGGGCTTTTCGATCCATGACCGGAGAAAACGCACCTCGTCGTCAAGACGAGGCTTCTTCAACGCACGCGCGGACGACGGCAATGGCATGTCTGGACCGGACGGGACGAGACCGCGTGACCGCGGCGTGTCAGAAAATGGTCATAAACAGGTATAGGCCGAAGGCGGTACGGTCAAGACGGCTCAATTCGCCCGATTACCGAAGAAATCCTTGACCTTGGTGAAGAAGCCCTCGGATTCCGGCTGGGTGTTGCCGGAGGAGAGCTTTTCGAACTCGGCCAGCAATTCCTGCTGCTTCTTGGTGAGATTTTGCGGGGTCTCGACCACGACCTGGACGTACATGTCGCCCATCTGGCGCGAGCGCAGCACCGGCATGCCTTTTGACGCGATGCGGAATCGACGGCTGGACTGGGTCCCGGCCGGGACCTTCACCTTGGTCTTGCCCTTCTCGATCGTCGGCACCTCGAATTCGCCGCCAAGGGCGGCCGTCACCATCGAGATCGGCACGCGGCAATGCAGATCGGCGCCGTCGCGCTGGAAGAACTGGTGCTGGGCCAGCGACAGGAAGATGTAGAGGTCGCCGGGCGGGCCGCCGCGGACCCCGGCCTCGCCCTCGCCGGCGAGCCTGATCCTGGTGCCGTCCTCGACGCCCGGAGGAATATTGACCGACAGCGTCCGCTCGCGGGTGACACGCCCCTGGCCCGAGCAGGACGGGCAGGCGTCCTCGATCATCTGGCCGCGGCCCTGGCAGCCCGGACAGGTCCGCTCCAGCGTGAAGAAGCCCTGCGACTGCCGCACCCGGCCGGCGCCGCCGCAGGTCGAGCAGGTCTTCGGCTTGGTGCCGGCCTTGGCGCCGATGCCCGAGCAGGCCTCGCAGGTGACCGAGACCGGAATCTCGATCTGCGCGGTCTTGCCGCCGAAGGCTTCCTCGAGGGTGATTTCCATATTGTAGCGCAGGTCGGCGCCGCGCTCGCGGCCGCCGCGGCCACGTTGTCCAGCCATGCCGAACAGGTCTTCGAAAATGTCGGAGAAGGAGGAGGCGAAGCCCGCGCCGAAACCGGCGCCGCCACCGCCACCCTGCTCGAAGGCGGCATGACCGAAGCGGTCATAGGCGGCGCGCTTTTCCTTGTCTTTCAGGACCTCGTAGGCCTCGTTGATTTCCTTGAACTTGACTTCGCTGGTGTCGTCCCCGGGATTGCGGTCGGGGTGGAACTTCATCGCCAGCTTGCGGAACGACGATTTCAGGACGGAATCGTCAGCATCGCGTTCGACTTCGAGAGTCTCGTAATAGCAGCGCTTGGTGGACGTGGACATGATGAACTCGGTCTATCCAATCGCGATTCAAGTCGGAGCGAAACAACGTCGCCATGCGACGATATAAGCGCCATTCCGCCTCGCGGCAGAGGACTGCAAGGCAGCGTTCAGAATAACAACTGGGAATTGATCGATCGTAACGAGGCCAGAGCCCTGGCCTGTCGAGCCCGACACGGCGGCCTCCCCCGCGAGGGAGGAGGCCGTTAGCGCGTGTGGGGTCCAAGCCGTCCGCATCATCACCCTCTTGGGGATCAGGCGGACTTCTTGTTGTTCTTGTCGTCGTCGACTTCGGTGAATTCCGCGTCGACGACGTCGTCCTTGGCCGCGTCCTTCTTGGCGTCGGCCTCGGCCTGCTGCTTGTACATGGCCTCGCCGAGCTTCATCGACGCCTGGGCCAGCGTTTGGGTCTTGGCCTTGATCGCCTCGGCATCGTCGCCCTTCAGCGCTTCCTTGAGGTCGCTGACGGCATCCTCGATGGCGCGGCGTTCGGTCTCGGCGACCTTCGAACCGTGCTCGGCAAGCGCCTTCTCGGTCGAATGCACCAGACCATCCGCCTCGTTCTTGGCGGTCACGGCCTCGCGGCGCTTCTTGTCCGCCTCGGCATTCGCCTCGGCGTCCTTGACCATCTTCTCGATGTCGGCTTCCGACAGGCCGCCGGAGGCCTGGATGCGGATCTGCTGCTCCTTGCCGGTAGCCTTGTCCTTGGCCGAAACGTTGACGATGCCGTTGGCGTCGATGTCGAAGGTCACCTCGATCTGCGGCATGCCGCGCGGAGCCGGCGGAATGCCCATCAGGTCGAACTGACCGAGCATCTTGTTGTCGGCGGCCATTTCACGCTCGCCCTGGAAGACGCGGATGGTGACCGCGTTCTGGCTGTCCTCGGCGGTCGAGAACACCTGGCTCTTCTTGGTCGGGATCGTGGTGTTGCGGTCGATGATGCGGGTGAACACGCCGCCCAGCGTCTCGATGCCCAGCGACAGCGGGGTCACGTCGAGCAGCAGCACGTCCTTGACGTCGCCCTGGAGCACGCCGGCCTGGATCGCGGCACCGATCGCCACGACTTCGTCCGGGTTGACGCCCTTGTGCGGCTCCTTGCCGAACAGCTGCTTCACGACTTCCTGGACCTTCGGCATGCGCGACATGCCGCCGACCAGAACCACTTCGCCGATCTCACCGGCGGTGACGCCGGCGTCCTTCAGCGCCTTGCGGCAGGGCTCGACGGTCTTCTGGACGAGGTCGTCGACCAGCGCCTCGAACTTGGCGCGGGTGAGCTTCATCGTCAGATGCTTCGGGCCGGTCTGGTCCGCGGTGATGAAGGGCAGGTTGATCTCGGTCTGCGTCGTCGACGACAGCTCGATCTTGGCCTTTTCAGCGGCTTCCTTCAGGCGCTGCAACGCGAGCTTGTCGTTGCGCAGGTTGATGCCCTGCTCCTTCTGGAACTCGTCGGCCAGATAGCCCACGAGGCGCATGTCGAAGTCTTCGCCGCCGAGGAAGGTGTCGCCGTTGGTCGACTTCACCTCGAACACGCCGTCGCCGATTTCGAGGATGGAGATATCGAACGTGCCGCCGCCGAGATCGTACACGGCGATCGTGCCGGTCTTGGTCTTGTCGAGACCATAGGCGAGCGCGGCCGCGGTCGGCTCGTTGATGATGCGCAGCACTTCAAGGCCCGCGATCTTTCCGGCGTCCTTGGTCGCCTGGCGCTGGGCGTCGTTGAAGTAGGCGGGAACGGTGATGACAGCCTGGTCGACCTTCTGGCCGAGATGGGCTTCCGCGGTTTCCTTCATCTTCTGCAGGATGAAGGCCGAAACCTGCGAGGGCGAGTAGGTCTGGCCATCGGCTTCGACCCAGGCGTCGCCGTTGGAAGCCTTCACGATCTTGTACGGAACGAGCTTCTTGTCCTTCTCGACCATCGGGTCGTCGTAGCGGCGGCCGATGAGGCGCTTCACTGCGAAGAAGGTGCGCTCAGGATTGGTGACGGCCTGGCGCTTGGCCGGTTGGCCGACGAGGCGCTCACCGTCGTCCGTGACGGCGACGATCGAAGGCGTCGTGCGCATGCCTTCGGAATTCTCGATGACTTTGGCGTTTTTGCCATCCATTACGGCAACGCACGAATTCGTGGTGCCGAGGTCGATCCCGATGACCTTTCCCATGGTCCTGATATCCTTCTTTTTGCGGCAGGTTGGCTGGGCCCAGAAGGCACCCGAACCGAAACCCCCTAAGATCAAACATTCGCGATATTGCGATGGTTGACGCTCATATAGGAGGGGGGGAGGGGCCCGCAAGGACCGAAGCTACGTTTCCGCCGTGAAAACATTGGGTTTTGGCAGATCATATCCGGGCTTCACCGCCCTTGCGGGTGAGGAATTATTAACAGGTCCGGGCCTGGGCAAGCCCCGCCACCGCGATCACCCCCCACCCCTGTTGCGGCAAGGCCAAAGCCGCTAAAAGGCGGCCGGCCGGACCGAAGCCGCGAGCCTGCTTCGCGCGACAAAGCGGCCCAGTGGCCGACC
The DNA here is from genome assembly GCF_024519875.1 of Bradyrhizobium sp. Bra64. Taxonomy (NCBI): domain Bacteria; kingdom Pseudomonadati; phylum Pseudomonadota; class Alphaproteobacteria; order Hyphomicrobiales; family Nitrobacteraceae; genus Bradyrhizobium; species Bradyrhizobium sp. Bra64. The sequence continues at coordinate 205,469 of NZ_JALJRD010000007.1, read as the reverse complement.
ATCGAACGGCCTCAATGTGAACCAATCAGAGTGCCCATGACGCTGATCCGCCCCCTAGCCGCGCTCGCCCTCCTCGTCGCCTCCGCGCTTCCGGCCTTGGCTGCCGACGCGGTCTTCCCGCCCGGCCTGCGCCTCGGCATGGTGCCGCTGATCGGCCTGAGCACGGCAAAGACCTTCCCGGGCTTCGAAAGCGAGGACGGCAACGTCAAGGTGCTGATCACCGAGCTGCCGCCGGCGGCCTATGGCGAGGTCGTGAGCGCCTTCAATTCCAATCCGGCCGGCGCCAATGGCGTCAAGCAGGACAAGATCGAGACCCCCGCGGGTCTTGCCTATTTCACCACCGAAAGCGGCAAGGCCGGCGAGACCCCGGTGAAGCGCTATTCGATGATCGTGCCGGGCGCCGGCTTTTCCGGCTATGTCGCGGTGCAGATCCCGGACAATGCGACCAAGATCTACACCGACGAGGCGGTGCGGCAGATGTTCGCGAGCACCGTCACCCGCAAGCAGGTCTCGGCCGACGAGCAGATCGCGCTGATGCCGTTCAAGATCACCGATCTCGCCGACTTCAAGGACATCCGCACGCTGGCGCCGGGCAGCAGCATCATCCTGGCCGACGGCGACGAGACCACGGGCTATGAGTCGAAGCCGTTCATGATCCTCGGCCTGATCGGCGCCACCCCGCAGCAGGCCGACGACCGTGCCCGCTTCGCCCAGGAGGCGGCGCTGCAGATTCCGGGCCTGCGCGAGTCGCGCGTCACCATGTCCGAGCCGATCCGCATCAATGGCCAGCAGGGTTTCGAGACCCGGATCGACGGCATCAGCGGCAAGGACAAGACCGCGGTGACCGTGGTGCAATGGATCCGCTTCAGCGGCGGCGGCGCCTCGCTGCGCATCATCGCCAGCGCCCCGCGCGACCAATGGCCGGCCGCCTTCACCCGCTTCCGCGCCGTGCGCGACGGCATCCAGCCGAAGGGGTAGAATCATAGGGCCGACAAGCCCGGCCACTCGCCAGGACCGCCTGCATTTTCGGGCTTCTGTTCGTGTACGAACGGAACTAGGCTCCCCCTTCCGTTGGATCATCCTGGAGGGAGGCGAACGATGCTTGATCGACGACAAATTTTGGCAGCGCTCGGGACCACGGCGCTGGCGACCCTCGCGCCAACCGCACTTCTTGCAGCGGCATCGATCAAGCCGGACGAGACATCCGCGCTGCTCGTGATCGACGTGCAAAACTGCTTCCTGCCGGGCGGCAGCCTCGCAGTGAAGGAAGGCGAGCAGGTGGTGCCGGTCATCAACAAGATGGCCAAGGCATTCGCGAACGTGGTGATGACGCAGGACTGGCATACACCCGGCCACGTCTCGTTTGCGTCGGTGCATTCGGGCAAGAAGCCGTTCGAGACCATCGATCTTCCCTACGGCAAGCAGGTGCTGTGGCCCGACCATTGCGTGCAGGGCACCGACGGCGCCGCGTTGTCGAAGGACCTCTCGATCCCGCAGGCCGAGCTGATCATCCGCAAGGGTTTTCACAAGGACGTCGACAGCTATTCGGCCTTCCTCGAAGCCGACGGCAAGACCTCGACCGGCCTTGCCGGCTATCTGAAGGCGCGCAAGATCAAGCGCGTCTTCGTCGCGGGGCTGGCGACCGATTTCTGCGTCGCCTGGACCGCGCTCGACGCGCGCAAGGCGGGCTTCGAGGTCTATGTGGTGGAAGACGCCTGCCGCGGCATCGACACGCAGGGCTCGCTGGCCAAGGCCTGGACGGATATGGCCAAGGCCGGCGTGAAGCGGATTCAGTCCGCGGACATTGCGGTCGGCGCGTAATCGACGCGAACAACTGCAAGACCCTCACCCCGAGGAGCGCGCTTCTTCGCGCGCGTCTCGAAGGATGAAGGCACCGCTGCGGCAGCTCGGCCTGCATGGTTCGGGACGGCGCTGACGCGCCTCCTCACCATGAGGATCGATCAATTCGCCGCGCTGTTCGGCTCGTTGGTGTTGGCCGCGGGCGCGGCCTTCGCGCCGCCCTTGGCGACGCCGACCAAAGCGGGGCGCAGCACGCGCTCGCCGATGGTGTAGCCGGCCTGCATGACCTGCACCACGGTGCCCGCAGGCACCGACGCGTCGGGCACCTCGAACATCGCCTGCTGGAAGTTCGGGTCGAACTTCTGGCCCGAGGGATCGAACTTCTTCACGCCGTGCTTTTCCAGCGCGTTGAGCAGCGAACGTTCGGTGAGCTCGACACCCTCGATCAGCGAGGTCAGGCCGGGATCAGCCGCGGCACGTGTTTCGGCCGGAATGGCATCGAGCGCGCGCTGGAGATTGTCGGCGATGTCGAGCACGTCGCGGGCAAAGCCGGTGATGCCGTAGAGACGGGCGTCAGCGACTTCCTTGGTGGTGCGCTTGCGCAGGTTCTCCATCTCGGCCAGCGTCCGCAGCATGCGGTCGCGCGCCTCGGCGACTTCCTTCTGCAACGTCTCGACCGAGCCGGGCTCCGGATCGTCGGGCATGATGTAGGGTTTTGACACCACGGGCTCGCCGGCCGCAGCACTCGTGTCTTCGGGTTGCCGGTCTCGATCGGTCATCGGCTCTCTTTTCGCATTCGTCTCAGGAGTTTTCTGGCCCGGATATCGTGCTTCGGGCGCCGAAAATCAAGCGCCCGTGATCGGGGGGAACTTCGGTCAGCCGCCCAGAAGCCGGCTGACGATGCGGGCGGCGTAGTCCACGGTCGGGATCACGCGGGCATAATTCAGCCGTGTCGGTCCGATCACGCCCAAAACTCCGACAATTTGGCCGGCGGCATCCCGATAGGGCGAGATGATCGTGGACGAGCCCGACAACGAGAACAGCTTGTTCTCACTGCCGATGAAGATCCGCACGCCTTCCGCTGTCTCGGCCCGGCCGAGCAGGTCGATCACGCCGCGCTTGGTCTCGAGATCGTCGAACAGCAGGCGAACGCGCTCGAGATCCTCCAGCGCATGCAGATCCTCGAGCAGATTGGCGTGGCCGCGGACGATGAGCTGACGATCCTCGTTGTCGCCGCCGGACCAGTTGGCGATGCCGGCCGAGATCACTTTCTGCGTCAGCTGATCGAGCTCGGTGCGCGCCTCTCCGAGCGCGGTCTCGAGCTCGAGCCGCGCCTCGGCCAGGGTCCGGCCCCGGATTCGTGCATTGAGGAAGTTGCCGGCTTCTGTCAGCGCCGAGGATGGAACTCCCGGTGGCAGCGTCAAGACGCGGTTTTCAACCTGCCCGTCCTCGCCGACCAGGATCACCAGTGCCTTTTCCGGTTCCAGCCGGACGAATTCGATATGTTTGAGCCGCGCATTGGATTTCGGGGTCAGCACGACGGCGGCAGCCCGGGTCAGGCCGGAGAGCCGCGTCAACGCCTCCTCCAGCGCCGCCTCGACCGATTGCGCGTGGCCTACGGAGGTCAACTGGCTCTGAATCGTCTGCCGTTCGCTGTCATTGAGGTCGCCGACCTGCATCAGGGCATCGACGAAGAAGCGCAGGCCGAGTTCCGTCGGCAGCCGGCCGGCGGAAGTATGCGGCGCGTAGATCAGGCCAAGCTGTTCCAGGTCGGCCATGACGTTGCGGACCGACGCCGGCGACAGCGGCATGGCGATCAGGCGCGAGATATTGCGCGAACCTACGGGCTCTCCGGTCGCCAGATAGCTTTCGACAATTTGACGAAAGATGTCGCGGGAACGCTCGTTGAGCTGGGCAAGGCCTGCGCGCGGCGCGATCAGATGGATCGGATCGTGATGGGCCACAGACGGCAACTCCTGTCAGGTGCTTGTAATCTGTCCATCCGCGAGGTCCCTGACAAGCGTGGTTTTGCACTTTGCCTGGGGACCGAAAAGGCCTTGCCGCTCACCCTCACCCCACCTACAAGCACCGCGAACAGCCTTTCCCGTGAGTTTTGGAGGATTTCCCATGCGGCCAAGCCGCCGTGCGCCCGACGAATTGCGCCCCGTGACGCTGGAGCGCGGCGTGGTCAAATATGCGGAAGGCTCCTGCCTGGTGAAATTCGGCGACACCCATGTGCTGGTCACCGCCACGCTGGAAGACCGCCTGCCGCCATGGCTGAAAGGCCAGGGCCGCGGCTGGGTCACCGCCGAATATGGCATGCTGCCGCGCGCGACCTCCGAACGCACCCGCCGCGAAGCTGCCGCCGGCAAGCAGAGCGGCCGCACCGTCGAGATCCAGCGCCTGATCGGCCGCTCGCTCCGCACCATCGTCGATCTCGAAGCGCTCGGCGAGCGCCAGATCACGGTCGATTGCGACGTGCTCCAGGCCGACGGCGGCACCCGTACGGCGTCGATCACCGGTGCCTGGGTCGCGCTCGCCGACTGCATCAACTGGATGAAAGCGCGCAACATGATCAAGGCCAAGGTGCTGCGCGACAACGTCGCCGCGATCTCCTGCGGCATCTACAACGGCACACCGGTGCTCGATCTCGACTATGCCGAGGATTCGGAAGCGCAGACTGACGCCAATTTCGTCATGACCGGCGACGGCCGTATCATCGAGGTGCAGGGCACCGCGGAACGCGAGCCGTTCACGCAGGACGAGTTCCTGGCGCTGATGGCGCTGGCCCAGAAGGGCATTGCGCGCCTCGTGGACTTGCAGAAACTGGCTGTCGCGTAGTCAATAGGCCCATGCACCGCCGAATCACCGGACAGCTCGTCGTCGCCACCCATAATCCCGGCAAGCTCGCCGAGATGAAGGAGCTGCTCGCGCCTTACGGCATCGAGGCGGTGTCGGCCGGCGAGCTCGGCCTGCCCGAGCCGGAAGAAACCGGCAATGATTTCCGCAGCAACGCCGCGATCAAGGCGATCGCGGCGGCGCGGGCGACCAAGCTTCCGTCCTTCGCCGACGATTCCGGCATCGTGGTCGACGCACTCGACGGCGCGCCGGGCATCTACAGCGCGCGCTGGGCCGGCCCCTCCAAGGATTTCGCCGCGGCGATGGCGCAGATCGAGCGCCTGTTGCAGGAGCGCGGCGCCACCACGCCCGACAAGCGCAAGGCGCATTTCGTCTCCGCGCTCTGCGTCGCATGGCCCGATGATCATCTCGAAGAGGTCGAGGCGCGCGTCGACGGCACGCTGGTCTGGCCGCCGCGCGGCACCGCCGGCTTCGGCTACGATCCGATGTTCTTGCCTGACGGTCACAACCGCACCTTCGGCGAGATGATCAGCATCGAGAAGCATGGCCTGCCGCCGCTCGGCCTCGGCCTGTCGCACCGCGCCCGTGCCTTCGTGAAACTGGCGGAGATCTGCCTTGAGCCACGCTAAGGAAGCCTTCGGCGTCTACGTGCACTGGCCGTTCTGCCTGTCGAAATGCCCCTATTGCGACTTCAACAGCCACGTTCGCCATGCTGCGATCGACGAGGCGCGCTTCGCTTCCGCCTTCGCGCGCGAGATCGCGGCGACCGCCGAGCGCGTACCCGGCCGCGAGGTCACCTCGATCTTTCTCGGCGGCGGCACACCATCCCTGATGCAGCCCGCGACCGTCGGCGCCGTGCTCGATGCCATCGGCAAGCACTGGAGCGTGGCGAAGGACGTCGAAGTAACGCTGGAAGCGAATCCCACCAGCGTCGAGGCCACGCGCTTCGCCGGCTATCGCAGCGCCGGCGTCAATCGCGTCTCGCTCGGCGTGCAGGCGCTCGACGATGCCTCGCTGAAAGCGCTGGGCCGCATGCACAGCGCACGCGAGGCACTCGATGCCGTCGCGATCGCGCGCCGCTCGTTCGACCGCTATTCGTTCGACCTGATCTACGCCCGCCCCGACCAGACCCCGGCGATGTGGGCCGATGAGCTGCGTCTCGCGATCGATGAGGCCGCCGAGCACCTGTCGCTCTATCAGCTCACGATCGAGGAAGGCACGCCGTTCTTCGGCCTGCACCAGGCCGGCAAGCTGAAGACGCCGGACGAAGCGGTCGCGCGCGCGCTCTACGACGTCACGCAGGAGACCTGCGACAAGCTCGGCCTGCCCGCCTACGAGATTTCAAATCACGCGCGGCACGGCGCCGAATGCCGGCACAATCTGGTCTATTGGCGCGGCGATGAATACGCCGGCATCGGCCCCGGCGCGCACGGAAGGCTCGATATCGACGGTATCAGGCACGCCACCGCCACCGAGAAGCGTCCGGAAGCCTGGCTGATGCGCGTCGAGACCAACGGCCATGGAAACGTCACCGACGACCTCCTCAACAGCGAAGAGCGCGCCGACGAATTCCTGCTGATGGGATTGCGGCTGGCCGAGGGCATCGACCCCGAGCGTTACAGGGCGCTCTCCGGCCGCCCGCTCGATCCCAAGCGCATCGCGCTGCTGCGCGAAGAGGGCGCGATCACCGTGGATGCGACGGGCCGCCTGCGCGTAACGAGCAGCGGTTTTCCGGTGCTGGATGCGGTGGTCGCGGATCTGGCGGCGTAAATTTGAGCCAGATCGGCGGTGCGCTCCCTCACCCGCTTGCGGGAGAGGGTTGGGGAGAGGGTGTCTCCGCAACGGGACAATCCCCCAGAGGACAGAACCCTCACCCGGCGCTACGTGCCGACCTCTCCCGCAAGCGGGAGAGGTGAACCATCAAGCCCCGAAACTCTTCGGCGATCCTGCCACCGCAACACCACCACCGTTCGTCACCTTCATTACCGCGAGCCCGCGCTCGTTGGTGCCGTCGGCGCGGAACCGGAACAGGCCGTCGATGCCGGCAAAGCCGGAAGGGTTGGTGAGCACGTCGGACGAGAAGCGCGTGGTGCCTTGCGTGCGCGCGAGCGCGGCGACGAGGGCGACGGCGTCATAGGCGAGCGTTGCCGTGCGGATCGGCTCGGCGCCGTATTTGGTGCGATAACGGCCGGAGAAGGCGCGGAAGCCGGCCGGGTCCGGCGCGGCGTAGAGGCCGCCTTGCAAGCTCGGGCTCGCATAGACCCGCGGGCTGTCCCACAGGCCGGTCCCGAGCAGCTGGATGTTGCGCAAATTCGCGCCCGCCGCGGTCATCGCGTCGGCCACTGTGACGACGGCATCGCCGTCATCGGCAATGAAAAGTGCGTCCGCACTGCCGAGCTGCTGCGCCACGGTGCGCGCCGGCGTGGCGCGATCGGCGCCGTATTTCTCGAACGCGACGATGCGCCCGCCCCGCCGCGGCACCGCCGCCTTCACCGCGGCCTCGACGACATTGCCATAGGCATTGTCGGGCACCAGCACGGCAACGGAGCGCTTTCCGATGCTGGCGGAATATTCGACGATGCGATTGACGTCGGACTCCGGCAGGAAAGAGAGCAGATAGACGCCGCGGCCGGCGATGCTGGAATCGGTCGAGAACGCAATCACGGAAATGCCGCGCGTGCGCGCGACCTGCGCGACCGCAGGCACCGATTGCGCGAACAGCGGCCCCAGGATGATCTCGGCGCCTTCGTCGACCGCCTGCTGCGCGCCGGCCTGGGCGCCCTGCGGGCTGCCATTGTCGTCCTTGATCAGGAGCTGGATGTTCGGATTCTGGAACTCGGCCAGTGCCATCTCGGCGGCATTGCGCATCGATTGCGCGGCAAGGCCGGCATTGCCGGCGGCCGAGAGCGGCAGGATCACCCCGACCTTCACCCCGCCGGTGCCGGCGGTCGTTGCCTGTTGCGGCGGGCCAGCCGGCTGGGCCGGCGCCGAGGAGCTGCTGAACGGGCTGGAGAACTGGCTCAGGCTCTGCTGCACGCCGGCGCAGGCCGACAGCACGGGCGCGCCGAGCAACAGGCCGAGCGCGCTGCGCCGGGTCGCTCCCGACAATCGGGGCCCCTGAATGGGAGACTTTGGATCACGCGGGCCCGGCATCGCAGCTTCTCTTCCGACCGGCCGTCGCCAGCCGGTCACAACATTCTTTCCACGACACAAGCCGTGGATTCAGGCATATTGTCGGCAAATAGTTAACTAAAACAAAAGGATAATAACCGCTTAACGCGGCCCCACCGCAAGTCCTGGCTAGCTGTCCACCGTCCGTCACCCAGCATCAAGGCGGCGTTTCCGCCGCGAATATGGCGCTGACGCTTCATTCCCTCTGGAATGTGATGCCGAATGGATCACATTCCAGTCCTTCCTCAGTCCTTGCCTCGCCCTGGCCTCGCCGCGATCTTTTTCGGAGGACCGGTTCCCAGCCTCGGGGATCATGCCTAAGTTCGTTTCATTATGCGCGCAAAGCCGGCCCCGATAAATACACCTGAGTCTACGGACGCCGCCTCGCGCGGTTTCTCCATCGACGCCCATCGGCTTGCCGCCCCGAAGGCCGCGCCGGGCCTGCACCTGGTCGCGACCCCCATCGGCAATCTCGGCGACATCACGCTGCGCGCGCTTCAGACCCTCGCTGGCGTCGACGTCATCGCCTGCGAGGACACCCGCATCACCCGGCGCCTGACCGAGCGCTACGCCATCACGGCGCAGCTCAAGCAGTATCACGAGCACAACGCGGAAGCGGCCCGTCCAAAGATCCTGGAGGCGCTTGCGGCAGGCGGTTCCGTCGCGCTGGTGTCGGACGCCGGCACCCCGCTGATCTCCGATCCCGGCTTCAAGCTGGTGCGCGAGGTCTGCGCCGCCGGCCATGCGGTCTACGCGCTGCCCGGCCCGTCCTCGGTGCTGGCGGCGCTCTCGGTCGCAGCGCTGCCGACCGACCGCTTCTTTTTCGAAGGCTTTTTGCCGGCGAAATCGGCCGCGCGGCGATCGCGCCTGACGGAGCTCGCCCGCATCGATGCGACGCTGGTGATGTTCGAATCCGGAAACCGCGTGCAGGACACGCTCGCCGAGCTCGCCGGGATCATGGGCAGCCGCGAGGCCGCGATCTGCCGTGAGCTGACGAAACTGCACGAGCAGATTTCGCGCGCGACGCTGCATGATCTTGCACGCGACGCCGACACGCTGGAGACGCGCGGGGAATTCGTTCTGGTGATCGCCCCGCCTGCGGCGGATTCCGAGATGCTGACATCGGACGCGCTGGACGATGTCCTGCGCGAGCAGCTGGCCGCGCACAGCGTCAAGGACACCGTGGCCCATGCGGTCGCGCTGTCGGGCCGGCCGCGCCGCGAGGTCTATGCCCGCGCGCTCGAGCTCGCCAAAGACCTGCGGGGCGGCGATGGCGAAGACTGAGGGTGCGAAGGAACCGAAAGTCGCCTCGCCCGAGCGCGTCGCCGCGTTCCGCACCGGCATTTCCGCGGAGAGCCGCGCCGCCGCCTATCTCATGGCCAAGGGCTATCGCATCCTCGCCAAGCGCTACCGCACGCCGCATGGCGAGATCGACATCGTGGCCCGCCGCCGCAACCTGATCGCCTTCGTCGAGGTCAAGGCGCGCGCGACGCTGGACGACGCCGCCTTCGCGGTGACCCCGCGCCAGCAGCAGCGCATCATCGACGCCGCGCAAGGCTGGCTCGCAGCGCATCCCGAGCATGCCGAATTCGAACTGCGATTCGACGCCATGCTGATTGCGCCGCGGTCACTTCCACGCCATGTGTTGGCGGCATTCGACGCCTCGACCTGAAAGGCAGACCATGAAACTGAACGTCGCCGTCCAGATGGACCCCATCGCCCGCATCAACATCAAGGGCGATTCCACCTTTGCGCTGCTCCTGGAGGCGCAGAAGCGGGGCCACGGCCTGTCCTATTACACGCCCGACAAGCTCTCGATGGTCGGCGAGGAGATCGTCGCTCCCGTTCAACTTCTGACCGTGCGCGACGAGCCCGGCGATCACTTCACGCTGGGCGAGCCAAAACGCGAGGCGCTCAACGGCTTTGACGTGGTGCTGCTGCGCCAGGATCCGCCGTTCGACCTCGCCTACATCACCTCGACGCATCTGCTCGAACGCATCCACCCGAAGACGCTGGTCGTCAACGACCCCGCCTCGGTGCGCAACGCGCCGGAAAAACTGTTCGTGATGAACTTTCCGCAGCTGATGCCGCCGACCCTGATCTCGCGCGATCTCGACGAGATCAACGCCTTTCGCGACAAGCACGGCGCCGTCGTGATGAAGCCGCTGCACGGCCATGGCGGCGCGGCGGTGTTCCGCGTGATGCCGCAGGACATGAATTTCGGCTCGCTGTTCGACATGTTCTCGGTGACGTTCAAGGAAGCCTGGGTGATCCAGCAGTTCATCCCCGAGGTGAAGCACGGCGACAAGCGCATCATCCTCGTCAACGGCGAATTCGCCGGCGCGGTCAACCGCGTGCCCGCTGCGGACGACCTCCGCTCCAACATGGTGCGCGGCGGCGCCGCGCAGGAAACCGAGCTCACGCCGCGCGAGCGCGAGATCTGCGCCACCGTCGGCCCGGCACTGCGCGAGCGCGGCCTGCTGTTCGTCGGCATCGATGTCATCAACGGCAACCTCACCGAGATCAACGTGACCTCGCCCACCGGCATCCGCGCCATCGCGCGGCTCGGCGGTCCTGACGTTGCGGCCAGGGTCTGGGACGTGATCGAGCAGAAGCGGGCGAAGTAGGCGCTCGCACGCGACCTCCCCAATCTCCTCCCGGCGAAGGCCGGGAGCCATAACGACTGGGCGTGGCTTGGCGAAGATTCGTCGTTGGTAAGTCTGCCTTCTACACTCGAAAGATCACGCGGTATGGGTCCTGGCCTTCGCCAGGACGACACTGATCACTCATGATGTGGCACGTTGCTTCCGCCCCACGGCCATAGCAGCGCGGCATCAGCCCGCGCGCATCACTAACCACCCATTCACCATGACACCCTGCGCCTCGTGCGAACGAACGAGCCGCCGCTCGTAAATATACGGGGCCACTGGCCGACCGGCTAACGCGGCATTCACCATCTGCCCAGAACCCGCATCGTGACGGGCGATCACATCCGGCCTCGCAACACCCCTTATACTTTTACTCCCTACTCATCGACGCGGGGGAACCCGCCACGTGCGGTTCGAGTGCCCCGCGTAAGAGTAGAAGCGTATGAACACCGCACGCATTGTCGTTCTCGTCATCGCACTCGGCGCCGGCGGCGTCGCTGCGTATCTGGCGAGCGGCTACGACAACAAGCCCGCGCCCGCCCTTCCCGTCGCCGAGAAGCTGCCGACGGTCGAGGTTCTCGTCGCGAAAAACGACATCCAGCTCGGCCAGGCCGTGAAGGCCGAGGATCTGCTCTGGCAGACCTGGCCGTCGACCACAGCGAGCAGCGCCTTCATCCGCCGCGACGCCAGGCCCGAGGCGCAGAGCCAGATCGCCGGCTCGATCGCACGCGTGCCGTTGATGCAGGGCGAGCCGATCCGGGAGCAGAAGCTGGTCAAGGCCGAAGGCTCCGGCTTCATGGCCGCGATCCTGCCGTCGGGCATGCGCGCCGTCTCCACCGAGATTTCAGCCGAGACCGGCGCCGGCGGCTTCATCCTGCCGAACGACCGCGTCGACATCGTCCTGACCCGCCGCCTGAAGAATCCCGACGGCGCCAACGGCCCGACGGCCGGCAATGACCTCATCCTGTCCGAGGCCATCCTGAGCAACATCCGCGTGCTCGCGATCGACCAGGCGCCGAAGGAGAAGGATGGCCAGAACGCCGTGCTCGGCAAGACCGTGACGCTCGAGCTCAAGCCGGACCAGGTCGCAACTCTCGCAGCCGCGCGCCAGGGCGGCACGCTCCAGCTCGCGCTGCGGAGCATCGTCGATGCCAACGCCGCCGACGGCATGCCCGAGGACCCGGCAACCAAGCGTTCCGGAGGGATCAACGTGATCCGCTACGGCGTCCAGACACGGCAACTGACGTCACAGAAGTGATGGGGATACCCAAGATGAGACATGGGGACTATCGGACGGCGCTGCGCATTCGGGGGAATGGCGCACGCACGTTCTGGGCGGGGGTGATGCTGACGCTGGGGCTGGTCGCAGTCCCGCACCTGGCGAACGCCGCGGATGCACCGGTCGGCGACCAGGCGCCGATGCAGGCGCCGGATCTCGAGGTGGCCTCGGTCGCGACCATCGCGCCGGCGAAGACGCGTTTCCTGTCGCTCGGCGTCGGCAAATCCATCGTCATCGACCTGCCGCGCGAGGTCAAGGACGTGCTGGTCGCCGATCCCAAGATCGCCAACGCGGTGATTCGTTCGGCGCAGCGCGCCTACATCATCGGCGGTCAGGTCGGCCAGACCAACGTCGTGTTCTTCGCCGCCGACGGCCAGCAGGTCGCCGCCTACGACATCGCGGTGAAGCGCGACCTCAACGGCATGCGAGCCGCGCTGCGCCAGTCGTTGCCGGGCGTGCAGATTGAAGGCGTGGGCGACAGCGTGATGCTGACCGGCTCGGTGTCGAGCCCGGTCGAGGCGCAGCAGGCGGGCGACGTCGCCGCAAAGCTCGTCGGCGGCTCCGAGAAAGTGGTCAACAACATCGTCGTGCGCGGCCGCGATCAGGTGATGCTCAAGGTCGTCGTCGGCGAGGTGCGCCGCGACATCGTCAAGCAGCTGGGCGTCGATCTCAGCGCCAGCCTGAATGCCGGCACCGCGGTCGTCAATTTCAACAATTCCAACCCGTTCTCGGTCTCCGGCGGCCCGCTCGTCAGCAGCAACGGGCTGGGCGTCGCCGGCCTCGCCAAGGGCGTTGCCACGGTCAGCGCCACGATGCGCGCGATGGAGAGCGCCGGCGTGATGCGAACGCTGGCCGAGCCGAGCCTGACGGCGATCTCCGGCGAGTCCGCCACCTTCATCGCCGGCGGCGAATTCCCGATCCCTGCGGGCTATTCCTGCGATCCGGTCACCCACGTCTGTACCACCCAGATCACCTACAAAAAGTTCGGCATCTCCCTGAGCTTCACGCCGGTCGTGTTGAGCGAGGGACGCATCAGCCTGCGCGTGATGACCGAAGTCTCGGAGCTGTCGAATCAGAACGCCATCTCCGTGACACAGGCGGTGTCCGCCAGCTCGACCAGCTCGATCACCATCCCTTCGATCCAGACCCGCCGCGCCGAGACCACGCTCGAGATTCCCTCGGGCGGCTCGATGGCGATGGCCGGCCTGATCCAGCAGCAGACCAAGCAGGCGATCAACGGCCTGCCCGGCGTCGATCAGGTGCCGATCCTCGGCGCGCTGTTCCGGAGCCAGGACTTCGTCAACAACGAGACCGAGTTGATGGTGATCGTGACGCCCTATGTGGTGCGCGCGGTCGCGCAGAAGGAATTGTCCCGGCCCGACGACGGCTTCGCGCCGGCCTCGGATGCACAGACGGCGCTGCTCGGCCGCATGAACCGCCTCTATGGCATCGCGCGCCGCGTCGATCCCATCGCCGGCACGCCCGGTGATTTCGGCTTCATCATCGACTGAGACGAGCGGACGGCTTCGGGGAATGGGGCAAAATGCGGGGCAAGAGACGGGGCAAGAGGGGGATGAGGCGATGACGAAGACCATGGCCGATCGACGTCGCAATCTGAGCATCGCGCTGGCACTGACGGGGCTCTCCGTCGTGCTCGGCGCCTGCAACACCACCGGCGAGATCGTCACCCAGACGGTGCCGACCGACTATCGCCAGCGCCACCCGATCGCGGTGCAGGAAGCCAAGAAGTCGATCGTGATCTTCGTCGGCAAGGCTCGCGGCGGCCTCTCGGCCGCGCAGCACTCGGACGTCGCCGGCATTGCCCGGGACTGGGTGCGCGAAGGCACCGGCTCGGTCGTGGTCGACGTGCCGGTCGACACCGCGAATTCGCGCGCGGCGGCTGCGACCTATCACGAAATCCGTTCCGTGCTCGCATCCGGCGGCGTGCCCTCGCGCGCCATCGTCCAGCACCCCTATCGGCCCGAGGATCCCGGACTGCTGCCCACCATTCGCCTGAGCTATTCCCGCATCGCCGCGGTCGCAGGCCCCTGCGGGCTATGGCCCGAAGACGTCGGCCCCTCCATCCTCGACCCCGGCTACAACGAGAACCGGCCGTATTTCAATCTGGGCTGCGCCAGCCAGCGCAATCTCGCGGCGATGATCGACAACCCCGCCGACCTCGAGCAGCCGCGGACCGAGACTCCGGCCTATACCGCACGTCGCGACATCGCCTTTGAACGCTATCGCAAGGGCACGCCGATCGCGACTCCCAACCCCGAGGCTGACAAGGCCAAACTCAGCGACACAGGCAGATGACAAGCGTCCACGACGAAGAGGCGGACGATCCGCAGCACCCCGAGGAACACATTGCGCCGGTTCCTCGCATTTCCGTACAGGCGTTTTGCGAAACCGAGCAGACGCTCGCCGCCGTGACCGCGGCCGGGCAGGATCGCCGTCTCGCCAAGGCGCATCTCACCGCCAAGGACGGTGGTCTCGCCGCGGCGATCGAAGTCTATGAAACGATGCCGACGCCGAATGTCATCGTGATCGAATCCGACGGCACGCGCGACATCCTCGAGGGACTCGACGATCTCGCCGGCGTCTGCGATCCCGGCACCCGCGTGGTCGTGATCGGCAATCCCAACGACACCGCGCCCTATCGCGAGCTGGTCCGCCGCGGCGTCAACGACTATGTTGTGGGCCCGGTCGAGACGCTCGACGTCGTCCGCTCGATCTGCAGCCTGTTCTCGGCGTCCGAAACCATCATCACCGGCCGCGTCATCGCGGTGGTCGGCGCCAAGGGCGGCGTCGGTGCGTCCACCGTCGCGCACAATGTGGCCTGGACCATCGCCCGTGACCTCGCGCTCGATTCCGTCGTGATCGATCTCGACCTCGCCTTCGGCACCGCGAGCCTCGACTACAACCAGGATCCGGTGCAGGGCATCGCCAACGCGGTCCTGTCGCAGGACCGGCCGGACACGGCGCTGATGGAGCGCCTGCTCGCCAAATGCACCGAGCGGCTCAGCCTCCTTGCTGCGCCCGCCACCCTTGACCGCGTCTACGATTTCGGCGCCGAGGCCTTCGACGCGGTGTTCGACACGCTGCGCATGACCACGCCCTGCATCGTGCTCGACGTTCCCCATCAGTGGTCGGGCTGGACCCGGCGCGCGCTGGTCAACGCGGACGACATCGTGATCGTGGCCGAGCCGGACCTCGCCAATTTGCGCAACACCAAGAACATGCTGAGCGTGCTGAAGGCGGCGCGGCCGAACGACCGGCCGCCGCTGTACTGCATCAACCAGGTCGGCATGCCCAAGCGGGCGGAGATCGAGGTCAAGGCATTCGCCAAGACCATGGAGAGCCAGCCGATCGCAGTGATCCCGTTCGATTCGAAACTGTTCTCGGCCGCGGCCAACAACGGCCAGATGATCGCGGAGGTCTCCAAGAGCCACCGCACCACGCTGCTGTTCCAGAACATGGCCAACCGCCTCGCCGGACGCGGCGAGGTGAAGAAGCCGAAGCGCTCGCTACTCGGGCCGCTCCTCAAGAGGCTGAAGGCCAGGTCGGGGCGCGCATCCGCCCCGCATCGCAAGGCGTCCTGACGTGCGCTGCGCGGCGGGCTACTTGTCCGCCCGCTGCTGCTTCTTCGCTACCAGCTGCCGCAGCGCCGCGACTTTTGCCGCGGCCTGATCCGGCGGCAGGTCGGCCTTTACGATGGCCTCGGCCTCGGCCTGCTTTCCTTCCAGTCCCAGCACGAGCGCGAAATTGGCGCGCACGCGGGAATCGGCGGGATTGCGCTCATGCGCGCGGCGCATGGTTTCCTCGGCCCGCGGCAGATTGTTCTGGAGCATGTAGGACAGTCCGAGATTGGACAGGACCTGCGGCTCGTCGGGCACGATCTTCAAGGCGGTCGCATAATATTGCTGCGCCTCGTCGTTGCGGCCGAGCTGATCGAGCGCCGCGCCTTGCGCCGAAAGGATGCGCCAGTCGGGATCCTCGGGCGTATGCGCGCGGCTCAGCACATCGAACGCCTGCTGGAAATTGCCGCTGTCGGCGAGCGCGCGGCCATAGCCGGCGAGCAGCGCCTTGTTGCTGGAATGGGCGAGCACGGCCTGCTCCAGCACCGCGACCGCCTGCGCACGCTGTCCGGTCGCGCGCAGGGCCTTGCCGTATTCGAGCGCGGTGTTGGGGTCGCCGGGCCTCGCGCGATAGCGCTCGCGCAATGCGTCCATGTCCGGCTTCATGTCCGGCCTGGCGTCGGCCCTGTCGGCCGTTTCCGACTTGCCGCCGAGCGCGCCGGTGATGTCCTCGATGCCAGTGGTCTGGCAACCGCCGAGGGCAAGGATCAGAAGCGCGGAAAACAGATATCTCGCCGTAGGACAGGCAACGGACAAACGCTTGGACATACTCTGATCACTCGGCGACTGATCAGAGATGCTTACCGATTAACGCTAAAGTCCGGTTAAGGCCGCGGCCTTTACGAGCCTAGTCGGTGAATTCGGCACCGAATTCGCAGCCGATGCGCCAGCGCAGGCGGCACTGGCGGGAATAGTCCGGCGCGAAGATGATGGTGAATTGCGGCGGCACTTCCAGAAACTCGGCCACCACTTTCACGCCACCATCCGAAATATCCGTGATCGTGCAGTCCCGCGGCAGCGAGCCCGCGCCAAAATGGATCTTGGCAAGCCGCGTACACACTCGTCGTTCGCTTCTCCGGCGATTTGCAAGCATTTGAATTGTTCACCCGTTAGACCACGGCCCATCCCGCACCCCAAGGAGTAGCGGACATTCGTTGGGATGTGCTGAGTGGGGTCGTTCGCATTCGAGACGTAGTGTCTCCACCGCGTTTACGATGGGTTAGGGCTTTAGGGCCTCCAAACCTGTTCCCGTATTGTTCTTGCGGACACTCCCGCGCTCTGCTACCCTCGATTGTGCAAGAGGGCAGGCTGGTTCGGGCATGGTTCAGCGGGTTTCCACCGTCGCTTTTGAGGGGATCGAGGCCCGTGCGGTCGACGTGCAGGTGCAGGTCGCACCGGGCTTGCCGGCCTTCGCCATCGTCGGCCTGCCGGACAAGGCGGTGTCCGAGGCCCGCGAGCGGGTCCGCTCGGCGCTGATCGCCTCGGGGCTGGCGCTGCCGGCCCGGCGGATCACCGTCAATCTGGCGCCGGCCGATCTGCCCAAGGAAGGCAGCCATTACGACCTGCCGATCGCGCTCGGGCTGATGGCGGCAATTGGCGCGATCCCGCCGGACGCGCTGACCGGCTTCACCGTTCTGGGCGAGCTCGGCCTCGACGGATCGATCGCGCCGGTGGCCGGCGTTCTTCCCGCCGCGATCGGCGCCAATGTGCGCGAGGAGGGGCTGATCTGCCCGGCATCCTGCGGCTCGGAAGCGGCGTGGGCGAGCCCGGACATCCAGATCGTCGCTGCAAGCTCACTCATCCAGATCGCCAACCATTTCAAGGGCACGCAAGTGCTGTCGCGGCCTGTTCCGAAGGTGCACGAAGCCGCGGCCTCGCCGCTCGACCTGCGCGACATCAAGGGCCAGGAGAGCGCCAAGCGCGCATTGGAGATCGCGGCCGCCGGCGGACATCATCTGCTTAAGTGATGGCCTTTTGACTTTGGATCAATTGGACAGCATATCTTGATATGGTGGTCAATTGCTACAAGGGCGCTCGGTTCGAACTTCGACCTCAGTAAATGTCCCGTATGGGAGAAGAGCTCGCCCTTTTACTGAAGGTTGTGGCTTCACACGGACCCGGACCTGAACCTCAGTAAATGTCTGCTATGGGAGAAGAGGTACGACATTTACTGAAGCTTAACCTCGTCACTCGGAATGCAAAAACGTAAGCCCAAAGACCTCAAATCGATACCAGGGTCCGTGACCCTCAATCTGACGCCGCCGGAAGTTTCTTCGGAGGCCTGCACGTTTTCCCTCGACGCAAGCAGGTTTAAGCCGAAGCCGGAGAAGAAAGTTTCGGGGGTGGCAGATTATGCGATCATTGGCTTCGATACCGAGTACGTAACGCCCGAATCGCCCTCAAGCCGCGACGACGTCCGTGAGGGTAGAGCGAAATACCGGGTCCTTTCGTATCAAGTCCACTGTCTCCTTCCGTCCGGAGACGCCTGGTCCGGAATCACCATCCCACCCGACGGGGAACGGATATCGATGGGGGAGCTGATTGTCTTCGCTCTCGGGTCTCGGCCAGCAGCAGCAGCGGGTACCAGTTTGCTGCCGCGCTCAATCTATCTCGTCGGCCACTACACGAAGGCAGACCTTCCAGCGTTCAGTGACTTTGACAGCATCAAAAAGATCGCCTCCGCAGTCCGCAGTTCATTCGTATCGACGGACGCCAGCTTTGATTTCGCCATCAGCACGGGCAGTGGCGATCTCGAACTCAGTGTTTTGTTGAGGGACACGTTTCTGCTCGCCCCTGCTGGCTCTCAATCGCTTGCTTCCCTCGGCGAAATCCTTGGTATCCCTAAGGTAGTGCTTAGAGACGATCCGGCCGAAGAGCACCGAATCAAAAGCCGCATGGATTTGTTGCGGTCTAACGAGTGGCCATTGTTTCGGCGGTACGCGATACAGGACGCGGTGATCTGTGCAGAATATGCGCAGCGCATTATCCGGCTGTGTGAACAGCACCTTGGAAAGACCCGGCTGCCAGTCACGCTAACGTCTATTGGCGTCGACCTGCTCATGAAGAAATGGAGCGACGACTCGCGCGACGCTGAGGCAATTCTTGGTCGAGAGACCGTGAAGGAGAAGCGGTGGAAGAAACGCCTCGGACGTTATCAATCTGAAAATCGGGAAGTCGCACAAGTTAATTACGCTCTGTATGAGACGCTTGCGACCGAGGCCTATCACGGTGGCAGGAATGAGCAGTACTGGTTTGGACCCGCCTTCGTCGACGACTGGACCGACTACGATCTTTCAAGTGCCTATGCGACCGGCATGGCGCTGATTGGCACGCCCGATTGGAGTAAATTCAAGCACACGCTTGCTGTTGATGATTTTGGTATCCGAACGCTTGGATATGCACTGGTTGACTTTGAATTTCCTGTTTCGGTGCGATTCCCTTCTCTACCGGTCCGCACTGATAATGGTCTCGTATTTCCAAGCAAGGGACAGTCGTTCTGCGCCGCACCTGAGATCGCCCTTGCGCGCTCGTTGGGCGCTGCGCTGAGCATCAAGCACGGCGTTGTTATTGAATCGGACCGCCGCGAGCCCGTCTTCGCAAGCTACATCACTCATTGCATTACCGAGCGGCGCAAACATCCGAAAAAGTCGCTCGATGACTTGTTCTGGAAGGAGCTTAGCAACTCGACGTATGGGAAGACCGCCCAGGGGCTTCGTGAGAAGCGTGTTTATGACAGTCGCGCTATGGATATGGCTCCCCTCCCGCCAAGCAAGATAACGAACCCGTACTTCGCTGCTTACATTACTTCGTTCGATCGTGCGGTTATTGGAGAAATCCTCAACGCGCTGCCAGACCGCGTCTGCGTTTTTAGCTGTACGACGGACGGCTTCCTGACTAACGCCACAAAGACCGATATCGATGCCGCTATCCGAGGTCCGGCCGCTAGTGCTTTCAACCAAACGCGTGAACTGCTTACCGGTGAGCCAACCGTGCTTGAGATCAAGCATCAAGTCCGTTGCCCCCTTGGATGGAGAACGCGTGGCCAAGCAACGTTGGTCGAGGGTTCGGTTGATCGCCCGACAAACCTTGTCCTGGCGAAAGGTGGCCTTCGGCTGGATGATAAATTTACCACGGACGAGCTACGCAATGCAGAGATTGTCCGAATGTTTTTCGATAGGCAGCCGGATGACAAGCTGACTTTCGAGAGTCTGACAGGCATCCGCGACATCATCGAATTTGACGCCGACCTGGTCCGTAAAGAAGTTACCCGTCGCGTCAACATGGAGTACGATTGGAAGCGAAGGCCGGACATCTTGTTCGACCATCATGAATACAAGCATTGCGCGTTTTCGACCAATCCGTGGGACACGGTCGACCAATTTGTTGCTGTCCGCGAGCTATTTGAGCGGTATCTCGACTCTGACCCGCACTGCATCAAATCCGTTGGAGACTTCGATTCTCTCTCTGTGTACGTCGATGCCAGTATGCAGCTTTCCGAGCAGGAGCGTAGCTACCTTCGCAAACGGTCCGGCGACTTGAAAAGATTGCGTATGATGCTGTGCTCTGGTTGGCACAGCCGGGCGTTCGGCCTTAGAGATAATCCGCACGTGCAAAGCGCACAGCAATTTGCTGACACCCTTACCGCTTGCGGGGTCAAGTGTAGCAGGGCGAACGTCGAGAACGGCAGCAAGCAACATTTTGCGTCGAATAGCGTACCTCCGACCGACGGCGTGCTGGCTGCAATCGGAAAATTGCAACAACTATTTCCTGACTTGTCGCCCGAGGCTCTTTGCACAACGCACATTGCTGTCGCGTCGATCAAGCCGCGGCGACGTCCTTATGCCACGCTTCGGGCTCGTGGAGACTCATATTACGAGGGTATAACGATCCCTGGCGTCGGTAGATTAGAGCCGACGCTACAGTCAAACGCCGAGATAAAGCGTATTTTTGAGCAATCGCGCGAGTTCACTGACCCGCCGCCACCCTCGCGGTGGTTGACCCGCGAGGAGTATTTTCCCGATGACAATGTCTAGGTGCACAAACAAATCAAAAAAAAGAGGTCGGCCAATTGGCCGACCTCGGTGTTGATCTTGCATTCCGTGAAGACGACTAATTCTCGTCGCTGCCGTTGTCTTCGAGCACCTCTTCACGTCCCCAAGTAGACCGGCTGCCCGGTGCCAATGAAGGCCGGTAAGGTCGAATTCTGACCGTTCCATTCCCGGCCCAGGAGAAATCGAGCCCATGGCTGTCCATCAATTCCAGCCACTTGCCCTCTCCATGAATGTCGAACTCGCATGTACCTCCGCCTTCGAACACAAGGACGTAGGTCTTCCCGCCTCCGCCAGGCCGATCTTCGATCGAGACCGCGGCAAGTTTGCCGTCGATCTCCAATTCATTGATCATGAAGTCGCAACGAAGTTGCAACTTGGTCGAAATCCCGACGTCTTTAAATTGATCGGGATCTGGGATGTCGGCACCTTCAATATCAAGTCTCACAACTGATTTTCCTTTCTTCACCGCCCCCACCATGAGAGCGATGTGAAAGAAGTGTCACCAGCGGCCATGTAGGTAAAACGCACGTTCTAACAGCACGACTAATCAACGTTTTTGGGCTTATCTCGTCTGCGTCTTGCAGATCCAGAAAGCCGAGCATGCCATTTGGGGCGCATCGCATTTAGCCACGTCTCGTATTTTGCTCGAAGTTTTGGTAGGGTATCTAGCTCTTTGCGCCGAGCTGGATAAACGAACTCATCTTCGATGTTCGTCAGCGCCTGCTCCAGTCGCCGGAGCAATGTTCTGCGCTCTCGCCGTTGGCCCGTGAAGGTTCCCGTTTTTAGATTGTACGTCTCTCGTTTGCGGAGGATTTCGCAGATCGCCTCCTTTGTAATCGGAGTACCCTTTCGCTCTGCGGTCTTATGAATTTGAAAGGCAGCCCTAACCAGCTGTTCGTCGTGCTTGGCGGTCCACACGACCGGGGCTCCCCTTCTCTCCTCGTAGATCACCTCCGCAATGTACGATAACAGCGCAACCCAGTGTCCAGCGTTGTCTGGGTCTAGTTTCGTGCGCTCGAAAAGTCTTCCAACTGGATCGCTCGGTTCAGCGAGGCTGTCTCGAACCCACTGGACGTACTCGTCTGGTATGTCGCCCTCCAGTTCTGCGATATCGTCTAATGTGCGATGAATCGCGATACGCGTTTGTTTTAGCGATATCCTCTGGCTCGACTTCGCTTTCGCCGGCATTGTTGTCCTGTTCCGTTTCCGTTGATAATGATCGCTGCGAAACGCTCTTACAACCAGCGGCAAGGGCCTCAGGCGTCCTTACCATTAACCAAATAATCCAGTCGCCTTAATCCAGGCCAATTGTCGTCTACGGCTTGGTGCCTCGGTGTGGGGCATCGCTGTGATTAAGGTCGTCGTACTTGGATTGGTTTGTGTGGGGGGCATCGGAGCTATCGCTGCCGCCACCTCGAAGTCCGCCCCGGTGCCAATATCTTCGGTAGTCTATCCCGCTGTAACCGGCACTAAGGCTGATCGGCTATCGCTGATCAGCATGCTGGACATCCAGCCGACGGTAGGCAAGGTCGCCTTCGCTTACACGCCACTTTCCGAGCCTCAATTACCAGCTCAGCCTCAGCCAAAGGAAGTAGCCAAGACTACGGCGCCCGAGTTTATTTCTCGCCACTGGCATGATCCTAATGACACCAGAGCCAGTGCAAAGAAGTTGAAGCCCGTGTCATCAAGAATGGCCTCCCGTAACGGCACCTCTACCAAGCTTGCCGAGTCACAACACTGTCGAACAGATGGCCTTGGCTCTTTGATGCGCAAACTCAGCTTACAGCCGGCGTGCGGTCGTTAACACTTATCGTTGGTGTCCCAGACCAATGCCGAGCTTCAATGCTTTCTGCCTCAAAGAACCTTCGCTACGTTTCATCCGCTTCGATATCTTAGCGACCGGCGTTCGCGACTTCGAATGAGCTTTGAGCAATTTGATGTCGGCTGCTGAGTAAGGCTTTCGTACCAGCTTTACGCTTTTCGACTTCTTAGCCAATTACTGCCTCCCATAAGAATATGAAGGCGCTTCATTAGCAGCGGCCAGCTATAGTTCAATCTTTAAAGCTCGCGACGCTCGATGAAATTCAATTGACCTGGCTTACCGATCAGGCTGTTTCTGCAACGGTGCCTTCGTACTCTGCTACTCTTCCATCGGAGTACAGTTAGCTATTCCGTTGGAGTACAGTTGGCTATTAAAGCGCCCCCTCACGGAGACGCCCTTTGCACTTCGATGAACGATCGGTTGCCTGAGAGGAGACTTCACTCAGCAAACAGTTGGCAATTGGCCCAATCTATGGAATCGAACAGCGACCGCTTTTGACGACGCTTGAGTAGATAATCTGTCCAGCCTTCGTCCGGCTGGTCCTGGATATCAACTTGCCGATACCCGAAATCTGTCTTCGCCCATTCCTCACGCACCACGGACTCGAACCGGCCAAAGCAGCAATGATAAGGGCGATCGATGATGCAGTGATAATGCAGCCGATCGTCAGCGCTCATTTCGAGGACCACGATCATGAGCAGATGCTTGCCGTGACGCTTGGCTGCGCTGCCCAGTAACGAATGCTCAAGCCTGTTACGGAAGTGCCTGAAATTTTCGGAAGCAACGATGTCATCGGCCGAACGTGCGCCGTTCCGCTTCTTCATCGTAAGCGTCACTGCGGCGGGCGCGACAAACGGCATCGTGTTTATTAGTCGATCCAATTGCTCTCGACATGCCTGCTCGGGTGGCATCATCGGTATCGAATTGGCTGCCAACGACGGGCCCTGCGAAGTCTGCACAGTGTGCGAAGAAGGAAGTGGCGGGCCTTGTCACTCAGGATCAGGACCGCACTGGTTGGGCCGGTCAGCAACATTTTCTGCTCGCCGATCGAAGTGAGGCCAGCAAGTCTGATCTGATACTTACCCTTCGTGCGACGCGCGTAGAGCGACTTGCGGAGGTCCATCAGCTCGGCGAAATTGGCCGGTTCGTTCTGCTTCAGCCATTCGAGCACGTCTGTTGGCATGCCATTCTGGAAGCGGTCGCGATATCGCTGCTTAGGCTTCGGTGATGGCTCGGTCGATGATGATGGGGATGAATTGAGGGTTGGCTCTGGCTCCCAGAGCGGCGGCGCTTCGGCCATAGGGGTCTCCATTGGGTTTGGGATCGTGAACCGCACATGCTGTCTGCGGCTCCAATGGAGGTATTTAGAATTCGGTGGGTCACCTTCGCTGCGCTTGGGAGCGATATTTTCTCCCGGCTAATCGTCTCGAAAGAATTGGCTCCTCGTTCCAGCTGTCATCCATGTCACGGCCGGGAATTTTTGATATACCGAAATTTTCGCTTGCTCCGTCGGGCAAAACAGTGGTTCATAGGGTGCTGGTAGCCGCTATAGGGAGCCAGCACCGTGACCGACGACACGTCTTCAGAACTTTCGAAGATCGCCAAGCTCAACGGTGATTTCAGAAGGAACTACGGAACGCTTCTCGGGGCGTTCTTGTATCTGCGTTCCATTAGTGCCGCACGCGGGCGCTCTTGGTTTTGGGTCGGCCTTGCTTCGTTCGCTTGTTCCGCGGCGCTCGCTTGGCTGACTCGGCACGGGTGGCTTCCCCAAGTCTAACCTTCAGCTCGTGGACGAGTTTTTCGAAGGTGGGGAAGCGCACCGCGTGGTGACGCGTTAGAGCATCATCCGAGAGCCAGACATAGCGTCCAGCCTTGAGCCGAGAAGGCAGCAAGAGATAATCCTCGATTGCACGGTTTGACTTATCCAAGCGCAAGATTGCTAGTAATCCGGTTTGAATCTGCCTCCGATTTAGCTTCCATTGCGGGGCATGATCTGGACCGCGTGTCGTCAGTTGCCGCGCAACAAGAAATGTGACCCCGCGTTTCCCGTTCAAGTCGATGGCGATACCACCGTGAGCGCTCTCGACGGTTAGTCCAAGGTCAGCGGTCAGTGTCCAGGAGAGCCGATCTGCATGCCGTGTCAACTCGTCGGTCCAGAGCTTCTTGGTGTCTATCCAGTCGCAATCTCGCGAGACTGTGTATCCAATTAGGCTATAGGCCTTTCGTAGCGACCCGAAGTGCTTCACGTATGACGAGACATGATTCACCCCGAGCGTCGTATTGATGATGCGGGAATTTAGCTTTCCTTTGCGGCGCAACGTCATACGCAATCGCGTCAGCATTTCCTCTTCTGAGATTTCAAGGCGCCGCTCCGCGAGTAAAGTCTGAGCTTTGGCGAAAGTGTCCGGATCAATGATCGGGTCAATGGCTGCATCACCGCGAACCCAAGCGTGGATCGGATTTTTAACAAGGCGTTGTCCCAGACGCCTTGATGTGCGGTTGTAAACGATCTTTCCAACGTAATTTTCATTCGCGAGAATCGTCGAAATCATCCCGTCGGTCCAAAGTCGTCCGTTGTGATTGTCGATTTGCGCGTCATTTAGTTGTCGCCTGATCTCCGTGTATGACTTTCGCTCGGCCACGAACTGATTGAAGATCCACCTGATCACAGCAGACTCTTCCGGAGATCCGTGCTCCAGCCTAACACGATCAGTTTGCAGCGCCTTGCGCTCCCCTTTGTTGAGCCGTGTTTTCGCGTTCTTGTTCTCGTCGACCATCATTCGACGAAGCCCATAGCCAAGCGGCCCACCTACGCGAAAGCCCAGGCTTGCTATCCGGCATTGGCCGGTGTGAACCTTGACCGACAGCTCCCGGCTATACTCTGCCGCCATCACGCGCTTTATGTTCTTGACGATGCTCGACAGTAAGCTGCCGTCATTCTCAAATTGCTCGGCGCAATAGGCGATCCGAACGCCATTTTGCTTACAGACGAACTCATAATGCGCGCTTTCATCGACATCCTGAAACCGGCCCCACCGGCTGACGTCGTAAACAAGGATATGGTCAAAATCTGCGTTCCCTGATTGAACGTCTTCGATCAGTTCGATGAGGCCCGGCCGACCTTTTATTCTCAAGCCACTGCGGCCTTCGTCGACGTAGGTCCGAACAATGGTGAGGTTCTTTTGCTGGGCGTACGCAGCTATTGCAGCCGCCTGATTTTGGATCGAGTACCGCTGTAGCTCTGTCGACATGCGTACATATTGCGCTGCACGAAGGGCTCGGCTGCGCCTCTCTAAGGCCGTTCCCTTTCGTATGACGAGCGAGTTAGCCATCGGCAGACATCCGCAGCTGTTGCGCCGTAGCAAATCTATTTGGCTTGGTCGCGATCCTCGACGGCGAACACCTCGTAAAACTGTCCCGGCATTGTCTGCGTCAGAAATATTTCCAGAGCTACAATGTCAGCATAGCCACTGTTGTCATCGCCGGCATTAGTTAGATCGACGACAGTCATCCCATTGCCGGTATCGAAGTTGGACGCGAGCGCACCAGGTATTCGGATCAAACCCTGCAAGCTGGGACCCTTCGTGCTGATGGCGACTTTGATCTGCCCCGCTCTTCGAAACGGTGCGCGTCCAGATCGAAAATCGATCCTTTGCCATTGCTCGATCTCGACTGCAGCGTGGCCCAAGTATCTCGAACCGTTTGCCGGATCGATAGCGGCGAGAGAAGGGAGGGCGAGCGTCGATATGGCGATAACGACTGCAGCCGCGGCTAAGTTTAGATAGCCGAAGGATGGTCGCAAGATGCTTTGCGTTTTAACGACTTGCAGAAGCTTTTTCTGCATGTGAGCGATCCATGAGTGAGCGGATAGCGGCCCCCCTTGTCGCGGCGTCCCCGGCTCCCCCAGCGACGTTCTCAGGCGTGCAATTTGCCGAGGGCGGGTTCCCGCATTGGCGGGCTAATGCTTCCCAGCCAACACACTTGCCAGCTTGGTTTCGATAACCTGGGCCGCCATTATCACCGCACGCAGCCCACGCAGGCGCGCTTAGAAGCATCAAACAGCATGTGAGACCCATAGCGCTTCGTATTGACATGGCACCAGCTACTGTCGCTTCGCTACGCACGCATCAACCGCATAAGCACACTGCTCTCCGGCCGTCAGGATGCCACCTGTTGGGCCGGAGTAATTGACGGACGCAACTTGGCCGGCGCCGAACACAATGTTAATCCTGCAAAAGCGCTTCGAGCTGACTGCGGAAGCGCTATACCGATCGCCACTGATGCTGGCCACCTGCATCCCATTGCCAGAGTCGTAGCCCCACACTTCTGTGTTGCCTTCAGCTGCCTTGCTGACTGGGGGGCCCATGCATGCAAGCACTCGTTCCTTCGACATGCCTACCATTTGCGAGCGCGCATCTTGGGCAATCTCAGCTCGTTGAAATGCGCAGCCCCCCACAGCAACGCTCACCGCTAACACCACAAATTTCCGCATGGCTTCCCCCGACCTTCTGCTATCCAACCGCAACTGCAGGGCGAGCGCAAGCGATGTATCGACCAGCTCTGATCATCTCGGCGTCCGCGGCTCTTTGGACCAGGGCGGGCTTGGCAGAGCAGACGGTAGCATCGCTCCGCTACGCCACCTGCCTGCTGACCGAGTCTAGAATGAAGAACTACCGTCGCCCGATTGATCGGCTCGGGAGGGAGACGAAAATGGTTAGATTACAATCAGATAGATCGGCTTAGGGATTCGCTCCACATCGCTGTTGCCCAAGTGCTGAATTCAGAAGACGGCGGCTCCATCAACAACGAGGAGCCCATCATGGCACGAGCGACTATCTCTCTGGTTTCCGTACAGAAGCCGACCGCCAACACTCCGGTCCTTCAGCGTCGCAACAAATTTACGTCGAGCATTGATCAGCAGATCACGAAGATCGGGCTCTTCCGCGAGGGAAAGCGAATCTCACGCGAACAGTTCTGGGTGGATGCGAACGGCGGGATCTTCTTCCAGCTGCGCTATGGGAAGCAGCCGCTGGAGCTAGAGAAGGGGAAGAGCACCCTCAAGGCTGTCGGCACTGGCAACGCTGCTTGGGATGATCTCGTAGAGCAACTGGAGCAGATCAAAACGCTCGCGGTTGCTGGCGGTTTGGACGATGCCCTCTCGGCATGCGCCAATGCAGTGCGGTCGAACTTCAAGACTGCAAAGGACAAGAAGGCCGGCAAGGGTTAGCCCCGGCTGTTGACCATCTTCGATAACTCGTCAGACCCTCCTTGGACTCGATACCAAGGAGGGTTTTCTATGGACGATCAACTTGTTGCCCATGCTCTTTCGCTCGTCCGTGACGATATTCGCGTTTGCAAATGGGTGACGGCCGAGGTGGATCGGCGTCTTGGCCGCAAAGGGCCTCAGGACCTCGAATTCTGGCGCACATACACCACCGTTACCGACGATCTGATTGATGCGGTGCGAGCGAAGAATGATGCTGGCTGACCCTGGGGAGGCTGCTTAGGCCTTCTTGGCCGGCTTTCGAGCTGGACGCTGAAGAAAGTCGGTCGGCTCCACCTGAAGCACCTTGGAGATCTTCACCAACACCTCCAGGCCGACCCACGTCGATCCCTTCTCCAGCTTGCTGATGTAGGTGCGGTTAACGTCTGCGTCAGTCGCAAGATCTTCCTGCGAAAACCCTCGTTCCCGCCGAATCCTTCTCAAGTTTCCCGCAACCACCTGCCGCCAGTCCATAAGGCCAAGTGATCGGGCTGTTGCTTATAAGCGACCACCGCTTTAAATCGACAAAGTGATACGATGCCAGGGAGATTGCTATGCGGAGATTTTCGGTCTTGGCTGCGTGCTTGGCTGCTCTGACAGCTCCCGCAAATGCTCAATTCAATGTCTTTAGAGATGGTGCGGCGCAGGATCGATCAAACGGTCGTACTGTTAACCGTGATCCAGCCAACGCAAAATCAGCTTGGGAGCGGCTCGCTGGCCCGGTCCTGTCATGCACCGACTCCAGCCTTCAAAGAGAGCGCACGAGCGTCGGCGACCTTATTCAGCGGAACATCTATCCTAACGATCCCTACTACAGCCGGATCATCGCAAAGTGCGAACAGGACCTACGCCCGCGGGCATCGGATTCGTCCGAGCCTGTCCGGTCGCCAGAGTGGAAAACTTACCCGATAGAGAAGCGCTTCGCGTACTTCCTCGAAACATTTTGGCTTGATCGGCGCCTGTCGAGCGCGAACTGCACCGAACTCGCCGTTCGGGGGAAAAGTTACTTTGACCGCAAGGCGTGCATCTTGTCGAGGGGCTTCTGGTTTGAAACGAGCAGCCCGCAGCACTGCAAAATGGTCGTTCGGGAACGAACGCCCCTGTTCGCAGAGCCGGAGAAGGCTTGGGACGGCAAGGTCGTTGGTAAAGCAATTGTCGGTCGCGAGGTCGCATTTGACCTCGCAACCCTTGATGAAGCTCTGATCCGAAAGGCTGCGGCCGGATTGGATATCTATTTCGAAATCGATGATCCGTCCTCGGTCGTTCGTCGGTTGGCTTTTTCCGACAACCCGGACAAGTGGATCGATGTCCCACCGCCACCCCTGGCTAGCACCTTGAAACTATCTGGCTCGGATGATGAGCAGTATGATGCTTTGCTGAGGGCGCGAGCGGTATGGGCGGCCGAAGCCAATCGCTACGAAATCGAGATTCCCGGCTACCAAATAGCCGGCTTCACGAACAATAGAGACACCAATTCTGACGAAGGCCTTCGGCTACTGCATGACAATCGGATGCGAACGTTTCTTCTGCTCTCGACTTCTTCGCATTACGGCCATGCGATGCAGCCACGCCAACAGGATACAAACGCTCTGATGAATGCGGAATTCATCGAGACCGTCAAGTCAGTCCTGTCGCAGTGTAAGAGGTAGTCTGACAGGACCCAATTCAGCCTTTGTCATCATGCGACCTTATTCGCTATGACACGGCTCAAATCTTGAGAAGAAGATCGCTGAAATCGCTGCTCTGCTCAAAGCCAAATGTCGACGCAGACAATCCAGATCGTCTGCAATGAGGGTCGAAGCGGACCTGAAAATTGAAATGCGAGAATTCGGCATATGACCCAAAACGGACATTTTTCCTTGATTGGTCTATCTCGACCTCAGCAATAATCCGTAAAGATCGACGCCCTAAAGTAGAGCAGCCAGATGATGTAAAGCCTTCGCTGCGAGGTTCGATCCTGACGAGGATGCGAGCAATGATGCTTGCTGCGTGGTCGGCGCTCGCGAAATCCGCTGGCTCATCCTCATACTAAAACTGGCTCATCCTCATAAATTAAAAGACGTGTTGTTTTAAGCATCGCACTTGGAATCATTTTTCCACACGCATAGATAGCTGTTAACGCGTGAGTTGGCTCGTCGGACTTCCGACACACCCTTTCTCGTTTCACTCAGTATGTGCGCCTTCAATTGAAGATCCGTCTTTGCAATTCTTACAGCCGTTTGCAGGACTTGCTTTTGAAGTTTGTTCTGTGCTGCTTGGACTTCTTCGTCCAACTTATTCACAAGCTGCTGAGCCTCAGATAGCCGAGATTGAGTGGATACAATCGTTTGATCTCTAATATCGGCAACTTGCTTTTCGAGCTGGCGAACTTGGCCCAACATATTCTGCTTCGTCTGATTCACCACTGAAATTGTTCTAGTGACATTGTTGCAGAGCTCGCTGGCGGGCCAGGGTAACGTCTTACATACTCTATCTGTAACCTGCGTGACTATTTGATCCGGCAAACTTGCCGCGCTGCTTCGCAAACTAGAAACTTGGCTTTGAAGTGCGGACTGCTGTTGAGCTAGTTGAGATAGCTGCGCTGTCAGAGAATTTACTCGATCCAGAGCGATCTTTCGTTGTTGATCATACTGCGCGTTTACAAAGTCCTGAGCGGTGGAAAGATCTCGTTCGGCTTCATCGACGGCCTTTTCCGCCAAAGCATTCGCGGTCTCAGCCAGTTGAAGCGCCTGCGTCAATTGCTTCAGGGAGTTACCCAAGACGTCGGCGTACCTTCTAAACAGGGAGAACAGCTCGTCCATGGTCGATTTCTTGACGCGCATTTTGTTGTAGAGGTTGCCAACAAACGCACAGTCCCACCCCATGCCGTGCTGCCTGTCGTTATCCAATGTTCCATCGTCCCGCTTATGGGTATCCTTTTCCCACAACCAATCCGTCTTTTGAACGCTATCGCTTTCGTTTGCCGGACAGCGCTCAAGAATCAAGGATCTCACATTTGAAGTTGGTCCTTCAGACAGTAGCTGGTAGAATGGATTCCAAGAGGCTCGCGCGGCTATAATTGCAGCTGCGGTCTTTATCGAAAGCGGATCAGTGGCATCAGACGCTGCGATTCCGAGCAATCCTGGCAAGTCATCGGGACCAGGCAGGGTTGGTAAAGTATTAAGTTCAAGAGATGGGTTGCGGATCATCATTCTGATCAAAACGCGCACCGCATCGAGGTGTAACGGGAAGTTGGTTCCTTCAACAGACGACATTATAAGCAATGTGGGGGTCTGCGAGAGGGGCGCTCCTATTACAGGAGCTCCATTAAGTAATTGCTTGCTAGCGCCGATTAGCGCACGTGATTCTACCTCCCAGCTGCTCATCCGCGTCGGGGGAGCTGTTGCTGTAGCTTCATTAACGGCCGAGAAATCGAGTGCATCCCACGGACGAAGGGCACATTTTCCGCCATACCTCCCGTTTATGTCATATCCTGGATTCTCATTAGGATTCAGATGACCGAGATCGTCGGTACAGACCCGCGGCCATTCGATTTTCTCACAAGAGCCTTCGATGACTTCGCGTTTTTCGTCGAGCTTGCACAACTTCGTCTTAGAAGCATTTGTGTTGAGCCATCGGAGCCAAGCCGAGTATCGCCGAACATCCTTGGTCTTCAGCGTGTAAAGCAAGACGCCAAGATTCATGTCAGGCGAAAATCCGTAGGCACAATTATCGTTGAATTTGCTGGTAGCTAAGGGAAACGTTTTGTCGAAACAACGATTTTCCCACATCCAACGCCGGTGAGGCGAACGAAACCAGCGCCCCTCATTATCCTGCGACTCCGCGATGCTTCTACATGCGCCACTATCTCCGCTCGCACAAAGAAGGCCGTTATAGGTTGTTTGGTCACCGTCATCGCAAATGTCGTCGTGATCCAGTCGGTAATCGCGAGTCTCCTTGATCTTGGGCCCGTCAGGTTTTGTCGGGTCTGCAGGGGCTTCCGGATTAGCATTCCCCTTCGAAGGGAATGCGGAAAAATGTCCCTTAAGGCCGGGACACGAATCCCCTTTGTTAGACCAGAGTTTCACAAGATTCGCCGGAATAGGATCGCCTGCATTCACTAATGGCCATGAAGGGAGAAGCGATTGCAGAAAGTCTCCTGCACTCGCAGGTGTGCTTGGGCCCAACACTACAAAACAAAGCCAGAGTGCTGTTCTCGCGTAATGCTTCATTGGGCAATCTCACATAATAATCGCAATGATTGCGCATTCTCGCACAGATTGCAAGTTTTGTGGCCTGGCAACCTATGGGCCTGCCCGTCAAGCTAGAAACCCGACGTCGCAGATGGTTGGAAAATTGATGTTGAAGCGCCCGTTAAGAATGGTCTTAGGTATTGGAAGACGTCGGGTGTGGGGCTTCCTATTCAGGTTTGCTCTCGGAGAGTCTCACGCCGAACGGCTTTGCGTTCAGGCTGACCCACGGTCACAAGTCCGACGTCGGTGTTCAGGGCCGAATGTTGATCCCTGGTGTCAAAGCGACGGCGACTGCCACTGATGGTCCAGCGCTCTCTGTTGATTTCGATTGGCTGAAGGATATCAAAGGCCCTTCCGTCTGACATCGCTTCGTATCTGATCACACTGAAGCTGTTTGACGGCAAGGAGTACATCTTTGACGTCGACAAAGGCTCCGTATGTATTGCTCGATGAGACGCGAACGAAGTATGATTTTCAGCTTCGTCCCAGGCCACCCCTTAGCTTCTAATCCTGATTGGTTCAGAAGTGACGGCAACAATCATCGGCTCCGTGCGTTCCACGGAGCCGCTATTTTCACGGACGAACGATTTTTCCTGACCGTGCCGAGATTTGCGGTGTCATGCTTGGCCAATGCTCGATTGGCGGGATACTTCAAACATAAACGCTGGTCTATGTTATAAGGACGAGGCTAAGGACCTCTTGCCTCCGCCTCTTGATCTTTTGCAGCCGCTTCCGCTGCATTGTACCCTAGAAGTTCAACCGCCCCTTTGGCGAGGCTCGCGACTAGGTTACGCTCGTCTTGATTCAGTTCCTCGCTCCCTGCATGCTTGGTCGCTGCTTCGTGAATGACGTTGATGTCGTACAGGTCGTCGGGTCGGGAGCGCATCGTGTAGAACCGATCTCGGCTGCCGAGCGAATAAGACACCAGCCCCATGCCGGCCTTCGCCAGCGATTTCGGGCTTTTGATTATCTCGCCGGAGAGCCACGCTTTGGCTTCGCCAGCTTTGCCCATGTATGCCCACGCTCTGACAATATCGAAATAGAAAGGCGCGTCCGCCAACGTTCCTCCGGATGCCGCGCTTTCGATTTTGGCCAAAAGGTCCTCGCCAAGAGCCTGCAAATCTTGTTCGGTTATCGTCGGCGACCTTGTTGCCTGGTCTCGCATTTTACCCAGCTCACGCGCGCGCTCGACGAAAACGTCGGCGCAAAAGGCGGCGGACGTGCATTGTTTGAACGACATAAGAAGATGTTTTCCAGCATGCTCCTGTCCCCAAGCTTCGAGCATGTCCGCTATTAGGAACGACAGGATCGCGCGCGGCGATAGCACGAATAGCTCTGCTGTCCAGTCTGATGATAAGACCTTCTCGCCGATCTCGAATAAGACAGCCAAAAGCTCTTGCGTTGGCTGCGGGCGCCCGTGTCCATAAAATCGGTAACGGAGTTCTTCTAGTAGCTGCCCAATCGCGGGTTGACCGCTTCGGCTTGGCTTTTCGATGTAGGGCAGAATGGCGTTTCGCAAGGCACTTGCGTCGCTCATGTTTGCAACGATGCCGTCAATCACCGTCTTTGGGATGGCATCCGAAGAAGGGTGTAGGCCGAAATATGCGTCGTATCCTGGCGCGTAGCCCACACCCCGACGTGCGGCCGTAGCGGCTGGGGCTTCCTCCGACATAGCTTTGTTATCTTCGAAAGCCTTAATGCTGCGCGGGAAGAGGACCTTGACGAGGCTCATCACGTGCTCCCGCTTCGGCTCTGGCAGGCTTTCCTTCAGCCGGTTCACCGCTGCAACCCTGGTCTCGTCTCTCGACATCATGAAGGCTCCCTCGGAAAACAGGAAATCTCTGTTCCGTCGAATCCACTCGAAAGCCTCGGCATCGAAGAGACGGATGCCTTCCATCGCGAGGAGGTCTCCTGGATCAATTTCGCCCTGCAGCGCGGGCCAAGAGAACTTTACGGCGTTCGCAAGTCGAAATAGGTCGCGCGGGTTGCGTACCCACCGGCGAACCCCATCGCGGACGATATATTGCCAACGTAGCGAGTCATTGATGTGCTCGTTAAGAAAGGCGATTTCCTCATCGAGCATCGAAAGGAGCGAATTTGTTGAAGGCCGAGGCAGCTCAATTTCTTGCTGAACGACCTTTTCTGCAAATCGCGGTCCGATATGCTCGTCGTCGTCGCCGTTGAGTGCATTCCACACGATCCGTCGGTCGTAAGCCAAAATATAGATTACGTTGGGCAATCGCCCGACCGTCTTCACCATCTGCATGATCGACCGGATTTCCTCGTCATGAAGCCTATCCAGATCGTCAATGGTCACAAGGAATCTCTTGCCGCTCTCAGCGAGCCGGTTGCGCAATTCTTCATAAGCAGTCTGCAAAGATGGGTTGGCAAGGAATCTGTCCACCATAGCGCCGAGCGACTTCTTCGCTACTGTTCCGACAGTCTTCGAGGCAACGCCGCCGCTGGGATCAACAGTAACCGCTACCGTAGCAACCGCTTCGATGAGCGGGTCACCGCCCAGCTGGAACGCTCGCAGCAGTCTATTCCACTGCCGCCCAAGCCAACTCCGCCGTTCACCAAGGTTTTCAGTCATGATCTTGAAGAACGCCGCTATTAGGTCCTGATGGCCGGATACGATCCAAGGTCGGAAAGTGACCAGCGTCAGCCTTTCGGTATCGACCGGGCATTCTTGATTATGCTTGTCCAGAAAGGCGTGAACGAAGTTGAGGGCAGTCGTTTTTCCGCTGCCCCACTCGCCATGCAGGCCTACAACGTACCCATTGGGCACGCTAAGGCTGAGCATCACCTTCGAGAGCCGTTCACAGAACGGCTTGTACCCTAAGCGGTCGTCCTGCCACGGGTTTTCCTTAGGTAGATCGTCGCTGAGAACAAAGTGTCTTTGCTCTCCATCGCGCGCTTCCATGATGGGTACTCCGTTGGCGTCCTTCACCACTAATCAATCGGGTGGGCTAGTCCACGCTCCGGGGGGCAGGAGTCCCAGGGGCGTCGCCCCCCAGCGAACAGCCGGGATCGCGAATCAAGTCCATAGTAAGGTAGTATTCGTCGTTGACTAGAATCAGGAGTTGCGCGACCTCGATGGGTCGCCACGTGGGCGGTAGGGGGAAATGCGGACTCTAAACGACGAGGGAGGCCTGAATAGCCGTGTCTATACAGCCATACCGCGTGCTGACCCTCGATGGGGGCGGTGCCAAGGGTTTCTATACGCTCGGGGTCCTGAGAGAAATCGAGGGCCTTGTAGGCGTCCGATTACATGAGAAATTTGACCTGATCTTCGGCACAAGCACCGGAGCGATCATCGCTGCCATGCTGGCACTCGGCCATTCCGTTGATGAAATACACCATCTCTACAAAGAGAACGTCGTCAAGGTGATGGCGTCCCAGACGGCAGCAGGGAAGACCGCAAGTCTGAGAGCGCTTGCTATCGAAGTATTCAAGGAAAAGACCTTTGAAGATGTGAAGACCGGAATTGGCATCGTGACCACGAAATGGATCAACGATCGACCAATGGTGTTCAAGGGATCGAAGGAGCAGGCGCACGGACGGCAAGGAACATTTAAGCCCGGCTTCGGCTGCACGATCGCCGAAGCTGTCCAGGCATCGTGCTCCGCATTTCCGTTCTTCGAGAAAAAGCTGGTCAAGACACCGCTCGGTGATTTCGAGCTAATCGATGGCGGGTTCTGCGCCAACAATCCGACGATGTACGCGCTCGCTGACGTGACTGGGCCGCTGGGGAAACCTCGAGCTGAGATTCGTGTAGTGAGCGTGGGCGTCGGCGAGTATCCGCCGAAGCCGCTAAAGCGCTTCAGCAAAATGTGGTGGGCGAAAAAGTATGATCCCGAGAGCGTAGAGCTTATGCAGAAGGTTATGGAGATCAACACGCAGTCGATGGATCAGCTGCGCGCCATCATGTTCAAGGACGTTCCCACCATCAGGATCAACGACTCGTTTCCAGAGCCGCATATGGCAACGGACCTGTTCGAGCATGACATGAAGAAACTCAACGACCTGTTCATCCGAGGACGCGAGTCCTACGCGAAGGTCGAGCAAGATTTGAAGAATTTTTTGGTTTGAGGGAACGTTAGCCGATGAGCATCGGAGAAACCCAACTTGAAACGTGGTCGAAGGTCGGCTCGCAAGTTCAGTCAAAGGAAACCTATGCGACCATTCGCAACGCCCTGATCGTCAACACAGCGCCGTACGCGGGCGATGTCGATATCTACCTGCAAGGCTCCTACGGCAACGACACCAACGTTTACGGCAAGGAGAGCGATGTTGATATCGTGGTGCAATGCGACCGCGCGTTTTTTTACGACCTGAGCGCCCTTACACCTATGCAGCAAGCGATGTTCAACTCGACATCGAGCGGTGCAGTATCGTATCCGTACCAAACATTCCGCGCTGACGTTATCAAAGTCCTGCAGGGCAACTTCGGCAACGACGTTGATACGAGCCACAAAAAGGCGATCAAGATCAAAGCTAACGGGAGCCGGCGAGGTGCCGACGTTCTCGTCTGTCAGGATTTCCGCAAATACAAAAACCTTACCGGCTACCCCAGCGACTACGATACGGGCGTCGCGTTCCTCACGACCGACGGCAAGCGAATCGAGAATTTTCCCAAGGCACATTCCGCAGCCTTGACCGCGAGGCACCAGCTATCAAGCAGTTGGCTGAAACCTACGATCCGCATATTCAAGAACATGCGCAATCGCCTGATCGACGACGGCAAGCTCGCCAGTGGCGTTGCACCGTCCTACTACGTCGAGGGCGTGCTCTGGAACGCTCCGCTCGCCTCCTTTGGCAAGGATTACAGCACAACGGTCTTTAACTGCCTGAATTGGATGAATACGGCCGTCGAAAGCTCGCTGAGCTGTCCGAACGGAATGTCTGGCGCCCTGATCGGGGACAACTCGCCAACCAAGTGGTCCACGGCAAACTATCGCGCTTTCAAGGACGCCACCATTGACCTGTGGAATGATTGGAAATGAGTGAAGAGCTACGGCATGCCTGCTTCGAACTGGCGCGCGTCACCAATTGGGACATGACGCCCGTCGATACTGCGGCCATTCAGACCCTTAGCGATAGCTTCTACGAGATCGCCATGGACCAAGAGAGCGCGTCGCTGAATATCGACACGGCGCTCCTGGCCCAAGCTGTCGGCTATTTGGCGCACGCACACGCGATACCGCCAATGCAGAACGATACATCTTGGTTCTACAACATGCTGATCGCCGTGTTTGAGATAACAAGACCGAACAGGTTTGTCCCTGACGACAAGCCCTTCCTAAAAGAGATGCTGTACGACATTGCCGAGTCCCTGAGCGCCTGTTAGCGGCGATCCTTGGCTAGGTCGCTCGTCAATTGTCCCACTTCGATCCAAAGCCGGTCGAACTCCCGGGTGAAATAGCCGATCTCGGCAGAAGTGTAGGCATATGCGCTTGGCCCTTTGAGCGGGTGCTTCTTGGTCGCGTAGAAACTTGGAACGAGCCAATAGCCCAGTTTTAGCTTGGGTGGATCGCTGAAGCGCATGTCCACGATGCCGTGCGCTATGTTGTTTCGCTTGCCGGCGAAATGCTTACATTCGGTACCGATGAGATAATGCAGCCGCTTTTCCAATGCTGCGTTCGGGTACCATTGGAAATGAGCCTTGGCGGCTTCCTCGATCATCGTGAGCCTTGCCGAACTGCCCAAAACGGACCCGTAGGCTCTGTCGGCAGGGTGATAGACCGTGTCGTCACCGCTCGGCCATTCCCCGCCGACCAACTGCGAAAACAATTCGGCAAGCTTCGTTTCCAGATACTCCCACTGCGTGAGGGCGCGTCCGACCGCCGCATACGTAGCATCCGCTTTTTTGTCCCCCTTCTTAGGGTGCGGGCGGTCATCCCAAGGCTTGAGCGCCATCAATTCGGCTCCGATAGGGTTGTCTTTCGTACATCATACAGCCTGCACTTTGGCTTGGCGGCGCTTCTTCCGCATCGCGACGCGGAGTAGCTCTCATGCTTCGCGATAAACGGACACCGATACGATGCAGCCAATGGTGGGCGCGCTACGCGCTACGGGACCGCCAATCGGATACAAAGAGCGTTTCTATTGTACCGCGCCGTCGTCATCGGCAGCGAGAGCTTGCTTGCCGAGTCGTTTGATTGCCGTGCCGATCTGCTTGGCCTTCTGGATTGCCCCCCCATTGACGACGGCGGCCACGGCAGTAATGGCGGCGACGCTATCCGCCTTCATCAGCGCTAAAAGGCCAATCGATGAGACCAGCACGGCCCCTTTTGCCGTCGAGGTGATGATCTCTCCACTCTTATTGGTCCACCACTCCTCGACTCCTTGTCTGAACGTTTTGGTCGCAGTCACGACCTCTTTCTCGGACGCCTTGCTCTTTTTGAACGCAGCGACCATCTCGCGGATGCGCTCAAGCTCGGCTTTCATCCGCTCGAAGTCGGAAGTCTCCTGGGAAACCCGCGCCCGTCCATCGTCAGAATTGGGACGTTCTCCGTTCAGGGCTTCGAGCCTGGCATCTATCTGCAGAATGAGGCCGTTGATCGCTAGATTGATTTCCTTCTCGTTCGCCTGAACCGCTTTGCCGATCCGGGTAGTCGCCGCACCCCGCTTGGACTTCGGCGTAGCCAACAGGGCTTCGAGCTCTTTCAAGTCCAGCGCACGGAAGCGCCGGTCATTTTCCGGCCGCTTCCGCATCGGATTGCCGACGCTACGTGCACCGACCAGCCAGTATTCATCGAAGTCCTGGCGCTTATACATATCCAGCGAATAGCGGAAGTCCTCGTAAGCCCGCTTTACCGTTGCGGGATTAATCTCTTGCACACAGTCGATGATGTAGCGCCGCTCTTGCCCGAAGTCGGTCCGCTTGAATAAGAGATCGCCTGGACGGGCTCGGCCACCATCGGGCAATGTAGTCAGGTCTAATTTCGCTGCTTGAAAAAGTTCGCCGATTTTGTGCGCTATTTCCGCTTCGAGCTTACGGTCATGATCGCGGAGCCGATTCAGAGTTGAAGAATCCGGGAACAAATCCCCGCCTTGCTTCCCAGTCTTCTTCAATTTCTTTGGCATTTTGTCTCCCCGCACCGGGACAACAATACACACGCAACACGCGCGAATTGCAATCGGCTCACGTGACGCCGCGCGGAAGGCTCCACTCTGCGCGTTATCCTTACCTTGGACCATAGACTCACTGTAATATGCCACCTACGGGCGAGTCGGGTTGGGGGTGTGGATATGCCGGAATGGTGGACGCTGTACGTCGGGCCGATTGCCCCTATTATTGGGGCAACGGTAGGCGCACTGATCGGCGCAGCTGTGACCTATACGCTGGTGCAGAAGCGCAAGCGGGTAATCCTCTTTGCGGGGAAGTCGGAGAGCCTGACCGATTCACTGAAGGCGCGGAGCGGAGAGATCGCGAAAGTCACGATCAATAAGCAGGAATTGGACTCACTTAACCGAACGGAGGTGCATGCCTATCACAACGGAAATACTTCCATTGCCAATTTTTCGTTTGAGATATTGCTGCCCGGGCCGCATAAATTCGTTCAACCGAGTCTGAATGCATCGAGCCTGCTGTTGCAGACAGACGTGCTAATGAAGGTAGCGTCGGTAGAGCAATATTCCAGCGTGAGGTTGACCGCCCCCTTTCTCAATCCGAAAGAGAGGCTGGAGGTCGCTGTTTTTTTCGACGGAAAACTCGTAGAGCCAGAGGTCATGTGTAGGATCGAGGACGTGCAATGCAAGGTCCGGCGGGGCTTGAGTATTGATTCTTACCTCGAAGATTTTGGCCCCAATACTCTCTTGGGAGCCATCGGGCGTGGCGTGATGAAGGGACTGATCTCCCGCTAACCAAAGGCGTGCCGCTATGAGTACCCGAGATAAGGGACGGTCAAGCCGGGGGTGCGCAGCGCCATTTCAGTGACGTGCCAGAGGACGTAAAAGACCGCTCCGAGGATAAGAAAGCGAAACTGCCACACGCCCCACCTGCCGGTCTTGTCGGCGAGTTCACGCACAGCCTCCTCGATAATTTCGACGACTTGTGGGTGATTGGGATACTGGGGGTGGATCCCTTCCTGGACCCGCAGCATGTCGTAATTCGCGCTCACGACGTTGGCCACGTCGCGAAGCTGCCTACACCCGGCATAGAAGCTGAAAGCCCACGATAGGACGGCAAGGGCAAGCGGCAGCTTTGACCAGGACAGCGTCGCCGTCTGCGACTGCGTCACGGCAAAGGCGATGGCTGCGCCGGCGGCGGCCAGCAGGAAGTACGTGTACTTATCCTGCCCCTCGCGGGAGGCTTTGTAGATGTCCTGCCGCAAGTTCATCAGAAGGGGATATCGTCGTCCATATCAGCCCGCCTGGTGCCGTTACGTGCAGACGGCGGCGGTATCTGCTGCTTGGGCCTCTCGATCCGTTTCGGCGGCGGCGGCAGCTTGGCGTTCTCCGTGTCCTGGCGGACACCGAAGATGGCGGCAATGAGCCGTGCCCATTTCCAAGTCGGCTCCAGCTCTTCGGTTGCGTCGGCCGTGGTCTTGGCAAGCGACATGATGAAGTCCTGGAAGCGCTGCATCGAGGTGCGGTCTTTATCGACCTCAGCAAGGAAGGCGTTGAGGCGGTTCATCAGCGCCTCTTTTTTCGCGGCCTCCAGGGCTGAGGCGTCGACGATTTCCTTAATCTTCGTGACGTAGGCCCGGATGTGCTTCTTTTCGTGCTCGTCGAAGGGCAGCGACGTTGCCGGCCCGACCCGGATATTCCTGATGTGGACCCCGACGGTGTAGCCGTCGACCACTTGGCGGAAGTGGTTGTAGGTCTGGGTCAGGTTCGAGGTGTTGTTGGGGTCGGGGACTGAGAAGAACTCCAGAATATCCAGACCAAGGGCGT
The DNA here is from genome assembly GCF_024519875.1 of Bradyrhizobium sp. Bra64. Classification (NCBI taxonomy): domain Bacteria; kingdom Pseudomonadati; phylum Pseudomonadota; class Alphaproteobacteria; order Hyphomicrobiales; family Nitrobacteraceae; genus Bradyrhizobium; species Bradyrhizobium sp. Bra64. Next base: position 164,805 of record NZ_JALJRD010000007.1, on the reverse strand, counting down.
TGGCGGCTGCCAACGTGTGGTTCATGTACTCAATGACGAAATGCTCGTACATGTTGCCGCTCTGAGAGCTCTCCAGGTTGCTCTCCAGCATTTCCCGGAATTTGCGCTCGAGGCGCACAAACGCCAGATCGGGCGGACAGTCAGCAGCAGCTAAAAAGTCGTCCTCTGTGATCATTTCCCGGCCCTCCTCGGCGGTTGGCGGGAATCTGGGCAGGAGAAGTTCCGGTTACAAGGTCACGCGGCTGTGATTCAAGGGTGTATCCCGCACAAAATGAGCTTTACGAGCCGAGAATCGGGCTGCCGGTCAACTGCGGAAATGATGTAGAGCCAGCGCGAGCCGTAGGCGCTTACAGCGTTCTGAAAGGCGATTTACCGAGCGATGTGGCGAGGTCGGCGTTGATCGGCTCGCCTGTGATGATGCTGGTGCATCCACGGCGTAAATGCTTTCCAGTAGGCCATGAGATCAAACGAATGGTCGGCATCGTTCTTGTCAATGAATACACCACTCGTGTCGATCCTGCGGCCCATGACGTGCGTGTGCGGGCCGGTGAAGAAGCCGGTGTCGCCCCTCTGCACTCTCTGAGCGCGTCGAGTTCAAGAAATACCATTCAGAACGGAAGGATGGCGGCTGATCAACGGGCTCTAGATGCTTCAAACGATCTGTTGTCTGAGTTTTTCGTTTGGATGATCACGCCCCTCGCTTACCTATGAGGGGCACTTGTCAAAATTCATCGCATATTTCCGTGTGTCCACCGAACGCCAGGGCAAGTCTGGTCTTGGCTTAGCCGCTCAGCGTCGCAAGATCGCTGATTTCGTTGCAGGCGCCGGCACACTGATCGCTGAATTCTGCGATATCCAATCCGGGAAGGACGATTCCCGCACAGAATTGCAGAAGGCAATCCAGCTAGCAAAGCGGGAGAACGCAAAGATCGTCATCGCGCGTCTCGATCGCTTTTCCCGCCGCGTTAGCTTCATCGCCAGCATTCTTGAACAAGGCATCGGCCTGGTTTGCGCTGAAATGCCCAATGCCACAGATTTCCAGCTGCATATATTTGCCGCTCTCGCTCAAGAAGAACGCCGATTGATCTCCGAACGAACGAAGGCAGCATTGGCCGAGGCAAAACGTCGAGGCAAGATTCTAGGATTAAACGGAAGGAATTTGGCCGCGAAGAACCGCAAGGCTGCTGACGAATTTGCATCTCAGCTCAGGCAAAAACTGGATGCGGATCTATTGCGGCGACCTTACAGCGAAATTGCGCGGCACCTGAACGACGCGGGAATAACGACGGCGACCGGGCGAAAATTCTACCCGCAGACGGTCAAGAACTATGTCCGACGGTTGAGCATGCTATGATGTTGGGAACGCGCAAGCTAGGCTCCTGGGTGGAAACGCATTCGTCAGATCGCCATGCAGAATAGCCCAAAAGGGATCGGATATCTCATTACGGAAGGCTTCTTGGTCTCGAATCGCCTCTAGCGGCACTGCAAATACCCATGATCGCTTGGTCCACGGTTGCTCCCCTGATTCGGGTTGCTTGTAGACGAGCAATCTGCCTCCTAAGTGCCTATCGTATGAAGCGGACTCGATGGGCCAACCGCACGTATCGAATTTCAGAAATCGAACAAAGTACGTAACTTCTTCTTGGACGCCCGTACCAGCTATGAAACAGCATGTAAGGAGGGACGATTCAGCGTGTTCCAGCTTACGCCTTGGAACCCCCGGCGAACTCTGACGATATAGATCGGTACATAATATGACTCGCCCCAAAGGCTTCACTCCCTTGGGTTGATCACTCGACACCTCGGCGCCCATTGAAGTCCAACAGCACGTCCACTTTCCTGAACCTGCCCATTCCGCATGCTTGTTCCAGGAGAAAGTTCCCAGCTGCATCCCAATGCGCGAGCCCAACAGGTCTTTTGCAGACTGTGGCAAGTGTTCAAGCTCTTGAGTTACTTTGGCTACGTTCGCGACGGAATCAAACACGATCGACATTGGTGCTCACCTCCAACTGATAGACTCAGATTCTCGCTGTATGGGTTTGAGAGTTGCCCATTGAAAATATTCCAAAAAGCCTCCTACGCGTTCAACGTCCTTCAATTGAAGGACGTCGACGCCATTGAAGGTCCCAATCCCTTGCATTCTCAGAAAGGATGCTGCGCTCTCACACCACTCGACGAAGCAAGCAGGTCGAGGCGAGTGAGCTACTCGGCTTTTGGCAGACATCAGGTCAACTAATATGCTTGACCACTGGCGTAGGCTAGTCTTGCCACGTGCTTGTGCATCGCTGCTACCGTACTTGACGATGGACAAGTGCTGGAGTTTGTCACCTACTTTTAGATCGCGGCTTGCGCTCGCTATCTGCATCTCAACTTGGTCTTCTCCGAAGGCCGCATCCCATTTGACTTCGATTACGATTCGCAGAGTGTGATCACCATAATGAAGATCAATCAGCACGTCAGGTTCGACGTATCGTTTATTCCGGTATCCGGGAGCCACGTCGAGCATTGGCCACAATTGCACACTGGTCCAATCCGGCTCGCTAGCATCGTTCTCTCCTGCGAGTAGTGCGACAATCTTGAAGACGTCCGCTGGTGACATAAAACGAACTGGAGTGAATAACGCGGACGTAATGGCATCTTCGACGATCAACTGCGCGCCGTCAGCCTTTAATTTATCGGGAACGTCGGAACGCTTGCGGATGAATGCATCTAACATTTTGCCTCCTGCTACGAACCCGACTAGCCTCAAGCGAGCACCTCAAGACCGCGAATCCCACTGGGGAAATATTAGCTCTCTGAGTGACCTGATCGGGATTCTTTATTTCCCGTCCAGAGCTGGTTCGTCGGCTGGCAGTTGGAAAACGGTGCCATCTGCGGAAAGCACGTCGAAATCCGGCGCCTTCCCACTGACTTTCTGGATGAACTTCGCCGGGTCTTCAGGATCGACGAAGAGTGTCATGCTCTGACCATCTCGGAAGACCACCTCAAAGCGCTGTGTGTCAGGGTCCACGGTCAGGCGCAACTCGCTGATCAACGATTGCAGCCTCGATGCGATCTGAGCGCGGAGCTTGTAGACATCCCCACCTCTGGCGGCCCGCACACGCTCGATCAGCCCCGCAACCTGGTCGGGGTGCCGGTAATACGTCAATGCCGTCTGGTCGAGCACCGACATCTCGTGGCGAAGTTGCTTCTCCTGCTTCTTCGCTGCGACCAGCTCCAGTTCAGCCTTCTTTATCCGCTCGGCGATGAATGCGCTGTCAAAATCCGCCATTTTCAGGCCGATCTCGTAAGCTTTGTGCTGCTCGTCCTCCAACAGTCTCACTTTGCCCACAGCAGCATCAAGGTGAAACGCCACCTCATTGCGCTTTGACGAATGTTCACTCGACGAGACGAGCGAGGCGAGATCGAGCTGCTCGACGAATGACAAGAACGTCGACTCGAACTGGTCATAGCGCCAGCGGCCGGTCATTTCGCATCCGATATTCCGGAGTGCATTCGAGCACACGAGGTACGACTGCCCCTTGGGCGGCGTGCCTTTGTTTTGATAGTGCATTGGCTTGCCGCAGTAGTCGCAGACCGCCAACTTCGAAAACAGGTTGGTGAAGTGCTTCCCCTTCGAGCCGCCGCTGCCCTTCTTACCTGTTTCCTTATCGGGCTTGGTCTTGCGCTCGAGCCGACCGCGCTGCGCCGCTTCGAAAACAGGCTGGAGCACGATTCGGGGGAAATAGTTGCGAATCGGATCGCCGTCAGGAGTCCGTTTCCCGCCTTCCATGCGGTTCGGCTGGAACGTTCCGATCGCCGCTGCACTGCTCAAGATCTTGTTGACGGTCGAGTTTTGCCATCCGCCCTTGCCGGTGAAGGTCGGGACACCTTCTTCGTTCAACCGGCGAACGATCGTGAACGTACCGATTCCAGATGCAGCCTCATCGAAAATCCGGCGGACCACGGCAGCATGGTCCTCCACCACTTCAAAACCCATCCGATCCGGGGTCAGGCGCAGCCAGCTTGGGCACCTTGCGGTCAGCTTCTTCTGACCGATGACGGCCCGCTTTGCCTTCCAGGCTTGGGACAGACGATCGCTCTTGCGAGCTGACTCCTCGTTGGCCCGGCTCATCTTGGCGATCGAAATGATCAGGTCTTCAAAGCTGATCTTGCCCGTGAAGACGCGCTCATCGTCCAGGGTGACCAGAATCAAGCCCGCTTCGACGATCTCCATGAATGGCTTCAGGGCGATCATCGGCTCTTGGCGGCTCATTCGGTCGAAAGATTCGAGAAGCAGGTACGAGCCCTTCTCGATCTCGCCCGCCCGAACAGCCTCCAGGAACTCGCCAAACCTCCCGGATGCGATATTTTTGCCGGAGTAGGCCGAGACACCGATGTCATGCCAACGATCGTCCTCGACCAACTCCAAGCCGTGCTGTTCGGCGTATTTCCGGGAGGCTTCACGCTGACGGCGAAGGCTATCGCCCTTCAGCTGAAGGTCGGTGGACATCCGGACGTAGGAGAAGGCTTTCGGGCGGGCCGATGGGTGAACTATAACCATCTGTAATTATTAACAAATAGTAATTTAATTGTCCACCATATCCTGATGATCGGCGCGCCCGGCGCCGGCAAATCGATGCTGGCGGCGCGGCTGCCCTCGATCCTGCCGCCGCTGTCGCCGGGCGAGCTGCTCGAGGTCTCGATGATCGCCTCCGTTGCCGGCGAGATCGAAGGCGGCGCGCTGACGGCACGGCGTCCGTTCCGCTCGCCGCATCATTCCGCCAGCATGGCCGCGCTCACCGGCGGCGGCATGCGCGCAAGGCCCGGCGAGATCTCGCTCGCGCATCAGGGCGTGCTGTTCCTCGACGAGCTGCCCGAGTTCGACCCGCGCGTGCTGGATTCGCTGCGCCAGCCGCTGGAGAACGGCGAGGTCTCGGTGTCGCGCGCCAATCACCGCGTCACCTACCCTGCCCGCTTCATGCTCGTCGCCGCGATGAATCCCTGCCGCTGCGGCAATGCGTTCGAACCCGGCTATGCCTGCAAGCGCGGCCGCATCGACCGCTGCACCGGCGAGTACCAGGCGCGCATCTCGGGGCCGCTGATGGATCGCATCGACCTGCGCATCGAGGTTCCCGCGGTCACCGCAGCCGATCTGATCCTGCCGCCGCCGGCCGAAGGCTCGGCCGAAGTCGCCGCGCGCGTCGCGGCGGCGCGCGACATCCAGATCGCGCGTTATGCGGATGCGGGCCTGCCGCGTGTTCGCACCAATGCGGAAGCACCGGCCTCCGTGCTGGAACAGATCGCCAAGCCGGACGCACAGGGCCAGAAGCTGCTGCGCGATGCCGCCGAGACCATGCGGCTGTCGGCGCGCGGCTATCACCGCGTGCTGCGGGTGGCGCGCACGCTCGCCGACCTCGACGGCAGCGAGAAGATCGGCCGGCTGCATCTGGCCGAGGCGCTGTCCTACCGCGCACTCGCGGAGGATGTGCGCCAGATGGCCTGAAGGCCGCGCGCGTCAACCCGGCGGTAACGAGTTTCCTTTACGCTCTGCAAACCATAAGGCCCATCAGTTCCCGTACAGGGCCCGGCGAGTAGCGTGTCATGTTGCGTTTCAAGGTCCTGGCCTCGGTCATTCCCCTGTTGGCGGCCGTAGTGTTCGCACGCAGTGAGACCGGATCGGTCTCGCATCCCTGCATCGCCCTGGGCGAAACTTCGGTCGAGCTGACGTCGCTGTTCTGGACCGCCGGCATGCATGTCGCCTTCACCGAAGACCCCGCGCGGGCCACGGTGCGGGTCCAGATCACCGACGATGCGGACGCGGCGGACTTCGCCGTCGTCGACGACGGGCCCGGTTCGGAATCGGAGTCCTGCCAGGCCAATCCTTCGACCCGCCTCATCTCGATTGCCGCGCAGCCCGTCGACGGCGGCCAGGTGATCTATCTCTCCACCGAGGGACCGGCGGATTACCGCATCTATGTGCGCTCGAAGACGTTCTCGCAGCGCGAGGCCGCGGCCCTGATCGTCGGTGCTCGCGGCGGCCACCGCCCTCTCCCGCTGCAGGCCGCCTCGCTCTGACGCATTAACACCTCGTCAACCCTGTTTGGAGGCAGCGGCGAAGCCTCAAACTGTTCGCAAGGTCGAGGCGACATCGTCGCGGGCGGCGGTGGCGGAATTTCGCAAAAGAGTCGGGGTCGGTGGCGATGGGTCGGACGTTCCGGATCAAGGTGCGCATGCGCCGCTTCAGGCGGCAGCATCCCCGCATAGCCTTCGCGATTCGCTCCTTCATGATCTTCTCGGCGACGTTCGGCGGCGCCTATGGTTTCGTCTCCGGCAGCCGGTCCGAGAATTCCGGCTATGATCCCAACACCTTTGCGATCGGCGCGAGCTTCCTGTTCGCGCTCGCCTGCCTCGGCCTTGCCACGCTCAGCATGCGGCTGCGCTTCGTCAACAAGCGGATGCGCTCGCTCGCCGCTCACAACGAGGCGCTGATCGACCGCAATTGGGAACTGAAGGAAGCCGAAGAGCGCGCGCGCAGCCTGTTCGAGCAGCAGGGCGATTTGATCGTGCTGCGCGATCGTCAGGGCCGCATCACCTTTGCCAACGACGCCTATTGCGCACTCGCGGGGCAGGCGCGCGGCGCGCTGGTCGGCACGCGCTTCGACTTCGACGTGCTGGAGCAGGGCGACAGCGCCCGCGAGAGCAACGGCACGCGTATTCACGACCAGAAGATCACAACCCCGCTCGGCGCGCGCTGGATCGCCTGGCGCGAAGGCTATGTCCGGCTCGACGCCGGCCAGCCCGCCGAATTGCAGAGCGTCGGACGCGACGTCACCGACCGCACCGAGACCGAGCGCGCGCTGTCCGACGCGCGCGACCAGGCCGACGCCGCCAACCGCGCCAAATCGCGCTTCCTGGCGATGGCGTCGCACGAGATCCGCACCCCGCTCAACGGCATCATCGGCATGGGCGGGCTCCTGCTCGACACCACGCTGACGCCGGAGCAGGCGACCTACGCCAGGGCCGTGAAGACCTCCGGCGAAGCGCTGATGGCGCTGATCGAGGAGTTGCTCGACTATTCCAAGATCGAAGCCGGCAAGCTCGATCTCGAGCAGCGTCCCTTCGCGCTCTCCGCCCTGATCGAGGAAATCACTGAGCTGCTCGCGCCCCGCGCACAGGCCAAGAAGCTGGAGATCGCCGCCTATGTCGACGAGCGCCTGCCGCTCGAGGTGGTCGGCGATGCCGCGCGGCTGCGCCAGGTGCTGCTCAACCTCGCCGGCAATGCCATCAAGTTCACCGCGAGCGGCGGCGTCGCGCTGATCGTCGAACCCGGTATCTGGCCGAACGAGATCTGCTTTCTGGTGCGCGACACCGGCATCGGCATTGCGCCGGAGGCGCAGTCGCGCATCTTCCGCGAATTCGAACAGGCCGACGAGCGCGTCGCGCGCACCTATGGCGGCACGGGGCTCGGGCTTGCCATCAGCGAGCGGATCGTCAAGCGCATGGGCGGTCGCATCACGCTCACGAGCGAGCCGGGCAAGGGCGCGACCTTCGAGGTCGCGGTGCCGCTGGCGTCATCGCAGATCGGCGCGGAACAGACGGCGTTCCCCAGTCCCGACCTCACGGGCAAGTCGATCCTGCTGATTGCCGACGGCATCGAGGCCTCGCTGATCGCGCGGCGGCTGGAGCGCTGGGGTGGCCAGACCTGCATGGTGGCGGACGCAGCGGTGGCCGAAGCGCTGCTGCCGGAGCGCTCGTGGCATTCGGTGCTGATCGACCGTGCGCTCGGCGCTGCCATCGCCGACCGCCTCGGCGAGGCCGCCCGGGCGCATGCGATGCAACGCCTCGTGCTGCTGACGTCGGGCTCGCGTCACGAGAAAATTTCGCCGGCCTTCACCGGCTTCCTGGTGAAGCCGCTGCGCGCGGCCTCGCTGGCCGCACGCCTCGCGCTGACGCCGGAGGTCGCCTCGCCCGATCTGGCGCCGGAGCCACCGGCCCAATCCACCGGCGCGGCACCGGCGAAGGGCTTTTCGGTCCTCGTCGCCGAGGACAACGAGATCAACGCGCTGTTGATGCGCTCGCTGCTGACGAAACTCGGCCACCGCGTCGTCATCGCGGTCCATGGCGAGGACGCGCTGGAATCCTGGCTTGCGGCATCATCGGCCGGCACGCCCTATGATCTGGTCCTGATGGACATCCAGATGCCGCAGCTCGACGGCATCGAGGCGACAAAACGCATCCGCACGCATGAGGCAGCCAAGGGTGGCCCCCACACGCCGATCCTGGCGCTCACCGCCAATACGCTGGTGGAGGATCGCTACGCCTGCTTCGAGGCGGGCATGAACGGATTCCTGATCAAGCCGCTCGATCGCGAGAAGCTGGAGGAGGCGCTGGCCGGGCTGGCGGCGTCGCGGCAGATCGCGGTGTAGAAAGGCTGTCCGCCGTCATTGCGGGGAGCCCTTGCGACGAAGCAAGCCAGACTGCCACCACGGAAAGATTCTGCATTGCCTCGCTGCGCTCGCAGTGACGATGTGGTGGCAGGCGCGAATCTCGTACGGTCGGCAAAGCGTGGCGTGCGCACCATTCACGTTCGACAATGCGGATGGATGGTGGGCACGGCGCTTCGCGCCTTTGCCCACCCTGCGACACCGAGCTCTACAGTCGTCGCAGCGCCACGCTCGCCACCGTGTGATCCGCGCCCTTCTTCAGGATCAGTGTCGCGCGGGGGCGGGTCGGCAGGATGTTGTCCTCGAGATTGGCGAGGTTGGTGCGCTCCCAGATCGCGATCGCGGTGGCGGTGGCTTCCTCGTCGGACAACAGCGCATAGCGGTTGAAGTAGGATTTTGGATTGGTGAACGCGGTGTCGCGCAGCGACAGGAAACGCCTGATGTACCACTGCCGCAGCGCGGCCTCTTCGGCGTCGATATAGACCGAGAAATCGAAGAAGTCGGAGACCACGGGCACGGCCTTGCCGTCACGCGGCAGCTTGCCGGTCTGCAGCACGTTGACGCCCTCGACGATCAGGATGTCGGGCTGGTCGATCTCGGCCCACTGGTTCGGTACGATGTCGTAGGTCAGATGCGAATAGACCGGCGCCCGCACGTGGCGGCGGCCGGCCTTGATGTCGGAGAGGAAGCTGAGCAGCAGCGGCAGGTCGTAGCTCTCGGGAAAACCCTTCTTCTGCATGATGCCCTGCCGTTCGAGCACGGCATTGGGATACAGGAAGCCGTCGGTGGTGATCAGCTCGACCTTGGGACGCGGCGACCAGCGCGCCAGCAATGCCTGGAGCACGCGTGCCGTGGTGGATTTTCCGACCGCGACCGACCCGGCAACGCCGATGATGTAGGGCATCTTGCGGTCGCGGATGTTGAGGAACTGGCGCTCCGCGTAATACAGGCGCTGCATCGCATCGACATAGATCGACAACAGGCGCGACAGCGGCAGGTAGATGTCCTCGACCTCCTGCAGGTCGAGGCGATCGTGCAGCGAGCGCAGCCGGTCGAACTCGCCGGGCTCCAGCGTCATCGGCGTGTCGTCGCGCAGTCGCGACCACTGCTCGCGCGTGTAGACACGGTACGGATTATACTGCTGCTCGGGTGCGCGGATATCCATGACGCGACTCTCCACCTCGGCTAGTTGCCGCCCTTGCGCGACGCCTTTTCTTCCAACCCAGACATATTGGTCCGCTTGTCCAGTGCGGCCTCGACCTCCTCCAGCTTTACGCCGCGGGCCTTGAGCAACACAAGGAAATGGTACAGCAGGTCGGCGCCTTCAGCGATCAGATGATCGCGATCGTTTTCGACTGCTGCGATGACGGTTTCGACTGCTTCCTCACCGAACTTCTTGGCGCAATGTTCGGCGCCCTTGTCCAGGAGCTTGCGGGTGTACGAGGCCTCGCCGCCGGCCGCCGCCCGGGCGTCGATGGTCTGGGCCAGATCGTGGATCGTGAAACGCGGCATTCAGAATACTCGGAAAACGCGGCCTGACTGATGACCTTGGCGGGTGACAGCCGGTCCCCACCGGCTGATCTAGCATTTTTATCGACGGGAGTCGTCAGGCATCGAGGCGCATGGGCAGCCCGCGCCGGGACATGTGCTCCTTGGCTTCGCGAATGGTGAATTCCCCGAAGTGGAAGATGGAGGCGGCCAGCACCGCGGTGGCGTGGCCGTCGCGGATACCGTCGACCAGGTGATCGAGATTGCCGACGCCGCCCGAGGCGATCACCGGAACGGGAACGCTGTCGGCGATCGCTCGGGTCAGCGGGAGGTCGAACCCCTGCCTGGTACCGTCGCGGTCCATCGAGGTGAGCAGGATCTCGCCCGCGCCGAGCGAGACCACTTCCTGGGCGTATTCGATGGCGTCGATCCCGGTCGAGTTGCGGCCACCATGGGTAAAGATCTCCCAGCGCTCTCCGCCACCGGCGCGCTTGACCCGCTTGGCGTCGATCGCGACCACCACGCACTGCTCGCCGAATTTTTCTGCGGCTTCCTTGACGAACTCGCGACGCGACACCGCGGCGCTGTTGATCGAGACCTTGTCGGCGCCCGCACGCAGCAGCGTCTTGATGTCGTTGACCTCACGCACGCCGCCGCCGACGGTGACGGGCATGAAGCAGGCCTCGGCCGTGCGCCGGACCACGTCCAGCATGATGCCGCGGTTCTCATGGGTCGCGGTGATGTCGAGGAAGGTGAGCTCGTCGGCGCCGGCGGCGTCATAGGCGATCGCCGCTTCGACGGGATCGCCGGCATCGCGCAAATCGACGAAGTTGACGCCCTTGACGACCCGGCCGTCCTTGACGTCGAGGCAGGGGATCACGCGCACCTTGAACATCGGATGTCTCCTAGCCGCGCGCGTTGCGGATCAGGGTGAGGGCAGAAGCTGGATCGAGCCGGCCGTCATAGAGCGCGCGGCCAGCGATCGCGCCGGCGAGCTTCTTGGCGCGCGGCGTCAGCATCGCCTTGACGTCCTCGATCGAGGCGAGGCCACCCGAAGCAATCACCGGGATCGAGATGGCGTTGGCCAGCGCGATCGTCGCATCGAGATTCAGGCCCTTGAGCAGGCCGTCGCGCGCGATGTCGGTGAAGATGATGGCGGCAACGCCGGCATCCTCGAAACGCTGCGCGATCTCCAGCACCGTCACCTGCGAGGTCTCGGCCCAGCCTTCGACCGCGACCTTGCCGTCGCGCGCATCGAGCCCGACCGCGACGCGGCCGGGAAACTCTTTCGCGGCAGCCTTCACCAGTTCAGGGTCGCGCACCGCGGCGGTGCCGATGATGACGCGGGTGATGCCCTTTGCGAGCCAGGCTTCCACGGTCTTGAGATCGCGAATGCCGCCGCCGAGCTGCACGGGGATGCTGATCGTCTTCAGCATCGCCTCGACGGCCTGCGCATTCACCGGCTTGCCGGCAAAGGCGCCGTCGAGGTCGACGACGTGGAGATACTCAAAACCCTGCTCGGCAAAGCTCTGCGCCTGCGCCGCGGGATTGAGGTTGAACACGGTCGCGCGCGCCATGTCGCCTTGCTCGAGGCGCACGCACTGGCCATTCTTGAGGTCGATCGCGGGAAAAAGAATCATCTGTCGGCAGCGTCCTTTCCGCGCAGACGGTCTGCTCCCTCCCCCCCTGCGGGGGAGGGTTGGGGAGAGGGGTAGCCACAGGCATGGCCGTTGGGGCTTACCCCCCTCCCGAACGCTGCGCGTTCGACCTCCCCCGCAAGGGGGGAGGTAACAAGAGCAGCTCGCATCACGGTTTCCATCGCAAGAAGTTCGAGATCAGGGCCAGGCCAAAGCGCTGGCTCTTCTCGGGGTGAAACTGCGTGCCGATGGCGGTGTCCTTCGCGACGATCGCGGTAACAGGCCCGCCGTAATCGGCGCGCGCGAGAACGTCCGCCTCGTTGGCGGCGTTGAGGTGGTAGGAGTGCACGAAATAGGCGTGCTGGCCTTTCGGGCCGAGCGACAGCCTCTCCAGCACCGGATGCTCGCGCAGCACGTCGAGCGTGTTCCAGCCCATGTGCGGGATCTTCAGGCTCTCGTCGCGCGGCGTGATCTTCTCGACGTCGCCGCCGATCCAGTTCAGGCCGTCGGTCGTGACATGCTCCTTGCCGCGGCTCGCCATCAGCTGCATGCCGACGCAGATGCCGAAGAACGGCCGCGCCTTGACGCGCACCGCTTCGGTGATCGCCTCGACCATGCCGTTGACGGCGTCGAGCCCGCGGCGGCAATCGGCGAAGGCGCCGACGCCCGGCAGCACCAGACGGTCGGCGGAATAGGCCTGGTCCGGATCGCTGGTGACGAAGACCTTTTGCGGATTCTCCATGCTACGCGCGGCGCGCTCGAACGCTTTCGCGGCGGAATGCAGATTGCCGGAACCGTAATCGATGATGGCGACGCTCATCTTGACCCTCCCGGTTCTGGAAACAATCCAATGATGCCGCCGGCCGGCAGCGGCGGCGGGTTCGAGAATTGCCGACCCGGCGTGTTGCGGGTCGGCGGCGGTCCGCCACGATCGACGGCCCATTGATCGTTGACGATGCCGTGCTGCTTCTGGCTCCAGCGCTCGAAGAAGCGGCGCTCGGCTGTGTCTTCGTCATCCCCGACGACGACATCGAGCTGGCTCCAGCTGCCGCGTGACAGGGTCCAGCGGCGCAGGCTCGACGCTTCAAACCCCATCAGCAGCGCGACGATGATGTCGGCGACGAAGATCGACAAACGGCCGAGGCCGAGGGTGGACAGCCCGGCGTTGAACGCGGCGACGAAGATCACCCAGCCGATCAGCGCCAGCCACAGCCGATTCCACAGCAGCCAGACCGGGCCGAAGATCATCGCCCAGAAATGGAAGCCGTCGCGCACGAAGACGAATTTGTCGGTCGCGCGCAGGTCGGCTCCGGCAGGGGAGGGAGCATGAACTGTGTAGACAGGCATGGTGATGCCCCGTTCTCAAGAATTCAGTGATACCGCAAGCGGCGCGTTTCGCCGCCGAGCGGAGATGTCAGCCGCCGAGCGAGCCCTTGGTGGACGGGATCTCGCCCACAGCCTTCGGATCGATCGCGACGGCGGTGCGCAGCGCCCGCGCCAGACCCTTGAAGCAGGATTCGGCGATATGGTGGCTGTTATCGCCATATAGGGTCTCGACGTGAAGAGTCACGCCGGCGTTCATGGCGAAGGCCTGGAACCACTCGCGCACCAGCTCGGTGTCGAACTCACCGATCTTGTCGCGGGGGAAGTCGGCCTTGAACACCAGAAACGGGCGGCCCGAGATGTCGATGACCACGCGCGACAGCGTCTCGTCCATGGGCATGTGCACGCCGGCATAGCGGGTGATGCCCGCCATGTTGCCGAGCGCCTGCTTGACCGCCTGGCCGAGCGCGATGCCGGTGTCCTCGGTGGTATGGTGATGATCAATGTGCAGGTCGCCCACCGCCTTGACCGTGAGGTCGATGCGGGAATGGCGGGCGAGGAGATCGAGCATATGGTCGAAAAAGCCGATGCCGGTCGCGATGTTGGACACGCCGGTGCCATCGAGGTTTACGGTCACCTCGATATCGGTTTCCTTGGTCTTGCGCTTGATCGTCGCGGTGCGCATTGAAAGCTTTCGCTATGGTTTTGGGCCGAAAACGCCGGTCTTTTAACAGCCAAATGACGCCTTCGCTACTGCGGGAACGCCCCGGCAGGGCAGCACTTCCGCCTATGGTGAGCGAAATCTAGGGCCGGAACGGCCCGTTGTGCCCCCGCTCCCGACCCCCTAAATCAGGCCGGACAACGAGGATCATTCATGCAGGACTCCCCAAACAGCTCGCCGGGCTGGCACGGCACCACGATTTTGACGGTCCGCAAGGGCGGCAAGGTCGTGGTCGGCGGCGACGGCCAAGTCTCGATCGGCCAGACCGTGATCAAGCACAACGCCAAGAAGGTCCGGAAACTCGGCAAGGGCGACGTCATCGGCGGCTTTGCCGGCGCCACGGCCGACGCCTTCACGCTCTTTGAGCGGTTGGAATCCAAGCTCGAGCAATATCCCGGGCAATTGACCCGGGCCGCGGTCGAGCTCGCCAAGGACTGGCGCACCGACCGCTATTTGCGGCGGCTGGAGGCCATGATGATCGTGGCCGACAAGGACGTCTCCTTGGTGCTCACAGGCACCGGCGACGTGCTGGAGCCCGAGGCCGGGGTGATGGCGATCGGCTCCGGCGGCAATTACGCCCTGGCCGCCGCTCGCGCCCTGCTCGACACCGACAAGGACGCCGAGACCATCGTCCGCCGCTCCCTCGACATCGCCGCGGATATTTGCGTGTACACCAACCGCAACGTCACCATCGAAGCCCTGGCGGCGGGCTAGAACTGTGACTGAACAGCGGAGCCCGGGATGCGGTGTAACCTCTCCCGCTTGCGGGAGAGGTCGGCGCGAAGCGCCCGGTGAGGGTTTTCTCCTCCGGGGGAATCCCTCTGCGGAGACAGCCCTCTCCCGCAAGCGGGAGAGGGAGCGCAGCATCGCTCTGGTTGCGCATGACGGCCTCTCACTGCAATGATACGCGCCCAATGACCATTGCCGATGGCGCCAAGCAAAGCATACGCACGACGATCCCCCCAACCTACTGGGTCGGTATCGCGCTGTTGCTGCTGGCGCTGCAGGCCTCGATCCTGCTTGCGATGGGCCGGGTGCCGATCTGCACCTGCGGCTACGTCAAGCTGTGGCATGGCGTGGTCAACAGCTCGGAGAATTCGCAGCACATCGCCGACTGGTACAGCTTTTCGCACGTCCTCCACGGCTTCCTGTTCTACGGCCTGACCTGGCTGCTGTTCGCGCGGCTGCCTTTCCTGCCTCTGTCCTGGCCGGCGCGGCTGATCATCGCGATGCTGATCGAGGGTGCCTGGGAGATCGTCGAGAACTCGCCGTTCATCATCGAACGCTACCGCGCCGGCACGATCTCGCTGGATTATTTCGGCGACAGCGTCGTCAATTCGATCTCCGATACGCTGTCCATGATGCTGGGCTTCCTCGCCGCGCGCCTGCTGCCTGTACCGGTGACCGTCCTGCTCGGGCTCGCGTTCGAAATCATGCTGGCGCTGCACATTCGCGACAATCTGACGCTCAACGTCCTGATGCTGATCCATCCGGTCGAGGCCGTGAAACAATGGCAATCCGGACCGCCGATCATCTGACGCAAAAATGCGGCTTGTCCCGGCCCGCATCTGATCCTAGCTAAGGTCCCATGACAGACTTCTCTCCCCGCGAAATCGTTTCCGAACTCGACCGTTTCATCGTCGGCCAGGCCGATGCCAAGCGCGCCGTCTCGATCGCGCTGCGCAACCGCTGGCGGCGGCAGCAGCTCGAAGGTTCCTTGCGCGAGGAGGTGCTGCCGAAGAACATCCTGATGATCGGCCCCACCGGCGTCGGCAAGACCGAGATCGCGCGCCGGCTCGCCAAGCTCGCGAATGCGCCGTTCCTGAAGGTGGAGGCGACGAAATTCACCGAGGTCGGCTATGTCGGCCGCGACGTCGAGCAGATCGTGCGCGATCTCGTCGAGGTCGCGATCGCCCAGGTGCGCGAGCGCAAGCGCAAGGACGTGCAGGCGCGCGCGCAGCTCGCCGCCGAGGAACGCGTGCTCGATGCCCTCGTCGGCGCCAATGCCAGCGCCGCAACCCGCGAATCCTTCCGCAAGAAGCTGCGTGCGGGCGAGCTCAACGACAAGGAAATCGAGATCGAGACGCAAGGCGGCGGCAGCGGCATGCCGATGTTCGAGATCCCCGGCATGCCCGGCGCGCAGATGGGTGCGATCTCGATCGGCGACATCTTCGGCAAGCTCGGCGGCCGCAGCAAGACCCGGCGGCTGACGGTGGACAGCTCGCACGAGATCCTCGTCAACGAGGAATCCGACAAGCTGCTGGACACCGAGCAGCTGACGCTGGAAGCGATTGGCGCGGTCGAGAACAACGGCATCGTGTTCCTGGACGAGATCGACAAGATCTGTGCGCGCGACGGCAGGGTCGGCGGCGACGTCTCGCGCGAGGGCGTGCAGCGCGACCTGCTGCCGCTGATCGAGGGCACCACGGTCTCGACCAAGCACGGCGCGGTGAAGACCGACCACATCCTGTTCATCGCATCCGGCGCCTTCCACGTCGCCAAGCCGTCCGACCTGCTGCCGGAATTACAGGGCCGCCTGCCGATCCGCGTCGAATTGCAGGCGCTGACCCGCGACGACATGCGCCGCATCCTGACCGAGCCCGAGGCCTCGCTGATCAAGCAATATATCGCCTTGATGCAGACCGAGGGCGTCACGCTCGACATCACCGATAGCGCGATCGACGCGCTGGCGGACGTCGCGGTCGCCGTGAATTCGACCGTCGAGAACATCGGCGCGCGGCGGCTGCAGACGGTGATGGAGCGGGTGCTGGACGAGATTTCCTTCACCGCCCCCGACCGCAGCGGCGAGACCGTCAAGGTCGATGCGGAGTTCGTGCAGAAGCACGTCGGCGACCTCGCCAAGAATACGGATTTGAGCCGGTTCATTTTGTAATTCCGGGCGACCGCGCTATGGATGCCGCGTGACCGCACGCATCCTGCAAAACCCCTGGCGCATCCTGCTCGCGATCAACGCGGCGGTGATTGCCGGCGTCTTCATCCACAAGATCCAGCTGCCGCCTTACGTCCCCTACATCCATCTCCTCGTCGACTATCATTTCGGCTTCATCAAGCGCGCGCTGATCGGGGCGATCGTCGCGCTGGTCACCGACAAGGTGCCGGTATGGCTGGTGTTCGCGCTCGGCGGCGCGACGTGGCTGGTAACGCTGGGGCTGTACGCAAAACTGTTCCAGCGGACGTTCGGCTTCACCGCCAGGACGCTGCCGCTGTTCGTCTTCATCGCGGGCTCGCCGTTCTTCCTGAAGAACTTCATGCACACGCTCGGCCATTTCGACATCTATGGCTGCGCGCTGGCAATCATGCTGCTGCTGGTGCCGGCGGGCTCGCTGCTGTTCGTCGCCCTGGCCGCGCTGTTCTCGATCGTCCTCGTGCTGATCCACCACATCCATCTGCTGATGTATGTGCCGACGATCGTCACGATCGTGGTGATCAGGCATTATCTGGCCTGCGGCTGCAGCCGCAGCAACGTTGCATTCGGCATCGCCGCCCTCGCCCTCGTTTCCGCACTGTTTTTCACGGCGCAGTTCTGGGGAACGATGCCGATCCCGGAGGCGGATTTCGTCGCGTATCTGAAGAGCCGGATGGCCGATCCGGCGCGCACCGATCTGCTGCAATTCGCCTACATCTGGTACCAGCCGCTGGCGAAGGAAATCTCAGACACCTGGGGCCGCCTGCCGCACAACATCCTCGGCGTGCCCGTGTTCGCGCTCCTGATCTGGCTGCACACGCCGCTGTGGCGTTATTTTGCGAACCTGATCGCCGCGCTCGCGAGCGAAATGCACCGCCGTCTCGTGGTCGCCGCACTGATCGGCATCAGCCTCGCCTATCTCGTGATGTTCGCGATGGTGTTCGACTATTCGCGCTGGATCTCGAACTGGGCGGTGTGCATGTTCCTGATCCTGCACGCCGTGAAAATGCTGCCGGCCGCGCGCGAGACGCCGCCGATGCCGGCGCAGGACCGGAAGACGAACATCTTCGGCCTGATCATCACACTGATCCCGCGCGTCGGAATCGTCCGGCCGTTTTAGAGCCGCATCGGAAGTGCGCTCCCTCTCCCGCAAGCGGGAGAGGTGAACCGCGCCCGCCTCTAGTCTAATACCGCGCCCGCCTGATCCGGACATAAAGCGCGCCTTCGCCGCCATGGCCGATACCTGCCTCCTCGAACCCGACGACGAAGGCGCGGAATTCCGGCAGGCTCAGCCATTCCGGCACATGGCGGCGCAGCACGCCGCTTTCGCCGCCGCTTCGTCCCTTGCCGGTGATGACGAGCACGAAGGTCAGGCCGTCATGGTGGGCGCGGTGCAGGAAGCCGGTCAGAGCCCGATGGGCGCGCATCTGGGTCATGCCATGCAGGTCGAGCCGCGCCTCGATCTCGCTGCGGCCGCGCGACAGCTTTGTGCGCTCGCGCTTGCCGAGCGGTGCCAGCGGCGGTATCGCGGGCTTCGCTGCGCGCGGCGCCGGGGCAGCGGCGATCGGACGTGGCGATGGCGCAGGCCGCGTGGCGGACGCAGCGGGTGAAGGCTCTGCGCGCGGCGGCGCATGCGCTTTCGCCCCCCGATGCTTCCTCAGCGGCTTGACCTGCTTTGCCACCGTGTCCCACAGCTCGCGCTCCTCCTCGCTCAGCGCGCGGCGGCGCGGCGAGGGACGAGGCTCCAGCACGGGCGGACGGGACGATCGCTTCATTGCTGTCGATGGGGGCGATTCTTGATCGGCCGCCGCGGCTCCTGAACGGGCTCAATCACGGGACGCGGCACTGGCAACGGGACTGGATTGGCGACGGCGACCGTCTCGCCTTTGCCTTGCGCCACGGCTGCGGCCGCAGCCGCAGGCTTGGCCTGATCCTTCGCAGTATCCTTGGCAATATCCTTGGCAAGATCGGTTTGCGGAAAAAGTTTTGCAATCTTCTCCGACGGCCGCGGGTCCGGCACCGGGAGCCGCGCGGCGCGTGCCGTCGGATCGAGGCCCTTCGGCACCAGCATCACGAAATGCATGGGATGGCGCAGCCGGCCCGAAACGCGGCCGGCATCCGCGCCGGCACCGAAATAGAGGTCGGCGCGCGCGGGGCCGATGATCGCCGAGCCGGTGTCCTGCGCGATCATCAGCCGGTGGAACGGCGTCTTCGACCGTTCTGAATCGATCGGCAACTCGCCCTCGATGAAGAACGGCGTGCCGTAGACGTGGAGCGATTTGTCGACCGCGATCGAACGGCCGGCCGTGAGCGGAATGCCTTGCGCGCCGACCGCCTCGTCCTTGTCGGACAGGTTGACCTCGCGGAAGAAGATGTAGGAGCGGTTCTGGCGCCGCAGCTCCTTGGCGCCGTCCGGGGTCTGCGCCATCCACTCCCTGATCTTCTGCATCGACATCTCTTCCTTCGGAATGATGCCGCGCTCGATCAGGATCCGGCCGACCGCCGTGTAGGGATAGCCGTTATAGGCGTCGTAGTTGAGCCGGACCATGCCGCCGTCCTCGAACTTGATCCGCGCCGAACCCTGGATCTGCGCGAACAGCAGATCGGTCGGGTCCTTCAGCCAGGCAATCTCCAGCCCACGGCCGGCGATCTTGCCGTCCTCGATCTCGGCGCGGTCGTAATAGGGCACGAGCTTGCGGCGGCCGATCTTGCGATAGACCGGGCCCTTGTTCGGCAGGCTGACCGAATCCTGCTTGTAGCCGCGCACGAACAGGTTCGAGGGCCGGCGATAGACCGGGACATTGTAGACATCGGTCTGCGTGCGCGATCCCTCCAGCACCGGCTCGTAATAGCCGGTGACGAAACCGTCGGGCTCGCCGAGCCGGGAGATGCGCAGCGGCGCAAAATTTTCCTCGAAGAACGTCTTGGCCCTGGCGTCGTCGGTGAGCTCGAGCGATTTGGCGGCGCGGCAAGGTTCTCTCAGCGAGGCGCCAAGTGCTTTGGATTCGCCCTTGATTTCGGCCTTGGGTTCGGCCGCGCCATTCTGCGCGTTGATCGAACGGCAGCTCGCGCGAAAGGTCTTGTAGGCGGCAAGATGATCGTCGTCGCTCCAGCCCTTCAAATCGGCCCAGGCCAGCGGCAGGTATTGCGCGCCGGGAATCTCGAACGGCAGGGGGAGCTGCGGATACGGCAACGCCCGCGGCGGCGCGGCAGGCAATGCCGGGAGATGATGGTGATGGCTGCGATAGTGCCGCCGCGCCGCTTCGGCGCCGAGCGAAAACGACGACAGCGCGACGACACCTGCGCAAAGCGCCGTCGCGCTGGTCTTCAGGAAAGCCTTAATTCGCGCTTCCGGTGCCAACCAGCTTCCAGTTCGGATCGCGAGAGGTGACGTCGCGGGCGAAAGTCCAGATGTCGGTAATGTCGGCGACCGTGTCGGCGCTGCCGTCGACGATGTTGCCGGCCTTGTCGCGGGTCGCCGAGATCATCTGCGAGACGAAGCGGATCGTGAGCTGGGCCATGCGGTCGCGCAGCTCGGCGCCGACGAGCTCGGCCTTGTCGATCGAGACGAAGCGCGTCTCGGTCTTCTGCTCGTTCTTCTCGCGTTCCTTGATCGCGGCATCGAAGCTTTCATAGACCTCCGACGACAGCAGGTCGCGCAGCGCGCGGCGGTCGCCATTGGCGAAGGCCAGCACGATCATCTCGTAGGCGCCGCGGGCGCCGGAGATGAAATGGCGCGGATCGAAGGTGGAATCCTTGTCGACGATGGCGTCGAGGCCCTGCGCCAGCGTGGTGCCCGGCTCGGTCAGGCCCTTCCAGCGGTCGGAGGGCGGGGTCGGCTCGGCCGTCGGCGCGAGCGGGGCCTGGTCGATGACCTTGCCCGGCATGGTCACGACGTTCTTGTCCTGGGCGCCCTGGAGTGCGTTGCGGTCGAACGGCGGCCGCTCGCTGCCCGTGCGCTGCCCCAGCACGCTGCGCAGCCTCAGAAAGATGAAGACCGCCAGCGCCAGGAAGATGATGGTGTAGATGTCCACGTCGTATTCGCTTTCTGGTCTTCTGTCGAAAGGGGCCGTCTCGAAGGGATCGTTGCCGGGAAAATCAATCCGGCCAGTAGACCGTTCCATACGGAAACGGCAAGTCTACATCACCATTTTAGGTCCGCGCGTCAGGTCCGTGGGATGTAGGCACGAAATCTCGCCCGGCCAATGGCGCCTTTTGGCACAGCCCGAGTGTAGCGCCTTTTATCCTTAAGGGGAAACCCGATCCTGCCCGGAAATAGCGCATCTTCAATCGTTTAAGGCGTAGTGTCGTGGATAGGGCAGGGTGGAACGTCACGGTTGTGGGCGGAGCCTCAATTCCCCGGCCGGGACCGTTCGTCCTTGTGGAATGAGGCGGCCCTATGTTAGCCAACCGCCGCGAAATTCAGCCCAAATCGGGTAAGGAGACACTCTTATGACCAACGGTAACGGCATCCCTCCCGAGGCGGCCCAGGCTCCCCAGCTCAACGTGCTGGCGCAATATACCAAGGACCTCTCGTTCGAAAACCCGAACGCACCCAGCTCGCTCCAGCAGCAGAGCCAGCCGCCCCAGATCAACATCCAGATCAATGTCAGCGCCAACAACCTCAGCGAACAGGAGTTCGAGGTGACGCTGTCGGTCGAGGGCAAGGCCGAGACCGCGGGCAAGATCATGTTCTCGTTCGAGCTCGCTTACGCCGGCGTGTTCCGTATCGCCAACGTGCCGAAGGAGAACCTGCATCCGCTGGTCATGATCGAATGCCCGCGCCTGCTGTTCCCGTTCGCCCGCGAGATCATCGCGACCGCCGTGCGCGACGGCGGGTTCCCGCCCCTGATGCTGGATCCGGTCGACTTCGTCGGTCTCTATCGCCAGAACATGGAGCGGCAAATGGCCGCTCAGCCGAGCGGTCAGGCCTGACCGGCCGTCGGGGCGGCTGGAGCGGGCAGGTACTCGTTCCAGATCGCCTTGTCGCCGAGCGTTGCGATGAAGGCCCGGTGGGCCTCGTGCTCGGCGTCCGAAATCCGTGGCGCAAGCGGCACCAGCCGCTGCCGCCGCGGCGTATCGCCAGCCGCATTGGCGCGGCTCTCTTCCGTTTCCGCAGCCAGCAGCAGCTGCGACTGCCGCGCTCCGACCAGATCGACATAGACTTCCGCGAGCAGCTCGGCGTCGAGCAGCGCACCGTGCTTGGTGCGGCGTGAATTGTCGATCGCATAGCGCGAGCAGAGGTCGTCGAGCCGGTTGGACACGCCGGGATGCTTGCGCCGCGCCAGCAGCAGCGTATCGACCAGCCGCTCCCGCGGGATCGCGGCGCGCTTGATCCGGTCGAGCTCGGCATTGATGAAGCTGATGTCGAACGAGGCGTTGTGGATCACCAACGGCGCATCGCCGATGAACTCGATGAACTCGTCGACGACCTCATGGAACAGCGGCTTCGTCGCCAGGAATTCGGCCGACAGCCCGTGCACCGCAAAGGCTTCCGCCGGCATGTCCCGTTCGGGATTGATGTAGACGTGGTAGCTCTGCCCCGTCGGCATGCGGTTGAACATCTCGACGCAGCCGATTTCGACCAGGCGATCGCCACGGATGGGATCGAGGCCGGTGGTTTCGGTGTCGAGGACGATTTCGCGCATGATCTTGAGAGGCCGTGTTGAGGGCAGCGAATCAGGCTCGCCGCTGCGGCATCTTAACGACCTCGGCCAGGATGTGCGTGATTTGCGCCCGCACCGGTTCAAGTCCGTGTGACGTATCCACTACGAAATCGGCGCGCTTGCGCTTTTCGGCGTCGGGAGTCTGCTTGGCAATGATCGCGTCGAGCTTCGCCTCGTCCATCGTGCCGCGCGCCAGCACCCGCTCCCGCTGCAGTTCCGGCGAGGTCGACACCACGACCACCGCGTCAACCCGTTTCTCGCCGCCGGTTTCGAACAGCAGCGGTATGTCCAGCACCACGACCGGCGCGTTGGCAGCTTCGGCGTCGGCGAAGAATTTTGTCCGGGACGCGCCGAGCATCGGATGGACGATCTGCTCGAGCTGCTTGATGGCGGCGGGATCGTGCACCACGCGCGCCGACAGCTTTGGCCGGTCAACCTTGCCGTTCACGGTCGTGCCTGGAAAGGCGGCTTCGATCGCGGGGGCCGCTTCGCCCTCATAGAGCTGATGGACGGCGGCATCGGCGTCGTAGACGGGAACGCCGGCCTCCGCGAACAGTTTCGCGGTGGTCGATTTGCCCATCCCGATCGAGCCGGTCAGTCCGAGGATCCGCATCAGCGTCCAGCCATCTCTGTCATTTACACCGCAACTAGCCGCTCGCCTCGCAGGAACGCAAGCAGCGGCAGCAGCGGCAGGCCGAGAATGGTGAAATGGTCGCCGTCGATGCGCTCGAACAGGTGGATGCCGAGGCTTTCGAGCTGATAGGCGCCGACGCTGGTGGTCACGGCATCGCCAGCCGCGTCGAGATAGGCCGAAAGCTCAGCCTCGCTCATCTGCCGCATCGACAGGCGGGCGACCGAGACGTCCTCGAAGATGATCTCGCCATCGCGTGCGATCGCCACGGCGGAATTCAGCTCATGGCTTTTCCCGGCCAGCTCACGCAGTTGGGCCAGCGCCTGGGGACGGCCGGCGGGCTTGTTGAAGAGACGATCGCCGAGCGCCAGTGTCTGATCGGCGCCGATCACATGGCTGCCGGGAAAATGCGCCGAAACGGCTTTGGCCTTTTCGCGCGCCAGCAGCAGGCCTATCTCGCGCGGATTCGAAAGCCCGGAGGCGGCCTGGATGCCGCGCTCGTCGATATCGGCCGTAACAGTCTTGAACTCTAGACCGGCATTGGCCAGCAGCATCTTTCGCGCGCTGCTCTGCGAGGCCAGGATCAACGGAGCTTTGCCGAGCCACAGACTCATCGCGAAAATTATTCCAAAGACTATTCAGTGGGACGGTTGCGCTGGCGATCACTGTAGAGCTTCATGATCGCCGCCGCGGTTTCCTCGATCGAGCGCCGCGTAACGTCCAGCAGCGGCCAATCGTGCTTGGCACTCAGCTTGCGTGCAAAGGCGACTTCCTCGGCGACGGACTGCTTGTCGGTGTAGGTGTCGCTGCTGGAATCGGCGCCCATGGAGAGGAGACGGTTCTGGCGCACCTGGATCAGGCGTTCCGGCGTCGCATGCAGGCTCACCACCAGCGGCCGCGTCAGCGTTTCCAATTGCGAGGGCACCGGAATGCCCGGAACCAGCGGCACATTGGCCGTGCGTATGCCGCGATTGGCGAGATAGATCGATGTCGGCGTCTTCGAGGTACGGGAGACGCCGACCAGCACCACATCGGCATCGTCGAGGCCTTCGACATGCTGGCCGTCGTCGTGAATCATCGTGTAGTTCAGCGCATCGATGCGCTTGAAATATTCCGCGTTGAGCACGTGCTGGGCGCCGACCCGGCCCGTGGTGGCGGCGCCGAGATAGGCCTCGAACAGCTGCATCACCGGCCCGATGATCGACAGGCTCGGAACGTTGATTCCCTTGCACTTGTCCTCGAGCCTGGAAACCAGATCCTTCTCGAGCAGGGTGAACAGCACGATGCCCGGCGCTTCCTCGATCTCGTCGAGCACGCGATCGAGCTGCTTCTGGCTGCGCACCAGCGGGTAGACGTGCTCGACCGGAGTCACATTCGCGTACTGCGCGGCGACGGCGCGTGCGACCGTGATCAGCGTCTCGCCGGTGGAGTCGGAGACGAGGTGCAGGTGGAAATAATTGTTCGAGGTCGGCACAAAATCCCTTTGTATGGAGTCGGTGTGGTCTGTGGATTTCTGTGGACCTTAACCGCTCGGAAAGGGTTGCGCGACACCAGGGGCGGGACAACTGCCAATTTTGTTCACACCGCTGCCCGCCGGAACAAGTCTGGCGCCCTGCCGAGACGGAAGCGGGATTGCGCGGACAACCCCTTTGATAAGCTGCCGATGGAAAGGCGCAAGTCATTGAAGCTGGCCGACTTATCGCAAGTCGCCGCAACTGTCCGGGATATGTTGATGGATGTGAACAAGCGCGCGTGAGCGTGCGGACGGAATTGCATGAGTCCAATCCACCGTCACTAAGACTCAAACCTTAAGAATCTAAGATTCTTAGAAGTAAGAGGGGCGCTACGGATGGACATGTGTGCAGGTAAGACCTTAACGAGGTCTTACTATCCCCAGCGTTCTCTGAGCTGGGCACCGGGACGCGCAAAATGTTTGAAGACGTCTATCTCTGGATCAAGGCGCTGCATGTGATCGCCGTCATCGCCTGGATGGCGGGCATGCTCTATTTGCCGCGGCTGTTCGTTTATCATTGCGAAGCCGAGATCGGCTCGAAGCAGTCGGAAACGTTCAAGGTCATGGAACGCCGGCTGCTCAAGGCGATCATCAACCCCGCCATGATCGTCACCTGGCTCGCCGGGCTGTATCTTGCCTGGTTTGGGCACTGGTTCTCGTTCGGCTGGCTGCACGTAAAACTGGCATTGGTCCTGGCGATGTCCGCGGTCCACGGCTTTTTTTCGCGATGGTGCAAGGATTTCGCGGCCGACCGGCGTCCGCGCAGCCAGAAATTCTATCGGATTATCAATGAGGTGCCGACCGTCCTGATGATTCTCATCGTCGTCATGGTGATCGTGAAGCCGTTCTAGGCAAGGATCGTGAACGATCGCTCAGCGCTTCGGCTTGCGCTGTGAGACGCGATTTTCTATATTGGTGATATCCCACCCAACGCAGGCGGATGTGGTTGTGTCTGAGCTTTTCAGAGGCCGGACACCGCATCAGGTTTGAAGCCTCTCCGGCACTCTCCTTGCCAGACCTGCGGACCTTATCTTCTCACGTCCGCATTTCAGAGCCTCCTCGCACCCCCTCCTCCCCAGGTTACCCCACAGGACCACCCCAATGCGGGAAATCAAACTTCAGGACCTCAAGTCGAAGACGCCGGCCGAGCTCGTCTCGTTCGCGGAAGAGAACGGGGTCGAGAATGCCAGCACCATGCGCAAGCAGGAGCTGCTGTTTGCCATTCTCAAGCAGCTTGCGCTCGCCGAGACCGACATCGTCGGCGAGGGCGTTGTCGAGGTTCTCTCCGACGGCTTCGGCTTCCTCCGCTCGCCCGATGCGAATTATCTGCCGGGCCCGGACGACATCTACGTCTCGCCCTCGCAGATCCGCCGTTTCGGCCTGCGCACCGGCGACACCATCGAGGGCCACATCCGCAGCCCGAAGGAAGGCGAGCGCTATTTCGCGCTGCTGAAGGTCAACACGCTCAATTTCGAGGACCCGGAAAAGGCCAAGCACAAGGTCAATTTCGACAACCTCACGCCGCTGTTTCCAAATCAGCGTTTCCGCATGGAGATCGACGATCCGACGCGAAAAGACCTTTCTGCAAGGGTGATCGACATCGTCGCGCCGATCGGCAAGGGCCAGCGCGCGTTGATCGTTGCGCCGCCGCGCACGGGTAAGACCGTGCTGATGCAGAACATCGCGCATTCGATCACGCACAATCATCCCGAGTGCTATCTGATTGTGCTTCTGATCGACGAGCGTCCGGAAGAAGTCACGGACATGCAGCGTTCGGTGAAGGGCGAGGTAGTGTCATCGACCTTCGACGAGCCGGCGGTGCGCCACGTCCAGGTCGCCGAGATGGTGATCGAGAAGGCCAAGCGCCTGGTCGAGCATGGCCGCGACGTCGTGATCCTGCTGGATTCGATCACGCGCCTCGGCCGTGCCTACAACACCGTGGTGCCGTCATCCGGCAAGGTGCTGACCGGCGGTGTCGACGCCAACGCGCTGCAGCGCCCGAAGCGCTTCTTCGGTGCCGCCCGCAACATCGAGGAGGGCGGCTCGCTGACGATCATCGCGACCGCGCTGGTCGATACCGGTAGCCGCATGGACGAAGTCATCTTCGAAGAATTCAAGGGCACTGGTAACTCGGAACTGATCCTGGACCGCAAGGTCTCGGACAAGCGCACCTTCCCGGCGATCGATATCTCGCGCTCCGGCACCCGCAAGGAAGAGCTCATCACGGATCCGCAGGTGCTCAAGAAGATGTACGTGCTCCGCCGTATCCTCAACCCGATGGGCACGATGGACGCGATCGACTTCCTGCTCGACAAGCTGCGCTCGACCAAGAGCAATTCGGAGTTCTTCGACTCCATGAATACCTGATTGCAGTGCAACATGAGATTGGGGCGCCTTCGGGCGCCCTTTTTGTTTGTGCGGCCCTGTTGCGGCTGAGGCGCAGCAAGGGAAGACGCTTTTCCTTCTCGCCCTGAAGATATATTAAGTTATTGATATAATTTATAAATACTTGACTTATGCGGGGTCATTTTGATCGGAGCGGAAGCACTTTTTGCAGCAAATTGCTCCTTGATGCTGCATCGCAATATGCGATTTTGCTGCGGCGGATGATGCAGCAAAACTCTGCGATCCGATCGCTGAAACGGATGTTTGCCTTTTCCTCGGCAGCCGGACAAATAGGCCATGCATCCGCGAGACCAGACCATTTTTGCGCTGTCGTCGGGCCGGGCCCCGAGCGCGATCGCCGTGGTGCGCGTCTCCGGGCCGCAGGCCAGTCTGGTGCTGACGACGCTGGCGGGCAAGCCGGCAGCGCCACGGCAGGCCAGCCGCCGGCTGCTTCGTGACGGCGCAGGCCCGCCGATCGACGACGCGGTCGTGCTCTGGTTTCCAGGGCCGGGGAGCGCGACCGGCGAGGACGTCGCCGAATTCCACGTCCATGGCGGCCGCGCGGTGCTGGCCGCACTCCTCGCCGCAATTTCTTCTATTCCGAATACGCGGGCGGCCGAGCCCGGCGAGTTCACGCGGCGTGCCTTCGAGAACGGCAAGCTCGATCTGACCGAGGCCGAGGGCCTCGACGATCTCATTCATGCCGACACCGACCGCCAGCGCCGCCAGGCGCTGCGTCAGTTGCAGGGCCTGCTTGGCAATCGCGCGCGCGACTGGCGCGAGCGCATCATCGAGGCCTCGGCGCTGATCGAGGCTGGCATCGATTTTTCCGACGAGGGCGACGTCCCCGCCGAGTTGATGGCACCGGCCGTGAAAGCGATCAGAGCGCTGCAGGCGGAAATCGCAGAAGTCCTTGCGGCACAGGGACAAGCTGAACGCCTGCGCGACGGACTGGTGGTTGCGATCGCGGGCGAGCCGAACGTCGGCAAGTCGACGCTGATCAACCAGCTCGCCCGCCGCGAGGTCGCGATCGTCTCGCCCCATGCCGGCACGACGCGCGACGTGATCGAAGTGCAGCTCGATCTCGACGGCTACCCCGTTACGGTGATCGACACCGCCGGCATCCGCGAGACCGACGATCCCGTCGAGCAGGAGGGTGTGCGCCGGGCGCGAGCGCGCGCCGAAGACGCCGACCTCGTGCTGTGGCTGGTGGAGGGCGAGCAGCCCGTCGCCCCGGAAGCGATGCGGTCGCTGAGAAAATCCGGCGACGGCAATCCCGCGGGTGGTCCGGTCTGGATCGTCCGCAACAAGATCGATCTTGGCGGAGCAGGTGACTCCGGGCCGCACGGCGAGTTCGGGATCTCGGCGTGCCGGGGGGACGGCATCCCCGAGCTGGTCGAGGCGCTGGTCAAGTTCGCGTCCGACTTCTTCGGAATGACCGAGGGCGCATTGGTGACCCGGGTCCGCCAACGCGATCTGCTGCGCCGGGCATCGGACAGCTTGCGCCGGAGTCTGGAGCTTGTAGAAGAGGGCGAAGAGCTCGCCGCCGAAGAGCTGCGCGCTGCGGCCTACGCCCTGGGCCGGCTGCTGGGCCGGGTGGACGTCGAGGACGTTCTCGGGGCGATTTTCCAGAAATTCTGCATCGGAAAGTAGCGCTAGTTCTTCAATGTAGAACTAGCGCTTGTTCCATTGTTTGTGTTTTACGTGAAACAGAGCGGGTTCCGTGCTGTTTCACGTGAAACACCGGTCGCCCGATCACCGCGCTGGAACTGAACGATCGTACGAAAAATCGACTGTGCGACGCCGCGTTGATGGTGATGAGCGTAGATACTGCCGCAACCCGTCGTTGCGAGGAATCCTGCGACCAAGCAATCCAGGCCGCCGCCGTCGAGGGATTCTGGATTTCTTCGCGGCGCTCGCAATGGCGGAACGCGCCGTCCACTGGCCCTCCCGGCGAGTCATATTTGCCGAGGCAACAACTTTCGACCACCATGCCTTTATCCCGCACGAACCTGGTTTCGTTTCACGTGAAACAATAGACATTCCAAGGGGCTTCTACTGTGCATGGGTTTGTTTTCACGAAAAGCGCTTCGGCCAGCCAGTAAGAGGCTGTTTCACGTGAAACACCCGCCTCACCCCAGTTTTGACTTCCGGCTTTTCCCCCACTGGGATAGAAGTCCGCCCATGCGAACAGAGCGAGAGAGCTTCAACGTCATCGTGATTGGCGGCGGCCACGCCGGCTGTGAGGCCGCGGCTGCGGCTGCCCGGATGGGCGCGGCGACCGCTCTTGTAACGCACCGTTTCTCGACGGTCGGCGCAATGTCCTGCAATCCCGCCATTGGCGGTCTCGGAAAGGGTCATCTGGTCCG
The DNA here is from genome assembly GCF_024519875.1 of Bradyrhizobium sp. Bra64. NCBI lineage: Bacteria > Pseudomonadati > Pseudomonadota > Alphaproteobacteria > Hyphomicrobiales > Nitrobacteraceae > Bradyrhizobium > Bradyrhizobium sp. Bra64. The sequence continues at coordinate 135,720 of NZ_JALJRD010000007.1, read as the reverse complement.
CGAGATCGATGCGCTCGATGGCCTGATGGGCCGCGTGGGCGATGCCGGCGGCATCCAGTTCCGCGTCCTCAATCGCCGCAAGGGTCCCGCTGTCCGTGGTCCGCGGGCTCAGGCCGATCGCAAGCTGTATGCTGCGGCGATGCAGGCCGCGATCCAGGAGTGCGAGGGTCTATCTGTTATCGAGGGCGAGGCTGACGAGCTGATCGTGGTCGAGGGTCGGGTGACCGGCCTGCGCCTGGCCGATGGCCGAGCGCTTCGGGCCGGGGCAATTGTCGTCACCACCGGCACTTTCCTGCGCGGTCTGATCCATCTCGGTGAGAAGAACTGGCCGGCCGGCCGGGTCGGCGAAGCGCCGGCGATGGGCCTTTCCGCTTCTTTCGAACGCGCAGGGTTCACCCTTGGACGGCTTAAGACCGGCACGCCGCCGCGGTTGGACGGCACCACGATCGACTGGTCGGCGGTCGAGATGCAGCCCGGCGACGAACCGCCGGAGCCGTTCTCGGTGATGACCGAGCGGATCACGACCCCGCAGATCCAGTGCGGGATCACCCGGACCACGGCCGCGACCCATGAGGTGATCCGGGCCAATGTCCATCGCTCGCCGATGTACTCCGGCCAGATCAAGAGCTCCGGACCGCGCTATTGCCCGTCGATCGAGGACAAGATCGTCCGATTTGGCGACCGCGACGGCCATCAGATCTTCCTGGAGCCGGAAGGGCTCGACGACAGCACGGTCTATCCCAACGGCATCTCGACCTCGCTGCCGGAGGAGGTTCAGCTCGCAATCCTCGCCAGCATTCCCGGCCTTGAGCGGGTCAAGATGGTCCGGCCGGGCTATGCCATCGAATACGACCACATCGATCCCCGGGAGCTCGATCCGACCCTCCAGACCAGGCGTCTGCGTGGCCTGTTCCTGGCCGGGCAGATCAACGGCACCACGGGATACGAGGAGGCCGCCGGCCAGGGCATCGTGGCCGGACTGAACGCGGCACTGGCCGCGAGCGGGGCCGCGCTGACGGTGTTCGATCGTGCCGATGGCTATCTCGGGGTGATGATCGACGACCTCGTCACCCGCGGCATCAGCGAGCCCTATCGGATGTTCACCTCGCGCGCCGAGTATCGGCTGACGCTGCGGGCCGACAATGCCGATCAGCGCCTGACCGAGAAGGGCATTACCTTGGGGTGCGTCGGAGGTGCTCGAACGCAGCATCATCGGGCCAAGATGGATGCCTTGACCGCGGCCAGGGCACTGTCGAAGTCGCTGATTGTCACCCCGAACGAGGCGATCAAGCACGGATTGTCCCTGAACCGGGATGGCCAGCGCCGATCGGCGTTCGAGCTGATGGCCTATCCGGACATCGGCTGGACCCAGGTCCGGACGATCTGGCCGGAGCTCTCTGCCATCGATCCCGTCATCGCCACCCATCTCGAGATCGATGCCAAGTACGACGTCTATCTGGAGCGCCAGAGCGCCGACGTCGAAGCCTTCCGGCGCGACGAAGGGATGGTGCTGTCGGAGGTCGACTTCCAGCAGGTCCCCGGTCTTTCCAATGAGGTCCGGGCCAAGCTGGAAAAGGCCCGGCCGTTCACGGTGGGCCAGGCCGGCCGGATCGACGGCATGACGCCGGCGGCACTCGGCATCCTCGCGGCTTATCTCCGGCGTGAGGCGCGGAAGACGTCCAAGGCAATCGCATAGGCGTTTCACGTGAAACAGCGCGGACCTGGCGGGGATAGACCGCTATCGCGACGACCCGGGGCGGGCGAGGGCGCCGGTCGTCGGCCGGACCCAGCGCCGGCCAAGCCGAAGATCATCGACAAGGCCAGCGCCAACGATCGGGCACTCGACGCCGTCATCGCCGCGGACAAGCGCGAGGCCTTGAAGCTCGCGCCCGTTTCACATGAAACGGAAGCCCGGCTCGATCGCTACATCGCGCTGCTCCGGGAGTGGCAGGCCAAGACCAATCTGGTTGCGCCTTCGACCCTGCCGCATCTCTGGACCCGGCACATCGCCGACTCGCTTCAGCTTGTGGCTCTCGCACCGTCGGCCAAACGCTGGGCCGACCTCGGCAGCGGGGGTGGCTTTCCCGGCGTCGTGCTCGCCTGCGCCATGGCCGGGACGCCGGGCGCCAGCGTCCACCTCGTCGAGCGAATCACCAAGAAGGCCGCCTTTTTGCGCGAAGCCATCCGCGTCACCACATCTCCGGGAGTCGTACATCTCGCTGAGATCGGGGATAATGTGGATAGAATCACCGGCCCGGTCGATTGCGTCACCGCGCGTGCGCTGGCTCCGCTACATCAACTCATCGGCTTTGCGGAGCCGCTGATGCGCCATGGCGCAAAAGCGTTGTTTCTCAAGGGTCAAGATGTAGAGGCTGAATTGACCGAAGCCGCTAAATATTGGAATATTCAGCCTGAGCTCCACCAAAGCCGCACCGGTGACGGCTGGATCGTGGAGCTGACGTCCGTCGAACGGCGCAAGTGAGACGTTCAGGGGTGGAGTGGGGAATTGGCGATGAGCGTGATTGACGAACCGCAGGAGCAAAACGCCGCGCAAGAGACTGCAGTGGTCCCGCAGGGCCATCCGCGCATCCTCGCGCTGGCGAATCAGAAGGGCGGTGTGGGAAAAACAACCACAGCGATCAACCTCGGCACGGCGCTCGCGGCGATTGGCGAGCGCGTCCTGATCGTCGATCTCGATCCGCAGGGCAACGCCTCGACCGGCCTCGGCATCGATCGCCGCAACCGCTCCTGCTCGACCTACGACGTGCTGATCGGCGAAGCCGCCTTGCGCGAAGCGGTGGTGTCGACCGCGGTGCCGCGCTTGCACATCGCGCCCTCGACCATGGATCTGTCCGGCCTCGAGCTCGAGCTCGGCACCACGCCCGGCCGTGCGTTCAAGCTGCGCGACGCCATCGGCGCGCTCAACAACAACGTCTCGCCGGACGCCGACTACACCTATGTGCTGATCGACTGCCCGCCCTCGCTCAACCTGCTCACGGTGAATGCGATGGCGGCCTCCGACGCGATCCTGGTGCCGCTGCAGTGCGAGTTCTTCGCGCTCGAAGGTCTGTCGCAATTGCTGCAGACGGTGGAGCAGGTGCGCTCGACGCTCAATCCGAACCTGTCGATCCACGGCATCGTTCTGACCATGTTCGACTCGCGCAACAACCTCTCGAACCAGGTCGTTGCCGACGTCCGGCAGTTCATGGGCGAGAAGGTCTACAAGACCATGATCCCGCGCAACGTGCGCATCTCGGAAGCGCCGTCCTACGGCAAGCCGGTCCTGGTCTACGATCTCAAATGCGTCGGCAGCGAAGCCTATTTGCGACTCGCCACCGAAGTGATCCAGCGCGAGCGCGAGCTGCGCGTCACGCATTGACGATACCGCAGGATGGGCAAAGGTGTATTTGCCGTGCCCACCATCCTCCGCACAAAACTGGTGGGCACGCTTCGCTTTGCCCACCCTACGACAATTCAGTTCTGGAGTGCTGCAGCGTGAATCCAAGGGAGCTGGCGATGGCCGATGAAGCGCGTTCGCGACTGGGCCGGGGTCTTGCGAGTCTGATCGGTGACGTCGGCGGCGAAGCCCAGCATGTCGACCGTCCGCGCGCGCAGCGCAAGGTGCCGATCGAATTCATCAAGCCCAATCCGCGCAATCCGCGCCGCGCATTTTCGGAGGCCGAGCTCAGGGAGCTCTCCGACTCCATCAAGCAGCACGGCGTGATCCAGCCGATCGTGGTGCGTCCGGTGAAGGGCGCGCAGGACCGCTTCGAGATCATCGCCGGCGAGCGGCGCTGGCGCGCCTCGCAGATGGCCGGTCTGCATGAAGTGCCGATCGTGCCGGTCGACATCAGCGACAGCGATGCGCTGGAATTCGCGATCGTCGAGAACGTGCAGCGCGAAGACCTCAACCCGATGGAAGAGGCGCTGGGCTATCACGCGCTCGCCAACGAGTTCAAACGCAGCCAGGACGACATCGCAAAAGTCGTCGGCAAGAGCCGCAGCCACATCGCCAACATGATGCGGCTGACCAAGCTGCCGGCCGAGGTGCAGGCCTTGATCACGAGCGGCGAGCTGACTGCCGGTCACGCCCGCGCGCTGATCGGCGTGCCCGATCCGCTCGCAGCCGCCAAGCGCATCGTCGAGGAGGGCCTCAACGTCCGCCAGACCGAAGCGCTGGCGCATGAAGAGGGCGTGCCGGAGCGCAAGCCGCAAAAGGCGCGCGCCGGCGGCAAGGACAAGGATCCCGATACGATCGATCTCGAAAAGCGCGTCAGCGACGCGCTCGGCCTCAAGGTCACCGTCAGTCACCGCGATCCCGGCGGCTCGGTGCAGATCAACTACCGCAACCTCGATCAGCTCGACGAGGTGATGAAGCGGCTCGCGAAGGGCGCGCTTTAGGCCCCCGCACTTTCCTCGTCATTGCGAGCAAAGCGAAGCAATCCAGACTCTTGCGGCGGAGAGACTCTGGATTGCTTCGTCGCTTGCGCTCCTCGCAATGACTGGGGGAGAGAGATGTGCCCGCAATGTCGCGGAGAGCGTGCGGGCTAACTCCGCCGCTTCGCGTTCGCTGCGATCGCCATCAGCGTGCGCTGGGCGATGGCGGCGGCGAGGGTGGACTGCTTGCGGGTGTCGAGTGCAGCGGTTGCGAGCTGCTCGATGATGCCTGCGAGCCGCGCCACGCTGAAATTGCGCAGCGCGGTTTCGACCATTGGCTTTCGTGAAAAATGCAGGCGCGGAAAGCCGCCGTCGAGCACCGCGGAAGCGGGCGTGCCGTCGGAGATCGCGAGCGCCGATTTATGCAGCCACGCTGCCTGGCGCTGCGCCGCGGAGATGATGACGCCGGGATAGGTGCCGGCGATCATGGCCTTGGCGAACTCGGTCTCGACGATGTCGGGCCGCCCGGCGAAGGCGCCGTCGACGATCGGATCGAGCTTCAGCTCGGAAGCATCGGCGACCACCGCCATCACGTCTTCGAGCGTGATCTCGCCCTTGCCATGGGCATAGAGCGTCAGCTTGCGCAGCTCGTTGCGCGAGGCCTGGCGGTCGCCGCCGAGGAACGACATCAGCGCGGCGCGGGCGTCCTGCGCGATGCGCAGATTGGCGATGCGGAGCTCGTCTTCCATCAGCTTGGCAAGGTCGCGTTCGGTGTCGGGATAGCAGCCGATCGCCACCGCCGCCTTGGCGCGCTCGCAGGCTTTGCGCAGCGGCGATTCCGGGCGCAGCTCGCCGGCCTCGATCACGATGCGGCAATCCCTCACGCCCATCTCCGCCAGCGTGTCGACGCCGCTGGCGAAGCTGCGCGAGCCGGCGCGGACCCGGATGGCGCGGCGGCCGCCGAACAGCGGCACCGTCATGGCCTCGTCGACCAGGCGCGACGGCTCGGCGGAGAGCTCGTCGCCATCGAGCTTGACCAGCGAGAAGGGATCGTTGGGATCGTCGACGGCCGATGCGATCAGCGCATCCGCGCGCTCGCGGACGAGGCCTGCGTCAGGACCGTAAAGCAGGATGATCGGTCGGCCCGCGTCGGGGCGGGCGAGGAAGGCGTCGATCTCTTTTCCGCGCAGCGCGACCATGTTGCTTGGGGTTCGTCGTTGCTTGGGGGTCGTCATTCCGGACGGTTTGGAACGACTGGAGCGATCTACGTGCCCGCGGTGAAGAACGCGGCAAGCCTGGTGTTGATGTTCTCGGCGATCTCGTTGGCGGCACGATCCTCTGCATCGCGCACCGCGCGGTTGCGGGAGAAGCGCTGGTAGGAGCCGGGCATGTCATAGGACACCCGCGAGAACGTCGTGCCGCTCATCACCGACTTGCCGGACACGACCTCGATCAGGTTGTACTGGGCGTCGATTCCCAAATTCTCGCTGGTCGGCAGTCCCGTCGTCTGGCTGACGATCAGGGACGAGCGGGAGGAGGTGAAGCGGATCTCCAGACGGTGGGTCGGCGGCATGCCCGTGGCGGTGCCGTAGAGCTTGAAAGCCAGGGCGTTGCGGACTTCCACGCCGATGCGGGCCTCGCGGGAGGCGTTGGGCTTGCTGATCGGCGGGAGCTCGACCCCCATGAGCTTGTCGCGCAGGCCGGGGGTGCCGTCGGCGTGCTCGGCATACATCGGCTGGAAGCAGCCGGCTGTCAGCGCCGCCAGTGCGGCGACTGCCAGCAGGCGGGCTGCGATGCGGATCCTAGCCGACAACATTCACGATCCTCTTGGGGACGATGATCACCTTGCGGACGGGCTTGCCGTCCAGGGCCAGTTTTACCGCATCGAGGGCCAAAACGGCAGCCTCGATTTCCGGATTCTGGGCCGCTGTTGCAACTGTGACCTCACCCCGCTTCTTGCCGTTGACCTGGACCACCAGGGTCACGCTGTCTTCGACCAGCAAATCGCGTTCGATTTGCGGCCAATTGGCCTCCGAAACCAGCCCGCTGTGGCCCAGGACCTGCCAGCACTCCTCGGCCAGATGCGGCATCATCGGGGAGAACAGCTGGACCAGGATCTGGCTTGCCTCGCGGATCGCCCAAGCCAAATCTGGGGCGAGGTCGGGGGCCGGTTGGCCCGATTGCTGGAGCACCTCCGAGAACGTATTGGCGAATTCGCGGATATGGGCGAGGCAGACGTTGAAGTGCAGCCGCTCGATCCCGGTGGTGACCTTGTCCAGCGCGCCATGGGCGGCCTTGCGCAAGGCGGTGGCGTCCGGACCGAAGCTGGCCGGCCGGGCTGCCGGCGCGCTCTTGCCGAGTTCCACGGAGTCGTTCACCAGCCGCCACAGCCGCTGCACGAACCGCGAGGCGCCCTGGACGCGCTCGTCGCTCCAGATCACGTCGCGGTCGGGCGGGGAGTCCGACAGCATGAACCAGCGGGCGACGTCGGCGCCGTAGGTCTCGATGATGTCGTCCGGGTCGACCGTGTTCTTTTTCGACTTCGACATCTTCTCGATCGCACCGATCAGGACGTCCTCGCCGGTCGCAAGAAGCGTGGCGCGGCGGCCGTTGGCGCCGGTCTCGACCGTCACCTCGACCGGCTGCACATAGGTGCCGTCGGCCTTCTGGTAGGTCTCGTGCACCACCATGCCCTGGGTGAACATGCCGGCGAACGGCTCGTCCAGTGCGATGTGCCCGGTCGCCTTCATGGCCCGGGTGAAGAAGCGGCTATAGAGCAGATGCAGGATCGCGTGCTCGACGCCGCCGATATACTGGTCGACCGGCAGCATCCGGTTGGCAACCGCGGGCGTCGTCGGCGCGTTCTCATTCCAGGGATCGGTGAAGCGCGCAAAGTACCAGGACGAATCCACGAAGGTGTCCATGGTGTCGGTTTCGCGCTGCGCTTTCCCTCCGCATTGCGGGCAGGTGACGTGCTTCCAGGTCGGGTGATGATCGAGCGCGTTGCCCGGCTTGTCGAAGGTCGCATCGTCAGGCAACGTCACCGGCAAATCGGCGTGTGGCACCGGCACCACATCGCACTTCGGACAGTGGATGACGGGAATCGGGCAGCCCCAGTAACGCTGGCGCGAAATGCCCCAGTCGCGCAGACGGAAGTTGACCTGACGCTCGCCGACCGGCGCGTTGCCGCGCAGTTCGCTCTCCAGGCGCTTCGCCACCTCGTCCTTGGCCTGATCGATGGTCATGCCGTCGAGGAAGCGCGAATTGATCATGCGTCCGTCACCGTCATAGGCGGTGTCGGTGATGACGAATGTCTTGGGATCCTGGCCCTCGGGACACACCACCGGCGTGACACCCAGGCTGTACTTGTTGACGAAGTCGAGGTCGCGCTGGTCATGCGCGGGGCAGCCGAAGATCGCGCCGGTGCCGTATTCCATCAGCACGAAGTTGGCGACATAGACCGGCAGCTTCCAGGACGGATCGAACGGATGCACCGCGCGGATGTCGGTGTCAAAACCCTGCTTCTCGGCAGTGTCGATGATCTCCTGCGCCGTGCCGATCTTCTTGATGTCGGCGATGAACTGCGCAAGCTTCGGGTTCTTCGCGGCCGCTGCCTGCGCCAGCGGATGATCCGACGAGATCGCCATGAATTTCGCGCCGAACAGCGTGTCGGGACGCGTCGTGAAAATCTTCAGCTCGCTCTCGCCGGCAGGCGTGGTCGCCGCATCGAGCGCGAAGCGGACCAGCAGGCCTTCGGAGCGGCCGATCCAGTTGCGCTGCATCAGCCGCACCTTGTCGGGCCAGCGATCCAGTCCATCCAGCGCCGACAGCAGCTCCTGCGAGTACTTCGTGATCTTGAAGACCCACTGGCTCATTTCCCGTTGTTCGACAACGGCGCCGGAGCGCCAGCCGCGGCCGTCGATCACCTGCTCGTTGGCCAGCACGGTCATGTCGACCGGATCCCAGTTGAGCTTGCGCTTCTCGCGCTCGGCGAGGCCGGCGGCGAGCATGTCCAGGAACATCTTCTGCTGGTGCTTGTAGTAGCTGGGGTCGCAGGTCGCGAATTCCCGTGACCAGTCCAGCGACAGCCCGATCGAGCGGAGCTGCTTCTTCATCGCGGCGATGTTGTCGTAGGTCCAGGCCTTCGGCGCGACCTTGCGCTCGATGGCGGCGTTCTCGGCCGGCAGGCCGAATGCGTCCCAGCCCATCGGATGCAGCACGTTGAAGCCCTTGGCGCGCATGAAGCGGGCCAGCACGTCGCCGAGCGTGTAGTTGCGGACATGGCCGATATGGATGCGCCCGGACGGGTAGGGGAACATCTCCAGCACATAGTATTTCGGCCGCGAATCGTCGTTCCTGGAGACGAAGATCGCCTGCTGGTCCCAGGCGGCCTGCCAGCGCGGTTCGGCGTCGCGGGCGTTGTAGCGTTCGGAGGTCATGGAATCGTTGGGTTTTCGTGGGTTCGGCCGTCTGAAGACGGCGGACTAGGCCATAGAAGTCCTCAAGGGGTCAATGGGTTGCCGCAACTTGGGAACCTTCGACACCGCCCCGCATAACTACTGAGGCCGCGTTGGGGTGTGATTAAGGGGTCGATGCGAGGTTGCGGCTGGCCAGGACCCAAATGCGTGCGATGGACGACAGCTTCGATCTCGATCTCGACTATGCCGTCTCCATCGCCGGACGGGCGCTGCGAAGCATGGCCGAACAGCGGATTGCGCCGACCCCGATCAATTTTGCGGTCTGGTTCCAGTATTTCGCAGGCAGCCATGACGATCTGCGCAACGCGATCGATCTCCTGATCGACCACAATCGTCCCTTCGACAGCCGCACCAATCAGGAACTGTTCGAGACCTACGTCGCGCCCCAGGTCAGCGCCATCGTCCTCGACACCTCCGAGCGGCTGCACGCTCTCATGGGCGCGGCGAAGGAGTTTCTGGCGACCGCGATCGCCGACAACCACTCCCAGATGGAGGCGATCAGCGAGGTCGCCGACCAGGGCAAGGCCGGCGTCGATCCGAAGGCGCTGGTCGCCCAGCTCATGAACGAGCTCGCCCGCGCCGCCGCCCGCGCGACGCGGCTCGAGGCAGGCTTTGCGGAGAAGACCCGCGAGCTCGACGTCATCAGAGACTCGCTCTCGAAGTCCGAGGAACGGGCCCGGACCGACACGCTGACCGGCCTCGCGAACCGGCGGGCACTCGATGAATTCCTGCGCAAGGCGCAGGCGACGGCGGATTGGGGCGAGCCGCTCAGCGTGCTGATGCTCGACATCGACCACTTCAAGACCTTCAACGACAGTTTCGGCCACGGCGTCGGCGACCAGGTGCTGCGCCTGATGGCGAAGGTGTTGCGCGAAAAGGTGCGCGAGCAGGATCTGTCGGCCCGCTACGGCGGCGAGGAGCTGATCGCGGTGCTGCCGGCTGCCGATCTGGCCGCCTGTGCCGAGATCGCCGAGCGCATCCGGCATGCGATCGCCGAATGCACGATCACGCGCCGCTCGACCGGCGAGGTCCTGCCCGGCATCAGCGTGTCGATCGGCGTGGCGCAGTACCGGACGGGCGAAGCGATCACGGATCTGATCGAGCGCTGTGACCGCGCGCTCTATCTTGCCAAGAGCGGCGGCCGCAATCGCGTGGTGACGGAGCGCGAGCTCGATCGTGCCGGGGCTGCGGGCTAAAGCGTTTTCGAGCGAAGTGGATACCGGTTCGCGTAGAGAAAACGCGTCAAAGCAAGAGTCGAGAGCCCCGTTCCGAAGTCATTTGAACGCAATCGGCTCTGGCGATCAGCCCGCCAGCATCATGTCTGCCGCACCGTTCTCGATCGCCTGCACGCCGTGCTCGACGACGTTGTTGCGGCCGCGGTGTTTTGCGGCGTAGAGCGCGGCGTCGGCGGCTTCGATCAGATCGCCGGGGCGCAAGCTCTCGTTGGGCTTCGCCGCGGCGACGCCGATCGAGACGGTGACGATCATGTGGGCGGAGGTGATGTGCGGCAGGCACAGCTTCAGCACGGCCGCGCGCGCCAGCTCGCCGATTTCGACGGCGCGGGCCACGTCGGTGTTCGGCAGTAGCAGGCAGAATTCCTCGCCGCCATAGCGCGCCGCGAAGCCCATCGTGTCGGCGGCGATGCCGGACAGCGACTCGCCGAGCCTGGTCAGGCAGGAATCGCCTTCGAGATGGCCATAGGTGTCGTTGAACAGCTTGAAGTGGTCGACGTCGATCATCAGGAGCGCGAGCTCGCTGCCGTATTGCTGGGCGCGCATCCATTCGAAGTCGAGCCGGCTCTGGAAGCCGCGGCGGTTGGCAAGACCGGACAGCATGTCGATCGAGGCCATCACCGTGAGCCGGTCGTTGCTCGCGATCAGCTCGCGCTCGCGCTGGCTGAGCTGCGCGGCCATCGCGTTGAAGGCGCGGGCCAGCGGAACGAACTCGGCCGGCAGACGGTTGCGCGCCGCGCGCGCCGACAGATTGCCCTCGCCGAGACGCTTGGCCATATCGGCCAGCATCTGGATCGGCTTGATCACCAGTTTCTCGGCGGCGATCAGCGCGCCGAGCAGGACGAACAGGACGACGAAAGCGAGCTGGAGATAGGCCGTGCGGATGTCGCGGCTCACGGCCGCGGACACCTTGTCCTCGTCGATGCTGGCGATCAGGCGCGCATTGGTCCCGGCGATGCGGATATAGCTGACCGCGCGGCGGGAGCCGTCGGCGGCGAGGAAAGAGAGCGAGCCTTCGTCCTGGTCCGACCGCAGCGCCTTGTCGGCGATCGCGGACATCAGCGGCAAGTTGTCGAGCGGACGGCCGATCGCGCTGTGCTGGTCGGCGGGCGCCGCAAGCACGGTGCCGGTGCTGTCGACGAGCACGGCGGTGATGCCGGGACGGCCACCGAGATTGCTCATGACCTTCGACATCCAGTCGAGGTTGACGGTGGCGAGGACCACGGCATCCGCCACACCGCTGAACGCGGATACCGGGTAGACCGCCATCACGGTCGGTGACGGCACCGGTCGTGACAGGATGAAGTCGCTCAGCACGAAACGGCCGGTTTCCTGCGCCTGCTGGAAGTAAGGCCGGTCACTGAGGTCGAGGCCGACATACATGTTGTTGGTGGCGCACTGGATGCGTCCGTCCTGGCCGGCGATCAGAAGCGTGCGGATCCAGGGAAGATTCGACGGCAGGCTGGCGCGCAGCACGTCACAGCTCTTGCTGATGCCGCCGGCCGATGCCCGGATGAAGGCTTCCGATTTCAGGATGGTCTCGACCGACGAGATCACCTCGCGCTGCGCGTCCGCGCTGTGTCTTGCGACGGTAGTGAATTCAGCCGCGGCCTGCGCGATCTGCCGCGTGCGCGTGGTTTCGAGCGAACGGATGCGCTCGAACATCAAGGGCGCCACCAGAATCACCGCGAGCAACGCAAGCCGCGCCCGGATTCCGAGAACTTGCTTGAGTTTCGCTCGTTTGCGGTTGAAACTGACGTTTGCCATCTTCGCGACCCACCCCATGGGCCAAGGTAAAGCGAAGGGTTCAAAAACTCTTTCTTGAACTCGGTAAAATTGGAACTAGGCCCGCAACAATCAGTGCCGATGCGACATCATGACTGAACCCAACGCCGCGCCGGTAACCGGCCATTCACCAAACGCGCTCGCCGCGGTCGAAGCCGAAATCGCGCGCGCCTGCAGGGACGCGCGGCGCGAACGTGCGTCCGTCACGCTGATCGCGGTGTCGAAGACATTCGCCGCGGATGCGATTACACCGGTCATCGACGCCGGGCAGCGCGTATTCGGCGAGAATCGCGTGCAGGAAGCCAAGGGCAAGTGGCCCGCGTTAACGTCTGTTTACCCGGACATCGCGCTGCATCTGATCGGCCCGCTGCAATCCAACAAGGCGAAAGAGGCGGTCGCGCTGTTCGATGCCATCCATTCGGTCGACCGCCCGAGCATTTGCCAGGCGTTAGCCAAGGAAATCGAATCCCAGAACAAGCACCCGGAGCTGTTCGTCCAGATCAACGTCGGCGAGGAGCCGCAGAAGGCCGGCATCGCTCCCGGCGAGGCCGATGCCTTCATCGCGAGCTGCCGCGACACCTACGGGCTGACGATCTCCGGCCTGATGTGCATCCCGCCGGTCGACGAGCCGCCGGCGGCGCATTTTGCGCTCACCGCCAAGATCGCCGCGCGAAACGGGTTGAACAAGCTCTCGATGGGCATGAGCGCGGATTACGCGACTGCCATCATGTTAGGTGCCACCCATGTCCGCGTGGGCAGTGCGATCTTCGGGCACAGGTGAGAGCCGTCATCGACGGCAGAGAGCCATACTGACTCTCGAATTCGTCATTGCTTCGCTGCGCTCGCAACGACGGCGGTGATTAGTCGAACCCCACCGACACCTTCCCCAGCACGCCGAAATCCACCGCGAATTGATCGCCGGCCTGGATCGGCAGCGGCGGATGGCATGTGCCCGTTGTCACCACCTCCCCTGCCCGCAAGGTGATGCCGAGGCCACGCAGCTCGTTGGCAAGCCAGGCAAGTGCACCACGGGGGTCGCCGAGCACGTTCCTGCCGTGACCGAGATAGCGCTGGCCGCGCAGCGTGATCTGCGGCCGCTCCTCGACGAGGTCCATGGCGCGCCAGTTCGCGCTCGTCGCAGCGCCCAACACGAACAGATGCGCGCAGGCATTGTCGGCGATGAGCTGCGCCTCGCCGGCGCCGGCGAAATCGACAAAGCGCGAATCGGGAATCTCGATCGCCGGATGGAAGCTGCCGACGGCGGCGAGGACCTCGTCCACGCCATAGGGCGCGGACCGGGGTGGCAGGTCGCGGCCCATGCGGAAGGCGAATTCCGGTTCGCCGACGCGCATCGCGTTGCCCTTCATCGAGGCCGTGCCGCCATCGGCGATCACGGTGTCGCTCATGATGCGGCCGGCCAGCGGTCCGGCGACGTTGATGTGCTTCTGTCCAGACTCGCTCGTTGCCGCGATCTTCCAGCCGAACAATTGTCCGAGCGATTGCGTTTCGAGCGCGGCCTGGATGGCATAACCGTCAGCGCGGCTATGCGGCCGCAACCGCGGCTCCAGCGCGTCGAACTTGGTGCCGTCGCGCCAATGTTTGACCAGCAGATGCGAAGCGGCGGCGATCTGATCCTTGTCCAGCATGCGTCCTCACCCGATGATGATTCTTGTTTTTGGTCCCAGCCGCCGCAGCAATTGCAGCATCGCCGCCTTCGTCATCGAGACGCAGCCCGCGGTCGGGCCGAAATTGTCGCGGGCCAGATGCAGGAACACCGCGCTGCCGCGGCCGGCGATGCGCGGCCTCGTGTTGTGGTCGATTTCGATGATGAAGTCATAGAGATGGTCGGCCCGCTTGAGACGGTCGCCGCCCTGCCCTTCGCCGAGCCGGATCCCCTGATTGTAGTGGCGGTCCATGGGGTCCTCGCACCAGGCGTCCTCGCCGGTGATGATCCGGGCCGGCAAAAACGTCTGCGGGCGACTGTGCCGGTCGCCCCGCCACCACAATTGCCTGGGACGGAAGCTGCCCCTCGGGGTGCCGCCATCGCCCTCGCGTTTGTTCGCCAGAATGCCGCCCCGCCCCAGCGCGACCGGAATGGTCAGCGCCCCCACGGTCAGCCAGCCCCGGCGCGGATTCCCCGCTGCAGGCTTAACGCGGATCGCAGATAATGGCCCGGCACGTCTGGGCATGGTGTAACTAGCTGAAGCGACTTTGCTTTTCATGTAAACATGCGATGTCGAATTCATTACAGGACATTCATCAGACCGCCCTGTTATTCTGGGTTAGAGTGGTTCTGGCTTGTGAATCGGTAACAGCCCACTACTTCAACACGAACAACAATAATAACGGCGACCCCCTAAACTTCCCTCGCGGCTGGGTGCAGCATTGGATGCGCGCCGAGCCGGCCCCAAAAGGATGACCCCCTATGGCCAATGCCCGCAAGATCCTGATCGTGGATGACGATACCGATCTGCGCGATACGTTGGTGGAGCAATTATCGCTGCACGAAGAATTTGAAGCCTCCGCCGTCGATACCGGCGCCAAGGGCGCGAGCGCCGCGAAGGCCAATGCCCCCGATCTCGTCCTGATGGATGTTGGCCTGCCCGATACTGACGGCCGTGAGGTTGTCCGTTCGCTGCGCAAGGGCGGCTTCAAGGCCCCGATCATCATGCTCACCGGGCATGATACCGATTCCGACACGATTTTGGGGCTGGAATCCGGCGCTAACGACTATGTCGCAAAGCCCTTCCGCTTTGCCGTGCTGCTGGCTCGCATCCGGGCCCAGCTCCGCCAGCACGAGGCCAGCGAGGACGCGGTGTTCTCGGTCGGCCCCTACTCCTTCCGTCCCGGCTCCAAGATGCTGACCGCCGCCAACGCGCGCAAGGTCCGGCTGACCGAGAAGGAAACCGCCATCCTCCGTTTCCTCTACCGGGCCGGCCAGATGCCGGTCTCGCGCGAGACCCTGCTCCAGGAGGTCTGGGGCTACAATTCCGGCGTCACCACCCACACGCTGGAAACCCACATCTACCGCCTCCGCCAGAAGATCGAGAAGGACGCCGCCAACCCGGAGATCCTGGTCACGGAAGCCGGTGGCTACAAGCTGGTGCCGTGATACGCTTCAGGGGCATGCGAATCGTTTTAGATTGCGTGCCCTCGAGCCTCGGACCTGAATGTCAATCGACGACGATGTAGCGCTTCTCGAGCGTGTCCCGACACTGCGCCTGTTGGGAGAGGCTTCGTTGCGCATGCTGGCAATCGGCTCCGAGCAGCGCGACTTCGTCCGCGGCGACATCCTGTTCAATCTCGGTGACGACGCCGATGCCGGCTTCGTGGTCCAGCGCGGCGCTTTCCGGGTTGACGATGGCGCCGGCGCGGAGATGATCGCTGGTCCCGGTGCGCTGATCGGCGAGCTTGCGCTGGTGGTGCCGATGAAGCGGCCGTCGAGCGCGATCGCGATCGAGCACGCCTCCGTCATCCGCGTCGCGCGCAGCCTGTTCCAGCGCGTGCTCGAGAGCGACCCTGCCGCCGCGGTGCGCCTGCGCGACGAATTCGCGGTCCGCTCCAGCCAGATCGCCAGCGATATCCTGATGGCGGGTGCGAAGCTGACGTCCTGAGCGGGTGACCGGCCTGCCGAAATCACACCTCCAGCGTCACCGTCACCGGCACATGGTCCGACGGACGCTCCCAGCTGCGCGCGTCGCGCAGGATGTTGAAATCACTGACCGCGTCCTTCAGCGCACGCGAGACCCAGATGTGGTCGAGCCTGCGGCCGCGGTCGCCGACGGTCCAGTCGGCGGAGCGGTAGCTCCACCACGTGTAGACCTTCTCCGACATCGGGATGCGATCGCGCGCAACGTCGACCCACTCGCCGGCTTCGAGCGCCGCCTTGAGCTTCTCGGTTTCGATCGGCGTGTGCGAGACCACTTTCAGAAGCTGCTTGTGCGACCACACATCGTTCTCGTGCGGGGCGACGTTGAGATCGCCAACCAGGATGTGCCGGTCCTCGCCGCGCGGATGCAGCGGCTCGCACGCCTTCATCTCGTCGAGGAAGCGGAGCTTGTGGTCGAATTTCTCGTTCAGCGCGGGATCGGGAATGTCGCCGCCGGCGGGAACGTAGAAATTATGCAGCACCAGCGGCTTTGCGATGCCGGCCTGCGCCCCGAAGGACACGGAGATGTGGCGCGAATCCACCTTGTCGCAGAAGGTGCGGATGTCCTTCGATTCGAACGGAATCTTCGAGACGATGGCGACGCCGTGATAGCCCTTCTGCCCGTTCAGCGCGACGTGCTCATAGCCGAGCCGCTTGAAGCGCTTCAGCGGAAAGGCATCGTCGATGCATTTGGTCTCCTGGAGGCACAGCACGTCCGGCCGTGCGCTCTTCAGAAACTTCGCGACCAGTTCGATGCGCAGCCGCACCGAATTGATGTTCCAGCTTGTCAGGGAAAGACGCATGAGGAGTGCGTCTTAGCAAGCCATCGTAGGGTGGGCAAAGGCGCAAAGCGACGTGCCCACCGTCTTTTCCGGGGCTGGATTAATGGTGAGCACGCTTCGCTTTGCCCACCCTGCGGCACCTATCCCGGCGACGGGACGCTGTAATTTGTGAAGTCGATCTTGAACATGTTGGGATCGAGCTTCTTGCTGGTGTCGAGATTATAGACCGCAAAAGTGGTGTCGTAGCCCTGCGGGTCGGTCACGGTCCATTGCTTGAGCTGGCCGTCCTTGGCGCCGAGCATGAGCAGCAGTCGGCTGGTGCCGACGACCGCCTGCCTCTCCTCGATGGTGACGCTGATGAAGAGATCGTCCGCCGTCACGTTGACGACGTTGGTGTCCTTCATGAGGTCGATCCGGTCCGACAGCAGGAAACGTAGCGGCGTCTGCGACAGCGGATAGACGTCTTGCGTCGCCAGCTTGCGGTCGCGCACCACGACCGACGATCCGTCGGCGACGATGTCGATCGGGCTCGGCGCATCATACTCGACGCGCATCTTGCCGGGCTTCTGAATGTAGAAGTCGCCTTGCGTCTTGCTGCCGTCGGGACCGACCTGGACGAAATTCCCGACCAGCGTCGAGACCGAGGACAGATAGGCGCTGACCTTGGCAGCCTGCGCCTTCTGGTTGGCATCGAAGGTCTGGAAGATGCTGCTCGGCACGTTGCGGCGTGGATCCGGGATCACCGGGTTCGGCGGCGTCTGGGTCGCCCCGGTAATCGATGGCCCCCCCGAGGGCGGAGCATTGTCGCGGCCCTTCGGCGCGGGCTTCGGCACGGGAACGTTCTGCGCGAACGATGCCGTGGTCACCATCGCGGCGGCGACGAGAAGCACGCCGGCCACGCGCGCGCTTCGCGCGGCGATGGTGGCAGCGAATCGTATGTCCGGAGGTCTGATCAACGCGTCGTCCTGTATGGCTGGGCGCCCTTTTACCGTGGTTTCGGGCAAAAGCAGATATCGATTTTGTGTGAGATCACGTTTGAGGCCGTTCGCCTCACATGTGGCTGTCTTCTTCCTCGACCAGAATCTCGCGCTTGCCGGCGTGGTTGGCGGGTCCGACGATGCCTTCCAGTTCCATGCGTTCCATCAGCGATGCGGCGCGGTTGTAGCCGATCTGCAGGCGGCGCTGGATGTAGCTGGTCGAGGCCTTTCGGTCGCGTTTGACGATCGCAACGGCCTGCTGGAATAGATCGCCGCCGCCATCCGCGCCCATACCGCTGGCGTCGAACACGGCGCCACCATCCTCGTCCTCGGTCGGCTCTTCGGCGGTGACAGCTTCGAGATATTCCGGCTGGCCCTGCGTCTTGAGGTGACGCACCACCTTCTCGACTTCCTCGTCCGACGCGAACGGGCCGTGCACGCGGCTGATGCGGCCGCCGCCGGCCATGTAGAGCATGTCGCCCTGGCCGAGCAGCTGCTCGGCGCCCATCTCGCCGAGAATGGTGCGGCTGTCGATCTTGGAGGTGACCTGAAAGGCGATGCGGGTCGGAAAGTTCGCCTTGATGGTGCCGGTGATGACGTCGACCGACGGACGCTGCGTCGCGAGGATCACGTGCAGGCCGGCGGCGCGCGCCATCTGCGCGAGACGCTGCACCGCGCCTTCGATGTCCTTGCCGGCGACCATCATCAGGTCGGCCATTTCGTCGACGATGATGACGATGTAGGGCAGCGGGTCGAGCGAGAGCTTTTCTTCCTCGTAGATCGCCTTGCCGGTCTCCTTGTCGAAGCCGGTGTGCACCGTGCGCGTCGGCTCCTCGCCCTTTGCCTTCAATTCGAGCAGGCGCGTGTTGTAGCCGTCGATGTTGCGCACGCCGAGCTTGGCCATGTTCTTGTAGCGCTCTTCCATCTCGCGCACGGCCCATTTTAGCGCGACCACCGCCTTCTTCGGGTCGGTCACGACGGGCGTGAGCAGATGGGGAATGCCGTCATAGACGGAGAGTTCGAGCATCTTCGGATCGACCATGATCAGTCGGCACTGGTCGGGCCGCAGCCGGTAGACCAGGCTGAGGATCATGGTGTTGATGGCGACCGACTTGCCGGAGCCGGTGGTACCGGCGATCAGCATGTGCGGTGTGCGCGCGAGGTCGATGATGACGGGGTCGCCGCCGATGGTCTTGCCGAGGCAGAGCGGCAGCTTCGCAACCGTGTCGACGGTCTCCTTGGCGACCAGAAGCTCGCGCAGATACACCTTCTCGCGATGCGCGTTCGGCAGCTCGATGCCGATGGCGTTGCGGCCGGGCACGACGGCGACGCGCGCCGACAGCGCGCTCATCGAGCGGGCGATGTCGTCGGAAAGTCCGATCACGCGCGATGATTTGATGCCGGGCGCCGGCTCCAGCTCGTACAGCGTGACCACGGGACCCGGATTGGCCTTCACGATCTCGCCGCGCACGCCGAAGTCCTGGAGCACGCCTTCGAGCGAGCGCGAATTGGCTTCCAGCTCGGCCTTGCTGAGCGGCTGGCGATCGCCGGCCTTCGGCGCGGCCAGCACGGAGACGGACGGAAGCTCGAACTTGTCGGAGGATTTCCTGGAAGCGGCCTTCGGTACAGCCTTCTTGCGCGGGGCGCGCGCGGCCGGCTCCTCCTCTTCCTCCTCCTCGTCCTCGTCTTCGGGCTCGTCCTCGTCATCCTCGTTTGCGGACTGCGGCGAGATTGGCGGTGCTGTGCGGCCGCTGCCGCCGAGATTTGGCTCCTGGCGGCTGAACGAAACGGCCCTGGTCTTCGGCCCGCTTGAGACCAGCGAGCGGTAAGCGGCGCCAAGCAGCCAGATCAGCCGCGCCTTGGTGCTCATCAACGCGTGGAACAGCCAGCCCAGCGACACCGAGCCGCGGTCGCTCTCCTCGTCCTCGTCGAGCGGCTTGTCGTCGTCCTCGATCTCCGTGAGGTGGTCGTCATGCGCGCGTGCGCCAAGGCCGCAGGCCATCAGGAAGGTCGCAGCCATCGCGGCGAACAGGATCGCGCCCAGCACCATGCGGTAGATCGTGCCCGGCGGCCCGAAAATCACCGCGGGCGCGCGCACCAGCGCGTCGCCGACGACACCGCCGAGGCCGGTCGGCAGCGGCCATGCGCCGCCATGCGGCCAGCAGCTGACGAAGCCTGCCGCGATCACCGTGCAGAGAATCCACGAACCGATCCGCAGCGCCTCGCGATCGAACGGCCGATGGGTCAGCATGCGCCAGCCCCAGACCGCGACCGTCAGCACCAGCATGATCGCGCCGAGTCCGAGGATCTGCATCGCGAGGTCGGCGCCGATCGCGCCGGCATAGCCGAGAATGTTGCGGATCGGGCGCGAGGTCGCGTGGCTGAGGCTGGGATCCTGCACCGACCAGGTCATCAGCGCAGCCGAGGCGATGCCCGACAGCACGATCAGGCCGAGACCCGCGAGCTCGCGCGCGCGCCGCGCCAGCCCCTCGCGGATCGACGCCGGCAGATGGCCGACCAGTGGAATGACTCGTTCGATTGCCGACATGCTCATGGGCCCGCCTAACCCAGAGTCTCGACCAGCCGGTGCAGCGCCTGCGCCGTGGTCTCGCCATCCTGCACCAGCGCGAGGCGAATGTAGCCTGCGCCGGGATTGAAGCCGTCGGGCTGGAGCCGCGCCAGATAGCTGCCGGGCACCACGCGCACGCCTGCTTGCGTGAAGAGTTTCAGACACACCGACACGTCGTCGCCGAGCTCTGACGTGTTGAGCCAGACGCAGAAGCCGGCGTCGGGCCGGCGATAGCCGTAACGATTGCCGATGATCTGGTCGGCGAGATCGAACTTGATCCGGTAGAGCCTGCGGTTCTCCTCGACATGCGCCTCGTCGCCATAGGCGACGGTTGCGACATGCTGGAGCGGCACCGGCACCTGCGGCGCAGCGATGTTGCGCAGCTCGAGAAACATTCCGATGAATCTCTTGTCGCCGGCGGCGAAGCCGACCCGCAGGCCGGGCAGGTTGGAGCGCTTCGACAGCGACTGGAACGCAACCACGCGCGTGAAGTCGGGGCCGGCGCATTCCAGCGCGCTGCCCGGTGCCTCTCGGGTGTAGATCTCGGAATAGCACTCGTCGCTGAGGATCACGAAGCCGTAGCGGTCGGCGAGCTGCTTCAACCGCCGGAAATAGTCGGGCTTGGCGACCGAGCCCTGCGGATTGGCAGGCGAGGCCAGATAGAACGCCACCGTGCGCGCCAGGGTCGCCTCGTCGATGGCGTCGAGATCGGGCAGGAAGCCGTTCTCGGCCGTGGTCGGCAGATAGACCGGCTCGCAGCCGGCTGCGCCGGCGCCGGCGCCATAGACCGGATAGAACGGGTTCGGCATCAGGATGGCGGGCTTGCCGGGGCGCGGGCCGACGTAGCGGACCGCCGCGATCGCGGCGAGGAACAGCCCCTCGCGGCTGCCATTGAGGACGAGAATCTCGTTCTCGGGGTCGAGCGGCCGCGGCAGCTTGAAGCGCGACGACAGCCAGGCGCAGGCGGCCTTGCGGAACGGGTCCGTGCCCTTGTTCGCGGGGTAACGGCCGAAATCGGCGATGTGCTTGGCAAGGACCGGGCCGACGAAGTCAGGCACGGGATGCTGCGGCTCGCCGACGGCGAGGCTAATCAAGGGCTTACCCGGCTGATGGGGGGCCAGCAGCTCGTTCAGCCGGACGAAGGGAGAGCGTTCGCTATCGGAGCTTCCACCTTCCAGCGGCGCACGGGATGAAGCGATCATAGCCATTCTGGACGCCAGCACTCTTGGAACAGCCGGTCGCACCAAGGCGCCGGCGGGAAGCGGTTCAGTTCACCATAGATAGGGCGAGGTTAAGACGCGATTAACCATCGGTCGCCGGCTCCGTCCAGAGCAGGAATAATGAGGCCGGATAACAACGGGATGCGCGGCTGTTCCAACCTCCCCCGCTTGCGGGAGAGGGAGCACACCGTTTTCCGGGCTCGATTCGACCTTCAGTGCCCCGGCAGCTTCTCGAATGTCGCCATGCCGGCGGGGATCGCGTGAAACTCCTGCTTGTCGCAGGTGTAGATCGCCATCTGCGGATGGAACTGCGCGGGCTCGTCCAGGGTGCCGACCTTCACGATCGCGGCGGGCAGGCCTGGAACCTTGGTGACCAGATGGGTGCCGCACTCGGCGCAGAACTCGCGCGTCACTGCGCGCTCGAGGTCCTTGCGCGTGAACTGCTTGGGTTGTCCGGTGATGTAGCTGAAACTCGCCGCCGGCATCGCGATGAAGGTGTTGGGCGCCCCGCCCGAGATGTACTGGCACTCGCGGCAATGACACTGCGCCTGCATCATCGGATCGCCCTCGGCGACATAGCGCACTTCACCGCAATAGCATCCGCCTTCCAAACGCATGACGACCTCCCGATTGTTGTTCTTGTGGTCGATATTTCTGCGCCGTCGGGGCGGAATGGCAATCCTTTTCTTTTGCGCCCGTTCCAAAAAGAAAGGGGCTCCAACTTGCGCTGGAGCCCCTCAACGGTCGGGACATTGCCGGGTATGTGCCCCAAACCGTAGTTGTGGGTGCGACCCCCGAGGAGGCCGCGCCCGGGAGGAGACTTACATGTTGTAGGCGCGCTCGGTGTGCTCGGTGATGTCGAGGCCTTCACGCTCGGTCTCGACATTGGCGCGGAGGCCAACGATCACATCGACGACCTTGTAGAGGATCGCCGAACCGACGCCCGACCACACCAGCGTGGTGCAGACGGCCTCGATCTGGGAGATCATCTGCGCCGTGAAGTCGTAATCGGCAACCTTCGGCGGGATCGCGGTGTAGTCGATGATGCCCGCGCCGCCGAGAGCCGGGTTGACCAGGATGCCGGTGCCGAGGGCGCCGATGATGCCGCCGACGCAGTGCACGCCGAACACATCGAGGGAGTCGTCGTAGCCGAGCGCGTTCTTCACGACGGTGCAGAAGAACAGGCAGACCACGCCGACAACGAGGCCGAGGACGATCGCACCCATCACGCCGGAGAAGCCGGCGGCAGGCGTGACGGCCACGAGGCCCGCGACTGCGCCGGAGATGACGCCGAGTACCGACGGATGACCCTTGATGATCCACTCCGCGAACATCCACGACAGCGCGGCGGCTGCGGTGGCGACGAAGGAGTTGGTCATGGCGAGGGCTGCGCCGCCGTTGGCTTCGAGGTTGGAGCCGGCGTTGAAGCCGAACCAGCCGACCCAGAGCAGCGAGGCGCCGATCATCGACATGGTCAGCGAGTGCGGAGCCATCAGCTCCTTGCCGTAGCCGGTGCGCTTGCCGATCAGGAGAGCGCCGACGAGACCTGCGATGCCGGCGTTGATGTGCACCACCGTGCCGCCCGCGAAGTCGATCGCGCCCTTCTTGAAGATCCAGCCGGCGTCGGCGTTGATCTCGTCGAGCTTGGCCTGCGCCGCGGTCTTCGCTGCAGCGTCAGTGGCAGCAGCCAGAGCCTTGGCAGCGTCCTGGATCATGTCCGGGCCGGGCCAGTACCAGACCATGTGCGCGATCGGGAAGTAGATCAGCGTGACCCAGAGCGGGATGAAGAGAGCGATCGCCGAGAACTTCATGCGCTCGGCGAAGGCGCCGACGATGAGGGCGGGCGTGATCGCCGCGAAGGTCATCTGGAAGCACATGTAGATGAGCTCCGAGATGTTGGCGTCGACCGAGAAGGTCGCAGCCTTCGAATCGGTGGTGACGCCCATCATGAAGGCCTTGGAGAAGCCGCCGATGAAGTCGGAGCCGCCGGTGAAGGCGAGGCTGTAGCCGTACACGGCCCAGATCACGGTGACGACGCAGACGGTGTAGAACACCTGCATCAGGACGGAGAGCATGTTCTTGGAACGGACGAGGCCGCCGTAGAACAGCGCGAGGCCGGGGATCGTCATCAACAGCACGAGCACTGTCGATGTCAGCATCCAGGCGTTGTCTCCCTTGTTGACCGTTGGCTCGGCATAGGCTGCGGTCGCAGCGAACAGGCCGACTGCGAGAGCCGCCAATCCCGCGCCATAGGGACGCTTGAACGTCATTTTATTCACTCCTGATTGGATAAGGTTGAGCGCGAAATCAGAGGGCCGCGGCATCGGCCTCGCCGGTGCGGATGCGAACCGCATGGTCGAGATTGATGACGAAGATCTTGCCGTCGCCGATCTGTCCGGTTTTCGCGGCGGACGTGATGGCGTCGATGGTCTTGTCGACCTGGTCGGAGGCGACAGCCACCTCGATCTTGATCTTGGGCAGGAAGCTCACGGCATATTCGGCGCCGCGATAGATTTCCGTATGGCCCTTCTGGCGGCCATATCCCTTGACTTCCGTCACCGTGAGACCGTGAACGCCGATGGCGGTCAGGGCGTCACGGACTTCTTCCAGCTTGAATGGCTTGATAATCGCCATAACAATTTTCATGGGTCCTATCCCCGCTTGGGCCC
The DNA here is from genome assembly GCF_024519875.1 of Bradyrhizobium sp. Bra64. Lineage (NCBI taxonomy): Bacteria > Pseudomonadati > Pseudomonadota > Alphaproteobacteria > Hyphomicrobiales > Nitrobacteraceae > Bradyrhizobium > Bradyrhizobium sp. Bra64. The sequence continues at coordinate 111,982 of NZ_JALJRD010000007.1, read as the reverse complement.
GGTCCGGACGTGGCCGGGCGTTTCTCGACTGGTTCGCCACGGAGAAGTTCACTACGCGGGCACAGCCGAGACCCTTAGAATCAAATGCCGTGCCAGATCGGGCGCGTTGCCTAACGGACTATGAAAACGGGCATTTTCGCGTTTGGCGGGTATTGCGGTGCAGTGCGCTATTACGTCGCGCTCAATCCGTGGTCATGCCTGGTCAAAAAACAGGCACGACAGGCTGTCGTCACATTGTTGCTCATGTGTCGGGCAGTCGAATGGTATCTGAATATGGAGCGGTACCTCGGCGTGACGCGAAATACCGAGATCGTCCGCGTCTCTGCTCACGAGATGCGCGACACCGTTCGTTCAGCTTGAGCAGAACGAGGCTCAGCCGGTATCCGGCTGAGGGCCATTGCTGGACCCGTCAGGCGGCGTCGCGCTCGGCAAAAACCCTGTCGATCAGTCCCCATTCGACCCCTTGCTGCGCGGTCATGAAGTGGTCGCGGTCCAGGGTCCGTTCCACCTCCTCCTCGGGGCGCCGGCAATGCTGCGCATAGAGCCGGATCAGGCGCCGCTTGGTTTCCTGCATTTCGGTGGCGTGGATCAGGATGTCGGACGCCTGGCCCTGGTAGCCGCCGAGCGGCTGATGCACGTGAAGGCTTGCATTGGGCAGCGCGGCGCGGTGACCGGGTTCGCCGGCCATCAGCAGGAACGAGCCCATGGAGCGCGCGGTCCCCATGCACAGCGTATGGACCGGCGCCTTGATGAACTGCATGGTGTCGTACATCGCCAATCCGCTGGTGACCACGCCGCCATAGGAATTGATGTAGAGATTGATCGGCCTGTTCGGATTCTCCGCCTCCAGGAACAGCAGCTGCGCGCAGACCAGTCCGGACATCGCATCGTTGACCTCGCCGTTGAGGAAGATGATGCGCTCGCGCAGAAGCCGCGAGTAGATGTCGAAGGATCGTTCGCCGCGGGCGGATTGTTCGACGACCATAGGGACGAGCTGAAGCATGTCGCGCATCGGCGACCTCCATTTTTGCAGGTGATGAAAGTCTGTTTGTGGTCAGGCCGCCGCGCGCATCATGCAGCGATTGCTGTTGGCCGCCTGCGGCAGCTTGGCATGGTCGTCGCAGGCTTGCTGGATGATGCGAAAGCGGGTGCCGCCGGCTTCGTTCGGTTCGATCCGGAAGATGACGTGGCTTTCGCGAAACGGCGGCTCGGAATCGCGAAGCCGGTAGCGCACCTCTTCGCCCACGATCGATGATTCGGGCTCGATGCCCACAACGTCGGAATCCGGCAGCCAGCGCTCGCGCAGGGCCGGAATGGTCACCGCGCGCCAGACCTTTGCGGGCGGCGCATCGAGGTCGTATTCGAGCACCAAGTCTGTTTCGAGTACCAAGTCTGCGTCGGGGTGATCAGGCTTCACTGCGTCGCTCATTGATCCAGATCCTTATTGATCCATATCCTTCAAGAGATCGGCGAGAGCTTCCATGCGTTTCGGCCAGTAGGCGCGGTAGCGCGCAAGCCATGTCCCGATGGTGGCGATCCCGTCCGGATCGACCTCGTAGTTCACAAAGCGGCCCTGCCGCTGTTCACGCACCAGGCCTGCCGCACGCAGCACCGCGAGATGCTGCGACATCGCCGGCTGGCTGATCTCCAATCCATCGCGCAAGGCGCTGGCATTCAGGCTTCCGCCAGCGAGCTTTTCGAAGACCTTGCGGCGCGTCGGGTCGGCCAGCGCCTTGAAGATGTCTGCCTCGATCATGACGAGACATAAGCATACACTTATGTGTCATGCAAGCCCGAAGCGATCTCAGGCTGTCTAGCGCTTCGCGCTGCTGGTTTGCAGCCTATTGCAGCGCCTCGCCGTGCTGCGAAATATCGAGGCCCTCGAGCTCGTGCTCGCGGGATACGCGCAAGGGCACGAACAGGCCGACCAGCCTCAACAGGAGGAAGCTCACGCCTGCCGACCAGACGAAAGTGACGGCGACCCCATAGAGCTGGATCAGGAGCTGCTGCGGATGGCCTTCGAACAGGCCAGCGGTGCCGCCGATCGCGCTGGTGGCGAACACGCCGGCCAGCAGGGTGCCGGTCAGCCCGCCGATGCCGTGGACGCCGAACACGTCGAGCGAATCGTCATAGTCGAAGCGGTGCTTCAGCCAGGTGCAGGCCCAGTAGCAGACGAGGCCCGCGATCATGCCGATGACGATGCCGTGCCAGGGGGCCACGAATCCCGAGGCCGGTGTAATGGTGCCGAGGCCGGCCACCGCGCCGGAGATCATGCCGAGCACTGAAGGCTTGCGCCGCGTCGACCATTCGATCGCGCCCCAGGTCAGCGCGCCGGAGCAGGCTGCGAGATGGGTCGCGATGATCGCCAGCACCGCGCGCGAATTGGCCGCACCCGCCGAGCCGCCGTTGAAGCCGAACCAGCCGACCCACAACAGGCCGGTGCCCATCACGGCGAGCGACAGATCGAACGGCGAGAGATTTTCGGTGCCGTAGCCATGACGGCGTCCCATCACCTTGGCGGCGACGAGGCCGGCGGTGCCGGCCGACAGATGCACCACGAGGCCGCCGGCGAAATCCAGCACGCCCATGCTGGCGAGGAAGCCGCCGCCCCACACCCAATGCGCCAGCGGAATGTAGACGAAGATGAACCAGGCGACGGAGAACAGCAGATAGGCGGAGAAGCGCATCCGGTCGGCAACCGAGCCCGCGACCAGCGCCACGGTGATGATCGCAAACGTCATCTGGTAGAGCATGAACAGTGCTTCCGGGATCGTCTTCGCCGCCGGATTGACGCTGTCCATGGTCATGCCGGCGAGGAACCAGCGGTCGAGCGTGCCGATCCACGGGCCGTCGCCGACGAAGCACAGCGAATAGCCGAACGCGACCCAGAGAATCGAGATCATCGTCACCGCGGCGAGGCTCTGCGCCATGGTGGCGAGCACGTTCTTCTTGCGCACCATGCCGGAGTAGAACAGCGCGAGGCCCGGGATCGTCATCATCAGCACCAGCGCGGTGGCGACGATCATCCAGGCGGTGTCGGCGGTGTTGATCTGGGACTCCGCGGCATGGGCAGGTGCGGCAATGACCGACGCAAATCCGATCGGCGCAGCCATAACGGCCGCGCGGCGCAACAATCCCGCCATGTCGTTTCCCCCAGCATATTGATTGCGTCGCACGCTGTGGCGTCGTTGCCCGGTGCGATCGAAGTAGTTCGAGTTAGAGCGCGTCGCTGTCGGTTTCGCCGGTGCGGATGCGCAGCGCGTGATCGATCGGCGTGACGAAGATCTTGCCGTCGCCGATTTGCCCGGTGCGTGCCGTCGCGGTGATCACCGCGACCGCCTTGTCGGCGACATCGGAGGCGACCGCGATCTCGATCCGCAGCTTGGGCAGGAAGTTCACGACATATTCGGCGCCGCGATAGATCTCGGTATGACCCTTCTGGCGGCCATAGCCCTTCACCTCGGTCACGGTCATGCCGTGGACGCCGATCGCGGTCAGCGCCTGGCGGACTTCATCGAGCTTGAAGGGTTTGATGATCGCGACGACGAGTTTCATGGTCAGGCCTATTCCCCGGGATGCGCCGCGCCGTATGTCCCCGGCGCCGCGTCAATCTGGCATCTTTCCGGGCAAATGGCATAAAAAACTTGCAGATTGAAGCGGAAAAACGTTTGGCCATGTGAACGGCCGCCTCTGTACAGGGCATCCGTTCATCCTCCACAATGCATTTTTGGCATGGATGCGGTGAACCGAAGCGTCCCGGCCGGTACAAAAGTATGTTTGGGGGGACGCTTCATGGCGAGTTGGTTCTACGCATCCGAGGGCAAGCAGCAGGGGCCTTACCCGGAAGGGCAATTCCGCGACTTGATCGCGCAAGGAATTGTGCGCCCGGATACGCTGGTGTGGTCGGAGGGCATGGCCGGCTGGCAGAAGGCCGCCGAAATTCCCGGACTGATCGGCGGCGGCGCGCCTCCGATGGTGCCGACCGGCGGTCCGCCGATGATGGGGCGCGCTGGTTATGGTGGCGCCGGTGGCGAAGGACCGCTGACGGCTGATTTCAGCGTGTTCGGTCTGCTTGGGCGGGCCATCGTGTTCGTCATCGGCATGATCCTGGTCATTCCGGCGCCGTGGGTCGCGGTCTGGTTCTACAAATATATAACGTCGCACATTCAGGTGCCGGGCCGCCCGAATTTCGATTTCGCGGGTCAGCCGATGGACATCTGGTGGGCGTTGATGGCCAACGCGCTCCTGACCTATGCCGGCGCCACCGGCATTTCGTACGCGCCGCTCGTTGCGACGGTGATCAATGCCTTCCTCGCCTGGGTGATCCTCCGCTGGATCGTGGCCAATCTCTCCTCCAACGGCGAGCGGTTGCCGATCTCGTTCCAGGGTAGTGCGATCGGCTATGTCGGCTGGTATCTGCTGATGCTCATCTCGACCATCACCATCATCGGTTGGGCCTGGGTGCTGGTGTTCTGGATGCGCTGGATCTGCCGCAATACCGAGGGCACGCGGCGCGAGATCGTGTTCAACGGCACTGGCTGGCAGGTCCTGTGGCGTACGGTGGTGTTCTCGCTGGCCTGTAGCTTGATCATCCCGATTCCGTGGATGCTGCGCTGGTACGGCCGCTGGTACGTGTCGCAATTCGGACTCGTCGACCGCGGGGCTGCCGCTCGCGGCTTCTGATCATCTGCGCTCGCGCACGGAGCCTTCCTGCGCGACGGAGGCCACGAGCGTGCCGTCGGGCTTGAAGATCGAGCCACGGGTCAAGCCGCGGCCGCTTCGCGCGCTCGGCGAATCCTGCGCGTAGAGCAGCCATTCGTCGGCGCGGAACGGGCGGTGAAACCACATCGCGTGATCGAGGCTCGCCGGCATCATGCGCTTGTCGAACAGCGTGCGGCCGTAGCGCGCCATGATCGCATCGAGCAGCGAGAAGTCCGACGCATAGGCCAGCGCGCACATGTGCAGCGCCGGATCGTCCGGCAGCGTTGCCGCGGTCTTGATCCAGACATGAATGCGGCCGTCCTCGATCTTCTGGCCGAAATAGCGGCCGAGCTCGACCGGGCGCAGCTCGATCGGACGGTCGGATTCATAGTAGCGGCGGATGAACTCCGGCATCTCCTTGAACATCGGCTGCTTCGCTATTTCCTCCGCCGTCAGCTTTTCCGGCGGCGGCACGTCGGGCATCCTGTCCTGATGATCGAACGCGCTCTCCTCCTCGGCATGGAACGACACCATGATCGAGAAGATCGCGTTACCGTGCTGGATCGCGGTGACGCGGCGCGTCGAGTAGCTCTTGCCGTCGCGCAGGCGCTCGACCTGGTAGATGATCGGGATCTGCGGATCGCCCGGCAGGATGAAATAGCAATGCAGCGAATGCGGCAGCCGGCCCTCGACGGTGCGGCACGCCGCGACCATCGCCTGCCCGATCACCTGGCCGCCGAACACCCGCTGCCAGCTCGTCTTCGGACTGTTGCCGCGAAACAGATTCACCTCGAGCTGTTCGAGGTCGAGAATCGAGATCAGGTCGATCAGGCTTTTGGACATGGAATTGAGCTTTCCCCTTGCCGTCCCGGATTCGCTGCTCCGGAATGACACAATAGGGCCTTCCGCCCTTGTTTCACCGCACTGTTTCGCCCACCTCAAGTCTGCTAGCAAGACCAAGAAAAGGCGAAGCGTTAGCCGGGAACTGGGTATGTCGGTACAGGGTAGCATTGTCATTGGCGGCGGCGCATTTGCGGGCCTCGCGCTTGCGCTGGCGCTGCGCCAGGGGCTCGGGCCCGAGATTCCCGTCATCGTCGCCGATCCGGCGCTCGGCACGCGCCCGAGCCGGGACCCGCGCGCGACCGCAATCGTGGCCGCCTGCCGCCGCCTGTTCGAGGCGATCGGCGCCTGGGACGACGTCCGGGGCGAGGCGCAGCCGATCCTCGACATGGTCGTCACCGATTCCAAGCTGGAGGACGCCACCCGTCCGGTGTTCCTGAATTTCGCCGGCGACGTCGCGCCGGGCGAGCCCTTCGCGCATATGGTCGAGAACCGCCGCCTGATCGATGCGCTGGTGGTGCGCGCCGAGGCCGAGGGCATCGATCTGCGCGCGACCACCGTGTCGTCCTACGATTCGCGCAGCGAAGGCATCGACGTGACGCTCGGCGACGGCAGCGTCATTGCCGCGAGCCTGCTGGTAGCCGCCGATGGTGCAAGGTCGAAGCTGCGCGAGCGCGCCGGCATCGCCACCCATGGCTGGGAATATGACCAGTCCGGCATCGTCGTCACCGTCGGCCACGAGCGCGATCACGAAGGCCGCGCCGAAGAGCACTTCTTGCCCGCGGGCCCGTTCGCGATCCTGCCGCTATCCGGCAAGCGCTCCTCGCTGGTCTGGACCGAGCGGCGCAGCGAAGCTGCGCGCATCGTCGCATTGAGCGAGGAGGAATTTCACGCCGAGCTCGAGCAGCGCTTTGGCCTGCATCTCGGCGAGGTGAAGGCGCTCGACAAGCCGCGCGCGTTTCCGCTGTCCTATTTCGTCGCACGCTCCTTCATCGCCGAGCGCCTCGCGCTGGTCGGCGATTCCGCGCACGTCATCCACCCCATTGCGGGCCAGGGCCTCAACATGGGGCTGAAGGACGTCGCGGCGCTGGCCGAGGTCGTCGTCGATTCTGCGCGGCTCGGCATGGATCTCGGCGCAGCGGACGTGCTCGAGCGCTACCAGCGCTGGCGCCGCTTCGACACCATGGCGATGGGCGTTGCCACCAACTCGCTGAACTTCCTGTTCTCCAACCAGTCGACGCTGCTGCGCACCGTTCGCGACATCGGCCTCGGCCTCGTCGACCGCGCTCCGCCGCTCAAGAATCTCTTCATCCGCCAGGCCGCGGGTCTGACCGGCGAGATACCGCGGTTGCTGAAGGGCGAGGCGCTGTAGCAATCGCGCAAGCCTTGGCCCCTCATCCTGAGGAGCGCGCTTGCGCGCGTCTCGAAGGATGAAGGCCGAGGTGAGAATAGGGTTTTCATGGTTCGAGACGGCGCTGCCGCGCCTCCTCACCATGAGGGCTATCGGATCAATCGATCTTGCGCGCCTCTTCCGGCAGCATGATGGGGATGCCGTCGCGGATCGGATAAGCGAGCTTGGCGCTGCGCGAGATCAGCTCCTGCTTCGCGGAATCGAACTCCAGCGGGCCCTTGGTCAGCGGGCAGACCAGGATCTCCAGCAATTTGGGATCGACGCTGGCTTCGGGACGTTCGGTGGGCGCGTTCATGGGTGTCTCCGGCAGTCGGTTGCCTCTAGCATGGAAATCCGCATCCGCCCACCGCGGGCTCAGGCGGAGACCATCCGCAGGACCTCGTCGAGCAGGGCCTGGAGCCGCGCCGCCGGGACCGGTGCGCCGGACAGCGCGAAGCCGAGAAAGGTCCAGTACAGGATTTGCGCGCGGGCCTGCGCCGCCGCGGCGGCCAGCCCCCGCTTCGCCAGCAGCGCTTCGATATAGTCGAGCCTGCGCCGGTCGATGGCGCGGACCGCCGCTTGCGCCGCCGCATCGAACGCCGCCCAGTTCCGGACCGCGCGCTCGAGGTCGAGCCGCGCGCCGAACGATCTTCGGAGCAGGGCCTTCAGCGGCTCGTCCGTGGCGGCCTCGACGTCGGCAATGATCTGCTCGGCTGCGATCTCGCGCCAGCGCTTGAGCACGGCGGCGTGGAACGCGCCGAGATCCACGAAATGCCAGTAGAAGCTGCCGCGCGAAACGCCCATGGCTTTCGCCAGCGGATCGGCCTTCAGCGCAACGAAGCCGCTCCTGGCGAGTGCCTTGAGCCCCTCCCTGATCCAGTCGTCTGCGGAGAGCTGTTCGGTCATGTCCGGTTCCCGAAATCTGACCATACACTAGTGTATTGACAGGCGGCGCACCAGCGCCTATCTCACCATACATAAGTGTATGGATGTGAAATTTCGAGGAGTTCCGACGATGCGCGATCTCTTGCTCCAATGCGCCGGCGTCCTGACCATTGCCGTGGCCCTCATCCATGGCATTCTCGGCGAGACCAAGGTCTTCGCCCGCGCCCGCATCGAGCCGGAGCGGCTCCGCACCCTGATCCGCCTGGTCTGGCAGGCCTCGACCGTCGCCTGGATCGGCGGTGGCGTGCTCCTGATCGCGGTGCCCTGGATGGATTCGGAGCCGGCGCGCCACTGGATCGTCGCCACCATGGCCGTCGTGTTCGGCTTCTCCGCCGCCGCCAACGCATGGGCCACGCGCGGCCGGCACTTCGGCTGGATGGCGCTCAGCGCCGTCGTCGCCATGGCCGTTGCGGGCTACTAGGTGAGACGTCGCCAAATTGAGCCGTCATCGAGCCCATGAGACGTAAGGCCGCATCGATCCTTCAAATGCATGCTGCTTACGGAGAGCGCTGATCTTTTTCGGATCGTTAGAATATCTCTAAAGCCTGCAGGCCCCGAACCGGATTGACTTCATCATGTGCTTTGCTTCCTTCGGTCCCGCTTCGCGCCAGGCGTAGCGTCCACGACAGAAGAGGAGACGTTCGTGAAGGTCATTCGTGTTGTTGCCATTGCGTTGACGATCGGGATTGGCACGGGATCGGCGGCGATGGCCGACGGTTTCAAGAACTGCACCAAGCTCGACAAGGCGGCGTGGAAGCCGGCGAGCGAAGCCGAAGCCAAGGCCAAGGCGCTCGGTTACGAGGTGCGGCGCTCCAAGATCGAAGGCTCGTGCTACGAGGTCTATGGCGTCAAGGAAGGCAAGCTGTACGAGCTGTTCTACAGCCCCGAAGATCTCAGCCTGAAGCACACGATCGCCAAGTGAATCGCCAATTGAATTGCGTCAAGTGACGTCCTGGGATGCGGGCTTGATCGAAGAAGCGGGACCGGACGCGCGCGGGGAGTCCAGCCGGACCCCCGCGGATCGAACCACCTCGCGGACGGTCGCGGTCTGGGACCTCCCGCTTCGCCTCTGGCACTGGGCGCTCGCAGCCGGCATTCTGGCCGCCTGGTTCACGCCCACCGTCCATGACGGCCTTCACCGCATCGTCGGCTACACCGTGATCGGGCTTCTCGCTTTCCGACTGGTCTGGGGTTTCCGGGGAAGCCGCTATTCGCGTTTCCGCATGGTCGGCGTCAGGCTTCGTGCCGCGCCGCGCTACCTCTGGAATCTCCGCCGCGGCATCACCGGCCGCTATATCGGGCTCAATCCCGCCGGCACGTTGATGCTGGTGGCGCTGCTGGCCTCGCTCGCCGTCTCGACGATCACGGGCGCGATGTCGGTGACCGTGACCTTCTTCGGCGTCTGGTGGGTCGAGGACACCCACCATTATTCATCCGACGCGGTCATCGTCCTGGTCGTGCTGCACGTGCTGGGCGTGCTGTTGATGGGGCTGCTCCAGCGCGAGAACTTGATCCGCGCGATGATCACCGGACGCAAGCGCATTCGCAATCCCCTCTAGACGTTCGTTGCCGATCACTGCGCGTTCGACGGCCGTCGATGGCGCTACACCTCGAGCGCAAATTTTCGCAAATCAAATTGGACAAGCAGCGTTAACGCACCGGTAAGCATGCAATCAGGCGTTGCACAAAATTAACGCGATGAATGTTTAGCCCGTTCACCATCGACGATATTGACGAGGGAGCGCTATTTTGATGTTCCGCGTTTTTTCCTGCGTTACGGCCGAGCACGATTGGCGACTCGTCGTACTTGCTGGCTTGGTATGCTTCATTGCAAGTATTGTTGCGGTCAGCATCTTTCATCGTGCGATCGCCTCGCGAGCCTGGGCGCGGTTGATCTGGATCGCGATTGCCGGCGCCGCCATCGGCTACGGAATCTGGGCAACGCATTTTGTCGCAATGCTCGCCTAGGAGCCCGGCGTCTCGACCAATTACGGCCTCGTTCTGACAGCGCTGTCGCTCGCCGCGGCGATGATCCTGACTTCAGGCGGTTTTGGCGTTGCGGTCGCCAATTCCGGCCGGTGGCGCGCAGCTGCCGGTGGCGGCATTATCGGCGCCGGCATTGCAAGCATGCATTATATCGGCATGTGGGCCCTCGAGGTGCCGGGTCGTGTGACCTGGTCGCCAGGGCTGGTGTTGATCTCGATCGTCCTCGGCATGGTCCTGGGGTACGCTGCGCTCGCGGTTGCCCTGGGCCGCAAGGACAAGTGGGGGACCTTTGCTGCGGCGCTGCTGCTGACGCTCGCCATCGTGTCGCACCATTTCACGGCCATGGGGGCCGTCCAGATCGTTCCAGACCCTACGCTGGCAAACGATACATTGTCGCTTTCTCCGGCCTTCCTCGCCGCGGCTATTGCTGGCGTGGCCCTATCTGTGCTCGGGATGAGCTTCGTCGGCGTGCTGGCGGATCGCCGCCTTGCGACCCGAACCAGCAGGTTCGAGCAAATCATCAGCGAACTCTCGCTCGCCAGGCAACAGGTGGAAGATTCGCAACAGGAAATCCAGGACCAGAAACTCAGGCTCGATACAGCCATCAACAACATGGTCGAGGCCCTGTGCATGTTCGATGCGGAGAAGCGACTTGTCGTCTGCAACGAGCGCTATGCCCGGCTCTATCGGCTGCCACCAGAGCTTCTGAGAGCGGGGACGCCGCACGTCGACATCATCAGGCATCGCGTCGTGACTGGCATCCTCAAGAGCGACACCAGCGAAGGCGCTGCGGTGCAATTCCTCTCGAAACTGGCCGCGTTGCCGTTCGATGCAGTCTCGAGCAGAATCGACGAGTTCGCGGATGGTCGGTTGATCTGCGTGACGCGACAGCCCATGGCCGGCGGCGGGTGGGTGGCCACGCATCTTGACGTCACCGAGCAACGCCGGTCCGAGGCCAAGATCGCTCATATGGCACAACACGATGCGTTGACCGATCTGCCAAATCGCGTGCTGCTCAGGGAGCGGATGGAGCATGCCATTGCAGTTACGCGCAATGGCGGCCTCGATCTGGCTGTACTCATGCTCGATCTCGATCGCTTCAAGGAAGTCAACGACACGCTAGGACATCCGGCGGGTGATTCCCTGTTGCGCGCCGTTTCTGCGCGTCTGCGCGAATGCACCGCGGAAACCGCGTTGATTGCCCGGCTGGGCGGCGACGAGTTCGCGGTGATTGATTACGTGACCAACCCGGCCGTGGAGGCCGCCGCCCTTGCCGAGAACATCAGAAAGGCGCTTTGCGAACCGTTCGATCTCGGCGATCACCGGGTCACGGTGGGCACCAGCATCGGCATCGCCATCGCGCCACGCGATGGCAACGATCCCGACGTGATCATGAAGAGCGCCGATCTCGCTCTCTACTCGGCCAAGAGTGGTGGACGTGGCGCATTCCGTTTCTTCGAGCCGGAACTCGACGCGCTCATGCATGCGCGGCGCAACCTGGAGCGTGACATGCGGAATGCGATTGCCGGCCGCCAGTTCGAGCTCCATTACCAGCCGTTCGTCAGTCCCGTGACCGGCAAGGTCAATGGTTTCGAGGCCTTGCTACGCTGGCATCACCCGCAGCAAGGTCTGGTCATGCCGAGCGAATTCATCCCGCTTGCGGAGGAGACCGGCTTGATCGTGCCGCTGGGAGAATGGGTTTTGAGAACCGCCTGTGCGGAAGCCGCCAAATGGCCTGCGCATGTCAGGATCGCGGTTAACCTGTCTCCCGCCCAATTCAGGAGCACGGAGATTGTTCCGGTCGTTATCGGTGCGCTGTCGAGTTCGGGAGTTGCGCCGCACAGACTTGAGATCGAGGTCACAGAGACGGTGATCATGCATGACAGCGAAGCGGTTTTCGCGGTACTCGGCCAATTACGCGAGCTCGGTGTGCGAATCGCCCTGGACGATTTCGGCACCGGCTATTCATCGCTGAGCTTTCTGCAAAAGTTCCCGTTCGACAAGATCAAGATCGACCGCAGCTTCGTCAACGAACTGTCCAGCGCGAGGGTAGAGGCGCGCCATCTCGCGCGAGCGGTGCTTCGTTTCGCAGTCAGCCTCGGCAAGACGACGACCGCCGAAGGCGTTGAAACGAAGGAGCAGCTGGATATCCTCTGTGAGGAAGGGTGCGTAGAAACGCAAGGCTACTATTTCAGCCGGCCGATGCCTGCATCCGACATCGCCAGAATGCTGCGGCGAGGTGCCGGAGCAGCCGTCCGCGCTGCCTGAGCGTTCAGGCCCTTACTGCAGCGGCGGATCGCCGCTGGTGCGCTTCTTGGCGAGATCCATCTCGGTGACCGCGATCAAGATCTCGGCGCGGGTCTTCAGGTCGGGCGCTTCCAGCATGGCCTGCTTCTCCGCGGGGCCATAGGGCGACATCATCGCCAGCGCGTTGACCAGCGCCTCGTTGGGCGCGCTCTCGACGCCTTCCCAGTCGACCTTGAGATTGTTGGCTTTCAGGAAGTCCGCCAGCACCACCAGCAGCGCCTCGCGATCGACCTCGTCCTCGCCCATGCGGGCGGTGAAGTCGTCGACGAAGGCGAAGAAATCCGCCTTGCATTGCCGGTAGGCGGTCAGCACTTCCAGTTCCTCGACCACCTTGAAGCGCGAGACGCCGGTGAGCTCGAGGATGTAGCGGCCGTCGCCGGATTCGGCGAGCTGGGTGATGCGGCCGACGCAACCGACCCGGAACAGCGCCGGCTTGTCGGAATTCTTCGGCGAGTGCGCCGCGTCGGGCTGGATCATGCCGATCAGTCGATGGCCGTCGCGCAAGGAATCATCGACCATCGAAAGATAGCGCGGCTCGAAGATGTTGAGCGGCATCTGGCCGCGCGGCAGCAGCAGCGCGCCCGGCAGCGGAAACAGCGGAATGATCTCCGGAAGGTCGGCGGGCCCGCGATATTCGATGTTGATCGGCATCTGGTCCCCCGCTGACTCTGCTAGAGCATGATCCGGATTCGAAGGACCGCGTTGGCGCAAACTGTGCAGCGGTTTTCCGACAAGATCATGCTCCAGCAATAACCCCGCCCTACGAAAACAGGATCGTCGACAAGCGCTTGCGTCCGTCGACGGTTGCATCATCCATGCCGCCCCAGGCCTCGAAGAACTGCACGAGCTGCTTGCGGGCGCCGTCGTCGTTCCATTTGCGGTCGCGCCTGACGATCTCGAGCAGCTGCTCGGTGGCGGCTGCGCGGTTGCCTTGCGCGTTGAGAGCGGTGGCGAGGTCGAATCGTGCCTGATGATCGAGCGGGTCTGCGGCGACTTTCTGTTCCAGCTCGGCGACGGGCCCGAGCTGCTCCGCCTGCTCGGCGAGATCGATCGCGGTCTGCACCGCTTTCACCGCGGGGTCGTTGCGCTTGGATTCCGGCACCATGGCCAGCGTCTGCTTGGCCTGCTCCATCGCGCCGGAGACGGCGTAGCACTTCGCAAGCCCGGCAAGGGCCGCGACATTGGTCGATTCATGCTGCAGCACTTCAGCGTAGATCTGGGCGGCCGCGGCGGCATCGCCCTCGGCGAGCACAGCCTCGGCCTCTTGCAGGATTTCGGCGACGTTCGGCTCGCCCGGCGCGGTCACGCCCTTGGTGAGCTTGTCGATGAAGGCGTTGAGCTGGCTCTCCGGCACAGCGCCCATGAAGCCATCGGCCGGCTGGCCGTTGACGAAGGCGATCACCGCCGGAATCGACTGGATGCCCATCTGGCCCGGGATCGCCGGATGCTGGTCGATATTCATCTTGACCAGCTTGACCTTGCCCTTGGCCGCCTTGACCGCCTTTTCAAGCACGGGGGTGAGCTGCTTGCAGGGGCCGCACCACTCCGCCCAGAAATCGATCAGCACCGGCTGGCGCTTCGATTCCTCGATGACGTCCTTCACGAAGGTCTGGGTGGTGGTGTCCTTGATCAGATCGGTCGCAGCCGGGCCCGCCGCTCCGTTACCCTGGTCGATGATCGTCACGGGATCCCCTCGTCTGTCTGGAATGGCGGGTCTTTAGCACGTCGCCAATTCATATGCTTCGCTGTCGGCCCTAAAATTGGGCCGGGGCGGCCGAATTTCAATCCATCGCAGCCGATTCGGCGGTTCCCAGGCTTTTTTGATCGATTCGGCCGGGTTCGGGCCCTCATATGGGCCGGAAGATGCGAATCTATGCCGCCGGTAGCTGTTGCATTCGCCCTCCGCTTTTGGCATACGACAGCCGTTGCCGGCGCAGTCATGCGACCGACACAGGATGCGGGTGTAGCTCAGTGGTAGAGCACGACCTTGCCAAGGTCGGGGTCGAGGGTTCGAGCCCCTTCGCCCGCTCCAATTTTTGCCAGAGCATCCAGCCGATCTGGACGGAATCGTGGTTTTTCACGCTGCTGGCAGCTGTGTTGGATCCCACATGACAATTCTGGTCACCGGTAGCGCAGGCCATCTCGGGGAGGCCCTTCTCCGCACGCTGCGCGGGCGCGGGTCGCCGGTGCGCGGGGTCGATCTGAAACCATCGCTCTTCACCGATGCCGTTGGCTCGATCGTCGACCCCGACTTCGTGCGGCGCCAGATGGAGGGCGTCACGGCCGTGATCCACACCGCGACGCTGCACAAGCCGCATGTGGCGACCCACAGCAAGCAGGACTTCATCGACACCAACGTCACCGGCACGCTCAATCTGCTCGAGTCGGCCACGGCGGCCGGCGTGCGCAGTCTTGTCTTCACCAGCACCACCAGCGCATTCGGCTCGCGGCTCCGGCCGGAGGCGGGACAGGCCGCGGTGTGGGTCACCGAGGATTTGCCGCCGATCCCGAAGAACATCTACGGCACGACCAAGCTGATGGCGGAGAATTTGTGCGAGCTGTTCTTTCGCGAACGCGGGCTGCCCGTCGTGGTGTTGAGGACTTCGCGCTTCTTTCCGGAGGAGGACGACGATCCGGCGATGCGGACGGCTTACCCGCTGGACAACGCGCAGGCCAACGAGCTGCTCTATCGCCGGCTGGACATAGCGGACGCGGTGAGCGCCCATCTGCTTGCCGTCGATCGCGCGCCGCAGCTCGGCTTTGCGCGTTACATCATCTCCGCCACCAGCCCGTTCGAGCCGCGCCATCTTGCCGCGGTTGCGCGCGACGCGGCCGGTGTCGTGCGCGGGCTCTATCCGGAGTGTGTGCAGCTCTATGCGGCGCGTGGCTGGCGGCTATTCCCCGAGATCGACCGCGTCTATGTCAACGCGCGGGCGCGGCGCGAATTGGGCTGGCGGCCCGAGTTCGACTACGCGCATGTTCTGAACAGCCTGCGTGAGCGGACCGACTTTCGCAGCGCACTGGCGCGCGAGGTCGGGTCGAAGGGTTATCATGACACGGTGTTCGCGAGCGGGCCCTACCCCGTCGCCACGTAAGCGCCTTGATTGCCGTTTTGCCCGACGCATCAGACGACTGGCCGCCGTCACCGCGCGCAACTCGGCCCGAGCCGTTCTACTGTGCATGGGGTTGTTTTCGCATTTTTTGTGCGAGCCGGCCCCGGCTGCCCGCAAATGAGCCACGGGCCATTTCGATTCCGCGTTGCAGCGAGAGCATTTTGCCGTCGGCTGCCTCGCGCCTGAAGCAAATCCGTCTCAACTTTTATTGAGCGCAACCGCAGTGCACGGGGCGCGCTTCTCAGCGCTCGCAGATGTGCTAACCTTTTTGCGTCTGCCTGTCGGGCAGACCCATACTTCGCCTCTCGACTAGCCATAACAAAATAATGTGCAGCCCTGACGGCTGCCTTAGGGGAGTGACGCGATGAAATCGATGATCCATCGATCCGTGTTGGCGCTTGCAGCGGTTGCCCTTCTTGCGGGAACCAGCACCGTCAATGCCCAGGACAAAAGCAAACCGCTGAAGAAGTACGAATCCGGCACCAAGGAATTCTGGACCCATCCGCCGGATGACTGGTTCCTCGGCGACGAGACCGAGGCGCAGAAGGGCCTCGCGCCGCCCTCGGGCCCGCCCACCGGCGCGTCCGACGCCGAGCTCGCCAACATCGTCAAGAAGGTGAAGCTGCCGGCAGGCTTCAAGATGGAGGTCTACGCCTCCGGCGTGCTGGCGGCGCGGCAGATGGCCTGGGGTGACAAGGGCACGCTGTTCGTCGGCTCGTTCGGCCTCGGCAACGTCTACGCCATCAAGGACAACAACGGGAAGAAAGAGGTCAAGACCATCCTCAAGGGCCTGAACATGCCCACCGGTCTCGCCTTCAAGGACGGTGCGCTCTACGTGATCGCCGTCGACAAGCTGATCCGTTACGACAACGCGGAAGCCAATCTGGACAAGCTCGGCGACGGCAAGGTCGTCTATGACGACATGCCGTCCTATGCCGCGCATGGCTGGAAGTACATCGCGGTCGACAAGGAAGGCTGGTTCTACATTCCGTTCGGACCGCCCTTCAACATCGGCGTCCCCCCGACCAGCGTGTCGCAGATCCGCCGCGTCGATCCCAAGACCGGCAATGCGGAAATCTACGCGCTCGGCGTCCGCAACTCGGTCGGCGGCGACGTCGATCCGCGCACCGGCAAGTACTGGTTCACCGAGAACGCGCGCGATTGGGTCAGCGATGATCTGCCCAGCGACAAGCTGAACATGATCTCGAAGTTGGGTGAGCATTTCGGCTATCCCTATTGCCACCAGGGTGACCTGCCCGATCCGAAGTTCGCGATGGGTCACAAATGCTCCGAGTTCACGCCGCCCGTGCTGAACCTCGGCGCACATGTCGCTCCGCTCGGCATGAAGTTCTATACCGGCGACCAATTCCCCGCCGAGTACAAGAACAACATCCTGATCGCCGAGCACGGCTCCTGGAATCGCCACAAGTACCAGGGCGGTCGCATCATGCGCGTGATCGTCGGGCCCGACGGCAAGAACGCCAAGCAGGAGGTGTTCGCCTCCGGCTGGATCGAGGGCGACCAGGGCTATCTCGGCCGTCCTGACGACATCATCCTTGCCAAGGACGGCTCGATCCTCGTCGCCGACGACTGGGCCGGCGCGATCTACCGCATCAGCTACAGCAAGAAGTAGGGCGACGTAAGAAAGAGGCTGCGGTGGCCGACTGGCGCCGCAGCCTTTTTCACGCCGTGCGGCAGGCTTGTAGTGGAACACGTTCGTCATGCCCGGACTTGATCCGGGCATCCATCAAACAAGAAAACTCCTTGAATATGGGATGGATTGCCGGGCCTGCGCCCGGCAACGACAGTCGGGAGAAATCATCGATGCGGATTGTTCGGTTCGGACTGCTGTCGGCGGCGCTTCTGCTCACGCCGGCTTCTCACGCCGCGGACAACGCCGCGATCAAGGAGAAGGCCGCGGTCTGCGCCGGCTGCCATGGCGAGAACGGCATCTCGCAGACCGAGAACATTCCCTCGCTCGCCGGCCAGCCGGATCAATTCATCCAGTGGCAGCTCGTGTTCTTCCGCGCCGGCTCGCGCAAGAACGAGCAGATGCAGCCGATCGCCGAGCAAATCACCAACGAGGACGTCCGCAATCTCGGCGCCTATTTCGCGGCGATGGCGCCGCCGACAGCGGCGGAGGACAAGGATCCGGACCTGTCGAAAAAGGGCGCGCAAGTGGCCGTCGGCCGCCGCTGCGCCTCATGTCATACGGATAGCTTCGCCGGCACCAAGGCCGTCGCGCGGCTCGCGGGCCAGCGCGAGGAATACCTCGTCAAGGCACTGCATGATTACAAGAGCAGTCAACGCGTCGGCGGCGGCGGCGCTGCGATGGCCGACGTCGCCTATCACATGAGCGACGAGGAAATCACCGCCGTCTCGCACTATCTCGCGTACTTCAAATAATGCGGAGTGCGGGGTTACGACCTACCCCGCCCGCTGCTTCTCATACGCCTTCAAATGCGTATAGGCGATGCGCAGCTTCGGCACCGGCACCTTGGCGGCATCGGCGCGCGCGATCAGGTCGCCGATGACGTGATCGGCTTCGACCGGCAGGCCAGCCTTGATGTCGCGGAACATCGAGGCCGTCATCGGCGAGCCCTCGGTGGTGAGATTGCCCTTCACGCGCTCGAAGAACGGCCCTCCCGGCGTGTAGCCCGACGCGGTGGCGATTGCGCTGGTCTCGTCCAGCATGCCGAGCAGAAAATCCCTGCCGCCGGGGGCAGCGAGAATGTTGCCGACCGAGGTGCGCATCAGGCTTGTGGACGCTGCGAGCGAGGACAGGAACACCCACTTTTCCCACATGTCCTGCATGATGTTCTGGCTGGCGGTGGCGCCATTGATGCCGCTCTTGAACGCCTCGTCGATCGCCTTGACCCGATCCGACAGCTTGCCGTCGCGCTCGCCGTAATTGATCGATTGCATCGGCTGCAGCTGCACCACCTCGCGCTTCTCGTTCAGCGTCGCGGCGATGGCGCACAGACCGCCGAGCACGCGCTCGACGCCGAATTTCCGGTCGAGGATCTCGAGATGCTTCATGCCGTTGAGCATCGGAATGATCGCTGTATCAGGCCCGACCGCCGCAGCGAACGAATTGATGGCGTCATCGAGGTCGAACGCCTTGCAGCTGAGCAGCACGATGTCGAACTTGTCCCTGAGCTTGTCGGCCTGAACGGTCGGCGGATTTTTCAAGGTCACGTCGCCGTTCGGGCTCTTGATGACGAGGCCGGCGCTCGCAAGTTCGGCGGCGCGGCGCGGCCGGACCAGGAAGGTTACGTCGCGGCCGGCCTGCAACAGCCTGCCACCAAAATAGCCGCCGATGGCGCCGGCGCCGACCACGAGGATGCGCATGGGATTGTCCTTGTTATTGCTATTGCTATTGGCGGTCTATCATAGTCGTCATTGCGAGCGAAGCGAAGCAATCCAGAATGCTGCCGCGGTCACATTCTGTCGCTGGGGAATGAGTGGCTATTTCCCCGACACCATCTCCTCGACCTCGCGCAACTGCTCCTTGCCGAAGAACATCTCGTTGCCGACGAAGAAGGTCGGCGAGCCGAACGCGCCGCGCGCGACCGCCTCCTCGGTGTTCTTGATCAGCCTGCCCTTGACCTCGGGCTCCTGGGCGCGGGCGAACAGCTTTTGGGCATCGAGACCGGAGGACGCCAGCGCCTTCGCCGCGACGTCCGGATCGTCCATCTTCTTCGGCTCGCGCCACATGTGGTGGAAGGCGGCCTCGACGTATTTTTCGAACACGCCCTCAAGCTGTGCCGCGATCGCGGCGCGCATCAGGTTCAGCGTGTTGACGGGGAAGTTGGGATTGAAGACGTAGGGCTGGACCTTGAAGCGCTTGATGAACCGCTCGGTCTCGACCGCCTGGAATTCGCGCTTGTTCTTGACGCCGGCGAGCGTCTCGGCCGGTGACTTGTTGTTGGTCGATTTGAAGATGCCGCCGAGCAGGATCGGAACGTACTCGAATTTGACTCCGATGCGCTGCTCGATCGCCGGGATCGCCAGATGGCTGAGATAGGCGTTCGGGCTGCCGAAATCGAACAGGAACTGCGGGGCTGTGCGGGTCAAAATCGTTCTCCCTGACGACGCTTTTGATCCATTGTGGCGCAGCGCGCGCCACAGGTCCACCGTTTAATGATGGTCATAATACCTTGATGATCCCGTCAGATCAGACGCCGGATCGTCCGCTTGCGCCACACCAGAAGGTAATAGCCCATCTGCAAAAGGAACATGGCGCAGAACACGATCGGATAGGCGGCCCACACACCCTGAAGGCCGATGGTGCGGCTGAGAATCACCGCGG
Organism: Bradyrhizobium sp. Bra64; assembly: GCF_024519875.1. NCBI lineage: Bacteria > Pseudomonadati > Pseudomonadota > Alphaproteobacteria > Hyphomicrobiales > Nitrobacteraceae > Bradyrhizobium > Bradyrhizobium sp. Bra64. The sequence continues at coordinate 92,388 of NZ_JALJRD010000007.1, read as the reverse complement.
CCGGCAGCTCGATCGCCACGATGGCGAAGATCGCGAGCAGCATCGGGGTCAGCGCCACGCCGGCCGCGCGCATCGCGCCTGAAAACACCGTCGCGAGGCCGAACGGCACCGAGCTCCACAGCGCGATGCGAAGCAGGCCTTTCGCCAGTTCGAGCACGGCATCGTCGGTGATGAAGATGCCGAGCACGGCGCGCGGCGCGAGATAGATCAGCGTCACCAGGCCGCCGGTCAGGACGATGTTGAACCCGAGGCCGGTGCGCACGATACCGTCGAGCCGCGCCCTGTCGCCGCCGCCGACCGCCTGCGCGCCGAGGATCGAGACTGCGATCGAAATCGACATCGCCGTGAACTGCGTGTAGCCCATCACCTGGTTGACGGCGCCGTAGGCGGCGGTGGCGTTCGAGCCGAAGCCGTTGACGAGGCCGAGCAGCACCAGCTCGGCGATCGCCATCACCACCATGCCGATGGCGCTCGGCAGCCCGACGCCGAGGATCTTTCCGAGCATGGCGCGATCGAGCCGCAGATGACGCAGCATTGCCGCGTCCGGGGCTAGCGCATGTTTCTTCCGCAGCAGATGGATCGCCAGCGCGATCAGCGTCAGCGCGTTGGCAATCGCGGCTGCCCATGCCGGGCTGGTGATGCCGGTCACCGGCAGCCCGAACGAACCGCGGATCAGCATCGGCGTCAGGATCAGGCCGATTGCGGTCGACAACGCCAGCGCCAGCAGCGGCGTGAGCGCATCGCCGACGCCACGGATCATTGCCGTCATCAGCAGGAAGACGAAGCCGAGCGGCATCGTGAGCAGCATGACGCGGGCATAGGCGCTGGCCTGGTCGAGAATGTCCGCGGGCGTGGCGAGCGCCGTCATCAATTGCCGGCTGAACAGGCCGCCGACGAGCGCGACGGATATCGAGAGCAGCAGGCCGATCGCGAGCGTCGTGCCCACGACGACCTTGATCCTGCCGCGCTCGCCCGCGCCAAAGGCCTGGCCGATGAGGACCGTGGCGCCGGTGCTCAGCCCCATGACGAAGGCGAACAGGAAGAACATGATGGGGAAGAACACCGAGACCGCCGCCAGCGCGTCGACGCCGATCATCTGGCCGAGATAGACGTTGCTGATCGTCCCGAACAGCGATTGCAGCGCGTTGCTCAGCATCAGCGGTGCGAGGAAGCGGAAGAATGTTTTCCAGAGCGGCGTGGCGGCGGACATGGATTGGCCTTTCAACAGGGCGAGCGAAGCCGTTGCCGCACAAGGCGCGGCTCGGCCGTCGATGGGGTAGAGAAAGAGCGGTGCGCCTAGGCGCAGTCGCTGTAGGCGAGCTTGACGATGTGGTCGCGGATGTCAGTGGGCCAGTCCGCGATCAGTCCGGTGAAACGCCGCCGGTCGTCCGCGAACAGCGCCCGCGACGCCTCCTCGAACTGCGGCAGGTTGCCGGCCATGGTCGACATGAAGTGATAGGCCGCATCGCGCGCCTGCCGCTCGCGGTCCTTGTCGCCGCTTGCGCGGCGCGCTTCGTCGACGAGTTTTCGCAGTGCGACTGAGGCGCCGCCCGGTTGTGCGCTGAGCCACTCCCAGTGCCGCGGCAACAGCGTCACCTCGCGCGCGACCACGCCGAGCTTCGGCCGGCCGCGCCCGCGCGGTTCGCTCGGTGCTGCGGTCTCCTCCACCGGAGGCGGGACGAGCTTTGCCAGCCGCGCCAGCACCTCGCGATCCCCGCCGCGCAGATCGAAGTCGATCGATCGGCCCGTGCCGTCCTCGAAGATGATGATGGGCTCGTCCGGCCGCGGTGCCATCCGCTTGACCACCAGCGCGACTTCTCCTGCCGGCCCGGACGCCAGGCGGCGCGTGCCCTGGAAGGCGGTGAAAGTCCTTTGCATCGAAATCATTGCCATCTTTGTTGACCTTTGGCCCATTTAATATCCGGGTAAATTATCAACGTCAATATACCCGGGTTAAAATATCCGACCGGATGGCTCGACATTGCGGTCCCGGGCTGGCACGAACGGCGCGGCCGACCGACCACGCCCAGCCCCAAGGACCGCGCGATGCTGACCGTTCACCACCTCAACAATTCCCGCTCGCAGCGCGTGCTGTGGCTGCTCGAAGAGTTGGGTGTGCCCTATGAGATCGTGCGCTATCAGCGCCAGCCCGACATGCGCGCACCGAAGGAGCTGCGCGCCATCCACCCGCTCGGCAAGTCGCCCGTCATCACCGACAACGGCAACACCATCGCCGAATCAGGCGCGATCATCGAATATCTCATCGCCACTTACGGCAACGGCCGGCTGATCCCGCCGCCGAACACGCCGGAGCGGCTGCGCTTCACCTACTGGCTGCATTATGCGGAGGGCTCGGCGATGCAGCCGCTGCTGCTCAAGCTGCTGTTCACGCTGATGCCGAAGCGCGCGCCGGCGCTGCTTCGTCCGCTGGTGCGCAAGGTCTCGAACCAGGCGCTCACCGCGATGGTCAATCCGCAGCTGAAGCAGCACATGGATTATTGGGAAGGCGAGCTCGGAAAGACCGAGTGGTTCGCCGGCAACGAGTTCACCGCCGCCGATATCCAGATGAGCTTTCCGCTCGAAGCTGCCCAGGCGCGGGGCGGGCTCGAGCTCGGCCATCCCAAGGCGATGGCGTTCCTTGAGCGCATCCATGCGCGGCCGGCCTACGCCAGAGCGCTGGAAAAGGGCGGGCCGTACCAGGTGGGGCGGTAAGGCCTATCGCACGGCCTCGATCACTTCCTTGATCAGCCGTGCCACGCCGCGGATGTCCCCGCTTGGATCGACGGAATCGCCAAGTCGCACGACCACCATGCGCTGCGAGGGGATGATGATGACGCGCTGGCCGAGATCGCCGGAGGCGAAGAACGCATCGCGCGGAATGCCGGCGCGGACCCGGCCCTTCGCATGTTCGTGTTCGCTGCGGTTGGTCCAGAAGCCGGCGCCATAGTCGGCGTCGAGCGTGGCCGCCGCGCAAAAATCTACCCATTCCTCGGGCAGGATGCGCCTGCCAGCGATCACGCCATCGTCGAGATAGAGCAGGCCGAAGCGGGCCCAGTCCCGTGCGCTCGCCAGCATGTAGGTGGTGCCCTGGATCGTGCCGGTACCGTCGAGCTCCAGCGTCACGTGGCGCATGCCGAGCGGATTGAACAATTCGCGCCAGGCGAAGGCGAGGCTCCGCTCGACGCCTCCGGTGCCGTCGCGGACGATGCGCGCGAGAATCTGCGTGGTGCCGCTCGAATAGTGCCAGCGACGGCCGACCGGCGCGATCAGCGCAGCCTGTACCGCGAACCCCGCCATGTCGTCGTGCAGATAAATCATCTGGCTCGATGGATCGAAGCCGCTGTTGGTCTCGTCCAGCGCGAGACCCGTCGTCATCCGCATGAGATGCTCGACCTCGATCTCGCGGCGGGGATCGGAGGCGCTGCGCCATTCCGGCACGGGCGCCGGTATCGACGGGCTGGTCTGGCCCCGCTGTGTCATGATGCCGATAAGCGCGTTGATGACGGACTTCGTCATGGAGAAGCCGAGCAGCTGGGTTTCGACGCCGATGCCCGCGGCATAGCGCTCGGCGATCACCCGGCCGTCGCGCACCACGACCACGGCCTTGGTGCGCCGGAACGGTGGCGTCGCCGGCTCCTCGAAGGCATGGTCGAGCGCGGCCTTGAGCGCGGGATCGCCGGGCTCGACCACGGCATCGTCGGCGATGTCGGGCAGCAGCGGTGGTGCCTTCGGCGTCTTCGCCGCGACGAGGTCGATCTTCGGCAGATAGGGCATGGTCGTCCCATGCTGCAGCACGCAACCAAAGCCGTCGCGAAAGATCGCGTGGCTGCGAAAGCCTCCGAGCACGGTGACGTCGGCCGTCTTCGCTGCGCGATCGAGATCAAGCCGCATCAGCGGGCGCAGGCGGCGTATGCCGTCGCGCTCGGTCGTCTCCGCGAACACGGCCTGCGGGTCGAGGCCGGAGACGAAGGTCTTGCTGCAAACGTTGTGCGCGACGAAGCCGGTCGCGACCCGGATCGCGTCGCCCGGCCGGTAGATGAAGTTGAGCGCGACGGCTGTCAGCAGCGCCAGCGCAACGAGCGCGGCTGAGATACGAAAGAAACGTTTCATGGAAGCTCGTCATGAAATCGGAGGCTGCGTCGATATCACGCCGCAGCCTGTCTCAAAAGCCCGGCGCCCGGCTCAGGTGCTATTGTCCCGCCGCCTCCGCGCCGCGGGTGCGCGGATCGGGCGCGCCGAGCGGACCGTTCGGCGTCACCGCGATCGAATTGGCCGATGTCTGCCCCATCGGCTCGACCACGAGATGACCCATCGCCTTTAGCTCGAACAGGACAGGGTCGGGAAAGCCGCGCTCGACTCGCACCTCGTCGGGCAGCCATTGGTGATGCAGCCGTGGCGCGGCCACGGCGGCCGCGACGTCCATCTTGTAATCGAGCACGTTGACGATCACCTGGAGCACGGTCGAGATGATGCGGCTGCCGCCGGGCGAGCCCGTCACTAGCACCGGCTTGCCGTCCTTCAGCACGATCGTCGGCGACATCGACGAGAGCGGCCGCTTGCCGGGCCCGGGCAAATTGGCCTCGTAACCGACGAGGCCGTAGGCATTGGAAGCGCCGACCGCCGCAGTGAAATCGTCGAGCTCGTTGTTGAGCAGCACGCCGGTGCCCTCGGCGACGAGACCAACGCCGTAGCTGAAGTTCAGCGTATAGGTGTTGCTGACGGCGTTGCCGCGGCTGTCGACGATGGAAAAATGCGTGGTATTGCTGCCCTCGCGCGGCGCGGCGGCGGCGGAAACGAGCTCCTTCGACGGCGTGGCGCGATCGGCGGAGATGGTTGCCCGCAGCTTGGCGGCGTAGTCCTTGGCGGTGAGCGTCTCGATCGGAGCGTTGACGAAGGCAGGATCGCCGAGATAGCGCGCGCGGTCCGCATAGGCGCGCTTCATGGCCTCGATCAGCAGATGCAGCGAGGCCGGCGAGCCCTGCTTCAAATCGGCGAGCTGGAAACCTTCGAGGATGTTGAGCGTCTCCACCAGCACCACGCCGCCGGACGATGGCAACGGCATCGACACGATGTCATAGCCCCGATAAGTGCCGCGCACCGGCGCGCGGATCACCGGCTGATAGGTCTTCAGATCGGCCAACGTCATGATGCCGCCGGCGTCGGAGATGGCCCTGACAAGCTTGTCCGCGACCGCGCCGTCATAAAAGCCGCGCGGGCCCTGTGTGGCGATGGCCGACAGCGTTTCGGCAAGATCGGTCTGCACCAGCCGGTCGCCTTCGCCGAGCGGCGTACCATCAGGCCGCGAGAATATCTTGGCCGAAGAAGGCCAGCGTGCCAGTCGCCGGTGCCAGCCCGGCAAAGTGTCGGCGATGTCGTCGCTGACGACGAAGCCATCGCGGGCAAGCGCGATCGCGGGCTCGAGCAATTGCGCCAGCGTGAACTGGCCCGAGCCATATTTTTCAAGAGCCAGCGCAAGACCTGCGACGGTTCCGGGCACGCCGACGCCGAGCGCGGAATCTCGCGATTTGGCAGCGTCGGGCTTGCCGTCAGCGCCGAGGAAGATCTGCGGCGTGGTCGCAGCCGGCGCGGTCTCGCGATAGTCGATCGCGATGTCCTCGTTGCGCTCGGCGGAATGGATCACCATGAAGCCGCCGCCGCCGATATTGCCGGCGCGCGGATAGGTCACTGCCATGGCGAAGCCGGTGGCGACCGCGGCATCGACCGCATTGCCGCCACGCCGCAGGATATCGGCGCCGACCTGCGCAGAGATATTCTCCTGCGCCACCACCATGCCGTGCTCGGCGGGAACGGCGTGCACTGTATCGAGTGCGGGCGGCACATAGGCCCGCCGCGCATCCTGCGCGGTCGCGGCCGGAACAGCGAACGCCAGAGTGGCAATGAAGGCGAGAAATGTCCGCCGTGTCGAAAATGACGACATCATCAAACTTCCGTCGTGGCCCCGGCAATTCACACGCGTCGCCATAATGCTATACCGTTTGCGCCAAGAGGGGCAAAACTGTTTGTGATGGGACATCAATGGTGACGACGATCGCCTCGGACACGCGCGTGGCTGGCACCGAGCGGACCTATCCGCCGCGCGCCGCCGTCGTCAGCTGGATCTTCTTCGACTGGGCCGCGCAGCCTTATTTCACGCTGATCACGACCTTCGTGTTCGCGCCGTATTTCGCCACCAGCATTGCGCCCAATCCGGCGACCGGCCAATCGCTGTGGGGCTTTGCGATGGCCGCCGCGGGCCTTGCGATCGCGCTGATGTCGCCGGTGCTGGGCGCCATCGCCGATGCCTCTGGCCGCAGGAAGCCGTGGATCGCGGGATTCGGTGCGGTGCTGGTGCTCGCGTCCTGCATGCTATGGATCGGCAGGCCCGGCGATCCCTCGATCATTCCGCCGCTGCTCACCGCTGTCGCGCTCGCCAGCGTCGGCGCCGAATTCGCCACCGTTTTCAATAACGCGATGATGCCGACCCTGGTGCCGCCGGAGCGGATCGGCCGGCTCTCCGGCACCGGCTGGGCGACCGGATATATCGGCGGTATCGTCAGCCTGATCATCGTGCTCGGCCTGCTCGCCGCCAATCCCGAAACCGGCCGCACGCTGCTCGGCCTCACGCCGCTGTTCGGACTCGATCCCGCCAGCCATCAGGGCGACCGCGCTGCCGGACCGTTGACCGGGCTCTGGTTCATCATCTTCGTGACCCCGATGTTTCTTTTCACGCCGGATTATCCGGCGAAGCGCCCGGTGCGCGAGGCGCTGCACGAGGGTCTGTCGGAGCTGAAGCAATCGATCAGAAGCCTGCCGAAGCAGCAATCGCTTGCGGCATTTCTGCTCGCCAACATGATCTACACCGACGGCCTGGTGTCGCTGTTTGCCTTTGGCGGCATCTATGCCGCGGGCACGTTCGGCTGGCACACGATCCAGATCGGCACCTTCGGCATCATGCTCGCAATCGCGGGCACGTTCGGCGCATGGCTTGGCGGCAAGCTTGACGATTCCCTGGGCCCGAAGCGCGTCATTGCCGGCAGCCTGCTGCTCCTCCTGCTCGCGGTGGCGGCGATCCTTCTGGTCGACAAGGACAGCGTGCTGTTCGTCAAGGTCGCAGCCCCCCAGCCGGGCGCGCCTCTGTTCTCGAGCGCCGCAGAGCGCGCCTATCTCGTGCTGGGCTGCCTGATCGGCGCGGCCGGCGGTCCGCTCCAGGCGGCTTCACGCACACTTCTCATTCGTCTGGCGCCGAAGGACCGCATCGCGCAGTATTTCGGTCTGTTCGCGTTGACGGGAAAAGTCACGTCCTTCATCGGTCCGTTGCTGGTCGGCATGATCACCGCGGTGACGGCGAGCCAGAAGGCCGGCATGGCCGTGCTGGTCGTGTTCTTCGTCGCGGGGCTGGGGCTGTTGATGCGGGTGCGAGAGTAGCCGCGCTTCGTAGCCCGGATTTCGCGAAGCGAATCCGGGCTACCGCTGATCAATCAGTGCCTGAAGTGCCGCGTTCCCGTGAACACCATGGCGATGCCGTGCTCGTCGGCGGCCTTTATCACCTCGTCGTCGCGCATGGAGCCGCCGGGCTGCACCACGGCGGTGGCGCCGGCCTCGATGCAGGCGAGCATGCCGTCGGCGAACGGGAAGAACGCGTCCGACGCCACCACCGAGCCCCTGGTGAGCGGCTCGGCGAGCTTCAGCTCGGCCGCCGCATCCTGGGCCTTACGCGCTGCGATGCGCGCTGAATCCACCCGGCTCATCTGGCCCGCGCCGATGCCGACGGTGGCGAGATCCTTGGCGTAGATGATGGTGTTGGACTTGACGTGCTTTGCGACACGGAACGCGAACTTGAGATCGCGCATCTCGGCATCATCAGGGGCGCGCTTGGTCACGACCTTGAAGGTCATGTCGTCGACGACGGCGTTGTCGCGGCTCTGCACGAGCAGACCGCCCGCCACGGTCTTGGCGGTGAGGCCGGGGGCGCGCGGGTCGGGCAGGCTGCCGGCGAGCAGCAGGCGCAGATTCTTGCGCGCGCCGATGATGGCGATCGCCTCCTCGCTGGCGTCGGGCGCGATGATCACCTCGGTGAAGATCTTCGTGATCTCGCGCGCGGTGTCGGCGTCGAGCGCGCGATTCATCGCGATGATGCCGCCGAAGGCGGAGGTGGAATCGCAGGCTAGCGCCTTGCGATAGGCGCTGACGAGGTCGGATCCCTCGGCGACGCCGCAGGGGTTGGCGTGCTTGACGATGACGCAGGCCGCGGTGCGCTTGGCGTCGAACTCGCCGATGCATTCATAGGCCGCATCGGTGTCGTTGATGTTGTTGTAGGAGAGCTCCTTGCCCTGCAACTGCCGCGCGGTCGAAACGCCCGGGCGCTTGTCGGGTGTCGCATAGAACGCGGCAGTCTGGTGCGGGTTCTCGCCATAGCGCAGCGACTGGATCAGCCTGCCGCCGAAAGCGCGGAAGTCGGGCGCGTCGATCTCGAGCTGGCGGTTGAACCAGTTCGAGATCGCGGCATCGTAGGCGCCGGTGCGCGCATAGGCCTTTGCGGCAAGGCGCCGGCGCAGCTTCAGCGTGGTCGCGCCGTCGTTGGCGGCGAGCTCGTCGAGCACGGCCTGATAGTCCTGCGCCTCGACCACGACGGCGACGTCGTCATGGTTCTTCGCGGCGGCGCGGATCATCGCGGGACCGCCGATGTCGATGTTCTCGATGCAATCCTCGAAGCCGGCGCCCTTGTCGACGGTCGCCTCGAACGGATAGAGGTTGACGACGAGGAGATCGATCGGCGCGATGCCGTGCGCCTTCATCGCCTCCGTGTGGTCCTTGTTGTCGCGGATCGCGAGCAGGCCGCCATGCACCTTCGGATGCAGCGTCTTGACCCGGCCGTCCATCATCTCGGGGAAGCCGGTCAGCTCCGAGACGTCTTTCACCTTCAGCCCGGCGGCGGCGATTGCCTTGGCGGTGCCGCCGGTCGAAACCAGTTCGACGCCATGCGCGGCAAGCGCCTTGGCGAACTCGATCAGGCCGGTTTTGTCGGAGACGGAGAGAAGAGCGCGGGTGACGCGGCGGGGGTGGTCAGTCATGAGCAAGATCCTCTGTCTTAAGGAGTGTCTATGCCCAGGCGCGCGGCTTCTATGTCCCGCGCTTCCCGATGGTGCTCCATCCAAGGTCGCCAGTCGCGCGAGCGAGGGCTCGATAGCAGTTTTCGCCCGCTTTCACAACGACGAGATGGGGCCGAATCGTGCGCGTTTACAGCGGAAGTTCCGGCTCCCGACGCGCATTCCTGCGGGCATTGGTGACTGCGGGCGAGGCGGTGGAGCGCACGAAGCTCCAGCGGATCGAGGGCGCCTGGCGCGCATCCTGGCGGATCACGATCTGCGCGGTGCGGCGGGGCCCGTCATTGCCGGCCAGGAACACGCTGTCCTCGAGGTCGACCTTGTCGTCCAAGGCCTCGAAGGTCCAGACGTCGCGGTTCGGCAGCACCAGCATGACGCCGCGGGCATCGGACAGCCGGCTCGCCTTCACCGCCGGATGCAAATGGAAGCGCACTGCGAAATCGGCGTCGGCACCCTTGAAGCGCCCGCCTTGCGGCGGCGACAGCGTGTCCTCTCCGTCGATGCGCGCGCCGTCATTGGCGATCATCAGTGCGCGGCGATGGATCGCGCCGAACTTGGCCAAGTAGCCGTCATGCGAGGTCGTGAGCAGCGTGCCGTTCTGCACGATTTCGCGATAGCTCTCGACCTCGACGGGGCCGCTGGTGACGGGCGCGCCGTGCAACAGCCGCTTCATCGCCGACATCTCCACGAACTGGCATGACGAGGTGTCGTGATAGGTCAGCGTCGAATGCGCCGGGGTGCCGCGCGCGAACGGCCGCCAATTGTCGCGGCCGGTGGTCGGCATGCCGCAATTGGTGACGATGCGGCTGATGCCGGATGAGAGTTCGAACGACAGGCAGCCGGCATGGGCGTCGTGGCTGACACCGGCCGGCGGCGGCGGGCCGGTGTCGATGATCACGGTGGTCTGGCCGGCGTCGAGGCGCTGGAAGCCGGTATGCGGCATGTTAGCCATCGGCGCGCCGTGGGTGTCGTCATAGGCGAGCAGCGTGGCGAGCAGGTCCGATGGCGTCGCGCTCATGCCGTTGAATAGCGCGAAATTGCCGTCGCCGTGCCGGAAGAAGCGCAGCATCGGCATCATGCGGTCGATCGCGTTGAGCAGCGCCGGCGGCGGCGCGATGTTGCGCGCGGCAAAGGTCTGCCGCAGCGGCAGCAGGTCGATCAGGAGCTCGATCAGCGCGCCCGGGTTGCGGGAGATGTGGCCGCCGTCCGGCAGGATCTGTCGCTGCAATTCGTCCGACAGCTTTTTCGAGGCGCTGCGGATCTGGCGCGCCTGGTTGGCAAGGCACAGCGCCGCGTAGCACAACGCGATCAGCACCTGGAGCTTCGGCACCCCGTCCGGGATGTTGACCATGGTGTAGCGCAGGAAGCGGATCTCGCGCGCGAGGGCGCGCAAGTAACGGCGGTAGAATTTGTTGTCGGTGTCGTTGAGCACCAGCGGCGCCTGCGACAGCAGCGAGATCACGCGTCGCGCCAGCACGTCGGCGCGCCGGGCGACGGCACGACGCTTGTTGGCGGGGTTGGCGATCCAGTCCTCGACCAGCGCGCGCGCATTGGCGCGCGTCAGCGCGGTGTCGGCGGCACGCAGATGGCGCAGCCAGCCGAAGCCGAGCAGCGCAACCTCCCAATCCTCCGACGGCGGCTCGAGATCGAAGATCGAGCGGCCGTGACAATTGACGATCTTGCCGGCGAAGACGAAGCGGCCGGCATAGATCTCGGCGGCGCGGGTCGCATCCGCGGTGCGAAGATCATGCGGCGCTATGATCAGTCGGTCGGTGCGGCCGGGCCAGACCCGCGACAGCGCAACGGAACCGCCGCTCGCGCGCGCGAGCATGTTCCGCGCGAAGCGGTTCATCACCAGCGTCGAGATACGTCTGCGTTGAGCGACCGACACGCCTTGCCTTGAAGGGGGAGAGGATTCCGACGAATCCTTATTAATCCCAAAATCGGACGGCTGACACCACCTTGAACGGCGCGAATCAGCGACGGGGCGGGAAAATCCGGTGCAAAATCAGGATTTAACGAGCCGGGCCGCGAAAAATCCGTCGAGCCCGCCGAGCTTGGGATCGGCGTTCGGCAGATGGCTGGGCAGGGTACGCAAATCGCCCTCGGCGGTGACGATCTCGTTCAGCCCCGACACCTCGGAAGCCTCGACCGGGACCCGGCGAAGCGCGGGCTCCGCGGCCAGCAGCGCGGCGATCGCCTGCTCGCCCTCTTCGGGTTCCAGCGAACAGGTGCAGTAGACCAGCGTCCCGCCCGGCTTGAGCAGCGAGACGGATTTCTTCAGCAGCCGCTGCTGGAGCGTGGTCAGGGCGGCGATGTCGGACTCCTGCCGTAGCCAGGCCACGTCGGGATGACGGCGGATCGTGCCGGTCGAGGTGCAGGGCGCGTCGATCAGGATACCATCAAAACCTTCGGCAGGGCCGGCCCATTCCGCGGCGTCGGCGACGACGGTCTCGGCCTGGAGCGACAAACGCGCCAGATTCTCGCGCAGCCGCGCCACCCGGGCGGGCGAGCGGTCGATCGCCGTGACATGCGCGCCGGCCTGCGCCAGTTGCGCGGCCTTGCCGCCGGGGGCGGCGCAGAGATCGGCAATGGACTTGCCCTTGATGTCGCCGAACAGCCGGGCCGGCAGCGCGGCGGCGGCGTCCTGCACCCACCATTGTCCTTCGGCAAAGCCGGGCAGCATGGTCACCGACCCATGCAGCAGCATCCGCACCGTCCCGGTCGGCAGTGTCTCGCCGTGCAGGCGGCTCGCCCATTGCGCGGGGTCCGATTTCACGGTGAGATCGAGCGACGGCTCGTGGCCGAGCGCCAGCGCCATGTCCCTTGCGGTCGCCTCGCCATAATGCGCGCTCCAGCGCGCAAGCAGCCATGGCGGCAGGTCCAGCGATTGCGCGGCGACTTCTTCGACCAGCGCCTGGCCCTCGCGCGCGCAGCGGCGCAGCACGGCATTGACGAGGCCAGCATAGCGCGCGGCGCGCCGGTCGGATTGCACGAGGCGAACGGAGAGATCGACGGCGGCGTGATCGGGGACGTCCATCCAGAGGATCTGCGCGGCTCCGATCAGCAGTGCGCTCTGCGCCCGCGGCGCGTCGGAGGGAATGCCCTTGTCGAGCAGGCGGGACAGCACATGGCCGAGCGTGCCGAGCCGGCGCAGCACAGTCGCAACCAGGCGGCGCATCAGCGCACGGTCGCGATCGGCGAGCGTCTTCAATCCGGGATGGGCGCCAGCGCCGTCGAGCTGCTCATCGAGCGTGCGGTGCTTGTGCAGCACGCTGTCGACGATATCGGCGGCGATCCGCCGCGCCGCAAGACCAGGCACTTCGGACGGAGGGGCGAAACGTTGAGATGGCATGCGGCTTAAGGTTCTTAGCGAGCGGCAGTTCCGCCGAAGGGGCGCATGCCTAGACAAATCGATCTCTGGCACGCGAATATGCCAAATGTAAGAATGGTCTCTGGCGTTTACATCCCGTCACGACCATTTCAGCAATGCTTTATTGGACGTCGCGCGCGTTCCGATCCTGCGCTAGGAACCCACACGATGAGTGACCAGCCCTCCGTTCCCGATCGCAAGCAGCTCACGCCGGCCGCCCAGCGCGCGCTGGCCGAAGCCGAGGCGCGCCGGCAGGCCGCGGCTGCGCATGCCAGGGACGGCGCCAAGTCGGCGCCGAAGGAATTGCAGGGACCGAAGGGACCCGAACCGACCCGCTACGGCGATTGGGAGCGCAAAGGCATCGCCTCGGATTTCTGAAGCTTGCTGTTGAGCTGTCTTGCCGGACTGCCCGACTCAGCCCTAGCGTGCGCGGATGTCGCGTTTCGACCCCAGCCATCCCTATCGGCCTTCGTATAGCGGCTCGCCGTTTGGCCGCCGGTTCTCAGGGCTGTTGCCGTGGATGTTCGTGGTCGGAATCGTGGTGGCCGTGGTGTTCGCGTTCCGGCACGGGATGAACTGGCCCTTCCCGCATGCGACCGATGGTCAATCGCGGGATGCCGAAATCATTCTGCAGGCCGATCCGAAAATTCGTCAGCCGGTCGATGTCATTCGCACGATCGACGGCGATACCTTCCTTGCCCGCGTGCGCCAGCGCGATGGACGCGTTCTTGCCGCGCGCGTTCGCCTGCGCGGCATCGATGCGCCGGAAATGAAGGCCTCATGCCGGGAAGAACTCGACAAGGCCGAAGCGGCGAGCGCTGCGCTGCGCGATCTGCTCCGCCAGGGCGATGTCACGATCACCAACCTCGGCCCCGACAAATATGGGCGCATCCTCGCTAACGTCGCAACGAAGCGTACGGCCGACGTATCTGCGGCGATGCTCGCCGGCGGTTACGCGCGGAGCTACAATGGCGGCCACCGCGATGGCTGGTGCGCGCGCAGCTGGCGCTTCTGGTAACGAAAAAGCCGCGTCGAAAGACGCGGCTCTGGTGTCTCGGCTTGTTGATTCCAGAGATCAGCGCGTCACGACCACCGTGGTGCCGACGGAGACGCGGCCATAGAGATCGGTGATGTCGTCGTTGAGCATGCGGATGCAGCCATAGGAGACGAAGCCGCCGATCGAGCCCGGCACGTTGGTGCCGTGAATCGCGTATTCGCCGCCGGCCAGCGTCATCGCCGCAACACCCATCGGATTGCGCGGCGAGCCGCCCGGAATGACGTCGGGGATGGTCGGCTTGTCGCGCTTCACCTCGGCGGGCGGCGACCAGGCCGGATTGCGGTACTTGCCGTCGATGCGGGTGGTGCCGGCCCATTGCTTGCCGGACTTGCCGACACCAACCGGATAGCGCACGGCGTGGCCGTTATCGAGGATCAGATAAAGCCGACGCTCGTTGGTTTTGACCACGATGGTGCCCGGCGAATAATCGGCCAGGTGCGCCCCCACCATTTCCGGCCGCGCCTGCGCCGCCGTCGACATCAAGACCCCTGCCGAAACGGTGGCGGCGACCGCCACAGCAATCCTCATTGACATCGATTTTCCCCTTGCCCCGAACGGACCGTCCAAAATTACGCAAAACCCGGCAATTGGCGCCGCGCCCCGATATTCTTAACCGCGCCTGTTAACCGGATGGTTTCCACGCACGGCCGCCAAGGGCCAGCCAGCAGAGGGAACAAAGGAAATGTTCGAAATAAAGTAAATGACAAGAAAACAACACTCGGCCGGAAAGATGCAGGCGTGCCGCAGAGCGCTCTGACGAATGCGTGAGGATGTGAACGGCCGTTGTCTCGGGGGCTTTGGCGGGGATGCGATTTCGTGTCCCGGACGCGGGGCAGCGCCGTAGGCGCGTTTACGCGAGTCTTCGACGCGCAAGGCAGGTGCAGCGCACCGCTCAAGGAGCGTTGCGCTGCGTCCGGGGCACGAGAGTCCTGCTACGCCGACTTCTTGTTCTGCCGGTTCTTGACGAGATCATCGACCACGGCGGGATCGGCGAGCGTCGAGGTGTCGCCGAGGCTGCCCGGTTCGTCCTCGGCGATCTTGCGCAGGATGCGGCGCATGATCTTGCCGGAGCGGGTCTTTGGCAGACCGGGCGCGAACTGGATCTGGTCGGGAGAAGCGATCGGGCCGATCTCCTTGCGCACCCAGGTGACGAGCTCCTTGCGTAGCTCCTCACTCGGCTCGATGCCGGCCATCAGGGTGACATAGGCGTAGATGCCCTGGCCCTTGATGTCGTGTGGGAACCCGACCACCGCGGCCTCCGACACTTTCTCGTGCGCCACCAGCGCGCTCTCGACCTCGGCCGTACCCATGCGGTGGCCGGAGACGTTGATGACGTCGTCGACGCGGCCGGTGATCCAGTAATAGCCGTCGGCGTCGCGCCGGCAGCCGTCACCGGTGAAATATTTGCCCTTGTAGGTCGAGAAATAGGTCTGCTCGAAGCGGGCGTGATCGCCATAGACCGTGCGCATCTGGCCGGGCCATGACCGCGTCAGGCAGAGATTGCCCGTGGTCTCGCCGTCCAGCACCTTGCCGTCGGCATCGACGATCTCGGGCACCACGCCGAAGAACGGCTGCGTCGCCGAGCCCGGCTTCAATCTGGTCGCGCCCGGCAGCGGCGTGATCAGGATGCCGCCGGTCTCGGTCTGCCACCAGGTGTCGACGATCGGGCAGCGGTCGTCACCGACGACGCGGTGATACCATTCCCAGGCTTCCGGGTTGATCGGCTCGCCGACCGAGCCGAGCAGGCGGAGCGAAGCGCGCGAAGTCTTCTTCACCGGCTCGTCGCCGCTCTGCATCAGCGCGCGGATCGCGGTTGGCGCGGTGTAGAAGATGTTGACCTTGTGCTTGTCGATGACGTTCCAGAACCTCGAATTATCCGGATAATTCGGCACGCCCTCGAACATCAGCGTGGTCGCGCCGTTGGCGAGCGGCCCGTAGAGAATGTAGCTGTGGCCGGTGACCCAGCCGACGTCGGCGGTGCACCAGTAGATGTCGCCGTCGTGATAGTCGAAGACGTATTGATGCGTCATCGCGGCGAACACGAGATAGCCGGCGGAGGTGTGCAACACGCCCTTGGGCTGGCCGGTCGAGCCGGAGGTGTA
This sequence comes from Bradyrhizobium sp. Bra64, assembly GCF_024519875.1. Lineage (NCBI taxonomy): Bacteria > Pseudomonadati > Pseudomonadota > Alphaproteobacteria > Hyphomicrobiales > Nitrobacteraceae > Bradyrhizobium > Bradyrhizobium sp. Bra64. The sequence goes on along the minus strand of NZ_JALJRD010000007.1, from coordinate 76,752 downwards.
GAGGATGAAGAGCGGATCCTCGGCATGCATGTGCTCGACCGGGCATTCCGTCGTCACCATCGCCGCCGCCTCGTGATACCAGAGGTCGCGCGTCGGGTTCATGTCGATCTTGCCGCCGGTGCGCTTGACCACGACGACCCAGTCGACGCCGTCGGCCTTGGCGAGCGCCGCGTCGACATTGGCCTTGAGCGGCACCTTCTTGCCGCCGCGCAGGCCTTCGTCGGCGGTGATGATCACCCTGGATTGGCAGTCGTTGATGCGTTGGGCGAGACTGTCGGGCGAGAAGCCGGCGAACACCACGGAGTGGATCGCGCCGATCCGCGCGCAGGCCAGCATCGCATAGGCCGCTTCCGGAATCATCGGCAGGTAGATGGTGACGCGGTCGCCCTTCTTGACATTGCGGGTGCGCAGGATGTTCGCCATCCGGCAGACCTCGTCGTGCAGCTCCTTGTAGGTGATGTGCTTCGACTGCGAGGGATCGTCACCTTCCCAGATGATCGCGGTCTGGTTGGCGCGCTTGTGGAGATGCCGGTCGATGCAATTGTGGGCGACGTTGAGGACGCCGTCCTCGAACCATTTGATCGAGATGTTACCGGGCGCGAAAGAGACGTTCTCGATCTTCGTCGGCGCGTGCATCCAGTCGATGCGCTTGGCCTGCTCCGCCCAGAACGCATTCGGGTCCGAGATCGAGCGGGCGTACATGTCCTTGTACTTGGCCTGGTCGACCCAGGCACGCTTGGCCCATTCCGCGGGGACGTCGTAGATCTTCTCGGACATGTTTCCCTCCAGATACGGCAAGCCGAGCGCAGGTCACCGGCGAGCCGACTTGATCGTTGATCGATTATGCGTCGGGCTAACCGGGCCCGACAAGGTGCACAAGCTGGACCTTCGGCGAGCCGCCGGCCATGCGGAGGATCAAGGTGCAAAGGCTGGCTGTCGCAAATCTGAAACAGGCTGGGAGGCGGTCTTCGGCTCTTTACCCAGATCTTGGGAATAGGCCCGTGCAGGGCGCCCATGCGTCGCAGGCGGTATTTAGAAACCGCTTCTCACCGATTCGGGACTCGCAATGCGGTTCGGAACACCCTAAGTGGCTAACCCGGGTCCCAAGAGACCGTCCAAGCGACCCCTTGGAACAAAAATCAGAACAGCGGCATTGAACGGTAACAGATAGGGCCAAGGCTTAAGACTATGATGGATCAGCAGAATCTCGGGACGATGCGGCCCGCTTCGGCCGATCCTGCTGCCGTCGCGCTGGCCAAGGCCCTCGGACAATGGCCGAAACGGGCCGGTTCCGTCCGTCCCAGCCCGAAAAAACTGTTCGATACGGCGCCTGCGGCGACGGTCGAGGCCCTTGCCAAGGAGCTGGGCCTGCGGCTCGGCGACCAGAACGAGCTGACCATCCGCCGCATCAGGCGCGGCAAGGGCTATTCCTTCGTGCGGCCCAACGGCGCCCACATCCGCGATGCCCGCACCATCCGCCGGCTGCACGCCATGGCGGTACCGCCGGCCTATCGCGAGGTGCGCTATTCGGCTGATCCGAGCTCGCATCTCCAGGCGGTGGGACGCGATGCCGCGGGCCGGCTGCAATACCGCTATCACGCCGATTGGGAGAAGGTCCGCGAGCACCGCAAGGCGCATCGGCTGGAAAAGCTCGTCGGCGCACTGCCAAAGATCCGGCGCAAGGTCTCGGCGTTCCTGTCGGGCGACGAGCCGACGCGTGAATTCGCGCTTTCGGCGGTGATCGAATTGATCGCGCGCACCGCGATCCGTCCCGGCAACGAGTCCTATGCCCGCCTCAATGGCACCCGCGGCGCCACCACGCTGCACAAGTCCAACGTCACGCTGGAAGACGATTGCTTCGTGCTGACGTTCAAGGCCAAGGGCGGCAAGGCGGTGCGCAAGGAATGCGACGCGGCCAAGCTCGTCCGCGCCATCGGCATCCTCAACGGCGTTCCCGGCAAGCGCATGTTCCAGTATCGCGATGCCTACGGCATCGTGCGCGCGGTCAGCACCACGCAGGTGAACGCGTTCCTGCGCGAGATCGCCGGCATCAAGATCTCGCTGAAGGATTTCCGCACGCTAATGGCGTCTGCCGTCGTCGTGGAATCGCTGTCGCGGATCACGCCGGCGACCAGCCAGCGTGGCCGCAAGAAGCAGGTGCTGGAGGCGATCCGCGCCGCGGCCGATCAGCTCTCCAACACGCCGGCGATCTGCCGCAAGAGCTACGTCCACGACACCATCGTCACCGCCTTCGAGGATGGTATCCTCGAGCGCTTCGCCGCGACCATGAAGGGCCAGCGTTCGCAGGCCAGGCGCGAGCAGCTCTTGCAGCAGGTGGTGGCGACCGCGGCGGTTTAGCCTGGGCGTCGTTGCGCCTTGGTGGAAACGCCGTTGTCGGGACCGGGATCGCCGCCTGCGGCTGCAGTCGTGAGCCGTCCCAGATAATGCGCCCATCCCGTTGCGTGCGCGGCAGCCTGCTCCGCGGTTGGCAGCCCGCTATGGGTCATGCGCAGCAGCGTGCCGCCGTCGCGTTCGATCAGGTCGATCTCGATCAGGCTCGAGCCGGGCGGCACTTCCTGGCCGCCCTCCCAGCCGAACGTGTAGGCCAGACGATGCACGGGCACGACTTCGCGGAATGCGCCGCGGGCGTCGCCGCCGCGCGGGCCGATGCCCTTGAGCAGATACAGCCCGCCCGGATGCGGCTCCGTGGTGGCGTCGGAGCCCATCCAGCTCAGAATCTTCTCGGGATCGGTCAAATACGCGAAGACGGTGGCGCGCGGGGCTGCGATCTGGGTCTCGCGACGCACTACGAACGGCTCGGTCATTGGCGATCATTCCTGGGCTGACACTGGCACATGGCGGCCCCAAAGCAGCCCGTCAAGGATTGCCCGTGACAAAGACGGCCCATCTTCGCCATCATCGGACAATGCAACTCTCCCCGACCCTCGCCTGGCTTGTCGATGCTGCCTCGGACAGCCCCGGCGCCGACCGCCTGCTCGCGGATCTCGGCGCGCACCTGCTCGCCGACGGCGTGCCGCTTGCGGCGGGCAGCCTGACGCTGGAGGTGCCGCACCCGCTGATCGCGAAGCGGACCTGGCTGTGGCGCGCAGACGGCGGCCGCGTGATCGAGGCGCTCGGCTTCGCGCCGGGGGGCCTTGCGCCCGATCCGCCCAACGATGCCGGCCGCCGCTGGCTGCGCGACATCGCGGACGGCAAGGTGCACGAAGACGCGGTCGGACGGCCCGATGGTCCATTGCTCGGCTGGATCGGGCCGCGTCCGTTCACCGCGGACGAGATCGAGCAATTGCGCCAGGCCGCGCGTTTCGCCGCGACGCCTCTTGCGGTGCTTGCCGCGCGTGCCACGTTGCGCGCGACGCTCGATGCCTACCTCGGCAAGCGCAGCGCGGAGCGTGTGCTCGCGGCACCCCTGCGGCGCGATCTCGGCGAGACCATTCAGGCCGCGCTGCTCTATGCCGATTTGCGCAACTTCACGCTGCTGTCGGAAACCACGCCGCCCGCCGATGTCATCGCGTCGCTCGACGCCTGGTTCGACCGCATCGCCGGTGCGGTCCACGCCTTCGGCGGCGAGGTGCTGAAATTCATCGGCGACGGCGTGCTCGCGATCTTTCCGGTGGTCGAGGCTTCACCGCGCCGCGCCTGCGATTCGGCCCTGCGCGCCGCGGGCGCGGCCGAAGCCGGAATGGTGTATCTCAACGCAGAGCGCCGTGCCCAGGGACTGCCGCCGCTCGCGTTCGGCGCCGCCCTTCATCTCGGCGAGATGCTGTGGGGCAATATCGGCGCTGCCAACCGGCTCGATTTCACGGCGATCGGCCCCGCCGTCAATCTCGCCAGCCGGCTCGAAGGATTGTGCAAGCCGCTCGGCAGGACCGTGCTGGTGTCGGGCGCGCTCGCCGCCGAGACCGACATGCCGCTCGTCGCGCTCGGTCCGCATCCGCTGCGCGGCATCGCCGCGCCATGCGAGGTCTTTGCGCTGCCGGAGCCGCAGGCCCGGATAGCGTAGCGAAGATGGAGCGAATTACATTCCGCCCATCTTGCAGACGAGCTTCCACTCCTCCGCCGTCACCGGTTGCACCGAAAGGCGCGAATATTTCACCAGCGCCATGTCGGCCAGCTTCTTCTCGGCCTTGATCGCCGCCATCGTCACCGGTGTCTTCAACGGCTTGTCGGCCTTGATATCGACGCAGACGAATTTGTCGGTCTTGTCGGTCGGGTCGGGGTAGGCTTCCTTGATGATCTCGGCGATGCCGACGATCTCCTTGCCCTCGTTGGAATGATAGAAGAACGCCTTGTCGCCCTTCTTCATGTTCACGAGGTTGATGCGCGCGGTGTAATTGCGCACGCCGGTCCAGGCTTCGCCCTTGGCGCCCTTCGCCACCTGCTGGTCCCAGGACCACACCGACGGTTCGGATTTCACCAGCCAGTACGCCATGTTCATTCCTCTGCCTTGAAGGGGCGCGTCAGCAGCCCCGAGATCGCGGCGTCGATCGTGCTCTTTCCGCTCAGGATCGCCGCGACCGCCTCTGACACCGGCATCTCGATGTTTTGCGAAGCTGCGAGTTCGATTAGCACCGGCGCTGTGAACTCGCCCTCGGCGAGCTTGCCGGCGGGCGGTTGCTCGCCGCGGCCGAGCGCCAGCCCGAGTGCAAAGTTGCGCGACTGCAGGCTCGAACAGGTCAGGATCAAATCGCCGAGGCCGGAAAGACCCATGAGCGTCTCACCGCGCCCACCGAGCGCGCGGCCAAGGCGCGTCAGCTCGGCAAAGCCGCGGGTCGTGAGCGCAGCCTGGGCAGAAGCACCGAGCTTGCGCCCGACCGCGATGCCAACCGCAATCGCCAGCACGTTCTTGGCCGCGCCGCCGATCTCGACGCCGCGCACATCCGTCGTGTGATAGGGCCGGAACGTCGCCGAGCCCAGTGCCTGCACCAGGCGGCTGGCGATGGCTTCGTCCTTCGCCGCCAGCGTCACCGCCGTCGGCAGGCCGCGCGCGACATCGTCGGCAAAGCTTGGGCCCGACAGGATCGCCGGCTGCGCGTGCGGCGCGGCTTCAGCGATGACGTCGGTCATGAACTTATGGGTGCCGTGCTCGATGCCCTTGGCGCAGGCGACGATCGGCACCGGTTTCGCCAGATGCGAGGCCAGCATGTTGACGGCGCCGCGCAGATGCTGCGCCGGCGTCGCAATCAGCAGCATGTCCGCGCGCGCTGCGAGGGACAGGTCGCTCGTGACCATGATCTCCGGCGCGAGCATCACGCCCGGCAGCCGCGGATTGTCGCGGGTCGATGCGATCCGCGTCGCGTGCTCGGCGTTACGCGCCCACAGCGCCACGGCGCGCCCGGCCCGCGCGGCGACCGTCGCCAGCGCCGTGCCCCAGGCGCCGGCCCCGATCACCGCGACGGAGTGGAACGCGGTCATTGCTAGTATCCCGCTCGCGTGTTGCCGTAGCCGGCCGGCGCCGTGGCGTTGGCATCGAGCAGCCAGCGCGCGCGGGGCTGCGCTTCCATCGTGTCGGTCATGCCGAGCGCAAGGCGCTCGGCGCCGGCCCAGGCGATCATCGCGCCGTTGTCGGTGCAGAGTGCGGGCGGCGGCATGATGAGCTGCGTCTTGGCCTGTCGCGCGACGTCATGCAAGGCACCGCGGATCGCCAGATTGGCGGCGACGCCGCCGGCCGCAACGAGCGCGCGGGGGGGACCGAACTTTTCGCGGAAAAGCTTCAGGCCGACGCCCAGCCGGTCGGCCGTCGAGTCCATTACCGCGGCCTGGAAGCTCGCGCAGAGATCGCTGACGTCCTGCGGCGTGATTTCAGTGAGCCGGCTCGCTTCGTTGCGCACGGCCGTCTTCAATCCCGACAGCGAGAAATTCGCGTCGGGGCGTCCCTGCATGGGCCGCGGAAACGCAAAGCGCGTGGCATCGCCGCTCTTCGCCGCCCGTTCGACCTGCGGCCCGCCCGGATAGGGCAGGCCCAGCATCTTCGCGACCTTGTCGAAGGCCTCGCCGATCGCATCATCCACGGTGGTGCCGAGGCGCACATACTGGCCGACGCCGGTGACGGCGACGATCTGGGTATGGCCGCCCGAAGCGAGGAACAGGCAATAGGGAAATTCGAGTGCGTCGGTCAGGCGCGGCGTCAGCGCGTGCGCTTCAAGATGGTTCACTGCGACCAGCGGCGTGTCGTGCACCATCGCGATCGCTTTCGCAGTGGTGAGCCCGACAATGACGCCGCCGATCAGCCCCGGCCCCGCAGCCGCGGCGACGCCATTGAGCTGGGCGAAGCCGATGCCGGCCTCCTGCATGGCGCGGTCGATGATGCCGTCGAGCAAGTCGACATGGGCGCGCGCGGCGATCTCCGGCACGACGCCGCCGAACCGGGCATGTTCCTCGATCTGCGACCGCACGATATTGGACAGGATCTTGCCGCTGCCGTCAGGCGCGCGCTCGATCACCGCCGCGGCGGTCTCGTCGCAGGTGGTCTCGATGCCCAATACCAGCATTGGCGAATTGTTATCCAATTTGCGGCCTTGCGCTCATTCGTAAAGCAGAGTTCTGGTACGTCCGGTAGCATTCCGGGGTCGGCCTGCGCAATCGTCACGCGCAGCTCTCCTCGTGAATGCGTCACCGCCACGCGGTTCGGGAACACAAGCGATGTCCATTCTTGTCACACGGCCGCATCCCGACAATGAGGCGACGGCGGAAAATCTGCGCGCGCGGGGTCATCTGGTGCTGCTCGCCCCGGTGCTCAAGTTCGAGCCGGTCGCTTTCCACGATGAAAGCGAGGCCGATTATGATGGCATCATCGTGACATCGGCCAACGCGATCCGCGCCGTCGCACCGCAGTTGCAGGACCTCGATCTGTCACAGCTGCCGCTGTTCGCGGTTGGCGAGCATACCGCCGCCGCCGCGCGCGACGCCGGCTTTGCCGAAGTGATCGTCGCCGGCGGCGATGCCGCGGCCTTGCGCGACAAGGTCATGCAGAGCGTGCGAGCCAAGGTGCTGAAGAAGAAGAGTACGCTGCTCTATCTGGCGGGCGCGGATCTGTCGCGCGATCTCGGCGGCGAGCTCGGCGCCGAGGGATTCAACGTCGTCACGCAGACCACCTATCGCATGGCGCCGGTCAAGCTGTTGCCGCGCGAGGTCTGCGAGGGCTTTGCCGCCCATGGGATCGAGGCGGTGCTGCATTACTCCCGGCGCAGCGCGCGCGCCTTCCTGGATGCGGCGCGAGGCGAAGGCGTCGAAATCTCGGCCCTGGCAATTCCGCAATGCTGCCTGTCCGAGACGGTCGCAGGCGTGCTGCGCGAGGCCGGCGCCACGCAGGTTCTGGTGGCCGCGATGCCGGACGAAAATGCCTTGTTTGAGACCTTGGAGCGTGCTTTGCGGACCCGTTTGGCGTAAGAGAACGGGCCGAATCCGACGCAATCGGGTCCGCTCAGGGCATGTAAGTGTGAGGAACCGTCACGATGGCCGACGACAAGCCTGAAGACACAGGATTGGCTCCCGAGTCCGGCCGTGCCAAGCGCACTCCGCCCACCATCGACCTCGAGGCAACCGAAGTCTCCACCCAGCCGCACGAGGTTGCGGGCGAGCCGGAGGCTCAGCCGGCGACCGGCCAGGCCGGGGATGAGCAGGCCAAATTCGAAGAGGCCAAATTCGAGGAGACCAAGTTCGAGGAGACCAAGGCCGAACCTCAGCCCGAGGCCTCCGAGCGGCCGTCCGTTGCGGCCGCGCCCGTATCGCCTTCGATTTCGCCCTGGGTTATCGCTCCGGTCTCCGGCGCTGCTGCAGCCGCGGTCGTGATCGGGGTCGGCTGGATGCTGGGCTGGCCGGCGGTGCAGGCGCCGCCGGCCGCGCCGCAAGTGACGAGCGCAACCGTGGATGCGCTGAACGGGCGCGTTGCCGCGGTCGAGGCCAAGGCTGGCAAGCCCGCTGCCGATCCGGCCCTGCTGGCGCGGATCGACGCGCTGGAGAAATCCGCAAGCAGCCTGCGCAGCGACATCGCCAGTCTGCGCGCGCAATCCGACAAGACCGCGAGCGCCTTGAACGACGCGAAATCCGCGCCGCGCGATGCTGCTTCCGCCGATCTCGCCAATCGCATCGCGCAGCTCGAGCGCGCCAGCAAGACCGACCGTGCCGAACTCGCGCAGCAAAGCGAGAAGATCGCCGACGCCAGGACGATGGACGACAAGGCGCTGCGCCATGTGGTGGCCGCGGCCCTGCTCGACGTCGCCGTTCGCCACGGAGACGCTTACGGGCCGCAACTGGCCGCGGCGCGGTCGCTCGCGGCCAAACCCGATGGACTGAAGCCGCTCGACACCTTCGCGTCGTCAGGCATTCCGACGCCGGTCGCGCTGAGCCGCGAGCTCCTCAACATCGTGCCAAAACTGTCGCCGCCGGCGGAAGCCCAGACCGGCGGCGCCGGCATCGTCGAGCGCCTCCAGGCGGGAGCGTCAAAACTCGTCCGCATCGAGCGCACCGACGGGGTCGGCAACGATCGCGGTGCCATCGTCTCACGGGTGACGGCCGCGGCGCTCCGCAACGATTTCGTGGAGGCGCGGCGCGAGCTGAAGACGCTGCCCGAGGCCGATCGCGCCCCGGCACAGGCCTGGCTCGACAAGACCGATGCCCGCGACGCTGCGCTCGCCGCCTCACGCAAATTCGCCGACGATGCCATGGCGGATCTCGTCAAGCCTGCTCAATAAAGCTTCGCGCAACAATCTGCGCGTATAGGGATCGCCATGCTTCGCATCGTCCTCTTCCTCGTCCTGATCGCGCTGGCGGCGGCCGGCGCGGCCTGGGTTGCCGATCAACCCGGCGAGCTCGTCCTGACCGCGGGCGGTTTCCGCGCCACGACGACGCTTCCGAGATTCGTGTTCCTGCTCGGCCTCTTTGCCGCGGCGGTCGTGCTGGTCTGGAGCCTCGTGACGATGGTCTGGCGTGCGCCGGGACGCCTGCGCCGCCGCCGTCACGACAAGCGCCACGCCCGCGGCCGCCACGCCATTACCCACGGCCTGCTCGCGATCGGCCATGGCGACACCGCGCTCGCCCGCCGCCACGCCGATACCGCGCGGCGGCTCGCCGCGAACGATCCGCTCGCGCTGCTCCTGCATGCGCAGTCCGCGCAGCTCGAGGGCAATCGCGACGAGGCGCAGCGCGTCTTCCGCGCCATGGCCGAGCGCGAGGACACGCGCCTGCTCGGCCTGCGCGGCCTGTTCATCGAGGCGCAGCGCGCCGACGATGCGGTCGGTGCCGTGATGATCGCGGAGGAAGCGATCAAGCTGTCGCCGTCCTCGACCTGGGCCTCGCATGCCGTGCTCGGCTTCCGCTGCGCGCGCGGCGACTGGAGCGGCGCGCTCGCGATCCTCGATTCGAATCTGTCCTCGGGCCTGATCGACAGGCAGGCCTATCGCCGCCAGCGCGGCGTGCTGCTTGCCGCCCGCGCGCTGGAATTGGAAACGATGGATCGCGACGTCGCACGCGAGAGCGTGATGGAGGCGGTCAAGCTCGCGCCGACGCTGGTCCCGGCCGCAGTGCTCGCCGCAAAATTCGAGAGCGAGGCGCATCAGGTGCGCCGCGCCATGAAGCTGGTGGAAGCCGCCTGGCTCGCCAATCCGCATCCCGATCTCGCGGATGCCTATGCGCATGTGAAGCTCGGCGATTCCGCGCGGCAGCGCTTGCAGCGAGTCGAGACACTCGCCGCCAAGGTTCCTGCCGACAGGGCCGGCCATGTCGAGGGCCAGCTCGCGATCGCGCGCGCCGCGATCGATGCGTCCGAGTTCGCCCGTGCGCGCGCGGTGCTGGCGCCTTACGTCAACGATCCGACCCAGCGCGTTGCGCTGCTGATGGCCGAGCTCGAGCGCACCGAGCATGGCGACAGCGGCCGCGCCCGCGCCTGGACCTTGCGCGCGGTGCGCGCCCGCCACGACCCGGCCTGGACCGCGGACGGCTATGTCAGTGACCGCTGGCGTCCGGTCTCCCCGGTCACCGGCCGGCTCGACGCGTTCCAGTGGCAGACGCCGGTCGCAAGCCTTCCGTCCGGCAAGGGCGACATTATCGAGTCATCGGCCTTCGAGGAAGCCATGCTGGCGGCCCCGCCCCCGAAGCGGGTGACCGCAGTTCCGATCGAAAGCCCCGCGGAACCGCCTGCGACGGCGCCCGATCCAGCGCCGGCGGCACAGGACAATTCGCCTCCCGTTGCCGAGGAAGAGCCCGCGGCCACGCCCGCCGAGCCGGTCCAACCAGCGCCCGAGCCGGCCGAATCATCGCCGGTGGCGGCGACGCCGGTGTTCCGGACCCGCGCCGACCTCGGCAAGCCCTCACCGGCGCCGATTCCCGCCGTCATCCCGATCATCCGCGCCCCGGATGATCCCGGGATCGATGACGAGGGTCCGAGCGATGAATTCACGGAACAAATCGGCACGCCCAGGGACGCTGCAAAGGCCCAGGCCGGCGGCTGGCGCGGATTCTGGTCCCGCTGGGGCGCGTGAGGGGCATTTCGAAGCCGGCGCCACCTTGCCAATTCGGGCCATGCCCGATATCAGGAGCGCGCGTAACGGGACCGGCTTTGCTTGGGTCCCGGCAGGGTTCGCCGCAATAGCTCAGTTGGTAGAGCACGTCATTCGTAATGACGGGGTCGGGGGTTCGAGTCCCTCTTGCGGCACCAGCGCTCCGAACGTCTACTCAGGTTCATCCGATCCTCGCAAGCGCGGCTCCTCGCAAGCCCGGTGTTTTTGCCGGCGCATCCAGCCCGCACGAGTGCACGGTCCAGATGGGTCGCGCAGAGCGCGGCCGTTGTATCACCGTGGGAGCGTTCGAGGTCGCGCAGCGGCCCGGGTGATCGCGATCACATAACTTCAGGCATGACTTCCGTAGTGTCGCGGCCACGCCAACACGGGGAGATTTCATATGCGCAAGATCATTCTGATCGCCGCCATGGTCCTGGCTTCCGCGTCTGCCCAGGCAGACGGCGCACGCAGCCTGTCGCTGTCCGCGGCGAGTGAGCGTGCCGCCGCTCCGCAAGCCGCCACGACGACGCAAGTCAGCGAGGTCGCGCCGGCCGTCGAAGCTCCGAAATATGTCGATCGTCCGCCGGCAATCCCGGCGCCCGCTCCTGTCCCTGCCCCTGTCCCTGCGCCCGTCGCGACGACAGCTCCCGCCGCGACCACGACGACCGCGTCAGTGCCGGTCGGGACGACCAAGCCCGCGAAGACCGCAAGGGCGGACAAGCCGAAGCACAAGCGCACCTGGACCGAAGGCCGCATCATCAGCGAGCTGCATCGCCACGGCATCTATTGGTAAGCAGGCCGCGTCCCCTTGAAAAGCAAACGGCCGGGCGAAAGCCCGGCCATGCGCGTATTGAAGCGGTGGTCTCGTTACTGCGAAACCGTTTGCACCACGCTTCCGATCGGGCGTGCGCTCGAGGTCGGCACCTTCAATTCCTTCAGCAGCGCTTCGTCATATTCCGGCAGCGTCTGGAAAGTCGTCTTGGCCTTCATCTGCACGATCTTGTAGCCGCCGGCCTTGAGGCGCGCGAGCAGCGCCGGCATGGCTTCGCCGGTGTGCTTCTGGAAGTCGTGCATCAGGATGATGCCCTTGCCGAGCTTGTCGAGCTTGGTCATCACGTTGCTGATGATCTTGTCCGGGGTGGCGCCCTTCCTGAAATCGAAGGAGTCGATGTCGGTCGAGAACATCGCGACGTTGCGGGTGCCGAAATAGGTCACGATCGCCGGATTGTGCTGAAGCTGCGGGAAGCGGAAGAACGGCGCCGGATTGGTGCCGAGCGCGAACTTCACGGCGCTGAAGCCTTTCTCGACCTCGTCCAGGGCCTGCTGCTCCGTCATCTTCTTGCCGTTCAGATTGACGTGCGACCAGGTGTGGGCGCCGATCGTGTGGCCCTGCGCCAGCACCTGGCGCAGGATTTCCGGATGATAGGTCGCGTGCTTGCCGACCGAGAAGAACAGGCCCTTGGTGCATTCGTCCGCGAGCGCCTTCAGCACCGCGGGCGTGTTCACGGGCCAGGGACCGTCGTCGAAGGTCAGCACGACCTCCTTGTCGGTGAGGAAGTCGAACTGCTTGAAATGGTCGAAGCCGAAGCCGGGTCCGCCCGTGGTGTCGATCTCGACCACGCGGGACACGCCCAGCGCGTTCGGATTGGCGCAGACCTGTTTCTGCTGCACCGGCATGGCCGGGGCCGGCACTGGCGCCGGAGCGGGGGCCGCCGGCTTGCCGGCGAGTGCGGCGGTGGTCTCGACGTCGTCCTTGGCGGCGAGCTTCGCCGGTGCCGGCAATGGATCGGCGGTACGGGCGGCCATTGTTTTGGGAGCGGCCTGATCGGCGCGCGAGGAATAATAAAACCAACCGCCGGCCGCGATCACGACCGCCGCAAGGACACTGGCCAACATCAGGCCCAACGCATTACGCATCGCTACTCTTTCCAATTACGCAACCAAACCTGCGGAATTTCCCGCGCGACGAGCCATTAATGCGAAGGAGCGGTTAACGTGACACCAACACGACAGCGTTTACGGAGGAATTTCAGATAGGTCGGCTTGTGTGACTGATGTCACAGTGACAGGAGCGCCTGTGACCATCATCACAGTGGAAAGGAGTTTGTTGGAGCATCTTGGGTCCCATCAACAACGGGCCCGCCGAGCGGTGCCAATGGGAGCTTCAAATGACCAACTCGCTGAACACCAAGTCCCTGAGTAGCAAGATCCGCGACACCAGCCTGGCTCTGGGCTTTGCCGCCATCGTTTCGATCGTTTCGACGACCTCGAGCTTCGCCTTCTCGTCCGAGGCGCAGCAGCAGTGCACCGGCGACGCCTTCCGCCTGTGCTCGTCGGAAATCCCCAACATCCCGAAGATCACGGCGTGCATGATGAAGCATCGCTCCGACCTGAGCGCCGGCTGCCGCGCAGTGATGGACAAGGATCTCGCCAAGGGCGCGTCACGCAAGGTCGCCGACGCCCAGGACAGCCAGTAAGCGCGCAACACAATAATCGTTGCGTCGGTCAGCTCCCCTCGCGATGTGCCCCGGCCACAAGCCGGGGCCACGCGATGGCGCCATTCAGCCTGCCAATAAAGCCGTTGCGGCTAAGGGATCGTCGCACTAGCTTCGCCCGCACATCTTCCGGGTTAGAGGCATTGCGCGATGACCAGATTTCTTTTCGTTATTTCTTTGCTCCTGTGCGCATCGGGCGCATCAGCGCAACAGCAGCCTGGACATGATGCCTGCGCGCGCGACGTCACGCGCTTCTGCCGCGCCGTGATGAACAATGGCGACCAGGCCGTGCTCGCCTGCCTGAAGCAGAATCGTCCGCGGCTGAGCAAGGGCTGTGAGAAGGTGCTGACGGATAACGGGCAGTAATTGTCTTCGCCGGGACGACGGCAGAGTGTTTGACAAAACCTACGTGCTGCTCCCCGCCGCGCTCGCGACCACGGGCAGCACCTCACTTGCCGCCTGGTCCGGCGTCTCCTCCTTCCAGCGCACCGAGCCGAACGGACGCTCCAGCATGCGGCGGATCCGCACCGGATCGGGACCGATGTGGAAGGCGATCGCCTCCTGATGCAGTGCGCGTTCGGACTGTGTCGAGCGGTTGCGCTGGCGCAAGTAGTCGAGCCAGGTCGGGCAATGATAGCGCTCGGTCCACAATTCGGGATCGGCGATGTCGCGCGCGATCGACCAGCCATAGGCGCCGTTGCGCTGCCGGGAGAGCTGCACGTCCTGCATCACGTTGTGAAAGCCGCGCGCGTTCTCCTGGGCGACCCGGTACTCGATCTCGACCACCAGCGGCCCGCTGCGCGCCGTGAGCGACAGCTTGACTTCCGGATCGGCCAGCAGATCGGCATCCTCGTTGCGTGCGCCGACGCGCGGCATCGTGAGCCAGAGTCCGAGCAGCGGCGAGATCAGCATCAGGCCGGCGGCCGTCAGCAGCGCGACCTCGACGCCGGCATAGTCGGTGAGATGGCCCCAGCCCCAGGCACCGATCGCGATGCCGCCGGAGATAGAGGCCTGGAACGCCGCGAGCGAGCGGCCCGCGACCCAGCGCGGCGCCGAGAGCTGCACGCCGATGTTGAACAGCGCGACCGCGGCCATCCAGACCGCGCCCGCGAGCACCAGCGCAGCCGCCGTCAGCACCGGCTCGGTGCTCACGGCCAGGGCGGCCATCGCGAACGCCATCGTGATGGTGCAGGCGCGGATCGCGGCCTCGCCGCTCATGCGCTTGCGCAATTCGTGGATGTTGAGCGCGCCGACCACGGCGCCCATGCCGAAGGCGCCGAGCATGATGCCGTAGGTCTGCGCGCCGCCATGCAGCAGGTCGCGTGCGACCAACGGCATCAGCGCCATGATGGCGCCGCCGATCAGGCCCATCACCAATGTGCGCAACAGCACGATCTTGATCGGCGGGGAATTGGTGATGTAGCGGAAGCCCGAGACCATGGCGCGGTTGAGCTTCTCCCGCGGCAGCCGCGAGGGCTCGGTGTTGCGCCGCCACAGCAACAGCACCACCAGCAGCGGCAGATAGAGGATCGCGTTGCAGGCAAAGGCGGCGACAGCGCCGAGCGCGGCGACGATGACGCCGCCGACTGCCGGACCGAAGCTGCGCGCGATGTTGTAGCTGATGCCGTTCAGCGCGACCGCCGACGGCAGCGCATCGGGGGGCACCTGCTCGCTGACGGAGGACTGCCAGGCCGGACCGAACAGCGCGTTGCCGCTGCCGACCACGAAGCAGAAGGCGAGCAGCGTTTCCGGGGTGATCAGGTTCAGTCCGGCCAGTACCGTGAGCGCGCTCGCGCCGGTCAGCGCGATCGAGAGCGAGACCAGGGTGACGATGCGGCGGTCATACATGTCGGCGATGGCGCCGGCCGGCATCGAGATCAGCATGATCGGCAGCATCAGGGCGGTCTGCACCAGCGCAACCTTGTCCGCCGAGGCCGCCATCTGCGTCATCGCCCAGGCGGCGCCCACGCCCTGGATCAGCAGGCCGAGATTGGAGAGCAGGCTGGCGAGCCAGATGCGCCGGAACACGGTGTAGCGCAGCGGCGCGGTGATGCCGTCGGCCGCAATTTTCTGACGGTTCGTCTGCTCGGTCATATCCCCTTCCAAATGGGCTGGCAGAAGTGGTCTTTGGGTGATTCCGGCAAGTTCAGTGATGCCCGCGAAAGTCCTTCGCTGTCCAGTGGTTAGGCCGGTATAAGCGGTGCAAAGACGTGGTTTTGCCGGAGGAGGAACAAATGAAGCTGTCGCGACGGACGATCCTGCAAGGTGCTGGCAGCCTGCCTTTCGCGGTTGCGAGCTTGCGGATGGGTGCGCTGGCCCAGAGCGCGCCCGCGGCACAGACGACCGAGGCGCCCCCGATCCTGTTCGTCCACGGCAATGGCGATTACGACGCGCTTTGGATCACCACGATGTGGCGGATGGAATCCAATGGCATCGCCCGAGATCGCATGGCAGCGATCAACTTCACCGATCCGCTGGCGCGCAGCGACGACAAGGTCGAGCAGGCGGGCCGCTCCTCGACCGAGGACCAGCGCCGCGAGCTCGCCGCCGCCATCGCGGATCTGAAGCGCCGCACCGGCGCGTCCCGCGTGGCGCTGGTCGGGAGCTCCCGCGGCGGCTATGCGATCCGCAACGTGATCAAGAGCGATGGCGCGGGCGATGTCAGCCACGCCGTCCTGTGCGGAACGCCCAATCACGGCGTGTTCGCGACCGACGACCAGCCCAACAGCGAGTTCAACGGCCGCGGCACGTTCTTGCGCGGCCTGAACGAGGGCGAGAGCGAGGTGACCCCGGGTGTTGCCTTCCTCACCTTGCGCAGCGACGGCATGGACAAATACGCGCAGGCCGACGGCCGCTTCATCGGCAAGCCCGGCACCCCGACCGGCGTCACCGTTGAAGGTCCGGAGTTGAAGGGCGCCACCAATCTCGTGCTCGGCGCGCTCGATCATCGCGAGGTGGCGTTCCACCCGCGAGCCTTCCGCGAGATCTACAAATTCATCGCCGGCCGCGAGCCCGCGCGGATCGCGATCGTGCCGGAGCAGAGCGTCAGGCTGAGCGGGCTGGTGACGGGCATGCCGGGCGGCGCGCCGACCAATCGTCCGGTCGCGGGCGCAACCGTCGATGTCTTCCGCGTCGATCCCGAAACCGGAGAGCGCAAGGGCAATGCGGTGTACAGCGCCAAGACCGGCGCCGACGGCCGCTGGGGGCCGGCGCAGGTCGAGCCTTCCTGGTCGCTCGAACTCGTCCTCGCTTCGCCGGGTGCGCCGACGACGCACATCTATCGCTCGCCCTTCCCGCGCTCGTCCGACGTCGTGCATCTGCGCGCCGCGCGCCCGCTCGGGGCCGGGGACAAGGACGCCGGGGCTGTCGTGATCATGTCGCGTCCGCGCGGCTATTTCGGCCTGCCGCGGGACGTGGTGCTGCTCGACGGCAAGCAGCCGGCCGACGTGAAGCCGGGCGTGCCCACGGATTCGGCAGCGACCCTGCGGCTTCCGGCCAGCGAGGTCGGGCGTAACGTCGTGGCTCAGTTCGGCGAAGAACGAATTGTGGCGCGCGCCTGGCCCGCCTCCGAGAACAGGATTGCGATTGCCGAGCTGACTTACTAGCTATTTGCCTGGGTCACATCTGCGGGAGAGAGCAATGAACATCGCCAGCGTGCGTCGGCCCATCATCCCTCCGACCCCGCCGCGTGCGCCCGACGACATGTCGTTCCTCGGCCGGCTCGCTGTCCTCCGGCACAACATGATCGCGACCTGGGGGCAGCGCGCCTACGAGGAAGACATCATCAAGGGCCGCTTCTTCCTCCGCAACAGCTTCATCCTGAACCGGCCGGATGCGATCCGGCATGTTCTGCTCAGCAATTACGAGAATTACACGCGCACGCCGGCGGGAATCCGCATGCTACGTCCCGTGCTTGGCGACGGCCTCCTGATTGCGGAAGGTCATTCCTGGACGTTTCAGCGCCGCACCCTCGCGCCTGCCTTCACGCCGCGCGCCACTGCAAATCTGGTCCCGCACATGACGGCGGTGCTCGACGAAACCATCGCGAAGCTCGACACGCGCACAAGCGAGCCGGTCGATTTGCGTGAGATCATGCAGCGCATGACGCTGGAGATCGCCGGGCGCACCATGTTCTCGTTCGGCATGGACCGGCACGGTCCGACCCTGCGCAACTTCGTCATGGAATATGGCGAGCGGCTTGGCCGGCCCTACTTCCTCGACATGGTGCTGCCCGTGTCCTGGCCGACCCCGATGGACCGTGCCCGGGCGCGCTTCCGCAAGCGCTGGACCGAATTCGTCGCGGTGCTGATCGCCGAGCGCCGCGCGATGGGCAAGAAGGACGGCGCGCCGCCGCGCGACCTGTTCGATCTCATGGACGAGGCGCGCGATCCGGAAACCGGCAAGGGCTTTTCGGACGAGCAGCTCGTCGACGAGGTCGCGACCATGATCCTCGCGGGTCACGAGACCACCGCAACTGCGTTGTTCTGGGCGCTCTATCTGCTCGCGCTCGATCCGGACACGCAGGAGGAGGTGGCGTCCGAGACCCGAGGCGAGCATCTGGACAGCATGGCGGACATCGATCGCCAGAAATTCACCCGCGCGGTGGTCGAGGAGACGATGCGGCTTTATCCGCCCGCCTTCCTGATCGCCCGCGCGGCGCGCGAGAAGGACAACGCGGCCGGCGTCGAGATCGGCAAGGGCGACATCATCATGATCGCGCCCTGGCTGCTGCACCGGCACGAGAAGCTGTGGGATCAGCCCAACGCGTTCATTCCAAAGCGCTTCATGTCGGCGGATGCGCCCGATCGGTTCGCCTATCTTCCCTTCGGGGCGGGTCCGCGTGTCTGCATCGGCGCGCCGTTCGCGCAAGCCGAATCCGTGCTGGCGCTGGCCCGATTGATCGGCGCGTTCCGCGTCGAGCTTGCCGATACGGCAAATCCCGTGATCCCGCTCGGCGTCGTCACGACCCAGCCGGACCATTCACCCATGTTCCGCATCACGCGTCGGTGACAGGCGTTCGCCTGGCCGATCGCGTGATCAACCGAGACAGAGTTGCGCCATGAGCGACATCCAGGCCCAGTTTTCCGTTCTGAAGCAGACCGCCGATGCCAAGGTGGTCGATGCGATTACGCGCCTCATCGAGCACGGCGAGGATCACGCGCTCAACCGCGTCAATGTCCTCGACTTCGCCAGGCAGCACGGCCTCGACGAAGAGCGCGTGATTTCCGCCTTCCTGCATTCGGCACGGCTCGGCCTGTTCGATCTCGGCTGGAACGTGCTGTGCCCGGGCTGCGGCGGCGTGCTGGGGGCGCACTCGACCCTGAAGGCGCTCAAGCCGGGCGACTATCATTGCGCGCTCTGTGCCTGCGGCTACAAGGCCTCGGTCGACGACCAGGTCGAGGTCTCATTCACCGTGAATCCGCGCGTCCGGCGCATCGCCGCGCACGATCCCGACACGCTTCCGGTGTGGGAATATTTCAAGCAGGTGTTCTGGAGCTCCGGCGTCGACTTCAACAAGGATTCGTTCGCGACGCTGGCCAACGAGGTGACGCTGGATACGATGGAGCTGCCGGCCGGCGAGAAGGCGACCATGTCGCTGCAACTGCCGAACGACTTCATCATCATCTTCGAGCCGGTGACGCACGCCGCCCATTTCATCGACGTCCAGGGCGAGCCGACGAAGGACCGCCAGCAATTCGCCATCATGTACAACAAGGTGCAGGCGCCGACGGGTACCACGACGATGCGGCCGGGGCCGCTGCGGCTGTCGCTGGAAAACCAGGCCGGCGTGCGCGTGCTGCCGTCGGTGTTCATCGCGGCCGAGGCGCTCCACCATCTGATCGGCAAGCGCAAGCCATTCCTTACCGCCAAGCGGATGCTGTCGAACCAGACCTTTCGCGATGTGTTCAAGGCGGACAATCTCAGTCTCGACCAGCGGCTCCAGATCACGTCGCTGACCTTCCTGTTCACGGATTTGAAGGGCTCGACCGCGCTATACGAGCGGGTCGGTGATCTCGCCGCCTTCGATCTCGTGCGCGCGCATTTCCATGCGCTGCTCGAGATCATCTCCTCGGAGAAGGGCGCTGTGGTGAAGACCATCGGCGACGCCGTGATGGCGACCTTCGTCCGGCCCGAGCACGCCATCGTCGCCGGCCTGCGGATGCGCGCGGCCATGGACGAACTCAACAAGCAGCGCGGCACCGACGATCTCATCGTCAAGATCGGCATCCATGAAGGCCCGTGCCTTGCGGTGATGCTCAACGAGCGGCAGGATTATTTCGGCCAGACCGTCAACATCGCCGCCCGCGTCCAGAGCCTGTCGACCGCGCAGGAGATCCACATCACCGGCCCGGTGCTCGACGCGCCCGCCGTCGCCGAGGTGTTTCAGCAGCGCGCGATCAAGCCGATCCAGAAGCAGGCCGCGCTGCGCGGCATCGCCGACAAGATGGTGGTGTACGAGATACCGTAGATGCGTCCCGGCATCGAGATTGCCGAAACGTAATGCAGCGCACGGAACTGACGCACGTTGCGCCGGTTGAGTTTACCGCTCATATAATGCTGGTAGCGGCCGCGTCCCCGCGGCGTCATCGATTTCGGTAGGACCTTATGCTCGACGGCCTGCGCCAATTCATCGCCGACATTGTTGCTCCCCATGCCGGAGATCGCGCATTCGACGACAGCGATTATCGGCTGGCGGCGACCGCGTTGCTGGTTCACGTGGTCTCGCTGGACGGTCAGCCGACGGCGGCCGAACAGCGCAAGCTGCACAGCCTGATCGAAAGCCATTTCGGGCTCGATCGCGGCACGGCCGACCGCCTGATCGCGGATGCGACCCAGGTCGAGGGCGAGGCGGTGGACCTCTATCATTTCACCAGCGTCATCATGCGCTCGCTCGACGAAGAAGGCCGCAAGCGCCTCGTCCAGATGATGTGGGAGCTGGTCTATGCCGACGGCCAGGTCAGCGAGTTCGAGGACAACGTGGTCTGGCGCGCCTCCGACCTTCTCGGGATCGCCCAGCGCGACCGGATCGACCTGAAGCACGCGGTCGCGGACCGCGCCGGTGGTCAGGTCAAGGACAACGCCCTCGGCGGCTGACCCTTTTCTACGCGGCCGATTGCCGGTCGTCCGAACCACATGACAAAACTTTAATGTAGCTTCCAGCCGCGCGGGTCCGGGATTCGCCCGTAAATACCCGGGTTTTCCTGTCGTCCTGCCGCCCGCTCAGGCGCCCATGCTGCTGGCGCCGCTTGCCTGTCGCGCACGGCCTATGCTCTCGTTCCGGTATTGCGGGGCCAAAAAGCTTCAATTCAAGAGAATTCGATCGTGACTGAGCGGGTAACGTTGATCACCGGTGCTTCGGCGGGCATCGGCACCGAACTGGCGCGTGTGTTCGCCGCGAATGGACACCGCCTTGCGCTGACGGCGCGGCGCGCGGACCGGCTTGAGGCACTCGCGAACGAGCTCGCCGCCAAGGGCGGCAAGAAGCCGATCGTGATCGTCTGCAATCTCCAGGAGCCGGACGCCGGCGAGAAGATCGCCGCCGCGCTCGCAGCCGAAGGTGTCGAGCTCGATAACCTCGTCAACAACGCCGGCTTCGGCGTGTTCGGTGACGCCATCGAACGCGACCGCGTCGAGCAGGTCGGCATCGTCGACGTCAACGTTCGGGCCCTGACGGATCTGTCGCTACGCTTTGCCGATCAGCTGATCAGGAACAAGGGCGGTCTTCTCAATGTCGGATCGGTCGCCGGCTTTCTGCCGGGACCCGGCATGGCCGTCTACTACGCGTCCAAGGCCTATGTGATTTCCCTCACCGAGGCTTTGCGGGCGGAGCTGGCTCCGCACGGCGTTCGCGTCACGGTCCTTTGCCCGGGTCCGGTGCCCACCGAATTCCAGGCGCGCGCCGGCGTCGGGGCCGGACATGATACGGCCCTTCTCAATGTTCCTGCCGCCGACGTCGCGCAGCAGGCCTATCGCGGCCTGATGGCCAACAAACGGGCAGTGCTCCCCGGTCTCGGCATCAAGATTGTGCCGTTCGCGCTGCGTTTCTTTCCGCGCGGCTTCATCCTGGCTGCCACCAGCCGGTTCCAGAGGCAGCGGCACTAGAGAAAAGCTTGAAGCGTCAGTAGTGGCCCGGAGCTTGCTTCACTATCGGGCGTGTGTGCGCAAACTCACACGATATTAACGATCGCTTAGTTATGCTGGCGGTCTGAACCGATAGCACTTGGAAAGGCGATGTCGTTCCGGACGGACAGGTTTGCTGGCGCAGAAGTCGTGCCCTTCCCCAGAAGGACGCCGAGCATCGCCGCCTCCGAAGACCGGTTGCCGGTGCTGATCGTCCTGCATCAGGAATCCTCGACGCCCGGCCGTGTCGGCAATGCGCTGCGCGCGCTCGGCCATCGCCTCGACATCCGCCGTCCCCGCTTCGGCGATTCCCTGCCCGATACGCTCGAGCAGCATGCCGGCGCCGTAATCTTCGGCGGTCCGATGAGCGCCAATGATCCCGAAGACTACATCCGCCGTGAGATCGACTGGATTGAAATTCCGCTCCGCGAGCAGCGGCCGTTCCTCGGCATCTGCCTCGGTGCGCAGATGCTGGCGATGCAGCTCGGCGCCCGCGTCGCGCCGCATGCGGATTCGCTGACCCAGATCGGCTATTACCCGATCCGTCCGACCGCCGCGGGACGCGCGCTCTGCCCGCACTGGCCGGCACAGGTCTACCATTGGCATCGCGAAGGCTTCGAGCTACCGCTTGGCGCGGAATTGCTGGCGGAAGGCGACGATTTTCCAGTGCAGGCGTTCCGCACCGGCAATGCCTTCGGCGTGCAGTTTCATCCCGACGTGACCTACGCGATGATGCATCGCTGGACCACGCGCGGCTATGACGGCTTCAGCGCACCCGGCGCGCGGCAGCGGCATCATCATTTCGCGGACCGTGCGGTGTACGATGCCGCAGAACGCGCCTGGCTGGATCATTTCATCGACGGCTGGCTGGCGCGCCGGCCGGTGCTGGCGCAAGCCGCCGAGTAATCGCGCCTTCGCCAAGGTCCTTGCCGCAGATCCTTCGCCTAAGTCCTTGGCGCAAGCCCTTGCCTCATCCTCGAATATGCTAGGCTTGCCGCCAACGAGCGCGCGCGAACGCGTGCCGGCGAACAAAGGGAGAGCGCCATGGCCTATGAACACATTCTCTACGACGTCAGCGACAAGGTCGCGACCATCACGCTCAACCGTCCCGATCGCATGAACGCGTGGACGCCCGTCATGGAGCGCGACGTCCGTCATGCGATGGAAGCATCGAGCGCTGATGACAATGTCCGCGTCATCGTGCTCACCGGTGCGGGCCGCGGCTTTTGTGCCGGCGCCGACATGGATGCGCTGAAAGGGCTCGATCCCAGCGACGTCAGGCGCGCGTCGAATCTGCCGCCTTTCGACATGAACCGCCGACCGGACTGGCAGACCCGCTACGGCTTCTATCCGTCGATCAAGAAGCCGATTATCGCCATGCTCAACGGCGCCACGGCCGGCATCGGCCTCGTCCATGCGCTCTATTGCGACCTGCGCTTTGCCGCCGACAACACGGTGTTCACGACCGCCTTCGCGCGGCGCGGCCTGATCGCCGAGCATGGCATCAGCTGGATGCTGCCGCGCATCGTCGGCCACGCCAACGCGATGGATCTGTTGCTCTCGGCAAGGCGTGTGGGCAGCGGCGAGGCATTGCGGATCGGGCTGGTCAACCGGCTCTGCTCGCCCGAAAAACTCCGCGAAGAGACCTATGCCTATGCGCGCGACCTCGCCGATTTCGTCTCGCCGAGCGCGATGGCCGTGATCAAGCGGCAGCTCTACGAGGTGCCGTTCCAGACCCTGGCGGAAGCGACGATCGAGGCCAATCGCGAGATGATGGTGGCGCTGAACGGCAGCGATTTCCGGGAAGGCGTGGCGAGCTTCATGGAGAAACGGCCGCCGCGGTTTACGGGGAGGTAGGGGCTTTTCGGAGAGCGTCCGCCGTCGCCCTTCGGGCTATGGCGGGACAGCCTTCGCTTCCTTCGCTACGAAAGTGCTCGGCTGGCTTGCCTAGCCGTAGCTCGCGAAGCGAGTGAAGGCTGGTGGAGCCAGGCGGGATCGAACCGCCGACCTCGTCATTGCGAACGACGCGCTCTCCCAGCTGAGCTATGGCCCCGTTTGCTGGCCGCTCTGGTCAATGCGGCCGACAACCGGGCGCCATTTAAGTCCCCGCCAAGGTCAAGTCAAGGACGGGTGTCACCCGGTTTTAGCCATCCGGGCACCGACTTCCCTTGTTTGCGCCGGGGGGAACCGATATCTAGCAACAGGCGTCAATCCCGATCGCAGCCAGAGTTTTCAAAAGCCAGAGTTCTTAAAAGCCATGCGTGCCGTTCTCGACATCGTCATCATCGTGCTCGACCTCTACGTCTGGCTGCTGATCGCCTCCGCGATCCTGTCCTGGCTGATCGCCTTCAACGTGGTGAACACCCGCAACCAGTTCGTGTCGGCGGTGGCGGAGTTCCTGTACCGGATCACCGAGCCGGTGCTGGCGCCGATTCGCAATTTCCTGCCCAGTCTCGGCGGTCTCGACATCTCGCCGATCATACTGATCCTGCTCATCATGTTCATCGAGCGGGTGATTCTGTATTACATCTACCCGAACGTGATCTGAGCAGGCGGGAGCGCCTTGGTTGCCAAAGACGCTTTCAAGGAACCGTGGCGTTACTCCACCGCGGGCATCAGCATCGCGCTGCGGGTGACGCCGCGCGGCGGCCGCGACGACATCGACGGGATCGAGCAGCTGGCCGATGGCCGCAGCGTGCTCAAGGTGCGGGTGCGCGCGATCGCCGATGGCGGCGAGGCCAACAAGGCCGTTCTGGTGCTGCTGGCGAAATCGCTTGGGGTCCCCAAGGCGAGCGTCAGGCTGTTGTCCGGGGCGACCTCGCGGCTGAAGCAGATCGCAGTCGATGGCGATCCAGCGCGGCTCGGCGAAGCCTTGCGCCAGCTCGCTGCGGCGAAATCCACAGATCAAGGGAACTGACATGACCGCTGAGATCATCGATGGAAAAGTCATTGCCGCGGAACTCCGTGCCCGCGTCGCCGACGAGGTCGCCCGCGTCAAACGCGAGCACGATCTGGTGCCGGGGCTTGCGGTAGTTCTGGTCGGCAGCGACCCCGCCAGCGAAGTCTATGTCCGCTCGAAGCATACCCAGACCCAGGCCGCCGGCATGGCCTCGTTCGAGCACAAGCTGCCGGCCGACGTGTCGCAGGCCGACCTGCTGGCCGTCGTTGCAAAACTCAACCGCGATCCCGCCGTGCACGGCATTCTGATACAGCTGCCGCTGCCGAAGGGACTGAACACCGAGGCTGTGATCAATGCCATCGATCCCGCCAAGGACGTCGACGGGCTGCATCCGAACAATGCCGGCCGGCTTGCGGGCGGCTTCGAGGCGCTATCGCCCTGCACGCCGCTCGGCTGCATCATCCTGACCAAGAGCGTCCATGCGTCGCTCGAAGGCATGAACGCCATCGTCATCGGCCGTTCCAATCTCGTCGGCCGGCCGCTGGTGCAATTGCTGCTCAACGAGAACGCGACGGTGACGATCGCGCATTCGCGCTCGCGCGACCTGCCCGGACTCGTGAAGCAGGCCGATCTCGTTTACGCCGCAGTTGGCAGGCCTGAGATGGTGCGTGGCGACTGGCTGAAGCCGGGCGCGACCGTGATCGACGTCGGCATCAACCGGATCCCGAGGGACGACGGCAAGACGCGGCTGGTCGGCGATGTCGCCTATCAGGAAGCGCTCAACGTCGCCGGTGCGATTACGCCGGTGCCGGGTGGCGTCGGCCAGATGACGGTGGCGTGCCTGCTGGTGAACACGCTGCGCGCGGCCTGCGCGATTGCAGGGCTGCCGAAGCCGGCGGTGTAACTGACGCTCGTGCCCCGGCTCAGCGTCGCGTCACACCGGACGGTGCTTCGCATCGCCGGGACATGCCGCGCCGCGTCCGGGACACAAGACTTACGCCTTCTTCTTCTTTTCGCGATCGATGCCTTCGAGGATCAGCTTGTGGGCATCCTCGGGGCCGCCCCAGCGCAAAATCTTCACCCACTTGCCTGGTTCGAGATCCTTGTAGTGCTCGAAGAAGTGCTGGATCTGCTGCAGCGTGATGTCTGGCAGATCGCTGTACGACTTTACCTTGTCGTAGCGCTGCGTCAGCTTCGACGACGGCACCGCCAGAATCTTCTCGTCGCCGCCGGCTTCGTCTTCCATGAACAGCACGCCGACCGGGCGCACGCTCATGACGGCGCCGGGGATGATGGCGCGGGTGTTGATGATCAGCACGTCGCAGGGATCGCCGTCATCCGACAGCGTGTGCGGGATGAAGCCGTAGTTACCGGGGTAACGCATCGGCGTGTAGAGGAAGCGGTCGACGACCAGTGTGCCGGCTTCCTTGTCCATCTCGTATTTGATCGGTTCGCCGCCCACGGGGACTTCGATGATGACGTTGACGTCGTGTGGTACGTTCTTCCCGATCGAGACCGCATCGATACGCATTCAAGGCTCCGTTGTTGCCGAGGGTAAATCGCACCCGGCAGCGATTTTGGCATTGTCATACGCGGGCTTGGCCCGCCTATCCATCGTGTTTTTGTGAAATAATGAATCCAGCGATCACCGGCTCAAGCGGCAGCGGTATCGATGGAAGGGAAACGCTGCCGGCCGGACTTCAGCAGCTCAATTGGTCCAAGCGAAGGCAACCTTGTCGAGCGACTTCGGCCCGAAACGCTCCGAGGAGCGCGCCACCATGCGGCCGCCCAGCGCCCGGTAAAACTCGGTCGCCGGATCGTTGTCCGAGAGCGCCCACACCACCATGCTTTTCAGGCCGCTCTGCATCAAGTCGCGGCGGGCGGATGTGAACAGGCGGCGGCCGAAGCCAAGGCCCTGGAATTCCGGACGCAGATAGAGCTCGTAGATCTCACCGTCGAAGTGCAGGCTTCGGGCGCGGTTGCGGCCGTAATTCGCATAGCCCGCGATCTTGTCGCCGAACACGAGCACGCTGACGCGGCTGCCCTTGCGGATCGCGCTGTCCCACCATTGCGGACCGCGGCGGTTGATCAGCTTTTCCAGTTCGGAGCCGGGAATGATGCCCTGATAGGCCGAGCGCCAGGCTTCGTCATGGGTGGACGCGACCGCAGTTGCGTCTGCAGCTTTGGCCGGCCGGACCTCGATCAGGGTTGTGCTCATGGACGCAATCAAACCAAGTCGCCGCGCCGGCGGCAAGACCTATCGTTAATTATCGGTTAACCTGTGGACTTTCTGCATCAGTATTTAACCATGTTGTACCGAAAAAAGACAGGACGCCAATTCGAACGGCATCGGCATGCCAAGCGTCGGTGCAAAACTGCTTTGCGGCAACGAATGAACGGTAATGGCAGCGCAGAAAGTCTGCCGATATTGATTCGTTCCTACTAGTGTGGCCGTCGCTGTTCGTGTCCGCCTCCGGCAATTCATGCGGCTTCTCAACACCCTCGTGCTTCTGCCTCTGCTGGCCTTGATGACTGCGCCGCCTGTGTGCGCCCAGGTCACGTTTGGTCCGTCCGGAGCGGAGGGCGATCCGTTTCGCCGGCAAGAGTGGCGCGTGCCATCGCCGGACAGCGACATTGCCGCGCATGCTCTGCTGTTTCGCCCCTCGGGCGCCGGTCCGTTCCGGCTTGCGGTGATCGCGCATGCCTCGACGCAGAACGGGCTACGTCGAGCGCAAATGCCGCAGCCGGAATACCGCGCGCTGGCAGCGTTCCTCGTCGCGCGCGGCTTCGCCGTGCTGGTGCCGGAACGGCTCGGCCATGGCGCGACCGGCGGCGGCTATGTCGAGGACCAGGGCGGCTGCGATGAGGCGGATTATGCGCGCTCCGGCCGCGTCACTGCCGACGAAATCTTCCGCGCGCTGGACTATGTGCGCATGCAGGATTTCATTCGAAAGGACGCCGCCATCGTGATCGGCCATTCCGCCGGCGGTTGGGGCGCGCTGGCGCTCGCCAATGCCGATCCGAAGGCGATATCGAGCATCATCGTCTTCGCGCCGGGGCGCGGTGGCCATGCCAATGACGAGCCCAACCGGATCTGCGCGCCGCACACGCTTGTTGCGGCGGCGGCTGAATTCGGCAAGGCCGCGCGCATCCCCGTCGTTTGGCTCGTTGCGGCCAACGACAGCTACTTTTCACCGGCATTTTCGAAAGCGTCGGTCGACGCGTTTCGCCGCAGCGGCGGCACGGCCGACTTCCGCACCTTGCCGGCCGTCGGCAGCGAGGGCCACTGGATGATCGAGACCGAGGCGGGCGTCAAAGCCGCAAGCGGCGAGCTCGCGCGCGCGCTGAACCAGCTCAAACCCGCGGCGACCAGGACGCCATGACGCTGTATTTCCTGGTCAAATACCTGCACCTGCTCGGCGCCATCGTCATCCTCGGCACCGGAACCGGCATCGCCTTCTTCATGCTGATGGCGCATCGCACGAACGACGTGGCGTTCATCGCGCGCACCGCTTCGGTCGTGGTGGTCGCGGATGCGATCTTCACGCTGTCGGCCGTGATCCTGCAACCGATCACGGGCGGCTTGCTGATGCTGCTCTCGGCGACCTCGATCACGGAACGCTGGCTGCTGGCCTCGCTGGTGCTGTACGCGATCGCGGGCCTGTTCTGGATTCCCGTCGTCTTCATGCAGATCGAGATGCGCGATCTCGCGCGGACGGCGGCCGAGCAGCGCTGCGCGCTCCCGGCGCGCTATGTCGTGCTGTTCCGCCGCTGGTTCGCATTCGGCTTGCCCGGCTTCGGCGCGACGATGCTGATCCTCTGGCTGATGATCGCAAAACCGCTTTGAGGAAGGTCATGAGCCGGCGAACCATTCTCGTGCTCGGCGCCTCCGGCCTGATCGGCCGCTTCGTCACCGACGATCTTCGCGCGCGCGGCTTTCGCGTTGCCGGTGTGGCGCGCCGCCTGTCGGTCGCGCAGACAATGAGCGCGCTGGACATCGAGCTGCCGATCCTCTCGCTCGATGCGGCGGCTCTGACGCGTCTCCTTGGCGAGCACGCGGTCGATGTCGTCGTGAACTGCCTCGGCGTGCTCCAGGACGGTCCCGGCAGCGATACCAATGCCGTGCATAGCGATTTCGTCGCGCGCCTGCTCCAGTCCATCGGCGACAGCGGCCGCGCGATCCGGCTGGTGCACATCTCGATTCCCGGAAACGCGAGCGAGGATCGCACCGCCTTCGCGACCACCAAGCGCGAGGCCGAACGTCTGATCGCGGCCTCCGGCATTCCCCACACCATTTTGCGGCCCGGCTTCGTGGTCGCCCCGTCCGCCTATGGCGGCAGCGCGATGCTCCGGGCGCTCGCCGCCTTTCCCATCGACTTGCCGAGTGCGGAGATGGCGACGCCGTTCCAGCCCGTCGTCATCGAGGATATCGTCGCCGCCATCGCCTGGCTTGCTGCGCGCGATATCGACGACGCATCGGTGAAGTCCGTGAGCTGGGACCTGATGCAGGCCGAGCCGGTCACCATGGCTGGTGTCATCGAGCAGTTTCGACACGCGTTCGGTACCGCCGGCTGGCCGCGCGTCGCGATGCCGTCGTTCATGCTCGATCTCGGCGCCAAAATCGGCGATCTCGCCAGCTATCTCGGCTGGATGGCGCCGATGCGCACCACCGCCATCGCCGAGCTGCGCCGCGGCGTGCGTGGTGATCCCTCGGCGTGGATTGCCGCCACGGGCATCAAGCCGAAGACACTGGCTGAGACGGTCGGGCGCCATCCGGCAACCATTCAGGACAAATGGTTCGCGCGGCTGTTTTTGGTGAAGGCGCTGATCTTCGCGAGCCTGGTCACGTTCTGGCTCGTCTCCGGCTTCATCGCGCTATTCGTTTCTTACCGCGCCGCCGCCGGCATCCTGATCGCGCACAATTTTCCATCCGCGCTGGTCGATCCCGTCACCATCGGTACCAGCCTCATGGACATGAGCATCGGCGTCCTGATCGCCTTCCGCCGCACCGCGGCGATCGGCCTGATCGCAGGCATTTTCGCTTCGCTCGGCTATATGTTCGGCGCGGCGATCCTAACGCCCGACCTCTGGATCGAGCCGCTCGGCGCGCTGGTGAAGACGGGACCGGCGATCGTGCTGATGTTTGTAGCGCTCCTGATGCTGGATAATCGCTGATGGGAAAATGGCCCGACGACGACGTGATCCTGTTCGACGGCGTTTGCATCTTTTGCTCGCGCTGGGTCCGCTTCGTCGCGGCGCGCGACACCGCGAGGCGATTTCGCTTCACGCCGATCCAGTCGGAATATGGGATCCAACTCGCGCGGTCATTCGGCATCGACCCTGAGGACCCCGACACCAATGCCGTGGTCCATGGCGGCGCGGTGTTCATGAAGTCGGACGCTGCGCTGACAGTGCTGTCGCAGCTTCCCGGCTGGGGCTGGACGCGAGCGTTGTTCGCCGTGCCAAAGCCGCTGCGGGACCCGGTCTACAACCTCGTCGCGCGCAATCGCTATCGCATCTTCGGGAAGTATGATTCGTGCTTCGTGCCGGACGCGGCTTTGCGGGCGCGGGTGATCGAGTAGCTCGCTCGCAATGATGGAGTTCGTGGTTACGGCTTGCCCAGAACCCCCAGCACTTCCTTCGCAGCCCGCTCGCCGCTGTCCCGGGCCCCGTGCGCCGTCGTGAAGAAATTCGGCGACGTTGCTTCTCCGGCAAAGAACAGCCGCCCGTCCACCGGCGCCGCCAGCACGGCGCGGTCGCCGGCGTGGCCTGGCAGCGCGTGCGAGTAGGAGCCTCTTGCGAAGGGATCATGTGCCCAGCGCGATTCGTACAGCGGCTTGAGCTTTCGCCTGATGTCGTTGCCGAGGAAGCCCGCGATCTCGTCGATGCTTTGCGCGGCGATGGCGCCGTTGCCGGCGTCTTCCAGCGCCCGGGCAAAGCTGCCGCCGAAAAAACCTTCGATGCAGGGCTGTCCGAACGGGCGGATGTGGTAGGTGCCCATCTCGGTGCGCATGGTGGCGCCGCGCAGATTGCCTTCAATCGGGAAGGCTTCGGCATCGCCGAGCGCCAGCGTCACCTTGTCGTCGACGCCGAGCGGCAGGCCGGCTGCGGCATCGACCTTGGCGGGCAAGGCGGGCGAGAAGCGGATCGCTTGATCGGCGATGAGATTGGTCGGCACGGTGACGATCACCTTGTCAGCGGTCAGCGTGCCCCGCGACGTCTCGATGCGGATGCGCCGGCCGGAATGATCGATCAGCGTCACCTCGCAGGTCAGCGCCACCGGGCAGGGGGCGCCATAGGCCGCGATCAACGCGCCATAGCCGCGGCGGACGCGCCAATTGAGGTCGCTGTCCTCATAGGCGTCCCAGTCGAGCGTCGACATGTCCTTCAGTTCGCAGCCGTTGATGTAGGTCGAGACCGCGTCGATCATGGGATTCCAGCGATTGCCGGGCTCCAGGCTCACGCTCGCGGGTTCGTCCTTGCCGTTTTGCGCGGCCTGCCAGAGACGCTCGTAGAACGCCTCCATGGCGCGCATGAAATCGTCGCGCTGGCTTTGCGGAAATGCGTTGCCGAAGGCACGGTCGCGCCAGGGCGGCAGGTCCTTGTTGACCTCGAAACCGAGCTGCTTTGCGATTCCGACGAAGGAGTTCCGGTCCGCCGAATGCAGCCAGCCGCAGCCGACGTCGAATGTCACCTCGGACGAGGCCTGCACCGTCCAGGCGCGCCCGCCGAGGCGGTTGCGCGCTTCCAGCACCACCACGGAGAGGCCGGAGCTTTGCAGGGCATGTGCCGCACCGAGGCCGGCGGCGCCGGCGCCGATGATCGCGACATCGACGGAGGAGGGCAGGGAGCTCATGACCGGGCTCTAGCACGTTCGCCGGATGTGCTGAAGCCGGAGAGGCGTGCAGCTATCGTGTCCCGGACGCGCTACGCTGCGTCCGGGACACAAGAGTGGCTTACGCCACCGCTTCCTTGGATTTTTCCGCGCGCTTGCGCTCGTTCGGGTCGAGGTGCCGCTTGCGCAGGCGGATCGACTTCGGCGTGATCTCGACCAACTCGTCGTCCTCGATATAGGCCAGCGCCTTTTCCAGCGTCATGCGGATCGGCGGGGTCAGGCGCACGGCTTCGTCCTTGGAGGTCGTGCGGATGTTGGTGAGCTGCTTGCCCTTGAGCACGTTGATCTCGAGGTCGTTGTCGCGGGTGTGCTCGCCGACGATCATGCCCTTGTAGACCTTCCAGCCCGGCTCGATCATCATCGGGCCGCGATCTTCCAGCTTGAACATGGCGTAGGCCACGGCCTCGCCCTGGTCGTTGGAGATCAAGACGCCGTTGCGGCGGCCCTGGATCTCGCCCTTGTACGGCG
Organism: Bradyrhizobium sp. Bra64; assembly: GCF_024519875.1. NCBI lineage: Bacteria > Pseudomonadati > Pseudomonadota > Alphaproteobacteria > Hyphomicrobiales > Nitrobacteraceae > Bradyrhizobium > Bradyrhizobium sp. Bra64. The sequence goes on along the minus strand of NZ_JALJRD010000007.1, from coordinate 45,360 downwards.
CATAGCCGTGGAACAGGCGGTTCATGATCGCGGTGCCGCGGGTGTCGGTGAGCAGTTCGCCCTGGTAGCCGATCAAGCCGCGGGTCGGCGCGTAGAACACCAGCCGCAGGCGGTTGCCGCCGGACGGCTTCATCTCGATCAGCTCGGACTTGCGCTCGCTCATCTTCTGCACGACGACGCCGGAATGCTCCTCGTCGACGTCGATGACGACCTCCTCAATCGGCTCCAGGGTGGCGCCGGTGGCCTCGTCCTTCTGGAACACGACGCGCGGACGTGACACCGAGAGCTCGAAGCCCTCGCGGCGCATGGTCTCGATCAGGATCGCGAGCTGCAATTCGCCGCGGCCCGAGACTTCCATGGCGTCCTTGTCGGAGGCTTCAACCACGCGCAGCGCGACGTTGCCTTCGGACTCGCGCAGCAGGCGGTCGCGGATCATACGGCTGGTCACCTTGTCGCCTTCGGTGCCGGCGAGCGGCGAGTTGTTGACGATGAAGGACATCGACACGGTCGGCGGGTCGATCGGCTGCGCCACGAGCGGCGTATCGACCGACGGATCGCAGAAGGTGTCGGCGACCGTGCCCTTGGTCAGGCCGGCGATCGCGACGATGTCGCCTGCGTCGGCTTCCTCGAGAGGAGTGCGCTCGATGCCGCGGAAGGCGAGGATCTTGGTGATGCGGCCCTGCTCGATCGTCTTGCCGTCGGCGCCCAGCACCTTCACGGCCTGGTTCGGCTTGATCGAGCCTGAGGAGATGCGGCCGGTGATGATGCGCCCGAGATAGGGGTTGGCTTCCAGAATGGTGCCGATCATGCGGAACGGGCCTTCTTCGACGGTCGGCGGCGCGACATGGCGCACGATCAGGTCGAACAGCGGCTGCATGCCGGCTTCCTGAGATCCATCCGGGCTCTCGGCCATCCAGCCCTGCTTGGCCGATCCGTAGAGGATCGGGAAGTCGAGCTGTTCCTCGCTGGCGTCGAGCGCCGCGAACAGGTCGAACACCTCGTTGATGACTTCGGTCGCTCGCGCGTCGGGGCGGTCGACCTTGTTGATGACGACGATCGGCTTCAGACCGACCTTGAGCGCCTTGGAGACCACGAATTTGGTCTGCGGCAGCGGGCCTTCGGCGGCGTCCACCAGCACCAGCGCGCCGTCCACCATGTTCAGGATGCGCTCGACCTCACCGCCGAAATCGGCGTGGCCGGGGGTGTCGACGATGTTGATGCGGGTGTCCTTCCACTGCACCGAGGCCGCCTTGGCCAGGATGGTGATGCCGCGCTCGCGCTCTAGATCGTTGGAGTCCATGGCGCGCTCGGTCACCTTCTGGTTCTCGCGATAGGTGCCGGATTGCTGGAGGAGGCGGTCGACGAGGGTCGTCTTGCCGTGGTCGACGTGGGCGATGATGGCGATGTTGCGAAGGTTCATGAGTGGGCTTCTTTGCAGTCGGACAATGGGTTAAGCGCGATCTCGCCGGTCAGACCGGGACCTCTTCTCGAAACAACGCTGGAAGACTGGAAACGGGGCGCTTTCCGCCCAAAAAGGAAACCCGGCCATATCGACCGGGCACCCTATGCGTTGCGGCGCAATATAGGCAAAAACCGCCAAAAAACAATGCGTTCTTTGGGCCTTGGTTGACTGAATTTTGTCCGGGGATTCCCGGGGGTTAGGCGAAAAGCCCGGCTCAGACGCGCCGGCCCTTGATGGCGGCCCAGATCAGGGCGACCCCGCCCAGCCCCACGACCAGGCCCAGGAAGACCAGGGGCGCGATATCGGAATCGATCCGGCCGCTGTCGGATATTGAAATTCCGCCGAACAACAGCGCGCAGACACCGGGCAGCAGCAGCATGATCCCGAAGATCGCCATCAGCGCGGTCAGGCAGCCGCTGCGCGGCGCGGTCGGAGGCGGAGGCGGTGCCGGTGGCATGCGGTTGGAATCGCTCATGGGTCCCTCGTCGCTCACCGCGGCACCTCCTCCTTCTGCCTTGCTTCCCGATAAGTCTGCCCGGCCAGCGCGGCTCGGATGCTGTCGATCTTCCCGTTGCGGTAGAACAGATTGTAGGTGTCGAAGGGAATGATCGCGCCCTGCGGCGTCACGAAATGGATGCAGCTGCGCTTGACGTTGCCCACGCAGAAATTGAAGCGATCGAGAAACTGCACAATGGTGACGCGGAAGACGTTCTCGTAAGTGAGGCCTTCCGGCACCTCGAAGCTCGGCAGGCAGCACAGCAATTCGCAGACGCGTTCGCTCGTGTTCAGCGGTCCCGAGGATAGCGAAAACAGATCGATGAATTTCTCCCGCAGCGCCGGATGCTTCTCCGGGCTGATCGTATTGGGCAACAATGCGACGAGTTGCTCCTGCGGGATCAGCGAGGTCAGCGGCAGCACCTTTTCGCCATTGCGCAGGCCGTAGCCGATCGAGATGCTTTCGGGGTTGCAGGGTAGGGGAATCATGTCCTTGTCGCCGAACACGCCAGTTTCGACCACGCGCTTGCGGATATCGGACAGCATGATGCGGTCGGTGTTCTTGTCGAAATTCTCGTTGCGGCCGGCGTCCTGCACCGGCTGCAACGTTACGCCGCGCACGCATTTCCAGGTCAGCGCGTGACGAACGATGTCGCCGATCTCGGCATCGTTGACGCCGCGCTTGATGGTGGCCACCAGCGTGGTCGATACGCCAAAATGCTCGAGATTTTCCAGCGCCTGCTGGCGGATCTTGCGCAAATCCGCGCCGCGCAGATTGATCAACGCATCGCGTTCGAGCGAATCGAACTGGAGATAGACCTCGAGCCCGCGCTTGTTCTCGGCGAGCCGCGCCACGAAATCCTTTTCGCGGGCGATGCGCAGGCCGTTGGTGTTGATCATGACGTGGCGGATCGGGCGGGCACGGACGGCATCGAGGATCTCGAAGAAATCCGGATGCAGCGTCGGCTCGCCGCCCGAGATCTGCACCAGATCCGGCTCGCCTTCGCTGGCGACCAGTGCGTCCAGCATCGTCTCGACGGTGGCGAGCGGGGTGAACTGGGTTCGCGCAGGCGAGGATTCCGCGAAGCAGACCGGGCAGGTGAGGTTGCAGTGCTCGGTGATCTCGATCAGCGCCAGGCAGGAATGCTGCTCGTGATCGGCACACAGCCCGCAATCATAGGGACAGCCGAATTCCGTGCGCTGCTGGAATTGCAGCGGCCGGTCGCCCGGCTTGATGAACTCCTTGCACAGGCGCCAATAGGCGGCATCCGTCGATACCAGCGTCGACTGGACGCCATGCTCGTTGCAGCGCTTCTCGTACCAGACCTCGTTGTCGAGGATCTGGATCTTGGCCGGCACCAGCTTCAGGCAGGTCTCGCAAAGTGACTGCGTCTGGCCCCAGAAGACGTAGGGACGCGACTTACGCAACGGCGCGTTCATGCATGGATCTCGCTTTGGGCGCCGTCGCCAGCATGATTGCGGCGTAGAGCAGGATGGACATCGACAGCAGGTGAAACAGCGTGAAGGGGCCGATCAGCGGGCCATAGGGCTTGAGGAATTCCCACAGGAATCGCTGCGCTCCATAATAGGCCAGGACGAGGTAGAAACCATTGGTGATCACAAACGCGTTCCGGTTCAACACCGCCAGCACATAGAGCAGCGCGAATACGGCCATTGCGGCGCTCTCGTAGAGTTGCACGGGATGGCGCGGGACGCCGTCGCCGAAATCATGGCCCCAGGGTAATGCCGTCTGCGTGCCGTAGGTGAAATCGTCGAGGCCGGCGAAATAGCAGCCGAGCCGGCCAATCGCGATGCCGAGCGCCAGCGGCAGCGCAAACCGCGCGCCGGTTCGCACGGTGATCCCCGCGGACCATTTGTAGAGTTCGATCGCCACGATGCCGCCGGCGAGCGCACCTTCCACCGAGCGCGCAATGCCGCTCTGGCCCGACAGCCACAGATTGGCGGAGCCGAACAGGTAGGCGCCGAGGCCCGCACCGAACACCAGCACGGCGACGTAGGGCAGCTCGAAGGATTGCGCCGGAAACCGCAAGCCCCGTCGCGCCAGCCAGTAGAGCGCCGCGGCGGCGGCAAGCCACGCCGCGACATCGAAGAGAGTGTGAAGGAAAGCCCCGCTCATGCGGGATGAGCATAGCACGGCGACCACGGCGTCGCACGCCGACCTCCTCCCCGGGGGCGGATCTATCGGGAGAGCAGGGTGGAGCGATTACCCTGCGTCGCGCGTTTCCTCGGTCGGATAGACCCCGCGCAGCACCTCCTCGAAGTGCATCTTCACGGCGTCGTTGCACAGGCAGGCGCGCAGGCGCAGGCCGTCGCGGTTGCGGACCAGGATCGATCCGCGCCGCGTGTCGAGCACGCCTTCCGCCTTGAACGATTGGAGCACGCGGCTGGCATAGCTGCGGCCGACGCCGAGCAGCGTCGCGAGCTGTTCGTGCGTCAGCGGCACGCTGTTCTCGTCGCCGGTCCGCTCCATCGCCGCCAGGATCCATTTGGCGGTACGTTGCTCGATCGAGTGAATGGCGTTGCAGGCCGTCGACTGGAAGATCTGTGCCAGCAAGCAATCGGCATAGCGGGCAAAGACATTGCGCAGCGACGCCGAGCGCAGCTTGGCCGCTTCCAGCTTGCCGACGTGAATGCGCGCAAACGGCCCGCCGAACTTCACGCAGATCCGGGTGTAGGCCGGCAGAAACCCCTCGCTGACGATGCCGCCCACCGCGCCCTCGCGGCCGACCAGGATGGTCTCGACGTCGCGGCCGTCCTCATTGGGGACGAGAAAGGTCGCGAGCGACGGTCCGCAGGGGAAGTGAACCACCTGGACGTCGTCGCCGGGGTTGTACAGCAACTCGCTCGCCGCGGAATCCTCGACCGCCACGTGAGGCCCGAGCAGGGCGTAGTCGGCCTGGCTCAGGCGCCTCAGGAGATTGTTGGCCGGCCGGCTCTCGACCTCGGCTGCCCTACCGATCCGCGCATCCATCGTGAACTCCCCATCCTTCCTCTTACATAGCGGGTTCCGCCCGGCGCTTGTGTGCACAAGTGGACAGACTGGAGAACTATGATGTGGTGGGTTTCGTTCCAGGAACCCTTCGATGCGCTAGGTGAGGCGTCGTGGTGCGGCTGTCCCGATCAGAAAACCTCCAAATTCAAGATGAGATCATGACACCCGCACTTTCCGATGACCGAGCCTGGCCGGCCGATGTCCTGATCGTCGAGGACGATCCGATCATCGCGATCGATTTCGAGGATCGGCTGCTCGGATTCGGGGTCAAGGGCGTGCGGACCGTCGGTTCGGTCAGCCAGGCGCTGGACGCCATCGCGAAGCGTGCGCCGGATTTCGCGCTGCTCGACGTCGAACTGATCCGGGAGAAGAGCTTTGCGATCGCCGAGCGGCTGGCTTCCTTGAAGATTCCGTTCGTCTTCGTCACCGGTTACGGCGCCGATGCACGCATTCCGCCGGAATTCGTCAGCCAGCCGCGCCTGCAGAAGCCGTGTTCGACCGACGCGCTCGAGGCCGCGCTCCAGGTCCGCGCGGCCGATTAGCGATGCGGCGTCAGGCCTGCTTCGGATCGAGCGTGGTCGACCACAGCGCGACGTCGGCGCGGTCGCGCAAGGTCACCGTCATCCGGCCGGAGGCGCCGTCGATCTTGACGTGACCGAAGAACTGCATGCCGGCCGATGGCGGCAGGTTCTGGCTGTCCTTGTCCGGCGCCTTGACGAAGCGCACCTCGGGCCCAAAGGTGTTGTCGAGCGCGTTCGGACCGAAGGTGCCCGCATGCAGCGGTCCCGAGACGAATTCCCAGAACGGCTCGAACTCCTGGAATTGCGCCTTGTTCGGATCGTAATAATGCGCGGCGGCGTAGTGCACGTCCGCAGTCAGCCACACCGTGTTGCTGATCGGCGCCATCTTGATGAAGCGCAGGATGTCGGCGATCTCGAACTCGCGGCCGCGCACCGGGCCGTCGCCTTGCGCGAACGCTTCCGAGCCGCCCTTCGGCGTGTCCGCGACGACGAGGCTGAGCGGCATGTCGGAGGCGATCACCTTCCAGGTCGCGCGGGAATTCAAAAGGCCGCGCTTGAGCCAGGCCATCTGGTCCGGGCCGAGGAAGTAGCTGGCCGGCCCGTAAGCGGCTTCGAGATTGGCGCCGTTGGGGCCGCGATAGCTGAGCTCGTCGAGCACGAACACGTCGAGATGCGGGCCGTACGAGATCTGGCGATAGACCCGGCCCGGCTCATTGATGCTTTCGCGCATCGGATACATCTCGTGGAAGGCGCGGCCCGCGCGGGCCGCCAGCAGCGAGATGTCGCGCACCTTGTAGGTCGCGGGCAGCTCCTTCGACAGCGACCAGTTGTTGGTCACCTCGTGGTCGTCCCATTGAACGAAGATCGGCACTTCGGCATTGAAGGCGCGGACATTGTCGTCGATCAGATTGTATTTGTGCGCGGCGCGGTACTCGTCCAGCGTCTCTGCAACCTTGGCCTTTTCCGGAATCGTGACGTTCTTCCAGATCTTGCCGTCGGCGAGCTTCACCTCGGACTGGATCGGACCGTCGGCATAGATGGTGTCGCCGGAATGCAGGAAGAAATCCGGCTTGTGCTTGCGCATCGCGGCGAAGGTGACCATGCCGCCGTCATCGGGATTGATGCCCCAACCCTGGCCGGCGACGTCGCCGCCCCAGACGAAGCTGACATCGCGGCGGTCGGCCGGCGCGGTACGAAAGCGGCCGATCACCGGCTCGCCTTCCACCGCGGTGTGCGAGAGATCGCGAAAACGAACGCGGTAAAAGATATCCTGTCCGCCCGGCAGGTTTTCGATCAGCATCTTTGCGGTAAAGTCGCTCTCGGGCAGCGCCGCGATCGGCGGCAGCGCGCGGGCGTCCTTGAACGATTCCGTCGTTGCCACCTCGACCAGCATCTGCGACGGACGATCGGCGCGCGCCCAGACCACGCCGCCGTCGACGGTGACGTCGCCCGACTGCACGCCGTGGGTCACGGCCGGCCGGTCGGCCGCGCGGGAGAGATAGGGCATTGCGACCGCGCCAAGCGCGCCGGCGCTGGTCGTCAGGAAACGGCGGCGGGAGAATTTGATGTTCATGGGACGGTCTCGATCGCGTGGAGACGGCCGCCCCGGCGGCCGCAACGGTGAAGTCCGATGCTATATTGAGGCAATGTGACGCAGCGATTACGCGCGCAGGCGTCTACCCGTTGCCGGCGGCCCTGAACTGCGGGCCTGCGCGTTGCGGGCTCTGCGGCTGGCTGTACAGCACCGCCTTGCGGTCGGCGACAGCGGCGTGGAACTGGTCGAGCGCGATGTTGAAGGCAGTGAGGGCGCCTTCCTCGATCGCGCCGTGGTCGTAGCAGCGCAGCGTGTCACGCAGGATCTCGTCGGCCTCGGTCTGCATCTGGTCGAGATCTTCGGTGGTCTCGCTCTTCCGTGCGGCGGGGATCATGTCGAGCAGCCGCTCGCGCAGATGGCTGTTGTTGTCGCGCTCGTCCTTCTTCAGATAGCCCGCAAACCAGGCGCCGAGCGAGCCCATGGCCGAGAGCGCCATCAGGGTCCACCAGATGTAATCGCTGTATTTGTCGAGGAAGGTCTTCTCCTCGCCGTCGACGAAGGCGGCCGCGCCCGGATGCGCGGGGATCACCGCATCCTTGTCGGTGTCGGGCGTTTCGATCTTTGCCGTCAGCGGGAATTCCGTTACCAATTGCTGGCGGACCGCGAAAAGCTGGCGCGTGAACGCCGCGATGGTGGTTTCGGACACGGCCTTCCGCGCCACGATGTGGTGCGCGAAGCTGATGGTCTTGACCTCGTCGTCCGGACGAGAGGGCGAGCCGCCATAGGTGCCGGCGGGAATCTCCGATGCTTCATAGACCGGATGATTCTGTGCGATCGCATCCGCCGAATCGATCGCGAGGAAGGCCGGCGTGCCGAAATCCTTGGCGGATGCGGCGATCGCATCCGACGTGATCTTGCTGTTGACGGGGCCGGCCGCGAGATAGGCATCGGCCTTCTGGGCCTTGATCGCCTCGGCGGCTTCATTGGCCGGGAACTGAATGATCTCGACCTTGGCGGGATCGACGCCGTATTGCTGGAGGATCACCTTGAGCAGGTTGACGTTGGCCTGGGTGCGGCCGACCACGCCGACGCGATGGCCGGCGAGCTGCGTGATCTTGGTGATCTTCGCGCCCTTCTTCTTGCCCTTGCCGGGCACCGACCACAGCACCACGACGTTCTTGCGCAGGATTGCGACCGCTTGCGCGTTCTTCGGCACGTCGACGTCGCCGCGCACGATGGCGAGGTCGGCCTTGCCTTCCGCGAGCGCTTCGGCGCTGGCGGTGGCGCCGTCGGTCTGGATCGGGCGCAGCCGCACCTGGCTCTTGCTCTGCGCGAAGGCCTGCGTCAACGCCTGCACGACCTTGAGGTCATCGCTGTTGGCGGGACCGACCGCGATCTTCAGCGTCACCGGACGCATCGCGAAATAATAGCCGCCGGCCAGCGCTCCGACGATCGCAAGCACCAGTGCGAGAGTCACGAGCGCCGTCTTCCGCGCCGCTGATCGCGGCGAAGGCGGGTTGGGCGCTTCGGCCAGGTCCAATCCCCCGGTCATCGATCTCCCGAACAGTCGCTTGAGGCTCAGTTTCATCTTGGCCGGCGATTTACACCCGCAAGTGTAGCAAATTTCTTGTCCAGCGGGGTTACATCTCCGTCATGGTTAGCGGATGGAGCAAATCCCGGATGAACCCGGGGTGTCAGCACGGAGTTAGGGTAAAGTTCCCCTGAAGCAAGGAGGCGAGGATGGCAGAACGGCTTTCGGCGGAGGCGCGCAGGCAGGCGATCGGAGGACTATCGGGCTGGACCGAGATCGAGGGTCGCGACGCGATCGCGAAGACCTTTGTCTTCAAGGACTTCAACGAGGCGTTCGGCTTCATGACCAGGGCCGCGCTGGTCGCCGAGAAGATGGACCACCACCCCGAATGGCGTAACGTCTACAAGACGGTGGAGGTGGTGCTGTCGACCCATGATGCCGGCGGCGTCACCGCGCTCGACATCGAGCTGGCCAAGACGATGAACGCGATCGCCAGGCTGACACCAGGCTGACGTCTTGCAGCGACCGGGGGCATCCTTATCTTGTGGTCAGCACGGGATGCGGCGATCTGCCTCCCCTTGCTGAACCGGGAGTTTTCCGAACATGGCTGCCGAATACAGCGTCGGTTTCGAGCCGGCCGACCGGCTCGCGGAAGATCGCGAGGGCGTACGCCGCCGCTTCTGGCGCAAGCTGAAGCGCGTTGCCGCGCATCTGCCGTTCGCCGAAGACCTGCTCGCCGCCTATTACTGCGCGTTCGACCGGCAGACGCCGCGCCACGTTCAGGCCTCGCTGCTCGGGGCGATCGCCTATTTCATCCTGCCGTTCGACTTCGTTCCCGACGTGATGCCGATCCTCGGCTTCACCGACGACGCCGCCGTGCTCGCCACCGCCATCCGCATGGTCGCCGGCCATATCACGACGGAACATCGTGAGGCTGCGCGTGCTGTTTTGAAGCGTGGGCTGGGTGAGGGGGAAGCGCAGTAGCAGTGCGCTACTTGCACTCCAACGTCGTCCTGGCGAAAGCCAGGCCGACCCGTAGAGGAGTTTGCGATACGCCCTGCATCCTCACGGATGCAGGATCACCTTGCCCATGGCCTGACGTCCCGCCAGCACCTTCAGGGCGTCGGCGGTCTGCGCCAGCGGGAAGGTGCGGTCGACATGCGAGGAGATCTTTCCTTCCGCCGTCCACTTCACCAGCTTCTCGAGATTGGCGCGGTTCTTGGCCGGATTGAGCCGGGTCCAGGCGCCCCAGAACACGCCGCGGATGTCGCAGCCCTTCAACAGCGCGAGGTTCAGCGGCATCTTCGGAATGTCGCCGGCGGCGAAGCCGATCACGAGGAAACGGCCTTCCCAGGCGATCGAGCGCAGCGCCTGCTCGGCATACGCACCACCGACCGGATCGAAGATGATGTCGACGCCCTTGCCGCCGGTGAGTTTTCGCAAGCCTTCCTTCAAATCTTCCTTGCCGTAGTTCAGCGTCAGCTCGGCGCCATGCGCTTTGGCGAATTCGAGCTTCTCGTCCGACGAGGCGCAGGCGATCACCTTCAGGCCCATCAGCTTGCCGAGCTCGCAGGCTGCAAGGCCGGTGCCGCCGGCGGCGCCCAGCACCGCGAGCGTCTCGCCCGGTTTCGGGCTGGCGCGGTCTTCCAGCGCATGCAGCGCGGTGCCGTAGATGATGATGATGCCGGCCGCGCGGTCAAAGTCGAGATTGTCGGGAATCTTCACGATCGATGCCGCCGGCAGCGCGATCTTTTCGCGCGCGCCGTTGTGGCCGCAGGACGCGACGACACGATCGCCGACCTTCAGATCCGTCACGCCGGGGCCGATGCTCTCGATCACGCCGGCGACTTCCGCGGCCGGTGAGAACGGGAACGGCGGCTTGATCTGGTACTTGCCCTGGATCATCAGCAGGTCGAAGAAGTTCAGCGCCGCGGACTTGATCGCGATCACCGCTTCGCCGGGACCTGCCACCGGATCCGGTACGTCCGCGAGCACGAGATCGTCGGGCTGGCAATATTGCGAGCAGAGGATGGCTTTCATGGCGGCACCTTGGGGCGTTTCGAGGTGGAATTATAAGTTGGATCGTTTCTGCCGGATTTAGGCACGGCCGACAATCCGGTTTCTTTGTCTCAGGCAGCGCGAGGGCCTATCCTCGCAATGACGAAACAAGAAGAACAAGGATTCAAACGATGTTTGAAACAGGCCTGCTCAAGGACAAGCGCATCCTCGTCACCGGTGGCGGCTCGGGTCTCGGTGCTGCGATGGCGCGCCGCTTCCTCACGCTTGGCGCCGAGCTCGTGATCTGCGGCCGCAGGCTCGATCGGCTCGATGCGGCTGCGAGCGAGATGCGCGCGCAGACCGGCGGCAAGGTCACGGCGATCGCCTGCGACGTTCGCGATGGCGCCGCCGTCGATGCGATGATGGACGCGATCTGGCGCGAGGCACCGCTGGATATTCTCGTCAACAATGCCGCCGCGACCTTCATCGCGCAGAGCGAACATCTGTCGTTCCGCGCCGCCGATGCGATCCTGGCGCCGACGCTGCACGGTGCGATGTATTGCACGCTCGCCGCCGGCAAACGCTGGACTGAAGCCAGGCATGGCGGCGTCGTGCTCTCGATCCTCTCGACCTCGACCATCACCGGTCGCGCCTTCACCGTGCCGTCGGCGATGGCGAAGTCGGCGGTGCTGGCGATGACCAAAAGTCTCGCGGTCGAGTGGGGCCCGAAGGGAATCCGTACCGTCGCGATCGCGCCGGGACCGTTCCCGACCGCCGGGGCATCGGGGCAGCTCCGCCCCGAGGGCCGTGACGAGGGCTGGACCGCGCGCAACCCGCTGGGGCGCACCGGCGAGCATGGCGAGCTCGCCGACCTCGCCAGCTTCCTGGTCTCGGACGGCGCCGGCTACATCAATGGCGAGATGGTGGTGATCGACGGCGGCGCGCATTTGCGCAGTTCCGGCGCCGAAGACCTGTTGCGCTGGACCGACGCGCAATGGGCCGAACAGCGCGCTGCGCGCATCAAAAGCTAGCTGCTGCGTCCTCCTTAACTGCCTTCCCAAATTGGACTTTCCCGGGTATCCCTGCCGCGGGGACAACGCGCGGCCGGGCCATCTTCCAGTCACAATATTGAGGGAACCACTCCAGCATGTGGCGGGTGCTGAATTTAGCTTTGATGATTGGCGTTGCGGCCTTGGGAATCACCGATTCCGCGCGGGCGCAGACGGCGCAACCGGCGCCCAAGCCTGGACCGAAAGAGCCTGCACCGAAATCAGCCGCGCCGGCGGCCCATGCGACCGGAAAGACGGCCGCAAAGCCCGAGAGCAAGCCGGTGGCCCCGCCCGCGGCGGTTGCGGGCGGCGCCGAGCCGACCCTGATCGGCCAGTTCGGCACCTGGGGCGCCTATTCGGCCGCGCCCAATGGCAAGAAGGTCTGCTTCGCGCTGGCCAAGCCCTCGTCGTCGAAGACCAATCCACCGAATCGGCCGCGCGATCCCGCCTATGCCTTCGTCTCGACGCGGCCGGCGGAGAAGGTCAACAACGAGGTCTCGGTCATGATCGGCTACGCGCTGAAGCCGGGCTCGGAATCCTCGGCCGAGGTCGGCGGCGCCGCCTTCGCCATGTACACGCAGGGCGACGGCCTCTGGATCAAGAACGCGGCCGAGGAGGATCGGATGGTCGAAGCCATGCGCAAATCCGCCGATCTCGTGGTCAAGGGCGTCTCGGCCAAGGGGACCGAGACGACCGATACCTTCTCGCTGAAGGGTCTCGCCCAGGCGCTGGACCGGATCTCGCAGGACTGCCGACGGTAAGACTGCCGACAATAGGACTGCCGGCGTTAAGGCTGCAGGCGGTATCACGGTCGCAATCGGCGGTTCCGGTTGCTATATAAGGCCGGTTCCAGATTTCTTCCGTCATTCCGGGGCGATGCGCAGCATCGAGCCTGGAATCTCGAAGTTCCGGGTCTGGTCATCAGGACCATCCCGGAACGACCAAGCCATTAGGTCCATTCAATGCAACCGACGACCGAGCCGCACAACGCAATCCTGGTGGAGAAGACTCCGCTCGAAACCTATGTGCCGCCGGCCAAGCCGTCTCTGATCGGCCTGTCGCGCACCGAGCTTGCCGATCGCCTCGACGAAATCGGCGTTGCGCCTGCGCAGCGCAAGATGCGCGTGCAGCAGCTCTGGCACTGGATGTATTTCCGCGGCGCCCAGAATTTCGACGACATGACGTCGGTCTCGAAGGGCATTCGCGCCGAGCTCGCGCAGCACTTCACCGTCGACCGGCCCGAAGTCGTGGCCGAGCAGATCTCCAACGACGGCACCCGCAAATGGCTGCTGCGTCTGCCGAGCGGCGACAATGTCGAGAAGGCGCATGAAGTCGAGTGCGTCTACATCCCCGAGACCGATCGCGGCACGCTCTGCGTCTCCTCCCAGGTCGGCTGCACGCTGAACTGCTCCTTCTGCCACACCGGCACGCAGCGCCTGGTGCGCAACCTTACCGCAGGCGAGATCGTCGGTCAGATCATGGTCGCCCGCGACCGCCTCAATGACTGGGCCGATCGCGAGGACGGCACCCGCCGCGTCACCAACATCGTGATGATGGGCATGGGTGAGCCACTCTACAATTTCGATGCGGTGCGCGATGCGCTGCTGATCGTCGGCGACAATGAAGGCATCGGCATCTCCCGTCGCCGCATCACGCTGTCGACCTCGGGCGTGGTGCCGAACATCGTGCGCGCGGGCGAGGAGATCGGCGTGATGCTCGCGATCTCGCTGCATGCGGTGCGCGACGAGCTGCGCAACGAGCTGGTGCCGCTCAACCGCAAATATCCGATCAAGGAGTTGCTACAGGCCTGCCGCGACTATCCCGGCGCCTCGAACGCGCGCCGCATCACCTTCGAATATGTGATGCTCAAGGGCGTCAATGATTCGCTCGACGATGCCAAGCTGTTGGTGAAGCTGCTCAAGGGCATTCACGCCAAGATCAATCTGATCCCGTTCAATCCGTGGCCTGGCACCGCCTATGAATGCTCGGACTGGGACCAGATCGAAAAATTCTCCGAATATATCTTCAACGCCGGCTATTCCTCGCCGGTGCGCACCCCGCGCGGCCGCGACATCCTCGCCGCCTGCGGCCAGCTCAAGTCGGAGACCGAAAAGCTCTCGGCCCGCGAACGCCAGACGCTGCGCGCCATGGCGATGACGGACTGATAGACAATGCACGCAGTCTCGCATCCTCGTCATTGCGAGCGAAGCGAAGCAATCCAGAGTCTTTCCGCGGAGACAGGATGGATTGCTTCGCTTCGCTCGCAATGAAGGGCAGTGAGTTTTCCCAGCATGTCCCTGATCGGCCGCCTCGTCGTCATCTTCATCGGCTTTCTCGCCGCCTGTTTCGTCGGCGGCATGATCGTGGTCGTCGCGCTGCTGTTTCCGGAGTTCGCCGATCTGGGCGCCGGTCCCGTCGATGAGGGCACGATCGACGTCCTGCTCGGTTTCGGCTTCATCTTCGTCTCGGGCTTTGCGCTGGTGCCGGCGGCGGTGATCGTCGCGATCACCGAGGCGCTCTACATCCGCAGCGCGCTGGCCTATGCCGTCGGCGGCGGCCTCGTCGGGCTCGCCTGCTATCTCGGCCTCGTTCCCTTCCACTCCGACACCTTGCAGTTCGAGGGCGTCGTGCGGCGGCATCTGGAGATCATGACGGGCGCGGGCATCGTCGCGGGCGTCGTCTACTGGCTGATCGCCGGCCGCAACGCCGGCGCCTGGCGCAATCCGCCGCTGCCGCGCAAGCCACCTCCGCCGCTGCCGTCGAATTCAAGGCCGGATGCGCACTGATTGTCTTGACCTTCCCCGGGGTTTTCATCTCCGCCCCACTCCGCTAAACCGCGCGCCATGAACCGGACTGGACTCTTCATCGCCCTGGCGCTGTGGCTCGTGATCGGCGTCGTCTTCGGCCTCTATCCCGAGCTCGATCTCAAGCTCGCCGCGCTGTTTTTCGACCCTGAGACGAAGACGTTTCCGCTCAAGCTGAACGACTGGGCGGCCTTCGCGCGCGACGCCGCGATGTGGGTTGCCTGGGCGTTCGTGCTGCCGCCGCTGGTCGCGCTCGTGGTCAAGATGATCCGGCCCGATCGTCCCTTGATGGTGTCGGGGCGCGCGATCGTGTTCCTGCTGGTCACCATCATCCTGTCGGCCGGCATTTTGACCAATCTCACCTTCAAGACCTATTGGGGCCGGCCGCGTCCGGTGGTGGTGACGCAGTTTGCCGGCGACCAGCAGTTCGTGCCGTGGTGGGATCCGCGCGGCGACTGCGCGCGCAACTGCTCGTTCTTCTCGGGCGAAGGCGCGACCGCGTTCTGGACGCTGGCGCCCGCCGCGCTGGCGCCGCCGGCATGGCGGCCGCTCGCCTATGCCGGTGCGGTTGTCTTCGGTGCCGTCACCAGCGGGCTCCGCATGGCCTTCGGCGGCCACTTCTTCACCGATGTCTCGATCGCCGGCCTCGTCACCTTCGTCGTGATCTGGTTCGCCTACGCGCTGATCTACCGCTGGCCGCGGACGCGATTTTCGGACGAGGCGGTCGATGCCGCCCTGACCCGGCTGAACATGCCCGCCTACCGGCTCCGCCAGCGCCTGTTCGGCAGCAAGACGGGCCCCGAGCCGTCGATTTGAGCCATTAAATGCGTGCCGAGGCGTGCGAAATTTGATATTCGCGCGGTCAACTCGCAAACGACATCAGCCCCCTTGAGACCCGATTGGAAGCCCCATGACCACGATCCTGAAAAGCCTGCCCAAGGGCGAGAAAGTCGGCATCGCGTTTTCGGGCGGCCTCGACACCAGCGCGGCGCTGCTCTGGATGAAGCAGAAGGGCGCGCGCTGCTACGCCTATACCGCCAATCTCGGCCAGCCCGATGAAGCCGACTACAACGAGATCCCGCGCAAGGCGCAGGAGTTCGGTGCCGAGAAGGCCGTGCTGGTCGATTGCCGCACGCAGCTGGTCCACGAAGGTATCGCCGCGATCCAGTCCGGCGCCTTCCACATCTCCACCGGCGGCATCACCTATTTCAACACCACGCCGCTCGGGCGCGCCGTCACCGGCACGATGCTGGTCGCGGCGATGAAGGAAGACGGCGTCAACATCTGGGGCGACGGCTCGACCTTCAAGGGCAACGACATCGAGCGCTTCTATCGCTACGGCCTGCTGACCAATCCGGGCCTGCGCATCTACAAGCCCTGGCTCGACCAGCAGTTCATCGACGAGCTCGGAGGCCGCGCCGAGATGTCGGCGTTCATGACCGCGCAGGGCTTCGCCTACAAGATGAGCGCCGAGAAGGCCTATTCGACCGACAGCAATCTGCTCGGCGCGACGCACGAGGCAAAGGATCTCGAAAGCCTCGACAGCGGCATAAAGATCGTCAACCCGATCATGGGCGTGCCGTTCTGGCGCGACGACTGCAACGTCAAGGCCGAGAAGGTCGTGGTGCGCTTCGAGGAAGGCCAGCCGGTCGCGCTGAACGGCCAGACTTTCTCTGATCCCGTCGCGCTGTTCCTCGAAGCCAACGCCATCGGCGGCCGCCACGGTCTTGGCATGAGCGACCAGATCGAGAACCGCATCATCGAAGCCAAGAGCCGCGGCATCTATGAAGCGCCGGGCATGGCCTTGTTGCACATCGCCTATGAGCGCCTCGTCACCGGCATCCACAACGAGGACACCATCGAACAGTACCGCATCAGCGGCATGCGCCTCGGACGCCTGCTCTATCAGGGCCGCTGGTTCGACTCGCAGGCCCTGATGCTGCGGGAGACCGCACAGCGCTGGGTCGCGCGCGCCGTCACCGGCGAGGTGACGCTCGAGCTGCGCCGCGGCAACGACTATTCGATCCTGAACACCGAGAGCCCCAACCTGACCTATGCGCCCGAGCGGCTCAGCATGGAGAAGGTGGAGGACGCCGCCTTCACGCCGGCCGACCGCATCGGCCAGCTCACCATGCGCAATCTCGACATCGCCGACACGCGCACGAAGCTGAAGCTGTACACGGAGACGGGCCTGCTCTCGGGCAGCGAAGGCTCGCAGATCTTCAGGCTGGAGAACGACAAGGGCCAGCCGTAGCCGGCACTGTTGCCTCATTCGTCATTGCGAGCGAAGCGAAGCAATCCAGAATCTTTCCGCAGCGATAGTCTGGATCGCTTCGTCGCTTCGCTCCTCGCAGCAACGAAAACAAAAATGGCCGGGATCGCTCCCGGCCATTTTGCATTTGGGTGTCGCCTCAGCGCGGCGGCGCGGTGCCGGGCGGGGGCGGCGGCAGCGAGGCCTGGCCGCCGTTGAGCAGCGGCGTGATGTTGCGGACGGTGACCCGCCGGTTGATCACGCTCGGCCCTTGCGTCTGCTCCTTCAGGTACTGCTCGCCATAGCCCTGCGACGTCAGGTTCTCAGCCGGCACACCGAACTGCTGGGTCAGCAATTCGGCCGCGGACTGCGCACGGCGGTCCGACAATGACAGATTGTCGACGTCGTTGCCGACCGCGTCGGTGTGCCCTTCGATCAGGAACACCACGCGCGGGTTGGCCTGGATCGCACGGTTGAGACCATCGGCGATCGACTGGAGCTTCGCCGCCTGGTCCGGCGGGATGGTCCACGATCCCGTCTCGAAGTTGATCGTGTTGACGTCGATGCTCGGCATCTGCATGCGAACATTGGGGCTGTAGCGGATTTCGTCGAGCGTGTAGCGACGGTCGATCCGCTGCACCGGCGGTGCCACCATGGTCTGGTAGATCACATCCGGCGACGCTTCCTGGGCGTCGACGATGTAGCGATCGTAGGGAATGTTGACCACCGGAGGCGGCGCGTCGACATAGAAGCCGCCGATCGACTGCGGATCGCGGTAGCTGTTGTCGATGATGACGATCTCGCGCCCGCGGGGGTCCCTGCGGATTCGCCGCAGCAGCCGACCGTCCGGACTGACCACGGTGATGATCTCGCTGCCGTCGGGACGGATCACGACGGTGCGGGTGTCGCCGCCGACGGTGTCGGTGCGGATGTCGCGGGCGCCGTAGCGGAAGCGATAGAGATCGTTGCCGCGGACGTATGTCTGCCCGCCCGGATCGCGGATGATGATGCGGTCCGGCTCGGTGTAGACGGTGCGGCCGCCTTCGACGGCCTCGCGCCGCTGGCTGTGGAGGTCGGCGATGGTGGCGCCGATCACGGCGCCGGCCACCACGCCCGCACCGATCGCGATCGGTGTCAGGTCACGCTGCGGCGGACGCGGCGCCGGCGGCAGGGGCGTGGTCGTCGTGGGCGCGGCGCGGAAAGCGGGCGCAACCGTCGGCGGAGCATTTTGCGTTCTGCCGGGCGGCGGCGTTGCGGCCGCCGAGCCGGAGACGGTGCTCGGGGCTGCGACGCCGGCGGGAGGAGCCGGCGGCCGGGGCGGGACGCCTGCCTGCGGCTGGGCTGGCGGGGTTCCGGCAGCAGGGGCGCCCGCGGGAGGCACGCCACCCTGACGTCCCGGCGGCGGTGTCACGGCGCCACCGGGCGCCGGCGTCGCAGTCGGGGACGGGGTTGCGCCGGGCGCAGGAGCCGAACCCGGACGGCCGGGTGGCGGCGTCGGAGCGCCACCAGGGGCCGGCGTCGCGGTCGGAGCGGGCGTTGCGCCTGGAGCAGGTGACCCTGCCGCCGGAGGCGCGCCAGGACGTCCGCCAGGGGGCGGTGCACCGGGGCGGCCAGTCGGCGGCGTGCTGCCCGGAGCCGGCGTTGCGGTCGGCGCAGGGGTTGCGGTCGGCGCAGGCGTGGCGGTTGGGGCAGCAGGCGTCGCCGGGCGCGCTGCGGGAGCAGCAGGTGCCGGAGTGGGCGTTGCCGTCGGCGCAGGCGCCGGCCGTCCCGAAGGACCCGCTGCCGGAGGCGGCGGAGGCGTGGGCGCATGCTGCTGCGGAGCCGCGGCGGGCGGCGGTGTGGGAGCCGGGCGTGCCGCGGGCGGTGCCGGAGGCGGAGGCGTGGGCGCGTGCTGCTGTGGGGCCGCGGCGGGCGGTGCGGGAGCCGGGCGTGCTGCGGGCGGTGCCGGAGGCGGAGGTGTCGGCGCGCGCTGCTGCGGAGCTGCTGCCGGCGGCGGCGAAGGCGGCTTCGGGGCGGCCGGCGGCGGTGGGGGCGGCGGCGGCGCCGGACGGGCCGCGGGGGGTGGTGGGGGCGCTGCCGGGCGCGGCGGTGCGGCCGCCGGCGGAGGCGCAGCGGGCGGATGCGGCGGTGCAGCCGCAGGCGGGGCCGGGCGCGCGGGCGGCGCGGCCGCTGGCGGTCCCTTCGGAGGCTGCTTCGGTTTTCCGTCAGGGCCGGTCTCTTGCGGCTGCGCCTGCGCGACGACGAGCGGCGGCGCGCCTTGCGCATGCGATGCGGAGCTTGCGAATTGCATCGCGGTCAGAGCCGTGGTGGCAAGCAGCACGAAACGAAGGTTGGTCATGTTGGTGAACTTCCCCGGAAGGTTCTTTGACGAAGTGTTGGGATGAACAGCTACGCGTTAGGCCGGAATGTGGCGGGCGAAGCCGTCGCGGCCCGATTTATTTCTGCACGCAAATCACCTCACGCTCGTGACGTTCATTGCGCATTCAGACGCAGGTTGCAATTGCCCCGCATGTGATGCTTCGCCTCACATGCGATCACGCGGCGGACTTGCGTCCGTCGCGGGGCTAGGCGTGAGCGGGCCGTTCGGCCCGCGTGATGGAATCTCTTCAGGCATGCGGCCCGGCAATTCGTCGGGCCGCGGTGGCGAGCCGGGCTCGCGCACCGGCGGCGTGATTTCAGGCTGCGGATTGCCGGGTGGAATCCCCGGCGGCGGTTCGCTCGGAGTGCCCGGCGTCGACGGCGGAATCTCGGGCGGCTCGATCGGCATCACATCGAGACCTTGCGGTTCTCGCCGATATCGGGGCGCGATCCCGTCACCGCCGCGGCGGCCATCTTCACATAGGAGATCACCGTTCCCGGCGAATCCCAGAACTCGGCGTCGTCCGGCGTGACCTTGAGCACGCGAATGTTGGGATCCTCGGCGCTGTCCCACCACGCCTTGGCCGGCGTCGAGAACAGCTGCTTGATCTTTGCGCGATCGTTGGAGACGACGGCGGTGCCCGTCAGCGACACGTATTTCTGGCTGCCGGCATCCGCGAACGACAGGTTGATGGAAGGATTGCGCGCGATTTCCTCGTCCTTGTGGCGCCGCGTATCGGTGAGGAAATAGATCGTGTTCGCGTCGCGATCGAGACAGGCGCTCATCGGCCGCGCGCGGAGCTTGTCGCCGTCGCGCGTCACCAGCATCGCGAATCCGATCGTCTTCATCAGATCCCAGGCGCGGTCGATGTCGCGGGCATTGTCGTTGGCCATATCGTGCTCCTTCTTGCAAGGGACGATAACGGCGCGCGCGGAACGATGTTCCTGCCGAACGATGGAACCCGTCTATTCCGCGGCGTGGCAAACCGCCTCGATGTTGTGTCCATCAGGATCGAGCACGAATGCGCCGTAATAGGTCGGATGATAATGCGCCCGAATGCCGGGCGGCCCGTTGTCGCGGCCGCCGGCGGCGATGGCCGCCTCGTAGAAGGCGTCGACCGTTGCGCGGTCCCTGGCCAGGATCGCGACATGCACAGGCTTGTTCAGCGCGCCCTCGCCGCCGATCCAGAAATCCGGCTTGCCGCCGGCGCCGAAGCCCGCGGCCGGATCGTGGCCGGTCTGCTCCTGCGTGACCTCCATGATCAGGCTGTAGCCGAGCGGCGCCAGTGCCTTGGCGTAGAACGCCTTGGCGCGCTCATAGTCGGAGACCGGGAAGCCCATATGGTCGATCATCGCAACCTCCGCCGTTCGTTGTCAGCGCGACAGGAATGTATTGCTCCGCGTCTTGCGCGCAACCGCAAAGCCGCGCGCGACCATGTCGGCGATACAATCTTCCTGCCATTCATTTTGTGACAGGTGCTCGATCACCACCGCGCGCGGCCACAGCGATTGCGTCGCGTCGCGGAAGAAGCCGATCAGCACGCGGTCCTCGAAGCCCTCGACGTCGATCTTCAAGGAGTCCACCTGCGTGACGCCGGCCTCGTCCAGAATGCGCGTCAGCCGCAGCGACGGGACCTTGATGGCCTCGGCACCGGCCGTGCCGGGGACGACGTGGGTGGCGCCGAGATTGCCGCCGCCGGTTTCGATCATCAGCTCGCCGTCGCTGTCGCTGGCGGCGGCCTGCACCAGGCGGACCTGCGTTGCTTCCGATGCGGCCTGGTTGAACGACAGCCGTTCAAACGTCATCGGATGCGGCTCGATCGCGACCACCTTGCCCGAGGGCCCGACATGTCGCGCCATCACCAGCGCAAAGGTGCCGACATTGGCGCCGACATCGACGAACACGCCGCCGGCCGGCGTGTGCTGACGCAGGAAGTCGAGCTCGTCGAGATTGTAGTCGGGATTGAGCAGCGCGCCGCGTTCGGTGGCGCTGCCCTGATGATAGAAGCGGAACGATGCGCCCTGATATTGCACGTCGACCGGACCGCCGCGCAGCAGGTTCACCAGCCGCGAAATCCAGGGCCGGAACGCGCCGCGCTTCAGCACCGAGCGGGCCGCGAGGCGAAGGATCGCGGCCTGCCCTGCGCTAGGTGCAAACGCGCCGAATGGCGCGGACGAAGGGGCATTGTCGGTCGTCAAGCGCTGGCCCTCGTTGCAAGCGGCGCATGCATAGCCGGTTTTGTCGGGGACTCCAATGTGGGGGAAAAAGAATGTAGCCCGGATGGAGCGCAGCGAAATCCGGGCTACGCGTCACGCCGCCTTTTTCGGCGGGACCTTGCGCTGGCGCAGGAAACGTCCGAGCAGCTTGCGCTTGCCCTTGCGCGGGATCAGGTCGACGTCGCTGACCAGTTTTGCGCCGCCCTTGCGACGCTCCAGCACGATCTTGCGGCTGTGGAAGGCTTCCAGCTCGACGCGGTGCGCGACGCTGACGATGGTCGCCTTCGGCAGTTCGCCGATGACCATCTTCATCATCTTGTCCTGGCTCTTCTCGTCGAGCGCCGAAGTCGCTTCATCGAGCACGACGATGTCGGGGTTGTGCAGCAACAGCCGTGCAAAGGCGAGGCGCTGCTTCTCGCCGCCGGACAGCGTCTGGTCCCATGGGCCCTCTTCCCCGATCTTTTCCTTGAGATGGTCGAGGCCGACCTTGTGCAGCGCCTCGCCGATCTCGTCGACGGTCCAGTCGTCCTCCGCGCCGGGATAGGCGACGGCGCGGCGCAAGCTGCCGGAGGGCACGTAGGGCCGCTGCGGCAGCATGAACAGCCGCCGGTCGGGATGGAAATTGACGCTGCCGCCGCCCCATGGCCACAGCCCCGCGATGGCGCGCACCAGCGTGCTCTTGCCGGTGCCGGATTCGCCGGCGACCAGCAGCCGCTCGCCGGGCTCGATCACCACCTCGGTCTCGCCGACCACCGCGGTGCCGTCGTCGAGCGTGACGGAAAGATCCTTCAGCTCCAGCATGGCCTCGTTGCTGGTTTCGCCGCGCTTGATGCGGCCGAGACCGTCGCCCTGCTCGGCGCGTTCCAGGCCATCGAGCGACATCATCAGCGAGGCGATGCGGCGTGCGCAGGCGTTCCAGTCGGCGAGGCGGGGATAATTGTCGACCAGCCAGCCGAACGCGCTCTGCACGATGGTGAAGGCGGAGGCCGCCTGCATCACCTGCCCGAGCGACATGCTGCCGTCGAGGAATTTCGGCGCGCAGAGCAGGAGAGGGACCACGGGAGCAACGAGGCTCGAGCCCTGCGACACCAGCGTGGTGCGCATGTGCTGGCCGGCAAGCCGCGCCCATTGCCGCAGGACGTTGGTGAAGTTGCGGTCGATGCCGTCACGCTCTTCTTCCTCGCCGCCGAGCAGCGCGATGCTCTCGCCGTTCTCGCGCACACGCGTCAGCGTGTAGCGGAAGTCGGCTTCGGCCTGGTTCTTGTCCTCGGAGACCTGCACGAATTGGCGGCCGATCGCCAGGATCGAGCCCGATGCGATTGCGGCATAGAGCATCGCGGCGATCACCAGGAAGCCGGGAATCGTAATCGACGATCCGCCAAGCGTGACCGTGAGCGCGCCGCCGATGGTCCAGAGCACGACGATGAAGGTCGCGGCCGACAGCAGCGCGGACGTCACGCCGGCGAGGAAATCCACCGGCGAATCGGTCGCGACGCGCAGATCCTCCGCGATCCGGTATTCCGGATTCTTGTGGTCGCCGTCGACGAGATTGAGCTGATAGTAGCGGCCATTGCCGAGCCAGCGCGTCAGCACGCTCGCCGTCAGCCAGGCGCGCCAGCGCCGCTGGATGCCCATGCGCGCGAACACCTGCGCCACGCCGAGCACGATGCTGCCGATCGCGAGCGGAAGGAACACCGCGGAGAGATGGAAGACGCTTGCGGCATCCCGTTTCTCGATCGCGTCGAAGATCGCGCGATTCCAGACATTGATGCCGTACTGGAAACCGACGGTCAGGACGATCAGCACGCCGAGGCCGATCGAGTAGAGCCATGCCAGCCGGTCGCCGTTGCGCGCCCAGAAGCCGCGCGCGCTGATCCAGAACCGCGTCAGCAGATAGTCCTTGCGGGCCTGCTCGGCCTCCTCGGGCGACAGCTCGGGACCGGGCTCGAGCAGCTCCGGCGGCGGCGGTGCGACCTCGTCGCCGCTCTCGCCCTTGATCTCGACAATGGGCGGCGTCTTGCCCTGTTTGCGCTTTTCGGCCGGCTTTTGCATGGCCGGATAACGCCAGAAAAATCAAACGGTTCCCGCAAGTTCCGGCGCGGGGTTCATTCTGCCGCACCGTCCCGGACGCGCCGCAGCCGCGCTGCCCGGTGCAGCACGCGGGACAGCTCGTCGATCGCGTAGGGCTTTTGCACGAGATCGAGACCGAGGCTGCCGTCCCGGGACAGCGCCTCGCTGTAGCCGGTGGTCAGCACGACCGGCACGCCGATGCCGCGGTCGCGGATCGCCTGCGCCAGATCGAGCCCGGTCATATCAGGCATCACGATGTCGGAGAACACCACGTCGAAACGATCTGCGTCCATGACCAGCTCGGCAAGCGCGTCGGTTGCGTTGTCGACCAGCGTGATGCTGTAGCCGAGCTCGGTGAGGCCGTCGGCGGCGAAGTTCGCAAGCTCGATATTGTCCTCGACCACGAGCACCGACATGCCGTTGCCGGCCACCGCCGGGGCCGTGCTCGGCGCCTGCCGCTGCGGCAGCAGATCCGCCGGCACGCGGGGCAGATAAAGCGAGAAGGTGCTGCCGTGTCCCACCTCGCTCGTGACCGTCACCTCGCCGCCGGATTGCCGGGCGAAGCCGAACACCTGCGACAGGCCGAGACCGGTGCCGTGGCCGACCTGCTTGGTGGTGAAGAACGGCTCGAAGATGCGCCCGAGACGCGCGGCGGGAATCCCTGTGCCGGTGTCGCTGACGGCGATGCCGACGAAGCCATGTTTGCTTCCAAGGTCATGGTTGCCGGTAAGGTCACGGCTGCTTGAGACAGGCGCCAGCGTGTCGGGAATGGTCGTCGCGGCCTCGACCTCGAAGATGATCCGGCCCTTGCCGTGCATGGCATCGCGCGCATTGGTCGCCATGTTGATCAACGCCGTCTCGAACTGGCTTGCATCGGCATTGACGAGGCAGGGCTCGGCCGGCAGCCGAATCGCGATTTCGATCGCGGGTCCGAGCAGCGTCGCCAGCATGTCGTGCAGCGACTGGATCCGGGCGCCGACGTCGAACACTTCGGGCTTCAGGGTCTGGCGCCGCGCAAAGGCGAGCAGCTGCGAGGTCAGCCTGGCCGCGCGCGCCACCGCGTCAGCGATGGCGGTGATGTAGCGCTGGCGTCGTTCCTCGCTCAGTTGCGGCCGATTCAACAGGTCGACCGAGGCGCGGATCACGGTCAGCAAATTGTTGAAGTCGTGCGCGACGCCGCCCGTGAGCTGTCCGAGCGCCTCCAGGCGCTGGCTGTGCTTGAGCGCCTCCTCGGCCTCGCGCCGCGCTGCGGCCTCGGCCTGGAGATGCTGCGTGCGCCGGATCGCCAGCGCCAGCAGCAGGAACAGGAGCGCGGTGGCGGGAATGCCGAACACCAGATGCTGGCCCATGGTGGCGAACCAGCGCGCCCGGATCGCCGAGGTCTCGAGCCCCGCGCTGACATAGATCGGATATTCGGCAATGCGCCGGTAGCCGACGCGCCGCTCGATGCCGTCCGAGGGCCATGCGACGGTCATGAGGCCGTGCTCGGGGCGAGCGGCGATGTTCCGGCCGACCGGGCCGTTCGGGTCGAGCCGGAAGTCGCCGTCGAGCCGCGGAAAATGCGCCAGCACCACGCCGTCGGCGCGTCCCATCGCGAAGAAGCTGCCGGGCTCGGTGCCGATCCTGGCATAGAAGCTCTCGAAATATTCCGGCAGCACCGAGGCCTGGATCACGCCGATGAAACGGCCGTCGTCGGTCTCGCGGCGGCGGCTCACGCCGAAGAAGCGCGCACCCTGATAAGGCGCGCGCGGCGTCAGCGAGGCGCCGATGAATGTGCCGATGGTCTGGTCGGCATGGGCATAGAAATAGTCGCGGTCCGCAAAGCTCAGTGCGGGCGGCGGCGAGGCGAGGCTGTTGACCAGCGACGTTCCGTCCGCGTCGAAGATCCAGGCCGATTTGAGCTGCGGCAGCGAATCGGTGAGCCGCTTCAGGCGCCGGTGCAGCACCGGCTCGCGCGCGCGGATGGTGTCGTCGGGAAGGCCGCGGACCACCTCGTTGAGCTCGGCGAGGCTGCGGTCGATCGTCTCGAACACCTTGAGCGCGTGCTCATGCACGACATCGAGGGTGCGCTCGATCTCCCGGTCGGCGATGTCTTTTGTCGAGGCGTAGGAGATCGTGGAGGCGATCGCGAACAGCGCAATCGGCAGCGCCAGGGATGCAGCCATCATCCACTGCAGCAATTTCAGCGAATTGCGTTGCGCGCCCTGCACGGTCGCTCCGGTCCCCCACCGGAGAGCTTACTTGAATTTCGCGGCGGGAAGGAAGCGGCTTGTAGCCGGAACCGGAGGTTGCAATCCCAAAGAACCGCGCGCGGCGCGCGGCGGCGGAAAAATCCGCTCAAATTGACGCCGGCCGTAGCAGACCCCGGCCATCTCGGCCGTGTCCCCGCACAAAATAGTACTTCCATGTTCTCCGAAAAAGCCGAGGAGTTTCGGGACACGCCAAAATGGACCTCGGGCTAAAGTTCTTTTATTGAGCCCCCGAAAGGCTGGTTCGGCCCTACAAAAAAGTTCTTCCAAAGCGCATCTCGCGATAAAGCGTGCAAGGGATTGAATTTAATGCAGTTTCGCCGCCACCCTCAGATGGGCACATCGCTCACATAGGCCAAATAATTTCTAGGAAACTTTTTACCTCGGAGGCCTCTTAAAATCGGGCCGTCGCTACCCCCGCGCGTTGCCCAACATGGACGAGCCCATAGTGCTTCACTCGAGAGTTGAACGGCGCAACCTCAATTAGCCTTCTGTTGCTTCCGCCGCCCGCCGCTTGGCCCGACGACATCGTCGAGAGCGGCTTTAGCGAGCGGTAGCCGGGCTACTACTGTGCGCAATGATCGAATCCCGAGTTCGATAGCGAGTAGATTGGTCGTAACGTTCCCCGTTGGCTCCTCGTTGCGGATCTGCTTTGCCGCTCTGCGAATTCGGTCGGCAAGCTTCGAATCGTCGCTGATAGGGATCACCGTACGTGGCGTTGCTTCTCTTCTCCGCTTGGCAGCGTCCATGATCCAGTCGCGATCAATTTTTCTCAGAAGAGCATAAGCGTTCACGCACTGGGTCGTGGACCACGTCTTACGTAATTCTAAGATACGCAATCCGTCCTTTAGGCCGCGTAATACCTCTCTTCCTCTTCGTTCTCTAGTGCTCTCTCGTCCTTGGACGAGGCGGAGCGCGACAAACGTAGTAATTCCGAGCTCTCTTGCCACATCCGAAGTGCTCTTTCCTTCGAGATGGAGAGCCTGTGCCCTTTTCATGAAGTTTGGCCCGTAAGCCGAAATGCTTCTGACGAGCGGCATCAACGAGTCAGATTCTTGAGCTCTTACAAATGTGAATTGGAATCCGCAGGGGCACTTTGCGCGAAAATGATCGTCCTTCTTGCCTCTCGTATATCTACGAACCGTCCTGATATCAGAAATCCTAAAGTCGTCGTCATGCCCAGCATGAGGGTTGGGGCACTTCCAAGAAATCTGTGATGCATAAAGACTAGGCGATGGAGAAGACGCATGCTCTTCAAAGAATATTTGAAGCAGAACATGAAGAAGCGGATGATAGCTTCCCGTGCCATTGATCATTTTGCTAAACACCCGGGTACGAGCTGCTCCCTGCGGTGGCAGCCTGACCCCAAGCTTGGAAAGCGTCTCCTCAAAGAAGAAGGCCACAAAATTTCCTGCCAGGCGATCGATGGCGAGCTTTCTCTCTCCTATCAGGTAGCCCGCGTCAACAGCCGCTCGTTCGTACAATTTGCTGGGATTGGGCCTCGTCCATCGAGAGAGCTGACCATTGAGAATTTCCTCGCACTTGGTCGAAACTAGGCGAGCCAACCCTAACTCTCGTTCGTTTAGCGTAACTGGTTCAGTGGTGCTCCGCTTAATGAAAGTGGTCGCGTCCTGCAAGACTTGTGCTGCCGTCGCAGATGCGATCGCATCGGTATCTGTCAAGATGTCGCCATGGCGAGTGCAGACGAACATCCCACCCACTTGATGAGACCTTCTCCAATACGTTTCGCCGAACCTCGCAAAGTCTTCCGACGCACAAGTTCTGCAGAAACGCAATCGCTTGATCTGGCTAACACTGCCGGAGCGAGAGCCAATAAGTGTGTTGCCACGGGAGGTCGATCCGGCCGTAAAGTCCTCGACGCACTTCAGATATTGCTGGGGCGCTAGGAAGCTACCGTAGTACGGAAGCAGCGTGTGCTGCTCTATGATTTCGATTGGCGACTTTCCCCATACGAACCGAGTTCTGCTCGCAAGGTCGCCAGCGTCCGCAATAAACTTTATTGAGAAAGTCTTGCGGTTGTTGATTGCTCGATAAGCGCTGCCCCTCGCACTGGGCTTCACGTAGGCAAAATATCTGGCAAAGACCGAATATATCAGTTCGTCGGGATAGGGGAGGGGCAGGACAAGACTAGCCATTGGCGCGGTCCGCCGACTTTCTCACTCTCACGGACGGCGGCGCGCCATTCTTAAGACCTGCCACTTCGGTCCTCGCCGCGATTGAACGTACCCAATGACGGTCCCACCGCATGAGCGTTTGATAGGCGGCTCTTGAGCGTGTTGTGCGCCATTCTTGTCTTAGACGGAGGATACGGCCCGTGTCGGGCTCGATCCTGCTTTTCCGACGCGCAATCAGCCGGCCAGCAGCCTTGTGCGATACGCGTAGCGATGACGCCACGTAGGTCACCGAACGTTTTCGATCGTAGAGGCGCCTTGCCTCGTCCTCCATGGCACCACCATAGCCACTTATCTTTTTGACCAGGGGCATGTTGGGATCGTCCTTTTCGCTCTCAGCGAAGGCGAATGCCAGGCCGCACGAACACTTCGCATGGAAATACACTTGCCTACGCTTTGTCCGACGGAGTTCAACGCTCGAAATCCTAAAGGTCGGGTCGTGGTTGGCATAAGCGTTCGGACACTTCCATTCCTGTCGGGTGGTGCCATCCAACGCATGGTGCTTCAATGCCGACCTTGACGCCTCCAGCAACTTCTCCAAGAATAGTTGAACGAGAATGTGGATCAGTGGATGACTCGTTCCCGAGCCACGGAAAATCTGGCGTAACGTCATCGAGTCACTTGATACTCTACAGCCGAGCTTCTCCAGAAGATGGACGCCGAAGCTCTCAACCAGATCGTTCGCAAATCGCCCCACCTCAATCTTATGGGCGCCAGAGCCGTATCCAAGCTCCACGGCAGCATTTTGATACCTCAAGGCAGGATTGGAGGTGATCCAAGGTGTCAATCCGCCCTTCAACACGACCTCGGCGCGTCCCGAGATCTGTAGAGCCATCCGCTTTTCATTTTGAGTCAGCGCTACGGTGGGAATCGCTGTGGCCGTGCAGTGAGCGGTCGCATCTAGCGTCGTTCGCAAACTTCGCTGAGAATACGGCGCAGTCGAGTTGCGCAATAGCTCATTGTGCTGATTGCAGAATGTCGTGCCGCTAAGCTGGTGCTGTCTGCGCCAGTAGGTCTCGCCAAGGCGCCGAAAATCCTCATCCCAACAGGTCGCGCAAAACCTAAAGAAACGGGGCGCCGCCACACTCGGGTTGCTCAAGCCCATCTGCGTACTCGCGCTGCCCGGATGATCTGCCAAAAATTGCGCTGTACACTCTAGATGAGAGTCGGGCTGAAGAAATGCACCATAGAACGGAAGAAGCGTGTGGCGCTCGATGATTTCGATGCCAGATAAGCCCCAAGTGAGGGATGTCCTTTTCGCAAGTTCGGCCGCTCCCCTCACATAACGCGTCGAAAACCAACGACTGCCGTCGATAGAACTGTAGGCCGACGTCAAGCGTGTTGGCTGGATGTGCGCGAAATGCCGAGCGAAGACAGAATAGACCAACTCGTCCGGATACGGTCGAGGTAGGGTTAGATTCATGCGACTCCGTCCTCCATGTCCGCAAAATAGCCGGCTGCTTCCAACGCTTCTATTGGATCTTGGCGCCCCGCCTGCGCGATAGCGACGGTCGTGATGAGGCCGTCGATCGTCTCGAGGGATCGCGCTCTTTTTGTCAAGCCCGCGAGTTGCTTTGTCTGGATTGTCTCAAGCCGAGGATTCGAAAAGATCTTCTCAGCGAGCCCACTTGCTTCAGATGGCTCACAACCTCCATAGATAAGATTCGACACGAACCTTTTTCGAAGCTTATTGGTTGCTGTCTCTTCCAGTTTTGGATCGATGTAGTTGAGATGGGTTACGTTGTTTAGCTTTTTGATCTCTGCCTGATAAATATCTTCAAATCGACCCGCTGCTTCTCGGTCGCCGCTTCGCAAGGCCGTGATAAAGTCTTGCAAGAGTTTGAATTGCTCCTTTGCGACGTGATTAATGAGGCTCGCGGTGATGGACTCGCTCTTACTTCTTATTGCGTGCCATTGACTGAGTTGGAAAAGCCGAACGACGAGTGCGCTGACCCCCTGCGTTTGATCGTACATCGCTTCCGATACTTCAGGCGTCAGGGCACCCGCCTGCTTCAACCACTGGTACTTCCAAAGTGCGTTGAGGAAGAGATCCCAATCTTCATCCTGTTTCATGCGATCCCACTCATAAGAGCCCTGGTCGCTCAGTCTCCTAGCTTCCCGAAGCAATGTGCCGAGCATGCGCTTTGCTTTCGGCGTTCCGAGAACAACAAAGGGAATCTTCACTTCATTGGCGAAAGTCACGAAAAAGTTGAGCATCTTCGCGGGACCAACCCCGGGAGCGTCTAGGAGATGTTGGATCTCGTCGACGACCAGAGCACCAAGATGGTGTAATGCAGCGACGCGTGCGACATCGAAGATGAGTTTGTCGATCGGATCGCTGCGATTGATCTCGTCCATATGACTGGTGCCGAGAATTGCATCGATTTGCACGATTATGGCCAACAGCAACTGCTTCAAGCTGCCGTCAGGCGGACAGTCCACTTTCAGCCAGACCAACTGCAAGATCCCGTGAACTGGGTGCTGAATCGCCCTCGGATAGAATGATAGCGCCCGTTCGAGTACGGTACTTTTCCCCGCGCCGGAGACCCCGAAGAGCGAAAAAGAGGGGGCGGTTGATGGTCCCGAGGTTTCTATCGGCTGAAGTTTGCCGTCCATACTTTGGCGATAGAACTCGACCAATGCCTTCTTGAAGTCAGGTTGCGCGGGATTGCGGTACATGTAGCCGCCGTGAATTAGTAGGCCGAGTTGCTCGACGATGGTCTCATGCGCAGGCATCATGAAGAGGTAATTGTTAAGCCGACTGACGCACAACATTCTTTCCGTTGCGGAAAGAGAGCGCTCAGATCTGTCGAACGGCGGTCGTCGCCCAAAGACGGGGACCATCTCTTCGCCGCTCCTAAGAGGGGGAAGTGCCTCGATCAGCGGGTTTCCGCGACATTCGAGTAAGGCGGCAGGCCTGTATGTTGCGGGGAGCAGGTGCGGGAAATGTGCATAATCGTCAACGTCGGTCATTCATCGTCCCCGTCTTGTTGTTTGAGCAGCGCCCGAAATCTCTCGCGATGACGATCCGTGCTTTCGTCGGCGTGTGGCGCAGCAGGTGCAGTTGGTGGAGTGATCTCTGGCGCTAGATCGAATTTCTCAAACGACCGCTGGCGCTGCTTCTCTTCGGCCCGGTTTTCGCGGATCCCCGATAGTCGTGACGCGTTTGAAGCGTTGGGATCGTCAAGGGCCTTAGCTTCGGCTTTCGCAGCCTTTTCGATTTGCTCCATCGCTGCGTCGGTGCGAACTCGCTTAGCGAGACGTATGGCGTCACCGGATGCTTCCAGCCTTCTCGCCGCCAGCCCCTTTTCCTCGACTTCGGATAGAGACATGCCATGCCTGTCGAGGGAGGAGCGCAGCAACTTGCATGCCTCGTACCCCGTAGCTAACTGCTTTTGCCAAATATAGAGCTTCTCTAGGCTGCGGGGGTCGTAAGAGACATCGACCGGCCACTCCCCGTTGCTCCTAGCTTTGTGGAACCATTCGTCCCTCTCTGCGAGGTCGCAGGTATAATATCCGCCCTTGAAGCGAATGCCCTTCTCGGTGACGCGAGCCTTATCCAATGGCATGACGGCCAACGCAATCTCATCCAGAGACAGTTCGCTCAGGCTGCCACTGTTGCGTGGGATTCCCCAATTCCATCGATTGATCGGTGTCTGGTCGAGGCCCTCGGTTGTCATCTCGGTGGGAGCTTCGATGCCGTCAACCGGTTCTTGATTGTGCTCCAGAACTGCCTCGATAACGATCTTGGTGAATTCGTCCAAATTCATCGCCGACTCGAGCCGGTAGTCGCGAGCGCCTCGTGTATTGAAATCTGGCTCGACGTACCCAGGGGTGAATGGCCCGAAGATCGAAGGGACAATGCGAAAACGCGATTCGACGATGCTTTTGAGGTCACCGCGACCTGGGCTAGTGTTGCCGATCGCGATTCCAAGTTCTTCGATTTTCTGTCCAGTTCGGACGTTCATTAGTTCGCCGCGGTCGGCCAAAATCGTTCTTGGCGCATGATGGGAGGGCCACTCGTGGGGCTCGATGTCAACGCCAAACTCGCGGCAGAATTCGACCTTTGGCGTAATCATATTCGTTAGCGCCATCATTGCTCCTATCCACGACGGCCCTTCGAAGCCAATGTAAAGGCCCACGATGAGACGGCTCCAAGCGTCGATTACAAAGTAAATGATGGGACGGCCAACGATGCGCCGACGATCGAAGCGTGAGCGAAGATAGACGTCGGCAACCGTGGCATCGACCTCAAACCTGTCGCCAGGGCCAATCGCATTCTGCTCCGCCTTACCTGTTATTGGCCGTGCAGTGAGATCGAACTGCTTCTGGCCGAACCGGCCTCGATATCGGCGACTCAAGGGGTAAGTCTGCCGCACGAAGTATCCGAACTGCCTCAAGGTAGGCAGTTCCTCGATCGTCTGCCGCTTCCCAGCGAGAAGTTCTTCAAGCTTCTCGGGGACTTTGATTCTCGCGACATACTCCAGCGCGCCTGGAAGTGAACGACGTTTCATCCGGAAATAATGGTCGGCTCCGATTTGCATCCATCGCCGGAGCGCATCATCGACCGAGACGCCGATGCCGGGCGCGATATTGCGCGGTCGTCCGACCTTCACGCCACGATCGATGTTCCTCAATTTGCCGGGGCCGCCGCATTTGGCGTAATCGGGTCGTACCGCGTTAAAGGTCATTCCCCGCTGCCAGTAGCGCATTATTGCAGCGACGACAGTGGGACGTGTTACGCCGATCGTCTCGGCGGTTTTGTCAATCGCGGCCTTGCGTGTAGACCGGTAGAGCAACTTTTGCGCTCCGTTATTGGAGAGCAGTTCGGTTATGATTTTCCACTGCCGGTCGTGCGCACGATCCGCGGCTGAATCCGTCTTATCCAGCGCATGGCGGACCGGGAATGGTTCGTCGTATTCGACTTTCAACGACGGAGCGTCGCAAAGGAAGGCTGTCCGAAGTTGTTCACGATGGTATGGCGTTGGCCATGTCTTATCGTGCAAATCGAACAGCCAGAGGGTTTCACCGACTTCGTCGGCGTGAACGATGCGAAAGAGTCGGCCATCGCTGGCCGTCTCTCTGATCAGCATCCGTTGAACCAAAATAGGCATTGTGGTCTGCATGAGCCTGCCGTTATCGCGGGACGGAGAATCGGGCCGCCGGCTGGTCAGGTAATTTTCCCAAACTCAAGTCGACAAGAAGAGCCTTCTCGAAGATCATTCGTCGAGCCATTGCCAAGGTGCGACCTGCGCGAAGCGCCAGGCGCCCGTCCACGACCCCGCAGACTGCGTGTAGCGGAAGATGTTCAAAGTCTTTGATGGCGTCTGCCAGGTGTGCTCGGATGGCAGAGTCGATCTCTGGCTTGGCGTTTGCCTTCGACGGTCCGCCGAATAGCCACTCGAGATTGTAGCTGTGAGTGTTGCGAAGACGCGAGCTAGGAATGATCGCCCAAGGTACGCCTCGTCTCTCCCAATAGAGCCGCTCAATCTCGAGTTTTTGAAGTGTACGCTCTTTGCGGAGTTCTTTGTCTTCCTTAATCGCGAACGCGCGATCAAGGCGTCCCGCCGGAGTAACCTGCGTTACCAGCAGGTCGGTCGTCATAACTAGGATTACTTCCCTGCGCGGGTGTCGTACGCCGAGTTGTCGCGCGATCTCGACCGTATCTTCACGCGGCAAAGGAAATTGCTCTCTGATGTCCGATGTCCTGTGGTCAAAACAGTGCCGCAAGAACGCGTAGTATTCGAGATCAGATAGCAGGTGATGGACGCGGCCGGTCTTCGGCCAGAAAACGCGGTGACTCTTTCCAAGAGAGGGCACGTCGAAGACACGCAACCAGGGTTTATAGTTCGAGCCCGTCCCACGGCCTCGTCCCTCGCGCACGTATTTTGCGATGCGACTTTCGGTCCATTCATAGCGTCGACGAGCCAAGATTGCGTCCTATAGATGAGAAAGTCTTACGGCATTCCCAAGATCAACTCTCGGGCGAATGCAGCGAAAGCGTAACTGTTGCTAGTAAAGTGAAGGTTGATGCGGCTCTTGACCAAAAGTCGCATCCTATTGCTCCACGCCAAAATTCCGCGCGGCGGATCGACAGTCGTGTGCTTTGAAAGGGCCTAGGCCACTGCGCGGATCGGCGAGCCTGGCCCGAGAGGTACCGTAGTGACATCGATTTCCACGATCCCCGCGCATGCCAGGGCCAGAACAGCTTCTCTCTTCAAACCGAAACCGTTGATCGACGCGAGAAGCTCTTCCATATTAATCACGCCGCGACCATTCAGCCTGGCTAGTATCTGCATACGAAGGTGAACAGGCACCACCGCGTTCGTGGAATGGCGCCAGATCTCTCGTTCGCTATGCAGGCGAGGCTGCATCAGGAGTTCATCGTCTGTTAGGATTAAGTGCCGAAGACCCATGTTCCGCGTCAATTCGACAATTGACTTTGATACTCGTCGGGAGGGCACTACCTCAAGCAGCGAATAGGTATTGGAACGTCTTACGAAGATGGCGTCCGTCTGAAGGCGTGTCCCGGCCGCATCGATCTGGTCGAAATAGTTGATCGCAATAACAGTAGGATCGAGTGTGAGACGGGTGAGTGCATCGACCGTCGTAATGTCTTGCGCCGGCACCGGTCTGGAAGTTTTCGTCGAGCAAAAGGTAATCACACTAATCACCTCGCATGTTTGGGCGCGATTGAATGGACTGGAGAGTGGAATTGCAACTCGGGAAGTCAGCGGCGGAGGCTGTGAGTTAGATGCCGAGAAGTCCTTCGCGTTGCGCGCCGCAATGCGCGGGTTGCCTGCTCTACGTCCTGGGATTTGTGACGGTAGGCGACGGCCATAATGTTCATCAGTTGACGAATCGTGGACTGTTTGACGAAAGCCTGGTCGTAGCAGCGCGTTGCTAAGATAAACGAAGTCGTCGCGTCGATGAACGTGACGCGGCA
The DNA here is from genome assembly GCF_024519875.1 of Bradyrhizobium sp. Bra64. Classification (NCBI taxonomy): domain Bacteria; kingdom Pseudomonadati; phylum Pseudomonadota; class Alphaproteobacteria; order Hyphomicrobiales; family Nitrobacteraceae; genus Bradyrhizobium; species Bradyrhizobium sp. Bra64. The sequence continues at coordinate 10,670 of NZ_JALJRD010000007.1, read as the reverse complement.
TCGAGCCCGCGAGTCTGCGTCCGATAGCTGCTCCACGCGCATCAGGAGTGTCGAAAGTGTCGCGTTGGCGGCGGATGTGTCAAACTGCGACTTCACCACGGAGTACTCTCCTGCAATGGATTCAGTGGGAAACGTGTCGTTGCACAAGGCGTCTTGATCGCGCCAACAGGCGCGCCTGAGGCGCCACGTCAGGACGTCCCGAGAGATAAATATTGCCGATTGGCTGGAGTCAGACGTCGATGGTGAGAAGTGGGTCGAACGTCCGGTTCTCCCAAAATGGCTCTCGCGGCATCCACGGCCCATAGCCCTTCGCGTTTGAGATTACGCGCGTCTGCCCGACCGTTAAATCGACCGACTCGTGGGTGTGCCCGTGAATCCAAAGATCGACGGGTCGAAGCGTATCCCCGGAGCCGGGAGTGCTTGGGATCATTAGGGCAGTTAGATCGCTTCGATATATCGCGCTCAAGACCTCTTCAGCGCTCAATTCGTCCCCCAGGGCAACCTGCTTCGCACCGAAGTTGGGGTCTGGAATAGGTGCGTGGTGGGAAACTACGACCATCGGTCCGCTTCTCGGCTTGCGAAGTTCCGTTTCGAAGAAGGCGCGCGCTCTTAGGTGTCGAGCCAATGCATGATGCGGAAGAAACCGCCGCGCATAGTTTGAGATCCTGATCTTTCGAAAGTCATTCATGCGCGTTCCCGCGACATCCATCGCACGATAGGGATCACCGAACAGATTGAAGTCGGTCCACATCGTGGCACCTGCGAAAGTGACGCCTCCGATCGTCGTGGTGTCGCACTCGAGCACGAATATGTTGGTACCGCGTGCGGCCTCTTTAGCTTTCTCGACCGTGCGATCGATGTCGCAGCCGTACGCTTCGTGATTCCCAGCGACATAAATAACCGGCTTGTCGGTTACTCTTTGCCGCAGCCATTCTACGCCCCGCTCCATGCGAGGAATTAGGTCGCCTGCAACGACCAAAACGTCGAAAGCGGGGCGCGCGTCGACTGGCGGTAAATCCCAACCCCGAGTGAGTTCGACATGCAAATCTGACAGGATCCACAGCAGCACGGTTGTAGTCCTCGCATTTTAAGAGTGAGTTGTATTATCTCTTCGCGAAGAGGGCCGTTGCCTTACTTCAAATCGCCGCACTCGGCAGGTGGCGGATTAAGGTCCGTGAACGCGTCGGTGTCTCGATCGTATCGCCGACAAGCGACTGTCGATTGTCCCTCGATCGTACGATGAGGGACGATATGAACGTTCTCATATCCAGACGGGGTCGGGACTAGCACGCCTTCTGCGTGCTCCCTGCAACGGGTTATCAGCCTCTCACTTGAGCGATGGATCAGGCCGCGATCGCCGCAGAGTTCGCAAGTCACGGTCGATCTAGCCTCTGCCAGTGCGATGGCATCTTCAACGTCATGCCGAGAGGACGGTGAAAGTCTGCCATTCCAATGGATGCGGAGAGATCCGTGCTTTGCCGAGATCTTTGTGAGTGCGACCCGCTCACCTACTCGGAGCGCAGCGTTCATTCGGTCGCAAGCTCGTTCAAGAATGTCACGCCAGCCAGAGCCGCAGTCGGGATATCCTTTGGCGAGCACTGGAGCTTCCGGAGGAGGATGAAACAATTTGCAATACTTGCTGATCATAGCGATGCGCCAGTCGCGTTCAGGGATGCTCATCGGCACCTCCATGCTCAAGCTGAGGATCTTGACGTATTGTATCGGGGCGGAGCGGCCTCGATGGCCGCGCCGTAGGTTTTCCGGCTTGGGGAGCGAAGTCTTTAGAGTTGGATGTGAAGCCAGTGCAGCCTCAGCATGTGACAACGCGAGTCGAACTTTGCGCGGCGTCGAAGAGCGGAGATCAAGACCATCTTCGCGGTGGGATCTCCCTCCAAAGCACAGCACAGGATGGCTGAGATCACGGCATCCGTAATGGGATTCTTCAATCCGTGGCGTTGTAATCCCTTGATGGCAATGCCGACGGCCGTCGCCGGATCGCCGCCGACTGCGCCGAGCCAATCGCAATCAGCAACGCGTTCGTGGCGCAAGAGAAATTCCCGGATCGTCCGTATGTCCTTCCGCGAGAAGTCGTGAGGGCTCCGCGCGCGCCACCAACGGGTGGGAGGCAGCGAAGTACGGTGGGTCGTATCCGGATAAGCGACGTTTGACGAATTTTGGACGTTTCCCCAGGCCGAGCGCATGCGTTCCCCCAAAACTTCAAGGTGGTTGATATCGAGCGGAAAGCTAGGTAATTGGAGTATTCCGAAAATCATCGCGAGGCCTTGTGAGGCACCGCTTGGTCGCGCCAAGGACTCTCCTACGTACTCGTCCAGATGAGCTAGGGACGCACTGTTCCGTTTTGCCGGACCAATGACCTGGCAAGGATTACGCTGTAGGATTCGATTGCTGTTTTAAGGAGCGGTCGGCCCCACCCGACCCGAGGATCTACTTAACGACCTCTTAATAATAGCAAATGCGAGGCAAGACTCCAACTACGGTCGGAACTTATGGTTAACCCGAACCAGGCGCCTCACATCACGCCTGCTCAAGTGAGAGCCGCTCGCGCTTGGCTGAGTTGGAATCAGGAGCATCTAGCGAAGCTGGCTGGGCTTTCAAAAGAAACGCTCAATCGCTTTGAGCAAGGCCATTCGGTACCGTACTCCTCGACCATGGAGCGTTTACGCCAGACGTTGGAAGGCGCGGGAATTCGGTTTCTGTTTCGGGAGCAGATAGCCAGCGGCATTGAGACGACTGCTCCCAAGTCTTAGTGGACGTGCAGTATTTGGCATTCGTTCCGCTCGCGAGTTCTCGAACTCTGTGCGACTAACGACGTCATGGTGGCCTTAGGCAACGCGCCCGACGACTAGGCGCGTCCCAGGTCCGGTCCGCTTTCATATCCTCCGTGCCGATCATCGGCTTCTATGCCATCGTCGACGGCCAGTATCATCTATGAGTTGGAGGGACGAGGACGTGGCGAAAAGTGAACGAGGACGCAAGCGTAAGCCGCCGCCGGAGCCCGAGCACACGCTGCTCGCGACCGTGAAATCGGTCACGGTGAGTTACTACGTGCGAAACCACGGCCATGGCGTCTCGGATGAAGCCATCACCGATGTGCTTTGCGACATCGTTGCGATAACGCCCAACATGCCCAAGCATCTAGGCGATGAAGTCATTTGCTCGCTCATGTGCTCGCGCGAATATAATCGCGTCGATGATCCGGACGAAAAGGGCTGGCCGCGCATTGGCAAGGGTCACACCGTTCCTGAACGGCCTTTCTTACTCAACATGCGACTCGGCAAGGATGGAGGATTGTTTTCCGCTTACCTGCCCGAGGCTGCATACTGGGCGGTGCAGACCGACTTGAAGAGCGGGCGGTTGAAGTTCATCGAGGCAAGTTTCACCAAGCCGAACCATGGCTATAGTGATCTGACGAGTATTAACTTCTCGGAAGTCTCGCCGGAGGGACCGTGAACTGCCCGGATATCATCTCCGCGGAGGATGATGCGCTGCGCGGTTCGCTGTGGGTCTTGGCAGTGTGAGAACGCCGAGATTGTTGAGAGCGATTGAAGAAGTAATTCACGCAAGTCCGATCTAACGTTCATGGCGGGCGAGTGATTTCGAGTTAAGACGTCAAACTGGGGAACGCAATTCTACCTGTCTTTGGCCTTTTAGCGTTTTTACACAGCCAGTGTCATTAGTAGGTTTGCGATCGCAACTTGCTGGGGCTCTGGTGAATCTTCTGGGCACGACGAGCCGCGGTATCACACTTTCGCTCACGAGGGCGTAGGTTCGCCGCAGCCAGAGGTCAGGCGGCCCCGGCGAGGCGTCTTACCGACCTGATCATTCGCGCGACCTTGAAGCGATCCGTTTCCAGGTCAGCAGCGATTTCGGCTTGGGCGTCGCCGTTGGCCAACCCACCCATAAGCATCCGCAGTGGAGCGGATGCTCGCGCAAACAGGCCGCGCGCATCGCATGAGGCTTCCATCGCAATGTGTGAGCCATACCCGATAGTCGCCATAGTCTCCGGTGCTTGCGGTGGATCCGGCATTGGGAAAGTCACCGGCAAAGATGGATCCAGGCGTTTGCGGCTGCGCGTAGTGACGCCTGGACGGATCGCTTTGGCCCGAATGCGCTGAATTGCTTCGGGGACGAGCGCTGACGTAATGAAGGCCGACGCCGACCCCCGCGTGGGGTCATAGCGGCTTGGCGCCTCCATCATCAGCACAAAGGTCTCGTTGAGGACGTCATCGCGATCGTTGGAGAGATCGGGGGCGCGGCTGATGACCGCTCTCAGAATCCTGGCTTTCATGCAAGAATAGACGACGTTCCCCGCGCGCGCATCGCCGCCGAGGAAAGCAACTAGACTTCGGTCCAAATTTGAGTAATCGGGCGTAGACATAGAAAGAGTCTCCGTTGGCTACAGCATTGACCGCAAATGCGTAGGTCAATGCAGTGCCTCGGGGGACCTGGTGGCACATGGCCACGCCTGCTCTGCCTTCGCGATTCGGTAGAATAAACGGCAAGCCGCAATTAGCAAGCGGTGCGCCGAAATGGCGCGCTTGATTGCCCAAGCGCGCCATTGGAGTTACGCGGGAGCGTCGGTGGCGAAGCTTTGCTCCTGGTCGCCCTGCGACTCTTCGTGGGAGTCGTCTGCGTGGGTCGTCTGCTCGAACACCTTCAGGGCATTGGACAGGAACGGGGTCCACTGCTTCTTGCGTAGATTCTCGTTCCATAGCTTGGTGACGGGATCGTCGATCCGGAGTTCGCCCTTCGCCAGAGCCAGAAGGACGATGTCAAGCGCGTAGCGAGCCCGACTTCCCCCCTCTAGCTTCAGCAGCGGAGCATAGAAGGCCGAGTAGAAGGGGTGCTGGCGGTTGACCTTCGCCACCACCACATTGCCCGGTTGCCACTCGGGCTCGAAGAACGCGCCGTGCGAATCATCGAAGTACTCGATCTTGTAGCCGCGCCGCTGGCCCTGCTTTTTGATCGCCTGCTTCGCCTCTTCCACCGTCCCCGCGGTGACGCCAACACGCTTGTTTGCCTCCTCCTCGGTCGCCTTTTCGACCTTTTCCTTGTCCTTCTTCGGCGGCTCGTTGATTTCTCCCTCGATCCGGTCGGCGAGCGCCGCAGCGTTCTCGGCCGGCGAAGGCTCTTCGGTGGTTTCAACGACCGGATCAGCGGCCCTGCGCTGCTTCGACTGCCAGTTGTTCTCGGCCTTTAGCAAAGCATCGATCTCGAACGGCTCAGAAGCGAGCAGACGCCAGAAGTCTTCAATCGGGCGCACGGTCTGCTTGTCGTTCGCGATGCCGAAGACCTCGTCGAGTTGCGGATTGAACTTCACTTCGATACCCCAGTGATAGGCATAGCCCTGGAGCAGAGGCCAATCGCCAAGTCCGGCGCTCACATCGCGCATCGACCGAGGAAAAACGTCCACCGTCTCGATCTCCCGGTCATGCCGAACAAACGACATGCCGCGCCGCGCCTTCCTAATTTCGAAGCGGCGATTGGCGTCTGATTCGGCTTTGCCCTTCTTATGGACCGAGAAGCCCGGAGGAAACCGGACGATGCGCACCTCGATCGCGCCAACTGCAAGCGTCCTCTCGTTTTCGGGATCGAGTTCGCTCGCCTTTTCGACGTACGCCAGGTGGAGACCGCCCGTTTCCTCATCCTGATAGTAGCGAACGGGGATCATCTGACTATAGACTTCGATTGCGCCACCCTTGTCCTTTGGCAAGTAGTAGCGAGCGCCAGGAGTCAAGAACAACGGATCCACCGGCTCTACCTGCTTGCCGCCGACTTTCAGCGTGACGTCTCCGAGCATATAGCGATAGACGACACCGAAGTCGTCCAGCAGGTGTTCTTTCAAGGTCGACGCCTTGCGGTAGGACAGGCGGTCCGGCGTGACCCATACGACCACGGTGCCGTGCTCGAAGGTCAGTTTGTTGTCCTTGAGATAGCGCTGGACGAAGTCCGGCAGTTCAGCAGTCACCGGCTCCTCAATGTGCGTGAGGCCATGGGACTGGACATTGTTGATGTCGAGCCAGGCCTTGGTGATCACATCGTCATGGCGCCGCTTGGTATAGACTTCTACCCGGCGTGTCTGATTGATCGAGGCATTCGGCAAGCCGAAGCCGAACTTGCCGATGGTGCCCAATTCATCGAAATGGGTGCCCGCGCCCCAACTCAGCGCGTAACGAACCATCTTGGGCGACATGCCCGACCCGTTATCAAAGAAAGCGACCGACGAGACGGCTTCGCCATCCTTCTTGCCCTTGCCGCGTTTGGCCTGGTCGAAGAAAACGTCGATCTGCGACGCCTTGGCCTCGATCGCGTTGTCCACGATCTCGCGGGCGGCGGAAGAGGTATTTCGATACCCGCTCCGACGCTGCGATTCGATCGCGTGTTTGGAATTGAAGAGGGGGAAGTCGAAGTTTCCGGGCAATTGAGCCAGGTACTTCTCTTGACGCGCAACTTCGGCGTCCAATGCTTCTGCATCAAAACTCATCTCAGTCTCCATTGTCTTGGCTGCACATGGCAGCGTGGCTAACAATGACATATGGGCCGGATATCGCGAAAATGTGCGATCGGCCCAAAGTTTTTCAGTAGGATCTCCCGGCGTCGGCGCGGCGAGAGAACGGTTTGATGGGGCTAGGCACGGGCGGGCCCTCCGCTTACCCGATTTTCGGTGGATCGAGCGCTACTGGTAAGGGTGGCTCGTCGAAATGAGCTGACGCCGGCCTCGGATTGCTTTATCGGTATGCTTTGGGGCTCGTTGAAGTGTGGGAAGAGGGATGTCAAAGGTCACCGCGATCCGAAGGGGCGATACTGCCGGTTCCGGACCAGACACCTCGATCATTGCGCTCGACCGGTTCATCCAGTCTACGCGGGATTCTGGTTATAAAGGGACCGTCAGCGCCGTAGCCGAACTGGTCGATAACGCGCTCGAGGCCTCGGCCCGGCGAATTGATATTGGCGTCCGAAAGACGGCCGAAGACGATTTTGAGGTGACGATTCTCGATGACGGTTCGGGGATGGACGCCGAAACGCTGACTGAGGCTTTGCGCTTTGGGGGTACGACGCGCTTCAACAGCCGGAAGGGGTTGGGGCGATTTGGAATGGGGCTACCCAACGCGTCCTTGAGCCAGGCGCGTCGTGTCGACGTTTTCACGTGGCAGCAGGGCGAGCCGCCGATCAGTAGCTATCTCGATGTTGACCAGATCGTATCTGGGGCTCTTTCGGCGATTCCTAAGCCGATGCGTCAGGTATTGCCGGCTACGATCAAGCCGAAGCGGTCCGGGACATTGGTGGTCTGGACGCGATGTGATCGGCTCGATCATCGTCGTATTTCGACGATCGAGCGTCGTTTGCAATCCGGGCTCGGGCGCATCTTTCGCCATTTCCTTTGGGGCGGGACGATCATCACCTTGAACGGCAAGGCGATTGATCCGGTCGACCCTGTCTTTCTCCAGGTGCCCTTCAAGGATGGTAGTGCCAAACCCTTTCAAGAAGTGGTCACTATCGAGGTCGCGATAGACCCGGAAAACCCTGCGAGCCCTGCCGGTCAGGTAGAGGTTCTCTTTACGGAGTTGCCGGTCGCAGAGTGGCACGAACTCTCCAACGACGACAAGCGAGCGCGCGGAATCGCGAACGGGGCTGGCGTGTCCATCGTTCGAGGTAAGCGTGAGGTTGATTTCGGCTGGTTTTTCATGGGCGCCAAGCGCCGAGAAAATTACGATGATTGGTGGCGCTGCGAGATCCGTTTCGACCCCGAACTCGACGACGCCTTCGGCATTACGCACACCAAGCAACAGATCCGCCCGAAGGAATATCTGGTTGAGGCGATCCAGCCGATTATCGAAGATACCGCGAAGGCGTTGAATTCGCGTGTCCGCCAGAAGCATCTTAATCTGAAAACAGAAAAGACTGGCGTTGAAGCTGAAAAACTCGCTGCCAAAAAGCACAACCATCTGCGGCCAATTCAGAAGGCGAAGGCCCAGGCCAGTGACACCAAGGCGCTGTCCGACCTTGCAGGTCGCCATATGCGAGTAAGGGATGCGCTCGCGGAAAAAGGCCCCAACACCAAATATCTGCTTGTTCAAGACGAGCAGGATAGCGGGCCGTTCTTCAAGCCGCTCGTGTCTGACGGCGTGCTCGTTGCGGTTGTCAATTCCAGCCACCTGTTCTTCCGCAAGTTCTATGAGCCCCTCGTCGGCCAAAATGGACTAGATCCGGCGAAGGCCTCGCATGTGATCAATTTGATGCTGTTGGCGGCCACTCGCGCTGAGGCGCGAATGACGGGCAAAGATGAGAGAAAGATCCTCGCCAAGTTCCGTAAGGAGTGGAGCGAGGTGTTAGACGCTTTATTGCGCTCGTAGGGCAGAAGTGAGCGCAATCGATATCACGCCAAAGGCTGTCACGACGGCCGCGTCGAGGCGACTTCTTGCAGAATTCGTAAGAGATCTTTCCGTCCTCGAAGCTGACCTTGAGGAAATCAAGTCGATCAGACTTGGTGCGCGGCGCCGTTTCCTTGCGGAGGCAGGCAAGCTCAAGACAAAGGACAAACTAGGCCTCATCGCGTCCGCGCTTGTCATCGCTGACCTTGTCGAGCAAGGCTGGCTCGTCAAGAAGGGTAGGAACGAAAGAGTACTCGCACATCGTCCATTTGACGATGATGAAGAGGTCAGGATGCATAAGCGCCGGCGCTACCACGCCGCGCGAGATGCGCAATTGAGACAGCCTGCGACGCGAGCATTCATCGAGCGGATGGAGCGAGGCGCTCTGACCAGAACTGGGCGCCACTCCATCTTCTCTCTCATGCGAGATGGTCGCCATCTACAATTCGAGATCTCGGGCGCGCTATCGGGGTCCTCTGGTAAGACACTCTCCGAACTCGTTCGACCCTACATCCAATTTGTAAGCTCTGCCGGCACCTGCTCAATCACGGGATTGGCGCTTCAGGACATTTGGCGGTACTTCCGCCACACTTGGAGCAATCCATACGAGAGCGTGCCAGGGCGCAGCATGTTGTTCCTCGTGCGGGACGGTGCGGCTCCTAATCATCCTGTGATGGGAATCGGCGCGATCAGTAGCGCGGCGGTACAACTCGAGGCGCGCGATCGTTTCATCGGGTGGCTAGGTGAGGACATAGTCGCAGCCTGTAAGAAAGATCCGAATCCCGAATATGCAGACTGGGCGTTGGCAACAATCGATCAAGCCCTGAAAGCAATCTATAGGCAGGACTTCCTGGAGAAAGGGCTGCTCCCGGCAAAGCTGCCAAAGCATGTCCCGCAGCAGACGATAGCCAAGCTTCAAAAGCTGGCCGCCAAGTCTCGGGAGGATCACTTCTCTCGAGCCGCTGCCGGCTCTAACAAGGCGGGAGGGGATGCGACCGGCGTCACAGCGGCAGACTGGCATAAATACGCGCGGTCGCCGCTCTTTACAGCAAAGCGAGCACGTGAGATCGCGGTGCTTCTTGAGACGCGAAACACTATTCACGATGCGTGGGACGGTGTGCCGAAGGCCAAGCGCGTTGAAACCCTGCTTGAGTCCGCCAGCGGTCGAGCGGCTTTCACCAAGGTCGTGCGTTTAGCACGATCTATGACGGTCGGAACCGAAATCGCGGATCTTACCGTTTGTGGAGCGGTGCCTCCTTACAACGTGCTCCTTGGTGGCAAGTTGGTAGCTATGCTCGCTGCGAGCCCGGAGGTCGTTCTTGAATACCGACGGCGATACCAGTCAATGCCCAGTATCATTGCGTCGTCTATGGCGGGGCGAGCGATTGTGCGCTCCGCAAACCTCGTATTTATCGGAACGACGAGCCTCTACGGCGAGCGGCCAAATCAATACGATAGGACGTCCTATCCGTGCGGTATCGTCGGCGGTCCAATCGGGGAGACAGTTCGCTACGCCTATCTGACGACTCGAGACCGCAGCCGAACCTCCGGAGTGGGAACGTTTCAGTTTGGGCGGGACACCAAGGCTGCCATCGAGCAATACACCTCGAGCATTACCAACGGACGTCGCGTCAACAACGTGTTCGGCGAAGGAACGAGCCCAAAGTTGCGATCGCTTCGAGATGGTTTGAATGCGCTCGGCCTTAATTCGGAGGAAATGCTCCAACACGGGATCGAGAAAGTCGTCTACGGCGTACCACTCGTCGCTAATCCCTCCCGCTACCTGCTACGGTTGGATGAAACCCCAAACTATCTTTTCTCACTGGTCGAGGCCGAAGCTAGCACGGCGGCCATTGGGCAACACTGGTTCGAGAGATGGGCAGTTGCGCGAATGAAGCGGGAAGAGACAGAGCACAAGCTGCAAGCTCATACTCTCGTTCGTCCTATTCGCCATGGATCTCGCGTCGTCCTCCCAAGCAATGACGACGATCAACTGTCATTCCGGATAGACTGAGGTAAAGGGATGCTAGCCGCTGGCATCCGCCTTTAACTCGTCGAATGGAACGCCTGTCAGGCCAAACGGCACGACCAGATGGTCGTAGACCGCTGCCGTGAGCGCGCTGGACTTCCCTGCACGCCCCTCAGTACCTACATGTCCAATCACAGATTGGGCAATGGGGCCCTAGCACCGGGATGTTAGGTGGCCAAGGCGCCGAAGAACTGTAAGCGCTGTTCAGCGGCCACCTACCGGATGATGGGGTGATCTGCGAGTCTGCG
>NZ_JALJRD010000006.1:95000-374004 GCF_024519875.1 Bradyrhizobium sp. Bra64 | reverse complement strand
CCTCATGGTGAGGAGCCCGCCAAAGCGGGCGTCTCGAACCATGCAGGCCGAGCTCTTTCGGAAACCTCCCGCTGTCATATGCGATAGCCCCGGCCTGCGGGGGAGGGTTGGGGAGAGGGTGTCTCCTCAATCGAGAATCCCCAAGAGGAGAAAGCCCTCACCCGGCGCTACGCGCCGACCTCTCCCGCAAGCGAGAGAGGTGCACCGAGCCCGCGGCCCGCTGGTTTGATCCGCTGTCCGGATTTAATGCGCGGCGGAGGCCGCGCGCTTGGTTGCGACCGGCTTGGCCGCCGGTTTTGCGTTCGCCTGCGGCGCGCTGTCCCAGCCACCATTCGGAGCCGGAACATTGACCGCATCATCCGGCTGCGGCTCGGCGCTGAAGGTCTGGATCGCGAGCTTGGCTGCGGCCAGCGATTGCGGGTCCAGACGCTTGGCGACGTCGTCGCGCTTGCCCGCCGCATCCGCATCGCCCTGCGCGGCCGCGAGGGTGAACCATTTGTAGGATTCGGCGAGGTTCTGCTCCACACCGATCCCGCGGGCATAGAGGATGCCGAGGTTGAACTGGCTGTCGGCGACGCCGCGATCGGCCGCCTTGCGGAACCATTGCGCCGCGCTCTTGTAATTGGCGCCGCGTCCGCCGCCATCGGCGTCGAGCACCGCGAGATTGTGCATCGCCTTGGCGTTGCCGCGCTCGGCGGCCTGCGCGTAGTAGCGGCGGGCGATGTCGGCGTCCTTCTTCACGCCGAGGCCCTTCTCGTAGAGCGTGCCGAGGCGGAAGGTCGCGGGCACCACGCCGGCCTGCGCCGCGCGATCGTACCATTTGGCGGCTTCGTCGTAATTCGCAGCGACGCCCTTGCCTTCGGCAAAGCGCACGCCGATCTCGTAGGCCGCGGTCGCATCGCCCTTCATCGCAGCGCTGCGCAAGCCCGGGCCGCCGATGGCGTCAGGCAGTTTTTCGCTCGGCGGCACCTGGATCATGGCGAGTTTCGCGCGGCTCGTGCCCGACAGCGCGCCGGTGACGTCGCTGGAGGCAGGCTGCGGGGCTGCGGCAGGCGCCGGCGGAATTTCGACCGAGGCCGAGTTGCCGGCATTCGCGGGCAGGGCCGGCGCGGCGTTGTTCTGCGATTGCTTTCCGATCGGCGTCGGTGAGGTCATCGACGGTGTGATCTGCTCAGGCGCCGACGGCTTTGTCTCGACCGGCGGCGGTGCCTGCGGCGCGGGCGAGGAATTCTCCATCGCCTGCGGTGCCGGCGGCGCGCTGCCGCCGTCGATCAGATTCATCGCCATCTTGAAGGTGCCGAGCACGATCACGACCACGCTCGCGCCGACCAGCAGCGAGCGGATCTTCGAGGTGATGGTCGAGCCGCCTTCCTGGCCCTTGTCCTTGGCGCGGGCGATTGCGGCCTTGGCGCCGCGGGCCGGCTTCTCGGGCGGCTGCGCGGCGGCGGCCTGCGCCGCGCGGCGCGCGGCTGCGATGAAGCTCGATGAGGACACCGGCTCCTTCGGCGCGGCGGGAATTTCGCTGATCGCGCTCTCGGAGGCGGCAATCCGCTCCGACGGCGTGGCGACGCGTGCGCCCGGCCGTGTGCCCGGTTCGAGCGGATGATCCGGCGGCAATTCGGGCGCGAGCACGGCGCGTGCGGGCGCCGTATGCGGCTCCAGGATCTCGCTGATCGCGCGCGGCGGCAGAGGCGGCGCGGCTTGCGGCGCCATCGGCATCGGCGGCGGCGCCGCGGGGGCGGCAGCGGCGTGGAATTCGCGCGGCGCAGCGACGAAGGCGCCCGGGGGTGCGTGTTGCGCGGCAGCGGGGTTCGGCAGCTCGGGCTTCGGATCGTATTTCGGCTGCTGCTGCGCTTGCTGCCGCGGCTCGAGCGCCATCGGCGCGGGCTCCAAGGGAGCGGCCAAGGGAGCGGCCAAGGGAGCGGCCATCGGCATGGGCATCGGCTGCGGCGCAGGGGCTGACGGCGCCGTGCGCACCGCGCGCAGATCGCCCTCGATCATCGAGAGGCGGTCGACGACGTGGCCGAGTGCGTTGTGAACGGCTTCGAGCGAGTCCTGGGTGGTGCGGTTGGTCTCGGCCTGGCTGAAGCGGATGTCGGAGAGCTCGCGCTTGACGATATCCACCACGCCGGAATCGGAAGGCGGGGTGGAGTTGCGGCTCTCGGCCAGCGCGGAATAGGTCGCCTGCTGGCGTTCCAGGTGCCGCAGGATGTCATGCAGCCCGTCCTCGACGCGGCTGAGATTGCCGTTGCGCGGATCGGAGGCGGCCTCGATCCGCTCCAGCAGATACGACACCCGCTGTTCGAGATGCGCGAACGTCGATGCGGAATCGTTGCCGACCTGCATGCGGTCGAAACGGTCCGACAGCGCACGGATCGCGCCTTCCAGATGCTCGGTGCTCTCGGATGGCTGAGGCCGCTCGCGCGTTTCCAGAGCGGCGGTGAGCGCCGCGATGCGCTGCTCCAGCACGGCAAAACTGTCGCCGTTGCCGGACGAACGGGTGACCTGGTCGACCTTGGACGACAACAGCTGTACGTCTTCCGAGAGCCGAGCCAGCGCTTCGTTGGAGGCGACGTTGGACACGATGCTGCGCAGCGCCGAGATCGCGCCTTCGAGCTGGCGTACTGTCGACGGATCGTCATTGGCGCGCAGGATCAGATCGAGCTTGGCGCCGAGATTGCGGATCGCCTCGTCATAGCCGGTGAGCTGCTCGGCCGGCGTCAGCGTGCGCAGCACCTGCTTGATGTCGGACAGCGCGTGCTCGATGCCGGACAGGACCTGACCGTCGGTGCCGTTGGAGCGGGTCTCGTCGATGCGCCGGTGCAGCGAGCGAATCTCGTTCTCGATCGATTCGATCGCACGGCGCGGCATCGCCTCGGTGATGGCGTGGCGGATCTCCGCAAGCTCGCTGCGGAAGGCGTTGATCGCCTGCTCGGTATTGTCAGGGCGCTGCAGCGACTCGATCTGGCTCGTGATCTTGAGCAGATGGCGCTCGAGCGCGGAGAAATCCGGCCCCGGCCCCGGCTGCGGTGGCGGCGGCGCGTAGGCCGGCGGGGGCGGCGCTATCGGGGCCACGAAAGGAGCCGCCGCGGGTGCGATCGACGGCGCGGCGCGCGGCGGCATCTGCCGCGGCGCAAAGCCGTCGAGCTCGCTCTGCCGTGCCGTGATCTCGGCGACGGCAACGTCGAAGGAAGCGGGGCTCAGGGGCGGTGAATTGCGATAGACCTGCGCTGCCGCGCGCTCGACCGCGTCGGCCTGGCGCTGGCGCGCGTCGATTGGAGCGGTGCGCGGGACCTGAGGCTGCTGCGGTTGAGACTGCGGCGGCTTCGAGATCTGCGACAGCCGCGCGTCGAGCCGCGAGATTGCGTCGTTGAGCTGGCGTGCCACGCCCTGCTCGCGCGAGACCTCCTGGCGCGGCGCGGGCTTTGAAATCCGTTCGATCTGCTGGGTGATCGCGTCGAGCCGCTGGTGGATGTCGGCGACTTCGCGGCTTTCCTGACTCGCGGCCTGGCTCGGAACGTTCGGAGGTTGCGGACGCTGGTCGTGAGGTCCGCGAAAGTTCGGCGGGGCAGTCTCGCCGAGCGTGGAGTTCAGCCAATCGTTGAGTGACATGCCGGCACGACGCGCAGCGGCTTCGGCCCGCTCCCGGACGGATGGATCGATGCCGTCAGCACTCCACGATACGCGCGAATTCATGACTCTGTCCGGTTCCGACTCCGGCGCCCCACCCGGCGCCTCCAGTCTCCCCTCGCGTGCCGGTTGCAAGACAATCGGATTTGGCGCGGGTCGTCTGCCTCGAAAACCGACTTTTGTCTGTTACGGTAAATAACGGGTTAAGGAACCGGTTGACGGTGTCTTAAAGTTGGGGGCGGGAACCCAGGGGCGGACCTCTCCCGCTTGCGTGCCCTCAGCCCTTCCCCTCGCGCTTGCCGTCATCGAGCGGCACCACGGTGCCCTTGCCGCTCATCGCCGACAACGCCTCGAGAGCCTCTTCGCAAAAATCGGCGACCAGCTGCTCATGCCGGGCGCCGAGCTGAAGCAGGAGCAGATTGCCGAGGTCGAGCACGCCCGACGCCGTCCCTTCCGGAAAACGCTTCTTGAGAATCCGCTCGTAATTGTCGTGCCGGTCGCGATGGTGCTCCAGCCGGGCCATCAAATCGGTCCGCATGGGTTCGATCTCGATGCTGTCGAGCGCATGCAGCCGCACCAGGAGGTCGTCCTTGATCGACGGCGGGGTGCTTGGCCGCGCGGCCCAGTGCCGCAGCGCTGTTCGGCCCTCGGGAGTCAGCGTATAGATCAATTTATTGGGTTTGCCCGATTGCACGACCTCGCGACCCTGGATGTAGCCGCGGTCGCGCAGCTTGGAGAGCTCGCGGTAGATCTGCTGGTGGTCGGCCTTCCAGAAGAAGCCGATCGAGGAGTCGAACGTCTTGGCGAGCTCGTAGCCCGTCATCGGCCGTTCCGTCAGGCATGCGAGGATCGCGTCGCCCAGCGCCATGGCATCGGCCTCTCTTCATCGACATTAACCAACCAGCTTGACTTTATGCGCATCGGCGCATATGCGTCAATGTGCATATGAGGTAGCCCCGGAAAGAGGGCCAGCACCGCCCCAACAACCTCAACGGAATCAGCCTTCGCGCTACTGTGCATGGGGTTGTTTTCGCGTTTTTTGCCAAGGCCCTTTAGGGAGGCACCCTGACAATGACCGGCCTCGACTCCTGGTACGGGTACATGAAGTCCCACGACCGCGCCGCGTTGTGGGACCTGCTGCATCCCGACGCCGTCTTCGAAAGCCCCGTCGTGCATTCGCCGCAGCGCGGCCGCGACATCACCTTCAAATATCTCGCCAGCGCCGAGAATGTGCTCGGCGGTCCCGGCTTCACCTATGTCGGGGAATGGAAGAGCACCAGCGGCGCCGTGCTCGAGTTCAAGACCATGATCGACGGCATCGAGATCAACGGTGTCGACATCATCACCTTCGATGCCGAGGGACGCATCACGCATTTCAAGGTGATGGTGCGTCCGCTCAAGGCGATCAACATGCTGCATCGCCTGATGGCGGAGCAGCTTGCCGCCCAATCGTAGAAACCACTTCGAGGCCCAACTACTTCAAGGTTATGCCGGGAGACCACCATGCCGATCTATAAAGCCCCCGTCGAAGACGTGAACTTCCTGCTCAACGACGTCTTCCAGATCGACCGCTACGACAATCTGGCCGGCTTCTCCGATGCGTCGAGCGACGTGCGCGAGGCGATCCTGGGCGAAGCGGCCAAGCTTGCCGAGGAAGTGCTCCAGCCGCTGAATCGTGTGGGCGATCTCGAAGGCTGCAAGCGCGCTGACGACGGCAGCGTCACCACGCCGAAGGGATTCAAGGACGCGTTCAAGCAGGTCGCCGAGGGCGGCTGGCTCGGTCTGTCGGCTCCGACCGAGTTCGGAGGGCAGGGGCTGCCGGTGACGCTGAGCCAGGCGGTCAACGAATTCCAGATCTCCGCCAACATGGCGTTCTCGATGTATGGCGGCCTCACCATGGGCGCGACCGCCGCGCTGATCGTGCACGGCTCGCCGGAGCAGAAGCAGACCTACGTGCCGAAGATGGTGGCGGGCGAGTGGACCGGGACCATGAACCTGACCGAGCCGCATTGCGGCACCGATCTCGGCATGCTCCGCACCAAGGCGGTGCCCCAGGCCGACGGCAGCTACAAGATCACGGGCACCAAGATCTTCATCTCGGCCGGCGAGCATGACCTCGCCCCCAACATCATCCACCTCGTGCTCGCCCGTATCGAGGGCGCGCCGGCCGGCATCAAGGGCGTGTCGCTGTTCGTGGTGCCGAAATTCCTGGTCAATGCCGACGGTTCGGTCGGCGCCCGCAACGGCGTGGTCTGCGGCTCGATCGAGCACAAGATGGGCATCCACGGCAACTCCACCTGCGTGATGAACTACGACAGCGCCACCGGCTGGCTGATCGGCGAAGAGAACAAGGGCATGCAGGGCATGTTCGTGATGATGAACGAGGCCAGGCTCGGCGTCGCCGTGCAGGGCCTCGCGCAGTCCGAGGTGGCCTATCAGAACGCGGTCGCCTATGCCCGGGATCGCATCCAGGGCCGCTCGCTCACCGGCGTCAAGGCGCCGGACAAGGCGGCCGATCCGATCATCGTGCATCCCGACGTGCGCCGCACGCTGCTGTCGATCCGCGCCTTCAACGAGGCCGCGCGCGCCTTCGTGATGTGGACCGCGCTGAAGAGCGACGTCGCCCATCGCTCCGAGGATCCCAAGGACCGCCAGGCCGCCGACGATCACATGGGCCTGATGACCCCGGTGCTGAAGGGCTTCCTCACCGATTACGGCTTCGCCAACGCGGTGCAGGCGCAGCAGATGTATGGCGGCCACGGCTACATCGCCGAGCACGGCATGGAGCAGTTCGTGCGCGATGCCCGCATCGCGATGATCTACGAAGGCGCCAACGGCATCCAGGCGCTGGACCTCGTCGGCCGCAAGCTGCCGCGCGACGGCGGCCGCGCCATCATGGCCTTCTTCGGCGAGGTCATGGCCTTCGCCAAGGAGAACGGCGGCGACGAGGCGATGAAACCCTTCATCACCCCGCTCTCGGCCTCGCTCGGCCATCTCCAGCAGGCCACCACCTGGCTGATGCAGAACGCGATGGCAAAGCCGGACAATGCCGGCGCCGCCGCAACCGATTACCTGCATTTGTTCGGCTTCGTCGCGCTCGGCTACATGTGGGCGAAGATGGCGAAGGTGACGAATGCCAAGATTGCCGAGAGCGGGGCGACGCCCTATCTCTCCACCAAGCTCGTCACCGGGCGCTTCTTCATGGAGCGGATGCTGCCGGAGACCGCCGCCAATCTTGCGCGCATCCAGGCCGGCTGCGCCACCATCATGGAATTGCCGGCGGAAGCGTTCTGAGGCTTCCCGCTTCACCAATGATTGCGACCGCGCCGCGGTCGCCACCAACATAACTGCAATCAGGAGGCTCCCATGGCAGATGCCTATATCTATGATCACGTCCGCACCCCCCGCGGCCGCGGCAAGGCTGACGGTTCGCTGCACGAAGTCACGGCGCTCGCGCTCGCCACCGTGCCGCTGAAGGCGCTCAAGGACCGCAACAATTTGCCTGAGGATTCCGTCGACGACGTCATCCTCGGCGTGGTCGACCCGGTCGGTGAAGCCGGCAGCGACATCGCGCGCTTTGCCGCGCTCAAGGCAGGCCTCGGCGAAGCCGTGCCCGGCGTGCAGATCAGCCGCTTCTGCGCCTCCGGCCTCGACGCCGTGAACTTCGCCGCCGCGCAAGTGATGAGCGGCCAGCATGATCTGGTGATCGGCGGCGGCGCCGAATCGATGAGCCGCGTCGGCATCGGCGCCTCCGGCGGCGCATGGCCGATGGATCCCTCGATGGCCGTGCCGGCTTACTTCATGCCGCAGGGGGTCTCCGCTGATCTGATCGCCACCAAATACGGCTTCTCGCGTGACGACGTCGATGCCTATGCGGTGCAGAGCCAGCAGCGCGCGGCGAAGTCCTGGGACGAAGGCCGCTTCGACAAGTCGATCGTCCCTGTGAAGGACATCAACGGCCTCACCATCCTCGCCAGGGACGAGCACATGCGTCCCACCACGACGATGCAGTCGCTGGCGCAGCTGCAGCCATCTTTCACGATGATGGCGCAGATGGGCGGCTTCGACGGCGTCGCGGTGCAGTCGCATCCGGAGATCGAGCGCGTCAATTACGTGCACCACGCCGGCAATTCGTCGGGCATCGTCGACGGCGCCGGCGCCGTGCTGCTCGGCAGCAAGGAGGCGGGCGCGAAATACGGCCTGAAGCCGCGCGCGAAAATCCGCGCCTTTGCGAACGTCGGCTCGGAGCCCGCAATGATGCTGACCGGCCCGGTCGACGTCACCGAAAAGCTGTTCGCGCGCTCCGGCATGAAGAAGTCGGACATCGACCTGTTCGAGCTCAACGAGGCCTTCGCCTCCGTCGTGCTGCGCTACATCCAGGCCTTCGACATCGACAACGCCAAGATCAACGTCAATGGCGGCGCCATCGCGCTCGGCCATCCGCTCGGCGCCACCGGCGCGATGATTTTGGGCACCGTGCTCGACGAGCTCGAGCGCACCAACAAGGCGACCGCACTGGTGACGCTGTGCATCGGCGGCGGCATGGGCACCGCCACCATCATCGAGCGCGTTTAAGGGTAGGGAGCAACCAACATGGCTTACAACAACTTCAAGGTCGAGACCGATGCCGACGGCATCGCGCTCGTCACCTGGGACATCCCGGGCCGTTCGATGAACGTGCTCGACGAGACCTCGACCAGCGAGCTCGACGCGATCGTCAAGGCGACCACGGCCGACGCCGCGGTGAAGGGCGTCGTCATCACCTCGGCCAAGGAGGCGTTCTGCGCCGGCGCCGACCTGTCCATGCTCGAAGGCATGAACCAGGCCTACGCAAAGGTGTTCAAGGAGCAGGGCGAGACCGCGGCGAACCAGATGCTGTTCGACCAGAGCCGCCGCTTCTCGCAGGTGCTGCGCTCGATTGAGACCTCCGGCAAGCCGTGGGCCGCCGCGATCAACGGCCTTGCGCTCGGCGGCGGCTTCGAGATCACGCTGTGCTGCCACTATCGCGTGGCGTCGGAGAATCCCAAGACGCGGCTCGGCCTGCCCGAGGTCAAGGTCGGCCTGTTCCCCGGCGCCGGCGGCACGCAGCGCGTGCCGCGCCTGGTGCCGCCGCAGGACGCCATGACGATCCTGCTCAAGGGCGATCCGGTCACGGTCGAGAAAGCCAAGGCGCTGAATTTGATTCACGCCATCGTTCCGGCTGCCGATCTCGTCAAGGCGGCGAAAGACTGGATCAAGGGCGGCGGCAAGGCCGTCGCGCCTTGGGACGAGAAGGGCTTCAAGCTGCCGGGCGGTCCGGTGTTCTCCAAGGCCGGCATGATGATGTTTCCGGCCGGCAACGCCATCTATCGCCGCGAGACCTACGACAATTACCCGGCCGCGCGCGCGATCATGAGCTGCGTCTATGAAGGCCTGCAGTTGCCGATCGACGCTGCGTTGCGCGTGGAGTCGCGCTATTTCACCTCGGTGCTGCGCTCGAAGGAAGCGGCCGCGATGATCCGCAGCCTGTTCCTGTCGATGCAGGAGCTGAACAAGGGCGCGCGCCGTCCGAAGGATGTGCCGCCGACCAAGGTGAAGAAGATCGCCGTGATCGGCGCCGGCTTCATGGGCGCGAGCGTCGGCTACGTCTCGGCCCGCGCCGGCCTCGACGTCGTCCTGATCGACCGCGACCAGGAGAGCGCCGACAAGGGCAAGGCGCATGCGCAGAAGGTGATCGAGGAGCAGATCAAGAAGGGCCGTGCCAAGCCTGGCGACGCGGAAGCCCTGCTCGCGCGCATCACGCCCACCGCCGACTATGCCGCCTTGAAGGACGTCGACCTCGTCATCGAGGCCGTGTTCGAGGACCGTAAGGTCAAGGCTGATACCTTCGCCAAGGCGCAGGAGCACATGAAGCCCGACGTGATCTTCGCCTCGAACACCTCGACCCTGCCGATCACCTCGCTGGCCGAGAGCTTCAAGGACCAGGGCAAGTTCGTCGGCATCCACTTCTTCTCGCCGGTCGAGAAGATGATGCTGGTCGAGATCATCAAGGGCAAGAACACCGGCGAGGTCGCGCTCGCCACGGCGCTTGATTACGTCCGGCAGATCGGCAAGACGCCGATCGTCGTCAACGACAGCCGCGGCTTCTTCGCCAATCGCTGCGTCGGCCGCTACGTCGCCGAAGGCAACGAGATGTTCCTCGAAGGCGTGCCGCCGGCGATGATCGAGAACTGCGCCAAGATGGCCGGCATGCCGGTCGGCCCGCTCTCGCTGTCGGACGAAGTCGCGCTCGACCTCGGCCTCAAGATCATGAAGGCCACCGAAGCCGACCTCGGCCCGAACGCCATCAACCCCGATCAGAAGAAGCTGATGGTGGAGCTGGTCGAGAAGCAGGGCCGCCTCGGCCGCAAGAACAGCAAGGGCTTCTACGACTATCCCGAGAAGGGCAAGGGCCAGAAGAGCCTGTGGCCGGGCCTCTCGGCGCTGCAGCCGAAGCAGCTCGACCCCGACACGCTCGATGTCGAGGAGCTGAAGCAGCGCTTCCTGGTGGTGCAGGCGGTGGAAGCCGCGCGCACGGTCGAGGACCACGTCATCACCGATCCGCGCGAGGCCGATGTCGGCTCCATCCTCGGCTTCGGCTTCGCGCCGTTCACCGGCGGCACGCTGTCCTACATCGACTTCATGGGCGCGAAGACATTCGTCGAGCTTTGCCACAAGCTCGAGGCCAAACACGGCTCACGCTTCACGCCGCCGAAGCTTCTCGAGGAGATGGCGGCGAAGGGCGAAACTTTCTACGGCCGCTTCGCGCCGAAGAAGGCTGCGGCCTGAGTCGCAACCTTGGCCCGGATGTCCCGCAGCGGCATCCGGGCTCCGCCTCCGAAATATTGAGGCAACAAATATTGATGCAACAAAGGCCGGATCATCGATCCGGCCTTTTGTCCTTCCAGGCGGTCCCATCACGGTTGCGTCAGGATCATTTCCGCTTTGTGGAACCCGTCACAGAATTCGCGTAGAGACCGTGCCAGAGTTAAAGGCGTCGCGATGTCGCGCAATTGTCATATGCGCGTCAAAGCGGCGCCGTTCTTTTGCTCGGCCTTGGCATTACTTTTGCTCACGGAATGAATCGACTTGGACTGCGAGCCTTGATGGGACACTTGCCGATCCATCGGCGGGTTGAAGACGAAATAAGAAAGTGCCTTTGATGAACTCTTTGGTCCTGCGGAAGACCGCGCTCAGTCGCGATCTCGCCGGGAAGTACGCGGTTGCCTCCGCACGAACATGCCCGCTGCCGATGCAGAAGCCTGCGCGTTTGCGCCGCAAGGGGCCGGTGTTTTGGGCAATGCTGGCGTTAGTCCTTCTGGCCGCGGATCTTGCGCTCGCCCTGCTCGCGTGGCTCGCCGTTGATCTCGTCATGAGCTGAGACGTCCTGCCCATACAGCAGATACGTCATGGCCAGATAGGCGAGCTGACAGACGGCAAGGCAGGCGGCAATGATGGTCACGCCGACGACTAGGCCGTACTCGTTATATTTGAGGACGCCTGCGGAAAAGATCGCGATCAACGGGGATATCACCACCAGCGCCCAGATCCTGAAAAAATAACCTGTCGCCATCCCCACCAATGCGCTCGCAACGATCAGGACGAAGGCAATCGTCAAGCTCAACTCCAATGAGAGTGCAAATAATCTTCAATCAATTCTGACAAGCTCGCCCGCTTTGCGAGCAGTGACAAGACTGCACCACTTACTTTTGACGAACAGTAGTTCATAAGTATCATAACGTGCAGGTACGATGATCCGGCGGCATCCGTTGGCGCCGTCGCGAGGCAACAACCTGGGGCAAGAAAAAGGGCCGGATCATGGACCCGGCCCTTGGCAGACATTGTTGCCCTGGCTCAGGCCGCCTGGATCAGCCCTTCCTTCTTCAACGCCTCCTGCACCTGCGGCCGTGCCGCGACGCGGGCCTTGTAGGCGGCGAGATCAGGCATCGCCGAGAAGTCGAACTTCATCCGGTCAGCCCAGGTCAGCATCGTGAAGAGATAGCCGTCGGCCACCGTGAACTGCTTGCCCATGAGGTAGTCGCGGCCGGCGAGCTGACTGTCGATGTATTTCAGCTTGCCCATGACCCGGTCCTTGAAGAACGCCTTGGCCTCGTCGTTCAGGGCCGGGGCGAACAGGGGACCAAAGCTCTTGTGCACCTCCGAGGTGAGGAAATTGAGCCACTCCAGGAGCTTGTAGCGCTCCGAACTGTCGCGGGCCGGCGCCAGCGCCTTGGCCGAGGCCTGATCGGCGATCATCTGGACAATGACCGGGCCTTCGGTCACGATCTCTCCGCTGTCGAGGCCCAGCGCAGGGACCTGGCCCTTGGGGTTCAGCTTCAGATAATCCTCACCATTTTCGAGCTTCTTGGCCCTGATATCGACCTTGACCAACTCATAGGGCAGGCCGGCTTCCAGAAGCGCGATGTGGGGGGACAGCGAGCAGGCACCGGGCGAATAGTACAGCTTCATGGAATTTCCTCCTCTTGATGCTTGGTTCGGGCGAAAGAACGACTACATGCATCTGCTTGAAATAGTCAAGATTGATGCAGCTGCATCGAATGGGGTAAGAGACGGGCGACGAGCTTGAGCGGGACCATGAAACGCAAACCATCGACCGAGGCAACTGCCGCCTGGATCCGCCTGATGCGGGTGCAGAGCCGTGTGCTCGATTGCGTCGAGCAGGACCTGAAGAAGGCGGGGTTCCCGCCGCTGGCCTGGTACGACGCGCTGCTCGAACTGTCGCGGGCGCCCTCGGGCGAGCTCCGGCCGGTCGAACTCGAACGGCAGATGCTGATCCCGCAATATTCGACGTCGCGGTTGATCGACCGTCTGGTCGATGAAGGTCTTGCCTCGCGGCGCGAATGCAAGATCGACAAGCGCGGCCAGTTCGTGGAGATCACGGAAGCCGGCCGCGAGCTGCAGAAGCGGATGTGGGGCGCCTATTCGGCCGCAATCGAGAAATATGTCGGTTCGAAACTGTCCGATGCGGATGCCGTCAAGCTCAGCGGACTGCTCGACCGCCTCGGCTGCTCGTGCGGCGAGATGAAGCTGCCGCCGGCCCACGTCAACGAAACCACGCCGTTGCGATGATCGCGCGGCCAACCAGCTCGTCCGCGCAACCGGTGGGTTCGCGGACCATCCCTGCCACCCGCGCGCGTTCGGTCGAAGCGCCTTTGATTAGAGTTTGATATGGCGCGAGACCAGATCGATATGACGCCGCTGCAATCGCGTGACGAGCTCGTCGCGTGGTTCGAGGCCGGCTGCAAGGACCCGTCCGAATTTCGCATGGGCACCGAGCACGAGAAGACGCCGTTCACGCTCGAAGGCCACCGTCCGGTGCCCTACGAAGGCCCGCGCGGTATCGGTGCGCTGCTCGAAGGCATGAAACTCCTGCTCGGCTGGGAGCCGATCATGGAAAAGGGCAACATCATCGGCCTCTACGACGTCACCGGCGGCGGTGCGATCTCGCTCGAGCCCGGCGGACAGTTCGAGCTCTCCGGCGCGCCGGTCGAGAACGTGCACCAGACCCAGAGCGAGCTGATGGCGCATCTCGCCCAGGTGCGCGAGATCGCGACTCCGCTCGGCATCGGCTTCCTCGGCCTCGGCATGACGCCGTCCTGGTCGCGCGCCGACATCCCCGTGATGCCCAAGGGCCGCTACAAGATCATGACCAACTACATGCCGAAGGTCGGTCAGTACGGCCTCGACATGATGTACCGCACCTGCACGGTGCAGACCAATCTCGACTTCTCCTCCGAGGCCGACATGGTCAAGAAGCTGCGCGTCTCGCTCGCGCTCCAGCCGGTCGCGACCGCTTTGTTCGCCAATTCACCGTTCACCGAAGGCAAGCCGAACGGCTTCCTCTCCTTCCGCTCCGAGATCTGGCGCGACACCGACAATGCACGCGCGGGCATGATGCCGTGGGCGTTCGAGGACGGCATGGGCTTCGAGCGCTATGTCGATTACGCGCTCGACGTGCCCATGTATTTCGTCAAGCGCGGTGACGATTACATCGACGTGTCGGGCTCCTCGTTCCGCGCCTTCTTCGATGGCCGCAACAACAATCTGCCGGGCGAGCGTCCGACGCTGTCGGACTGGGCCAACCATCTCTCGACGATTTTCCCGGAGGTGCGCCTCAAGCGCTATCTGGAAATGCGCGGCTCGGACGGTGGCCCGTGGGGCCGTCTGCCGGCGTTGTCGGCGTTCTGGGCCGGGCTGCTCTACGACGATGTGTCGCTCGATGCAGCATGGGACCTTGTGAAGCACTGGAGCGCGCCTGAGCGCCAGGCCCTGCGCGACGACGTGCCGCGCTTCGGCTTCAAGTCGCGGATCAAGGACCGCTATCTGTTCGAGATCGCCAAGGAATGCCTCGTTCTGGCTCATGCCGGCTTGCGCCGGCGCGGCCGGATCGACCAGCTCGGACGCGACGAGACCCGGCATCTGGAGCCGCTTGACCGCATCATCGATTCCGGCCGGACCCCGGCCGAGGAGATGCTCGAAAAGTTCAACGGCCCCTGGGCCGGCTCGGTGGAACCGGCCTACGCGGAATACGCGTTCTAGAGCAGAGGCCGACGATCGGGACCTGCGCCGTTCATCGCCCATACAGGTTTGCGGCGATCAAATGACCGGCTGAAAAACCTGAGCGTCGTCAATAACTCGAAAGCTGTTCCGATGGGGAAGGGCCGCCTGTCCGGGGCCGTCATGGCAAGCGCCGTGGCCTGCGCCGCGCTGCTTTCGCTCGCGGTCGCGAGCGGGCCTGTGCGCGCCCAGACGGCGTTCGACCGCCCGGGCGGCGACTATTTCAGCACGCCGGTCACGTCCGGCGATCCGGAGGACTGCGCGCTGCTGTGCGAGCGCGACCGCCGCTGCCGCTCCTGGAGCTTCAGCTATCCCGATGTCGAAGGCGGCTCGGCGGTGTGCTGGCTGAAGAACACGGTGCCGTTGCGCGTTCCGGGCAGCTGTTGCATTTCCGGCGTGCGTGGCGCCGGCGTGATCGAGCCGCGCGTCGAGGGCGTGGAAACGTCGATCGATCGCCCCGGTGGGGATTTGCGCAATGTCGAGCTCAAGGACGGCGAAGGCGAAGAGGCCTGCAAGGCCGTCTGCACCGCCGACAACAAATGCCGCGCCTTCACCTACGCGCGACCCGGCTATGCCGGACGCGAGGCCCGCTGCTTCCTGAAAAAGGAAATCAAGCCGCCACGGCGGAAGGCGGGGTTTACGTCGGGCGTGGTGCGGTAGGCGGCACTTCACTCCGCCGCAATCACCGTGAGTTCCGGCCACAGCGCCTTCCAGCGGGCCGCCTTCGTATCGTAACTGGCGGCGGAAAAATTCGGGCCTGGATTAGGACGCGCGATCAGCTTCGCGATGTCGTCAAAGCCATGCGGTGCGTAGACGTCGTGGCTGTCGCAGGCGCGCCTGACGCCGACCTGGGTGTTTTGGGTGAGGAAGCGGTCGATGCCGTCGGTCGAGGACGACAGAGGCGGATAGGGCAGACCGTGCTTGGCCGAATACCACAGATGCACCCGTGCCTGATTGCGGATCTCGATCTTGGCGCCGAGATGCCCGAGGCGCGCTTGCAGCTCGCGGATCACCGCGTCCTCCGCTTCCCATGACGTGTCGGGATCGAAGTAGAACACGTCGTAGTCGGCGATGCCGTGATCGACGGCGCGGCCCGTGAGGACGTTCCACACCGTCTGTACAAGACATCCCGAGACCAGCCATGCGTCGGGCAGCGCCAGACGCGCGAGTTCGTCGATGATCGAAACATTGACGGGATTTCTCAGCGCGGATGCGAGGAATTCGTCGCGGTCCATCGTCAGGTGAGTGGCTTCCGCTCAATGCACGGCGGTGAAGAACCGCGCGAGACGGAAACCGGACAGCCAGGTCCACACCGGCTGGCCGCGCATGCCGAGATCCCAGGAGCCGAGCACGGCATCCGCGCGTCCGACCAGATTGTCGATCGGCAGCATGCCGACGCCGCCGGAGCGCAGGGGCACGCGGCTGTCCGCGGAATTGTCGCGGTTGTCGCCGAGCACGAACAGATGGCCGGCCGGCACCGTCACTTCCTGCGTGTTGTCGAGCGGACCGTTGTCGCGCATCTTGAAGATCAGATGCGAGACGCCGTTCGGCAGCGTTTCGACGTAGCGATAGGCGGGCTCGCTGCCGCCATTGTCGTCCTCGGCAGCCCCAACGCCATCCGGCTTCAGCTCGGCGGGACGGTCGTTGACGAAGAGCTGGCCCTGCCGCATCTGGATGCGGTCGCCGGGCAGACCCACGACGCGCTTGACCCAGGCCTGCGAGCGATCGCCGGGCCAGCGGAACACGACGACGTCGCCTTGCTTCGGTGTCTCCGCGAAGACGCGGCCGCTCTCCGGCAGGTTGATCTGGATCGGCAGCGACGAGGTGCCGTAGCCATAGGGGAATTTCGAGGCGATCAATGCGTCGCCGATCAACAGCGTCGGCTCCATCGAGCCGGACGGCACGTAGAACGGCTCGGCCAGCGCGCCCTTGGCGATGAACACGGCGGCGACGATGCCAGCGAGTTGTACGATCTGCCCAGCCCAGCCGCCGCTCTTCCGCTTGGCAGGGACGGTTACCTTGTCGACACTCATGCGCCCGTTCCACCCACCGTAATGCGTTCCATCAGAAGTGACGGCTGGCCGACGCCGACAGGCACGCCCTGGCCGTTCTTGCCGCAAGTGCCGATGCCGGTATCGAGCGCAAGGTCGTTGCCGATCATGCGGATGCGATGCAGATCAGTCGGCCCGTTGCCGATCAGCATGGCGCCCTTCAGCGGCGCGCCGATCTTGCCGTTCTCGATCTTGTACGCCTCGGTGCACTGGAACACGTATTTGCCCGAGGTGATGTCGACCTGGCCGCCGCCGAAATTCGCCGCGAAGACGCCGTTCTTCACCGAGGCGAGGATCTCGGCCGGATCGCGGTCACCGGCGAGCATGTAGGTGTTGGTCATGCGCGGCATCGGCACATGGGCATAGCCCTGGCGGCGGCCGTTGCCGGTCGGCTTCATGTTCATCAGGCGCGCATTCTGGCGGTCCTGCATGTAGCCGACCAGGATGCCGTTCTCGATCAGCACGGTCCGGTTGGTCGGCGTGCCCTCGTCGTCGATCGAGAGCGAGCCGCGGCGCGAGGCAATGGTGCCGTCATCGACCACGGTGACGCCCTTGGCCGCAACCTGCTGGCCCATCAGGCCGGCGAACGCCGAGGTCTTCTTGCGGTTGAAGTCGCCCTCGAGGCCGTGGCCGACCGCCTCATGCAGCATCACGCCCGGCCAGCCGGCGCCGAGCACGACGTCCATCTCGCCGGCGGGGGCCGGAATCGATTCCAGATTGACCAGGGCCTCGCGCAGTGCGCCGTCGGCGGCGTCACGCCAGTTCTTACTTTCGATGAATTCGGCATAGCCGGCGCGGCCGCCATAGCCCTTGCTGCCGCTCTCCTGGCGGTCGCCCTGGCCGGCGACGACCGAAACATTCACGCGCACGAGCGGGCGGATGTCGCGATAGCTTTCGCCGTCGGGCCGCAGGATCTCGACCACCTGCCAGGTCGCGCCCAGGCTGACGCTGACCTGCCGCACGCGCGGGTCCTTGTCGCGCAAATACGCGTCGATCTCGGCGAGCAACTTCACCTTGGTCTCGAAGCCCGGCGCGTCCAGCGGATTGTCGTCGCCATAGAGCCGTACATTGGTGTGCGGCGGCGGCGCGGAAAAGCTGCCGGAATAGCCGCCGCGCACGGCGGCGACCGCGTCGGCGGCGCGAATCAGCGCCGGCAGCGACACGTCGGAGGAATGCGCATAGCCCACCGCATCGTCCTTCACGGCGCGCAGGCCAAAACCCTGCGAGGTGTCGTAGGTCGCCTGCTTCAGCCGCCCATTGTCGAACATCAGCGCTTCGGTCTGGCTGTATTCCAGGAACAATTCGCCGTCGTCGGCGCCGGCAAGCCCGCGCGCGATCTCGTGGCGAACCTGGTCGCGGTCGAGATTGGCGCGGTCGAGCAGGGAGGATGTGGCAGGGTTGGTCATGCGTCCGTCCATTATCGGAGAATGTGGGGCAAGATAATGGTTTCCCGCCGGTTCCGCGAGGGGCGGGCCGTCACATTACGGAAACGATAGGATGGGGTTGCCCGGCGTGACGACACGAGGCGGGGTGGTGCACGCGATCAAATGGCCTGACTTGGCGTGGACGGCGGCCCGTCCGCGTCCTGCGATCGAAAGGGCGAGCCGCCGTCCGAGGCGCTATTTCAGCGGCAGGAAAACCTCCGCGACCGTCTCATGCTCCGGCACCTCAGGAAAGAAGCTCAGCCGCTGGCAATAGATCGGAAAGTCGCGTGCTTCCTCGCCGCTGGCCGGAAGCCAGTCGCGGTAAAGGTAGAGCGCGGCGGGTTCCAGATTGTCGGTGTAGCCGACGACCCGCAGCACCGCGCAGCGTCCGCCGGGGATCTCGCCGGCCTTGATCTCCTCGCCATTCGCCTCGATCGGCCGGTCGGTCCCGACACAGAGATCCGTGCTGTAAGCGGCGGGCGAGGAAGGACGCCGCTCGGACCGCCAGACGTTGAAGGTCGGACTGGTCTTGGGGTGCAGTCCGGCGGCCCTGCGCCACGCGATGAACCGCTGGATGGTGGCGCCGAGCGTCGCCGGGTCGCCCCGATGCTCCATGATCGCCACCTTGGTGGGGGGTACATCGCGTATCGTCACGTCGTCACTGGTAAAGGTCTTCATGAGCTTGCTCCTCGCATTGTCGAGAGGCCCGAAGGCCGCAAGCCACGGCTCCCAGTCGGGAGAGTTGCGGAACGACGACGGCGATTGCCCGAACCGTTGCCGAAAAGCGCGGGCGAAGGCATCCGGGGCATCGTAACCGGCATCCATCGCGATGTCCGTGACGCTTTGGGCGTCCGTGTAGGCCAGCAGGTAGGAAGCACGTTTCATGCGGGCCAGCTGGACATAGCGATGCACGGACAGCCCGAAGGTCGCCGTGAACTGCCGATGGAAATGAAATTTTGAGAAGGCCGCAACGCCGCTCAGCACTTCCAGGTCCAGATCAGCGTCGAGATGCCGGTCGATGTGATCCAGCACGCGCTGCATCCGGGCATGATAGTGTTCGAGTGCCGCCTTCATCGTTCCTTCCTCCGTGGCGAGACCAGTTAGGCGCTCACGGACATCGCGCGCTCGACCGATATTGCGGTTCGGATGGATCAAAGGCGGCTGCCGGCAACCGCTCGCGGGCGGCTCGCGATGACGGGATCGGCTTATCCGGAAAAAGGGCGCCCTACGGCAGCTTGTCGTAACCCTCGCCGAGCCCATTCAGGCTGAGCGGGAAGCCGATGCCTTCTTCGGGGGTCTCGAAGATGATGAAGGTCGCGGTCTTGGCGGTGCGGAGCTGGCCGAGCAGCTTGTCGTCCATGACGACTTCGGCGACGCAGCCATTGGGCAGGCAGCGGACGAAGCCGGCACGGCCGACATCCTGGTTGTCGAGCTTGAGGCCGAGGCCGGAGGGCAGGAGGACGCCGAGGGGGGCGACCACCCGCATCAGGCGGCTCTTCTGGTCAGCGGTCTTGAGCACGATCACGGTCAGGCCGGCATTGGAGCGGTCTTCGGCCACCACGCTCTGGATCAGGGCGCATTGCTCGGCCTGGGCGCCCGGCGGGGTGTCGCAGCGGATCTGCCAGTCGCCATGGACGGAGCGCACCGCGCCCTGCGCATGGGCAAGGCCAGGGAGCGCCAGGACGACGACCACCGCCAGCAGGGCGGCCAGCATCGCGAGGCTGCTAGCCCGCCTTGCCATGCATTTCGAAAACCCCATCGGGTCGGTCCCTCTGCTCGCCTGGGTCGCTCGCGCCTGGCGGACTGATACGGGAATGACGGCGTCTTGAAGGCAATTCGCAAGCAAATTCCGCGCCGCCCACACCGCCATCGCCCGCACGAATCAAGCTCCTGCGCGGCTATCTGCCAGTGCCTACCGCGGGCAAATCCGCTGTCAAGCCACAGCATCCCGGGAAACGGTATTTTTGTCTGATCTTACTAGGAAATATCTTGCGGGTGATGGCTGACAGACGAGGCTCAAGACTGCATTGCGATATATCAAGAATTATGGTTTGAGAGGCTTGATTTCGGCGTTCTAGCGATCTGGCCCCAATTCCTCTTAGAGGTATTCTTGCGCGGCGGTTTGTCAGACGGGCGGATCGAATAAGCGTTTCCCGGAAATAGGGGAATGCACTTGGGGTGATTTCGTTAGGGGAGCGCGAACGGCATGAAGATGTCGATGGGCCCGGTGGGCCGGCACTTGCTGGGATTGGCCGTGGCGGGTCTGACGCTGGCGACGGGCGGTGCGGCATTCGCCGAGCTCGGGCAACCGGCGCCGTGGGAGTGGAAGCTTCAGGAATCCGGCTCCCCGGTGATGGACAACATCGTCTGGTTCCACAATTTCCTGTTCGTGCTGATCACCCTGATCACGCTGTTCGTTCTGGCGTTGCTGGTGATCGTGGTCATGAAGTTCAATGCGAAGGCCAATCCGGTGCCGTCGCGGACCACGCACAACACGCTGATCGAGGTGGCCTGGACGCTCGTTCCGGTCTTGATCCTGGTTGGTATCTCGGTGCCGTCGTTCCGCCTCCTGTTCCTCGAGCTCGACGTGCCGAAGGCGGACCTGACCATCAAGGCGACCGGCAAGCAGTGGTACTGGTCCTATGCTTATCCGGATAACGGCAAGTTCGAGTTCGATTCGCTGATGGCCCAGGACAAGCAGCCCCGGCTGCTCGGTGTCGACAACGAGATGGTGGTGCCGGTCAACAAGGTGATTCGTGTCCAGGTTACCGGCGCCGACGTCATCCACGCCTTTGCGCTGCCGGCTTTCGGCGTCAAGATCGACGCCATTCCGGGGCGGCTGAACGAGACCTGGTTCAAGGCCACCAAGACCGGCATGTTCTATGGCCAGTGCTCGGAACTCTGCGGCAAGGACCACGCCTTCATGCCGATCGCGATTCGCGTGGTGGAGGACAAGGACTTCGCCTCTTGGGTCGAGACCGCGAAGAAGAAATATGCGAGCGGCGGCACCAGCACTTTCGCCTCCGTGGCCGGCCCGACGCAGTAAGCGTCGGGTGACGGCTGAAGGGGACTGAACGCGACATGAAGGGCGGGACCTCCAAAGGTCCGAATGGGACGCAAGGCAGGATTTGAAAATGGCAACGAGCGCAGCGGCACACGGCGATCACGCCCAGGACCACGGACATGACGAGCACGCCCATCCGACCGGATGGCGACGCTACGTCTATTCGACCAATCACAAGGACATCGGCACGATGTACCTGATCTTCGCGGTCATCGCCGGCATCATCGGTGCCGCGATGTCGATCGCGATTCGTGCCGAGCTGATGTATCCGGGCGTACAGATCTTCCACGAGACGCACACCTACAATGTATTCGTGACCTCCCACGGCCTGATCATGATCTTCTTCATGGTCATGCCCGCGATGATCGGCGGCTTCGGCAACTGGTTCGTGCCGCTGATGATCGGCGCGCCCGACATGGCGTTCCCGCGCATGAACAACATCTCGTTCTGGCTGCTGCCGGCCTCGTTCGGCCTGCTGCTGATGTCGACCTTCGTCGAGGGCGAGCCGGGTGCCAACGGCGTCGGCGCCGGCTGGACCATGTACGTGCCGCTGTCGAGTTCGGGCCATCCGGGCCCGGCCGTCGACTTCGCGATCCTGTCGCTGCATCTGGCCGGCGCCTCGTCGATCCTCGGCGCCATCAACTTCATCACCACCATCTTCAACATGCGCGCGCCGGGCATGACCCTGCACAAGATGCCGCTGTTCGTGTGGTCGATCCTGGTGACGGTGTTCCTGCTGCTGCTGTCGCTGCCGGTGCTCGCCGGTGCGATCACCATGCTGCTCACCGACCGCAATTTCGGCACGACCTTCTTCGCGCCCGACGGCGGCGGCGATCCCGTGCTGTTCCAGCATCTGTTCTGGTTCTTCGGTCACCCCGAAGTGTACATCCTGATCCTGCCCGCCTTCGGCATGATCAGCCAGATCGTCTCCACCTTCTCGCGCAAGCCCGTGTTCGGCTATCTCGGCATGGCCTACGCCATGGTCGCGATCGGCGGCATCGGCTTCGTGGTGTGGGCGCACCACATGTACACGGTCGGCATGTCCAGCGCGACGCAGGCCTATTTCGTCGCCGCCACGATGGTGATCGCGGTTCCGACCGGCGTGAAGATCTTCTCGTGGATAGCCACGATGTGGGGCGGCTCGATCGAGTTCCGCGCCCCGATGCTCTGGGCGGTCGGCTTCATCTTCCTGTTCACCGTCGGCGGCGTCACCGGCGTCGTGCTGGCGAACGCCGGCGTCGACCGCGTGCTCCAGGAGACCTACTACGTCGTCGCGCACTTCCACTACGTGCTGTCGCTCGGTGCGGTGTTCGGGATCTTCGCGGGCTGGTACTACTGGTTCCCGAAGATGTCGGGCTACATGTACAACGAGACGCTCGCGAAGGCGCACTTCTGGGTCACCTTCGTCGGCGTCAATCTGGTGTTCTTCCCGCAGCACTTCCTCGGCCTGTCCGGCATGCCGCGCCGCTACGTCGATTATCCCGACGCCTTCGCGGGCTGGAACCTGGTCTCGTCGGTGGGTTCCTACATCTCCGGCTTCGGCGTGCTGATCTTCCTCTACTGCGTGATCGACGCGTTCGCGAAAAAGGTGCCGGCGGGCGACAATCCTTGGGGTGCGGGTGCGACCACGCTGGAGTGGACGCTGCCCTCGCCGCCGCCGTTCCACCAGTTCGAAGTGCTGCCCCGCGTGCAGTAATCAGTCTCCCGCGGCGCCCATCACGGGCGCCGCGGATCTAGAACAAGCGAGTCAAAGCTAGTGTCCGTCCTCGACCACAACGCCATCGACCTCAATCCCCGCATCTCCGAGGCGGAGGTTGGCGACTACATCGCGCTGCTGAAGCCGCGGGTGATGTCGCTGGTGATCTTCACCGCGTTGGTCGGCATGGCGATGGCGCCCGGGCATTTCCACCCGGTGCTGGCGATCACCTCGCTGCTCTGCATCGCCGTCGGCGCCGGTGCCTCCGGCGCGCTCAACATGGCGCTCGAGGGCGACATCGACGCCAAGATGTCGCGCACGGCGAACCGGCCGATCCCGCGCGGCCGCATCACCCGTCCCGAGGCGATGGCCTTCGGCATGACGCTCGCCTTCTTCTCGGTGATGACGCTCGGCATCCTCGTCAACTGGATCGCGGGCGCGCTGCTCGCCTTCACCATCTTCTTCTACGTCGTGATCTACACGATCGGCCTGAAGCGCTGGACCGCGCAGAACATCGTGATCGGCGGTGCCGCCGGCGCGCTGCCGCCGGTGGTGGCCTGGGCCGCGGTGACGGGCACGGTCGACGTCGAGCCGCTGCTGCTGTTCGCCATCATCTTCTTCTGGACGCCGCCGCACTTCTGGGCGCTGGCGCTGTTCCGCTCGGACGATTACGCGCGTGCCGGCATCCCGATGCTGCCCAACGTCGCCGGTCCCGACGCGACGCGGCTTCAGATCCTGCTCTACACCGTCGTGCTGATCGCGGTCGCCGCGGCGCCCTGGGCGCTGGGCTATTTTGATGCCGTCTATGGCGTCGTCTCGCTGATCCTCGGCGCCGGCATGCTTGTGCTCGCCATCAACGTCTATCTGCGCCGCGAGCGCAGCCAGTCGCTGCGTGCGACCCGCAAGCTGTTTGCCTTCTCCATCCTTTATCTGTTCGCGCTGTTTGCGACCTTGCTGGCCGAGGTCGTGTACCGGGCGCTTGCTCCGATGGCAGGGGGCGCATGATCGCGGTAATGGTCGACAAACCCGAGCCCAATGGAATCGTCCTCACCGAGGCGCAGAAGAAGAGCCGTCGTCAGCGCTCGATCGCGATCGCGCTCGCGCTCGGCGTGCTCGTGGTGCTGTTCTTCGCCGTCACCATGGTCAAGGGTCCGGCCGTGCTAGTCCGGCCGATGTAGGGAAGATGGATCAGAAGCCGACCATATCGCAAAATCGGAACCGAAAGGCCAGGAAGGGCCTCGGTCGCGACGTGCTAGTCGCCTCGATCTGCGGCGGTGTGGTCGCGCTGATGGTCGGCGCGTCCTACGCGGCGGTGCCGTTCTACAACTGGTTCTGCCGCGCCACCGGCTTCAACGGCACGACCCAGGTCGCGACCTCGGCGCCGGCGACCGGTCCGATCGCGCGGAAGATCGCGGTGCGCTTCGATTCCAACGTCGCGCCCGGCCTGCCGTGGAAGTTCGAGCCAGAGCAGAGCGAGATCGAGGTCAATATCGGCCAGGTCGTGACCGTCTTCTACACCGTGACCAACCAGGCCGCGCGCACCACCGCAGGCCAGGCCGCCTACAACGTCGCGCCACTGACGGTTGGATCCTATTTCCAGAAGATCAACTGCTTCTGCTTCACCGAGCAGACCATGGCGCCCGGCGAGAAGCGCGAGATGCCGGTCGTGTTCTACGTCGATCCGTCGATCGCCGACGATCACGAGAACGACGGGCTGAACACGATCACGCTGTCCTACACGTTCTATCCGGTGCGCGATCCGGTGGTGAAGCCGCTTGCAGCCAGCGAAGACGACAAGCGCAAGGGAAATCTCTGATCGCCGGGCTCGCGCCAGGGTGGTTGGACACAAGGGGATAAGTGCCGGACAGGCACGGGATTGAGGAGAGAGACCGCAAATGGCAACGGCGCACACCAAGCAACACGACTACCACCTGGTCGATCCCTCTCCGTGGCCGGCGGTCGGCTCCGTCTCGGCCTTCATCATGGCGGTCGGCGCGATCACTTGGATGCACCACATGTTCTCGGCCGCGCCGATTCTGTTCGGGGTCGGCACGGTCGGCGTGCTCTACACCATGGCGAGCTGGTGGGGCGACGTGATCAAGGAAGCCCAGTACAAGGGCGACCACACCCGCGTCGTGCAGCTCCATCACCGCTACGGCATGATCCTGTTCATCGCCTCCGAGGTGATGTTCTTCGTCGCCTGGTTCTGGGCCTATTTCAACGCGGCGCTGTTTCCCGCCGACGCCGTCCACGCCACCCGCGATGCGATATTCGGCTGCGGCCTCGGCACCGCGGCCGGCGCCTGCGCCGTGCCGGGCACCTGGCCGCCGCATGGCATCGAGACCTTCGATCCCTGGCATCTGCCGCTGCTGAACACGCTGATCCTGCTCACCTCCGGCACCACCGTGACCTGGGCCCACCATGCGTTGCTCGAGAACGATCGTCAGGGCCTCAAATACGGCCTGATCCTCACCGTCGTGCTCGGCGCGCTCTTCACCTGCGTGCAGGCCTATGAGTACAGCCACGCCGCGTTCTCCTTCGGCGGCAACGTCTACGGCGCGACCTTCTTCATGGCGACCGGCTTCCACGGTTTCCACGTGCTGGTCGGCACCATCTTCCTGCTGGTCTGCCTGTTCCGCGCCTATGCCGGCCACTTCACGCCGACCCAGCATCTCGGTTTCGAGTTCGCTGCCTGGTACTGGCACTTCGTCGACGTGGTCTGGCTGTTCCTGTTCCTGTGCATCTACGTCTGGGGACACGGCGCCGAGACCATGGCCCACGGCGCGCACTGAGCTACCTTTGATCGATTAGAAAGGGCGGCCGCAGGGCCGCCCTTTCGCTTTTAGGCCGCCGGAAGCTTTGGCGGAAACTATGCTAGACTCTTTCATCATGAACGATACCTCTGACACCTCCGAGCCCAAGACGACCGTCCTGCAGAGTGCGATGCGGGGGCTCGCCTGCAAATGCCCGCGCTGCGGCCAGGGCAAGCTCTATGCGGGGTTCCTGACGCTGGCGCCTTCCTGCGACCGTTGCGGCCTCGATTACGCCTTCATCGACAGCGGCGATGGCCCTGCCATCTTCATCATCATGCTGGCCGGCGGGATCGTTGTCGCGTGCGCGCTCATCGTCGAGGTCAAATACCAGCCGCCGTACTGGCTGCATGCCGTGCTGTGGCTGCCGCTGATCCTGGCGACCACGCTGTTGCCGTTGCGCGCGATGAAGTCGCTGCTGATCGCGCTGCAATTCCACCACAAGGCGGCGCCGGGCCGGCTGGTCGACCGCGCGAAATGACCGATACGGCGCGCAAGCCTCGCGTGGCCGGCTTCGCGCTGTTCACGCTTTTCCTGATGGCGGTGTTCGTCGCGCTCGGTGTCTGGCAATTGCAGCGCCGCCTCGCCAAGCACGAGCTGATCGCCGCGCTCACCGAGCGTCTTGCGGAGGCACCGGTCGCCCTGCCGTCGCCGGCGCGATGGGCCGCGCTCGATCCCGCGCTCGATGAATTCCGCCGCGTCAGCTTCACCGCGACCTATGCGCCCTTGCCCGATGCGATGGTCTATTCCCCCGGGTCCGCCGTGCGCAAGGACGCCTCCGGTCCCGGCACCTGGGCCTTCCTGCCGGCGCGCCTTACGACCGGCGAGACGGTCGTGATCGATGCGGGATTCGTCGAGAACACGATGCAGGACCGCAGCGTCGAGGATAGAGCGGTCAAGAAGCTCGTCACGGGGCAGGCGGTCGCGCTCACCGGCTATCTGCGCTTCCCCGAGGCGCCGGGCTGGCTGACGCCGGCGGAGAATCGCGACAAGCGGCTCTGGTTCGTGCGCGATCATGCGGCGATCGCAAGCACGCTCGGCTGGGGCGCGGTCGCGCCGTTCTATGTCGATCTCGAGCAACCCGCGCCGGACAACAACATTCCGCGTCCCGGAGCGCTCGACGTGCATCTGAAGGACGATCATTTGCAATACGCCATCACATGGTTTGCGCTTGCCGGTGCGGTGCTGATCGCTTTCGGCGTCTGGGTGAAGGGACGGCGCTCAAGTTGAATTCCCCGTAGGTTCCCGGAAGGAACCCGGTATCGCCCGGGGTATATTATTCGGCGCACATTCACGAGTGTGGTCCTGGGCCGCAGCGCAAAATTTCGCGGCAGACAGGATGTTGCCGTGAGCGATTTCGATCAGATGGGAATTGTCGTCGATTGGGTGGACGCCTGCAGGAAGGGCGACCTCGCGACGCTGCTCGACCTCTATGCGGACGACGCCGAGGTCGAATGCACCTGCAACGGCACGCAGAGCTATCGCGGCCGCTTCGAGCTCGAGACCTATTGGGGGCCGCGGCTCAGCGCATTCTCGTTGGCCGGCTTCGGTCTCGAGGAGATCCATCCCGTGCCGAACGGCGTCGATCTCGAATATTCCGTCGCAGGCTCGCTGCGCGTTCACGCCACGTTTCGCTTCAGTGCGGAAGGCAAGATCCACAGCACGCTGTGCGTGCCGGCGCGACAGCACGCGCATCACGGCTGCGCGTGCTAGCTCTGCGCCGGCCCGTCGCGCGTCGTCTGCACCGGCAGACGGCAACGCACATAGGTTCGTTCATCCGCACGCAGCAATGACAGCGATCCGCTGAGTGCACGCACGCGCTCATGCATGCCGGTCAGGCCCCGGCCGAAGACGTTGTCTTCGGGAAATCCCGCGCCGTCGTCGGAGATCTCGATGACGAGCGCGTCGT
This sequence comes from Bradyrhizobium sp. Bra64, assembly GCF_024519875.1. Classification (NCBI taxonomy): domain Bacteria; kingdom Pseudomonadati; phylum Pseudomonadota; class Alphaproteobacteria; order Hyphomicrobiales; family Nitrobacteraceae; genus Bradyrhizobium; species Bradyrhizobium sp. Bra64. The sequence goes on along the minus strand of NZ_JALJRD010000006.1, from coordinate 346,824 downwards.
CGGAGACGGCGGCCTGCACATGGACATTGCGTGCTGCGGCATGGCGCAGCACGTTGGTCAGCGCCTCCTGGATCACGCGATAGACGGTCTGGGCCAGCGGCCCGTCGATCCCGTTGAGGTCAGGATCGACCGTGGCCGTCAGGCCGATATGCGGGGCCTGCTTGCGAAAGTTCCGGAGCAGCGTCTGCACGCTGGTCTCCAGGCCCAATTCCTCGATATAGAGCGGCCGCAGCCGCTCGAGGATGCGGCGGTTGGTCTGCTGGAGCGCCTCGACCGATTGCAGCACCTCCTGGGCCGAATTGCCGAGATATCCCACCGGCGGTGAGGCCTCGACCAACGCGATCGTGCCGGCGCGGATGCTGAACAGCAGCGGGCCGAGCTCGTCGTGCAGATCGCGGGCGAGATCGCGCCGCTCGTCGTCCTGGAGCGACACCAGGCGGTGCAACAGGTCGCGATTGTCCTGGCTCAGTTGCGCGAGCGTCGCGGCGAGCGCATTGGCTTCCTCGCAACTTTGACGTATTTCCGGCGGTCCTGCTATCGGGATCGGCGTTGCGTAGTCGCCGCTTCGTAACCGCGTGAGACCGTCGCCAAGATCTTGCAGGGGGCGTAGCGCCGAGCCCGCAAGGACGTAGGCAATGATCGCCGTCAGTCCGATGAGCGCGAGAACGAAGCCGGAAAGCGCGAGAAAGCCGACCCACTTCTCGAACAAAGCAGCGGACAGATCTGGCGTGAACACGATGTTGCCGGCGTGCTGGCCGTCGACGGTAACGGGAAATGCGATATGCAGGTCCGGGATGGTGAGGAGATCGACGAACCATTTCGGCGGGCCGTGCAGAGGCCTCGGCGCCAACGAGGGTGAACCAGCCCCCACGGGACGGAATTGGATATCCGAGGATGTGTCCAGCATCCGGACGAAGTCGTCCAAGGTCCTGCGCGGGTTACCGGACGAACGCAGGGCGCTGTTCAGGGCCTCCGCCACCGCCCGGGTCGATCGCAGCGCCGGCTCGTTCTCTTCGGCGAGCTGGCCGATCGTGAAGGCATGCAGCAGGACGCCGCCCATGAGCAACGCCGTGATGAACATCACACCGAGAGGGAGAAACAATTGGGCCCTGAACGAGAGTCGCTGCCACATTAGGTCGATTCTAACGCGCATCGGCGGAATTTGCTCTTTCCATTTGTTCCCGTCGGTCTATGAGTCGAAAAACGAGAGAGCGCGCGATGCAAGATACTGCCAGGCCGGCGACAAGGATCCTGATCGTCGACGACCATCCCGTGGTGCTGTCAGGTTGCCGCACCCTGTTCGCTTCCGATCATTCGATCCGGATCGACGAGGCGACCGACGCCAAATCCGGGCATCGCGCCTATGTCAGCAAGCGGCCCGACGTCACGGTGATCGACATCAGCCTGCCCGACGTCTCCGGCTTCGAGCTGATGCGACGCATCCGCAAGGAAGATCCGGACGCCAAGATCATCATGTTCAGCATGAACGAAGACCCGGCCTTCGTGGTGCGGGCGGTCGAGCTGGGGGCGCAGGGCTATGTCTCCAAGGGCGATGATCCCAGGATCCTGCTCAAGGCGGTGCGCAAGGTGGTCGCGGGGGACAATTTCATCTCGCCGCAGCTTGCGGAAGCCGTGACGTTTTCCGGCGCGGCGATCAAGGCCAATCCGGCCTCGCAGATGACGCCGCGCGAACTCGAGATCCTTCGCCTGCTGGGGCGAGGCGACAAGATCGTGGAGGTCGCCGAGGCCCTCGGTATCTCCTACAAGACCGTCGCCAACACCACGTCCCTGCTCAAGCAGAAGCTGGGTGCCAAGAACCATTCCGACCTGATCAGGATCGCGGTGGAAATTGGAATGAACTGATTTTCCGCCGCCGAACCGGCTGCTCCAGGATGCTGCCGGTTCGGCGGGTCGGACAGGTCTCGGCGCTCAGCCGGGCAATGCATGGATCGCGCCGCCACCCAACCGCCGACACAATGGGTTGAGGTGGCATTCGTTCCCTGCATCGCCCGTTGCCTGGGAAATAGCGGCAAGACGCGACGACCGGCTGCACGGAGGCGTTCCCCGGTGCACGGCCCGTGACGGGAAAAATAGGAACATCTTCTCGCATTCGCCGTTTTCGCCCTTGACGGTTTCGTGACAGGCGACGAAAGCTTGCGTCCACAGTTTTAGCGGGTCCGCGACCCGCGCCCGGCAAACTGGTCTGCAAACGTCAACGACAGACCTTCCAGGAGAGAGGGCTGCGGCATCGCCGCAGCCCTTTTTCGTTGGGGTGGCCTTTTTCGTTGAGCGGCCCTTGTCGATGAAAAGGTCTTGGCGCGAAGCGGTTTCCCGATGCCACAAAACACTTTATGGTGGCCCAAAGCCTCTGGCTGTTGACAAGTAATTTCGTAAAATCAAAGGCTTGCGGATCGAGCCCGGCTCGGCCGGCCTTTGGAGGGCAGTTTGACTCGTTATATCTCGACCCGGGGGGAGGCCCCCGAACTCGGCTTCTGCGATGTGATGCTGACCGGGCTTGCCCGTGACGGCGGCCTCTATGTGCCGGCCAGCTGGCCGCAACTGTCGACTGAAACCATCGCCGGCTTCTTCGGTCGTCCCTATTGGGAGGTCGCGGTCGACGTGATCCGTCCCTTCGCCGGCGGCGAGATCACGGACGCCGAGCTCGGCCGCATGGCCAACGAGGCCTATGCCACCTTCCGACATCCGGCGGTGGTGCCGCTGCGCCAGATCGCGCCGCACCAGTTCGTGCTGGAGCTGTTCCACGGTCCGACGCTCGCCTTCAAGGACGTGGCGATGCAGCTGATCTCGCGGCTGATGGATCATGTGCTCGCCAAGCGCGGCCAGCGCACCACCATCGTGGTCGCGACCTCCGGCGACACCGGTGGCGCCGCTGTCGATGCGTTTGCCGGCCTGGAGAATGTCGATCTCATCGTGCTGTTCCCCCACGGCCGCATCTCCGAGGTGCAGCAGCGCATGATGACGACGACGGGCGCGGCCAATGTCCACGCGCTCGCCATCGAAGGCAATTTCGACGATTGCCAGGCACTCGTGAAGGCGATGTTCAACAACCATCGCTTCCGCGATGCGACCTCGCTGTCCGGCGTCAATTCCATCAACTGGGCGCGCATCGTCGCCCAGGTGGTTTACTACTTCACCTCCGCCGTTGCCGTCGGGGCGCCGGCGCGCGCGGTGGACTTCGTCGTGCCGACCGGCAATTTCGGCGACATCTTTGCCGGCTATGTCGCCAAGCGCATGGGCCTTCCGGTGCGGACCCTGCGCATCGCCGCCAACGTCAACGACATCCTGGCGCGTACGCTGAAGACCGGCATCTACGAGGTGCGGGAGGTGCACGCCACGGCGTCGCCCTCGATGGACATCCAGATCTCCTCGAATTTCGAGCGGCTGATGTTCGAGGCCGGCCGGCGCGATGCCGCCGGCGTGCGCCGTCTGATGGATTCGTTGAAGCAGTCGGGGCGCTTCGTGCTGCCCGATGCGACGCTGGCCGCGATCCGCGAGGAGTTCGACGCGGGCCGCGCCGACGAGACCGAGACCTCGGCCGCGATCCGTGCCGCCTGGCGCGAGGCGGGCGAGCTGGTTGATCCCCATACCGCAGTGGCGCTCGCTGTCGCCGACCGCGATACCACCGACACGACGGTTCCCAGCATCGTGCTGTCCACGGCCCATCCGTCGAAATTCCCGGATGCGGTCGAAGCGGCCTGCGGCCAGCGGCCGCAACTGCCGGCCTGGCTCGACGGTTTGATGACCAAATCCGAACACAGGAAGGTGATGAAGAACGATCAGGCCGAGGTCGAGCGGTTCGTGCTGTCGGTCAGCCGCGCCGCAAAACAGGGAGTTGCCGGATGAGCGTCGAGATCTCCAAGCTTGCCTCCGGCCTGACCGTCGTCACCGACAAGATGCCCCATCTCGAGACCGCGGCGCTGGGTGTCTGGGCCGGCGTCGGCGGCCGCGACGAAAAGCCGAACGAGCACGGCATCTCGCACCTTCTGGAACACATGGCGTTCAAGGGCACGACGAAGCGCTCCTCGCGCGAGATCGTCGAGGAGATCGAGGCGGTCGGCGGCGACCTCAACGCCGGCACCTCGACCGAAACCACGTCCTATTACGCGCGGGTGCTGAAGGCCGACGTGCCGCTCGCGCTCGACGTGCTCGCCGACATCCTCGCCAATCCCGCCTTCGAGCCCGACGAGCTCGAGCGCGAGAAGAACGTCATCGTGCAGGAGATCGGCGCCGCGCAGGACACGCCGGACGATGTCGTGTTCGAGCATCTCAACGAGCTCTGCTATCCCGACCAGCCGATGGGCCGTTCGCTGCTGGGTACGGCCAAGACGTTGCGCGCCTTCAACCGCGACATGCTGCGCGGCTATCTGTCGACGCATTATCGCGGCCCCGACATGGTCGTGGCGGCGGCAGGCGCAGTCGATCACAAGCAGGTCGTTGCCGAGGTCGAGCAGCGCTTTGCGAGTTTCGAGGGGACGCCGGGCCCGAAGCCGCAGACTGCCCAGTTCGGCAAGGGCGGCACCAAGGTGGTGCATCGCGAGCTCGAGCAGGCGCACCTGACGCTGGCGCTGGAAGGCGTGCCGCAGAGCGACTTGTCTCTTTTTTCGCTCCAAGTTTTCACCAACATCCTCGGCGGCGGGATGTCGTCGCGGCTGTTCCAGGAGGTGCGCGAGAAGCGCGGCCTCTGTTACTCCATCTACAGCTTTCACGCCCCCTATACAGATACCGGCTTCTTCGGCCTCTACACCGGCACCGATCCGGCCGACGCGCCGGAGATGATGGAGGTCGTGGTCGACATCATGAACGATTCGGTGGAGACGCTGACCGAGGCGGAGATCGCGCGGGCCAAGGCGCAGATGAAGGCGGGCCTGTTGATGGCGCTGGAGAGCTGCTCTTCGCGGGCCGAGCAGCTCGCCCGCCACGTGCTGGCCTATGGCCGGCCCCAGACGGTCGAGGAGCTGGTGGCCCGGATCGACGCCGTTAGTGTCGAATCGACCCGGGATGCTGCGCGTGCATTGTTGTCGCGGAGCCGGCCTGCGGTTGTCGCATTAGGCAGTGGCAGGGGTCTGGACACGGCGGTGTCTTTTGCGGAAGGATTGACGCGGGCACGCGCCAAGGCGCGGCTGCATTAGGAGCCGCCGCGTACGGGCTGACCCGCCTCGGGAAGCATCACCATGGCTCTCTTTCGCCTGCCATCCAGTGGACCCGCCGCCCTCGCGCCGCGCGGCAACGGGCTGCTGCTGCGCGCGCCGCAGATGTCGGACTTCTTGCAGTGGGCGCATTTGCGCGAGTCCAGCCGCGACTACCTCACGCCCTGGGAGCCGATCTGGCCGTCGGACGATCTCACCCGCTCCGGTTTCCGCCGCCGCCTGCGCCGCTATTCCGAGGACATCGCCGGGGACCGCTCCTACCCCTTCCTGATCTTCCGCGAGCTCGACGGCGCCATGGTCGGCGGCATCACGCTCGCCAATGTCCGGCGCGGCATCGTCCAGGCCGGCACCATCGGCTACTGGGTCGGAAGGCCCCATGCCCATCGCGGCTACATGACGGCCGCGCTGCGGGTGCTGCTGCCGACCCTGTTCGGCGAGCTCAATCTGCACCGGGTCGAGGCCGCCTGCATTCCCACCAACGCGCCGTCGATCCGGGTGCTGGAAAAGTGCGGATTCTCCCGTGAGGGGCTGGCGCGCCGCTATCTCTGCATCAACGGGGTCTGGCAGGACCATTTGCTGTTCGGCCTGCTGCACGAGGATTTCCGCGGCTGAGTCCGTCCATTCATGTGAAAGTCTCTTTGGGGCGACCCGGTTGCGCCTTGGGTTCGCCGATTTTGGCGATATAACGCGCAAGCTCGGCCGGCGCTCGGCCGGATAGTTGTCATGGAGTACGGGTGTCGATGGTGAATGAGCTTCGGTCTTCGCGGAATGCGTCGCGTCGGGCAGCGGCCGTGCTGGCGTTGTCGGTCGCGCTCGCCTCGGTCTCGCCGGTGGCAGCCCAGTCCTTGACCGACCGCTTCAAGGGCCTGTTCGGCGGCAGCTCCGACGAGCCGGCCCAGAGCAAGCCGGCGCCTGCGCCCGGCCAGCCGGCGGCCAATGACGACCTCGATTGCCCGCAGGTCACGGTGCGTGCCGGGGCCTCCACCTACGCGGTCGGTGTCGCCGGCAAGCCGGCCGTCGGCAATGAGATCCGCTTCCAGGCCACCATCACCAAGATGGCGCGCGAATGCGCCCGCAATGGCGGCGATATCACCGCCCGGATCGGCATCCAGGGCCGCGTCATCGCCGGCCCCGCCGGCGCGCCTGCGACCGTCGAGGTGCCCCTGCGCGTCGCCGTGGTGCAGGGCGGTGTCGGCGAGAAGGTGATCGCCTCCAAGGCCTACCGGACCAAGGTCGAGATGCCGGAGGGCGGCAGCGTGCCCTTCACCTTCGTCGCGGAGGATATGGCCTATCCGATGCCTTCGGCCAAGGACGCTGATTCCTACATCTTCTATGTCGGCTTCGATCCGCAGGCGCTCTCGCCCGAGCCGAAGGCGCGGGCGAAGAAGAAGTAGGGTCGGTCTCGCGTGTGGGACACGAGAACAAGCCCGACAAACAAAAAAGCCGGCGCTCATCGCGCCGGCTTCTTGATTGGTGAAGGCGAAATCCGTCAGTTCAGCTTCTGCCGGACCTCGGTGATGCCCTTGGCGAGCAGATCGTCGGCGACCTGGCCCCTGACCGACTGCGACAGGATCGTGGAGGCGGCCTGGACGGCGGCCTCCGCGGCTGCGGCGCGGACATCGGCCAGCGCCTGGGCCTCGGCGAGCGCGATCTTGCTCTCCGCGGTCTTGGTTCTGCGGGCGACGAAATCTTCCACCTTCGCCTTGGCCTCGATCGCGATGCGCTCGGCTTCGCTCCTGGCGTTGGCGATGATGTCGGCGGCCTCGCGCTCGGCCGAAGCGGTGCGCGCCTTGTAGTCGGCGAGCACCTTGGCCGCCTCCTGCTTGAGGCGCGTCGCGTCGTCGAGCTCGGCCTTGATGCGGTCGGCGCGGTGATCGAGCGCTTTCATCGCCGACTTGAAGACCCCAAGATAGCCGAACACGACCATCAGGATCACGAAGGCGATGGCGACCCAGGTTTCAGGATCGAAGAACATCTCGACTAACCTTTCAGCGACGCATCGACCGCTGCATTGACTGACGCAGCGTCGGGAACGACGCCGGTGAGCTGCTGCACGATCTGGCCTGCCGCATCGGCCGCGATGCCGCGGACGTTGCTCATGGCGGCGGCGCGGGTCGAGGCGATGGTCTTCTCCGCCCCGGCGAGCTTGGCCGCCAGTTGCTCTTCCAGGGCCTTGCGCTCGGCTTCCGCCTGCGCATTCGCCTTGTCGCGGGATTCGTTGCCGATCGCCTGCGCCCGCGAACGCGCCGCAGCGAGTTCGCTTTCATAGGCCTTCAGCGCCGCGGCGGACTGGTCCTTCAGCGCCTGTGCCTCGTTGAGGTCACCCTCGATCTTGTTCTGGCGCGCTTCGATCGCCCCGCCGACCTTCGGCAGAGCGAGCTTGGACACGACCACATAAAGCACGACGAAGAAGATCGCGAGCGACACCAGCTGCGAAGCATAGGTGCTGCTCTCGAACGGCGGAAAGCCGCCACCGTGACCGCCTTCGGCCCCGGTATGGGCGCCCGCCGCTGGACCCTTCGCCCCGCCATGACTCTCAGCCATGGAGTACTCCTGTTGCTGTCATGCGCGCCGCTTCGGTTGAAGCGGCGCGAAGAACGTCGTCCTCAGAGCGGAACGAACAGCAGCAGCAGCGCGATCAGCAGCGAGAAAATGCCGAGCGCTTCGGTCACGGCGAAGCCGAAGATCAGGTTGCCGAACTGGCCCTGAGCGGCCGACGGGTTGCGAACGGCCGCGGCGAGGTAGTTGCCGAAGATCACGCCGACGCCGACGCCCGCGCCGCCCATGCCGATGCATGCGATGCCCGCGCCGATAAGTTTTGCTGCTGCCGGATCCATTTTAGACTCCTTGGAAGAAAGATTGGGTTTTGGGTGGAAATTCCCCGGACTGCTCAGTGTCCCGGATGAATGGCGTCGTTGAGGTAGATGCAGGTCAGGATCGCGAACACATAGGCCTGCAGGAACGCGACCAGAATCTCGAGAGCGTACAGCGCGACCGTGAGCGCCAGCGGCAGCACGCCGCCGACCCAGCCGAGCGCGCCGAGCGAGAAGCCGAGCATGGCCACGAAGCCCGCGAACACCTTCAGCGCGATGTGGCCGGCCAGCATGTTGGCGAACAGACGGACGCTGTGGGAGACCGGCCGCAGGAAGAACGACAGGATCTCGATGAACATCACCAGCGGCAGGATGTAGCCGGGGACGCCGTGGGGCACGAAGATCGAGAAGAATTTCAGGCCGTTCTTGGCAACGCCGTAGATCAGGACCGTGAAGAAGACCAGGAGCGCCAGGGCTGCCGTCACGATCAGATGGCTCGAGATCGTGAAAGTGTAGGGGATGATGCCGACCAGGTTCGAGACGCAGATGAACATGAACAGCGAGAAGATCAGCGGGAAGAACTTCATGCCTTCCGAGCCGGCCGTCGAGCGGATGGTCGAGGCGACGAACTCGTAGGAGATCTCGGCGACCGACTGCAGGCGCCCGGGAACCAGCTGCGTGCCGCTGGCGAGCATCAGGATCGAGATGATCGCGACCGCCACCAGCATGTAGAGCGACGAATTGGTGAAGGCGATCGTTTGATTGCCGATATGGCCCAGGGTGAAGAGAGGCTCGATGTTGAACTGGTGGATCGGGTCGATTTTCATCAGCGCGGCATCTCTTGGTCTGCCGGGCAATGCCGGCGGGTCTCGGTCTGCCGGCCGGGCCGGCCCGTACCGGCGATGCCGGCACGATCATTCCTCTCCGTGCGGATCGCTTAAGAACCACCGCGCCTGTTTTGACCCGCGCCCGCCGTTCTCACCACATTCACCACGCCGGCCACGAAGCCCAGCAGCAGGAACACGATAAATCCGAAAGGCGACGTCGACAGCAAGCGGTCGAACCCCCAGCCAATCCCCGCTCCGACAACGACACCGGCGACCAACTCGGAGGATAACCGGAAACCAAGCGCCATAGCCGAAGCTCTGGCCGCTCTGTCTTCGCCGTCACCTGCGGGTTGCTCGGTCTTGACGTGGCGGCCGCGAAATTCGGACAACCGCTGGTCAAGATTTCCGAGCCGTTCGGAAAGCGCAGCTTCCTCGGACGATCTATCGCGATCTCCATTCTCGCCGTGCCCCGTGCCCTGTGCCATGCAACGAAGACCCGAAACGACGCGGCTGAATGGAAATTACGCCCGCCACCCTCAAAAGCCGCGCGGACCATACTGATGGCCCATAATCAAGTCAAGCCAAGTCACGATTGTGTCGATTTCAATTATGTATCTGATTTATTTGACGATATTGGCGTGCACGGCGGCGCTGTACACGGCGTGACGCCGCACCGCAGCAGCTCTCCGCATGATCGGCGAATGCCATCGCCATTTCGCCCTGCTGCCGGGATCAAAGCGGCCGCCGCGATCGTTCATGTCAGGTGGGGGTTTTGGGCGGCAGATCGTCTCGCCGGGGTGTAGAATCTGCCGGAATGCCACCTGCGCGTCGTGGCGGAGAGCGCGATGAGACCTGCGAATTCATCCACAACTTCATGGCTTGCGGCGGCGGCGTTCGTCGCGGCAATGACCATCAGCGGCGGCCTCGGTGCCGCGCAACCGGCCCCCGACAGCGAAAACGGTCGCTTCAGCATGACTCCCATCCCCGAGGGCGTGCTGCGGCTCGACACGCGCACCGGCACGGTCTCGACCTGTACCAGGAACGGCGCCGGCTGGGCCTGCTACGCGGTGCCCGACGAACGTTCTGCGCTGGACGCCGAGATCGGCAGGCTCCAGGCCGAAGTCGAGAAGTTGAAGGGACAGCTCGCGGCCGGCCCGACCGTATCAGGCAAGATCGACGAGGCGTTGCCCAAATCGGATCCGCTCAAGAAGACGGAGCCGAAGGTTGCGGAGGGCGATCGCAAGATCGAGATTCCGCTGCCGAGCGACCAGGACGTCGATCGCGTGATGTCGTTCCTGGAAAAGGCCTGGCGCCGGCTGATCGACATGGCCAACCGGGTGCAGAAGGACGTGTCGGGCAGGATTTGAGAGTTTGAATGACAACTGAGAAAAGCCTCACACGTTCGGCGCCATCGTCAGTGCAGGCCACTACCATCGCATCGTCGCTGCTGACCGTGCAGACGCCAGGGCGCGGCTTCACCGATCTCACCGCTGAAGCCGCGAAATTCGTCGCCGAGGCCCGCGCGCGCGACGGCGCGCTGACGCTCTTCGTCCGCCATACCTCGGCGTCGTTGACGATCCAGGAGAACGCCGACCCCTCGGTGCTCGTCGACCTCACCACGGCGCTGTCCCGGCTCGCGCCGGAGAACGCCGGATGGACGCATGATACCGAGGGACCCGACGACATGCCGGCGCATGTCAAGACGATGCTGACGGGGGCGTCGCTGCAGGTGCCCGTCCTGAACGGCAAGCTCGCGCTCGGCACCTGGCAGGCGATCTATCTGATCGAGCACCGCAAGCGTCCGCACCGGCGCGAGGTCGTGCTCCAATTCATCGGCAGCAATCAGTAGAGCGTTTTCGAGCGAAGTGGATACCGGTTCGCGTGAAGAAAACGCGTCAAAACAAAGAATCCGGAGCTCAAAACAAAACCGGCCGCGAAAGACCGCGGCCGGTTCGTGTTGTCGATCGGTGCTGTCGATCAGGTCGACTTGATGTCGACGTCCTTGGTCTCGGGCAGGAAGAACAAGCCGATCACGACGGTAATCGAGGCGAAGATGACCGGATACCAGAGGCCTGCATAGATATCGCCGGTCGAGGCCACGATGGCGAAGGCGGTCGCAGGCAAGAGGCCACCGAACCAGCCGTTGCCGATGTGGTAGGGCAGCGACATCGAGGTGTAGCGGATACGGGTCGGGAACAGTTCGACCAGCATGGCGGCGATCGGGCCGTACACCATGGTGACGAAGATCACCAGGATGAACAGCAGCCCGATGACCGCCGCGACCTGCGGACGGAAGATGTCGAACGGATGCGCCATCTTCACGATGCCGGCGTCGCCCGTCTTCGGATAGCCGGCCTCCTGCACGGCGGCGAGAACCGCCGCGTTACCGTCCTTGGCGTTGGCGTAGGCAATTTCCTTGCCGTTGACCATCACCTTCACGCCGGAGCCTGCCGGGCCAGGCGTGGTTGAGTACTTGACCGACGACTGGGACAGATAGGCACGTGCGGTATCGCAAGGTGCAGAGAAGACGCGGGTGCCGACCGGATTGAACAGGTCGCCGCAGCCTTTGGGATCGGCCACCACCTCGACCTTGGTCTGCTCGATGGCCTTTTCCAGCGCCGGGTTGGCGTTGGTGGTGATCATCTTGAAGATCGGGAAGAAGGTCAGCGCCGCGATCAGGCAGCCGCCGAGGATGATCGGCTTGCGGCCGATCTTGTCGGAGAGCATGCCGAACACGATGAAGAAGCCGGTGCCGAACAGCAGCGACCAGGCGATCAGGAGGTTGGCGGTGTAGCCGTCGACCTTCAGGATCGATTGCAGGAAGAACAGCGCATAGAACTGGCCGGTGTACCAGACCACGCCCTGGCCCATCACGCCGCCGAGCAGCGCGAGCAGCACGAGCTTGCCGTTCTGCCAGTTGCCGAAAGCTTCCGTCAGCGGGGCCTTCGAGCTCTTGCCCTCGTCCTTCATCTTCTGGAAGATCGGCGATTCATTCAGCCGCAGCCGGATCCAGACCGAGACGCCGAGCAGCAGCACCGAGACCAGGAACGGAATGCGCCAGCCCCAGGCGGCGAATTCGGGCTCGCCGAGGGCGGAGCGCGTGAACAGGATCACCAGCAGCGACAGGAACAGGCCGAGCGTCGCGGTGGTCTGGATGAAGGAAGTGTAGTAGCCGCGCTTGCCGTTCGGCGCGTGCTCCGCGACGTAGGTCGCCGCCCCGCCATATTCACCGCCGAGCGCCAGGCCCTGGGCAAGGCGCAACGCGATCAGGATGATCGGGGCCGCGATGCCGATCGTTGCCGCGTTGGGCAGCAGGCCGACGATGAAGGTCGACAGACCCATGATCAGGATGGTGACGAGGAAGGTGTATTTGCGGCCGACGATGTCGCCGACGCGGCCGAACACGATCGCGCCGAACGGACGCACCAGGAAGCCCGCGGCGAACGCCAGCAGCGCGAAGATGTCGCGGGTGGCCGGCGGGTAGGCCGAGAAGAACTGCGCGCCGATGATGCCGGCCAGCGAACCGTAGAGGTAGAAATCATACCACTCGAAGACGGTACCAAGCGAGGAGGCGAGAATGACGAATCGTTCGTCCTTCGTCATCCCTCCGGCGCGGGCTTGAGATACAGCCATTGTCGACATGTTGAGTCGCTCCCCGAAAATCGTTTCCTCGCGCCCCGGATGTCCGGCCATGCCAGATCAACCCAGGTCTTGCCCGCAAGGTAACATTGCCGTGAAACCCGCCCCAATACGACTTTCGGCCTTTCGCACTGACGCGCAGCTGAACGTGCGGTATCGGGGGCCGGTCTGATGCGCGATGGCTCGGGATTAACCCCTTTGCAGCAAAGGGATAATGTGCACTTGCATGCCACGGCCGCTCAGGGAAGAATTGAGCTGCCCCCAGCGTTGACTCGCCGCCCGGCGCGAACGACAGCAAGAGAACGATGAGCGCTCCTTCCACACATCTCGTCATTGCCGATGACCATCCTCTGTTCCGCGACGCGCTGCGGCAGGCGGTGGCGGGAGTCCTGACCTCGGCCAGGATCGACGAGGCCGGATCGTTCGAGGATCTGACCGGGCTTTTGGAACAGACCTCCGACGTCGACCTGATCCTGCTCGACCTCTCGATGCCCGGGATCTCCGGCTTTTCCGGCCTGATCTATCTGCGCGCACAATATCCGGCGATCCCGGTGGTGATCGTCTCGGCCTCCGACGACAGCGCCACGATCCGTCGCTCGCTCGATTTCGGGGCTTCGGGCTTCATTCCGAAGCGTTTCGGCGTCGAGACGCTGCGCGACGCCATCCTCAAGGTGATGGAGGGCGACGTCTGGGTTCCCGCCGACACCGACCTGTCGGCCGCCGCCGACCCGGACATGACAAAGCTGCGCGACCGCCTGGTGACGCTGACGCCGCAGCAGGTCCGGGTCCTGATGATGCTGTCGGAGGGGCTGCTCAACAAGCAGATCGCCTATGAGCTCGGCGTCTCCGAGGCCACCATCAAGGCGCATGTCTCGGCCATCCTGCAGAAGCTCGGCGTCGAGAGCCGTACACAGGCGGTGATCGCCGCCGCGAAGATCGCGGGCGGTCAATGGAAGCAGGGCACCCCGACGGGGTAGGGCGTTCACCTTCCAAAGTTGCGGATCTCCGATGCCGAGGGCAGAGCGGAATGATTTCGCTCGTTCGAAATATGAACAGTTTCGCTCGGAGCGATCATCTGGCTGTCCCAATGCGAACTTCAACCTTAAAGGTGACAAATTTCGGACCTTGAGAAGAGCGGACGAGACCTGTTGCATTGAGTCGGAGTGCATGAATGGGCCCTTCCGGATCTTTGATCGCGATCCTCCCGTGTAATGACCTTGATGCGTCGGAGCGGTTCTACAATCGATTGGGCTTCACGCGCCCGGAGAGCCAAAGGCCTGCTCCGGGAGAACCCGACACATATCGCATGCTGTCGAACTCAAAAGGCGGATATCTGCATTTGACGGACGCAGTCGAGGGATGGCTAATACCGGGCAGAAATCCTTTCGGGCTTTATCTCTACCTTGAGAGTGTTGACGCTGCGGCGCGCGAATTTCGGCAATCACCCGAAGACAAGCCGTGGGGGATGTACGAATTTGCCATGTCGGATCCAGATGAAACATTGGTCCGTGTCGGGTGGCCAACCCGTCTCCGCGCCGCAGCTCAATAATTCGTCCGCAGTGGCCCAATCCCGAAGTTGGACGATAAGCGGATGGATTGAGCCGAGCCCCGCGCGATCGCCACGGCGACCGCGGTTTTGCCGACGCCGCCGGGGCCGGTGATCGTGACGAACCGCGAGGTGATCAGCCTGTCCGAGACGGCGGCGATCGCGTCGTCGCGGCAGACCATCCGATGCAGCCGGTTCGGCAGTTTCACGGGCGGCAATTCCGTTTGCGCAACGGGGCGCCGCTCCGCCGGGATTTCCACCTGCGAAATGGGCGCCACGAAGCAATAGCCGCGGCCGGAGAGTGTGGTGATGTAGCGTGCGCCGTCCTTGCCGTCGCCGAGCGCCTTGCGAAGCGCTGCGACGTGAAAGCGCAGATTGGTGTCTTCGACGGTCAGGCCGAGCCACACCAGCGCCATCAGATCCCACTTGCCGACGACCTCGTTCGGCCGCGACATCAGCGCGATCAGGGTATCGAAGGCTTTTGCGCCGAGTTGGAGCGCGACGCCGTCGCGCGTCACGAGCCTTTCATGCGGCGTCACGGTGAATGGCCCGGACGATAATGTTCCCGTTGCGGTGCCGGCCGGCTCGGTCATGGCGAAAACTCGGTCCTTTGACAGGACCGGATAGCCAGATGATCGCGATCGGGCAAGGTCGTCGCTGCATCGGCATCAGGCCGCGGACGCAGTCCTCGTTAGGCCCCGCAAACCTGGTCCTCACAACTTCTCACAAGTCCAAACGGGTGTGCTGCGCCAGCCGCTGCTAGTCAGTTGCGCGACGGCAAGGAGACCTCCATGACGCAAGCGGCACAATTGCCTTACACGGCCAGGACCCACACCAGCGGCGCGCGACACGACGGCATGTCGCGCAGTTCCGACGGTCGCCTCGACGTCAAGCTGTCGCCGCCGGGCGGCGCAGGCATCGGCACCAATCCCGAGCAATTGTTAGCGGCCGGCTGGTCGGCCTGCTTCGAAGGCGCGATCGAGATCGCAGCCCGGAAGCGGAGGATCGAGCTTCCCAGGAAATGCGCGATCGATGCCGAGATCGATCTCGTGCTCGACCGCGGCGCTTATTCGCTCAGGGCACGCCTCGATGTCAGCCTTCCCGGTCTCGATCGCGAGATCGCGCGCGGTCTCGTCTGTGAGGCGCACCAGGCTTGTCCCTATTCCAAGGCCGTCCGCGGCAACATCGACGTCACGGTCGCGCTGATCTGACGTACCACCACCAACCATCAACGAGGTAGCACCATGAAACGGATCATTAATCAGCACCGGCGCCGGTTTTTCGGCGTCGCCGCGGGAACCGTCGCCGCCGGGCTCGGCGTGATCGGCCTCGCTCGCGCGGAATCGGAAGCGCCGCGCGCGTCGGCAACGAATGCGTCGTTTGGCGCGATCAAGCAGATCGATGCCGGCGTCCTCAACGTCGGCTACGCCGAGGCGGGTCCTGCGAACGGTCCCGTCGCGATCCTGCTGCACGGCTGGCCTTACGACATCCATGCCTTCGTCGACGTCGCGCCGATTCTGGCAAAGGCCGGTTATCGCGTCATCATCCCTTATCTGCGCGGCTACGGCTCGACGCATTTCCTGTCCGGCGAGACGCCGCGCAACGGCGAGCCGGCGGCAATGGCTTCCGACATCATCGCGCTGATGGACAAGCTCGACATCAGGAAGGCGGTCGTTGCCGGTTTTGACTGGGGCGCGCGCACCGCGGACATCATCGCCGCGCTGTGGCCCGATCGCTGCCGCGCGCTGGTGTCGGTCAGCGGTTATCTGATCTCCAGCCAGGCCGCAGGCAACGCGCCGCTGCCGCCGCATGCCGAGCTGCAATGGTGGTACCAGTTCTATTTCGCCACCGAGCGCGGCCGCGCCGGCTACGAGAAGTACACGCATGATTTCGCCAAGCTGATCTGGAAGCTCGCCTCGCCGCAGTGGAAGTTCGACGACGCGACTTTCGACCGCAGCGCGGCGGCGCTGGACAACAAGGATCATGTCGCGATCACGATCCATAATTACCGCTGGCGGCTCGGGCTCGCCCAGGGCGAAGCGAAGTACGAGGACCTCGAAAAGAAGCTCGCGGCAGCTCCCGTCATCGACGTGCCGACCATCACGATGGAGGGCGATGCCAATGGCGCGCCGCATCCCGACCCGAGCGCCTATGCGAAGAAGTTCTCCGGCCGGTACGACTATCGCCTGATCACCGGCGGCATCGGCCATAATCTGCCACAGGAAGCACCGCAGGCCTTTGCCAAGGCCGTCATCGACGCCGACGGCGGCGCTTGAGGATTTGTTCGACAGCTCGGTCCGGCACGGGCCGGACCGAGCGCTCGCATGCGACCGCACCTCGATGAAACGAAGACCATGAAATCCGAGACGACCAAATTTCCAACCTATCCGACGATGATCGTGCTGGCGGTGCTCCTCCTCGTCGTAGTCCTGACCTGCGTGCCGTATCTGGTCACGATCGCTTTTGCGGAGGACACCGCGGCTTCGCCGATCTTCGGCGTCACGATCCCGCCAGGCTACAGGCAGTGGGAATTGATCGCGCCGGCCGAGGAGGCGGCCCCCTTGGACGAGCTGCGCGCCGTCGTCGGCAACCAGATCGCGATCGATGCCTATCAGGCCGGAAGACTTCCGTTCCCGGACGGCACCATTCTGGTCAAGCGCGCCTGGAAGCGGAAGCAGTCACCCGAATTTGCGTCCGCGACGATTCCCGGCGCCGCCACCACCGTCCAGGTGATGGTCAAGGATTCGAAGAAATATGCCGCCACCGGCGGCTGGGGCTTTGGCCGTTTCGTCAACGGCAGGCCGGTCGACGAGGCCCAGCACCGCACCTGCTTTGCCTGCCACGAAGCCCGCGCCAAGGGCCGCGACTACGTGTTTACGAGGCTTGCGCCTTGAGTGCGGAGGTTCACTCCGCCGCCACCATCTGCTGCGTGCGCCACTGGCCGAGCAGGGCGCGGAGCGAAGCCGGCTTCACCGGCTTGTTGAGCACCGCTACCTTTTCATCCCGCGCGGCCATTTGCACGGCGGGGCTGCGGTCGGCGGTGATCAGGATGGCGGGGATGCCGTCGCCGAAGCGGCGGCGGATGTCGCGGATCGCGGCGATGCCGTTGCCGCGATCGAGGTGATAGTCGACCAGCAGGCCGGTGACACGGCGGCCGGCAGTTTCGATCGCGGCGATCGCGCCTTCAGGGTCGGCCACCGCAATCACCTCGGCGTCCCATGCCTTCAGCAGCGTGCGCATGCCGTCGAGAATCGCCGCGTCGTTCTCGATGCAGACAATGAGGGCGCCGGCGATCGGCGTGCGCGCCAGCGGCGTCGCGCTGGTCACGGCGGCGGTGTGGGTGATCGCCTTCGCCGTCGGCACGGTCGCCGAAAACACCGAACCGCCGCCGACGTTGGAGTCGATGGCGATGCCGTGGTCGAGGACGCGCGCCAGCCGTTCGACGATCGAGAGGCCGAGCCCGAGGCCGCGCGCGATCCGCGCGCCCTGCTCGAGGCGGTGGAATTCCTTGAAGATCTCGCTGCGCTTGGCCGGGGGGATGCCGACGCCGGTATCGTACACGCAGATCTTGAGCGAGGGGCCGCGGCGGCGACAGCCGACCAGCACGCGGCCGCGCGGGGTGTATTTGATCGCGTTGGAGATCAGGTTCTGGAGCAGGCGCCGCAGCAGGAGCCGATCCGACTCGACCGGCAGCGAGCACGGCACGAAGACCAGCTCCAGGTTCTTGGCGCGTGCGATCGGCGCGAACTCGATCTCCAGCGAGCGCATCAGATCGGCCATCTTGAAGCTCGAGATCGAGGTCGCCATCGCGCCGGCGTCGAGCCTGGAGATGTCGAGCAGCGCGCCGAGGATCTCCTCGATCGCCTGGAGCGATTCGTCGATGTTCTCGACCAGCCGCGTCTCCTCGCCGCTGTGCTGGCGCTCGACCAGGCTGGTGACGTAGAGTCGCGCCGCGTTGAGCGGCTGCAGAATGTCGTGGCTGGCGGCGGCGAGGAAGCGCGTCTTGGAGATGCTGGCGTCTTCGGCCGCGCTCTTGGCCAGCGCCAGCTCGGAATTCAACCGGGTCAATTCCTCGGTGCGGTCGCGCACCCGCTTTTCCAGCGTCGCATTGGCGCGCTCCAGCGCCTCGGCCGCCTCGAACGTGGGCGTGACGTCGGTGAAGGTGATGACGAAGCCGCCGCCGGGCATGCGGTTGGTCAAAATCTCGATCACCATGTGGCGGTCGGGCAGACGCTCGAGATAAGGCTCGCTGTCGGTGGTGTAAGCCGCGAGCCGTTGCTCCAGCATGGCCTCGCGCTGGAGCGGATCGGCCGGCTCGCTCACACCCATGAATTCCAGGATTTCACGGAGCGGCGTACCGAACTGGATGAAATGCGGGGGAACGTTGAGCAGGTCGCCGAACTGCCGGTTGGAGCAGATCAGTTGCAGATCGGCATCGAACACCGCGATGCCCTGGCGCACATGGTTGAGCGCGGTCTGGAGGATCTCGCGGTTGAAATGCAGCGCCGCATGGGAATCGTCGAGCAGTTTCAGCGCGGCCTTGGCCGACACGGTCCGCTTGCGCAGCAGCAGCGACATCACCAGTCGCGAGGAAGCCGCGCCGATCGAGGAGGCGATCAGGTGCTCGGCGTGCTGCAGCAGCTCGAAATCGGCGGGCGCCCCGGGCTCCAGCCGCACATTGCGCCGCGCGGAGAACGCCTCGAACGAATGCCGCGCGCGGTCGGGCCCGAGATATTGCGCAACGGTGGTCTGGATGTCCTGCACCGTGACGGTGGTGCGCCAGCGGCGGAAGTTCGGCGAGATCGGCGCCAGCGTGTTGGGCACGAACAGATCGGCCTGCACCAATTCGATGGAGGACGGCCGGCGTGCCAGCGACAGCAGCACATACGTCAGGATGTTGAGCGACAGCGACCAGATGACGCCGTGCATCAGCGGCGGCAGGTCGGCGCCGAACAGCGCCTGCGGCCGCAGCGCCTCGATCCCGAACGGACCGTGCAGCAGCAGCAGGATGCCCGTCGTCGAGGTATCCATGAAGCTCGGCACGAACAGCGTGTAGAGCCACACCACGAAGCCGACCAGCATGCCGCCGATGGCGCCGCGCGCGGTCGCGCGCCGCCACAGCAGCCCGCCGAAGAAGCTTGGTGCCAGCTGGGCGATGGCGGCAAAGGAGAGCAGGCCGATCGCCGCGAGCTGGGTGTTGCCGAGGGCACGGTAATAGAAATAGGCCATCACCATGATGGCGAAGATCGCGAGCCGCCGCGAGCGCAGCAGGAAGTCGCTGAAATCGGCGCCGCCGGTGCGTCCCTCCGGCCGCCGTTGCAGCACCAGCGGCACCACGAGGTCGTTCGAGACCATGATGGAGAGCGCGACGCATTCGACGATCACCATCGCGGTCGCCGCCGACAGGCCGCCGACGAAGACGGCAACGCTGAGCAGGTTCGCGCCGCCCTCCATCGGCAGCGCCAGCACGTACATGTCCGGATCGGCGGCGCCGAACGGGAAGCTGACGAGGCCGGCGAGCGCGATCGGAATCACGAACAGATTGATGGCGACGAGATAGAGCGGGAACAGCCAGCGCGCGCGGCCGACCTCGGCGTCCGAGGAATTCTCCACCACGCTGACGTGGAACTGGCGCGGCAGCAGCATGATCGCGCAAAGCGACAGGAGCGTCATGGTCAGGAAGTTGCCGATCGACGGCGAATAGTTGATGACGCGAACCGCCTCCGGGGTCTTCATCGCGCGCTCGATCAGCTCGTGCGGCGAGAACATCCAGAAGGTGACGAAGATGCCGGCGGTGAGGAAGGCGACCAGCTTGATGATGGATTCGGTCGCCACCGCGAGCATCAGGCCGTGCTGATGCTCGGTGGCGTCGGTCTGCCGCGTGCCGAACAGCACGGCGAAGGCCGCCATCGCCAGCGTCACCATCAGCGCCATGTCGCCGAGGATCGGGATGTGGGAGAAGGCCTGGTCCTCGCTCAGGATGGTTTCGAGCGAGGAGGCGACCGCCTTGAGCTGGAGCGCGATGTAGGGCACCGAGCCGATGATCGCGATCAGCGCCACGGTGGCCGCCACCGCCTGGCTCTTGCCGTAGCGCGCGCCGATGAAGTCGGCGATCGAGGTGATGTTGTGGGCTTTGGCGAGCTGGATCACCCGGCGCAGCACGCCGGCCCCGAGCCCGATCATCAGGATCGGGCCGACATAGATCGCGAGGAAGTCGGTCGAAGTGCGGGTGGCAAAGCCGACCGAGCCGAAGAAGGTCCAGGAGGTGCAGTAGATCGCCAGCGACAGCGGATAGATCAGCCCCGGGGCGCGGCCGCGCCCGGCCGGCGAGCGGCGGTCGCCATGGCTCGCCACCAGGAACAGGAAGCCGATATAGCCGAAAGCGGCGGCGATCACGCCCCAGTCGTGCAGCATGGCGAGCGTGCTTCTCCCAGGGCGCAAACGCGCCCGCTCTCATTTTCCCTGCAAATCTAGCGCGTTGGGCGGGTGGAGGCGACAGCGAAATGCCCCGTCGGGGCAGGAACTGGGGTTGTCGTTAAGGTGAAAACCCCAACGCCGGGACGACCCAGAGCTACTCCGCCGCCATCGACTTCTCGCGGAGCGGCAGGCCGAGGCAGTCCCACACCTGCAGCAGCGCTTCGGCGAGCTGATCGATCAGGCCGTCGTCGTGGTAGGGCGAGGGCGTGATGCGCAGACGTTCGCTGCCCTTGGCGACAGTCGGATAGTTGATCGGCTGGATGTAGATGCCGTGCTGCTCGAGCAGCAGGTCGGAGGCCTGCTTGCACTTCTCGGCATCGCCGATGAACAGCGGGACGATGTGGGTGTCGCTCGACATCACCGGCAGGCCGGCGGCGTTGAGGATCGCCTTGACCCGGGCCGCGCGGTCCTGGTGGCGCTCGCGCTCCCAGTTCGAGGTCTTCAGATGCTTGATCGCGGCGGTCGCGGCCGAGCAGATCGCCGGCGGCAGCGCGGTGGTGAAGATGAAGCCCGGCGCGTAGGAGCGCACGGCGTCGATGATCTGGCCGTTGGCGGCGATGTAGCCGCCGAGGCAGCCGAATGCTTTCGCCAGCGTGCCTTCGAGAATGTCGATGCGGTGCATCACGCCGTCGCGCTCGGCGATGCCGCCGCCGCGCGGGCCGTACATGCCGACCGCATGGACCTCGTCGACATAGGTCATCGCACCATACTTCTCGGCGAGGTCGCAGATCTTCGCGAGCGGGGCGACGTCGCCGTCCATGGAATAAAGGCTCTCGCAGGCGATCAGCTTCGGCCGGCTCGGGCCGGCGGCCTTCAACTTCTCCTCGAGATCGGCGAGATCGTTGTGGCGGAATACGACGCGCTCGCAGCCGGACTGGCGGATGCCCTCGATCATGGAATTGTGGTTGAGCTCGTCCGACAGGATCAGGCAGTTCGGGATCAGCTTTGCGATGGTCGCGATGCCGGTCTGGTTCGAGACGTAGCCGGACGTGAAGAGCAGCGAGGCTTCCTTGCCGTGGAGATCGGCGAGCTCGGCCTCGAGCTGCACCAGCGGATGATGCGTGCCGGCGATGTTGCGAGTGCCGCCGGCGCCGGTGCCGACGCGCGTCGCGGTCTCGACCATGGCGCCGACCACCTTCGGGTGCTGGCCCATGCCGAGGTAATCGTTGGAGCACCAGATCACGACGTCGCGCTTGCCCTTGGGCGAGTGCCAGAGCGCATGCGGGAACCGGCCGGCGATGCGTTCGAGATCGGCGAACACCCGGTAGCGCCGCTCGGTGTGGAGACGATCGAGGGCGGAATTGAAGAACTGGGCGTAATCCATCGGCGAAACCTGCAACGGAACCTGACCAAGGGGCGGCATCTTCTTAGAGCTTTTCCAGCTCTAATGTCTATGCGCTATCCCACACTTGGCGCTGTGGGGCATTTGGGCAAAATGCCCTATCGGCCAAAGGGCGATTTGATTCCGATCAAGGCGCTCACGGCTATTTGTATGTTGCTATGCGGCAGGCCGGTGAAGCGCTGGTCTAGCCGGTCTTCGCCTTCTTGCGCGGCTCTTTGGCCGCGGCCACCGGCTTTAACCAATCCGAATTGCGCAGCGCGTGCGCCACGCAATCGTGGATGTGGGTGTGCAGCACCTTGTTTGCGCCCTTGGCGTCGCGCTTCAGCGCCAGCTCCTTGAGGTCGCGGTGCTCGGCAGCCGCCATCTCGCCGCGGAAGACGACCGCGATCATCTGGTAGCGCAGATAGCGATCATAGACCGCAGCATGCGCATCGAGCAGCACCTTGGAGCCGCAGGCGGCGACGAGTGCGCGGTGAAACTGGAAATCGCACTGTTTCCAGCTCTCGGCGTCGGACCGTTCGCCCGACAACAGCATCCGTTCCATCGCCGCGAGCTTGTGATGCGCCGAGACGATGCGCGCCTCCCAGTCGAGATCGCCGGCGGCAAACGACTTCTCGATCATGTGGCCTTCGAGCAGCTCGCGCAGCTCCGCGATCTCCTGGAATTCGGTCGCCGAGATCGGCGCGACCTCGAAGCCGCGCTGCCCTTCGGCGACGACGAAACCTTCCGAGCACAGCCGGTTCAGCGTCTCGCGCAGCGTCGAGATGCTGGTGCCGTAGGCGGCGCTGATCCGCTCGAGCTTCAGCTTCTGGCCCGGCGCCAGCTTGCCGAAGATCAGGTCGGTGCGGATGCGGCGGTAGGCGCTGTCGCCCACCGTCTCGGCGGTCGTGTCGGGAAGGGTGTCCATGCCTCATCCTAGCGCTTCGGGCGTGCGTTTTGACAAATTTCCCATCTTTATCAAGTGTTTCTAATAATATCGGATGAAGCATAAAATATCAGTTGATTTATAATACGTCCTATAAGATCGTCCCACCCCTAAGAATGAGATCAACAGGGGGAGGGGGCGATGCCCGTTCGATTCAAGGGTCTGGCTGTGATGGCGGCGATCGGAGCGGTCGCCTTGTGCGCGATCGGGCCCGCCTCGGCGCAGGCCATCCAGGAGCGCACCATCCGCTGGGGGCACCTCAACAACACCGACCATCCCGTCAGCAAGGGCGTGCAGAAGTTCGTCGAACTCGTCGCGGCCAAGAGCGGCGGCAAGATCAAGGTGCGCGAATATCCGGCCAATCAGCTCGGCAGCGAGATGCAGCAGCAATCGGCGCTGCGCGCCGGCACCCAGGAGATGCAGTCGCCGGCGACGACGTCGCTGGTCGGCATCGTCAAGGATTATGGTCTGATCGACTTCCCCTTCATCGTGTCGACGCCGCAGCAGGCCGACGCCTTGCTCGACGGTCCGCTCGGCGCGGCGCTGCTGGCAAAACTGCCGGAGAAAGGGCTCGTCGGCCTCGCCTATTGGGATCTCGGCTTCCGCAACGTCACCAACAGCCGTCGTCCGATCACCAAAGGCGAGGACCTCGACGGCATCAAGATCCGCGTGATCCCGAACCCGGTTTATCTGGAGACCTTCAAGGCCTTCAACGCCAATCCGGTGCCGATGAGCTTTTCCGAGCTCTACAGCGCGCTGGAGACCCGCACCGTCGACGGCCAGGAGAATCCGTTCTCGGTGATCCTGTCGAACAAGTTCTTCGAGGTGCAGAAATATCTCAGCGTCACCAACCACACCTATTCGACCAACATCATCCTGGTCAGCAAGAAGTTCTGGGACCAGCTTTCGCCCGACGAGCAGAAGATCCTGCAGGATGCCGCAATCGAGGCGCGCGACTATCAGCGCAAGATCAGCCGCGAGCAGGCCAGGGCCGCGATCGACGAGCTCAAGGCCAAGGGCATGGAGATCAACGAGGTCGCGCCGGCCGAGCTTGATCGCATGCGCGTGAAGACAAAGCCGATCGCGGAAAAATTCTCCGCCGATTACGACCCCGCGCTCGTCAAGCTGTTCAACGGCGAGCTCGACCGCGTGCATGCGCTCAAACCCTGAGCGCGGCGAGCCCGACGCCATGAAAACGATCGTCGATGCCTGTTTCTGGCTGTTGCGCGCAGTCATCGCCGTGCTGCTTGCCGCCATGGTGGTGCTGGTGTTCGGCAACGTGGTGCTGCGCTACGGCTTCAACTCCGGCATCGCCATCTCGGAGGAGCTGTCGCGCTGGCTGTTCGTCTGGATGGTGTTTCTGGGCGCGATCGTCGGCATGAAGGAGCACGCCCATCTCGGCGTCGACACCCTCGTCAAGGTGCTGCCGCCGCTCGGGCGCAAAGCCTGCTACGGCCTCAGCCACGCCCTGATGCTCTACGCCTCGGTGCTGCTGACGGAGGGATCGTGGAAGCAGACGGTGCTGAACTGGGACACGGTGGCCCCGGCTTCGGGCCTCTCCGTCGGACTGTTCTATGCCGCCGGCATCGTGTTCGGCGCCGCCTCCTGCGTGATCATCGTCTACGAGCTCATCCGGCTCATGACCGGGCAGATCGCCGATGTCGATCTCATCGCCATCAGCGAATCCGAGGAGCTCCCGCATTCTCCTGACGCCGCCGGCGGGAAGCTCCAGGGATGACCGTCGCCGTCTTCACCTTCTCGCTGCTGGGCGCCATGGCGATCGGCATGCCGATCGCGTTCGCGCTGATCGTCTGCGGCATCGCGCTGATGACCTATCTTGCGATGTTCGACTCCCAGATCATCGCGCAGAACGTCATCAACGGCGTCGATTCCTTTCCGCTGATGGCGGTGCCGTTCTTCATCCTCGCCGGCGAGGTGATGAACACCGGTGGCCTCGCACGCCGCATCCTCAACTTCGCCATCGCCTTGGTCGGGCATTTCCGCGGCGGCCTCGGCTATGTCGCGATCCTGACGTCCTGCATCCTGGCCTCGCTGTCGGGCTCCGCGGTCGCGGACGCCGCAGCGCTCGGTGCGCTGCTGGTGCCGATGATGGCCGCCGCCGGCCACAACCGCGCCAGCGCGGCCGGTCTCGTTGCGGCCGGCGGAATCATCGCCCCGGTGATCCCGCCGTCGATCGGCTTCGTCATCTTCGGTGTCGCCGCCAATGTCTCGATCTCGAAGCTATTCCTGGCAGGCATCGTGCCGGGCCTCCTGCTCGGCGTCGGCCTGTGCTTTGCCTGGTGGTGGGTGGTGCGCAAGGAGAACCCGGCGCGGCTGCCGCGCAAGAGCGTCGCCGAGATCTGGCGCGCGCTGATCGACGGCTTCTGGGCCCTGATGCTGCCGATGATCATCATCTTCGGCCTGCGCTTCGGCATCTTCACGCCGACCGAAGCCGCCGTGGTCGTCGCCGTTTATTCGCTGGTGGTCGCCATGGGAGTCTATCGCGAGCTGAAGCCGTCGCAATTGCCGGCGCTGCTGGTCTCGACCGCCAAGACCACGGCGGTCGTGATGTTCCTGGTTGCCGCCGCCCTGGTCTCGTCCTGGCTGATCACGGTCGCCGAGATCTCCGACCAGATCGTGGCGCTGACACAGCCGTTTGCTGGCAACAAGACGCTCCTCACCATGGCCCTTATGGTCATTGTCGTGATCGTCGGCACCGCGCTCGACATGACGCCGACGATCCTGATCCTGACGCCGATCCTGATGCCCATCGTCAAGCAGGCCGGCATCGATCCAGTCTATTTCGGCGTGCTCTTCATCATCAACAACGCCATCGGCCTGATCACGCCGCCGGTCGGCGTGGTGCTCAACGTCGTCGCCGGCGTCTCCCGCGTCTCGATGGACGATTTGATCCGCGGCGTCTGGCCCTTCATGATCGCGCAGCTGGTCGTGCTAGCCTTGCTGACGCTGTTTCCCGTTCTCGTCACCGGCCCGGCAAAGTGGTTCGGTGGATAACAAAGGACCCGTCCATGAAGCGCGTGATGATCCTCAACGGTCCCAACCTCAACATGCTCGGTATCCGCGAGCCGCACATCTACGGCACGACGACGCTCGCGGAGGTCAATGCCAGCTGCGAGGAAGCTGCCGCCAAGCTCGGGCTCAGGCTCGCCTTCCACCAGTCCAACCATGAGGGCGTGCTGGTCGACCTGATCCAGTCGGCGCGGCAGGATGCCGATGCCGTCATCATCAATCCGGCCGGCTTCTCCTTCACCTCGGTCGCGATCATGGACGCGATCAAGATATTCGAAGGGCCCGTGCTGGAGGTCCACATCTCCAACATCCACGCCCGCGACGAATATCATCGCCACTCCAGGATCTCGTTCGTGGCGACCGGCGTGATCTGCGGGTTGGGGCCGTTCGGCTACATCGCGGCGCTGCACGCGATTGCGAACATGAAGTGAGCCGGTGCCGTCGGGACGGTATGATCCTTCGCCCATGAGAACGGGGCGAGGGAGCAGGACCTCACCCAAAATACCTGGTCAATATCCCGCGATACACCTGCGTCAGCCGCTCCAGATCCTTGACCGGCACACGCTCGTCGACCTGGTGCATGGTCTGGCCGACCAGGCCGAACTCGATCACGGGGCAATAGCTCGAGATGAAGCGTGCATCCGAGGTGCCGCCTGACGTCGACAGCTCCGGCCTGCGGCCCGTCACGTCCTCGATCGCCGACACCGCGAGATCGGTGAACGGGCCGGGCTTGGTGACGAACACGTTCGAGTTCGACGGCTCCCAGACGATGCGGGCGCGGATGCGGTTGCCGCAGGCTTTGGTCAGCCGCGTCTCGACCAGTTCGCGCAGGCTCGCCTGCGTATGGTTGTCGTTGTAGCGGATGTTGAATTTCGCGCGGGCCTGGCCGGGGATGACGTTATTGGCGGTATTGCCGACGTCGACCGAGGTGAATTCGAGATTGGACGCCTGGAACTGCGCGCTGCCATGGTCGAGCGGCTCGTCGGAGATCGCCACGATCAGCCGCGAGATATCGGGCACCGGATTGGCCGCGCGATGCGGATAGGCGACGTGGCCCTGCACACCGTCGACAAAGAGCGTGCCGGATTGCGAGCCGCGGCGGCCGACCTTGATGGTGTCGCCGAGTGTCTCGACATTCGAGGGCTCGCCGAGCACGCAATGGTCGAATTTCTCGCCGCGCTCCGCGGCCCACTTCAAAAGCTTGATGGTGCCGTTGATGGAGACGTCTTCCTCGTCGCCGGTGATCAGGAAGGAGATCGATCCTGTGCCATCCGCGCGCGGCTTGCCGCCGTTCGCGGCGAGATGCTCGAGCACGGCTGCTACCGAGCACGCAATGCCGCCCTTCATGTCGACCGCGCCGCGGCCGTGCAGAAAGCCGTCCTTCACCTCGCCCGAGAACGCGCCGACGCTCCAGGCGCTCTCGTCGCCCGGAGGCACAACGTCGGTGTGGCCGGCAAAGCTGATATGCGGTCCCTCAGTGCCGATCCGCGCATAGAGATTGTCGACGTCGGCGGTGCCGGGCTCGGAGAAGGTCACGCGGTGGCAGGTGAAACCGGCTGCGCTCAAGGCTTTTTCAAGCACGCCGAGCGCGCCGGCGTCGGCCGGGGTTACCGAGGGGCAGCGGATGAGATCGCGGGCAATGGAGAGGGCATTGGTCATGTGCCCCGCTTAACATGCATGCCGCCGGGTGGGCTAGCGCTGGGCGGGACAATTTCGAGCTCGCTCTGTTGCTCCCAGCTTTTCGCCGCGGGCGAGGCGGTCGCGGAGCCGTCTTCGATGTCGGCCAGCGGGTCGGCGCCGAACCGGTTGTCGCCCGAGGTGCCGCGCAGGCAGAACATCTCGACGAGACCCCACAGCCATAGAATGGAGGCTGCCAGGGCGAATGGAAGAACCCAGTTGGAGTTGGGCAGCAGGTCCGAGAACTGGTCGAACAGGCCGGGCACGACGAAGAACGGGATCATCCACCAGCCGCTCCTGTTGCGATCGTGCAGCCGCTTGGTGGCGGTCGCGAGGTAGATCCACAGGAACAGCGGGGTTGCGAACACCTTGAAGATCAGGGCCGGACGGTCTGCGGATGCCAGCAAACGGTAGGACCGGGGGTCGACGGCGTTGAAGAGTTCGTCGAGATTGAAGTCGAGGGAGAAGATGAGGGTGGTGGAGGTGGATTTGTGACCGTTGAAGACGCGGATAACCTCACCGATGATCCCGAGCACGGCGGCCAGCAGCATGACGGCCAGCAGCGCCTGCCACAGCAGAGCGCGGTTGATGCGGCCGTCGAAGCGGAAGAGGTACCAGGTCCAGTCCATACCAAGGGCTCCGGGCGGTCGAGGCCACCCGGTGATTGGTCGCGATGGAGGGAGGGCGGGTTCGATACCGCAGCCGGGCCGTCGCCCTTCGAGGGCCGCCGAAGAGGCGGCCACGTCAGGGTGACGGTGCGGGATGAGGGCTCGTGGCCCGCCAACTAATCCCGCAGTAGCTCGTTGATGCTGGTCTTCGAGCGCGTGCGCTCGTCGACGCGCTTGACGATCACGGCGCAGGCCGTGCTCGGGCCGATCTGGCCGTTCTTCATCGGCTTGCCGGGCAGCGCGCCGGGCACGACGACCGAATATTCCGGCACTTCGCCAATGAAAATCTCGCCGGTCTCGCGGTCGACGATCTTGGTGGAGGCGCCCAGGAACACGCCCATGGACAGCACAGCGCCCTTGCGCACGATCACGCCCTCGGCGACCTCGGAGCGCGCGCCGATGAAGCAATCGTCCTCGATGATGACGGGCTCGGCCTGCAGTGGCTCGAGCACGCCGCCGATACCGACGCCGCCGGAGATGTGCACGCGCTTGCCGATCTGCGCGCAGGAGCCGACCGTCGACCAGGTGTCGATCATGGTGCTTTCATCGACATAGGCGCCGAGATTGACGAAGGACGGCATCAGCACGACGTTGCGGGCGATGAAGGCCGAGCGGCGCACGATGGAGCCGGGAACGGCGCGGAAACCGGCGTCGCGAAAGCGGTTCTCGCCCCAGCCGTCGAACTTCGAGGGTACCTTGTCCCACCAGGTCGCCTTGCCGGGGCCGCCGGGAATGGCGCCCATGTCGTTGAGGCGGAACGACAGCAGCACGGCCTTCTTCAGCCACTGATTGACCTTCCACTTGCCGCTGGCCTCGCGTTCGGCGACGCGCGCCTCGCCCTTGTCCAGAATCTCCAGCGCCTGGTCCACGGCCTCGCGCACCTCGCCCCTGGTCGAGGTCGAGACGCCGTCGCGCGCGTCGAACGCGCTGTTGATGGTGGATTCGAGGGCGGACAGGGACATCGGGATTTCCTCTTCGGAACGGGAATTTTAATGGATTGGGGCGCTTTTTCGGGATTTGGGGGGACGGAGTCAAGGCTGGGTTCGCGATCACCCTCCTTGCTCGACCGTCGTCCGGGCTTTCGCCAGGACGACGGCGGTCAGTGTGGCGACAACTTCGCCAAAAATCCCGTCAGATCATCCGTGACGTGGTCGACATGGGCGGCGTCCCGGCCTTCCAGCTCCCAGTCCTCGCGCACCACCTCCTTGGTGCCGTCGGGCACCACCAGCACCGTGGTCATGCCGAGTTCGTGCGGGACGGTGAGGTTGCGGGCGAGGTCCTCGAACATCGCGGCCCGGGTCGGATCGACCGCATGGTCGCCGAGGAATTTCCGGTAGGTCTGCGGCGCCGGCTTGGGCTCGAACTCCGCCGCGATGATGTCGAACACGCCGTCGAAATGCGTGGCGAGGCCGAGCCGCGCCAGCACCGCATCGACATGACTGACCGAGCCGTTGGTCAGGATCAGTTTCCGCCCCGGCAGTTTTGCGATGGCGGTGCCGAGCGCCGGGTTCGGCTCCAGCGGCGAATGATCGATCTTGTGCACATAGGCAAGATAGTCGTCGGCGGAGACGCCGTGCAGGCTCATCATGCCGCGCATGGTGGTGCCGAAGCGCTGGTAATAGTCCTTCTGGATCTTCCGCGCTTCCGCGGGCGTGACGTTCAGCCAGTTGCAGACGAACTCGCCGATCCGCGCATCGACCTGCTGCCACAGATTGACGTGATGTGGATAGAGCGTGTTGTCGAGGTCGAACACCCAGGTGTCGATATGGCTGAAGGCGCGGGGTGGGTTCATCACAATTCTCTCGATCACGGCATCGCAAACCGCAGCGTCTTGCCGCCGCTCGACATGTCCACCGCACCAAAGCCGGTCGCCGCGAATCCGCGCGCGCCGCAATCTGTCTGCTCGTTGGTCTCGAACTTGGTCTCGCGCGTGCAGAGCTGCCTGTCGCCGCCCCAGTTCAGCGGCTTGTCCTTCAGCTTGATGGCGCGGTTGTCGGCGTCGATGGCTTCCGCGAAACTGAAGATCTGTTTCGGCTGGCCGGTCACATCGGGGTGCAGGCAGGTCCTGGGGTCGATGCGATACCAGCCGCGGCTCGTCACCGACTTGCCGTCGTCGGTGGCGACCGCGGCCATCACCTTGTGCGGCGTGTCATTGCACCAGGTGAGGCCGGTCGCGGAGGGCGTCTGCACCGCGTCGACCATGGTCTTGAAGAAGTTCGGCGACGACACGATGTCCGACGGCAGTCCGCGGCTCTTCAGGAACGCAGCCAGCGCGCCTTGCGTCTTCGGTCCGTCGACGCCGTCGATCGGCGCGGCGTCGTAGCCCGCGATCACCAGCAGCCGCTGGATGCCGGCGAGGCGCGCCTGCTCGTCGTCATATTCGGAATCCTCAGCGAGATAGGCGACGAGATTGCCGTCGGCGCCCTGCGTCGGCGTGATCTGGGTGAAGGCAGCCTGGGTCTGGCCGCTGCGGCACTGCCGCGCGGCCGCGATGACGAAATTGTCCTGCGCGACGCACAGCGTGTCGCTGCCGTTCTGCGGGATCGGCGAAGCGCCGTAGACCCCGAGCGCGCGGGCGTTGAGCAGGATGCGGTCGGCGGAGAGCGTGCCCTGCACCACCACGCGGCAGGTGGCTGGATCGATCCTGAACCAGCCGCGCGTCGCGGTCGCCGCCTTGTCGTCGATGCCGATCGCGGCCTCGACGACATAGGACATGCGGTTGCAAATCTTGAGGTCGGCGAAGGCCGGCGCGGAGGAGAAGACGAACGAGACGGCTGCGGCAGGCAGCGTCATCAAAAAGCGCGCCAGGGCCGGGCGGCGGTGCCGCTGAGCTCTGCGCCCCGCCATGACGTCTTTCGTTGTCCGCTCCTGCTTTAGCTCTTGCCTCACTTGTGGATCAGCGTTCCCGTGCCCTGGTTGGTGAAGAGCTCGAGCAGCACCGCGTGCTGCATCTTGCCGTCGATGATGACGACGCCCTCGACGCCCTGCTCGAGCGCGTAGATGCAGGTCTCGACCTTCGGGATCATGCCGCCGGAAATGGTGCCGTCGGCGATCAGCTTTCGCGCGTCCTTGACCGAGAGCTGCGGGATCAGCTTCTTCGACTTGTCGAGCACGCCCGGCACGTCGGTGAGCAGCAGCAGGCGCTTTGCCTTCAGTGCGCCGGCAACCGCGCCGGCAAAAGTGTCGGCGTTGACGTTCAGCGTCTGGCCCTCTTTCGAGGTCGCAAGCGGCGCCAGCACCGGGATCAGCTCATAGCCGATCAACTGGTTGAGCAGCGTGAGGTCGACCTTCTCGGGGTCGCCGACGAAGCCGAGATCGATTGCTTTCTCGATGTTCGAACCCGGATCGATGATGGTGCGCGTCGTCTTCGACGCCTTCACCATGTTGGCGTCCTTGCCCGACAGCCCCACTGCCTTGCCGCCGGCCTCGTTGATGTAGCCGACGATCTGCTTGTTGACGGAACCGGCCAGCACCATCTCGACGATCTCGATGGTCGCGGCGTCGGTGATGCGCAGGCCGGCCGCGAATTCCGAGACGATGCCGAGGCGCTTGAGCATGGTCGCGATCTGCGGCCCGCCGCCATGCACGACCACCGGGTTGATTGCGGTCTGCTCCAGCAGCACGATGTCGCGGGCAAAGTTCTTCGCGGTCTCCTCGTCGCCCATGGCATGGCCGCCATATTTGATGACGATGGTCTCTTCGTCATACTGCTGCATGTGCGGCAGCGCTTCGGACAGGATGCGGGCCTGGTCGAGCGGGGAGATTTCGGTCATGAGGCGGATCTCGCTGGCGGGACTGACGGGCGGCGTTCTATCCGATTGGCGGCCTCGGCGCAAAGTGCTCTTCTGCGGAGGGTCACCATAGCGCGTCGAAGACGCGCGTAATCGCGCTTTGGGTGCCGCACCGCGTCCGGGACACGAACGCTACTTATTCGCCGTCACCGCCGCCAGTGTCACCGCCAGCCAGCTCCCAATCATCACCGTTCCGCCGGTCGGCGCCGCATAGGGAAACAGCGAGTGCCCCGCATATTGCCGCAAGGTGAGGTCGCCTGCGAACAGCGCGGCGCCGATCACGAAGCCGAACGCGGCGATGAGGCCAATTCCGTCGTGCAGAAGGCCGCGCGCGAGCAGGGCTATGGCGGCGAGTATGGCGGTTGCATGAAACAGCAGCATGGCGCTGGCGGAGGCAAGCCGGCTGGCGTCGCCGCCATGGGCGGAGGCCGCGGCCAGCGCCACGCCGGCACTGCCCATCAAACCGGCAAGCCCGATCAGCAGGCGAGGTGTCGCCGTCACTTGGTTCGCTCCTCCAGCAGCTTCGCCATCGCGGCGCGCAAGCTCTCCATGCCGGTCGAGCTCCGCGACGAGGTCGCGAGCACGTTCGGGAATGCGGCCGGATGCTTGGCGAGCGCAGCTTCGGTCTCGGCGATGCGCGACGGAAGCTCGGTGGCCTTCACCTGGTCGGTCTTGGTCAGCACGATCTGGTAGCTGACCGCGGAGCGATCGAGCGTCTTCAGGACCTCGAGATCGACGTCCTTGAGGCCGTGCCGCGCGTCGACCAGCACATAGACGCGCGCGAGAGAGGCGCGTCCCAGCAGGAATTTGTGGATCAGCTCGGTCCAGGATGCGACCTGGCTCTTCGGCGCCTTGGCGTAACCGTAGCCGGGCATGTCGACAAGGCGCAAATCGGTCTTGCCGGGGACCTCGAAGAAGATCAGCTCCTGGGTGCGGCCCGGCGTATGCGAGGTGCGCGCGAGCGCGTTGCGCCCCGTGAGCGCGTTGATCAGGCTGGACTTGCCGACGTTGGAGCGCCCGGCAAAGGCAATCTCCAGCCCTGCCATCGGCGGCAGCGTTTCGATCGAGGGCGAGGCCCAGATGAACTGCCAGTCGCGCGTGAACAGCTTTCGCCCGGCCTCGATCAGCTTCGCATCTTCGTCGTCGGTCATGCGAAGGCTTTCTGTTTCCTCACGTCATTGCGAGCGAAGCGAAGCAAGCCAGACTTTCCTGTGGAAACAGTCTGGATTGCTTCGGAGCTTCGCTCCTCGCAATGACGGGCGCTACGTCGCCTTCTTCGCGAACGTCGCCTTGAGATTGTCGAACAGCTCCACCTTCACGCCGTTGCGGCGCATGATGAAGCTCTGCTGCAGCACCGAGAGCGTGTTGTTCCAGGCCCAGTAGATCACGAGGCCCGCCGGGAAGCCCGCCAGCATGAAGGTGAAGATCAGCGGCATCCAGTTGAAGATCAGCTGCTGGGTCGGATCCGGCGGCGTCGGGTTCAGCTTCATCTGGAACCACATCGTGATGCCCATGATGATCGGCCAGATGCCGAGCGCGAGGTAGTGGCCGAACAGCGGCAGCGTGGTCGGATCGAACGGGATCAGCCCGAACAGGGTGAACAGGTTGGTCGGATCGGGCGCGGAGAGGTCCTTGATCCAGCCGAAGAACGGTGCGTGCCGCATCTCGATGGTGACGAACAGCACCTTGTAGAGCGAGAAGAACACCGGGATCTGGATTACCACGGGAAGACAGCCGGCGACCGGATTGATCTTCTCCTTGCGGTAGATCTCCATCATCTCCTGCTGCTGCTTCACCTTGTCGTCGGGATAGCGCTCCTTGAGCGCCTGAAGCTGCGGCTGGACCGACTTCATCTTCGCCATCGAGGCGTAGGACTTGTTCGCCAGCGGGAAGAACAACAGCTTCACGATCACGGTCACGAGCAGGATCGAGATGCCGAAATTGCCGAAGAAGCGGTAGAAGAAGTCGAGGCCGAGGAACATCGGCTTGGTGATGAAGTAGAACCAGCCCCAGTCGATCAGCAGATCGAAATGGTTGAGGCCGAGCTCCTTGTTGTAGCCGCCGAGGCCGGCGAACGGGAACACACCGACGACGCCGGCTTCCTTGGCACCGGCGAACAGCCGCGCGCTCGCGGTCGCGGAGCCGCCGATCGCGACGGTGACGGGATCGAGCAGATAGTCGGTCTGGTAGGTGTGGACGTTGCCGACCGGGTTCGACGAGAAGCGCGCCTGAAGCTGCGCACTGGTGTCCGGCAGCAGCGCCGAGGCCCAGTACTTGTCGGTCATGCCGAGCCAGCCGTTGGTGGCCTTGAAGTTCACCGTCTTGGATTCGTCGATCTTCTTGTAGGCGTATTCCTGCAGGCCATCGAGATAGCCGATCAGGCCTTCATGCAGGATGTAGTAGCCGGAGACATGCGGCGTGCCGTGACGCGAGATCAGCGCGAACGGATAGAGCGTGACCGGCGCGTTGCCGACATTGCTCACCTCGTCCTTGACGGTGAAGAGATAGTGGTCGTCGACCGCGATGGTGCGGCGGAAGCTGAGGCCCTCGCCATTGTCCCATTTCAGCACCACCGGCGTCGTCGGCGTCAGGCTGCCGCTGCCGTCCTGCTGCCAGACGGTCTGCGCGTCCGGCAGTTTCGCCGTCACGCCCGTCGCCGGCACCCAGCCGAACTCGGCGTAATAAGGCTCCGCCGTGCCCGAGGGCGAATAGAGGATGATCGGCGGCGATTTCGGGTCGACCGTTTCGCGGTACTGCACCAGCGCCAGGTCGTCGATGCGGCCGCCCTTCAGCGAGACGCTGCCGGCGAGCCGCGGCGTGTCGATCTTCACGCGGGGGCTGGCTGCAATCGCGCTGTCGCGCGCAACCACCGGCTGGGCCTGCTGGTTCGCGCTCGGCGTCGACGGCTGGGCCGTGCTGCCGGCCTGCGGGGTTGTGCCCGGCGTCGCGGAGGCCGTCGGCTGCGGCGTGGTCTTCTGCAGCTCGGCCTGCGTCTGCTGCAGGGCGCGCTGCTTCTCCATCGCCGGCACGTTGTAGAAATATTGCCAGGCGATCAGCACCAGGCCGGACAGAATGACGGCGAGGATGGTGTTGCGATTGTCGGTCATCATTCTCTCGTCATCAATCCGGTTTGCGGCCTGTCGCGGGGCCCGGCCTCTGGCCGCGCCCCTTGGCCGTATGACGCAGGGGCCGTGTGAACGCCATGCGCAGATCGTCGAGCATGGTGGCGAAGTCGCGCGAGAGCGCGTCCCTTCGGCCGACCAGCACATAATCATGATGGGGCTGTATCGATACCGGATCGAGCCGCTTCACGAGTTCGCGAAGCCGGCGCCGGATGCGGTTGCGCTCGGGGGCGTTGCCGTTCTTTTTGGTAACGGTGAAGCCGATCCGGATCGGGCCGTCGTCATCGCGGCGGCGGCTTTGCAGGACGAACGCGGCGCTATTCACCCGCGCGCCATTGGCAACGGCGAGGAAATCCGCTCGCTGCCTCAGCCGATCCATGATGAAATCCCAAAAGGGTCAGGCTCAGGCGCTCAGACGCTTGCGGCCGCGGGCGCGGCGGGCGGCGAGAACCTTGCGGCCACCGGCCGTGGCGAGACGGGCACGGAAGCCGTGGCGGCGCTTGCGCACCAGTTTGCTGGGTTGATAAGTCCGCTTCACGGGTTTTTCTCCGCTGACCGGGCAATTTGCCTGTAGAATTAAGGGTAAAGTCCGGAAGATGCGGCCCAAACGGGCCTTTTTCGGCCCCAAGAGAGCCGCTCCCGGCGTCACACCGGGTCATCGCGGACAATTTGGCCGGCTTATAAGCGAGCGCCTTCTTTTCGTCAACGCCGCACTAAGCGCGCGATTCCGGTGAATATCGCTGTTTGTGCGGGGTTTTTAACCCTTGAGGTGGCGACTCGCGATATCCGGGCTTACATCCCACCTTGGCAGATGAGCGATCTGTAATTTGACCGGGCCGGGGGTGGGCCGCATCCTCATGTCCGCCAAATCCTTGACCGGGCCAAACCCTATAAACCGGCAAAAGGCAGCGAGGGCGAATTTCGTGGCAGCGAC
Source organism: Bradyrhizobium sp. Bra64 (assembly GCF_024519875.1). Classification (NCBI taxonomy): domain Bacteria; kingdom Pseudomonadati; phylum Pseudomonadota; class Alphaproteobacteria; order Hyphomicrobiales; family Nitrobacteraceae; genus Bradyrhizobium; species Bradyrhizobium sp. Bra64. Next base: position 310,865 of record NZ_JALJRD010000006.1, on the reverse strand, counting down.
AGACTTCCAGCCGGTCCAAGATCAGGATCAGCGGGACCCGCCCGCGGCGCGGCCGCGCGGGCCTGCCGGGCTGGGGCTGTCCGGCAAGCTGCTGCTGCTCACCGTCCCCCTGGTGATGATCGCAGCGGTCCTGCTCTACGTGCCCGCCATCGCCAATTTCTGGGTCAACCGGCTCAACGACCGGGTCGCTGCGGCCAACACTGCGGCGCTGGTGCTCGATGCCGCGCCGCTCGGCATGGTTCCCGATTCGCTGTCGCGCCAGATCCTGAAAAGCATCAATGCCCGCGCCGTCGCCATCAAGATGGGCCAGCAGCGCCGGCTGCTCGCCAGCGACAATCTTCCTGCAGCCATCGAGCATGACATCGACCTGCGCGACATGACGGCATGGGAGGCGATCACCGGATCGTTCCGGATGATGCTGGAGACCGGCAACCAGGCCATCCGCATCGTCGGCCCCGGCGTCGGCAACGCCCAGTTCATCGAGATCGTCACCGACGAGCTGCCGCTGCGGCAGTCGATGTACCGCTTCTCCCGCAACGTCGTGGTGGTCGCGCTGATCATCGCGGTGCTGACCGCGGGCCTCGTCTATCTCGCCCTGCATTATCTCTTCGTGCGCCCGATGCGGCGGCTGACCGCGAGCCTGGTCGGCTTCCACGAAAACCCCGAGAGTTCGGTGGGGATCATCGTGCCGAGCCAGCGCAGCGACGAGATCGGGGTCGCCGAGCGCGAATTGTCGGACATGCAGCGCGACCTGATGTCGATGCTGCATCAGAAGAGCCGGCTTGCGGCCCTCGGCCTCGCCGTCTCCAAGATCAACCACGATCTGCGCAATCTGCTGGCCTCGGCGCAGCTCTTGTCGGACCAGCTCGCCAGCGTGCCGGATCCGCGGGTGCAGCGCTTCGCGCCGAAGCTCGTCCGTTCGCTCGAGCGCGCCATCGCCTTCTGCCAGTCGACATTGTCTTACGGCCGCGCCCAGGAAGCCGCGCCCGACCGCCGCATGATCCTGATCGAGCCTGTCGTGCTGGAGGTCCGCGAGACCGCCGGCCTTGCCTCCGATGCGGCGATCGTCTGGGTCGCCGCGATCGAGCGCGGGCTCGCCGTCGATGCCGATCCCGACCAGCTGTTCCGTGTGCTGCTCAACCTCGTCCGCAACGCCGCCCAGGCGCTGGAGAGCCATGCGTCGGCCGAGGGCGGCGCGCAGCAAATCCGGATCACGGGAAAACGCGAGGGTGCCGTCGCCATCCTGGAGGTCTCCGACACCGGCCCCGGCGTCCCCCAGAAGACCCGGGAACATCTGTTCGAGGCGTTCCAGACCTCGGGGCGCCCCGGCGGCAGCGGGCTTGGTCTGGCCATCGCCGCCGAGCTGGTCCGCGCCCATGGCGGCGACATCCATCTGGTCGAAGGCACCATCGGCGCCACCTTCCGGATCGTCATCCCCGACCGCCCCGTGGAACTCCTCTCCATCCGCAACGAGCGGCAGAGGGCGTAGAGCATGATCCGGAAAAGTGCGAAGCGGTTTTCCGAAAAGATCATGCTCAAACAATAACCTAAAGCGCGATGACTTTTCATCCCGACCCTTCGTCGCGCTTTTGTCGGCCAGCGGCCGAGCGCGCAAACTGTCATTTCCCTGCAAAATCTCCCTCACCCGGACCTTGCCAATCGGGGCAAGAGCGGTTAGTCAGAGCGCTCTTTCGCACCCCCTCCGGCGTCGCCGGGGGCTGCCTGCGGGCCAAGCCCGCGCTGTTTGCGAAAAACGCGCCCGTAGCTCAGCTGGATAGAGCATCAGACTACGAATCTGAGGGTCGGACGTTCGAATCGTTCCGGGCGCGCCACTTCGGTACAAAACTGGGCACTCCAAAACCTGCCGTTTTTACGCTTGAGGCAGCGACGAGCGTACCCAGAAGCACGCTTTTCGATCCCATGATGCGAACTTCTTTCGCGTCCACTTCCACGCGCTGGGCCAGAGCACGGAGGTGATCGCGGCGGTAGCCGCCCGACTCGGTCCGCACGCGCCTGCGGGCCTGGCGGGCGAAGGTTTTAAGCGCCTGGGGTGTGATGCTTGGCCCGGCTCGATCAAGCGCTCCCTCGGCCCGCTCTGCGTCAGCGCGGGCCTGGTCGCGGACGGACTTCAGCTCGGCCACGCGCTCCTTGAGCATCGGGTCGGAGACGTCAGCGACTCCGTTTTCAATCGCGTCGTACAATCGCTTGAGTTTGGCTTCTGCTTCGGCTGCGCGCTTGCGCAATTCGGCGATATGCGTCGTTCGGCGCTCGGCGCGCTCTTTCCGGCGATGGAGGACGATCGAGAGGATTTGCTCGAGACGTTTGGGCTGCAACAGGCGCTGCTCGATGTGCTCGACCACTACATCGTCGAGCTTTTCCATCGGAACGGTGCGACCCTTGCAGCCGGTCTCTCCCTGCCGGGCCTTGGTTGAGCAGGTGTAATACCTGTATCTCCCACTCTTCCCGGTCCTCAGCGTCATTGCTCCGCCGCAGGCAGCGCAAAAGCAGATGCCGGTAAGGAGGGTCGGCCCGCTGACGACGCGCGGCGCACTCATTGCGGGGCTGCGCGTTTTGAGCAACGCCTGGACGGCCTCGAACTCGGCGGCCTCGATGATCGGCGGGACCGTCATCTCGACCACCTCGGCCTCTGGCTTTCGCTCGCGTGTTTTCCAATATTTGGCGTTGAAGCGATGGCGGCCGATGTACGTCGTGCGCGTGAGCACCTTGTGCACGGCATCGACGCCCCAGCGTCCGCCGTCGCGGGTTCGGATGCCGGCTTCGTTCAGATGTATGGCAATCGATTTGACGCCCATTGCGCCCGAAGAGCCGTTGCCTTCGCGCGCCAGGCGATAGATCAGCCGCACGGTCTCCGCCTGGATCGGGTCGATCTCCAGCGTCTTCTTGGTGCGATGGCCGCGCTGCTCACTGGCTTCCACGATACGGTAGCCGATCGGCGGCAGTGCGCCATTCCAGAAGCCCTGGCGCGCGTTCTCCTTCATCGCTCGCAGCGTGTGCTTGGCATTCTCCTTGGACTGGTATTCGTCGAAGAGTGCCATGATCTGGCGGATCATGTTGCTCATCGGATCATCGCCGAGATCCTGCGTGATCGACGCCAGGCGCACGCCGTTCTTGGCAAGCCGGCGGACATAGAACTCAAGCTGGAACTGGTCGCGGAAGAAGCGGCTGAAGCTGTGGACCAGGATCACATCGAACGCCGGTGGCTTGGCCGTGGCCGCGTCGATCATGCGTAAGAATTCGGGCCGCCGATCGTCCGTCGCCGATGCGCCGGGCTCGACGTACTCGGCGATGATCTCCCACCCGCGCGACGCGCAATAGCCCTTCGCCTGGCGGCGCTGGTCCGGGATGGAGAGATCACTGTCGGCTTGCCGCCCCGTCGAGACCCGCAGGTAGAGAGCCGCCCGAACCGCCGCTGCCATGGTGATGTCCCCCTTCAGCCGTCTCCAAATAGCTCGTCGAACAGGTCGCCGAACCAAGCCTCAAAGACGGCGATCTCGGCTTCAGCAACCGGCACGTCTTCCGGCCAGTCATCCGTCACCGTCCATGTCACCGAAGTGCGCTTCGCTCGTCGCCGGCCAGGACGCGCGGGCGTCACTGCATAGTCGTAGAGATCGTCGCATTGCGCGTTGGTCGACACGCGCCGCTGCGATTCTTGAGAGCGAGCCATGGCGCCATTGTGGCAAGCCTGGCCGATCCACTGAACAGCCGAAGTGCGCGCCACATCACGCTGCGGTGCTCCGACCTCGCGCTTCGTCTGCCGCGTGAGCGCAATCGCGCAGAGCAAGCCATGATCGCATGGCAGCAAAGAGCCGGGCCATCGGAGCGCAGTCAAGGCCGCAAGCCGGCGGAGCCGGTCGCGCGCAGCGCGAGCCTTGACGGCGTTCCGTTGGTCCGGCAGCGGCCTCCCATGCGATCATGGCGGGCATCCATGCCGAGCCTGCGCAAAACGACGCTACGCTGCGAACGATGGCGCTCGGAACGTTGATTTTGAATGCCTTCTCGGTTCGAACGGCACCAGGCCGCCTAACACGGTGCCGCTGCAGTGCCATCCAAAACAATGTGCAGACAAACACTTACGACCCCCGACGGCCCGGAGCGACACCGTCGCTTTTATCTAGCCGTCCTATTCGGACGAGATTTGCGCCCTAGCTCTCGGTCGGTTGATGTCGGGTATTGTCGATAGCGGACGAGAAGGCGGACTCGGCAATATCGACGCGAATGATCCGAAACGGGCATTAGCAGCGAGAGGTCAAGTGGCATTTGCAACGACTACGGCCTCACCGATGATCTTGCCTTCCCACAAATAGAAGGCACCGACAGCCCGAAACAAAGGCGCGGAGTCGGGTGAGAGGAAAACAACTCCGAGGCGGCGCGACTCGCCGGGCGACATCGACAAACCACCCAAGAGCAATCGACAATCCCTCGCGTCAAAATCATCGGGGCGAAGCTTGCAAGGGCAACCAAACCAATCACCTACTATCGGAGAACTGCGACCACCGGCAGAGGTCGCATAGAGCTTAACGTCAGCGATCAATTCAGGATGCATATATCGATCCAGTGAGGCCACTCAATTGGCTGCCTCTTCCATATCACAGCCATGTCGCTTTGTGGCCCGACTGCGAAGTTCACCTCTCCTCTGGAGGCCGGTTTGTGGGGTAGTCCGGGAGTCGCTGACCTTTGGCCCGGCCGACGCGATTGACCCGGGGCAGACTCGCGCGCTCCAGAAAGGACGACGCACTCCACGCTGGCGGTTAGCTCCACGTCTAGCCTCGCAAAGGCTGGCTAGGGGAATTGATGTAAGTTGCCCCACCCAGCCCAAACCCGGGGCTTCAGTTGTAAAGCGAAGTTATCGAGGCGCAGTGGCGGCGCGAAAGTCGCTACCAAAGCCTCTTGTTGCGCGCTTGTGATAATCCGGATTGATTCCGCGTCGCGAAGTTCGAACTTCGCCAATTCGTGGCCGTTCACTATAAATAGCGTCGTGATCTTTCCATATGACGGGACGAGGCGACAACGGATCGTGATCTCCGCTCGAACTGTCGTAAACTCAAGCGTATTGTAGACCCAAGGATCGCCGGGAGTGAGTACGGTCGGTTCACTCTCAAAAAAGGCGAGGAGTTCATGGTCTGGCGGAAATTCACGGATCACACGGGAAGCCCTTGGCGGTCTAATTGTTCTAGCCCGATCAAGTAGCACAAGGCGACCTCGTCAACCAGCAGATCGGCGTCACCGAAATGTCGCTATATGGCCCATCGCGCCGTTCCCGCGATTTGATCGAAATGGCGGCAGCCGAAGGGTGACCGGACCACCGGCGAAATCGGGCGGACAGCCGCTCATGAGGCGTAGCGCAGGATCGTGAGCCATCGCAGATTTGGCGATTGCGGCGTATCGCTGGCTCTGGAATCATAGCGCCACGGCGAAGCAGTAGTGCCCATCTTCATCGGCCGTGGCGCGCCATTTCTCCACTTTGTGCCCCTTCTTGGCTGCATCTACTGCGCTGGCCGCAATGTCGCCGAGCCGATCGAGCACATTCTCCGATCCAAATCTTTGACGGAAGGCAGAGGCCAAAGGGGCTCGCGCTGCTTTTCGACGGCCGCCGCGTATTCGCGCTTGATCCCTTGACCCGTACGTTTCGCAACGGGCGTTTTCGCCCGAAAGCTATTGTGGCTCGGTTGGCTTATCCCGCTCATGGCTTTCGGCTTCAACGGCCGCGCACGCGTCCATGCCATGGCATTTGCTTGAGTAATACCGAGCGCTCGCGACGATCGAGCAAACGATCACCACGGAAAGCAGCAGGAAGATCATCCACCGTCGATTCGACATTTCATGACCTTCTGCAGTGAGAGCCTTCTACGCCAGCGCGGCCGCTTGTCCGGCCAACCGAGGCGAAAGGAGTGGGGTGCCGAATCAAATCAGGCCTTTGGCTTCGCCTTCGGTCTAGCCTCGCGCTCAAGCCGCTCGGCTTTGAGGCGTTTGAGGTTCTCCCGAAACTCAGGAGTGGCTTGGCTGTCCGCTATGGTCTGCCTCGCCCCCGTCGGATTGAGGCTCCGTCGATCGACTTCGTCCGCAATCTGTTGCTCGGCCGACCGCGTAGGCTTGATCATTTGCTTTTTGCTTTCAGATCGATATCCACCAACGAACGTGGCGTCCATCAGTTCATTTCGATTTGGACGGGCGCGTCGGACGTTCTGGAATTCCCCGGATCCTTTGACGAGCCGCTTACGGCTGACTTGGCCGCTTGAGGTAGCTGTGGAGTCCGTCAGATCGTCTGCCTGCGAGCTCTTAACCTGCGACACTGCCGTGGGCTGAATGATTGGATGATGGGAGGCGTCGCCGGGCCCGCTTCGCCAGCTCGGCGGCAAGCTAATCGATCTCCGCCTTGGTCTTCAGTCCGGGCAGCACGGTGCGAACGTGCTCGGCCAGCGTTGTCGCCAACAAGGACGGCTTGGCCTCCGAGAATTCCAGCGCGATGCCGATCGTCGGAAGCAGAGGCAATCCGGCCGACACGACGTGAAGATCGAACGGAACGGCGGTTCGCGTCAGGACGCTGATCGCGTGACCGGACCGCGCGATCGCGATCAAGCCGGCGAGACTGTTGCTTGCGTAAGCGACCCTGTAACGTCGGTTGACCGCGTTCATCGCGGCGCAGGCTGCGCGGTAGTCCAGGCTCATCGGCGCCGCCAGGGCCAGAGGCAGGACGTCTTGCGTCAGTATTTTCGGTTCGGCCTCGTTCGCCACCCAGACGAAGCGCTCCTGGCGGATCACATCGCTCGCGCCGGCATCAGACAGCGAGACCAGCGCCATGTCGATCTGGCGCCGCGCCAGCATGGGGCGCAGCTCGGACGTCGGGGCGCAGACCATGCGCAGCTCGACATTGGGATGGAGCGCGCAGAACCCCTTCAGCAGCGCCGGCAGGAAGGCGATCGAGTAGTCCTCCGGGCAGCCCAGGCTCAACGCTCCCTTGAGGCCCTCACCGCTCATGTCGGCCAGAATCTCATCGTGCTGCGCCAGCAGCGTCTCGGCGTGTGCGAGCAGTTTCTCGCCGGCCGCGGTCAACCTCATTCCTGACCCGCTGCGGTGAAACAGCGGTTGCGTGATCGTCTCTTCCAGCCGTTGCATTTGCATGCTGAGCGCGGATTGCGTCCGGCCGATCTGCAAGGCGGCCAGACTGATGGAGCCGACACGGGCCACGACGACGAAATTTCGCAGGAGTGTGAGATCCAGCATCGGTATCAGTCTGATTGATATCCAGCTTGAATAATATCAATTAGCCTGAAGTCAAATGATTGACTAGAGGTCTGACATTCCAAGCGGAGGTGGCCTGTCATGACCTTGAACGCCGATCCCGATTTCTGGGCTTCCGCCAACACGCATCTGACCCGCTACGGCCCGAGCTTCGAACCCGTCATTATCGAGCGGGCGGCCGGCAGTTTCGTGTACGACGCCGACGGACGCGCCATCCTCGATTTCACGTCGGGTCAGATGAGCGCCGTGCTGGGGCACACGCACCCCGATATCGTCGCCACCGTCGCGCGGCAAATGGGTGCGGTCGCTCATCTCTTCAGCGGCATGCTCTCGCGCCCGGTGGTGATGTTGGCCGAGCGTCTCGCCGCGCTTGCTCCCGGCCTCGACCGCGTGCAGTTGCTGACGACAGGTGCGGAAGCCAACGAAGCGGCGATCCGAATGGCGAAGCTGGTCACCGGCAGGCACGAGATCGTTGCCTTCGCGCAAAGCTGGCACGGCATGACCGGCGCTGCGGCATCGGCGACCTACAGCGCGGGCCGGCGCGGGTACGGGCCGGCTGCGGTTGGATCGTTCGTCATTCCCGCGCCGAACGCTTATCGGCCACGTTTCAAGACCGCCGATGGCAGCAACGACTGGCAGACCGAGTTGGACGATGCGTTCGCGTTGATCGACAGCCAGTCGACCGGCAATCTGGCGGCCTTCATCGCCGAGCCGATCCTGTCCAGCGGCGGCATTCTGGAACTGCCGCTCGGCTATCTCGCCGCACTGAAGCGAAAATGCGAACAGCGCGGGATGCTGCTGATCCTCGACGAGGCCCAGACCGGAATTGGCCGCACCGGGCACATGTTCGCCTTCGAGCGCGACGGCGTGGTGCCGGACATTCTCACGCTGTCGAAGACGCTCGGTGCCGGCCTGCCGCTCGCCGCCGTCATGACGACCCAGGCCATCGAGCAGGCCGCATTTGAGCGCGGCTTTCTGTTCTACACCACGCATGTCTCCGATCCGCTGCCCGCCGCGGTCGGCGTGACGGTCCTCGACGTCGTCGAGCGCGACGGGCTGGTCGCGCAGGCGACCGCCAGGGGCGACAGGCTCCGACAGGGATTGCTGTCGCTGCAACAAAGGTTCGAATGCGTCGGCGACGTCAGGGGCCGCGGGCTTCTGCTCGGTCTTGAAATCGTCGTCGACCGGCAGTCGAAGGCGCCGGGCTTCGAACTCGGCGCGCGGATCATGGAGGAAGCCATGCGTCGTGGTCTCAGCATGAATATCGTCAAGCTGCCCAGCATGGGCGGCGTCTTCCGCATCGCGCCGCCGCTCACGGTGTCCGAGGCCGAAATCGATCGCGGTCTTGAGATCATGTCGGAGGCGATCCAGGCCGCAGCGAACGGGCACTGATCGCCGGGAAGCCTGAACAGATGCAACTCGCCAGGACATATGGCCGTCCGACGCTGTTCTCGCGGCACGGCATGGTCGCTGCCGCGCATCCGCTTGCGGCGCAGGCTGGTGCACGGCTCCTGATCCAGGGCGGCAATGCTTTCGATGCGGCCGTTGCCACCGCGGCCGCCCTCAATGTGGTCGAACCGTTCATGTCCGGACTTGCCGGGTTTGGATTGGCAACGATCTGGGCGTCAGACGAGAAGCGCGTTCGCGTGCTCGACTTCACGCCGCCGATGCCCGCGAGCTTTCCGGTTGGAAGATACACCAGCCGCCTCGATCTCGAGCGCGGCCCGCAGGCGGCCTCAACGCCTGGAAATCTCGCGGGCTGGTGTGAACTGCTCTCGCGCTATGGCCGCAAATCGCTTCCCGACGTCCTGGCCCCGGCGATCACGCTGGCGCACGACGGCTTTGCTCTTTCGGATTTCGGTCGCGATGAGATCAACGAGCAAGTGCCGCTGCTCGAGCCTTGGCCGGAACTATACGGTGCGTTGGTCAAAAACTACCTGCCGTACGGCATGCCGGTGAAGCTCGGCACCATCATCCCTCAGCCTGAACTCGCGCGAACGCTTGCCGAGATCTCCGAACTGGGGCCGGAGCATCTGTATGGCGGCAAGCTCGGCCGACGGATCATAGATCATCTCGGCACGCTCGGCGGCAGCCTGACGCTGGCCGATTTCGTTTCCGTCAAGCCGCATTGGCTCGATCCCCTGACCGTGTCGTATCGAGGGCTTGAGCTTCACGTCCCGGCGTCGCAATGCGGCGGCTTCCAATTGGCCCTGACCCTCAAGATTCTTGAAGGTTACGACCTTGGGCGCCTGCCGAAGGACGGCGCGGATCATCTCGACACGGTCTATCGTGCGATCCGTCTTGCAGCCGGCGAGCGCATCACACACGGTCATATGGGGCTGGATCAATCTGACGTCTTGTCCGACGCGGTGATCGCGCGGCTCCGGCAGCGCGTCAGCGACGGCCGGCCGATCACCGGTCCGACCGAGCAGTGGATGCCGCAGGATCGTGCCGACCCCGGGCACACCACCTCGTTCTCGATCGCAGACGCCGAGGGCAATCTGATCTGCATCACGCAAAGTCTAGGCAGCCCGTTCGGCAGCGGCGTCGTGGTGCCGGGGACCGGCGTTTGCCTCAACAACCACCTCCATTGGGCCGATGTGCAGCCGGGAAGCCCCAACCTGGCCAAGCCAGGCGACGCATTGCCGGTGACCCTGGCGCCATCGCTTGCGACGCGGAGCAACCGTCCGGTGCTCGCGCTTGGTACGCCCGGCAGCTACGGCATCCCGCAAACCCAGGCTCAGGCTTTCGTGCAGTATGTCGAGTTCGGCCTTCCGCTGCAGCAGGCTATCGAGGCGCCGCGTGCGCGGCTTTGGGATGGCCGCTTGATTCAAGCAGAGAACCGCATCGCGCCGGAAACGATCGCCGACCTGAAACGCCGCGGCCACGAGATCGAGATCCTGGACACCGGGTGGACCATGCTCTGCGGCGGCATGCAGGCCATCGCGCTCGATCCGGAAACCGGAGTGATGACGGGTGCCGCCGATCCGAGGCGGGACGGGTACGTCGTCGCCCTGTGAACGGGCCGCCGACCCGCGACAACTCGGGTGGCCCCCGTCACGCGCCGCGCCGCCTCCCGGCGAGGTGGGTCGACACTCCGCCGCGCGATCCTGGTGGTTGATTTGAAACAATGATGATCGCGAGCACAAAGTGCTAGGCTCAGCACGTGTTCGAATCCGAGGACCCCATGGGACGACTGCTCAATATCGTGACGCCGCTGCATACTGCGACCAAGCGCGACTACATGGCCCGCATGAACGACGACAAGATCGCCTGCTCGCTGAAGGCGCGGGAATACGAGGCCGATTATTGGGATGGCGACCGCCGCTTCGGCTATGGCGGCTACCGCTTCATCGAAGGGCGCTGGGCGCCGGTCGCCAAGGCGCTGATCGAGACCTATGGTCTGAAGGACGGCTCCAGCGTGCTCGACGTCGGCTGCGGCAAGGGCTTCCTGCTGTACGAGATGCAGAAGATCCTGCCGGGCCTGAAGGTCGCCGGCTTCGACATCTCGAAGCACGGTCTCGAAAATGCGCACGAGCAGGTGAAGCCGTACCTCTTCAGCCATCGCGCCCAGGACGTCTATCCCTATGGCGACGACAGTTTCGACCTCGTTATCTCGCTCGGCACCCTGCACAATCTCCGGCTCTATGAGCTCGATGTGGCGGTCAAGGAGATCGAGCGGGTCGGCAAGAACAAATACATCATGGTCGAGGCCTACCGGAACGTCGCCGAATTGCACAACCTCGAATGCTGGGCGCTGACGGCGGAGTCCATCCTGCACACATCGGAATGGGTCTGGTTGTACGAAAAGCTCGGCTACACCGGCGATTACGAATTCATCTATTTCGAGTGACCGGGCGCTCTGATGGACATCAAGACTGCCAAGGCTGCGATTCTGGTCGAATCGGGCAAGCCGCTGATCGTCGACGAGTTCACCTTGCCTGATACGCTCGAGCACGGCCAGGTGCTTGCGCACGTGCACACCTCGAGCATCTGCGGGGCACAGATCAACGAGATCGACGCCGTCAAGGGCGCAGACAGGTTCCTGCCGCACCTGCTGGGGCACGAAGCGCTGGCGACCATCGTCGAAACCGGGCCCGGCGTCGTCTCCTGCAAGCAGGGCGACACCGTCGTCATGCATTGGCGGCCGGGCAAGGGCGTCCAGTCCAATACGCCGGTCTATTCCTGGCGCGGCAGACGCCTCAACGCGGGCTGGATCACCACCTTCAACGAATATGCCGTGGTGTCGGAGAATCGCGTCACGCCCGTTCCCGCCTCGATCGATCGCAGCAGCGCGCCGCTGCTCGGCTGCGCGGTGACGACCGCACTCGGTGTCGTCAACAACGACGCGCAGATCGCCATCGGCGAAGCCGTCGTCGTGTTCGGCGTCGGCGGCGTCGGGTTGAACATCGTGCAGTTTGCAGCGATGGTCGGCGCCTGTCCTGTGGTCGCGATCGACCGCCTCGACAACAAGCTCGAGATGGCGAGGCAGTTCGGCGCCACCCACACCATCAACTCCGACGCGGCAACGGATCTGGCCGCCGAGATACGCGCCATCACCGGAGCCGACGGACCCGACAAGGTGATCGAGACCACCGGCGTCAGGAATTTGATCGAGCGCGCCTACGAGGTCACCGCGAAGAAGGGCCGCTGCATCCTTGTCGGGGTTCCCCGCGAGAAGGTCGAAATCTACACGCTGCCGCTGCACTTCGAGAAAGTGCTGAAGGGCTCGGAAGGCGGGCAATGCCAGCCGGCGCGCGATATCCCGCGTCTCGTTCGCCTCGACGAGGCCGGCAAGGTCAGTTACCGCGGGATCGTGACCGACGCGTTCGCGCTCGATGACATCAATGACGCGCTGGATTTGATGCGCAGCGGCAAATCGGGGCGGATCCTTCTGAACATCAGCTGACCGCTCACGGCTGGCGGCGCCGCACGCAAGTTCAGCTGTAATCTGCTTCACACGCAAAACGCGCCCGATAAGGCTAGATGAAACAGGCCGTGCCTCCGCGCGGCCCGTTCGGAGCTGGCGATGATGGCTGCACTGGCAAAGGCAATATCCCGCGCGACGAGAACCAGCGTTGATGTCGAAACCCTGAAAGTCCTCGTGATCTTCTCGGGCGCGGGCTTGCTGCTCTCTCTCGTGGCCGCAATGATCTACGGACAGGCTGTCAACGCCGCCTTGTTTTGAGCGCGCGGTAGACCGCGTCGGCGCCGGGCGGGCCGGGAATCATCGAAGATGAACCCGCGCGCGGCGGGTGCTCCCCCGTCCTCCGCCTGCCCTCGCTCGCTTCCAGCGTTCGGGGGAACTCTCACCCCCCATTGGGCGCATGGCGAGGCTGCGAGCCATGACGGTTCTCGGCGGCCGTAACCGGCGGTTAACCATGGATATTTACGGTGTAGCAAGCCTCTGAGCTTGTGGCGGTCAGTTGATTTCGAGTCCAACCCTATGGCGTTCGGTAGAAGCGCATCTCCGCGAAGCATCGCCCCGACGGAGCCTGCGGCTTCGTGGGAAGCTCCGCGGGCTGCGACGGGCAAGCCCGACAGCGATGGTCCTGCGCTGATCAGGGGATCGCTGACCGTCTCCGGGGCGCTCTCCTTCCTGCGCGAGAATGTCCGCCGCATCCTGACGCTGGCGCTGGCGCTGTTCGCCCTGGGCGTGCTCGTTCTGATGGTTGTTCCGGTTCGATATGCCGCGACGGCGCTGGTCGTGGTCGATCCCCGCGAGCTGCGCGTGACCTCGGATCAGGACGTGCTGCCGGGTATCGGCCAGGATGCGGCGGCGCTTCAGAGCCAGATCGAGATCGCCAAATCGGACGGCTTTCTCCGGCCCCTGATCGAGAAGCTCAAGATCGCGGACGACGAGGACATCGCGGGCGGTCATACCGACATGACCCGTCTGCTCGAAAAATTCCGCAGCCGCCTCGAGATATCCCGCCGCGGGCTCACTTATGTCATCGCCATCTCCTTCACCTCGAACAGTGCGGATCGGGCGGCGTATTACGCCAATGCCATCGCCGATGCGTTCGCCGCGAGCCAGGGTCGCGTCCGCACCGATGCCACGGACGAGGCGGCCGACTGGCTCAAGGACCGGCTGAAGGCGCTGAACGAGCGCCTGCGCGCATCGGAAGACGCGGTCGCGGCCTTCCGCCTCGAGCACAAGATCCTCAATGCCGGCAAGGATTCCACCACCCAGCAATTGCGGGTGACGGATATCAATCAGCAGGTCTCCGCCGCCCGCGCGCGCACCGAGGAAGCCAAGGCGCGTTACGAGCAGGTGCAGCGCGATCTCAAGGCCAATGTCGAAGGTCCCGTGAAGCAGGACCTTCTGAGCATGCTGCGCGCGCAGCGCTCGACCCTGAACGACCAGATTGCGCAGAAGAAAGCGGTCTACGGCGACCGCCACCCCGATCTTGCGATCTCCTACAGCCAGCTTGCCGACATCAACCGGCAGATCGAGGTCGAGCGGAAGAAGAACATCGACACGGCGAAGTCCGAATACGAGTCGCAGCTCGAGCAGCAGAACGCGCTGGAAAAGCAGCTCAAGGCGGTCGAGACCCAGATGCTGGTCGACGGCCAGGCGCTGGTGAAGCTGCAGGAGTTGCAGCGCGACGCCGATGCCAACAAGAACATCTACGAGCAGTTCCTGTCGCGGTTCAAGACCACCAACGAGCAGCGTCAGCTGCAGAGCTCGCAGACCAAGGTCGCGTCGCCCGCGATTCCGCCGCTGCGCTCGACGCGTCCACCGCTCGCTTTGCTGCTCGCCGCCCTCGCGATCGGCTCGCTCCTGACCTCGACCGCCGCCGTTGCGGCGATGGGAAGCATGCCTGACCGGGCCGCGCCTGCGGAGGCTCCTGTTCAAAGGCCTGTGGGCGCGGAAGCGATCAACGTGCCCCATCGGCAAGCTCCGCCTGCGGCACCGGTCACGCGCCAGCCCGAGGCGATGCCGAATCTCCCGGTCTGGGCGCGCATTCCCGATCTGGCGTCTGGCGCCGCTCCCAATACCGTCTGGCAAAGACCCGTCGCGGCCACGGCCGAGCTCGATCTCGGCGCTTATCTGCGTCCGCTTCTTGAGAGAATCGATCGCACGCCGGTGCGCGGCTGCAAGGTCGCCCTCGTGCTGTCGGTCGGCAAGAGCGCCGGCGGCAACACCGTTGCGCGCTCGCTGAACCGCGCGGCCGTCAATCGCGGCATGATGAGCGTGCTGATCCGGCTGCAGCCGGAATTCGCCGGCGCCCAGCCTCCCGTCACCGAATGGCAGGATGGATCCACCACCGCGGGACTTCAGTCGATCGACGAGCTCTTGAGTGCCGGCCGCAAGGCCGATGCGAGGCCGGAGGACGACATTCGCTCGGAATTCGATCTCATCATCGTCCATGCGGGCAATCTCGCCTTGCAGCCGGACGCCATCGCGCTGGCCGCGCATGCCGATCTGATCATCCCGGTGGTTCGCGCCGGCGAGCTCGGTTCGGCGGCGATGCGGCGGGTGACCGCGGCGCTGTCGAGATACAACAATGTGCCGACCGGTCTCGTCGTCAATCATGCGCCCGCGGGCACGGCGGCGCCTTATCCCGAGGGCGGCGCATTGAGCCGGGCGGTGTGACGGTGACGCCGCCGCGCCGTCGCCTGTTCGTCGCCGCGATCTTGCTGTCGATCTCGCCAGGCCCACCGGCGCTGGCTGACAATTGTGTGCCTGTGCCGCAGACGGTCGCGCCGGACAGGCTTGCCGCACTGTCGCGCGGTTTCAATGCCGACGGCTGGATCAACGGGCCGGGATCCGCAGCCCCCAGCCGCGAGTTGCTGCTGCAGCTTCGCAAGGCGGGAATGAGCCATGTCCGGCTGCCGGTGTCCGCCGAGCGCGTGATGCTTCGCTTCGCATCGAAGGCGGAACGCGACGAGACGCTGCGGGCGCTCGACGGCGCATTGAAGCAGCTCATGGCGCTCGGCTATTCCACCTCCGTCGATCTCCATCCCGGCGACCGCTTCAATCGCCTGCACAAGGACGATCCGGACGCGGCGTTGCGCGAGATGGAGGAGGCATGGAGCGGTCTGGCCGAGATCATTCGCGCCTATCCGGCCGATCGCGTCTTCGCCGAGTTGCTCAATGAGCCCGATGTCGAAGCCGACCGGTGGCAAAAGGAGGTCGAAGCGCTCGCCGCCTTCGTGCGCCGATTGCTCCCTGCCACCACACTGGTTGTCGGTCCGGTCAACTGGCAGCGCGCGGACTCGCTTCCGCAATTCCGCCCGTTGCCGGATCCGAACGTCGTCTACGCCATCCACTTCTATGATCCCATGGTGTTCACCCATCAGGGTCACTGGGATGCACAGGATCCACTGCACGACATCATCGATCTGCCTTATCCGATCAACGCCGGTGATCCCAAAGTCCAGGCACTCCGCCGGGATTTGCAGGACAGGGGCGCGACCAAGGCGCTCGGCATGCTCGACACCGCGATTGCGGTTGCCAGGGACAAGCCTGATGTCGATCGCTGGCTCGCGCCTGCCGTCGCGTGGCAGCAGCAGTTTTCGCGGCCGATCATCGTCAACGAGTTCGGCGTGCTGAAAGCAGGCGCCCCGCGGGACAGCCGGGTGCGCTGGCTGGCGGCGGTGACCGCCTATGCCAGGGAGCACTGCTGGGGCTGGACGCATTGGGAGCTGCAACAGGGATTCGGCCTCGTCGACAACAGCACGGGCAGGCCCGATCCCGGCGTGATGCGCGCGTTGCTGGGCGCGACCAGACCGGCCAGGCGCTGACCCTTATCGTTAACGAATCCTTACACATCCCGCCGCTATCGTGGCCCCGCGCTACGCCAAAGGACGACGCCATGGTTGGCGGGACCTCACCGCAATATCAGACCGTGCAGGCTGGCTCTGCCGAGCCTTCGCCGCTGCGCGAGTTGATCCCGACGTTCTGCATCGCCGTGGCGGCGATCGGCTTTGTTCCGATACTGCACGTCGCGAGCCCTGTGCTGTCCCTGACCGTCGAAATCCTCGTCGCGATCGCCATCGTCCTTGCGGTTCCGACCTACGCGCCGGCCGTCGCGATCTTCGTCCTGTTCTTCCAGAACCTGTTCGTCTCGATCCTGTCGCCGCTGGTGTCGATCCCGTCCGAGCTCGACTTCATCAAGGGCTATAATTTCCTCGTCTGTTCCGTGATGTGGCTGACGACGTTCGGCCTCTATGTGTTCGGCCGGAGGAACCAGTCGGTCGAGACCAACCGGATCATGCTCTGGGGTGTCGTCACCCTCGCGGTGGTGGCGCTGTATTTCGCGATCGGCTTCGTCCAAGACGGGCAACCGGCGTCGGTCTATTTGCGCAACATCGTGCTGCCGCTGTTCCTGTTTCAGCTCTCATTGCTGACGGCGTCGACCTTCGAGGTCCGCGCCACGCCGTTCCTTGTGACGCTCGCGGTCATTCTCATCATCTGTGGCTATGTCGAGTTTGCGTTCCGCGATTTCTGGCTGGTCGTCACCAATGGCTACACGTTCTGGGGCTTCGACGAGCTCAAGGCGACCCATTCGGGCGTCTGGGAAGCGCAGATGCGCGCCACCGGAAACGTGCCCGTCGACCTCAAGGATCGCTTCAGCTTCGATTTCCTGAACACGCCGCTGCTCGAAGGCTTCGGCCTGTCCAAGATCCTGCGCATCCACGGGCCGAACATGAGCGCGATCAGCTTCGGCTACGGCATCGCCTTTTTCGCGCTGTTCCTGTTCTCGGTGGGGCGTCCGTTCCTGGCCCTCGCTGCGTTGCCTCTCCTGATCGTCTGCAGCGTCAAGGGCGCGCTCATCACGCTGGTGTTCGTGATCGCGGCCTGGATCTCGACCCGTCTGCTCGGTGCGGTGGTGACGCTGGTGCTCGGCTTGCTCGGCCTGATGGTGTTCGCGCTCGTCGCGATCCGTGTCGGCTTGCAGATCGGCGACTACCACGTCATCGGCCTCATGGGCGGCCTCAACGGATTTCTCGCGAAGCCGTTTGGCCGCGGTCTCGGCATCGGCGGCAACCTGTCGGACAGCTATTTCTCGATCGACTGGAGCGCCGCGCAGGCTGCCGGGACGATCGACGGCGCGGTCGAGAGCGCGATCGGCGTGCTGATCTACCAGATGGGCATTGCCGCGCTGGTGCCGCTCGGCTTCTATTTCGCCATGGCGCTCAAGGCGTGGCGCCTCTACGCCTCCTCAGGATATCTGACGCAGGGCCTCGCCGGCTTCGGCGTCATGGTCGTGCTGCTCAACGGCCTGTTCCAGGAAGAGGCCCTGTTCGCGCCGCCGGCGCTGGGCCTCATGCTCTCGCTCACCGGACTCGTGATCGGAAGCCAGATCAGGATGCGGGCGGCCGCCGGACAGGATGCCGAGTCTTCGTCGGATCGCTCCATTCCGCGTCCCGTCACCGCCACCCCAGCGCGGGCGCGACATGCGTGAGGATCGCCTCGATCGCATGCGCGCAGTAGTCCACGCCTAGCTGGTTCGGGATCGTCAGCAGCAGCGTATCGGCCTCGGCGATTGCCTCGTCCTGCCGCAACTGCTCGATCAGCGCATCCGGCTCCGCGGCATAGGAGCGGCCGAAGATCGCGCGCGTGCGCGGGTCGATGAAGCCGATCTGGTCCTCGCCGCCGCGCTCCCCGCCGAAATAGGCGCGGTCGCGATCGTTCATCAGCGCGAAGATGCTGCGGCTGACGGATACGCGCGGCTCGCGGCTATGGCCGGCCTCCTTCCACGCGGCGCGATAGGCGCGGATCTGGGCGGCCTGCTGCAGGTGAAATGCCTCGCCGGTCTCGTCGTTCTTCAGCGTCGAGCTCTGCAAATTCATGCCGTGCTGCGCGGCCCACACCGCTGTCGCGTTCGAGCCGGCGCCCCACCAGATTCGGTCGCGCAGGCCTTGCGCATGCGGCTCGAGGCGCAGCAGCCCCGGCGGGTTCGGAAACATCGGCTGCGGATTGGGTTTTGCAAAACCCTCGCCGCGCAGGATGTCGAGAAAGACCTCGGCGTGGCGCCGGCCCATGTCGGCGTCGCTCTCGCCCTCGGCCGGCTGGTAACCGAAATAGCGCCAGCCATCGATCACCTGCTCGGGCGAGCCGCGGCTGATGCCGAGCTGCAGCCGCCCGCCGGCGATGAGATCGGCGGAGCCTGCATCCTCCGCCATGTAGAGCGGGTTCTCGTAGCGCATGTCGATCACGGCGGTGCCGATCTCGATCGTGCTGGTTTTCGCGCCGACGGCCGCGAGCAGAGGAAAGGGCGAGGCCAGCTGGCGCGCGAAATGATGCACGCGGAAATAGGCGCCGTCGGCGCCGAGCTGTTCGGCTGCGACGGCAAGCTCGATCGATTGCAGCAGCGTGTCCCCGGCCGAGCGGGTCTGCGACTGCGGCGAGGGCGTCCAGTGTCCGAAGGACAGGAATCCGATCTTCTTCATGGAGGTAATCTATGAATGATGAGGAGGCGGGCGTCTTCTGACATTCGGTTGAAACCGAAGGTGTGGTCAGGAAAATCCACAGGCGCCCGATGATGCCATCCTGCCCCTGTTTTGCCCGACGGGTCAACCGCTCCACAACAGCGCCTAAGCTATTGATCCCGCTCATGCCGGCTACTGTGCATGGGGTTGTTTTCGATGTTTTTATTGTGCGGGCCGCGAACGCCAGGGGCGCCATGATGATTTGTCACGGTGACGACGCAGCCCGCGAGGGCAACAATCGGCCGGGGCGGCCGTTTGGGCATTTCGCCCGAGACCTTGAGCGGCGCTCGCTTATTCCCAGCCCATTTTCAGGAGGCGCACATGCAGGTTTATAATGTGGTCAGGTTCAAGGTGAAGCTTGGCGAGGAAACCGCCTTCCTCGACGCGCATCGGAACGGCAAGGCCAAATGGCCAGGCCTCGAGCACGGAATCATCATCAAGACCGGCGAGCAGACCTTCTGCCTCATCGGCACATGGTCCAGTCAGGACGCGCTGGTCGAGGCGCGGTCCGCGATGATCAAGACCCTCGACAGTTTCAGGTCCGTGCTCGAGGACCAGGGCAACGGACGCGGTGTAACGGATGCCGTGTCGGGGCCGGTCGTGCTCGATCTCTAGAAGGTGATGCGGCGCGCGGTCACTTCATCACCCGCAGGCCCTTGGTCGTGAACCGCTGCGTCTTGCCGCCGGGGCGGACGGGCCGCCTCGTGCCGGCGGCCTTGCCGGTGCCGGGCGGCTGGTGCGCGGGAACGAGCTGGTCGGGGCGGGAGCCGATCAGATCGGCGCGGCCCATCTCCTTCAGCGCCTCGCGCAGCACCGGCCAATTGTCGGGGTCGTGATAGCGCAGGAAGGCCTTGTGCAGGCGGCGCTGGCGCAGGCCCTTGATCGCCTCGACCTTGTCGCTGCCGCCGCGCCGCACGCCGCGCAGCGGATTGACGCCGGTGTGGTACATCGCGGTTGCGGTCGCCATCGGCGAGGGCAGGAAGGTCTGCACCTGATCGGCGCGATAGCGGTTCTTCTTGAGCCACAGCGCGAGGTTCATCATGTCCTCGTCGGTCGTGCCCGGATGCGCCGCGATGAAATAGGGGATCAGGTAGTATTTCTTGCCGGCCTGCTCGGCGGCGGCATCGAACATCCGCTTGAACTGGTTGTAGGCGCCGATGCCCGGCTTCATCATCTTGTCGAGCGGGCCGCGCTCGGTATGCTCCGGCGCGATCTTCAGATAACCGCCGACGTGATGGGTGACGAGCTCCTTGATGTATTCGGGGCTCTCGACCGCGAGGTCGTAGCGCACGCCGGAGGCGACCATCACCTTCTTGATGCCCTTGGTCTCGCGCACCTTGCGATAGAGCCGGATCAGATCGTCATGCGAGGTGTTGAGGTTCGGACAGATCTCCGGGAAGACGCAGGACGGCCGCCGGCACGCCGCCTCGACCCTCGGATCCTTGCACGCCATCCGGTACATGTTGGCGGTGGGACCGCCGATGTCGGAGATCACGCCGGTGAAGCCCGGCGTCTTGTCGCGGATCAGTTCGATCTCGCGCAGGATCGAGCCTTCCGAGCGGTTCTGGATGATGCGGCCCTCATGCTCGGTGATCGAGCAGAAGGTGCAGCCGCCAAAGCAGCCGCGCATGATCGTCACCGAGAACTTGATCATGTCCCAGGCGGGGATTTTTGCCTCGCCATAGGACGGATGCGGCGCGCGCGCATAGGGGAGGTCGTAGACCGCGTCCATCTCGTCGCTGGTGAGCGGGATCGGCGGCGGGTTCAGCCAGAGATCGCGGTCGCCGTGACGCTGCACCAGCGGCCGCGCATTGCCGGGATTGCTCTCCCGGTGCAGCACGCGCGAGGCGCGCGCATAGGCTTCCTTGTCCTGCTCGACCTGCTCCAGCGCCGGCAGCCGGATCACGGTCAAGCCTTTCGTCCGCGATGCGCCCTCGTCGGCGGAATCGAGATCGTCGGCGTGCAGCTCCGCATAATCCTCGGGCACGCGGCGGAACAGCGCGACGCCCCTGATGTCGTCGAGCGCGCGCGGCGCTTCGCCGGCGGCAAGCCGCTGCGCCAC
This sequence comes from Bradyrhizobium sp. Bra64, assembly GCF_024519875.1. Taxonomy (NCBI): domain Bacteria; kingdom Pseudomonadati; phylum Pseudomonadota; class Alphaproteobacteria; order Hyphomicrobiales; family Nitrobacteraceae; genus Bradyrhizobium; species Bradyrhizobium sp. Bra64. The sequence goes on along the minus strand of NZ_JALJRD010000006.1, from coordinate 290,101 downwards.
CTCGACCACGGCACGCTCGGCATTGCCGTAGAGCAGGAGGTCGGCCTTGGCGTCGGCCAGCACCGAGCGGCGCACCTTGTCCGACCAGTAGTCGTAATGCGCGATCCGGCGCAGCGAGGCCTCGATGCCGCCGAGCACGATCGGCACGTCCTTGAACGCCTCGCGGCAGCGCTGGGCGTAGACAACGGTGCAGCGGTCCGGCCGCTTGCCGCCTTCGCCGCCGGCCGTATAGGCATCATCGCTGCGTATGCGGCGGTCCGCGGTGTAGCGGTTCACCATGGAATCCATGTTGCCGCCGGTGACGCCGAAGAACACCTTTGGCTTGCCGAGCACCTTGAACGGTTCGGCCGAATGCCAGTCGGGCTGGGAGATGATGCCGACCCGAAAGCCCTGTGCCTCCAGCAGACGGCCGATGATGGCCATGCCGAAGCTCGGATGGTCGACGTAGGCGTCCCCGGTCACCAGCACGATGTCGCAGGCATCCCAGCCGAGCGCATCCATCTCGGCGCGGCTCATCGGCAGGAACGGCGCCGGCTTGCGCGGGCGCGCCTGCGCCATCAGGGGCTTTTCGGCGGTCATGATCTGGGTGTCCATGCGCTTACGCATAGGACTCCGGCGCCGCGAATACAACCGATCGATGGGCTGTCTTCGCCGATTCCGGTTCCCGCGTGGCGCGCAATTCGGCAACGCCAACCGCGCGCGGGAGCGGCGTTGCCGGACTGTGACACGGTCCACATACGGCCGATACGCGTCGCGTCATCCTCCCCTCAGTTTCGAGGGAGAGATCCATGCTTTTTCTGGTCGACGCACTGCTGATCCTGGCGATGATGTTTTTCCTGCTACTGCCGATCACCGATCGCAGGACGGTGCGGATGAGGCTCTGCATGGTCTGCGCGCTGCTGGCGGTGTTCTCGGTCTCCGTCACCCGCACGCCAATTGTGCCGGCGTTGCTCGCGAGCATTGTCTCGCCGCCCGGAGCACTGCGAGCGCCGCATATGCAGCCCTCATGGGATATGCGCGTGCTCCATGGGCAGGGGAACAGCTGAAGGCGGTCATGAGCCCCGCTGCTGGTTCCGCCGGAAGCATCGTGGTTCAATCGCAGGAACCAACCGTCTCCGCGAACATTCTGATGGAGGGTTTGCGCCGGGCCGGCCTGCGCGCGCTCGCGTCCGGGCCGGGATTCCTCGATGTTCGCCCTCTGGCGATGGGGGAGCTGTGAGCACAGTCATAGAGAACTTGCTGTTGCGAAAGCAGAAACTCGTGGAGCAGCTCGCGAAGGCGCCGTCGGTCGAGGATCGCGACAAGATCGAGCACCAGCTCGAACAGATCAACACCGCGCTGGATTTTCTGGACAGGCCGGGCTCGAAGGAGCCGCGCTAGAGCACGATCCGGAAAGGTGCGAAGCGGTTTTCCGAAAAGATCATGCTCAAACAAGAACCTAGAGCGCGTTGACGATTCATCCAATCTCATCGTGCTTTAGAAGCGTTCAATCGACCTGCAGCGCCTTTGCATAGACCACGCCCGAATTGGTGATGTGCGTGGTCATCAGCGCTGCGAAGGCGCCGAACTCGCCGCGCGCGAACAGATCGAGCAGCCTTCGATGCTCGTCGAAGGACGTGCGCGTGCGCACGTCGATCGGCGAAGTCAGGTTGGTGCGAAGCGCGGCGACACGGCTGGAGGCAAGCTGATAGGATTCGGCGAGATAGCGGTTGCCGCAATGGGCGAACAGTGCCTCGTGAAAGGCGGCATCGGCGCGGCCGTAGGCGATGTTGTCCCTGGCCGCAATCGCCGGCTCCATCGATGCGATCGCCTCGCTCATCGTCGTGATCGCGCCGTCACGGTCGTGGCGGAAGGCGAGCTCGGCGGCCTTGGGCTCCAGCGCGATGCGGAAGGTGCAGAGCGCGGTGATGTCCTCGGCGCTCGGCGTGAACACGAAGCTGCCGACCTGCGGCCGGATCACGACGAGGCCCTGCGCCTGCAGCTGGCCCATCGCCTCGCGCACCGGGGTGCGGCTGACCCCGAAGGAATTTGCCACCATCTCCTCGGAGATCGCGGCGCCGAGCGCGAGCTCGCCGTCGATGATGGCCTGGCGCAGCCGCTGCATCACCCGCTGCGACAGCGATTTCGGCACATCGAGCTTCAGCGATCGCATCGGCTTTCTCAGATCACCTTGCCGGGATTGAGCAGATGATCCGGATCGAGCGCGGCCTTCAGCGTCCGCATCAGCGCGATCTCGGCATCGCTGCGGGCATGACCCAGCCACTTCTTCTTCAGCGTGCCGATGCCGTGCTCGGCGGAAACGCTGCCGCCAAGCTCGCGCACGAGATCGTAGATGATCGCGTCCATCTCCTCCTTCGGCTGCTGCTCGACGGCAAGGCCGGTCACCCAGGAGACGAGATGCAGATTGCCGTCGCCGATATGGCCGTAATAGACGCTCTCGCAGCCCTTGATGCCTTTCGCGAGCGCGGCCTTGCAACGCGTCACGAACTCGTCCATCCGCGCCACCGCAAGGCCGATGTCGTAGGAGATGTGCGGGCCCAGCACCTGGCCGAATTCGGCGCAGATGTCGCGCACGCGCCAGAAGCTTTGCGTCTGCGCCAGCGATTGGGCCACGGCGGCATCGGCGAGCAGCCCGCGCTCCATCAGCTCTTCGAGCCAGGCCTGGAAACGCGGCGCATCCAGGCTTTCGTCGGTGCCCTGCGCTTCGACCAGCACGTAGAGGCCATGCCCTGCGGCGACCGGCGGCTTGACGCCGGCGCGATTCGTGATCACGTCCCAGTAATCCGGCCACATCACCTCGAACGCCGACAGCAGCGGGCCGAGCCCGCTTCGCGCGGCGCCGAGCAGCGCGATCACCGCGGCATAGTCCTTCAGCGCGCACAGCGCGGCCATGGTCGAGCGCGGTTTCGGGAACAGCCGCAGCACCACGCGGGTGATGATGCCGAGTGTGCCTTCCGAGCCGATGAACAGATGCTTCAAATCGTAGCCGGCATTGTTCTTCATCAGCTTGTTGAGGCTGGTGATGATGGTGCCGTCAGGCAGCACCACTTCGAGTCCGAGCACCAGCTCACGCGTCATGCCGTATCGGATCACGCGATTGCCGCCGGCATTGGTCGAGAGATTGCCGCCGATCGCGCAGGAGCCGCGCGAACCGAGGTCGAGCGGAAAGAAGAAGCCGGCCTCGTCGGCCGCCTGCTGAATCGTCTGAAGCGGCGTGCCGGCTTTCACCGTCATCGTCGCCGACGCCTGATCGATCTCCTCGATGCCGCTCATGCGCTCCAGCGAGATCGCGACCCAGCCTGCTTCCGGCGAGGCACCGCGGCACAGCCCGGTCAATCCGCCCTGCGGCACGAACGGCAGCTGCGCCTTCCGGCAGGTCGCAATCGCGTCGGCAACGCCTTGGGCGTCGACCGGGCGGATCACCGCGAGCGGGGTTTGCGGCAGGCTCGCGCTCCAGTCGTTGCAATTGCGCGCGGGCACGTCGGCGCCGACAAGCACGGCAGCCGCGCCGAGCCTGTCGCGCAAGGCGCCAAGCAATTGGTCGGGACGCTCGATCGGGGTCACCATGTTCATGTGAGACCTCCCCTTGGAATTGGTCGCGTCCAGGGCGCGCCGCGACAGCGGAAAAGGATTTGCGTCTTCCTTGTATGTAAGGTACAAGATGGAAAGTAAAGCAAAATCAAGACTCGGGAAGCTTCCGAAGATCGTTGGCGATCAGAGGCTTGGTCCGGGGCGCAGCAAAAGGCAGTGAGATGGCGGCGGAGGCAATTCGCGGGTTCTGGGTGGCGTCGGCGACGCCGCTGGCGACGGACGGCAGCGTGGACTCCGCCAAGCTCGCGGCCCACGCCAAGCAACTCTTCGGCAAGGGCGTCGACGGTGTCGTGCTGTTCGGCACGACCGGCGAGGGCACCTCGTTCAATGTCGCCGAGCGCGTCGCGACCATCGAAGCCGTGCTCAAGGCCGGCGTCGCGCCTGACCGCATCGGCATCGGCGGCGGATTTCCCGCCATCACCGACAGCATCGCGCTGACGCGTGCCGTGCTCGGCCTCGGCCTGCGTCACGTGCTGTATCTGCCGCCTTATTTCGACCGCAGCGTCACGCCCGAGGGCATCGAGGATGCCTTTGCAGCGATCCTCGACGGCGTCGCCGACGATCGCCTGCGCGCCTTGCTCTATCATATCCCGCAGGTCTCGGGCGTTGCGATCCCGACCAGCGTGGCTGCCAGTCTGCGCAGGCGCTACGGCAAGGTCGTTGCGGGTCTGAAGGACTCAAGCGGCGACTTCAAGCAATTCCAGGCGTTCCGCGCCGCCGCGCCGGAGCTCGCCATTACCGTCGGCAACGAAGCCGACATTGCCCGCGCGATCGCTGCCGGCGGCGCCGGCACCATCTGCGGCATGGCCAATGTCGCGCCGGAGCTGGTCAAGGGCATGGTCGACGGCAAGGATGTCGAAGCGCGGATGCAGGCTGCGGTCGACGTCGTGCTGAAGACGCCGTCGTTCCTCGTGACGCTGAAGGCCATCCTGGCGGCACAGACCGGTGATGCTGCGTGGTTGCGCGTGCGCCCGCCGCTCCGTGCCTTGTCCGACGGAACCGCGTTCAAGCGGCAGCTCGACGAGCTGATCACTCCCGCCATCGTGTGAGATCGCGCAACACCGCAACACCGCAACACCGTGACACGTTGCCACGAATTCGCGTGCAGCGTGTCGCGGTCGCGACAGCGTCAATCAGTGAGTGACGTTCGGCGCTGCTCTACGCTTAGAACGATTCAACACTAGAGCTATTCAAGCCCGACTACGGTTCTCTTTGATCGCCGCGACTGTTAGACGCGCCAGCTTCTGCGTCTGACTTGGAAGTGAATCGAAAGTGCGTGTCTCTGTGGATGGCCAGCGCGTCAGCGGCCGTCGTCATCGTGCCGGCGAGAGCCGCGCGGGTCTTCTCATCGGCGCAGCCGTGCTGCTCGCCGAATTTCCCTCCGGCACGGCGACCGCGCAGGCGCAATCGGCACTGCCGCCGGTGACGGTGGAAGCGCCGGCGCCGCGGCCGAAAGCGGCGCGCCCATCGGACCAGTCTCCGCGCCGCGCTCAAAGCGTCGCGCGCCAGCGGAGCCGGAACGCCGCTACACCCGCAGCGCCGACGCTCTCGGAGCGCGCCGCCGCCGAGGCCGCCACGCAACAGGCCGCCAAGGTTGGTTATCGCGCGATGCCGAGTTCGACGACGCTGCGCAGCGGCGCCTCGCCGCTCGACACCTCGCAGACCGTCAACGTCGTGCCTGCGCAAGTGCTGAAGGACCAGTTGCCGCGCAACATCGACGATGCGCTGGTCAATATCAGCGGCATCGCCCAGACCAATACGCTCGCCGGCACCCAGGACGCGGTGATCCGCCGTGGCTTCGGCGACAATCGCGACGGCTCGATCATGCGCAACGGCATGCCGCTGGTGCAGGGGCGCAGCCTCAATGCCGCGGTCGAGAGCGTGGAAGTGCTGAAGGGACCGGCTTCGCTGCTCTACGGCATCATGGATCCCGGCGGTATCGTCAACACCATCAGCAAGCGTCCGGAGCTCTACCAGCACGGCTCGGTCACATTGCTCGGCTCGACCTTCGCGAACAACCGCAGCGGCGCCGACGGCACGCTCGACATTACCGGTCCGATCGGCGACGGCGGTCTCGCCTATCGCTTCATCGGCTACGGCGTCAGCGAAGACTATTGGCGCAACTTCGGCCGCCACAGGGAAATGCTGGTGAACCCGTCGCTGGCCTGGTACGGCGACACCACGACGGTCCAGCTCACCTATGAGCACCGCGAATTCATCTATCCATTCGATCGCGGCACTGCCTTCGTCAAGGGCGCTCCGCTGGCGATCCCGAAGACGCGCCGGCTCGACGAACCCTTCAACAACATGTGGGGCACTTCCGACCTGGTGCAGGCCTCGGTCGAGCAGAAGCTGGACGACAATTGGAAGGTCACGGCGGCCTACAGCTACAACACCGAGACCTTCAGCGCCAACCAGCTTCGTATCACCGGCGTCAACGCCACCACCGGCGTCGAGACCCGCAGCAATGACGGTACGCGCAATTCGCTGAGCAACGCCAGCTACGGCACCTCCTATCTTCAGGGCGACGTCTGGATGGGCGGCTTCCGCAACGAGATCCTGTTCGGGGGCGAGGCGCTGTATCGCACGATCGATCGCCACGATTTGATCCGGCAAGCGACCCCGAGCTTCAATTTCTACAACCCGGTCTACGGGCTGATCGTGCCGGGCACGACCGTTTCGGCAACCGATAGCGAACAGACCGACAAGCTCGGCACCCGCGGCTTCTTCGCCCAGGACACGTTCCATCTGACCAACTGGCTCTCCGTGGTCGGAGGTGTGCGCTGGATGGAATACGAGCAGCTCGCAGGGAAAGGCCGGCCTCTCTTCGTCACGAACACTAATCTGGCGGGCGACAAGGTACTGCCGCTCGGCGGCGTCGTCTTCAAGCTGAACGATCAGCTTTCGTATTACGTGAGTTATACGCAGTCGTTGAAGCCGACATCGGTCATCGCGGCGTTCACCACCGGCTTTGTCGTCGATTCCACCATCGCGCCAGAAGAGGGCACGCAGTGGGAGACTGGTTTGAAGTTCGACGTCAGCAAGCGGCTGTCTGGCACATTGGCGTTCTACGATATCCAGAAGAAGAACGTGCTGGTGCTGGACGATATCGGCAACGGCAAATCGGCGGCGCGCACATCCGGCGCAGCCAGGTCGCGCGGCATCGAACTGGACGTGACCGGCAAGTTGAGCGATCAATGGAGTCTGATCGGAAGCTACGGCTATACCGACGCACGCTTGATCAACGATCCCGTCGTCGGCAATGCGAAGCTGTTCAACGCCGCAATGAACACGGCTTCGCTCTATCTCGTCTACGATTTCGGCGACGCGCTCCCCGGCCGTCTGCGGCTCGGCGGCGGTGCGCATTATGTCGGCGACAGGCCGGGCGATTCCGCCAACACGTTCGTCATGCCGGCCTATACCGTCGCGGACGTCTTTGCGACCTACGACACCAAGATCGACAAGCTGCCGGTGACCTATCAGTTCAACGTCAAGAACCTGTTCGACAAGCTCTATTATACGTCCAGCACCGGGAACGCCCTGAACGTTGCAGTCGGCGATGCCCGCCGCTTCTCGCTGTCGGCGACGGTGAAGTTTTAGGGATGGTCGCGCGGTGCGCCCATGCCGATTTGTGGATCGTGCCGATCATGGAGATCGGGAGCGATGCGTAGGATGGGGCGCGCGATCAAGGCCGGTCTGCTCCAGGTCCATTCCATCGCGGGTCTCGTGCTCGCGCTGCTGCTGGCCGTGATCGCGCTGACCGGCGCGATCATGAGTTTTGAGGACGAGATCGGCGACTATCTGAACGGCGGCATCATGCAGGTCGCGCCGCGTCAGGCGCCGCCGCTGATGCCCGACGAACTGGTGGCGCGGCTTAAGGCCGGGCAGGATGCCGGCAAGGTGGCAGCCGTCACGCTGTCGAGCGATCCGTCGGCCGCGGTGCATGTTCGCTTCGGCCGCGACGTGCAGGGCGTGCGGCCGGCCTCACTGTATGTCGATCCGTATGACGCTCGCGTGCTGGGATCGCCGCGCGGTGAGGAGTTTTTCGCGACCGTCCGCCGGCTGCATCGCTGGCTCCTGATTCCCGGCGATGCCAAGGGGTGGGGGCGTCAGACCACCGGCATCGCCGCGCTCGGCCTGATCGTCATGCTCATCTCTGGTCTCGTGCTGCGCTGGCCGCGTCACGTCGGCAGCGTGAAGACGTGGTTGAAGCCGAATCTCGGGCTCAGCGGGCGCGGACTGCACCGGTCGCTGCATGCGGTGATCGGCACCTGGGGTTTGCCGATCTATCTCGTGATGACGCTTACCGGCCTGTGGTACTCGTTCGACTGGTACAAGGATGGCGTCGTCCGGCTGCTGTCGCGTCCGCAAGTCGCTGCGGCGAAGATGCAGCCGAAGCAGCCGCGCGCACCCGGCCATCCCGAGCCGGCTCAGGCGGTGGGCTTCGATCGTGCGTGGACGACGTTCCAGCGCGAAGAGGGCGACCATTTCTCCAGGGCGTTGCTGACGCTTCCCGCCGGTCCGGGCACGGCGATACGGATCCGCTCCTGGGGTAAGGACTCCACCCTCGACACCACCCGTGACGAATTCCGCGTCGATGCAGCCACCGGCCAATTCGTTTCCGCGGAGCGTTACGCCGACAAGACCCTCGGCGAGAAGACCATCGCAAATCTGCTCGACATCCACCGCGGCGCAATTCTGGGTTGGCCCGGCAAGCTGGCGTTCATGATCGCGGCAGCGCTGATGCCGCTGTTCGCGGTCACCGGCGTGCTGCTTTATCTGTCGCGCCGCAGGCTGCGGCGCCCGGCGCAGCCCCCGCTCGGGCGGCTGGTTTCGGGCGAGTGAACCGGCGCGAAGGCTAGCCAAGCGCGCGACGATCGTTCAAAACCCGTGGCCTGTCCTCGCCAAGGTCTTTGCCATGAAGCTCACCAACGTCACTCCCGCCGACATCCGCCGCGCGTTGCTGCTCCGCGAGGAGATCGCGTTGCTCGATCTCAGATACGAGGCCGCCTTTGCGACCGGTCATCCGCTGTTTGCCGCCAACATGGCTGCGGACAGGATCGCGGTCGAAGCCGAGGTGAGGCTGCCGCGCAAAGATGTGCCGATCGTGCTCTATGACGACGGCGAGAGACTGGTCGCGCCCGGCGCTGAACGGCTTGCCGCACTCGGTTATACCAACCTCAGCGCGCTCGACGGCGGGCTGAAGGCCTGGCGCGCGGCCGGCTATCAAATGTTCGAGGACGTCAATTCCTATTCCAAGGCCTTTGGCGAGCTGGTCGAGTCGCGCAGGCACACCCCCTCGTTCAGTGCCGACGAGGTGGCAAAACTGATTGCGGACAAGGCCAATATCGCCATCCTCGACGTCCGCCGCTTCGACGAATATGCGACGATGAACATTCCGGGCTCGGTCAGCGTACCCGGCGCGGAGCTGGTGTTGCGGGCAGGCCAGGCGGCGCCCGATCCCGACACCACCATCATCGTCAATTGCGCCGGCCGCACCCGCTCGATCATCGGCACCCAGTCGCTGATCAATGCCGGCGTGCCCAACAAGGTGCGGGCGCTGCGCAACGGCACCATCGGCTGGACGCTGGCGCGGCATACGCTCAACCATGGCGCCGACCGGCGCGGGGCGATCGGACCCTTCGAGGGCGGTCCGGCCAATGCGCGCGACGTCGCCTATCGCGCCGGTGTTCGCCATGTCGGCGCGGGCGAGGCGGGGGCGCTCGCGGCGCAGACGGAGCGCACGCTCTATCGCTTCGACGTGCGCGACGCGGAAGAATATGCGGCCGGCCATCTCCCCGGCTTCCGCCATTATCCTGGCGGGCAGCTGGTCCAGGAGACCGACATGGCCGCGCCTGTGCGCGGCGCGCGTATCCTGCTGAGCGACGACAAGGGCGTCCGGGCCGACATGACGGCATCCTGGCTGGCGCAGATGGGCTGGGAGGTTTACGTGCTCGAGGGCGGCTATGACGGCGCGCTCGAGGTCGGTCCGCCGCGGGTGTTGCCGAAGCCCGACCCGGCCCACCGCTACCGCCGCCCCTATGAGGGCACCGATGTCGCCGAGCGCGCGATGCAGGCCTATCTCGACTGGGAGTACGGTTTGGTCGAACAGCTCCGCCGCGACGGCACGCATGGATTCTACGTCATCTGACTACCGTCCGGTCATCTTGTTCCCATCTCCAAACCCTATTGTGCTGAGTCTGCCCTGCGGTCTATGAGCTGCGGCAAAGTCTACCCATGGAGATTCTATGCCAGCCCCAGGCCAAAGCCCTGAGCGGAACGCGAAGGCGCTGCTGCTCGAAGGCGTCAACGACAGCGCCGTGGACCTGTTCAGAAGCGCGGGCTTCGCCAATGTCGAGCGGCTGACCAAGGCACTGGACGGCGAGGATCTGCGGCGGGCGCTCAAGGGCGTGTCGCTGCTCGGCATCCGCTCGCGCACCCAGATCACCGACGACGTGCTCGCGGCGGCCGACCAGCTTCTCGCAGTCGGCTGCTTCAGCGTCGGCACCAACCAGGTCGATCTCATGGCGGCGCGCAAGCGCGGCATTCCGGTGTTCAACGCGCCGTTCTCCAACACGCGCAGCGTCGCCGAGCTCGTGATCGGCGAGATCGTGATGCTGCTGCGGCGCATCTTCCCTCGCTCGGTGTCGGCTCATGACGGCGGCTGGGACAAATCGGCGACCGGCAGCCGCGAGGTGCGCGGCCGCACGCTCGGCATCGTCGGCTACGGCAATATCGGCTCGCAGCTATCGACGCTGGCCGAGGCCATCGGTATGCGGGTGATCTACTATGATCGCACCGATAAGCTCCGCCACGGCAACACCGAGCCGGTCGAGAAACTGGAAGAGCTGCTGGCGCAGAGCGACGTGGTCAGCCTGCACGTGCCGGAGACGCCCGAGACCGCCGGCATGATCGGCGAGAAGGAGCTGCGCACGATGAAGCCCGGCTCGTTCCTGATCAACAACAGCCGCGGCACCGTGGTCGATCTCGATGCGCTCGCTGCAGCATTGCGCGACGGCCATCTCGCCGGCGCCGCCATCGACGTGTTTCCGGTCGAGCCCTCGTCGAATTCCGATCGCTTCAAGAGCCCGATGCAGGGGCTCGAGAACGTCATCCTCACGCCGCATATCGGCGGCTCGACCGAGGAGGCGCAGGAGCGCATCGGCGGCGAGGTCGCGCGCAAGCTCGTCGACTATTTCATCACCGGCTCGACCATGGGGGCGGTGAATTTCCCGGAGGTGCAGCTGCATCTGCGCCCCGCCGGCGCGCGCTTCAGCCACGTCCATCGCAACGTGCCCGGCATGCTGCGCCGTCTGAACGAGGTCTTCCTCCAGCGCGACATCAACATCGTCGCACAATATCTGGAGACCGCCGGCGACCTCGGCTACGTCGTGCTCGACGCCGACCTCGGCGGCGAGGATTCAGCCGCGCTGCTTGCGCAGATCCGCAGCCTCGAAGGCACGGTCGGCGCGCGGCTGGTGTTCGAGCACTAGCACTGCATTGACGACCGGCCGGAGGTGGCCTTGAATGAGGCCTCCTGATGGAACGAACGAAAACAACAAAGCAGGGGGAAATGATGGCGCGGATGCGTGTGAAGGTCTGTGCGTTGCTTGTGGGGACGGCGGCCGCGCTGGGCGCCGGCGCCGCGTCGGCGGCGACGCTCGCCGAGGATGCGGACACGGTCTGCAAGGGCCTCGCCGGCAGCGCGGACGCCGTGACGATTGATTCCGCGACCTTCCTGGCGCCGTCGCAGATCGCCGTCGCCGAACGCGGGCCGACGCCATCGGGGCGCATCATTCCGGCCAATCCCGGCTTCTGCAAGGTGCTCGGCCATATCGATCCCACCGACCCCAAGGCGCCGCCGATCAGGTTTCAGGTCAATCTTCCCGTCGAATGGAACGGTCGCTCGCTGCAATATGGCGGCGGCGGCTTCAACGGCGTGCTCATCACCGGCCTTGCGCTGCCGCCGGCCTATCCGTTCGACAAGCCGTCGCCGCTCGCGCGCGGCTTCGTCACCTACGGGACCGATTCCGGCCATGAGTCAAAGCCGGGTGAGCCGCCGCAGCTGTTCGCGCTCAACGACGAAGCGTTCGAGAATTTCGCCCATCGCGCCTACAAGAAGGTGCGCGATGCCGCCGTCGGGCTGATGCAGCGCGCCTACGGCAAGAGGCCGGAGAAAATGTACTTCATGGGCTCGTCCGAAGGCGGCCGCGAAGGCCTCACCATGGCGCAGCGCTACCCTGACGATTTCGACGGCATCTTCGCCCGCGTGCCTGTCATCAACTGGGTCGGCCTGCAGCATGCCGGCACGCGCTCGGGTCTCGTGACGATGGGTGACGGCTGGATCAATCCGGCGCAGGTGAAGCTCGTGGGCGATGCTGTGCGCACAGCTTGCGACAAGGCCGACGGCTCCGACGACGCGCTGGTGCAGGATCCCGTGGCGTGCAAGGCCGCGTTCAAGGTCGAGGCGCTGCGCTGCGCGCCTGGTCAGAGTGGCGACCAGTGCCTCACCGATGCGCAGATCGACGCGGTGAACACGCTGCACGCGACCTACAAATTCCCGTTCGCACTTGCCAATGGTCTCGACGACTATCCGGGCTGGGGCGTCTCGGGTGAGGACACGCCGGCCGTCGGCCCAACCGGCGGCTGGATCGCGTGGTGGCTCGGCACCGCGCCGCCCGCGCAGCCGCCCGCGCCCAAGAATGGCATCGCCTGGATCTACGGCGCCGGCGGCATCCAATACGTGTTCGCACGCGACCCCAAGCTTGACGTCACCACCTACAAGGTCGAGGACCACAAGGCGCGGCTGCTCGAGGTATCGAGCCTGATGGATTCGACCGATCCCGATCTCAGCCGTTTTCGCGCCCGTGGCGGCCGGCTGATCATGCTCGAGCACATGGCGGACTACGCGCAGAGCCCCTATGCCGGCATCCGCTATTTCGAGAGCGTCGAGCGCAAGCTGGGCAAGGCGGAGACGGCGGAGTTCGCGCGGCTCTACACCGCGCCCGGTGTCGATCACGTCGGCTCCGGCGCACCGGCCAATGTCGACATGCTGAGCGTGCTGGTCGACTGGGTCGAGAAGGGCAAGGCGCCCGGCGACCTGGAGGTTGCCGAGCAGAAGGTCGAGGCGCCGTCGTTTGCGACGTTGCGCGCGATGCCGCTATGCCGCTGGCCGGGCTGGCCGCACTACAAGTCGGGTGCGGTGACGGAGGCGTCGAGTTTCACCTGCGCGCCGTGAGACGAATCTGAGCGAACCGCCATGGTGGCGGGTGTCATCCCGCCGCCATCGCCTGCGCGCCACCGAGCAGTTGCGCATTCAGCCGTCCGCCGGAGAACAGCATGTCGTCGAGCGCCTCGTCGATCTCGGCGGAAACGACGGAGTTGCCGCCGTCACGCGCGAGGCTGGCCTGCGCCAAGCGCCGCATCAGCTCCTTGATGAAGGCACAACTCGTGCCCTCGCTACGCCGGGCGGCCTCGGCGACGACGGCCTCATCGAGCGGCAGCCCTTTGCCGTAGAGTCGGACCAGCTTGCTGCGGCCGGTCTCGTCAGGAAGAGGCACCTCGATGGCCTGATCGATACGGCCGGGGCGGCCGGCGAGCGCGCTCTCAAGCTGCTGGGGACGGTTGGTGGTCAGCACGAACAAGATGTCAGCGTCCTGCTTCAAGCCGTCCATTTCGTTGAGGAGCCGGTTGAGCAGCGGTTCCTCGCAGCCGCGAAATTTCAATCGATGGGTGAGGTCCTAATGTGCCGGTCCGCCCGCCGCCTTCACGCGCCGCGTCAGCAGGACCGCGATGGCGGCGATCACGAGCACGATTCCGATCACGGCAAAGGCGTCCGAATAGCCCATCACCAGGGCCTGGCGCTTCACGGTCTTGCCGAGCGCGATGATGGCCTGCTCGCGTGCGGCGTTGGGGTCGGGCACGCCGTGGGCCATGAAGTAGTTCGTCATCTGTGCGATGCGGGCGCGGACCTCCTCGCGGCCGAGCGTGACCGACTGGCCGATGATGTTGGAGTGGAATTGTTCGCGCTTGGTGATGATGGTCGCGAGCGTCGCCGTGCCGATCGCGCCGCCGAGGTTGCGGAACATGTTGCTGATGCCGGAGGCCGCGGCCGCGTCCTGCGGAGCGATGCCGCCCGTCAGCACCGAGGTCAGCGGCGTCAGCACCATGGCCTGCCCCACCGCGCGCACGATGTTCGGGATCCAGAGCTGGTCTCCGGCATAGTCCGGCGACATCGCGGTGTTCATGAAGCAGCTATAGGCGAAGATCAGCAAGCCGGTGATGGCGATGTAGCGCGTGTCGAAGCGCTGCATCAGCTTCGGGATCAGCGGAATCAGCACGAGCTGCGGCAGGCCGGTCCAGGCCAGCACATTGCCGATCTGCTCGGCATTGTAGCCCTGGGCCTGGCCGAGATAGGCAGGCAGGATGTAGACCGAGCCGAACAGCGCGAATCCGACCATGGTCATCGCGACGGTGCCGAAGCCGAAATTGCGTTGCGTGAGCAGGCGCAGCCGGATCAGCGGCTTCTCGATCGTGAGCTCGATCGCGACGAACAGGGTCAGGCTGACGGCTGCGATCACAGCCAGCTTGACGATGAAGGGCGAGGAGAACCAGTCGTCCTTGTTGCCCTCTTCGAGCACGGCCTGCAGCGCCGACAGTCCGATCGCCATGGTGACGATGCCGGCCCAGTCACCTTCTTTCAGCAGGCCAAGCTGCATCTTCTGCCGCTCCAGCGTCAGATAGAGCGCGGCCACCATCACCGCCGTCGGGATCACGTTGACGAAGAAGATGGTGCGCCAGCCGTAGTTCTCGGTGAGATAACCGCCGATGGTCGGGCCGATCGCGGGAGCAAAGGTGACTGACAGCGCGAAGATCGCGAGGCCGACCGGCTGTTGCGGCTTGGGCAGCTTGGTCAGCACCAGCGTGAATGCCATCGGGATCAGCACGCCGCCGGCAAAGCCCTGCAGGCCGCGCATCGCGATCATCGACGGCAAATCATGGGTGAAGGCGCAGGCGACGGAGAAGGCGGCGAACAGCGTCGCGCTCGCCAGCATGTAGCGGCGGAACGAGAACACGCGGCTCATATAATCGGTCAGCGGGATCACGATGATCTCGCCGATCAGATACGACGTCGAGATCCATGAGCCGTTCTCGGCGCCGGTGCCGATGCCGCCTTCGATGTTGAGCAGCGAGGCGTTGGTGATCTGGATGTTCAGGATCGCCATGAACGAGCCGATCATGGCGGCGAGCACGGCGATCCAGGTCGCGGCGCTCGCGCGGTTGGGGTCGCTCGCCGTGCGATCAGGCGTCGCGGCCGGTGTGGCTTGCGTCGAAATTGAGAGGCTGTTTGACATGGCACGACCCTCCAGAAACGAGCTTGGCTTTGGGCGTCTTTGCCGCATTTGCGGTCGGCGCGGCCGAACGTGTTGCAATGGTCGGTATCACCGACATGCCGGGACGGAGCGCAATTGCGGGTCCACGCCCGGCATCGAGCGCGATCCTGACCGGGATGCGCTGCACGACCTTGGTGAAATTGCCGGTCGCGTTGTCCGGCGGCAGCAGCGCGAATTCCTGGCCGCTGGCCGGCGCGATCGAATCGACGTGGCCGTGCATGACCTGGCCCGGGAACGTGTCGACTTCGATATCGACGCTCTGGCCCGGCTGCACATGCGTGAGCTGCGTCTCCTTGAAATTGGCGACGACGTAGGCGCCTTCGGCCGGCACGATCGCCATCAACTGCGTGCCCGCCTGCACGAACTGGCCGACGCGCAAGGAGCGGTTGCCGACCACGCCGTCGATCGGGGAGACGATCGTGGTGTAGCCGAGATTGAGCTCGGCCTGACGCTGGAGCGCGGCTGCGCGGGCGGCCGCGGCCCTGGCCTGCAGGATCTCGGCTTTCAGGAGGTCGACCTGCTTGAGTGCGGAGGTGAGATTGGCGATATCGCGCTGGATCGCCGCGTCGGCGCCGGCATCGCGCGCCTGCGCCTGCTGCGCGTTCTGCACGCTGCCAAAGCCCGTTGCGGCAAGATCGGTGTAGCGCTTGTTCTCCTGCCTGGCGAAAAGCTTCGCGGCATTGTCGACATCGATGGTCGCTCTCGCCGCTGCGATCACGGCTTCCTGAACGTCGAGCTGCGCTTCCTTGCTCGTCACCGTCGCGTTCGCGGCGGCGACGTCGGCCTTGGCCTGGTCGAGTGCGACCCGGAAGTCGCGGTCGTCGATTCTGGCCAGCACCTGGCCGGCTTTCACATGCTCGTTATCGCCGACCAGGACACGGTCGAGATAGCCGCTGACCTTCGGCGCGATGGTGGTGTTGTCGGCCTTCACATAGGCGTCATCGGTGGAGACGAGGCACTGACCGACGGTCCAGTAGTCGTAGCCGTACCAGCTCGCGCCGGTCACCGCGACGATCGCCGCACCCATCAGCAACAGTTTGCGAATGTTGGGCGTTTGCCGGCGGACGACACTCGGCGCGGCGGGCAGGACGCCTTCCGGCGCGGTCGCGGGAATGGCGGTTTGGGCGGCAGCAGAGGGGGTGGTGTGGACGGTCATGGCCGGCTCCCCGGAATTAGGAAACTTGATAATTTCCAAAATGAGACTAGCTTCGGAATTGTCAATGGAATGACAGGCATCATTTAAAGACATGGCTCAGGCAAAATCGGAAAGCGCAAGATCTTCGGGCGAAAGCCGCCCGCGCGGACGGCCGCCGGTGCGCTGCGACGAGGAGACGAAGCGGATCGTCCTCGAGGCCGCGCGGCACGCGTTCGCCGTTGAAGGCTATGCGGCGACCAGCACCGAGGAACTGGCGCGCCACGCCGGCATCTCGACCAGGACGCTGTATCGTCTGTTTCCCAGCAAGGCCGCGCTGTTCGAGGCGATGTGCGCCGACCGGCTCGAGCGGCTGCTCTCCGCCGTCGATCTGCAGGCCAGCGACGAGGTCGATATCGAAACCGGCTTGCGCGCCGCGTTGCTCGCCTGCGCCGATCTCGCGCTCGATCCGGAGGTCGTGGCGTTGCAGCGCATGGTGCTGCAGGAATCCGCCGCATTCCCCGAGCTTGCCCTGAATTTCTACAAAAACGGCATTTCCCGCACCGTCAGGGCGCTGGCCGGCTGGCTGCGCGTCCAGGTCAAGCGCAAGCGTATCGCCATCGACGATGCGGAGGAGGTGGCCGGCATGCTGATCGGCATGGTCGCATCGGCGCCGCAGCGCGCTGCGATTTACGGCAGCATGCCTCTGCCGTCGCGCCAGCAGATCGAGCGGCGCGTGCGACGCTGCGCGGCGCTGTTCCTGGATGGCTGTCGCGCCGCGCGGGGCCTAGCAATGCGCTTTTGACAATCCGATCCGCCTGGGCTATGTATTTCGCATGCGAAATAATGAGGCCGGCGCGAAGCATCATCGGCTGATCTACCTGTTGAGCGTTGCGCAGCGGCGCTTGCAGCGCTGGATGGCGGCGCAGCCCGAGACTGATGTGACACCCGCGCAGGCGGGGCTGTTGTTCATCCTCGGCAAGCAGGACGGCGTCCTGATGGGCGAGGCGGGCGCGGCGCTCGATCTGGGGCCGGCCGGGATTTCCGGCCTCGTCGATCGCACGGCGGCCGCCAGACTGGTCGAGCGGCGCGCGGACCACGAGGACGGACGCGCCTGGCGCATCTGGCTGACGCCGAAAGGCCGCACGGCTCTGGCGCAGGCGAAAGCCGGCGCTGCCGAAGTCAATGCGGCGTTGACGGAAGGATTTACCAGCGCGGAGATCGACATCGTCGCGCGCTGGCTGACGAGCATCCAGGATAAATTCCCAAGAGGAGCAAACGAATGACTGACCAGGTCCGGATCGAGAACAACGGTGGAATCCTCACGCTCACGCTGGCGCGTCCCGACAAGAAGAACGCGCTGACCGATGCGATGTACGGCAAGCTCGCCGACACCATCGAGTCCGCCGAGTCCGCCGAGTCCGACCCGGCGACCCGCGTGATCCTGATCCGCGGCGAGGGCGACATGTTCACCGCCGGCAACGACGTCGGAGAATTCGCCGCCGTCGCCGCGGGCAAGTCCGAAGGTAGCCGCAACGTCGTGCGCTTCATCCAGTCGCTGGCGCGCTGCACCCGGCCGATGGTCGCCGCCGTGCAAGGCCGCGCCGTCGGCGTCGGCACCACGATGCTCCTGCATTGCGATCTCGTCGTGCTCGCCGACAATGCGCAATTGTCGACGCCCTTCGTCAGCCTGGCGCTGGTGCCGGAGGCCGCTTCCAGCCTGCTGATGCCGGCGCGCATCGGCTACGCGCGCGCCTACGAGATGTTCGCGCTCGGCGAGACGGTGCCGGCCAGATCCGCGCTGGAATGGGGGCTCGCCAACCGCGTGGTGCCGCTGGGCCAGCTCGACGCCGAGGCGCTCGCGCTGGCGCAGCGCCTAGCCCGTCAGCCGGCCGGCGCGCTCATCGCCACAAAGAAGCTGATGCGCAACGGCGAGGCGCTCGTCGCGCAGATGAACGCCGAGGGCGAGCAGTTCGGACAGCGTCTGCGCACCGCCGAGGCGCGCGAGGCCTTCACCGCTTTCGCCGAGCGGCGCCCGCCGGATTTCACCAAACTCGCGTGACATCGGGCGCTGCGTGGAGGGTCTGTCAGGGCTGAAATTCACGGCAATTCGATTAAAAGCTTAACGAAACATTGGCATGTCCCGGGGCAAGGTGGCGCTCGAAAAAGTAGGCCCCCGGCTCATGACAATGTTTAAGAAATCGGTAAGTTCGCTCCTCCTGACCTTGATGGCCCTGCTCGCCGCCGGTGCGCTGATCTCTACGGCGCTCCAGATGGTCGGGGCGTTCGGCCGCTACAGCGACAGTCTCGAAACCGCGCGGCTCGCCGCCGCCGACAAGGCGATCTTCCACGGCGTTCTGTCGCTGCGAAACAATCGCGGCGATGCCCAGAGCGCAATCCTCGGCGACGACGATCCGCGCACCAAACTCGAAGCAGCGGAGAAGGCCGAGCAGGGCGGCTATGACGCCATTGGCGCTGCGCTCGCAACGATCGAGTTCGCCCGCCGTGACGAGCTCGCCGGCACGCTGAAGCAGCGTTGGGGCGAAGCCGCTCCGCAATTCCAGCTGTTCTACGACGAAGCCAAGCGTCCGCGCGCCGAACGCAAGATCGAGCGGACCAACTCCTGGTACGATGCCGTCACCAAGGTGATCGACACGGCCAACCTCGCCTCCACCGCGGTGTCGAACCGTGCCTGGATGAACGACCCCTTCATCGCCCGCATGATCCAGGTCCGGCGCTTTGCCTGGCAGGTGCGCGACCGTTATGGAATCCATTGTTCGTCCCTTCGCTCGAACGTCAACAGCAGCAAGCCGCTCGACGACAACCAGAAACGGTCGCTGGCGCAATGGGACGGCACCATCGCCTCCGGCTGGGCGGGCATGGCCGAATTGCTGGCTGCGCCCGACGTGGCGGCGGAGCTCGTCACCGCAGCGACGGACGCCAAGGCCAAGACCGATGGTGTCATGAAGCAGATCGGCGAGATCACCAAGAATTTCGACGGCAGCGGCAAGCCCGCGCTTCCCGCCTCGGAGTGGAACACGCTGTGCCAGTCGCCATTCCCGCTCATCGTCGGGGTCGCGAACAAAGCGCTGGATCAGTCGATCGCGCGCGCCGAGACCGTTCAGGCCAAGGCGCTCTCCAATCTCGTCGTGCAGTCGCTCGCGTTCCTGCTCGCATTGGCCGTTACCCTGGCCGGCGTGTTCGTGGTGCGCAATCGCCTCATGCGCCCGGTGCGCGCCATCCTCGACGCCATCGCCAAGATCAGCGCCCGCGACTACGCAACGCCCGTTCCGCAATCCAGATATCCCGACGAGTTCGGCACCATGGCGGCCGCGCTCGAAAGCCTGCGCGAGAGTGCGGCGACCGCGGAACGGCTGGGCCAGGAACGCGAATCGCAGCAGGCGCTCCAGCTCGCCCGCTCCGGCACAGTCGATGCAGCGTGTCGCAGCTTCGACGACACCGTGCAGGCCGTCATCCAGAGCGTCGCTGCGTCGGCCAGGGAACTCGATGCGACCGCGACCGACGTGCGCTCGCTGGTCTCGGAATCGAGCAGCCAGACCGCGGCGGTCTCCTCCTCCGCCGAGCAGGCCACGAACAATCTCGAGACCATCGCGGCCGCGACCGAGGAACTCTCCGCATCCGTCGGCGAGATTTCCGCCCAGGTGCAGGCCAGCGCGCGTGAGGCGCGCGAGGCCGTGGCGCAGGCCGAGCAGACCAACGCGACGGTCGAGATCCTCGACCAGACGGCAAGCCGCATCGGTGAGGTCGTGAAGATGATCAACGCCATCGCCGGTCAGACCAATCTCCTGGCGCTGAACGCGACCATCGAAGCCGCGCGGGCCGGCGAAGCGGGCCGCGGCTTTGCCGTGGTTGCCGGCGAGGTCAAGAACCTCGCCGCCCAGACCGCAACGGCCACGGAAGAGATCTCGCGCCAGGTCGAGGAGATTCAGGGCGCCACGGGCCAGGCCGTCGCTGCCATCCGGTCGATCGGCGGCGCCATCGGCGGGATCGACGAGAAGATGACGGCGATTGCGGCCGCCGTCGAGGAGCAGCGCGCGGCCACCACCGAGATCTCGCGCAACTTCCAGCAGGCCGCGCAGGGAACCCGCGAGGTCACCGACACCATCGGCAGCGTCGCCAGGCTCAACGAGGAGACCGGCAACGCCGGCACGGTGCTGTTCGAGTCCGTGAAGAAGATGTCGGCCGATTCCGATCGTCTCCGCGTCGCGGTCGAAGGCTTCCTCGGCGCCGTGAAGACGGCATAATTTCGATATCTCTGCATCCCAACGACGTGCGGATCGGCATTGCCGCCGATCGGCGCGCCGGGTACATCTGTCGTGCTGCACGAGCGCAGCAACTGACGTAATAGCCGATCAGGGATGGAGAGTTCGATGCCGGTTACGCCACACCACAAGGCCCAGCGCCCCTATCGCGGCGTGTTCCCGGTCGCGCCCACCATCTTCGACGAGCGCGGCGAGCTCGACCTCGAGGGCCAGCGCCGCTGCATCGATTTCATGATCGATGCCGGCTCAAACGGTCTCTGCATCCTCGCCAATTTCTCCGAGCAGTTCGTGCTCACCGATGCCGAGCGCGAGACCGTGATGCATGCGGTGCTGGAGCATGTCGCAGGCCGGGTTCCCGTGATCGTCACCACCACCCATTTCAGCTCGGCCGTCTGCGCCGCGCGCAGCCAGCAGGCCGAGGCCGCCGGTGCCGCGATGGTGATGGTCATGCCGCCTTATCACGGCGCGACCTTCCGCGTGCCGGAGAAAGGCGTGGTCGAATTCTTCAAGGTGCTCTCGGGCGCGATCAACATTCCGATCATGATCCAGGACGCGCCGGTGGCGGGCACGCCGCTCTCGGTCGAGCTGCTCGCCTGGCTCGCGCGCGACTTCTCCAACATCCGCTATTTCAAGATCGAGGTGCCGGGCGCGGCCGCAAAGCTGCGCAGCCTGATCGAGGCTGGCGGCAAGGACATCGAGGGTCCCTGGGACGGCGAGGAGGCGATCACGCTCATGGCCGATCTCGATGCCGGCGCCACCGGCGCCATGACCGGCGGCGGCTATCCCGACGGCATCCGGCAGATCATCGATCCCTATTTCGCGGGCAGGCGCGAAGAGGCGAAAGCCGCCTATGAGCGCTGGCTGCCGCTGATCAACTACGAAAACCGCCAATGCGGCCTGATCGCCTGCAAGGCGATGATGCAGGCGGGCGGCGTGATCAAGTCGGATGCGGTGCGCCATCCGCTCCAGCCGCTGCACCCGGCGACGCGGGCAGGGTTGCTGGAACTCGCGAAGGAGCGCGATGCGCTGGCGCTGCGGTGGGGGAAGTAGTGTTGCACCCATTCGGTTGTCGCTAGGTCTCTCGGCAACACCGCCTTTGCGCGGGCGAAGCCGAGTGTGAGGTGCGCGCTTGGCCTGTTCCCACCGGCTTCCATGTGATTGAAAGCGTCGAATCAGCGCGGTTCGGGCTGTTTCCCGCAGGCCGACGATGACGTATTATACGCCCGCCAACCAGGTCCGCGGAGCTTCTCAAGACGCCGCCTAGCGGCTCTCCAATATGCCGCTATTCCGGGCCAGGTTGGAGCAAGCCGACGAAACAGGGAGGCAGTGCCATGACGATGAGGCCGGATCCCACCTTTCACGCATCGCCCAAGCTGGCGATGGAAGCGCCTGCGGAGAACTTTGCCTACACGTTGCTGCTCAGTCCGGACTTCTCAAAACCCGATGCTCTCGCGGTCATCGACGTCAAGCCGGGATCGCAGACCTACAGCCAAATCGTCCACACGGTGACGATGCCCAACAAGGGCGATGAGTTTCATCACTTTGGCTGGAATGCCTGCTCGTCCGCCTTGTCGCCGCTCGCCGGACATGCCTTCATCGAGCGACGCTATCTCATCATCCCCGGGATACGCTCGTCCCGGATCTACATCATCGATACCAAGCCCGATCCGACCAAAGCCAAAATCCACAAGATCATCGAGCCCGAAGAAGTCTTCAAAAAGACCGGCTATTCGCGGCCGCATACCATCCATTGCGGGCCGGACGGCATCTATGTGAGCACGCTGGGCGGCGGCGGCAAGGACGGCACCAACGGGCCTCCAGGCGTCTTCATCATGGATTGCGAGACGTTCGAGATCCTTGGACGATGGGAGATCGACCGCGGTCCACAGACGCTGCACTATGATTTCTGGTGGAACCTGCCGCGCGACTACATGGTGACGAGCGAATGGGCGTTGCCGCCGCAGTTTGAGAACGGGATCGTCCCGGAAGACCTGCTGGCGAACAAGTATGGCCATCGTCTCCACTTCTGGGATCTCCGCGCCCGTCGCAACGTGCAGACCATCGACCTTGGCGCCAATCATCAGATGGCGCTGGAAGTACGGCCGGCGCACGATCCGGTTCGCGAATACGGCTTCGTAGGCGTTGTGGTCGACACCACGAATCTCGAAGCATCGATCTGGACCTGGTGGCGCGAAGGCGGAAGTTTCCATGCGGAGAAGACAGCGACGATCCCGCCCGAGCCCGCGCCAAAGGAGAAGCTCCCGCCGCTGCTCCAGGGCTTTGGTGCCGTGCCACCGCTGGTGACCGATATCGACCTGTCGATGGATGACCGGTTTCTCTATGTCTCGTGCTGGGGCACGGGTGAAATGCGCCAGTACGACGTGAGTGATCCGCGAAAGCCGAAGCTTGCGGGCTCGGTTCACATCGGCGGCATCGCGCGCCGCACCCCCCATCCGAACGGCAAGGCATTTGCGGCCGGTCCGCAGATGGTGGAGATTAGCCGCGACGGCAGGCGCGTGTACTGGACCAATTCGCTCTATTCCACCTGGGATGACCAGTTCTATCCCGACGGCGTTCCGGGTGTGGAGGTCATGGCCAATGTCGGTCGCAATGGCGGCCTCGAGCTCGACAAGAACTACTTCGTGAGCTTCCCCGACGGATATCGTGCGCACCAGATCAGGCTGGAAGGCGGCGATTGTTCGACGGACTCCTTTTGCTACCCGTCGGCCTAGATTGGGCACACGCGAGCCTCGGCTGGCTGTGGCTCGCCCTCGTTGCGAGCGGCCTCTATCACGGGGTCAATCCGGGAATGGGCTGGCCGCTCGCCGTTTCGGCCGGGCTCATGGACAGGAGCCCGCGCGCGCTCTTTCGTGCGTTGTGGGCTCTGGCGGCCGGACATCTCCTGGCAACACTTCTCGTGCTGCTGCCATTCGCGTTCCTGCTCGTGCTGGCCAAGTGGCAGCATTCGATCCAGCTCGGCGCGAGCCTTCTCGTCATCGGCTTCGGCGTCTATCGGCTGGTCGAGCGGCGCCATCCGCGCACGCTGGCACGAATTCCGCCAACGCAATTGGCGCTCTGGTCATTTGCCGTTGCCATTGCTCACGGCGCCGCCTTGATGCTCGTGCCGATCTATCTCGGGCTGTGCCAGGCCTTCGAACTTGATGCCGGCCATGAGGCTGCCGGCGCGCTGATGAAGGCAAGTCTCGGGATGGCGGTGCTGGTGTCTTTGGTGCACGTGGCCGCCATGGTCAGCGCCGGCGGATGTCTGGCGTGGCTGGTCTATCGTCATCTGGGATTAAGGTTCGTCTCGCGAAGCTGGTTCAATCTGGATGTCATCTGGGCGACCAGCCTCGTTCTGGTTGGCGTTGTGGCGCTCGTCTTCAATCTCGCGAGCTGGCACTGACGCCTATCGCGTCAAAGCCCACTCGCCGATGATGCGAAACCTCGCCTTGGCATCGTCCTGCCTGAACAGTGCGATGCGATCGATCGCCAGCGTGTCGAGACCGAGCGTCGCAAACCTCGCCCGCAGCATGTCCAGAATCGGCCCGCGCCGCTCCGCGTCCAGCCGCCCCGTCAGCGTCATGTGGAAGCGGAATTCCTCCATCACGTAAGGGTAGCCCCAGCGATCGAGATTGTCGCGCTGCCGTTCGCTGAGCTTCTCGGGCTTGCGCCGCGCGCGGTCCTCACTGGTGAGAGCGACGCGGAAGGAATCGAAATCGCGAACGCAGTCTGCGGCGAGCTCTTGAAGCGCGTCGACCGGAACGGCCGGGATGACGGCGATGAAGCCGCTGATGGAATCGACGACCGGGCGGATCACGGGAATAGGCCGCGCCTTGCCTGCGAACGCGGCACAGGCCGCCATGAGATCGGCCTCGCTCTTGTCGGGCGCGAGCGCCATCGGCGCCTTCAGCGTGCCGTGAAAGCCGTATTTGCGCGGATCGGCGGTGATGTCGCGCCAGTCCGGCGCGAGATGCGATGCGTCGGCGGGAAAAGGCAGCTCGTCGCCGGTGGTGGCGTCATAACCGAGCAGCTCGGCGCCGAAGCGGGAGAGGGCGCTGTCGGCGTCTGCGGCAAAATAGATCGCGTAGCGGGGAAAACCTGTCATTGCCTCAGCATAACGAATTTAGGCCGCGACGACAGCCTCGCGCGGCGTTGCCACTGCTGCGAGCAGCCGCGTCGCATCGGTAAGATGGACGAGCTTGCCGCCTGATATCACCGCGATCAGACGCGGCCGCAGCAGCACGCTGTCGTCGACCAGCAGAATGTCCGCGCGCCGTCCTTCCGCGAGCACACCGCGATCGGCAAGGCCGATCGCGCGCGCGGGCGCGGCGGAAACCAGGTCCCAGGCTTGCGTCAGCGGCAGCACGCCGTCGGCGGCTAGACGGAACGCGGCGAGCAGCTGCGCGGGATAGTAATAGTCCGACGCCAGCACCGAGCAGAGGCCCTTGCCGATCATGTCGGATGCCTTGGTCCAGCCGGTGTGGCTGCCGCCGCGCACGACGTTCGGCGCCCCGTAGACGATGGCGTCGCCGTGGCTTGCGGCCTCCCGCGCCGTCTCCTCGTTGATCGGAAACTCCGCGATACCCACCCCCATGGCGCGAAATTCCTGCCGCATCGCCGGCGTCGCATCGTCGTGCGAGAGCATGCGCACCTCCGCTGCCCGGGCCGCGGCGGCGAGCCGGGTGATCGAAGCGGGAACGTCGGCGGCGCGCGAAACGATGTGCGCGACCAGGGTGTCGAAATCCTCGCTCGACAATCCCGTGCGCTCCACCATGCGGTTGCGCTTGCGCGGGTTGGAGATGTCGGCAACGACCCCGTCCATGTGGTCGTTGAAGGCGAACAGGTCGACGCGGCCCTCGGCGAGCCACTGGCTGATCTCGGCTTCGGCCTCGAGATTGTAGGTCTCGTGCCGCAGGTGGAAGCGGGTGTCGGCAGCGAACTGCGGGCGCTGCCGCTCGATCGCCTCCATCAAGCCACGCGCATTTCCGGCGCTGCGCAGGCCCGGCTCCCACGAACAGGTCGTGGCGTGAAACACCGTGGTGATGCCGTTGCTGATCGCCTGGCGGTCGCTGTCGGCGAGCGCCACGTCGATCGGGAAGTCGACGCCGGCGCGCGGCATCATCTGGCGCTCGAAGGCATCGCCATGCAGATCGACGATGCCCGGCAGCACCAGCAGGTTGCCCGCATCGAGCGCCAGCCGTGCACGGTCGCGCGAGGCATCGACCTGCGCAATGTCCGTTCCGGACACGAGAATCGAAGTCTCGACGAGTTCGGAGCCGATCAGGGCGCGGCCGCCTTCGAGAAAGATGTCTGTCACGCGACCGCGCTTCGCTTGCTGCTGCGGGAGGAGCTTGCCCGTGCTTCGTATGTCGAAAGAAAATCTTCAATCCCGAGCTTGCGGAAATCGGGCAGTGCTTCACGCAATTTGTCGTGATCCAAATCCCACCAGGAGAGCCTGGCAAGCCGCCCTGCGACCTCTTCCGAAAATCGACGCCGCATGATGCGGGCCGGATTGCCGGCGACGATGGCGTAGGCCGGCACGTCCTTGGTGACGATGGCGCCGGCGGCGATCACCGCGCCGGTGCCGATGTTGCGGCCCGGCAGCACGATGGCGCCGTGGCCGATCCAGACGTCATGGCCGATATGGACGTGGTGCTGCCGCCGCCAGCCGAAGAACTCGGTGTCGTCACTCTCGCCGGGGAAGTAGGCGCTGGAGCGATAGGTGAAATGCGCCTGGGTCGCGCGATGCATCGGATGATTGCCGGGGTTGATGCGCGTCATCGCCGCGATCGAGCAGAATTTTCCGATGGTGGCGTAGGTGATCTGCGCGTCGTTCACAACATAGGAGTAGTTGCCCATCGTGACTTCATTCAGGATCGTGCGCGCGCCGACTTCGGTATAGGTGCCGAGCCTGGTCTCATGGAGCTTCGCCGTGGAATCGATGGTCGGTTCGACCGAGAGCGCTTTACCGGCCATGCGGCATCCATAAGATCGAGGGCGGGCGTACCTCTTCGAGCGGCTTGATGACAACGTCATGACGATGTGATGACAGGGGAAGGTGTGCATGATCGTCGCACCGCAGCGCGCGTGTCACACAAGTGTCAAGCACCAGCGATAGCGGTTGGTCCCAGCATACTCTGGAGCCCTGCATGCTGGTGGTGGAAGGTCTGACGTGTCGCTTCGGCGTGAAAGCCGCGGTGGACGACGCTTCATTTCAAGTTTCCCCCGGCGGCTTCGTCGGTGTGATCGGGCGCTCCGGCGCTGGCAAGTCGACCATGCTGCGCATGATCAATCGCCTCGCGACGCCGACGCAGGGCCGCATCCTGTTCGACGGCCTCGACGTCACCGCGCTGCGCGGCAAGGAGTTGCGGCAGTGGCGGGCGCGCTCGGCGATGATCTTCCAGCAGTTCAACCTGGTCGGGCGGCTCGATGTTCTCACCAACGTCCTGATGGGGCGCCTCGCGACGATGCCGGCCTGGCGCTCGCTGACGCAGACCTGGCCCGAGACTGACAAGGCGCTGGCGATGTCGGCGCTCGAACAGTTCGACATCGCCTCGCTCGCCGCCCAGCGCGCCGACCAGCTTTCCGGTGGCCAGCAGCAGCGCGTCGCGATCGCCCGCGCGCTGGTGCAGCAACCCGACATCATCCTCGCCGACGAGCCGATCGCCTCGCTCGACCCGCGCAACACCAAGATCGTCATGGATGCGCTGCTGCGCATCAACAAGCACTTCGGCATCACCGTGCTCTGCAACCTGCATTCGCTCGACCTGGCGCGCAGCTATTGCGACCGCCTGATCGGCATGGCGCAGGGCCGCGTGGTGTTCGACGGCGCGCCGGCCGAGCTGACCGACCATGTCGCGCGCGAGCTTTACGATCTCGAAGCCACGGACGTCATGGGCGGCACGCCTGTACCGGCGCCCGAGGGCATTCCAGCGCTTGGAACGGCGGCCGCCGCCTGAGCGGCGCCTCATCTGCTTAGTTGCCAGTTTTGCGTCAACCGACCCCAACCGATGGAGAGGGTACCATGATCACTCGCAGACTAGTTCTTGCCGGCACTGCCGCGCTCGCCTTTGCCGGATCTGCTTCCGCCGAAGACTGGAAGACGAAATATCCGGAGATCACCTTCGCCGTGATCCCGGCCGAGAACGGCTCCGGCGTCACCGAGCGCTACGGGCCTTTCGTCAACTATCTGTCGAAGGAGCTCGGCATCAAAGTGACCCTGCGTGTCGCCAACGACTACGCGGCCGTCATCGAAGGCCAGCGTGCCGGCAACATCCATATCGGCTATTACGGCCCTGCCTCGTTCGCGCGCGCCCGCCTGACCGGCGTCAAGACCGACGCCTTCGTGATCGACGTCAACGCCGACGGCTCGAAGGGCTACTACTCGGTGTTCTACGTGCTGGCGAAGTCGCCGTACCAGAAGGTCGAAGAGCTCAAGGGCAAGAATCTCGGCCTGGTCGATCCGAACTCGACCTCAGGCAACAACATGCCGCGTTTCAAGCTGAACCAGATGGGCATCGATCCCGACGCCTATTTCTCCAAGGTCATCTTCACCGGCAGCCATGAGAACGCCGTGCTGGCCCTGGCTCAGGGCACGGTCGACGTCGCCGCCAACTGGTGGAATGCCGACGACGATTCCAACCTGACCCGCATGCTCAACAAAGGCATGGTGAAGTCGGCTGACGGCACCGTGATGAAGAAGGAAGACTTCCGCATCATCGTGAAGTCCGACCTCATCATCAACTCGCCCTACGCCTATCTCAGCGACCTCCCGGACGACATGAAGGCGGCGATCAAGAAGGCCTTCCTTGAGGCGGCGCAGAAGGATCCCGAGGCGTTCAAGAAGCTCTCCGACGGCAAGAACAAGCCGTGGGAGCCGACCGTCAATGACGATTACAACAAGACCATCGAGCTGATCAAGTTCGTCGACAATCTGCGCAAGAAGGCGTCCTGATCACGTCAGGACGATGCACTGGAGCCGGGTCGATGGACCCGGCTCTTTTTCTTGATGGACCGCCCGACACATGACGCTCGCCGTTTCGATTCTCCCCGAACAGCAGCTCGCGGTGCTGAATGTGGCCTACCGCAAGGCGGTTGCCCGCAAGCGCCTGCGGCTTATGGCAGGTGCAGGGCTGTTTGTTGCTGCGCTGATCGTGGCCTCGATCGGCGCCGAAGTTAACCTGCGCACCTTCTTCACCTATTTCGGCAATTTCATCAGCTATTTCGACCGTATTCTCACGCTCGACAACGGCCAGCGGGTCTGGACCAATTTTGGCGAGTGGTTCTGGGGGTGGCGCAATTGGCTGAAGCTGCTCGCCGAGACCCTGCTGATCAGCTATGTCGGCACGCTGATCGGAGCGGTGTTCGCGTTCGCGCTCAATTTCTTCGCGGCCGAGAATACTTCGCCGGGACCCTGGCTGCGCTTCGTGGTGCGGCGGCTGCTCGAGTTCGCCCGTACCGTGCCGGGCATCGTATTCGCGCTGATCTTCGTGATCGCCTTTGGTCTCGGCCCGATGGCTGGCGTGCTCGCGATTGCGATCCACTCCACAGGCGCGCTCGGAAAGCTGTTTTCCGAGATCGTCGAGAATGCCGACATGAAGCCGGTCGAAGGCATCCGATCGACTGGCGCGAGCTGGCTGTCCTGCATGCGCTTTGCGATCCTGCCCCAGGTCTCGGCCGGCTACGCGAGCTACGCGCTGCTGCGTTTCGAGATCAATGTGCGCGAGGCCTCGGTGATGGGTTTCGTCGGTGCCGGCGGCATCGGACAGGAGCTCATCGTCGCGATCCGCAAGTTCTACTACTCCGATGCCAGTGCCATTCTCGTGACGATCATCGTCACGGTCTTCCTGATCGACATCACGACCGGCTGGGTGCGCGGCCGACTGTTCGGCAAGGAGGCGCGGACGTGAGCAAGCGGCCCGAAGTCGATGCCGCGCAGATGCGCGCGCGCTATCCCGATGTGTTCGGGCGGCCGGCCGCGGCGCGGCTCGCGACGCCGACGATGATCGTCGCGGCGTTCGCGATTTTCGTCTATGGCCTCGTCGACCTCGATTTCTCTCCGTCGCGGCTCTTCAACGGCCTCAGCCAGCTCGGCTGGATCAGCATGATGATGATCCCGCCCGATCCCGGCTCGTCGCTGCCGCTATATCTGAAGGCGATGGGCGAGACGCTCTCGATTGCGCTGCTCGGCACCACGCTGGCTGCGCTGTTCGCGCTTCCGGTCAGCCTGTTTGCCGCGCGCAACGTGGTTCCGTCGAAAATCCTGCGCTTTCCGATCCGCCGTTTCCTCGATTCGATCCGCGGCGTCGACACGCTGATCTGGGCGCTGGTGTGGATCAACGTCGTCGGGCTCGGCCCGTTCGCCGGCGTGCTCGCCATCGCCGTGTCGGATTTCGGCGCCTTCGGCAAGCTGTTCTCCGAGGCGATCGAGGGCGCCGACCAGAAGCAGGTCGAAGGCATCCGCGCCTCCGGCGGCAGCGCGCTGCACGAGATCCGCTTCGGGCTGCTGCCGCAGGTCCTGCCCGTGATCGCCGGCCAGGTGCTCTATTTCATCGAATCCAACACGCGCTCGGCCACCATCATCGGCATCGTCGGCGCCGGCGGCATCGGCCTCCAACTCGCCGAACAGATTCGCGTGCTGGAGTGGCAGAAGGTGTCGTTCCTGATCCTGATGATCCTTGTCGCAGTCGCCGCGATCGATTTCATCTCGAGCAAGCTGCGTTTTGCCATCATCGGGCGGCGGGCGGTGGCCTGATCATCAATGCGCCTTTGCCCGCCCTACGATTCCGGTTTCGCGGAGAGAGGGGAAGAGCCTACGACTCCACCAGAAACTCCACCCGCTCCGCCGCAAACCGCGAATGCTTCGTAACCAGCGGCTTGTCGTCGAGATCGTGGTCGGTCGCGTCGACCACCAGGATCGGCCGTCCGAGCGGCAGATCAAGCCGTGCGGCGTCCGTCGCGTCGACGATGCCGGCGGTGATGCGGGTCGCGCCGCGGCGGTAGTCGCGGACGCCGTAATGCTCGAGCAGCTTGGTCATGGAGCGCGTCGCCGCGAATACGACTCCCGCATTCGGGAACAGCTCGGCCGACAGCCAGGTCGTGGAGACACAGATCGGCGTCCGGTCGGCGAGGCGGATCGCCTCGATCCGCACCAGCGGCGCACCGACTTTCAAGCCAAGCTCACGCGCGACCTCGCGGGTTGCGACATCATCGGACGCTTCGATCAGGCGGCCGTGCGGTTCGCGGCCCTCGGCGCCGACGATCTCGGAGAAGCGGGTCCGCGAGCGCAGCGGATAGGCGAGCTTCTGCGCCTCGACATAGGTTCCGCTGCCGCGCTCGGCGCGCACGATGCCGCGTTCGGCAAGCGCCGCCAGCGCCCGCCGCACGGTGTGGCGGTTCACGCGATAGGTTTCGGCAATCTCCATCTCGCCCGGCAGCTTGTCGCCGGTCGCAAAGCGGCCGTCGGCGATGCCGCGCTCGATGCCGTCGGCAACGAGGCGCCACAGCGCGACGCCCGAAGAGGCTGTGTCCTGCATGCTCATATTGCCGGCAAGCTACTCCAGAAATCACATCTTTGTCACGAAACAGTCATGGCGCTCTCGTATCAAGTTGTCTAGTATCATAGACAACTTGGATTCGGCAAGTTCGGCAGAAACATTCGGTGGATTTGGTGACTCAGCACAACAATCAGCAAGCCCAGCGCAAGGCCGCGATGGCCGTGCTGGCGCACGCGGAGGCGGGCGAGATCGCCGCCCGCCTCCGCGCTCTCGCCCTGCCGGCCCATCAGGATCTGCGCGCACCGGAAAACGGCCTCGTCATGCTGCGCGGCCGGGTCGGCGGCGACGGCGCGCCGTTCAATCTCGGCGAAGCCACGGTCTCGCGCGCCGCGGTGCGGCTCGCGAGCGGCGAGGTCGGCTTCGGTTACACGCTCGGGCGCGACGGCGATAAGGCGCGGCTGATCGCGCTGTGCGATGCGCTGGTGCAGTCCAGCGATTTCGGCGCAGCGGTGGAGCGCGAAATTATCGCGCCGTTGCGTGAGCAGCTTATGGTCAGGCGCAAACAGGCGGCGGCCGAGACCGCTGCGACGAAGGTTGATTTCTACACCATGGTGCGCGGTGAGGGGTGAGATCATGACCACGATTGCGGAACTGCCCCCGGGTTTCGCCGACAAGGTGCTGTCGGCGCAATCGACCTTTCGTTCGGTCATGGACGCGATGGCGCGGCCGGGCTCGGTCCAGCGCATCGTGCCGACGGCCGGAACGGCTCATACGATGATGCGTGGTACGGCCGCGATCGCACTGACGCTGTTCGACCATGACACGCCGCTCTGGCTCGACGCGCGGATGACGGAAGCTTCCGACGTCGTGAAATGGTTGAAGTTTCATACCGGCGCGCCGGTGGTGCAGGACTCCTCGATCGCCGCATTCGCGCTGATCAGTGACGGCGGGGCGCTGCCGGCGCTGGAGTGCTTCGCGCTCGGCACGAACGAATATCCCGACCGCTCGACCACGCTGATCCTCCAGGTCGATAGCCTCGACGCGGGCCGCGGTTTCGAGCTGCGCGGCCCGGGCATCGATGGTGTCGCCACGCTTCAGGCGTCGATCAAGCCTTTCGACCTGTTCGAGCGCTTGCGTGTGAACGAGGCACTGTTTCCGCGCGGCATCGATCTGGTGCTGGTCGCCGATGATGCCGTGGTCGCGATCCCGCGCACCACGCGCGTCGTGAACAAGGGAAGCTAGTCGCATGTATGTCGCAGTCAAAGGCGGCGAACGCGCCATCGAGAATGCCCATCGCCTGCTCGCCAACGCGCGTCGAGGCGACCAGGGCGTTCCGGAACTCACGCTCGACCAGATCTCGGAACAGCTCGGCCTCGCCGTGGATCGCGTCATGAGCGAAGGCTCGCTCTATGATCGCGAGCTCGCGGCGCTGGCGATCAAGCAGGCGCGCGGCGACCTGATCGAGGCGATCTTCCTGGTCCGTGCCTTCCGCGCCACGCTGCCGCGTTTCGGCGCGAGCGAGCCGGTCGATAGCGGCGCGATGCGGGTGCAGCGGCGGGTGTCCTCGACCTTCAAGGACATTCCCGGCGGCCAGATCCTCGGGCCGACCTTCGACTACACCCATCGCCTGCTCGATCCGTCTCTTGCCGAGGGCTTTGTGCCGGAAACACCGGCAACGGCCGAAGCATCCGCGGCGCCGACGCCGCGCGTGACCGACATTCTGGGCCGCGACGGGCTGATCGAATCCTCGCCGCAAGCCGAGGACGGTGCGGGCGTCGGCGATCTCACCCGCGAGCCGCTGAACTTTCCGGCGGATCGCGACCTGCGTTTGCAAAATCTCGCGCGCGGCGACGAAGGCTTTCTGCTGGCGATGGGCTATTCCACCCAGCGCGGCTATGGCCGCAACCATCCTTTCGCCGGCGAGATCCGCTTTGGCGAGGTCGAGGTCGAATTCGCAGCCGAGGACGTCGGCTTCGCCGTGCCGCTCGGCTCCATCGAGCTCACCGAGTGCCAGATGGTCAACCAGTTCAAGGGCTCCGCGACGGAAGCCCCGTGCTTCACCCGCGGCTATGGCCTCGCCTTCGGCCAGAGCGAGCGCAAGACGATGTCGATGGCGCTGGTCGACCGCGCGCTGCGTGCCCGCGAACTGGGCGAGGAGGCATTGGCCCCGGCGCAAGATGAAGAATTCGTGATGTCGCATTCGGACAACGTCCAGGCGACCGGCTTCGTCGAGCATCTGAAGCTGCCGCACTACGTCGACTTCCAGTCCGAGCTCGGCCTGCTCCGCAAGCTGCGCCAAGAATTTTCTGAAGCGTTTGCGAAGGCCAATGCGCCCGATGCCATGAAGGAGGCCGCGGAATGAACGCGCCCGCCTACAATTTCGCCTATCTCGACGAACAGACCAAGCGGATGATCCGTCGCGCGATCCTCAAGGCGATCGCGATCCCGGGCTATCAGGTGCCGTTCGCCAGCCGCGAAATGCCGATGCCCTATGGCTGGGGCACCGGCGGCGTGCAGGTCACCGCGGCGATCCTCGGGCCCCAGGACGTGCTGAAGGTGATCGACCAGGGCTCCGACGACACCACCAACGCGATCTCGATCCGAAAATTCTTCGCCAAGACGGCCGGCGTCGCGACGACGACGGCAACGATTGATGCGACCGTGATCCAGACTCGTCACCGCATCCCGGAGACGGCGCTGCACGAGAATCAGGTGCTGGTCTACCAGGTGCCGATCCCCGAGCCCTTGCGCTTCCTCGAGCCGCGCGAGACCGAGACGCGGCGCATGCACGCGCTGGCCGAATACGGCCTGATGCACGTCAAGCTCTACGAGGACATCGCCCGCTTCGGCCACATCGCGACGGCCTACGCCTATCCGGTGAAGGTGAACGCGCGCTACGTGATGGATCCGTCGCCGACGCCGAAATTCGACAATCCCAAGATGGACAATTGCCCGGCGCTGCAATTGTTCGGCGCCGGCCGCGAGAAGCGCATCTACGCCATTCCGCCCTATACGCAGGTCGTGTCGCTCGATTTCGAGGATCACCCGTTCGAGCCGTATCGCTTCAACGCGCCCTGCGCGCTGTGCGGCACCGAGAATTCCTATCTCGATGAGATCGTGACCGACGACCAGGGCAGCCGCATGTTCGTCTGCTCGGACACTGATTATTGCGAGGGCCGCCAGGCCGTCGGCCATCACGGCAGCCTCAGCGCCGCGCCGTACAAGGACAAGGCTGGCCCACATGGCTGATCTCGACGTGCTCGAAAACGACCAGCCGCTGCTGGTCGCCGAATCCCTCAGCAAGTCCTATGGCCGCATCGCCGCGTGCCGCGACGTCTCGTTCGCGCTCTATCCCGGCGAGGTGCTGGCGATCGTCGGCGAGTCCGGCTCGGGCAAGTCGACCTTGCTGCAGATGTTGTCAGGACAGCTCACGCCGAGCGCCGGCCAGGTCTCGTACCGGATGCGCGACGGCGTCACCCGCGATCTCACGAGCCTCGGCGAAGCCGAGCGGCGCTTTCTGTTCCGCACCGACTGGGGCTTTGTCCACCAGGATCCGGCGCAGGGCCTGCGCATGGCGGTTTCGGCCGGCGCCAATGTCGGCGAGCGGCTGATGGCGGTCGGCTGGAATCACTACGGCCGCATCCGTGATACCGCCTCCGACTGGCTGAGCCGCGTCGAGATCGACATCACCCGCATCGACGATGCGCCGCGCACCTATTCCGGTGGCATGCGCCAGCGTCTCCAGATCGCGCGCAACCTCGTCACCGAGCCCCGGCTGGTGTTCATGGACGAGCCGACCGGCGGCCTCGACGTCTCGGTGCAGGCCCGCCTGCTCGACCTCGTGCGCAGCCTCGTTGCCGAGTTGCACCTCGCCGTCATCATCGTCACCCACGATCTTGCGGTCGCGCGCCTGCTGTCGCACCGCGTGATGGTGATGAAGGGCGGCCGCGTCATCGAGACCGGTCTCACCGACCAGGTGCTCGACGATCCCCGCGAGCCCTATACCCAACTCCTCGTCTCCTCGATTCTGCCGCCATGAGCCTTCCAGTATGAGCCTCCCAATATGAGCCCTGCAATGACCGCCATGATCGACGTCGCCGACGCCAACAAGACGTTCACGATGCACCTGCAGGGCGGCATCGAATTGCCCGTCGTCAGCGGCGTGACGTTTCGCGTCGACCCTGGCGAGTGCGTCGTGCTGTCGGGCCCGTCCGGCGCCGGCAAATCGTCGATCCTGAAGATGATCTTCGGCAACTATCGCTGCGACTCCGGGCGGATCGGCATCCGCCATCGCGGCGCGCTGATCGATCTTGCCACCGCCGAGCCGCGACAGATCCTCAACGTCCGCCGCGCCACCATCGGCTATGTCAGCCAGTTCCTGCGCGCGGTGCCGCGGGTCGCGACCATCGACGTCGTCGCCGAGCCGCTGATCGCAGGCGGCCTTGCACGTGCGGAGGCGCAAGTCCGCGCCGGCGAATTGCTGCATCGTCTCAACATCCCCGAGCGGCTCTGGCAGCTCCCGCCCGCGACCTTCTCCGGCGGCGAGCAGCAGCGCGTCAACATCGCGCGCGGCTTCATCTCGGAGCTGCCGATCCTTCTACTGGACGAGCCCACCGCTTCGCTGGATGCCGCCAACCGTGCCGTCGTCGTCGAACTGATCGCCGGAAAGAAGCGCCAGGGCGTCGCCATGGTCGCCATTGTCCACGACGACGAAATCCGTCATCTGATTGCCGACCGCATCGTCGACGTCACCAGCTTCGCCGCTGCGGCCTGAAGGGAATGGACATGAACGCCAAGCCGAAGGACACATTGATCGCCAACGCCAGGATCGTGCTGGCCGACCGGGTGATCGAGCAGGGCTGGCTCGCTCTGGCCGACGGACGCATCGCCGAGATCGGCGAGGGCAGGGCGCCTTCGGGCGCTGATGATGCCGGCGGCGACCTGATCATGCCCGGCCTGATCGAGCTCCACACCGACCATCTCGAAGCGCACTACGTGCCGCGGCCAAAAGTGTTCTGGAATCCGGTCGCCGCCGTCGTCTCCTATGACGGCCAGCTCGCCACCTCGGGCATTACCACCGTGTTCGACTCGCTGCGGGTCTGGCGCGAGGACGGCGCCGAGGAAGTCGACGGCCGGGCCGGCACGCTCGCCGCCGCGATCACGACCGCGCGCGACGCTGATTTGTTGCGCGCCGATCACTTCTTGCACCTGCGCTGCGAAATCCCGATGCCGAGCGTGGTCGAGGAGGCCAGGGAGCTGATCGACCGCCCCGACGTCCGCTTGATGTCGCTGATGGACCACACCCCCGGCCAGCGCCAGTTCCGCGACGAAGGCAAGCTGCGCGACTATTACCGCGGCAAGAACGGCGGCAAGACCGATGCCCAGCTCGACGAGCTGTTCGCGCGGCGCTTCGAGTACCAGAAGGCCTATGCCGCCACCAACATGCGCCAGATCGTGGCGCTGGCGCATGAGTACAGGATTCCCCTCGCCAGCCACGACGACACCACGGAGGAGAACGTCGCGGACGCCGTACGCGATCGCGTCTCCGTGGCGGAATTCCCGACCACGCTGGAGGCTGCGCGCGGCCTGCACCAGGCCGGCATCGACATCCTGATGGGCGCGCCGAACGTGGTGCGCGGCGGCTCGCACTCCGGCAACATCGCCGCGGTCGATCTCGCCCGCGAAGGCCTGCTCGACATCCTGTCGTCGGACTACATTCCCTCGAGCCTGCTCATGGCCGCGCTGCAATTGCCCGAGCATGTGCCCGCCATCGGCCTTCCGGCGGCGATCCGCACCGTGACGAAGGCACCCGCGGAGGCGGTCGGCCTGTCCGACCGCGGTGAAATCGCCGTCGGCAAGCGCGCCGATCTGATCCGCGTGCATGTCGCAGGTCACGTCCCCGCGGTCCGCAGCGTCTGGCGCGAAGGGAGCCGTGTCGCATGAGCGAGACCGTGACCGCGGCGGACGAGAGGATCGGCGCGATCGGGCCCGGGCGGCTCGTGCTCGTGGTCGGTCCCAGCGGCGCGGGCAAGGATACGCTGATGCGCCTTGCGCAGGCGGCCTGCGTCGACGATCACGATATCGTCTTTCCGCGCCGCGTCGTGACGCGCGAGCCATCCGCCGACGAGGACAATATTGCGCTGAGCCAGGAGGAATTCGGCCGCGCGCGTGAGCATGGCGATTTCGCCGTCAATTGGCAGGCGCACGGGCATTCCTATGCCCTGCCGCTCGAAATCAACGACGATATCCGGGCGGGCCGCGCCGTCGTCGCCAATGTTTCACGCACGGTGATCGGCGCGTTGCGCCAAGCTTACGCCCATGTCGTGGTGGTCGCGATCACGGCGCCGCCGGACGTGCTGGCGCAGCGGCTTGCCGCCCGGGCGCGGCACAGCGACGGCAACATCGCGGACCGTCTCGGCCGCAGCGTTGACGACGCATCGGCCGGTGCCGATGTCACCATCCTCAATGCGGGTAGTGCGGAGCATCACGGCCGCCAGCTCGTGCGCGTGATCAGGAACGAAGGCTGGCACGAATAGCCAACAAGGAGAACGGAATGTCGGTGATTGAAACGGTCGAGCAGCTAGAGGCCATCTACGGCGCCACCAACGACGCCTCGACCGTGAAAGTCGCCGACCACGTCACGCCGCTCTACCGGGTCTTCATCGAGAAGGCGCCGTTTGCCGCGCTCGCCACCATCGGGCCCGAAGGCATCGATTGCTCGCCGCGCGGAGATGTGCCCGGCTTCGTCCGCATTCATGACCCCAAGACGCTGATGCTGCCGGATCGGCGCGGCAACAATCGTGTCGACTCCCTGCGCAACATCGTGCGCGATCCCAGGGTGTCGCTGATGTTCCTGATCCCCGGCTCGGGCAATGCGGTCCGTGCCAACGGCCGGGCTCATCTGTCGGTCGATCCGGAGCTGCTGGCGTCGTTCAAGGTCGAGGGCAAGGCGCCGCGCAGCGTGATGGTGATGAATGTGGACGAGATCTACTTCCAGTGCGCCCGCGCCATCGTCCGCTCCGACCTCTGGAATCCCGACAAGCGCGTCGATCCCAAGACGCTGCCGACGCCGGGGCAGATTCTCGCCGAGATGAGCGAGAACCGGGTCGGCGGCGCCGAATACGACCGCATCTGGCCCGAGCGTGCGGCCGCGACGATGTGGTGATCTCTTCTTCCCCTCTCCCACAAGAGGAGAAGGGAGGGCCACGGTCACCCTCCTAGTTGAACGCCATCCCGCCGCTCAGCGCGATGGTCTGTCCGGTCATGTAGGCATTGTCGACCAGCAGCATCACGGCCTTCGCCACTTCATCCGCTGTGCCGAAACGGCCGAGCGGGATGCGGCTGACGAGTTGCGGCTGCCCGCTCATCATGTCGGTCTCGATCAGCGACGGCGCCACCGCGTTGACGGTGATGCCTTCCTTGACCAGCCGCGCCGCGTAGCCGCGCGTCAGCCCCTCCATGCCCGCCTTGGACGCGTTGTAATGCGGCCCGATCGAGCCGGCGCCGCGCGCAGCGCCGGAGGAGATGTTGACGATGCGGCCCCACTTTTTCGCGCGCATCCCGGGCAGCACCGCCTGCGTGCACAGAAAGACGGATTTCAAATTGACCAGGATCGTCCGGTCGAAATCCTCTTCGGTGAGATCGTCGATGCCGCGGGTGATCGCGATGCCGGCATTGTTGACAAGGATGTCGATGGGCCCAAGTTCGGCCGCGATGCGCTCGACCATCGCGGCCACGGCGTCGCGCTGCGAGACATCGGCTGTAATTGCAACGGCGCGACCACCGCTTTTGCTGATCTCGTCCGCAAGCTGCTCGGCCTGTCCGATCTGCTCGCGGCAATTGATCGCCACGGCAGCGCCTGATGCGGCGAGTGCACGACAGATGGCTGCACCAATCCCGCGCGAGCCGCCGGTGACGAGCGCCGTGCGCCCCTTCAGATCATCCCTCATCTCCGGACCTCCCGAATTGCCTGCTTTGTGGCTGCTGGAAGCGTACCATGCCGGCCGCATGCCCGTGTTGAACTCATCGCGAGATGAATCCGTCTGTCGGTGCTTGCAGCAGGAGAAGCGCCCCGGCGCGCAGGTGCCAAATATGGAGTGCCATTTCATTGACCAATCGCGACAATCGCTCGACATTTGCAGCATCGAAACTGCTCATCGAGCTTGATAACGCGATATTGGAACCGATCACCAGCGTAACCTTGACGACATGCATGCGGGCATGACGCGGCGCTGTTTCTCGGCGGCAACGGGCGCCTGTTGTTGTTGCTGATCGCCTTCCAGTAGCAACTCACTCCACTAAAAATCCGACAGGAACGCCCTCATCGGGCGAACGAGCAGTGATGTCCCAAACCCAATACAAATCCCCGTCGAACGCCTACATCATCGAAATCCACGACCGCGCCGCCGGCATCATCACCCGCGATGAGCGCGGCTACCGCTTCTTCTCCTCGGAGCGACTGTTCGACAGCCTCGAAGGACGGAAATTCCGCTCGGTGCGCGAGGCTGAGCGCGCCGTCCGGGCGGTGCTTTCAGAGCGCCGCCATCGCGCGAATTCCCAACTCTTCGCCATCTGATCGCGAAGGCTCAGCCCCTCAGCGCCGCCAGCAATTCATCCGGGCGTTCGGCCATGATCATGTGGCCGGCGCCCGGCACCACGACGGTCTTCGCATGCGGCATCGCCGCTGCGAGCGCCTTGCCCGCCTTCGCGGGCGTCATCATGTCCCGTTCGCCGAGGATGAGGGTCGCAGGCACCTTCACGCCAGCAGCCGCGGTGAGAGCGTTCGCGTAAGCATTGCAGGCCGACAAATCCCTGAACAGCACGCCCGGCTCGCAGTGCTTCAACACGGCCTGCGCGCCGCCATGCATCCACAGGCCCGGTGCTAGGCTGCCGCCGAGTTCGGCGTTGAAGCCGAGCCCCCAGATCGACACCATGTCGTTCGCATCCTGCGAGTTGGCATCGGCGGCCTTCAGCAGATCCGGCCCAACCGTCATGGTCGCGGCGGTGCCGATCAGGCTCAATGCAGAGACCTTGTCGGGATGCCTCGCCGCCGTCTCGAGCGAGATCAGCGATCCCATGGAGTGGCCGATCAGATGCGCCTTCGCAGCTCCGGCGGCATCGATCAGCGCGGCGGTCCAGTCGGCCATGTCGGCGATGCTTGCGAGTGACGGTCCGGGCGAGCGGCCATGGCCGGGCATATCGGGCGCCAGCACGCCAAAGCCGTGATGGGCGAACCAGCGCGTATGCAGGGCCCAGGTCGAATGATCGAAGCCGGCGCCATGAATGAAGACGACCGTGGGCAGGGATTTGTCGAAGTCGCGGCCGCCGGTTGCGACAAACACCTCGGCGCCGTTGACGGAGAGCTTCATGGCCTAGACCTTTTGCGAGACGCGCAGCGCTTGCGCGAGATCGTCGATGATGTCGGAGGCGGTCTCGATGCCGACCGACAGCCGCACCAGTTCCTCGCCGATGCCGGCGGCCTTGAGCTGTTCGGCGTCCATCTGCTGATGTGTGGTCGAGGCGGGATGGATCACCAGCGTCTTGGCGTCGCCGACATTGGCGAGATGGCTGATCAGGCGCAGCGATTCAATGAACTTGCGACCCGCGGGCCGGCCGCCCCTGATGCCGAAGGAGACGATCGAGCCCGCGCCGCGCGGCAGCAATTGTTTTGCGAGCTGGTAGTCGGTGTGGTCCTCAAGCGAGGGATGCAGCACCCAGTCGACGGCCTTGTTGGCCTTCAGCGCTTCCAGCACGAGGTGCGTGTTCTGCATGTGGCGGTCCATCCGCACGCCCAGCGTCTCCACGCCCTGGAGAAGCTGGAACGCATTGGTCGGCGACAGGCAGGCACCGAAATCGCGCAGGCCTTCGGTGCGCGCGCGCATGATGAAGGCGGCCGTGCCGAACTGCTCGTCGAAGACGATGCCGTGATAGCCGCCATAGGGCTCGGTCAGCACGCCGAATTTTCCGGATGAACGCCAATCGAAGCGGCCGCCGTCGACGATCGCGCCGCCGATCGCGATACCGTGGCCGCCGATCCATTTGGTCGCCGAATGCATGACGATGTCGGCACCCAGCTCGATGGGGCGGCTGAGATAGGGCGTGGCGAAGGTGTTGTCGATCAGCAGCGGTATCTTCGCGTCATGCGCGATCGCCGCGACCTTGGGAATGTCCAGCACCTCGAGCCCAGGATTGCCGATGGTCTCGCCGATCACGAGTTTCGTGTTCGGCTTGATCGCGGTGCGGAACGCGTCGAGATCGCGCGGCTTGACGAAAGTCGTGGTGATGCCGAAGCGCGGCAGCGTATGCGCCAGCAGGTTGATGGTGCCGCCATAGAGCGAGCTCGATGCCACGATGTGGTCGCCGGCGCTCAGCAGCGTCGCGATGGCCAGATGCAGCGCGGCCATGCCGCTCGCGGTGCAGATCGCGCCGACACCGCCTTCGAGCGCTGCAAGCCGCTCTTCCAATACGCCCGTGGTCGGATTGGAGATGCGCGTATAGATGTGGCCGGCGCGCTCGAGATTGAACAGCGCGGCGGCGTGGTCGGAATCCTGGAACACGTAGGACGTGGTCTGGTAGATCGGCACCGCGCGGGCGCCGGTCGCAGGATCCGGATGCTGGCCGGCATGCAGGCTCAGGGTCTCGAAGGCAGGCGGCTTTGGCGCGGGCATGCGTGGCCTCGTTGGTCGTTCGGCGATGGCGGCTCTTGTGCCACAAAAACGCGGGGCACGTCAGCCCATTGACAGCGCCCCCTAACCGCGGATCGCCTGCTCGATCGTGCGCGCCTCCCGCAACAGGATCTCCGCGACCTCCTGCTCGCGGCGGGGGCCGAGCCTCGTCCGAACGGCGGAGACGGTCATCGCGGCGGCGGGGCGGCCGTCCGGGGTCTTGATCCAGGTGGAAATCGACTTCGTGCCCTGCACGAGACCGATCTCCCTCATGCCGTATCCCAGCCGTCTTGCCGCGGTGACCTCGCCGAGCACCGTTGCGACGTCGGTCCGGTAGGCCTCGAACCTCTTTTCATTGGCCGCGACGATTTTTCGCGCGTCCTGCGCCGGCATCGCGGCGAGGATCGCGACGCCTGCGCTGGAGACGCCGAGCGGCCGGCGCGCGCCGACTTCGATCGACAGCACCTGGAGCGGATAGATTCCGATCCTGCGATCGACGCACAGCGTGTCGTTGCCGGTCCGGACCGTCAGGAACAGCGTGTCGCCGATCTCGGTGGAGGCGCGCCGCAGCGACGGATTGGCGGCGAGCAGCAGCCGGGAGGGCCGCGGCCGCGCCAGCGCCAGCTCCGGCACCTGGTTGCCGATCGCATAGCGGCCGGTTCGCTCGTGCCGCTCGACGATGCCTTCCTCGATCAGCACGTGAACGATGCGATGCACGGTCGGACGGGTGAGGCCGGTCGCCTGCACGACCTCGGCCAGCGGCACGCCGGCTTCGCGCCCTGCGGCAAGAATGCGCAGCACCGCGAGCGCGCGCCGGATCGCCTGCGCGCCCTGTCGCGGTTCTGTCACGCGGGTGGATTTCGATGAGGCCGTCTTGTCCATAATATGGACAAGAACGCCACAATTCACTCGACAGGTAAAGCGCGCATCTGAAGATTGCGCCCCGATCGAGATGCCTTTCGAGCTGCCATCCGCTACGTCTGGGCATTCGACGTTGAATTAAAAGCGCCGCCGGGAGGTTGACATGAGATTAATCTGGATTGCCATAGCTGCCGCAGCGGCGATGTTGGCGGGACCGGCGGCAGGCCAGCAATGGCCGGCGCGCAACGTCAAGCTGATCGTCCCCTATCCCGCCGGCGGCAACGTCGACAGCGCGGCCCGCATCATCGCCGACAAGCTCCAGGAAAAGCTGGGCCAGCCCTTCATCATCGAGAACAAGGCCGGCGCCGGCGGCATGATCGCGGGCGAGGCGTTCGCGAAGTCGGCGCCCGACGGCTACACGCTGTTCGTCGGCGCCAACGGCCCGGTGCTGTTCGCGACCGAGATCAACAAGCGCGACGCCTATAACTGGAAGAAGGATTTTATGCCGATCTCGACCATCTCGATGACGCCGCTGGTGCTCGAGGTGCATCCCTCCGTGCAGGTCAATACCTTCAAGGAGTTCATCGACCTTGCCAAGCGCGAGCCCGGCAAGCTGACGATGGCCTCGCCCGGTCCGGGCACCACCAACCATCTGCTCAGCGAGCTGATGCAGTCCAACCTCGGCCTGCAATGGGTCACGGCGCACTATCGCGGCAATGCGCCTGCCGTCAACGACCTGCTCGGCGGGCAGGTGCAGTTCGCGTTCGACCAGCTCACGGTCAGCCTGCAGCACATCAAGGCCGGCCTGTTCCGCGCGCTCGCCGTCACCAGCCCGCATCGCCTGAAATCGCTGCCCGACGTGCCGACCTTCACCGAGCTCGGCTACAAGGATTTCGACGGCCAGACTTTCACCGGCCTGTTCGCGCCGGCAGGCACGCCGGCGCCTGTG
Organism: Bradyrhizobium sp. Bra64; assembly: GCF_024519875.1. Taxonomy (NCBI): domain Bacteria; kingdom Pseudomonadati; phylum Pseudomonadota; class Alphaproteobacteria; order Hyphomicrobiales; family Nitrobacteraceae; genus Bradyrhizobium; species Bradyrhizobium sp. Bra64. The sequence goes on along the minus strand of NZ_JALJRD010000006.1, from coordinate 246,732 downwards.
GTCGAGAAGCTGCATGAGGCGCTGAACGCGATCCTGAAAGATCCCGCCGTCGTCGACCGGTTCGAGAAGCTTGGCGGCGAAGCCGTGGCGATGACGCCGGACGAGTTCAGGGCCTATCTCGAGCGCGAGGACGCCAAGTGGATTCCGGTCGTGCGCAAGGCCAACATCAAGGCGGACTGATCGATGCGGATCGACCCCGGCGAGCTCGGCGCGGAGCGCATCTACCGGCTGATGACGGGTATCGTCGTGCCGCGCCCGATCGCCTGGGTGACCAGCCTGTCGCGGAGCGGCGTGCTCAACCTCGCGCCGTTCAGCGCCTTCACCTTCGTCTCGCAGAAGCCGCCGATGCTGGCCATCAGCGTCGGCCGCAAGGGCGCCGACTACAAGGACACCGCCCACAACATCCTCGATACCGAGGAATACGTCATCCATATCGCCGATACCCCGCTGATGTCTGCGGTGCACGACAGCTCGATCGAGCATCCGCCCGAAGTCAGCGAGGTCGCGGAGCTCGGCCTCGAAACGCTGAGCTGCGAGCGCATCAAGGTGCCGCGCCTTGCCGCAGCACCGGTCGCGATGGAATGCCGCTTCCGGCAGTGCCTGGAATTCGGCGACGCGCGCAGCCGGCTCATCGTTGGCGAGGTCGTGATGTTTCACTTCCGCGACGGCCTCGTGACTGACGGCAAGGTCGAGACCAGGGCGCTCGATCCGATCGCGCGCATCGGCGGCCCGCGCTACGCCCGCCTCGGCGAGATCGTGACGCTGAACGCCGTCTTCCAGACCCCCAAATCGAAAGACTGAGCGCGGTCACCTCGCCTGCACCGCGTCAAGATCATTGGAGAGAACGACCATGCGACTCGTGAGCTATCTGTTGGACGGAGAGCCGCGCTATGGTGCTGCCGCTGATGGCGGGGTCGTCGATCTGACGAAGCGCATCGGGCACGACTTCTCCGACGTCAAGGCGCTGATCGCGGCCAACGCGCTGGCCGATGCGCAAGAGGCGGTGGCCGGGCAGCAGCCCGACTACGTGCTTGCGGATCTCGTCCTGCTTCCGCCGGTGCTGGCGCCCGAAAAGCTCTGGTGCATCGGCGTCAACTACGCCGAGCGCAATGCCGAGTACAAGGACAGTTCGGACCTGCCCAAATATCCGAGCCTGTTCGTGCGCAGCATGTCCTCGATGACGGGCTCCGGCCAGCCGATCGAGAAGCCGAAGGTTTCGGATCAGCTCGACTATGAAGGCGAGCTCGTCATCGTGATCGGGCAGGGCGGCCGCCACATCCCGCGCGAAAAGGCCTTCGCCCACATCTTCGGCATGACGCTGTGCAACGAGGGCACGATCCGCGACTGGCTGCGCCACGGCAAGTTCAACGTCACGCAAGGCAAGAACTTCGATCGCTCCGGCAGCATCGGCCCCTGGATCGTCACGGCCGACGAGCTCGACCCGCGCGGACCCCATGACATCGTCACGCGCGTCAACGGCGAGGTGCGGCAGCAGGACACCACCGAGCGGCTGATGTTCCCGTTCGATTTCCTGATCTCCTATCTCTCCACCTTTGCCACGCTGAAGCCCGGCGACATGATCGTGACCGGCACGCCGACCGGGGCCGGCGCCCGCTTCGACCCGCCGCGCTGGCTGAAGGTCGGCGACGTCGTCGAGGTCGAATCCACGCATATCGGCGTGCTGCGCAACAAAGTCGCCGCGGAGAGTTAAGCATGCTGGACGCCGCCACGATCGAACGCCTCGCTGCGCGCCTCGATGAAGCCGAGCGCACCAAGGCGCTGATCCCGATGTTCACCAAGGAATATCCCGATTTCAGCATCGAGGACGCCTATGCCGTCCAACGCGCCTGGACGAAACTCCAGATCAGCCGCGGTCGCATCATCAAGGGCCACAAGATCGGGTTGACCTCGAAGGCGATGCAGAATGCGGTTGGCATCTCCGAGCCGGATTACGGCGTGCTGTTCGCCGACATGTTCTATGCCGACGCCACGCCGATCCCGTTCGACCGCTTCCACGCGCCGCGGATCGAGGTCGAGCTCGCCTTCGTGCTGAAGGCGCCGCTGCGCGGGCCCGACTGCACCATCTTCGACGTGCTCAACGCCACCGACTACGTGACGCCCGCGCTGGAGATTCTGGAGACGCGCATGCACCGCATCGATCCCGAGACCGGCAAGACGCGAAAAGTCATGGACACGATCTCGGACAACGCGGCCAACGCCGCGCTGGTGCTGGGCGGCCGGCCGTTCCGCCCGATGGATGCGGACATGCGCTGGATCGGTGCGCTGCTGTTCCGCAACGGCGAGGTCGAGGAGACCGGGCTTGCCGCCGGCGTGCTCAATCATCCGGCGAACGGCATCGCCTGGCTCGCCAACCGCCTCGCGCCGCATGACGAGCATCTTGCGGCCGGCGAGGTGGTGCTGGCGGGCTCGTTCACGCGTCCCGTCGATATCCGCCGCGGCGACACGTTTCATGCCGACTATGGCGCCTTCGGCTCGGTGTCGTGCCAGTTCGTCTGAACCAACAAAAGAGAGGGAGCGCACCATGACGAGTCAGAAGCGGCGCAAGAGCATCCACATCGGCGGCTTCAAGCACGCCAACCCGATCCCGAACGCCTGCCGCATCGGCAATCTCGTGATGTCGGGCGTCATCCTGGGCCGGGATGCGGCCGGCGCGATGCCGGAGAGTCTCGACGCCCAATGCGCCAACATGTTCGCGCACATGAAGGCGATGGTGGAGGCCGCCGGCGGCACCACCGACGACATCATCAAGATGACGGTGTGGCTGAAGGACCGCTCGCAGCGCGGGCCGGTCAATGTCGAGTGGCTGAAGATGTTTCCGGACGAGCATTCGCGGCCGGCGCGCCACGCGCTGCCGATGGACAACATGGACGGCGGCGCGCTGGTGCAGTGCGACTTCACCGCTGTGATCGACTGAGGGAGTTTTGCGCATGCCGACCTATCTGCCGTTCGATCCCAATCCACGCCGCCCGGTCAAGGCGCCGCCGCCAAAGACCGTGGACAGCCAGTTCCACGTGCTGGGCCCCATCGACAAATATCCGGAGCGTCCCGGTGCGGCCTACCGGATGCCGACCGCCACCTGGGAAGCGGCGCTGCGCGTGCACAAGACGCTCGGCATCGAGCGCGGCATCATCGTGCAGACCACCACCTATGGCGCCGACCATTCCGTCGTGCTCGAAGGCCTCGCCGCGATGGGCCCGAACTATCGCGGCTGCGCCAACGCTCTGGTGTTCGCGGAAGCGAACGATTCCTATCTTGCCAGGCTGCACGATGCCGGCGTGCGCGGCGCCCGCTTCAGCTTCCGCCAGGAACTCGGCGCCGTGCTGTCGGACGCCGATTTCGCCCGCGCCATCGCCCGCATCCGCGAGCTCGGCTGGTACGTCAAGATCCAGCCGGAGAAGGACGGCATCGTCTCCAGCGTTGCCAAGTACGAGAATCTCGACGTGCCCGTGCTGATCGACCACATGGCGCGGCCCGATCCGGAAGCCGGCAGCAACGATCCGAATTTGCGCAAGATGCTGGAGCTGCTCGCCAAGGGCAATTTCTGGGTCATGCTGTCGCTTGGCGAGAAGACCTCGAAGCTCGGTGCTCCTTACGACGACGTGATCCCGATCGCGCGCGCCTATATTGAGGCCGCCGTCGACCGCTGCGTCTGGGCCAGCGACTGGCCGCATCCGGTCTCGGTGAAGCAGCCGCCCAACGACGCCGATCTGCTCGAGCTGATGTACCGCTACGCGCCGGACCAGGCCACGCTGGAGAAGATCCTGGTGCACAATCCGGCAAGGCTGTTCGGGTTTCCTGATTAGTCTAGAGGGCTCGAGGCTCGCCACGAGCGCGGTGCGCTCCCTCTCCCGCTTGCGGGAGAGGCGGGGTGAGGGCTCTTACCTCTCGGGGATTCTTCGTTGTTGTGACACCCTCTCCCCAACCCTCCCCCGCAAGCGGGGAGGAAGCGCACCTTCCTGGTCGCTGCCACAATCGAGCCCGATCTCATTCTGCTTCAGGAGGCGCCGCGCTCACCCAGCCAGCCGATCCCGCACGCCGGCTGCGATCTCGAACGAGTGCAGCCGCGCGGCGTGGTCGTAGATCTGGCCAGTGGTCATCAGCTCGTCCGCGCCGGTCTCGGAGATCAGCGTCTTCAGTTTCTGTTCGACCACTTCAGGCGTGCCGACCGCGGAGCAAGACAGCGACTGGCCGACCATGGCCTTCTCCGCGGGCGACCACAGTGCGTCCATGTCGTCCGTGGGCGGCGGCAGCGGGCCCGGCGTGCCGCGGCGCAAATTGATGAACTGCTGCTGCAGCGATGAGAACATGCGCTGCGCCTCCGCGTCGCTGTCGGCCGCGAACACATTGACGCCGACCACCGCGTAGGGCTTGTCGAGCTGCGCCGAGGGCTCGAAGCGCGCACGATACTCGCGCAGCGCCGGCATCATCATCTGGGGCGCGAAATGCGAGGCGAAGGCGAACGGCAGGCCGAGCATGCCTGCAAGCTGCGCGCCGAAGGTGCTAGATCCCAGGATCCACAGCGGCACCTTGGTCCCCATGCCGGGCACGGCGCGGATCGCCTGGTTCGGCTGCACGTCGCCGAGCAGCGCCTGCAATTCCAGCACGTCCTGCGGAAAATTCTCGGACGTGGTGGCAAGGTCGCGCCGCAGCGCCCGTGCCGTGAACTGGTCGGTGCCCGGCGCGCGGCCGAGCCCGAGATCGATCCGCCCGGGATAGAGCGATTCCAGCGTGCCGAACTGCTCGGCGATGACCAGCGGCGAATGGTTCGGCAGCATGATCCCGCCGGAGCCGACGCGGATCGTCTTGGTGCCGCCCGCGATATGTCCGATCACCACAGACGTCGCCGCGCTCGCGATGCCCGTCATGTTGTGGTGCTCGGCCAGCCAGAACCGCTTGTAGCCCCAGGCCTCGGCATGCCGGGCCAGATCGAGCGAATTGGCAAACGCCTGCGCCGCATCGCCACCCCTGCGGATGGGAGCGAGGTCGAGCACTGAGAAGGGGATCATGGCGGGTCCGGATGAGGGCGCGCGGGGATGCGCGCCGGGCTCTCACATGTAGTGCCGTCCGGGTCCCGATGTTAGCGCGGCACGGCCACGCAAATGCAGGCGCAAAGATGCCATTCAAAATCGCCGTGTCCGACCGGATGCGGGCCGGCGGCCAAAAGAAGCCGGGCATGTGGCGCCAGCGTTACAGCGAAGGCCGCGAAACTCAGCTAGGTTCATGAGGATTGCTTGACTTTTGATATCGAGCTGGAGAGCGGTTATGAAGCGCATCCTCAGTGGTATCGTGTGTTTGGCGTCATTGATCGCGGCCGACGCACACGCGGCTCCGCCTGCCGTCTACAATTGGAACGGCTTCTACGCCGGCCTCAATCTCGGCTATAGCTGGGGCAACTCCTCCACCACCCAATCGTTTTCTGACTCGGCAAGCGGAGCGTTGCTGAGTTCAGGCACCAGCGGTTTCGACATGACCGGTGTGATTGGCGGCGGCCAGGCCGGCTACAATTGGCAGCGGATGAACTGGGTGTTTGGCGTCGAGGCCGACTTCCAGGGATCGGGACAAAAGGGCAATAATACTGCCGTTTGCGCCGGCGGAACGCTGGCCGCGGCTCCGTTCAACGGCGCCTGCACGCCGGGCCATATCGGCGACACCGCGCCGTTCAACACCCCGGGCGTGCCGGTCGTTTTCGGTCTCAACCAGAGCCTGGAATGGTTCGGCACCATCCGCGGCCGTGTCGGCACGACTTTCACGCCTGTCATTCTGGGTTATGTGACAGGCGGTCTCGCCTATGGCGAGGTCCGCACCAGCGGCGCCGTCAGCGGCACCAATATCACCGGTCCGCAGGGCACGAACGTTGTCGTTCTGACGTCGGCCGCGACGTCGTTCGGCGATCGCAGCACGCGGGCGGGCTGGACCTTGGGCTGCGGCCTCGAAGGTCTCATCGGCGCGAATTGGTCCGCCAGGGCCGAATATCTCTACATCGACCTCGGCACGGTCTCGGGAACGGCCATCACGCCGGTCACCTCTCCCAGCGGCGCACCGGTGGCAGTGCGGTATTCGTCTCACGTCACCGACAACATCTTCCGCGTCGGCTTCAATTATCGGTTCGGCGGGCTGTGACCGCGATCTGCGGCATGAAGCTGCAGGATAGACAAGGCTCAGCGAAACCCATCCGGTCTTAGCCGTTCACAACGCTGTTATTGCAGCCTGTCGCACCCTTGGTCCCAACTGGGCGTCTTGCGCTTGTTGTTGTACGCTTGGCGGAGCAACTGCGCGCTCGCCGGGAGGAAGCATATGACCATGGTCGTACTCAGCCGCCGCAGCCTCCTAGCCGCCAGTGGCTCCGCTCTCGCAACCGGGGTCCTGGCAACCAGCGTCTCCGGCCTGCTGTTGCCTGCCCGCGCGGACGGGCTCGCACCGACCGACTCGATGTCGGGCGGGGCGAACAACTACCGCAAGGGCGCGCCGGTCGTGGAGCGGATCGGCAAGGGCGGCTTCTGGATGAGCGGCACCGTCCGCCGCGCCGGCGACGGCGCTCCGCTCGCCGGCCAACGCATCCAGATCTGGGCGCACACGGTCGAAGGGCAGGAGCACGAGCCGCAGAGTCACGGCGCCACGCTCACCGACAAGGACGGCAAGTTCCGGCTCGAGATGCCGCAGATCATTCCCATCTTCGGCCAGCCGCATGGCCACCTCGCCTATGACAGCGGCGACTTCAAAACGGTCTTCCTGCGGCCGGTGATGCGGAGCGCAAAGGAAACCAGCCTGGAAGCGCACTTCGTCCTTCAGTCGGCCTGATCGAATTGCGAACCACGCGGTGGAGACTGGCCAAGGTGATCCTGATCTGGGTCGCCCTTGCTTTGGCCGTCTGCGTTCCGATCGCCGCCGCCGCGGGGAGCGAGCAACTCGCATGGCGCGGCCCGGTCTACATCCTGGCCGGCTTCGCGGGGATCATTGCGCTCGGTCTCGTGCTCATTCAGCCCCTGCTGATCGGCGGATACTTACCGGGATTCTCGGCCTATCGCGGCCGGCGCGCCCATCACTGGATCGGCGGCGCGCTTGCTCTGGCGATCGTGATCCATGTCGCCGGCCTCTGGATCACCAGCCCTCCCGACATGATCGACGCCCTGACCTTCTCATCGCCGACGCCCTTCTCCCCCTTCGGCGTGATCGCGATGTGGGCCATCTTCACCGTCGCGCTTCTGGCGCTGCTGCGCCGGCGATTGGGACTTCGACCGCGAACCTGGCGCTTCGTTCACATACCGCTGGCGATCGTCATCGTCGCAGGCAGCGTGGTCCATTGCCTGCTGATCGAGGGGACAATGGAGACGATCTCGAAGGCGGCGCTCTGTGCGCTCATCCTTGGGGTAACCGTAAAAGCCATGGTCGACCTGCAGGTGTGGCGAAAGCGAAGGACGCTCCGTGGGGAGAGTGTTGCGCGGCAGTGAGCCGAGGCGACCAAGTCCCATCCGAGACTTCCCGATCCCATCCTTTATGTGCAGAATGGTAGGAGCCAAGGATCGTCGTCGAGCCGGGAGGATCTGGAAATGGCAGAGCAGACAATTCACTTCGACGACGGTGCCGCCTACGAACAGATGATGGGAATTTGGAGCCGGTTCGCTGGCGAGATATTCCTTGATTGGCTGGCGCCTCCCCGGGGTTTGCGGTGGATCGACATCGGTTGCGGCAACGGGGCCTTTACTGAACTGCTGGTCGAGCGATGCAGCCCCGTCGAGGTCCAGGGCATTGATCCCTCGGCAGAGCAGCTCGCTTATGCGCGTACACGGCCCGCGGCGCGCGTGGCCAGGTTTCGCCAGGGTGATGCCATGGCGCTCCCTTTCGCCGACGGCAGCTTCGATGCGGCGGTGATGGCATTGGTTCTCGTGTTCGTTCCGGATCCCGCCAAGGGCGTCAGCGAGATGGTGCGAGTCGTTGTCCCCGGCGGTGCGGTCGTGACGTACATGTGGGACATGTTGGGTGGCGGCTTTCCGCTTGATCCGATCTACGACGAGATGAAGGCAATGGGCATTGCGGCAACCCGCCCGCCGCGGATGGACGCGTCACGAACGGAAGCGCTGCGAGACCTGTGGACCGGAGCAGGTCTCGAGGATGTGCAAACGCGAGAGATTACAGTGCACCGGACGTTCTCCAGTTTCGATGATTTCTGGGCAACAAATCTGAAATCTCCTGCGGTTCGGCCTGCGGTCGCAGCGATGAAGGCGGGAGACGTTGAGATGCTCATCTCGCGGGTCCGTGCGCGCCTGCCGGCGGATGCCGATGGTCGCATCACCTACAATGCGCGCGCACACGCGATAAAGGGGCGCCGGCCCAAATAGCTTGCAGCGCGGAGGATCGCCATGGCTGTCAGTGCCCCCGATCTGAAAGCATTCCTGCTCGCGACGCCGTTCTTCGGCGGCCTCACGGACGCGAGCCTCGACCTGCTGATGTCGATGCTGGTCGAACGCAGCTTCGATGTCGGCGCGACTGTCGTGGCGGAAGGCGAGCCGGGACGCTCGCTGTTCATCGTCAAATCCGGCCGGCTGGCGGTGAGCAAGCGGACGAATTCGGGCAACGTCATCCCGATTTCCGTTTTGGAGCCCGGCGACTTCTTCGGCGAGATGACGCTGATCGAAATGCAAAATCGATCCGCCACGGTGATCGCGCTGAGTCCGACGGTGCTCTACGAACTGACCGCCCAGAAGCTCTACGCCTGCTACAAGGCCGATATCCACGCCTATGTGATCGTCCTGCAGAACATCAATCGCGAGCTATGCCGCCGGCTGCGCCGGGCGGACGATCGCTTCACCGGGCATCAGGTGGGTGAAGATGAGGCTCCTGCGAGATGAGTGCGCTGTAACTCCCGGCCAAAGCTGACCTTAGCTATTGCTCGCGCGAGGTCGCAGGTGATCCATAGCGGACCTCAGACCATCGAGCTGCCCTGATGTGGTCGACAGGCTCGTTGACATGTCGGCAAGCTCCGCCATATCGCCGTCAATGGCGCGTGATAGCATTCCGCTGAAGTCGGGCTACCGCCGGAAGGCGGTGTACACAACCGACCACGTAGCCTTTAAATCCGGGATCGCCTCTCACAACCCGTAAGCCCATTGCGCGCGCCTCATCCTTGCAGCGCTCGACTTGGGCGCCGAACGCGGGATACTTTGCTACCGCGCAGGCCAATCGCATTCGGCCGGAAAGTGCCGCGCAACCCTGTGCATCGGCCGGCTTGGCGGCCGCGGTCATGCAAAGCAACAAAAGGACTCGGAAAGAGCGATGCATCTCAATTCCCAGAACTTGATTGAGACGGCATGAACTCTAGCTAAACCTTGAGCAGCAAGCGAGTCTCGATGCGCCGACGGCAAAAAACCAGGTTCAGCGCGATCCCACCCCCAGCCGGAAAATTGCCGCTTGAGATGTCCTCCGCAATCATGAAGGGATTGGACTTTGCTGGTCCGCTTGCGCGGTGCAGCTTGAGCCGGCGGCTGCTCATTCCGCAGTCCCGCATCTGGCCCCATAGCGGAAGTCTGCTCGATGTCAGTTTGTGTCCCTTTCCTGTGGTGGGGCGATATACGAGCTTAAGCCCACGATGTGCGCCAATCTGACCCGTCGGGCAAAACACCCGCGCCACCCAAAACCCCGTCAACCCTCCCTCACAAAAATATTCCACTTTACCGAAATTCGGTTTTGCGGCATATAACCGCCATCCCGATCCAGGGAGAGGGGCGATCGTCCGTCGTAACGAAACGTGGATCGGGGTGCGGTGGACGCGGCAGTGCCGGGCACGCGAAGGCGGGACAAGGGCGAGATGAACCTCGTGAGGTCTTGGCTAGCGTGCGGACGAACGGCGCCCAAGTCCTGCGAAGCCCTTCGGGCGAAGCAGGATGAGCTGCGTACGGCAAAATCGTGTGGTCCTGGCCGTCGTTGCTACGGTCAAGCCTTGCGGAGATGGATCGGGGCTCAACCGGGTCTTTGGCCATCGCCAATTCGCAAGGCGACGGTGACAAGAAGGAACTCGTCGCCGGGGAGAGCACGGCATAAGCCGTCAACCCACTGCGCAGGGAAGGCCGAGTGTTCGGCTACACCTGTATGCTGCTGTGCGGTCTCTTTGCGCTACGTTTTCGCGCAGCGGACCGCGGGTGCCAGCCGACACCCGGTCTTCCCTGCGCCCTCTTCACTTAAGGGGGCAACGGAAACCAGCAAAACTCGGGCCTCCAATGCCGCGAGAAGGCTGCTTCATGCGTGATTCAGCTGAAGAATGGTGCTGCCAGACAGGATTGAACTGTCGACCTCTCCATTACCAATGGAGTGCTCTACCACTGAGCTACGGCAGCATGTGCTGGGATGAGAATCGGCCGCCACAGGGGCCTACCAAGCGGGCCGATATCTGCCACAAGCCCCCCTCCTGTGCAAGCTTGCCGGCCCCGCGAAATCGATAAAATCGGGCCGGTTGCGCGCCGGAATCGGCCATTTCGTCCCGAAATGACCGGTTTTCGGCGATCCGGTTCCGCAAATTCCCAACCAACTGGCCAGTTGGCCGCGGTGCCGGAATCGGCCCATTTTGAGTTTCGCACGATCGGATCGCGCTTGCCTCTTGAGCTGCCGTATTCGCTGGGCATGTTATCGCCGATCGCTGTAATGGACCGGTGATGGCTGACGAGAACGACAACAGCGCGAGGCAGGACGCAAAGCAGGACTCGCGACAGGCGCGAGCGTCCCGGGACGACCGTCTGAAATCGGCGCTGCGCGAAAACCTGAAGCGGCGGAAGCTGCAGGCGCGCGAACGCGCCGCAATCGCCGAGCCCTCGCAAAATGACGATGGTTCCCTAAATGAGGACGTCGCCGGCAAGACCGGTGGCTGAAGACTGGCAGCTAGAATCCGGCGGCTGGAATTTTTTGGAGTGCATGGAAGTGGCAATGGGGCAGGACGAATCGCAACGAACCGACGGTGACGCGCAGATGTCGCGGTTCACCCGCCCTGAGCAGACGTTTCCGGCACTGACATCGGCCGAGATCGAGCGCATGCGGCATTTCGGCGAGGTTCGCACCTACGCAGATGGAGAGCTGCTGTTCGAGACCGGCAAGCCCGGGCCGGGCATGTTCGTCGTGCTCAAGGGCCATGTCGCCATCACCCAGCGTGACGGCCTCGGCAACGTGACGCCGCTGATCGACCAGGGGCCGGGACAATTTTTGGCCGAGCTCAGCCAGTTGTCCGGCCGCCCGGCGCTGGTCGACGGCCGCGCCGAGGGCGATGTCGAGACGCTGCTGCTGCCGCCGGAGCGCCTGCGGGCGCTGCTGGTCGCCGAGGCCGACCTCGGCGAGCGCATCATGCGCGCGCTGATCCTGCGCCGGGTCAATCTGCTCCAGGCCGGCGTCGGCGGCGTGGTGCTGATCGGTCCGTCGCATTCGGCCGGCGTGGTGCGGTTGCAGGGTTTCCTCACCCGCAACGGCCAGCCGCATCATCTGCTCGATCCCGAGCGTGATCGCGACGCCGCGGAAGTGATCGCGCGCTATTCGCCCAAGCCGGAAGACTGGCCGCTGGTCGTCGCCGCCAGCGGCGAGGTGCTGCGCAACCCCGGCGAAACCGAGCTTGCCCGCGCCATCGGCATGATCGGCGGAGCAAAGGACGATCGCATCTACGACGTCGCGGTCGTCGGCTCCGGACCGGCCGGGCTCGCCACCGCGGTCTATGCCGCATCCGAAGGGCTGTCGGTCGCGGTGCTCGACACCCGCGCCTTCGGTGGCCAGGCCGGCGCCAGCGCGCGCATCGAAAACTACCTCGGCTTTCCGACCGGCATTTCCGGCCAGGCATTGACCGCGCGCGCATTCACCCAGGCCCAGAAATTCGGTGCCGAGATCATGATTCCCGTCACGGTGAAGTCGCTCGACTGCACGCGCAGGGATGGCGCATTCTCGGTGGCGCTCGACGGCTGCGACCCCCTGCGCGCGCGCGCGATCGTGGTCGCCAGCGGCGCGCGCTATCGCCGGCCGGAGATCGAGAATCTCGACAGGTTCGAGGGACGCGGTGTCTGGTACTGGGCCTCCCCGGTCGAGGCGAAGTTGTGCGCCGGCGAGGAGGTGGCTTTGGTCGGCGCCGGCAATTCGGCGGGGCAGGCCGCCGTGTTCCTGTCGGGGCACGCCAGAAAGGTGCTGATGATCATCCGCGGCGGCGGGCTGGGCGCCAGCATGTCGCGCTATCTCATCGAGCGCATCGAAGCGACCCCCAACATCGAATTGATGTTCAACACCGAGATCTCCGCGCTCGAGGGCGACGAAGCCTCGCTGCTGCGGCGCATCCGCCTGAAGAGCCGGCTGTCGAACGACGAGGAATCCGCCGACATCCGCAATCTCTTTCTGTTCGTCGGCGCCGATCCCGCCACCGGCTGGCTCGACGGTTGCGGCATCACGCTCGATCGCGGCGGCTTCGTCGTGACAGGCGCCCAGTCCGAGCAGAACCAGGGCCGCCTTGTCGCGCCGCTGGAGACCTCGGTGCCCGGTGTCTACGCCGTCGGCGACGTCCGCTCCGGCTCGGTCAAGCGCGTCGGCGGCGCCATCGGCGAGGGCGCGCAGGTTGTGGCCTCCCTGCACGGCTATCTCGGCGACGCCGCAAAACCGGCGCTTTAGAGCATGATCCGGAAAAGTGTGCAGCGGTTTTCCGAAAAGATCATGCTCAAACAATAAACCTAAGGCGCGATCACGACTGGAACCAACCACGATCGCGCCTTAGTCAAGGACAAGACGAGGGAATGGCAAGTCGATTGAGGCTTGCCATCTTGCCGTGTCATGCGGGACTATCTCCTCATCCTGAGGAGCCGCGACAGCGGCGTCTCGAAGGATGAAAGGCCCAGCCGCCAAAGCCGGGCCTTCATGGTTCAAGACGCGTGCTTCGCACGCTCCTCACCATGAGGATCTACAAACAAAACGCTTAAAGGGAGGACTCAATGGCCGAACTCGTCGTGCTCTACAAGACGCCCAAGGATGCTGCCGCCTTCGACAAGCATTATGCCGAGACCCACATTCCGCTCGCCAAGAAACTTCCCGGCCTGAAGAAATACGCAGTCAGCACGGGCCCGGTCGGCTCCCCCGCCGGACCTTCCGGAGTCCACCTCGTCGCCATTCTCAGCTTCGACAACGTAGCCGCCATCCAGGCGGCATTCGGCAGCGAAGCAGGCAAGGCGGCCGCGGGTGACGTGCCGAAATTCGCCAGTGGCGGCGCCGACCTCTTGATCTTCGACACCAAGGACGTGTGAGGCTTCGTCGTGTCGGCCCGCCGACCGCGGGCCGGCGCTGCGGCGATCGATTCAACTTTCGTCGAAAGCCTGCCGTCGTTTGCGACAACGATGCAAAAAATTCAGCCATGCGTTTTTCGATTCGCACGATGACGCATGGCTGCGCACGCATGTGTGACGCCAGCGCATGTGGCAATCTGATGAGGGCCGTAATATCAATCCCCGATCTCAATGCGGAGAGTAGGAGAGATGTCATGGTTCTTGGGTTGAGCTTGCCCGCCTTCACACTGGTCCATGTCATCATCAGCCTGATCGGCATCGCCGCCGGCCTCGTCGCGATGTTCGGCCTGCTCGGCTCCAAGCCGATGCCGGGCCTGACCGCGATCTTCCTGCTGTTCACGATTCTGACCAGCGCCACCGGCTTCCTGTTTCCGTTCAAGGAGCTGCTGCCGTCGCATATCATCGGCATCATCTCGCTGGTCCTGCTCGCGGTCGCCTGCATCGCGCTCTACGGCATGAAGCTCGCCGGCATCTGGCGTCCGGTCTACATCGTGACCGCGATGATCTCGCTCTATTTCAACGTCTTCGTGCTGGTGATCCAGTCGTTCCTGAAAGTGCCGGCGCTCGCCGCGCTCGCACCGGCCGTACCGCCAGCGCCGCCGTCGGGCCCGGTGTTCGCCGTGGTGCAGGGCATCGTGCTGGTGTTCTTCGTGCTGCTCACTATCGGTGCCTGGCGCCGCTTCAGGCCGATGGCGTTTGCCTGATCGCCCGATCTTCGCCACCGCAGGGCGGTGCGCGGCATCGACCTCGAACGCTTGCACAACCATCTCCCGCTTGCCGGCTCGCGCCTCGCGCGCGCCGCACTGAGTCTCACTGAAGGAGCCATTCATGCCCACGATCACCACCAAGGACGGCGTCGAGATCTTCTACAAGGACTGGGGTGCGGGCCAGCCGATCGTGTTCAGCCATGGCTGGCCGCTGTCGGCCGACGACTGGGACGCGCAGATGATTTTCTTCGCTAACCAAGGCTACCGCGTCATCGCCCATGACCGTCGCGGCCATGGCCGCTCCTCGCAGGTCTCCGACGGCCACGACATGGATCACTACGCCGATGATCTTGCGACTGTCACGGCGCATCTCGACTTGAAGAACGCCATCCACGTCGGCCACTCCACCGGTGGCGGCGAGGTCGTGCACTACATCGCGCGCCATGGCGAGAGCCGGGTGGCGAAGGCCGCGATCCTCTCCGCCGTCCCGCCGCTGATGGTGCAGACCGCGGCCAATCCCGGCGGCCTGCCGAAGAGCGTGTTCGACGGTCTCCAGGCTCAGCTCGCCGCCAGCCGCACCGGCTTCTACCGCGACCTCGCCGCCGGTCCATTCTATGGCTACAACCGCCCCGGCGCACAACCGTCGGAAGCGGTGATCCAGAACTGGTGGCGCCAGGGCATGATGGGCGGTGCGAAGGCGCATTACGACGGCATCGTCGCGTTCTCCCAGACAGACTTCACCGAGGATCTGAAGAAGATCACCGTGCCGGTGCTGGTGATGCACGGCGACGACGACCAGATCGTGCCTTACGCCGATTCCGCGCCGCTGTCGGCCAAGTTGCTCAGGAACGGCACGCTGAAGACCTACAAGGGTTTTCCGCACGGCATGCCGACGACGCACGCCGAGACCATCAACGTGGACCTGCTGGCGTTCTTCAAGGGGTGAGGGCGCTCACTTCAATATCGCCCTGATCGCATCGAAGGTGCGCTTCACGAAAGCTTCCGGCTTCTCCCGCGCGCCTTCGCCGATCCAGCTCTCGCCGCCGACGCGCATCGCGCCGGTGGCGATCATCGCGACGAGCCGCGCGTTCAGCTTGTCCGATTTGCTTCGGGCGCGCTGCGCGAGCCCGTCCGCCAGCGCCCGCTCGATCGTCTCGTATTTGAGCTGGTCGCGGGCCTGAAGCGCGGGATTGTCGCGCTTGAGCCGCGACATCGCCGCAGCCTCCGCCGGATCGATCCGCTTGACCGCCGCCGCGATCGCATTCTCCGCCGCGGTCAGCATGGATTCGTCCGCGGGCCGCGCCACGACCTCCGCGACCAGCGCGGCCGCGGCGCCCTCCTGCCAGGCAGTGACCACGTCCTCTTTCGAGGCGAAATAATGGAAGAAGCTGCGGCGCGACACGTCCGCCGCGGCCGCGATATCGTCGATGGTCGTGGCCTCGAAGCCGCGCTCCAGGAACAGCGCCATCGCCGCGCGGGCCAGCCGCTCGCGGGTGGCCTGCAGCTTGCGTTGGCGCAGGCCGGTACTATCAGGGGATTTGACCCGTGCCGGCAATGGCTTGGCGCGTGTCCTGACCGATTTTCTGGCGGGCTTCGAAGCCTTCAAATGATTTCACCTCTTGCAAAGTTGCACCAAGTGCACATTTAGACCGGTCGCGGGCCTCATTCCAGCCCCGAACGGAGACCGGCATGACCGACTGGACCACGGCAGACATCCCCTCTCTGGGCGGCAAGACCGCCGTCGTGACCGGAGCGACGGGCGGCCTCGGCTACGAGACGGCGATGGCGCTGGCGGGCGCCGGTGCCATTGTCATACTCACCGGGCGCAACGACGCAAAGGGCCTGCGAGCGATCGAGGGCATTTGCGAGCGCTTTCCCAACGCATTGATCGCCTACGAGCATCTCGACCTCGCCAGCCTCGCATCCGTCGCCGATTTCACGAGGCGCTTTGCCGCCAGCAACGAGCAGCTCGACCTCCTCGTCAACAATGCCGGCGTGATGGCGCTGCCGAAGCGGCAGCAGACGGAGGATGGTTTCGAGATGCAGCTCGGTACCAATTATTTCGGCCACTACGCGCTGACGGCGCGGCTGTTGCCGCAGCTTCGCCGTGCGAAGGCGTCGCGCGTCGTCAATCTGTCGAGCCTTGCGCACCGCTCCGGCGCGATCAATTTCGAGGATCTGCAAGCCAAGCATTCCTATCGTCCCTGGCGGGCCTATTGCCAGTCCAAGCTTGCGATGCTGATGTTTTCGCTGGAGTTGCAGCGCCGCAGCCTTGCGGCCGGCTGGGGCCTGACGAGCCTTGCCGCCCATCCCGGCTACGCGCGGACCGATCTCATCGCGAATGGCCCGGGCGCCAACACCCTCCAGTCGCGGGTGAGCCGCTGGCTGCAGCCTTTCATCAGCCAGTCTGCCGCAGACGGCGCGCTGCCAACCCTGTTCGCGGCGACCTCGCCGGACGCGGAGCCCGGCGGATATTACGGTCCGGACTGGTTCTACGAATTGAAGGGGCCACCCAGGCCGGCGAAGGTCATGCCGCAGGCGAAGGATCTTGCTGCCGCAGCCATGCTGTGGGATGTCTCGGCAACGTTGACCGGTGTATCCTTCGACGAAATCGCGGCCGCCGCATGAGCCGCGACCTTGGTGGAAGCGTCCCGATGCAAGTCATCGTCTTCGGCGCGACCGGCATGGTCGGGCAGGGCGTCTTGCGCGAATGCCTGATCGATCCCGGCATCGCGCGCGTGTTTGTTGTGGGACGCAGCCCGACCGGCGTGCGCAACCCCAAGCTCACCGAAATCATACACGGCGATTTCACCGACTACGCGGCGATCGAAGCGCAGCTCACGGGCTTCGACGCCTGCTTCTTCTGCCTCGGCGTCTCCTCGATCGGCATGACCGAGGAACGCTACCGCCATCTCACCTACGACCTCACGCTCGCGGCGGCGACGACGCTGGCGAGGCTCAATCCGCGAATGACGTTCGTCTATGTCACCGGCGCCGGCACCGATTCCACCGAGCAGGGATCGCGGATGTGGGCGCGGATCAAGGGCAAGACCGAGAACGATCTGCTCAAGCTGCCGTTCAGGGCCGCCTACATGTTCCGGCCCGGCGCGATCCAACCCCTGCACGGTGCCCGTTCCAAGACCGCCTGGGTGCAGGCCGTATATGCCGCGACCTGGCCACTCTGGTCGGTGCTGCGCCGGCTCTCGCCGCGGCTCGTCACCTCGACCGAGCAGGTCGGCCGCGCCATGATCCGCGTCGCCCGAGAGGGGTATCCGCGGAAGCTGCTGGAGATGGAGGATATCAATAGCCTCTAGTCCGCCGGCCCGCTAGTTTGCGCGGAAATTTCGCGGTCCGCGCGCGTTGAGCCCGGTCCGCCCTGAAGGAGAAGCACCGGCGATGTCTCCCCAGCTCAAATTGATCGCGCTCGATGCCGACGACCTCGCCGTGATCTCGGCCCATGTCCAGGACGCCCGCGTTGAGACCGGCGACATCATCTGGCGGCAAAGCGAAAAGCGGCTTGTGGTCGGGATGAGCCGGCTGGACTGGGAGCAGACGCTGGACGGCGACGCCGCGCCGCGCCGTCTGGTCGCCGCACTTCGCTTCGACCGCGTGCTCGCGTGCAAATCGCGCAACATCGACCTTGCCGCGCCGGACAACGTCCTGGACCTCGTCGGCATCGAGTTTCACCCCCAGGACGGCCGCGACGAGGAGCCAAGCGGCAGCGCCCTGCTGTTGTTCGCCCAAGGCGGCGCCATCCGTCTCGACGTCGAATGCCTGGAATGCGAGCTGACCGACCTCGGGGGCGACGAACTGGGGGCGGGGTTGGAGATCGAGGGGGAGGGGTAAGCTGGCCGGTATACCAGCCAAATTTGCTCGGGCATGGTCCGCTCCTTCGCCGGGACGACACGTCTCAAGGGTTGACGGCGGGGGGCCGCCGCGCCATTGCAGGGGGCCTTGTGACGCCAATCTGCCCCCCAAAGACCAGCCAAAAGACTGTCGCAAAATGCCCGTTCGCCTCGACCGCAGCAGCGCCGATTTTGACCAGCGATTTGCGGCCTTCCTTGCCGCCAAGCGCGAGGTGTCGGCCGACGTCGAGGCTGCCGCGCGCGCGATCGTCGACGACGTGGCGAGGCGCGGCGATGCCGCCCTGCTCGAGGCCACGGCGAAGTTCGACCGGCTGACGCTGGACGCATCCGGGCTTCGGATCACTGCCGCCGAGATCGAGGCTGCGGTCAAGGCCTGCGATGCCGCGACACTGGACGCGCTCAAGCTCGCGCGCGACCGCATCGAGACCTATCACCGCCGCCAATTGCCGAAGGACGAGCGCTTCACCGACCCGCTCGGCGTCGAGCTCGGCTGGCGCTACACCGCGATCGAATCCGCCGGGCTCTACGTGCCTGGCGGCACCGCAGCCTATCCCTCCTCGGTGCTGATGAACGCGGTGCCGGCAAAGGTCGCCGGCGTGGCGCGTCTCGTCATGGTGGTGCCATCCCCCGACGGTAAGCTCAACCCGCTGGTGCTGGCGGCGGCCTCGCTTGGCGGCGTCACCGAAATCTACCGCGTCGGCGGTGCGCAGGCCGTGGCCGCGCTCGCACACGGCACCGCGACGATCGCGCCGGTGGCCAAGATCGTCGGACCCGGCAATGCCTATGTTGCCGCCGCAAAGCGGCTGGTGTTCGGCAAGGTCGGCATCGACATGATCGCCGGTCCCTCCGAGGTGCTGGTCATCGCCGACGATACCGGCAATGCCGACTGGATCGCTGCCGATCTGTTGGCGCAGGCCGAGCACGATGCCAGCGCGCAATCGATCCTGATCACCGACTCGCCGCGCCTTGCCGCCGATGTCGAAAAGGCGTTCGAGGCGCAGTTGAAGACGCTGCCGCGGGCCGCGATCGCCGGCGCCTCGTGGGCCGATTTCGGCGCCATCATCATGGTGAAGAACCTCGACGACGCCATTCCCCTTGCCGACGCCATTGCCGCCGAGCATCTCGAGATCATGACGACGGATCCCGACGCGCTCTCCGCCAGGATACGCAATGCCGGCGCCGTGTTCCTCGGGCCGCATACGCCGGAAGCGATCGGCGACTATGTCGGCGGCTCCAATCACGTGCTGCCGACGGCGCGCTCGGCACGGTTCTCGTCGGGTCTATCGGTGCACGATTTCCTCAAGCGCACCTCTATCCTGAAATGCGGCCCGGATCAGCTTCGTGCGCTGGGCCCGGCCGCGATGACGCTCGGTAAGGCGGAGGGGCTCGACGCCCATTCGCGCTCGATTGGATTGCGCCTCAATCTGTCATGACCCAGCCGCCCGAACATGACGACTCGACCAATCGCATCGTCGCGGTCACGCTCGATGAGGAGTCGATCGGCCGTTCCGGTCCCGACATCGAGCACGAGCGCGCGATCGCGATCTACGATTTGATCGAGCAGAATTTGTTCGCGCCTGATGGTGCCGACGGGAAGGGCCCGTTCACGCTGCATATCGGCATTACCGGCAGCCGCCTGATGTTCGACATCCGCCGCGAGGACGGCACGCCCGTGGTCGCGCATCTGTTGTCGCTGACGCCGTTCCGTCGGATCGTGAAGGACTATTTCATGATCTGCGACAGCTACTACCAGGCGATCCGCACCGCGACGCCAGACAAGATCGAGGCCATCGACATGGGCCGCCGCGGCATCCATGACGAGGGATCGCGCACGCTGCAGGAGCGGTTGAAGGGCAAGGTGCGGGTCGATTTCGAGACCTCGCGCCGGCTGTTCACCCTCATTACTGTTCTGCACTGGAAGGGCTAAGCGCGATGGCGGGTCCGCCACGCGCACGCGATCCACAATCGGTGCTGTTCGCCTGCGCCATGAACAGCGTGCGCTCGCCGATGGCCGAGAGCCTGCTGCGGCACATGTTTCCTCAAGGACTCTACGTGAAGTCGGCCGGCGCGCGGCGCGGCGAGCTCGATCCGTTCGCGGTCAGCGTGATGGCCGAGCTCGGCCAGGACATCTCCAGCCACAAGCCGCAGACCTTCGAGGAGCTGGAGGATTGGGAGGGGTTGAATTTCGACCTCATCATCACGCTCTCGCCGGAGGCGCACCACAAGGCGCTGGAGCTGACCCGCACGCTCGCCGCCGACGTCGAATACTGGCCGACGCACGATCCCACCACCACCGAAGGCAGCCGCGACCAGAAGCTCGCTGCCTATCGCGAGGTCTGCGACCAGCTCCTGATGCGCATCCGCAGGCGGTTTACGAAGGTCGGCGCGGCGAGCGGCTAGCCGTAACACCCGCGTCACAGACTGAGGGCACACGCATGTCGGAAGCCACGAATCAGTAAAGTCCGGGTTCCGGGTTGTGAAATCAGCCCCCTTCCGATAGGTTCCGCGCGCAATTCACCCCCTGCTTCATCCCCCAAATCACCTGATGCTCGGCCGCCCCAAATTCGTTCTTGCCTCCGGTTCGCCGCGGCGCCTGTCGCTGCTCAACCAGGCCGGCATCGAGCCGGACGCGCTCCGGCCGGCCGACGTCGACGAGACGCCGAAGCGGGGCGAGCTGCCGCGTGCTTGCGCCAACCGCCTCGCGCGGGCCAAGGCCGATGCGGCGCTCAAATCGGTGCAGCTGGACGACGAGCTGCGCGGCGCCTTCATCCTCTCCGCCGATACGGTTGTGGCGGTCGGCCGCCGCATCCTGCCCAAGGCCAACCTCGTCGACGAGGCCGCGCAGTGCCTGCGGCTGCTGTCGGGTCGCAACCACCGGGTCTACACCGCAATCTGCCTCGTCACGCCGCGCGAGGCCTTCCGCCAGCGCCTGGTCGAGACCCGGGTCCGCTTCAAGCGCCTGTCGGAGGATGACATCCAGGCCTATATCGGCTCCGGCGAATGGCGCGGCAAAGCCGGTGGCTACGCCGTGCAGGGCATTGCCGGCTCGTTCGTGGTGAAGATGGTGGGCTCCTACACCAACGTGGTCGGCCTTCCGCTCTACGAGACCACCACGCTGCTTGGCGGCGAGGGTTTTCCGATCCGCTTCGGCTGGCTCAACGCCACCGCGGTGTGAGCGCACTGACAAAAATCTCGAAAACAACCCCATGCAAAGTAGAATGGCCCGACCGGACTCCGGCGGGGAAGCAGGCGCCGCCGCCCGTGGAACCCGTTTGCCGACAGGCTCTTAAACTTCCTCACTCCGTACAAGCTGCCGACATGATCGACGACCACGCCAAAAAGCCCGCCGCGCCCCTCAAAACCTGCCCGATCTGCGGCAAGCCGCAGTCCGAGGCAACCCGCCCGTTCTGTTCGCCGCGCTGCCGCGACGTCGACCTGAACCGCTGGCTGAAAGGCTCCTACGTCATTCCCGGCCGGGATGATGAGGCGGATGGCGAAGAATAATTGAATAATATCAATAATTTATAGTAGTCTCCGGTTTGCCGCGCGCCAGCCGCGGCAACGCCGCCGGATCTTGTGCACAGCCAGGCCGCGCCCGGCGAAGCCTTCAGGCGAAGCCGGGTGGACAGGCAGCTTCCAGCCCACTATAAACCGCCCGCTCGATGGGCCTTGACCATCTCTTTGGCCCTCATGTCGAGCATGCCCAGGTAGCTCAGTTGGTAGAGCATGCGACTGAAAATCGCAGTGTCGGTGGTTCGATTCCGCCCCTGGGCACCATTTCCTCGCTTCCCAAGCCGATGATCGGCCTCCTCCCGGCAGAGGCAGCCGCGGTTCGATGGTCGCATCAGCTTCGGCGCGCGAATACCAGCTGCCGGACATCGATCTTTCCGGCCCTGAACCCTGCCTCGCAGTAGCACAGATAATATTCCCACAGCCGCCGGAAGGGCTCGTCAAACCCGAGCGAGGTCAGGTCCGTCCATGCCTGGCCGAAGCTCGTTCGCCAGACCGCGATCGTCTTTGCATAGTCTTGCCCAAAGACCTGCTCGCGTACCAAAGGCATTTGCACGCGTTCGCCGAGCGAGCGCAGGACATTCGGCGAAGGCAGCATGCCGCCCGGAAAAATGTATCTCTGGATGAAGTCCACGCGCCGACGGTAGCTGTCGAAGAGCTCGTCCCGGACGGTGATCGCCTGGATACCGGCAAGACCACCCGGCTTGAGCCGTTGATGCAATTGATTGAAGTACGTCGGCCAGAATGGCTCGCCGACGGCCTCGATCATCTCGATCGAGGCGATACGGTCGAACTGCCCGTCCTGATCGCGATAATCCTGCAACCGGACCTCGACGTTTTCGCCGAGCCCGGCTTCGTGGATTCGTCGGCTCGCGAATGCGTGCTGCTCCTTGCTGATGGTGAGCGCCAATACCTTTGCGCCGCAAGTCCTGGCGGCATACTCGGCAAAGCCGCCCCAGCCGCAGCCGATCTCGAGTAGGGTATGGCCGGGCCGCAGCTCGATCGCCTTCGCCAGTTGGGCGTATTTGTGCCGTTGAGCGGCGAGCAGGTCGGTCGTCTCGGGCGAGAACAATGCCGACGAGTAGGTCATGCTGGGATCGAGCCAGGCCGCAAAGAACTCGTTCCCGAGATCGTAATGCGCGTGGATGTTCAGCCGCGATCCCTGCCTCGTGTTTCGGCGCAATCGATGAAGCGCCCGCCGGCAAAGCCGGACGAGCGCACTGCCGGCAAAGGCGTTGTCGACCAGGTCGTCGTTGAGACAGAACACGTAAAGAAGCTGGGATAGATCCGGCGTGCTCCAATCGCCGCGAACGTAAGCCTCGGCCATGCCGATATCGCCGCCAAGGACCAGACTTCGCGCGAAGGCGTAGCTGTTGATCTCGACGGTCGCCGACGGACCCGGATGCGTTCCTCGCAACGCGACGGTCCTGCCGTCGGGTAGGCGAACGTCCACGGTGCCAAGCTTGAGCCGCGAAGCAAGCCGCAGGGCGAGCCGCGCGAGGAAGGGAACGTCATCGAAGCGAGCAGTCTGGTGTGTGGCTGCGAGATCCATGGCTTCACATCTGGCGTTGGTTCGGACGGGGAACGTAAGGAACATTCTTCAGCCAAAGCCGGATCGCTTCCCAATGAATGGCCGCGATGACCTTGAAGGTGACAAAGGGCAGGGTGACGAGCGTCGCCAACAGCGAGCGGCTGGTCAGCGGGCGACGTTGCCCGGAGAATGCAGCCGCAAATATTGCGCCATGCTCATCGGTCTGCACGATCCTGACCTTCAATTGCCGGTCGGGCGGGGAAATGCTGAAGCGATAACGCGTTTGCATGTCCATGAATGGCGAGACGTAGAACTCCTTCGCCTGGCATTGTCGTATGGTACGGCCGGCAGCAGCGTCCTCTACCGGGAGGACGTAGGAATGGATTTCGCCAAAGGTGTTGCGCACCTCGTAGATCAGCAGCGCAAGATTACCGCAACTTCCATAGCAGAAGTAGATCGAAAGCGGATTGAACACGTAGCCGAAGACCCGCGGATAACATAAAAGGAGGATGCGCCCTCCCGACAGATCGATATCGCGTTGTTCGGCCAGGCTTCGCACATGGTCGCTCAAGGATGCGCCGTTGCGCTTCCCGTGATCGGACTCGTGAAAGCTGAAGGCTGAGGCGCGATTGACGCCGAACAGGCGAGACTGGCGATCCGCCTCATCGAGCCGGTCGAGGTCGATCAGCAGGTTCATGACGCGGTAGGTGAACCTGTGGTGCGCAGGCCGCATTCGCGCGTGCATCACCCTGCCCAGGTAGAGCGCGGCTGCAGATGACGTCGCCGTTCGTTCTGGAGCGCTCGTTTGCAACATCTTTCTACTCAGCAGCCTGCGCCAACGTGCCGGATCGTCGCCACGGCACGGCACTGCCGAGTGCCTCGGCGACGGCGATGCCGGAGCGCAAGCCGTCCTCGTGGAATCCATAGCCGGTCCAGGCGCCGCAGAACCAGGTGCGGCGGTGCCCCTGAATTTCGGGAAGACGCCTCTGCGCGGCGAACGCGCCCGCGTCAAATTGTGGATGCGCGAATGTGAACTTGCCGAAAGTGAGATGAGGCGCCGGCTCGCAAGGGGGATTGAGGCTGACGAATAGCGGCTTGCGGTCGTCGATGCCCTGCAGCCGGTTCATCCAATAGGTGACGGCGACGTCGTTCTGGGCAGGCGCTTCGCGTCGCCAGCGCAGGAAGTTCCAGGATGCCCATGCATTGCGGCGTTTCGGCATGAGGTTGAGGTCGCGGTGCAGATAGGCCGTGTTTGGCGCGTACCGGATCGCGCCGAGAATGGATCGCTCGCGCGGGTCGGCGTCCGACAGCATCGCCAGGGTCTGATCGCTGTGACAAGCCATCACGACGGCATCGTAGGCGTCCTCATTGCCGTGACTGTCGCGGATCGTCACACCGTGCTCGGTTCGATGGACCGACGTCACGGCACGGCCGAGCCGGATGCAGCCCTTGAAGCTGGCCGTGAGCTTCTCGACATAGCGCCGGCTGCCGCCCTGGACGGTACGCCAGCGCGGCCGATCCAGATGCAACAGCCGGTGATTGTCGAAAAAGGCGGTGAAGTTTTCCGCGGGAAAGGAGAGGATGTCGGCCGAGGGCGACGACCAGATGGCGGCTCCCATCGGTCCCAGATAATCGCTGAACAAGCGCGGGCTGAATGCTCCCTTGCGCAGATATTCGCCGAGGGTGAGGTTCTGGAGCCGGCCAGCTCGCAAGTCGGAAACGCTTTCCCTGTTGAAGCGGAGGACCTCGGCCAGCATGCGAAAATACGACGGGGAGAAGAGATTACGCGGCTGAGCGAACAGGCCGGAGGCGACCTGCAGGAAGGTCTCGCCGCCGCCCCGCCATTCGAATCGGCCATGGTCAGCCGACATCGCGAAGCTCATGCATGTCTCCTCGGTCTTCACGCCCAGATGCGCGAACAGAGACGTCAGTTCCGGGTAGTTTGGCTCGTTGAACACGATGAAGCCGATGTCGACGTCGATCTGTTCGCCATCGTAGTCAACGCGCACAGTATGACTGTGTCCACCCGGTCGCAATTCGCGTTCGTAGACCGTCACGGCATGACGTTCGGACAGGAGCCATGCGGCGGCGTTGCCGGCAATTCCCGTCCCGATCACCGCCAAACGCATGCTCTGTCGCCCCCACTGTAATACCACCAGCGACGGCCGGAACATCCGGTTTCGGGCCAATGTCGTCCGTCGCCCGGCTCGGGACAGCTCCGATAGCTGACCGGCCACACGCGCACTCAGGAAACGTCGGCACGGACGGCCTGGATCACCCCCTTTCGTCCGGCGCATGGCGGGATATGAAACCGGGGCCTGGGGCGGACGTAATGATCAGAGTTTCCTTGCGGTGAGGACATGGGTTTCCTGCAAATATTGACCATCGCTGGCATCGCCCTGGCCCTTTCGGTGTTGATGGGGCTGGCCTGGATCGTTCAGCAGCGAACGGGCAACTCCGGGTGGGTCGATACGATCTGGACTTACTCCGTCGGCCTCGTTGGAGCGGTTGCGGCCCTTTTGCCGCTCGCCGGGGCGCTGCCAGCGCGCCAGATGCTCGTGGGTACACTCGTGCTGCTGTGGTCGGCGAGGCTCGGGACGCACATCGCGCGCCGCGCCGCGGCGGGTATCGACGATCCGCGATATGCGAGCTATGCGCAGGAATGGGGCCCACGGGCGCCGCTTCGAATGTTCGCATTCCTGCAGTCGCAGGCGTTCGCTTCGGTGCCGCTGCCATTCGCGGTCTTCCTGGCTGCACACGCTCCACGGGCCGACCTGGGAGTTCAGGATTATGCCGGCGCGGCCATCATGCTGGCGGCGATCGCAGGCGAGGCGGTCGCCGACGAGCAATTGCGGCGCTTCAAGCGCAACAAGGCCAACGCGGGCCTCGTCTGCGATGCCGGGCTTTGGCGCTGGTCGCGTCACCCGAACTATTTCTTCGAATGGCTCGGATGGCTCGCCTATCCGATCATCGCGCTGTCGCCGGGCTACCCATGGGGCTGGGCGAGCCTGATCGCGCCGGCGATCATGTACTGGATCCTCGTGCACGTGACCGGAATACCTCCGCTCGAGGTCCAGATGCTTCGATCCCGTGGCCACCGGTATCGGGACTATCAGGCACGAACCAGTGCTTTCTTTCCACGACCGCCAGGACCAGCGCCGGAATGATCGGACTTCGCGCCATGCGATCCGGCTCGCTGGGCCCGACAGGCCGCGCGAGCCGCGCGGAACCAGTGTGCAGCGTGATCCGGCGAGGGACTTGCGTCGTTTAAGCAGGCGTTGCCTTTGTAAAACCGGTTGCGAAGCAACCGGAGGGGAGACCGGACATGAGCTTGCTTTTCACATATCTGTCGGTGGCTGTGACCTTCGTTGCGCTCGACATGATCTGGCTCAAGACCATGGTCGAGAGACTTTACCGGCCGGTGCTGGGCGACATGTTGCGGTCTGAGCCCGACCTCGCCGCCGCTGCAGTGTTTTATCTGGCCTATCCCGTCGGTTTGATCTGGTTCGCGGTGCTGCCGGCTCAGCAAGACGGCAGCGCTCTGCGCGCTTTCACGTCCGGCGTGCTGCTGGGTTGCTTTACCTATGCGACTTACGATCTGACCAACCAGGCAACGCTGCGGAATTGGTCGACGGGGCTAACTCTTGCGGACGTGTGCTGGGGATCGTTCCTCGCCGGTGTCAGTGCCTGGATCGGATTTCTTGTCGCTCAAAGGATGGCGCATTGACCATGCATGGGGCGCACAACGGGGCGCTGGGGCAAGATGGCGAGCGGAAGCGCGGCAGATGGTCCAGATGCGCCGCTTTCCTCTGTCTCGTTCCTGCCGCGGGGCTTCTGATCGGTGTGCTCAACCGTCCGGGAGCGTGGTACGCGGCACTCAACAAGCCGTCCTTCAATCCGCCCGATGCGGTGTTCGCACCCGTCTGGACGATCCTGTTCCTGCTGATCGCCGTGGCGGGATTCCGCACCTTCGAGGCGGAGCCGCGCGGAAAGTCGATGAGATTGTGGGGCCTGCAGATGATCCTGAATTTTGCATGGTCTCCCATCTTCTTTTCGCTTCATCGCATGGACGTGGCGCTCGGCGTCATTGTTGCGTTGCTGGCCGTGATCCTCGCGTTTGTCTGGCGCCGGTGGCAGACCGACCGGTTGGCAGCGATGCTTTTCATTCCCTATGCCGGCTGGGTCGGTTTTGCGACCCTGCTGAACATGTCGCTGCTCCGCCTCAATTAGGGTCGACAGCGCAGAGCTGACTTCATCGGCGTCGAGCAGGCGAGCGTGGTGCCGAATTCAAGGATCCCTCGGTGCATCGCACCCGTCAAAGGCGTCCCTGGTCTCCGCGATCTTGTCGGACAGCGACGCGAATGCGATCTGGACTCTCCGCTTTCCATCTTCGTCGAGCACGAGATGCGCGAGGTCGACCAGTCGATCGCCGAGGTGCTCCATGACGCCGAGCAAATGATCGAGGCCTTCCGCGGGCTGATCGGCTGCCAGACGGTCCACCTCTCTCACCATCTGCTCGAGCCTCGCAAGAGAGGACACAAGCGGGTCCACATGTCCACGGTTGGGGAATTCGATGATCTCTGCGGCCACGCGCGGGTTCCTCGCCTGCTTCAGGCTGCGGCCGATGCAGCAAGGCAGTCCTTGCGAACCGCCAGGAGAGTTCGGTGCAGCCAGGTCTTGATGGTGCCGACCGGCACCCCGAAGCGCCTTGACAAGCTCGCGCGGCTTTCGCCCTCGAGGTAGGCCAGAGCCACCAGCCGGCGGCGATCTTCCGGCAGACGAGCCAGCACGCCGCGCGCGATCGGTTCGGCGCGGGCGTAGTCGAAATCGTCAATCCGGGACGGATCAGCGGTGGCCGGAACCAGAAGTGCCTCGTCCAGCGCGTAAGTCGGTAGTCTCCTGGTCCGCAGATGGTCGATGGCGGTATTCCGGACGATGGCGGACATCCAGGTCATCGCTGAAGCACGGCTGCTGTCGAACCGACCCGCGTTGCGCCAGATCTTCAGATAGGTTTCCTGAAGAATGTCCTCGATGTCGTGGGGCGGAGTTCCGACGGCGAGCGCAGTCCTGCGCAGCTTGCTCCGCGTCAGCATATGCAGCTCTGCGAAGGCCCGTGCGTCGCCCGCAGAAACGCATGCCAGCAATTCGAGCAATGTTTCGCTCTGCGCCTGTCGTTCCAGGCTTAGGCCGGCCATGTCCTGTCTCCCTCGCGTTCCTTTCGAAACGCTCCGGGCTCGCCTTCGGATCACCCGGCGGAAAAGGACGCAAGCGGATCAAAGCCGCACGAATGGCCCGATCAGTCTGCCGAGCAGGCCGTTCATGCGCAGGTCGCCCGTCATTGCGACGAGGCAAACACAGGGGCCCTCGTCGCCCACGATCGGTCGATGGTCGGTCTCGTCGTCGCCATAGTCGAAATCACCCGGACCAAACCGGCCGCCTTCGTGGCTGAAGCTGCCCTCGAGCACGAGGGTCAGCTCGGTGCCGGTGTGAGTATGTTCGAGCATGCGCGTCCCCGGCGCGGACCGAAGCAGAAACGCTCGCGCCTTGCCCGAACCGGACAGCTCGATCGATCGCATGCTCAGACCCGGAGCGACGCGCCTGCGCTTGCCGATACGGTAGTTCCGCAGCGCCGCCGGAACATCCTGGTCCCTGCCACGAGCGAGATCGGCAGTCCGCGCCGCTCGTTGTTCAGGAGCGTCGTGAATTCGCGACATCACCTGCTCGAACGCATCCGATGCGACCGGCACCGGCTCGACGTCTTCGAGCGCCAAGCCGCCAAGTTGCTCGATGGCCTGCACGAACCGGCCGCACCGTGCACAACCTGCAACATGCACCCCCACCACCAATTGATGGGCCTCTTCCAACCTGCCGGCCGCAAAGTCGGCCAGAAGATCTTCCGGCGGATGATGGCTGATCGTCATGCTTCTTCGTCCAATATGTCTCTCAGGCGGTTCATCGCCAGTCTGATCCGCGATTTCACCGTTCCGAGCGGAATGCCGAGCAGGCTCGCGATTTCCGGGTGCGGCCTCTCCTCGATGAACGACAGCCGCACCACCATGGATTGCTCCGTCGAGAGCCGCTTGACGGCCGAATTGATCCGCGCGGCATCCTGCACGCGGGACATGACGGCATCCGCGGACTCGGCGGGATCCGGCGCATCGGGAAGCTCCGAAGTGCCCCGCAGTCGGTCCGCCCGCGCTCTGCTGCGGAACAAGTCGATGCGCAAGTTGCGCGCGATGGTGAATATCCATGCCGCGGCCCCTGCCGTCGCAGGATCGAACTGGCTCGCCTTCCGCCAGACGGCGATCATGGCGTTTTGAGCAATCTCCTCTGCCTCGTCGGAACTGCACCCGCCCTTCAGCATCAACCCCTTGATGCGGGGCGCGAAATGCTCGAATAGGCGCTTGAAGGCCTCCCGGTCTCCGGTCGAGGCGACGCGTCCGATCAGATCAGCCCAGTCCACCTTTGTCTTCGGCCCTTTGCTCGCGCCAGTCGACAGCCGCGCTTCAATCCTCCAGGGAAAACCAGCTTTCGCCCGGATTGGCGCATCTAAAGCTCGGATAGCAGCGATCATAGCGCCTCGACAAGCGACCTCTGGGTCTGGGAACGAACGAGGGCAGGCGCTGGATCACCGCGGAATGCTCATCGTGACATTTTCCTGAGCCTGTCGCCGGGCGGGTCCGGCCGACCGCGCCGTCATCCCCGCGCCTCACACCGGGAACGTCAGCGATTTCGCGAGCCTGACCAGGTCGACCTGGCGCCTGCAACCCGTTTTTTCGAAGACGTGAACGAGGTGGCTCTTCACGGTGCTGACGGACACGCCGAGCAATGCCGAGATCGCGTCGCGGGTGTGCCCATCGCAGATTAGCTCGAAGATGCGAATCTCGGCCGGCGTCAGGTCATAGAGTTGGTTGAGCGCATCGTGAGGCAGTCGCGGCGGGCCCGCGGCTGACGTCACGAACAGGGCGGCGGCGGCGCGCTGGACCAGACCGGATCGCATCTGGCTGCGCCGCAGCGGCAGAACGTGGACGACGAGAGGGTCGGCGCCCTGGCGAG
Organism: Bradyrhizobium sp. Bra64; assembly: GCF_024519875.1. Taxonomy (NCBI): domain Bacteria; kingdom Pseudomonadati; phylum Pseudomonadota; class Alphaproteobacteria; order Hyphomicrobiales; family Nitrobacteraceae; genus Bradyrhizobium; species Bradyrhizobium sp. Bra64. The sequence goes on along the minus strand of NZ_JALJRD010000006.1, from coordinate 216,758 downwards.
GGATCGGAATGCCGATGCCTTTCTGGCCGAGCGTCGCCTCGTCTTTTGCGGCCTGGGCGACGGCCGACTGCAATGTGGCGGTGGTCGCCGCCGATTGAACGGCGATGCGGCCATGCCTTGCCACGATCGGATCGCCGGCCGCGAGCATCGCGGTGGCCGCGGCGTTGGCGTGAACGATGTTCGAATCCTCGTCGGCCAGGACGACGCCGACCGTCAGCGCCTCCACCGTGGCGGCGAATGTGGTGGCTTCGACCGCCTTCATGTCGAACAGGTTGCTGATCGTCACGGCACGGCGGATGTGAGGTGCGAGCAGGCGCAATCCATTGAGCTGCGCTTCGTCGATGGTGCCGGCCGATTCGTGCTGGCTGAAGATCGCATTTCCGACCATCGTCCTGTCGCGAACGAGGCCGACGGCCACGGCGTCGAACAAGCCCTTGGGCATGGCCCATTCGCGATAATAGCGGTTGCCGGCAATGATGTCCTGCCGAACGGCCTGGGATTGAACGATGGGTTCTCCGAGCGGATATTGTTGAATGCGCTCGGCGCCGCCCCAGAGCTCGATGATGTCGGCCCCATAGCCGATGCCGTTCTGTGCCATCTCGGCCAGATCGGACCCGGAGACCGCATTGACGACGGCCTTCATGTTGGTGAGGCTGGCGACCGAGAGCGCGCCGGTGGCAAAGCCGAACTCTGCGCAAATCCCGTCCAGAACTCCGGTCCAGCGTTCAGGCGCGATCACGCAATCATAGATACCGCCGATGAGGTCCGAGAACTTCTCGACCGAAGCCTGCTGCATTCCAAATTGCTCACTTCAAAGTCACTGCCGTCGCTCGACGTCCGCTCGGGCATCATCAGCGCAAGGAGGTCGTCACAATCCCATCAGCCAATGGTCTTAGCATTGCGATTCCGCGGCGCAACGGGAACGCCGAACACAAAAACTTGGGAAGCATCGGCGCCTGATTAAAACTGAGGCAGTTGTGGGCGAGGCGGCAGCGCGTAAGCTGCGATCGGGTTTGTCGGTATCAACTCGAGAAGCCCGGATGAGCGAAGCCACATCCGGGTTCTGATTCAAGGGATGCTCGCGCATGCGGCATTGCTCGTGCCGGCCGCTCGCTGATCACTTGTTCTGGATCTTGACGCCGTTGGGTCCGAGATTGATCTGGAGCCCTTCCGGCTGCTTCTTGTCCTGATAGAGGTTGTAGCCGAGGACGCCGACCACGACGACCAGCGCGCCGATAATGAGAAACAGGATGTTGCGATTGACAGGCATGATGTTTCCGTTGGGCATGGGTTATCGGCGTGCGTGCCGCGCAAGGCCTCGAACCGATGATTCCGAGTCGGCGACCGGTTTCATACGTTGTCCTGGCGGTATTCGCCAGCCGAACACCTGCCCAAAATGCCCGGTTCAGGCCAAGGGGCGTCGCCGTTGATGCCGAAGCTCTGAGATCGTGAATCAAGGACCATCTGTGCATGGCTGCAACGCCAGCCGCCGCTTGCGTGGGTCATAGGTGAAGCCATGCCGCCCATCCCCGTGATATGGCTGTTCCCGCAACTTTCCGCGAGGACCCCATGCTTCCCCTTCCCGCCGATATCTTCACCGAGCCGGAGGACGTCTCGCCCGATGGCCTGGCCAATCTCGGCCCGCTTCGCCGCCTCGCCGGCGTCTGGCAGGCCGACAAGGGCGTCGACGTCAATCCGAAGGCGGAGGGGCCGGAGCGGCGGACCTTCATCGAGCATATCCGGATGGACCCGATCGATCCGCAGGCCAACGGGCCGCAGCTGCTTTACGGGCTGCGCTATCACATCCACATCAACACGCCGGAGGAAGACATCACCTTCCACGACCAGGTCGGGTACTGGCTGTGGGAACCGGCGACCGGGCTGATCATGCAGACGCTGGCGATCCCGCGCGGGCAGGTGCTGCTGGCCTCGGGCAAGGCCGGGCCCGACGACAGGAATATCTCCGTCACGGCGAAGCGTGGCGACACCGCTTACGGAATCTGCTCGACCGACTTTCTGGAACAAGCCTTCCGCACCGATGCCTACCGCTGCGACATCACCTTCAACGACGACGGCAGCTGGACCTATCTGATCCAGACCGAGTTGTTCGTGCGCGGCGCGCCGTTCAACCATCGCGACACCAACACGCTGCAGCTCATCGCGCCGCCGAAGCTCAATCCGCTTGCGGTGATCGTGAACGATCGCTCCAAGGGCGGCGGAACGGCGGCCTGACGCGCGGCGCGGAGATTTGCATGAAGCCCTACGTCATCTGTCTGATGCACTCCAGCCTGGACGGACGCACGCATCCGAGCCGCTGGCGCCCGAAGGGCGCGGGCACGGACTGGTTCGAGAAGGTCCACGATGAGCTCGGCGGCGATGCCTGGGTGATCGGCCGCGTCACCGGTTCGGAGTTCGCCAAGGGCAAGCCCTATCTCGAGACGTCGAACGAAAAGCTCCCGCGCCAAAACTGGTTCGCGCGGCGCGATGCCGAGACCTATGGCGTCGTGCTCGACGCGCAGGGCAAGATCGGCTGGGGCCGCTCCGATATCGGCGGCGATCCGATCGTCGTGGTGCTGACCGAGAGCGTGCCGGATTCTCATCTCGTGGGCCTGCGCGGTGAGGGTGTCTCCTACATCTTCGCGGGCAAGTCCGAGATCGACCTGGCACTGGCGCTCGACATTCTCGCCCGCGAGCTCGGGGTGAAGCGTCTGCTGGTGGAAGGCGGCGGCGTCGCCAATGGCGCGTTCCTGCGCGCCGGCCTGATCGACGAGTTCAACCTGATCCTCAGTCCCGCGATCGATGGCGCCAGGGGCGCGCCCTTCGTGTTCGACTCCTCCGACTCCGACAGCGACCATCGTGCGCCGCTGACTGCGATGACGCTGGAGAGCGTGCGGGAGCTCGGCGGCGGTGTCCTGCTGCTGCGGTATCTGATCGACAACGACGCGCAAGCTGCGAGCCGGTAAGAGCGCGGCATGTTAGATACGTCAGAGCACATCGTCATCGTCGGCGCCGGCGCGGCCGGCCTGATGGCGGCGCGCGAGCTGGCGCGTGCCGGCCGCAAGGTGACGATCCTGGAGGCGCGCGAGCGTTGCGGCGGACGCATCCATCCGCTGCCGGCGTCGGAGTTCGGCTATCCCGCCGACGGCGGCGCCGAATTCGTCCATGGCGAGGCGCCGGTCACGCGCGCTTTGCTGCGCGAGGCCGGGCTGTCCCTGCAGAGGATCGACGGCGAGCAGTGGAGTTTCGACGGTGCGAACATCTTGCGCGAGGATCGCCACGATCCGCACGTGGCGGAGCTGCAAGCCGCGCTTCGGGACCTCAAGGACGACCTCACCGTCGCCGATTTCCTGCGCCGGCATTTTGCCGGAGATGATTACGCGCCGATGCGCCATTCGATCGAGCGCATGGTCGAGGGCTACGATGCGGCCGACCCCGAGCGCGCCTCGACGCTGGCGCTGCGCGAGGAATGGATGGATGGCGGGCACTCTGCGCAGGCGCGCATCGATGGCGGCTATGGTGCGCTGATCGGCTTCCTGGCGGCCGAGTGCCGCAGGCGCGGGGTTGCGATCCGGCTTGGTCGTGCGGTGTCGGCGATCGAGGAGGCGAGCGGCGCGATTGCCGTGCGCTGCGCCGGCGGCGATGTGCTTACCTGCGATCGCGTGATCCTCACCGTGCCGCTGCCGCTGCTGCGCGAGATCGCGCTGCCGGGCGGCGCGCGCGCGAAGGCGGCGGCTGCCGCCGATATCGGCTTCGGCAATGTCGTCAAGATCCTGCTGCGCTTCGGACGGCCGTGGTGGCGCGAACGCAGGCAGGAGCTCGCGGGCATGACCTTCCTGCTGTCGGACCAGACGATCCCGGTGTGGTGGACGCAATATCCGAACCAGCATCACGTGCTCACCGGCTGGTCCGGCGGCCCGGGCACGGCGACGCTGTCGCAACTCGATCCGCAAGGGCTGATCGATGCCGGGATCGATTCGCTCGCGGCCGTCTTCAAGCGGCCACGCGAGGACATCGCGGGCGATCTCGTGGCGGCCGCCGCGACCAATTGGGCGCACGATCCATTCGCCGGCGGCGCCTATTCCTGGGCAACGCCGCGGACGCGCGAGGCGCAAACGATCCTCGCGCGTGCCGACGGCGCGGTGCTGTTCTCCGGGGAGGCGCTCTATCGCGGAGCCGACATGGGCACGGTCGAGGCGGCGCTGGCGAGCGGTCTGGGGACCGCGGGGACGATCTTGCGAGGATAGTGCCTCGTGAGCGAGTATCGGAAAAAAGGCCCGCATTGCGCGGGCCTTTCATCTTACCAGCGGCTGCCGCCGAAGCCGAAACTCACGCTGGGACCGCCGCCGTAATATCCGTACGGTCCCCCGCCGTAATAGCCGTGGTGGCGCGGGTAATAGCCGTAGCTCCGGTAGTGCGGACGGTAATAGCCGTGATGATGGCGAGGACGCCAGTGATGGCGATAGCCGTGATGGTGGTGCCTGTGCTGCGCACTGATGTCGGTCGATTGGCTGGCCTGCGCGTTCTGCCTCGCGCTCGAATTATTGGCCGCGTTCGCCGCCGAACCGCCGGCAAGCGCCGCCGCACCGATGGCCATCGCGACTATGAGATACTTCATGTCATCACTCCAGTTGAATGTCGTGTGACAACACATGGGCATCCGGCGCGTTCCGGCGAGTGCGGGCGTCGAAACGACGCAGATGTCAGTTCCGATTCGCGCGTGAAGGGTGGAACGTCGCGCGATCTATCGTCGCATGGCCCGCGGTCGCCATGTAATCGCCTTGCAATCGCCTTGCTGTTACGCCGCTCCGAGCGCAGCGATGACCTCGCCCGCGGTGACGATGCGGGCGAACTCTCCGTCGAGGTTCGACAGCGTCATCGCATGGATCGCCTCGGCCGAATGCGCATCGCCATCGGGGCCGACGCGATCGAACGTCCAGGTCGCGTCGCGCACGAGCCTGGTGTCGAAGCCGAGATTGCCGGCCATGCGTGTCGTCGTCTCGACGCAATGATTGGTGGTGGCGCCGCAGATGACGACCGTCGCGATGTTGCCTGCGCGCAGGCGCTGTTCGAGGTCGGTGCCGATGAAGGCGCTGTTGACGCGCTTGACGATCACGGCTTCGCCGGGCTGTTCGCGCGCCTCGTCCTTGACGACGTAGCCGGGGTCCGTCGGCAGGAATGACGAGGACGGCTTGGTACCCTCATGGCGGATGTGGAAGACGGGCGCGCCGCTCGCCCTGAACGCCTTCAGGAGATCGGCGATGCGCGCGGCCGCGTCCGGATTGTTGCGACGCTTGCCCGCCGCCTCCCACTGGTCGAACGCGCACTGGACGTCGACGACGATGAGGGCAGGGAGGGAGCTGGTCATGGAGAGCGGATTCCGATTTGTCGCGCCGAGTATGCGAGGCGCCGGCTGGCGCAGGCAACGCCGAATTTCCCTCGTTTCGTGACGGCGCGAAACCGCTCACGGATGCGGGTGGGGGAAGCCGTGGCGCTCGGACAGCGCGGTGAGGATCGCGTCCTTGTCGGCGATGAGGGGCGCGGCCGTGATGGCTGCCGGTCTGGTTCGGCGAGGTCGCCCCCCTCGATCAGCGCGCAATGCCTGCGAGCGGCAGGCTGATATGAAAGACGGCGCCTCCTGTCGGCGCGTTCTCGGCCCAGATGCGCCCGCCATGTGCCTCGATGATCGTGCGCGTGATCGAGAGGCCGATGCCCATGCCCTGCGTCTTGGTCGTGAAAAACGGCTTGAAGATTTCGGCCACCTTTTCCGTAGAGATGCCGTCGCCGGCATCCGCGATGGAGACCATGGCCTGATTGTCGCTTGCGAGGCTGGTTCGACCGACGATGCGTCGCCGATCCTCCGGCAGGTCGGTCACCGCATCGATGGCATTCATGACCAGGTTCAGAATGGCCTGCTGCAGCTGCACCTTGTCGGCATTGACGCGGATATCCGAGGACGATGGGTCGGTCGCGAGCGCGACGTCGTAGGTCAGGGCCTGGATCGATAGGAACCGAAACACCTCGCCGACCGTCGCGTTGAGGTCGAGCTCGCGGCGTTCTGTGGGGACTCTCTTCAGAAACGAGCGCAGCCGAACCACGATCTCGCTTGCGCGCCGATCGTCGCGGCGAATATCACCCAGTATATCCCTGACGACGCCGAGGTCAGGAGCCGGCGCCTGCAACACCTGCTCGGCGGTCTCAGCATTGATCAGAATGGCGGCGAGCGGCTGGCTCAGCTCGTGCGCGATCGAGGCAGACATCTCGCCTGCGGTCGCACGGCGGTTCATGTGGGCAAGCTCCGACATGCGCTGACGTGCCTCGACCTCCGCCAGAAATCTCAGCCTGCGCTCGCGCAGGAGGATGGCGATCATCATCGTCTGCGCCAGCACCACGCCTGCGCTGATCATGACGCGCCAGTAATACTGCTCCCAGAAGCTCGGTTCCCGGAAACGCACCTGGCTACCCGGGGGCAGATGGGCTTCGTCCACATTCCAGAGCTTGAGCTGTCGCCAGTCGAAGATCGGCTTCACGTTGTCTCCGGCAACGGGCGGGATGCTCGACGGCGCTTCGCCGCCGAGAATCCGCATGGCCACTTGGCCGGCTTCCCGTCCAATGGTTTCGGGCAGCAGCAGGAAGCCGCCAACTCCCGTCCGCCCAAGAAATGTATCGGAGGTGATGATGATCGGGCGGTTCGCGTGCTCGGCGACGCGCGCAAGCGCCGCGGCCGGCAGATAGTAGGTGCCTTCGCCGTCGGAATACATCGCCGAGGTCAGGATTGCAGAGCGCGGGGGCAGGGAGCGGACCCGTTCGCGCACCTCCCGCATCACCCTGTCGGACAGATCGATAACCTCGAGATCCGGCATCGCGGCCGCGAATTCCTGCTTCCAGTGGCCGTATGTCAGCGGATTTTTCCATGCCTCGCCCACGAGGACGACGCTAGTCAGGTCGGGGACGACAGCGCGTGCCGCAGTCAGCAACTGCGTCGGTAGCACCTTGGCGAAGATCGCGGTCGTGCCGGGCAGAAACAGCGCGCGCACCTCGGGCAGATCGGGCACGAAGCCGTAAACCACGGGTGCGGCGGGCCAGATGTCGTGCTTGCGTCCCTGAAGGAATTTCGCCGATGCGACGCCGATCGAGACGATGACGTCGATCGACCGGTGCGCGTATTTGGTCTTGAGATGACCGACCAGGCTCTCCTCGTAGTCCGGTCCCGGGAAACGGGCGAGATCGAGGCTTTCGCCGTAGATCACGGTATGGATATGTCCATTGTCCTTCGCGGCGGTGCGGATACCGGCAAAAATCTCCGAATAGAACGGCGAACGAAAGTCGGCGTCTTCCAGCACCAGGATCGAGCGCTGCCCCGGACCGTCGGCTGCAGCGCATTCATGCGCCAGGCTTGCGAACAGGCAGACGATCAGGATCCGCTTGATCGCGATGATCGTTCGCATTGCTGGGTTGGCCTGTGGTTTGCTGCCGGCGCCTCCTCGAGGAGGACGCATCCGAGCATACCTGCCGGTCCCATAGTTTCAACGAAAGGATGTGATCCGGCGGTGCCGCGCAGGCGGCAGTTCGCCTCGCCCGCATGCAGAGCGGTAAGGAAGGACCGTTACTTGAACGGATCCTGGATCGACGGCGCCGATTGCCTGATACGGCGCACGCTCACCGGCGTACCGTCGGAGACGAACAGCAGTTCGTAGCGGCGGCCCTCGCTGTCGGTGGCAGAGCAGGTGACATCAGTCACCTTCCTGGCGGCAAAATTGCCGGTCTGGCGGCAGATGCCGGTGGAGGTCTGCTCCGCCGGCACCGGCAGGCCGTCGACCTTGGGGCGGTCCTTGGAATTGAGCAGCATGCGGTCGATCGGCAGCTCGTAGGAATTGTCGTCGGCGCGCTTGCCGTTCTCGCCGGAGAACGACACGACGTGATTCTCGTCTGTGGGGTCGTCGACCGCGACCGCGAAATTGACCCGCCCCCCGTCACCATGGGCGTAGGCGACCGTCTTGCAGGCGAACGTGCGCCCGGCCACCTTCAGCGTCTTGCAGTGGCCGGACATCAGCGCCAGCAGGTCGACGAAAGCGTTTGGGGCCGGAGGGTTGTTGACGGGAATCGGCAAGGAAGACTCGCCAAAACAAGGGCTTGCGAGAGCGATGAGTGTTGCAGCCAGGACCGGTCGGCGGAGGCGCATCGTCAGGCTCGTATGCCAGGGGCCACGGAAAAGGTCCGTCCAACAACCATTGAACCGCAAATTGGTTGCGATCCCGTTCGTCCGGCCATGCCTCTCTGGAATACCACCGTGCCACCCATCGGCGATCAGACCGATCGCGCCAACCCCGTCCCTAGCAGGCACTTGCCGCCAGGCCGATGTTTTTTTCGTGGCAAACTAGCCCATCGCCGCCTGCCAGCGCGTATCCCGGAGCGAGGGCCGGCGGTGCAGGCGGGCATCGAGCAGCGCGCGGGCGCGGGGCAACTCGCCGCTGCGCATGAGGGCGACGACAAAAGTGTCCTCGATCAGCTCGCGCTGGGCGTGGCTGCCGCCGATGCGCACGACGTCAGCGAGAACCGGCGTGAGCATTTGCACGCATGCCGCGTAATCCTCGTCGGCAAAGGCCGCCAGCGCGCGGCAGATCGCCGGCACCACGGGGCCGGCCGGCAGCTTGCCGTCAGCGAGCCGTTGCTCGATCACGGTGAGCCGCGCGGCGAGCGCCTCGCGGTTTTGCGTTGCCGCGGCGAACAGCGCCATCGGTGATGACGTTGAGCGGCGGCGCCTGCGTGGCGGAAGGCTGGAGCACGTCGGCATAGATCGCAAGCGCGCGGGCCGCGTCGCCATGCTCGAGCGCGCCGAGCGCCTGATGCCAGCGGATGTGGCCGTGCAGGATTCCGGCGCGGTCGTAGGAGGGGATCCATTCGTCGACGAGCCGGTCGGCCGCCTCGATCGAGCCGTCCTCGAACATCGCATGCAACACCGCGTGCGCAGCATGGGCGTTCTGACGTCGCAGGTCGAAGCCGCGCTCGGTGACGCCGCGGCCGCGGGCGACGTCGCCATTCTCGGTCATGGCCCAGCCGGACATGGTGAGGAACCACCAGTCCTCGCCGTAATGATGTGCGACGCGCTCGCACAGCTCATGCCGCGCGCGGTCGTGATCGGCCATGCCGGAGAAGGCGAACAGGCCGAACGCGCCGAGCGGCAGCGACAGCACCACGGCATCGCGCGGCCATGCCTCGACGTGTTTCAGCGTCGCCGCGATCGCCTCGGGCAGCCGGCCCTCGATCGCCAGCGCCAGGGTCTCGACATGCGAACGCTCACGCTCCGTGCCGCGCTTTGCGACCAACTCGCGCGCGCGGGCCGCCTTCTGCCGCGCGAGGTCGCCCTGCTGATAGAAGGCATGCACGCGGGCGCGGGCGATATGGGGAAGCGCAAAGTCCGGATCGGCGGCGATGGCGCGCTCCAGCGTCTCCGCCGTGCCGGTCCAGCCAGCGAGCATGTGGTCGACACCTTCGCGATAGGCGTTTGCTGCCTCATCCGAAGAGGTGGAGAGCGGCAGGCCGTAGCGGTCTTCAAGCGCCATCGTCGTCTCCGCGATTCAAGCCGTCCGTGCGCGGCGGCCCTCGATCGGATAGGCCGGGTCGTTATAGCCAGGCGTCGAGGGATGACCCGGAACGACCAGCCTGTCGATCAGCGCTTCGTCGTCCGCCGTGAAGCGATAGTCGAGCGCGCCCGTGTAGCCGTTCCATTGCTCCTCCGTGCGCGGGCCGGCGACGATCGAGGAGACAAAGGCGGAGTTCAGCACCCAGGCGACCGCGAACTGACCGGCGGTGATGCCCTTCTTCTCGGCGTGGGTCTTGATCTCCTGCGCGAGCTGGAGCGATTCCGGCCGCCATTCGGTCTGCATCATGCGGGTGTCGTTACGGCCCGCGCGCGTCTCCTTGTCCGGGACTGCATCCGGCTTGTATTTGCCGGTGAGCACGCCGCGCGCCAGCGGGCTGTAGGGCACGATGCCGAGGCCGTAATAGGAACAGGCCGGAAAGTGCTCGACCTCCGGCATGCGGTTCATCGCGTTGTAATAGGGCTGGCTCACCGCGGGTCTGTCGATGCCGAGCCGGTCACAGATGTTGCAGATCTCGGCGACGCGCCAGGCGCGGTAGTTCGAGACGCCGAAATAGCGCACCTTGCCGGCGCGGATCAAATCGCCCATCGCGCGCACCGTCTCTTCCAGCGGCGTCGCATGATCTTCCTTGTGCAGATAATAGACGTCGATGTGATCGGTGCCGAGCCGCTTCAGGCTTTCGTCGGCGGCCTGCAGCACCCAGCGCCGCGACAGGCCGGCGCGGTTGGGATCGTTGCCCGCACCATTGTTCATGGGATTGGCGAGCTTGGTGGCGAGCACCCAGGCGTGACGGTTGCCGGCGATGGCGCGTCCCACCACCTCCTCGGATCCACCTTTCGAATAGGCGTCCGCCGTGTCGATGAAATTGATGCCTGCCTCGTGCGCCTTCGCGATGATCCGCTTCGACGTGGCTTCATCCGTCGGCCCGCCGAACATCATGGTGCCCAAACAGATTGGCGACACTTTCAGGCCGCTGCGGCCGAGTTGGCGGTATTGCATGGGCTGTTTCCTCGACTTTATCGGAAGCTTCAGCATAGCCGCCCGGTTCGGTCATTGCGAGCGCAGCGAAGCAGTCCAGGAATGCGTCATCTCTCGTCGTCCCGGCCTTCGCCGGGACGACAGCTGTGGGTGGGGAGCGCGGTGGCAGTATGACCGGCCGCCTACTCCGGCCCCTTCAATATCTTGAAGACGCCATTCGCCATCACCACGCAGCGGTCTTCAACCAACACCTCCGTGCTCATGAAGATCAGGCTGCGCGTCGTCCGCACCACGCGCGGGCGGGAGATCAGGATGTCGCCGATCTTGCCGGCTTCGACGAAATGGGTGTCGAGCTGCACCGTCGCCATGTAGTGCTTGCCTGTCTCGTAGCGGGCGGTCATGCCGCAGGTGCGGTCGGCGAAGGTCATCATCACGCCGCCCTGGACCATGCCGCGGCGGTTGTGGTGCTTGTCCTCGGTGGCCAGCGCGAACTCGTAGTGGCCATCGACCTTGCGTTCCCAGAGCGGGCCGATGAGGTGAATGAAACCGCTGGTGTCGACGATCGTCCAGCCGTCTGATTTGAGCTTTGCGGCGGTCTTGTCGATCATCGCCCAGTCCATCCTTGCACGCGTCTTTCTCCTCGTTTCATCAGATGCAGTCCTGGTGTAGTCAAGCATCATGAGAGCTTTCGATGATGCCACCAGACGGAATATCGCAGACGCCTGCGCGTCCTTCGCGCGGCTGCCTGACGAGGCCGAGCCGTCCAAGTTGAAGCGTGCTGCGGTGGTGCTTGCGCTGACCGCATCCGATGAAGGCGACGACACCGCCTTCCTGCTCACGCTGCGCGCATCGCATCTACGTGCCCATCGCGGCCAATGGGCCTTGCCGGGCGGACGCTGCGACGCCGGCGAGACACCGGTCGAGGCGGCGCTGCGCGAGCTCGACGAGGAGCTTGGCCTTCGCCTCACCGGCGCAGAGGTACTCGGCACGCTCGACGATTATCCGACCCGCTCGGGCTATCTGATCACACCGGTCGTGGTCTGGGCCGCCGATAGCGCGGCGATCAAGCCAAACCCGGACGAGGTGGCTTCGGTCCACCGCATCGCGCTCGCGACGATCGAACGCACTGAGGCCTTCGATTTCGTCGCGATCCCCGAGAGCACGCGCCGCGTCATCCGTTTCCATCACCAGGCGAGCCTGATCCACGCGCCGACGGCGGCGCTGATCTACCAGTTCCGCGAGGTGCTGGCGGGACGGCATACCCGTGTCACCGAGCTGGAACAGCCGGTGTTCGCCTGGAAGTGACGATGGTAAACGGCGCGTTAACGTGACGGTTACCGGATGCCTGCTAAGAGGGCGGCATGCGTCATTCGATTCGAAATGCCGTGAGGCTGGTTCCACTCGCGCTCGTTCTGCTCGCGCCCGCCGCGCGTGGTGGCGGGGCCGACGCGCTGGCGCCCGCCGTCCGCGATGCCAAGGCGCAGTTGCTGTCGCAGTTTTTTGCGCAAGGTGGGGCGTCGCCCGCCGTGCTCGAATATCGCCGCAAGCTGCAGGAATATCAGGCCGCACGCGCGGCCTTCGACGAGGAGGCCGGCGCCTATTGGAGCCAGATCTCCGAGAAGCGGAAAGGTCGCAACGCCAAGCGGCGCAGCGGGCAGCAGATCACGCTCGACGACTATGTGCTGGAGCATCCGCCGCTCTACAGCGGGCCGAAGCGGCCGGTGAACCCGGAGCCGGAGGAAACGCCGGATCGCCCGACCAGGAAGCCGATACCCGTCGTCGCCGATCTCCTCCGCGCGGCGCAGGACCTCTACCATTTCACGCCGCAGCGGCCGGCCAGCGAGATCGAGTTCAAGCGTGCCTATGCGCGTTACGCGCTCGCTTCGGGCCTGACGCGCGAGCAGGCCGTGCGGGTCTATTCGTTCGAGACCGGCGGCACCGGCAGCTACGACGTGCAGGCGGGAATCGAGCATGGCGGCAAGCGCGCGATCTCGACCGCGATGGGCTACAATCAGCTCTTGACCACCAACAGCGTCGAGCTGCTGGCCGAGCAGGGCCATGAATTCATTCGTGCGCTGAGTGAAAAGGTCGCACGGACCTCAGGGCCGGCGCGCCAATCGCTCGAGCACAAGCTCACTGTCCTGAAGAAAATGGTGGCGCATGCGAAGTCGGTGCCCGACTCCTGGTCGGAGCACGAGAAGATCGGCAATACCGCGCAGGGCTGGGCCATGCATGCGATGGTGCTCGACATCGATATCGGTCCGATGTTGCAGACCCACAAGCTGCTGACGTCGGTGCTGTTCGCGCGCGCCAAGGGCTACACCCGCCCGCTCAGCGCGGCCGAGCTCGAGATGATGAACCTCACCGGCGACGGCACCGGCCTCGACATGGTGACGATGCCGCAGGCGATGCGCGAGCAGGTGCCGACCTCGAACTTCTTCCAGCGCGGCGGCTATGAGCGCAACCCGGTCGCGATCCGGCACAACACGGTGGCCAAGCTGCTCGCGGTGACGGACACGCGGATGGACAGCAATGGCAAAAATGCCGGCGCGCGGGAGCTGGCGGGGGCGTTTTGACGGCAGCGCTATGAAAGGTGACGTCCCCTCCTTCCGGGACGACGCCGAACGCGTGGCGCCGCGCCGCCCGCCTGCTAATTCGACCCGAACTTGAACTTGCCGTCGCCTTCCAGATACGGGCCGCTGCGCATGTAGAGCTGGCCGTTCTGGCCGATGAAGAACAGCGTGCCCTTTGGCACCTTCTTGGCACCCTTCAGCAGCTCGCCGGCATTGTTGGTGCCCATCTTGTAGGAGAGGGTCTTGCCTTCCTTGTCATAGGCATAGCCGGTGTCGGATTTGAGCTCCCACGGCGTGGCTGTGGTCTGCGCGAATGCCGGCGCGGCGAACGCGCCGAGCGCCGTTACGAGTGCAACCGAAACAAGTGCAAATGTCTTTGTTGAAAATGCCATCATCCATCCTCCCCGCCATTGGGGTCCGCGACTTGAACAAATCACGAACGATGTGTCCTGGTCAATTTGCGAAAGCGCCGCAGCGCATCACGTCTTTCCCAGCAGTTTGTGATTTTCCCTTCGTCCCCGCGCGACTATGTTCCGCTTTCCGTCTAGAACGCAATTCGACAAAAATATGGGGTAGGGGATGATTCGGATGAACCTCGTCACTAAAGCTTGCTCGGCCGCCGGCCTGTTGCTGACCGCGTTGGCGCCGGCCGCCTGGGCCGATGATTACCAGCTCAGCCACAACCAGCGGATTTCGTGCAGCCGCGGCCTTGCCCCGGGCAAGCTGAACACCGCGACCTGCAAGTCCTACACTTACCTCTTCAACACCAAGACCTCGGAATATTTCCGCTGCCAGGTCTCGCTGGCGCTGACCCGCGACAACAAGGAAGTCATCAACGTCCAGACCGACGGCGGCTGCACCAAGAAGCCGCGCATCTTCGAGGGCGACGGCCATTATGATTTCGACGTGACCGAGACCGAGCCGCCGAACACCAATTCGTTCTTCGGCCCCGGCGGCTACTCGGTCTGGGCCGCCGACGTCAACGCGCAGAAGATCCGCGGCTGCATCACCATCTCCTCGGGCCTCGGCTCCGACATTTCCAAGTGCCTGGACATGACTTTCCAGTAGGGCTTGCCAGTAGGGCATGCCAGTGAGCTGGTCGCGCGCTCGAACCCGATCGGTTCGGGCGCAGCCATCGTCTCCGGCTGCGCCACCTCGCCGCACCCGCCGGGTTCCCCAAAAGCCGAGCCGGATCGGCCGTTTACTGCAGTCCTGTTTTGCCTATTGGATGGGTTGACCCGCACCCCTCATCCGGCCAATTTCGCCGCCGGTTTGGGGAGTACAAAATCATGAAACGGACGATCATCGGCGTGGCCGCGGCTCTTGCTCTGGCGGCGTCGGCACCTTGCGCCCAGGCGCAATCCTTCATCAACGTGCTGACCGGCGGCACCTCCGGCGTCTACTATCCGCTCGGGGTCGCGATCGGGAAGATCTACGGCGACAAGATTCCGAACGTGAAGACGCAGGTGCAGGCCACCAAGGCGTCGGTCGAGAATTTGATCCTGCTCCAGCAGGGCCGCGGCGAACTGGCGTTCACGCTGGGCGACTCGCTCAAGGCCGCCTGGGATGGCGACGAGGAGGCGGGCTTCAAGACCAAGCTCGACAAGCTGCGCACCATCGGCGCGATCTACCCGAACTACATCCAGATCGTCGCGACCGCCGAGAGCGGCATCAAGACGCTGGCCGATCTCAAGGGCAAGAGCCTGTCGGTCGGTGCGCCGAAGTCGGGCACCGAGCTCAATTCGCGCGCGATCCTCGCGGCGGCCGGCATGAGCTACAAGGACCTCGGCAAGGTCGAGTATCTGCCGTTCGCCGAATCCGTCGACCTCATGAAGAACCGGCAGCTCGCAGCGACGCTGCAATCGGCCGGCCTCGGCGTCGCCTCGCTGAAGGATCTCTCGACGTCCAGCCCGATCACGGTGGTGTCGGTGCCGAAGGAGACCGTCGACAAGATCGGCCCTCCGTTCATCGCTGCGATCATTCCGGCCAACACCTATGCCGGCCAGGACAAGGACGTTCCGACCGCAGCCGTCGTGAACTACCTCGTCACCAGCTCGGCGGTGTCGGACGATCTCGCCTACCAGATGACGAAACTGGTCTACGAGTCGCTGCCGGAATTGCAGAACGCGCACGTGGCCGGCAAGGAGATCAAGCTCGAGACGGCCGCCAATGGCAGTCCGGTTCCGCTGCACCCCGGCGCGATCCGCTATTACAAGGAAAAAGGGCTGATCAAGTAGGACAGGTGTCATGGCCGGGCTTGACCCGGCCATCCATCCTCAAACAATCGCCTTTCGATGGATGCCCGGGTCTACGCGAAGACGCGCTTCGCGCTTTGGCCCGGGCATGACGTATTCAGGGCGCAGCGCGAATGCTGTAAGAACGCCCCAGCAGGGCGCGGGGACATATCGATGTTGCAGGCAGAGGGTAGCCAAGCGGCGCCCATCAAGGTCGAGTTCGACAATTTCGAGCATGGGTTCCCGGAAGGGTTCGGTCCGGGCTGGTGGGGCCATCTCGCCTACTGGATCGGCATCGCGTTCGCGACCTTCCAGCTCTATGTCGCCGCCTTCAACTATCTGCCGAGCCAGGTGGTGCGCGGGGTCCATGTCGGCTTCCTCGTTCTCCTCACCTTCGGCCTGATCGGCAACTTCACCGCGAAGAGCGCGGCCGGCCGCGCGCTCGGCTGGGTGATCGGCGGCGCCGGCTTCTTATGTGGTCTCTATCAGTGGATCTTCTACGCGGATCTGATCGCGCGCGACGGTGATCCGACCCGCCTCGATCTCGTGGTCGGCACACTGCTCGCGGTGCTGATCTTCGAGGGCACACGGCGCCTGATGGGCGCGGCGCTGCCGCTGATGTGCGGCGCCTGCCTCGTCTACTGGTTCTTCGGGCAGTATCTGCCGTCGCCGCTCAACCATCGCGGCTACGATTTCGACCAGATCATCACGCATCTGTCGTTCGGCACCGAAGGTTTCTACGGCGTGCCGATCTACGTCTCGGCGACCTACATCTTCCTGTTCATCCTGTTCGGCTCGTTCCTGGAGCGCGCCGGCATGATCCAGCTGTTCACTGACGTTTCTCTTGGGCTATTCGGCAGGACCCGCGGCGGCCCGGCCAAGGTCGCGGTGTTCGCCTCGGGGATGATGGGCACGATCTCCGGCTCGGGCGTCGCCAATGTCGTCACCGTCGGCCAGTTCACCATTCCGCTGATGATCAGGTTCGGTTACCGCCGCGCCTTCGCCGCCGGCGTCGAGGCCACGGCCTCGATGGGCGGGCAGATCATGCCGCCGGTGATGGGCGCGGTCGCCTTCATCATGGCGGAGACGCTCGGCGTCCAGTATTCGGAGATCGTGAAGGCGGCCGCGATCCCCGCGATCCTCTATTTCGCCTCCGCCTTCTGGATGGTGCATCTGGAAGCCGGCAAGCACGGTCTCACCGGCATGAAGCGCTCGGAGATACCGAGCGCCTGGAAGGCGCTGGTGACACGCTGGTATCTCGTGCTGCCACTCGCCGCGCTGGTCTACATGCTGTTCGAAGGCTTCACGCCGCTCTATGCCGGCAGCATGGGCCTCGCGCTCACGGTGGCGTTAATCCTGGGCGCCAGCATCACGGCGGGCGTCTCTCACACGGCGATCCGCACCATCTTCTGGATCGGGCTTGCGCTCGTCGTCGCGGCGCTGTCGCGTGACGGCCTTCAGATCGTGCCGGTTGCAGGCGTCGTCGTCGGCTTGATCGTCATCACCGCGTTCGTGCGCGGCGGGTTTGCCGCCCTGCGCGCCTGCCGCGATGCGCTGGCCGAAAGCGCCAAATCCGCCATCACCGTCGGCATGGCCTGCGCCATCGTCGGCGTCATCATCGGCATGATGTCGCAGACCGGCGTCGGCACCATCTTCGGCGGCTGGGTGATCGGTCTCGGCGAGAAGAGCCTGTTCCTGGCGCTGATCATGACCATGCTGCTGTCGATCCTGCTCGGCACCGGCATTCCGACCATCCCGACCTACATCATCACCGCTGCGCTCGCCGCGCCCGCGCTGGCGAAACTCGGCGTGCCCCTGATCGCGAGCCACATGTTCGCGTTCTATTACGGCATCATGGCCGACCTCTCGCCGCCGGTGGCGCTGGCAGCGCTCGCGGCGGCTCCGATCGCGAAGGAGAACCCTGACAAGATCGGCTGGGAGGCGATGCGCATCGCGCTCGCCGGCTACGTCATTCCCTTCATCTTCGTCTATTCGCCGGCCCTGATGCTGCAGGCCGGCGATCCCATGGCGGCCAAGCTCGGGTTCTACGGCGCGGTGGCGCTCGCGAGTTTCAAGGCGCTGGTGGCGATTGCGCTGTTCGGCATGGTGGCGATCGGCTTCCTGTTCACGCGCCTGACGCTGCTCGAACGCCTGGTCGCGCTCGGCGCCGCGCTCTGCCTGCTCGGCGACTTCCCGTTCAGCGACACCGCAGGCTTTCTGCTCTCTGCCGCGGTGGCGCTGTGGCAGTGGCGGCAGCGTCCGCCGGCAACGGTCGAGGCGGTGTGAGCCTCTGTCTTGCGACAGCCTCGGGCGTGAAGGCGCTGGCGCTGACCGCCTTCACGCTGGTGTGGACGCATTCGATCGCAAGGGTCGACTGGCAGGAGGACTGGCGCGTCACCCCCGCCGGTCTCGAACTGGTGCAGGCGCGGGTGAAGGGCACCGGCCCCGGCATGGAGCCGCCGCCCGAGGCGCGGCTGGTCGACGGCTGGTTTCAGTGGAGGCCTGAGCGCGCGCCGATGCCGGAGGTCGTGCTCGGCAATTCCGGCGCGGCGGGGGAATGGCGGCTCTGCCATGACGGCACGTGCCGGACGTTGTCGGAGATTGTCGGTCATCCCATTGGTGCTAACGTCACCACGATGAAGGTCTGCGAAGAACAGCAGAAATAAGGGAGACACGCGATGGATCGGCTCAAGGGCAAGGTTGCGATGGTGGTGGGCGCCGGTTCGATCGGACCGGGCTGGGGCAACGGCAAGGCTACCGCGGTGACCTTTGCGCGCGAGGGCGCGCAGGTGTTTTGCGTCGACCGCAACGGCGCGGCGGCCGAGGAGACCGCGAAGCTCATCACGGATGAAGGTGGCAACGCGACCGCTTTCACCGCCGACGTCTCGCGGCCTGCCGAGATCGAGGCGATGGTCGCGGCGTGCCTGAAGGCCTATGGCCGCGTCGACGTGCTCGACAACAATGTCGGCATCGCCGAAATGGGTAGCGTGGTCGAGGTGACCGAGGAGAGCTGGGACCGCGTCTTCAGCGTCAATCTCAAGAGTGCCTATTTCGCCATGAAGCATGTCATTCCTGTCATGGTGAAGCAGGGCGGCGGCTCGATCATCAACATCTCCTCGATCGCCTCGATCCGCCACATGGGCATCTCCTACGTCACCTACGGCACCTCGAAGGCGGCGATGAACCAGATGACCCGCACCACCGCGATCGAGTTCGCGCGCCATCATGTGCGCGTCAACGCGATCCTGCCCGGCTTGATGAAGACGCCGATGGTGGAGCATTCCGCCGGACTTGCGAACAGCTACGCCAAGGGCGACGTCGAGGCGATGTGGCGCGCGCGCGATGCGCAGGTGCCGATGGGCCACATGGGCGACGCCTTCGACGTCGCCAACGCCGCGCTGTTCCTGGCGTCGGACGAGTCGAAATATGTGACGGGGATCGAGCTGGTGGTCGACGGCGGGATCACCTGCAAGGCGGGCGCGTAAGCCGTCTCATACTCCGCTGTCGCCCCGGGGCGCGCAGAGCGCGAACCCGGGACCCATAGCCACAGGGTAGATTTGTTTGCTGAGTAGTCACTCCGAGAATTCGTAAACACGGCGTCCTGTGGTTATGGGCCCCGGATCGGCGCTGCGCTTGTCCGGGACGACGGTGGAGTGTCTGGCTGCTACTGCGCCAGCGCCAGAATCCCGCCGGCGAAGGAATGCCACGCCGTCGTCTCGCTGATCGGCCAGTTCAAGACCTTCACCGCCAGCAGCGCGAGCGTGCCCGTGATGTAGACCGGATGCACGCGGCCCTCGGTGCGCCAGTCGCGCACCATGGCGACGACGAGCAGCAGCGAGGCGACCACGGCCGGCGCGATCGTGACCGGCACCGGCGGCGGGCCGGGCGGTCCCGGAGGCGCGAGGAAGGTGAGGAACCAGCGCGCGATCGCGGCATCGAGGATCGAGACCGCTGCGAGCAGCATCAGGCGCTTGTGAATATCGGGCTTCCGCGTGTTCATGATCGCGAGCACGAACGCACCTGCGAAGAACGCTATCCCGCTCATCGGCACGATCGAGAAGGCGATGCCGGCGTCTTTCTGCCCGAGCGCGGCGGAATGCTGCATCACATGCACGGAGGCGAGGAAACCGAAGATCGTCATCGCGGTCGCGAGCGAGACGCCGGCGATGCCGAGCGCCCGGTGATTGACCACGCGGCCTGAGGCTGCGAGCCAGGTCTGGATCACGAAATAGAGAGACCAGGTGAAGAACAAGAGTCCGTGAAAATGGATCACCGGGCTTGCGGAAAATGTCCGGTGGGCGAGCGGCACAAAATAGGTCGGTGCAAAGCCGAGAAATGCGGTGGCAGCACAGGCCAGGGACATGTGGAAATAAAAATATCGTGCAGGCGACGCATCACGCGCGCGTACACGACGGTCGTCGATCAGGGTCGTCATGAGTGATGAGTCTGGAGAGGCGGCGTTTGGTTCAAACGCCAATGTCGTCCCGGATCGGCGCGCGCCTGTCCGGGACGACGAGCCTCATCCCCCCGCGCTCAATTCCGCGCGATCGAGCTCCTCCTCGATCCGGTGAAAGGCGTCGTCACCGATCACCTCGGTGGCGCGCAGGCTGAAGATCGATTTGCGCGCGGCTTCGATGGCGCGGCGGCGCAGGGGATCGGCAGGCAATTCGCCGTTGGTGATGCCGCCGTTCGGATCGTCGTCCGCCTGCATCAGGATGGCGCGATATTCGAGCCGCAGGATCTCCGCTTCTTCCGACGGATCGTCCTCGATCGCGTCGAGCGCGGCGCGATAGGCCGCCGCGCGAGCGCGCGCGACCTCGATGCCGACGGGATCGTCGTCCTTGAGGTTGAAGGCGAGGATCAGCGGCCGCAGCGTCAGGCCCTGGATCACCAGCGACCCCAGCACCACCGCAAAGGCGATGAAGACGATGAAGTCGCGATAGGGAAAGTTCTCCGGCAGGGCAAAGGCGGTCGCGAGCGTGACGAGGCCGCGCATGCCGCACCAGGAGATGATGAGGCCGCCCTTCGGCGAGGCGACGGCCTTGGGATCCTTCGGATGATAGATCCCGCGCGCGATCAGCACGCGCAGCGTGGTGCGGTAGAATGTGATCCAGAGCAGCCGCACCAGCACTACGGTGAGCAGGATCCAGCCCGCCGCCACGCAATATTCCCAGCGTACCTCCGCGTCCAGCCGGGTCCAGATCGGGCGCATCTGCATGCCGATCAGCATGAAGGCGAGCACGTTGAGCACGAACACCATCGTCTCCCAGACCGCGTAGGACGGCACCCGCAGCCGTGCCGGCATGCGCTCGCCCGCCGTGCGCGCGATGGTGATGGCGTAGACCACGATGGTGAGGATGCCGGAGAGGCCGAGATGCTCGGCGGCGATCCAGACCATGAAGGTGGTGGCGAACTGCACGATGATCGCGCTCGGCGCTTCCTTCACGCGCTCCATGAACAGCGGAATGATGCGCCCCGCGACAAGACCCGCCACGACGCTGCCGACCAATCCCAGCGCGATCGTCGGCGCGACCTCGCTCCATTTGAGGTGCTCCATGACGACGGCGCCGACCGCGATCCGATAGATCAGGAGCGCGCTGGCGTCGTTGAGCAGGCTCTCACCCTCCAGCACCTTCACCATGCGGTGGGGCAGCTTGACCTGGCTCAGGATCGCGACGGCGGCCGCGGCGTCCGGTGGCGCCACAATGGCGCCGAGCGCGATTGCGGCGGCCCAGGGCATGTCAGGCATCAGCCGGTGCGCGACATAGGCCACGCCGACCGTGGTCAGGCCGACAGCGGCCACCACCAGGGTCGAGACCGGAACCCAATTCTTGCGCAGATCGCGCAGCGAGGTGTCGAAGGCGGCATCCAGCAGCACCGGTGCGACAAAAAGGGCCAATGCCAGGTCGGGTTCGAGCGTCCAGGACGGGCTGTTCGGCACGAAGGCGATCAGCGCCCCGCCGATGGCAAGAAAGGTCGGGTAGGGGACCTTGATCCGCCGGGCCAGCGCCGATAATGCAACGGCGCCGAGCAGCAGTGCGATGATCCATTCGAATGTCGACACGTCGATCCCCGAAACCGATTTGACCGGCGCCACAAGCTAGCACCAATCCGGCCGTATGATGGATAGTGCGGCCCAAAGGCAAGACCCCAAAGGCAAGATCCGAGGCAAGACTTTCCGACTGTGATCAGCATGCGTTCCTTTCTCGTTCAGTTGCCCGGCGCCGCACTGCTCTGCGCGCTCTCGCTCGTCGCGGCCCAAGGCGCGGCCCATGGCGCGACCGGCGGCGAGCCGGTTGCGGCGGCGCCGCAGGTCGACGTCGCGCCATGCCTCACGGCTGCCGCGGCCGACGACGTCGACAAGGCGGCCACCGCCTGCGCGGTCGTGATCGACAACGAGAAGACGGCCAAGGCTGACCTGATCAAGGCGCTGATCGCGCGCGGCGCGCTGTATGCGCGGCACGACCAGACCGACCGGGCGATCGCCGACGACAGCCGTGCTCTTTTGCTCGATTCCAGCCTCGCCGATATCTTCAACGCGCGCGGCGAACTCTGGCTGAAGAAGGGAGACAGGCCCAAGGCGGTACAGGATTTCGGTGCGGCGCTGAAGATCGACCCAAACCACGAAAAGGCCAAGGCCAACCACAAGGCGATGGCGCGTGAGCTCGAGCGGATCGGGGCGCAGATGGCGGTCGCCGGCAAGCCCAGCTTCAATTGCAGGAGTGCGCGCCGCGCGGTGGAGAAGGCGATCTGCGCCAACCGCGAACTCGCCGACCTCGATCGCGAGGTCTTTGCATCCCATGCGCGTGCCGTCCGCGAGGCGCAAAGCATGCGGAACCCCAACCCCGACGCGCGAACGCTCCAGCGCGAGCAGGACGACTTCGTCGCGCGCCGCAACGCCGAATTCGGGCGTCCCGGCTACGATCTGAAGAAGGCAATGCAGGAGCGCTTGCTGCGGCTGAACGGGGTGGATGGGTATTGAGATTCTTCGCCTCTCCCCGCAGGCGGGTGAGGAGAGCAGGCACCGTCCGCCTCTGATGACGGGCCCGGTTTTGAACCGATTCTTTGCTCCCCGCGACAATGGTGAAAACCTGACGTCATGGAGCCCTCTGTCATGTGCGGCACGCAACCTTCCGCGCAAACCTTGCCATTTACCGGGTCGCCGCTGCGCGCCCTGCTGCTCGGCGCGGCGATGAGCCTTGTCCTGGCGGCGCCAGCGTCGGCCGCCGTCGATTGCGCGCTGGGCAGCAAGGCCGCGCCCGCCGAGTTGATCCCTGCATGCAGTGCCATCATTGATCAGGCTGCCAATCCAGCTTCCGACCGCGCCGGGGCACTGCTGGTTCGCGCCGACGCCAATGCGCGGACTTCGGGGGGCCTCACGCAGGCGCTGCGTGATATCGACCGCGCCATCGCGCTCGACGGCAGGAATGCAAAGGCCTGGCGCCTGCGCGGCGATCTGCTGCGCGAGGCCGGCGGCGATCTCAACCGCGCCGCGGCGGACCTCGGCAAGGCGATCGAGCTCGATCCGCAGGATGCGGAGTCCTACGAGCTGCGCGGCGTGGTCTACACCAATCAGCGCCGGCTCGACCGCGCGCTCGCCGACTACGACCAGGCGATCAAGCTGAAGCCGGACTATGCGCAGGCCTGGTCCGATCGCGGCGTTACCTACTATCTCGGCGGCGACAACGAAAAGGCGATCCGCGATCTCAGCGAGGCGCTGCGGCTCGATCCGAACCGGCCGCGGAGCTACACCAATCGCGGCGCCGCCTACAAGAAGCTCGGCCAGCTCGACAAGTCGGTCGCCGATGACGGCGAGGCGATCAGGCTCGATCCGAAAGTGCCTGAGTATTACGACAATCGCGGCCTGTCGCTGGCTGCGATGGGCGAGTACGACAAGGCGATTGCCGACTACGATCAGGCGTTGCGGCTCGCGCCGAAGCCGAATTTCTTCACCAACCGCGGCGATTCCTATCACCTCAAGGGAGAACTGGGTGCGGCGCTGAGCGATTACGACGCCGCGCTGAAGCTCGACCCGAATTTCGCACAGACCTACAACAATCGCGCCGTGCTCTACAAGAAGATGGGCGAGCGCAGGAAGGCGCTGGCCGATTACGAGACCGCGTTGAAGCTCGATCCCGGCAATGACAACGCCGCCGCCGGCCGCCGCACCATGATCGCGGAGATCGCCAAATTCGGCGCCGAACCGCTGCGGCCGCTCGCGGCGAATTCCGGCAGCGGCCCGTCGTTCGATTGTGCCACGGCTAGGCGCGAGGTCGAGAAGGTGATCTGCGCCGACCCGCAGCTCGGCGTGCTCGACCGCCAGATCGCCGAGACCTACGAGCGGCTGCTGAAGGCGACGAAAGGGCGCCCGGCGAGCGACCTGCGCAAAACACAGCGCGATTTCCTCACGACGCGCAATGCGAGCTTCGGCCGGCCGGGCTATGATCTGAGGAGGGTCATGCAGGAGCGGTTGCAGCGGCTGAACGGGATGGAGAGCTAGCCGTCTGCTCGCCTCTACCCGCAAGAACGGGAGAGGGAGAAGATTCGTTCTTTCAGCTTGAACCGCAGCCCGTTCCCGGGAAAATACCTCCCAAACGAGGCCGGCACTTGATCCGGGTCATGGCGGGACTTTTGTCCTGCCGTCAGGTCAAGGCCAAGCCAATAAAGGGAACGGGAGCGCGGGACATGAGCATCCAGGGGAAGAGCAGCTATCACGAGGTCCATGCGCGGTCGCTGGCCGATCCCCAGGGCTTTTGGGCCGAGGCGGCGACGGAGATCGACTGGATCGAGCCGCCGAAGACCATCTTCGATGCCTCGCAGGGCGTCTACGGCCGCTGGTTCAGCGGCGGCGTCGTCAACACCTGCTACAACGCGCTCGATCGCCATGTCGAACGCGGCCGCGCCGACCAGGTCGCGCTGATCCATGATTCGCCGCTGACGAACAGCGTCACCAAGTTCACCTATGCCGAGCTGCTCAGCGAGGTGCAGGCGCTCGCCGCCGTCATGCAGGATTTCGGCGTCGCCAAGGGTGACCGCGTCATCCTTTACATGCCGATGGTGCCGGAGGCGGTGGTCGCGATGCTCGCCTGCGCGCGTATCGGCGCGGTGCATTCCGTCGTGTTCGGCGGCTTTGCCGCCAAGGAGCTCGCCACTCGCATCGACGATGCGCAGCCGAAGCTGATCCTGTCGGCGAGCTGCGGCATCGAGCCCGGCCGTATCGTGCAGTACAAGCCGCTGCTCGACGAGGCGATCAGGCTTGCCGGCAGCAAGCCGAAGGCCTGCATCGTGCTGCAGCGTCCGCAGCTCACCTGCGACCTCACGTGGGGCCGCGACTACGATTGGGCGAGCCTGCGCCGCAAGGCGATGAACGACAGCAAGAAAGCGCCTTGCGTGCCGGTTGCCGCCACCGATCCGCTTTACATTCTCTACACCTCGGGCACCACGGGCATTCCCAAGGGCGTGGTGCGCGACAATGGCGGGCATCTCGTCGCGGTGAAATGGTCGATGTTCAACCTCTATGGCGTCAAGCCCGGCGAGGTCTGGTGGTGCGGCTCCGACATCGGCTGGGTGGTCGGCCACAGCTACATCGTCTATGGCCCGCTGCTGCATGGTGCGACCTCGATCATGTATGAGGGCAAGCCGATCGGCACGCCCGATGCCGGCGCATTCTGGCGCGTCATCAGCGAGCACAAGGCGGTCGCACTCTTCACCGCGCCGACCGCGTTCCGGGCGATTCGCAAGGAGGATCCGGAAGGCAAGTTCATCCGGCAATACGATCTCTCCCAATTCCGCACGCTGTTCCTCGCCGGAGAACGCGCCGACCCGCCGACGGTGGAATGGGCGGAGCAGCAGCTGAAGGTGCCTGTCATCGACCATTGGTGGCAGACCGAGACCGGCTGGTGCATCGCCGGCAATCCGGTCGGTCTCGGCATGTTGCCGGTGAAGCACGGCTCGCCGACGGTGCCGATGCCGGGCTATCAGGTCGACGTGGTGGACGAAGCCGCAAAGCCGGTCGGGCCCAACACCATGGGCTCGATCGTCATCAAGCTGCCGATGCCGCCGGGCTGTCTGCCGACGTTGTGGAATCAGGATTCGCGCTTCAAGGAAGCCTACCTCAGCGAATTCCCCGGCTACTACAAGACCTCCGACGCAGGCTACAAGGACGAGGACGGCTATGTCTTCGTCATGGGCCGCACCGACGACATCATCAACGTCGCCGGCCACCGGCTCTCCACCGGTGGCATGGAGGAGATCCTGGCTTCGCATCCGGATGTCGCCGAATGCGCCGTGCTCGGCGTCAAGGACGCGATCAAGGGCGAGGTGCCCTGCGGCTTCCTGGTGCTCAAGGCCGGCGTGAAGCGCGCGCCTGCCGAGATCGAGAAGGAGATCATCGCGCTGGTGCGCGACAAGCTCGGTCCCGTTGCCGCGTTCAAGCTTGCGATCACCGTCGGCCGCCTGCCCAAGACGCGCTCCGGAAAGATCCTGCGCGGCACCATCAAGAAGATCGCCGACGGCGAATCCTGGACCATGCCTGCGACGATCGAGGACCCCAAGGTGCTCGACGAGATCGGCGAGGCGCTGAAGGGGCGGGTGTGACGGTCGCGATGGGGCTTGAATAGGCCGCATTTTTCCGCTCAACCCTCATCCTGAGCCGCGCGCCTGGCGCGCGTCTCGAAGGATGAAGGGCCTGCCATGAATTCGAAGCCGTTTCTTGCGATTGCGTTTGCGGGCCTCGTCCTTTCCGCCTGCTCCGCGCGCTATCAGACGCCGGTGGCGATGGGCGGCGATGATGACGATGCGGTCTGCCAGGGTCGTGGCTATGCGGCCGGCTCTCCCGAATACGTGGCCTGTCGCAAGGACCGCGACGTCCAGCGCAGCGCCGCCACCGCACGCTCCGACCGCCGCCAGCGTGATCTCGGCGAGTACATGCTGAACCATCCCGATCGGCCGTAGGGCATTGAGACCTGTAGCCCGGATTGCGCTGCGCCCCATCCGGGCCACGTCGTGCCCCGACGGATTGCCGGGCCTCGTTCAGAAGCCGAAATAAAAACGCGGCAGGTTTCCCCGCCGCGTCCAAATCTCATCCGATGGTAAACGAAGAAGCGGAGCTCTACTCCTCGTCTTCGTCCTGCTTCTTGCCGCCGAGCGTCTTCAGCTTGGCGAACACGGCGTCGACGTTGAGGTCGTCGCTCGATCGCTCCGCCGGCTCGAACTCGTCCTTCTTGGTGGTCTCGGAGGCCGGCAACAGGGTCGCGCCGCCATAGGCTGTGTCGATCGGCTTTTCCTTGGCTGCGCGCGCGACCTCGAAATCCAGTTCGATCTGCGAGCAGAGACCGAGGGTGACCGGATCGATCGGGGTCAGCGACGACGTATTCCAGTGGGTGCGATCGCGGACGCTGGCGATCGTGCTCTTGGTGGTGCCCACCAGGCGCATGATCTGGGCGTCCTTGAGCTCGGCATGGTTGCGCAGCAGCCAGAGGATGGCGCTCGGGCGTTCATGGCGGCGCGAGACCGGAGTGTAGCGCGGGCCCTTGCGCTTGGGCTGGGGGGGCAGCACCACCTTGCTCTCCTGGAGGCGGAGCCTGTAGTCCGGGTTCTTCTCGCCCTTCTCGATCTCCTCACGGGTCAGCTGGCCGTTGGAGAGGGGGTCCATGCCCTTGATGCCCTGGGCCGCGTCGCCGTCGGCGATCGCGCGCACCTCGAGGGGGTGCATTTTGGTGAAATCGGCGACCTGGTCGAAGGTCAGCGCGGTGTTGTCGAGCAGCCAGACGGCGGTCGCCTTGGGCATCAGAGGTGCGTTGCTCATGGCAAATCTCCTTTGTGCTTCGCCCACCCCTCAGGAGGCGAAACCGGTAGTCATCAGCGATGACAGGGAATTGGCGCTATATAAGCCCGGAGGGGGTAGCCACGCAATGGTTCTGCTATAGATAGTGCCTTGACAGCGCCCGAAAGGGGGCCCAATTCCCTCTCAGGTCGCCGTAAGCTCGTACCTTAGCCCTATTCCATCCATCGACCGCTTCCCGCCATTTGGCGAGGTGATTCGGTCCCGAGATCGCTCAATGTCAGCCAAACCAGACCTCAAGATCGTGCTTTGTTCTCCCCGCGGCTTCTGCGCCGGGGTGGTCCGGGCGATCGACACCGTGGAACGGGCGCTCGATAAATACGGCGCCCCCGTCTATGTTCGCCACGAGATTGTGCACAATAAATACGTCGTCGACGGGTTGAAGAAAAAGGGCGCGATCTTCGTCGAGGAGCTCGCCGAGATCCCGGAAAATACCACCGCGCCGGTGGTATTCTCGGCCCATGGCGTGCCGAAATCGGTTCCGGCCGACGCGACGTCCCGCAATCTGTTCTCGCTGGATGCGACCTGCCCGCTGGTGACCAAGGTGCACCGCGAGGCCGCGATCCATTTCAAGCGCGGCCGCGAGATCTTCCTGATCGGCCATTCCCATCACCCCGAGGTGGTGGGCACGCTCGGCCAGCTTCCGGTCGGCGCCGTGACGCTCATCGAGACCGCCGAGGACGCCAAGACCATCTCCCCGAAGGATCCGAACAATCTCGCCTTCGTGACCCAGACCACACTGTCGATCGATGACACCGCGGAGATCGTGGCGCTCCTGAAGGAGCGCTTCCCGAACATCAACGGGCCGCACAAGGAAGACATCTGCTACGCCACCACCAACCGCCAGCTCGCGGTGAAGAAGGTGGCGCCGGTGGTCGACGCGCTGATCGTGGTCGGTGCGCCGAACTCGTCGAACTCGCAGCGCCTGCGCGAGGTCGCCGAGCGTGAAGGCTGCCCGATCGCAGTGCTGGCGCAGCGCGCCACCGAGATCGACTGGAAGCGGTTCGAAAACATCACCAGCCTCGGCATCACCGCGGGCGCCTCGGCACCGGAAGTGATCGTCGAGGAGATCATGGACGCGTTCGCCGAACGCTTCACGCTGCATGTGGAGACGGTCTCGGCCGCGGAAGAGAACGAGTTCTTCCCGCTGCCGCGCCAGGTGCGCCCCGAAGCCGCCGCCGAGTAGACCTTCATGGCGGTCTACACCGACGTTGCCGCCGACGAACTTGCGGACTTTCTGAAACAATACGATCTCGGCGAATTGCTCTCCTACAAGGGCATCGCCGAGGGTGTCGAAAATTCCAACTTCCTGCTGCATACGACCAAGGGGTCGTTCATCCTCACGCTCTATGAGAAGCGCGTGGCGAAGAACGATCTGCCGTTCTTCCTCGCGCTGATGACGCATCTGGCCGAGCACGGCGTCAACTGCCCGCTGCCGGTGAAAGGAACAGACGGCGAGGCGCTGCGCGAGCTGTCGGGCCGGCCGGCCGCGATCATCACGTTTCTCGAAGGCGTCTGGCCGCGCAAGCCGAACGCCGCCCATTGCGCCGGCGTCGGCGAGGGGCTCGCCAGGATGCATCTGGCCGGCGCCAATTTCGCGATCGAGCGGGCGAACGCGCTGTCGGTCTCGGGCTGGCGGCCGCTGTTCGATACGGCGTCGCCCCGGGCCGACGAGGTTCAGCCGGGTCTGCGCGCGTTTCTTGCGGCCGAGCTCGACTATCTCGCGAGCGGAATCTGGCCGACCGATCTGCCGGAGGGCGTGATCCACGCCGACCTCTTCAACGACAACGTCTTTTTCCTTGGCGACAAGCTCTCGGGGATCATCGACTTCACCTTCGCCTGCAACGACATGCTGGCCTATGACGTCGCGATCTGCCTCAACGCCTGGTGCTTCGAGCCGGATCACTCCTTCAATGTCACCAAGGCGCGCGCCTTCCTCAACGCCTATGGCCGGGTGCGCAAGCTCTCGGAGGCGGAAGAGGCCGCGCTGCCGCTGCTGGCGCGCGGCGCCGCGATCCGCTTCCTGCTGACGCGGTTGGTCGATTGGCTCAACGTGCCGCCCGGCGCGCTGGTTCGCCCGAAGGATCCGCTGGAATATTTTCGCAAGCTGCGTTTCCACCAGAGCGTTTCGAGCGTGCGCGACTACGGGCTGATGCCGTCAGGACTGGTCGCGTGAGCGAGCTTCCCAATGTCACGATCTATACGGATGGCGCGTGCTCGGGAAATCCCGGGCCCGGCGGCTGGGGCGCGATCCTGAAGTTCGGCGACAAGGAAAAAGAGCTGAACGGCGGCGAGCGCCACACCACCAACAACCAGATGGAATTGATGGCGGCGATCTCCGCGCTCGAAGCGCTGAAGAAGCCGTGCACCGTCGATCTCTACACCGACAGCCAATATGTCCGTCAGGGCATCACCGGCTGGATCCACGGCTGGAAGCGCAACGGCTGGCGCACCGCCGACAAGAAGCCGGTGAAGAATGTCGAGCTATGGCAGCGCCTCGACGCCGCGCTGAAAGCACACGAGGTCCGCTGGCACTGGGTCAAGGGCCACGCCGGCCACCCGGAGAATGAGCGGGCAGATCAGCTCGCACGCGACGGGATCGTGAAGGCGCGGCTGCAGCAGCGGGTGGCGGAGTAGGCGCATTGCGCCCACTTACTACCGTCATCCCGGCCTTCGCCGGGACGACACGGAGGATATGGCTGATAGCAGGGGTCGTGTTACAGCTGCCCCAGCAGCGTATCGCCGCCGGACACTTCGACCTTGCCGGGCATCGCCTCGAGGTTCAGTTTCTTGACCACGCCGTCCTCGACCAGCATCGAATAGCGCTTCGAGCGGATGCCGAGGCCGTTGCCGGAAGCATCCAGCTCCATGCCGATCGCCTTGGCGAATTCGGCATTGCCGTCGGCGAGGAAGATGGCCTCGTCGCGCTGGTCGGTATCGCGCTTCCAGGCGTTCATGACGAAAGCGTCGTTGACGGAAACGATGGCGATGGTGTCGACGCCCTTGTCCTTCATGGCGTAGGCGTTGAGGAAGATGCTCGGCAGATGCATCTTGTGGCAGGTGCCGGTATAGGCGCCGGGCACCGCGAACAGCGCCACCTTCTTGCCCTTGAAGATATCGTCGGTGGTCTTCACCTGCGGGCCTTCCGCCGTCATTACGCGGAATTTGGTCTCGGGCAGCTTGTCGCCAGTCTGGATCGCCATCGTCAGTCTCCCTGAAAATCGGTCCCGCTTTTTAGACTGTGCGGCGGGCCTGCACAATATTGCCGGCAGGGAAAGCGGCGACGGATGCCGCCCTTCACCTTGATGTCATCAGCCGGAAAAGCCGCCATTGTCGAGGAAGGCCTGTTCTTCCTCGGTGGTCGGGCGTCCGAGGAGGCGGTTGCGGTGGGGAAAGCGGCCAAATCGCCGGATGATGTCGGCGTGCTCGCGCGCGTATTTCAGGTTTTCGGCATTCTCGGTGCTTTGAAACAGCGCGACGCAGTGCATCTGGTCGGGCAGGTGCTCGGAATGCATGAAGGGCATATAGAGGAATTCGAGCAGGACCGGATCGATCCTTTGATCTGCGCCGCGCTCAATGGCGCGGCGGGCGACGTCGCGCGCCAACGCATCGCTGGCAAAGGCCTGCGTTGTACCGCGAAACATGTTGCGGGGAAACTGATCGAGCACGATGACGAGCGCGAGCGCGCCGTCGTCGGTCGCCTCCCATGACGCGAGTTCGCCGGCGGCCGCCGTCTGCCACAGCGCGAGAAAGCGGCGCCTGACTTCCGCGTCGAAAGCGTCGTTGCGCTTGTACCAGGCATCGCGGCCGGCCTCGCGCCAGAAGGCGAGGATGCCGGCCGGGCCGATGTTGCCGACGTCAGTCATGAACGAAAGAGGCGCTTACGCCGCCTCCGCCTTCTTCTCGTCGCGCAGCTGCCGGCGCAGGATCTTGCCGACATTGGTCTTCGGCAGGTCGGCGCGGAATTCGATGTGCTTGGGCACCTTGTAGCCGGTCAGCTGCTCGTGACAGAACTTGACCACGGCCTCCGCCGTGAGGTTCGGGTCCTTCTTGACCACGAACGCCTTCACCGCCTCGCCCGACTTGGAATCGGGGATGCCGATCACGGCGCATTCGAGCACGCCCGGATGGCTCGCGATCACTTCCTCGATCTCGTTGGGATAGACGTTGAAGCCGGAGACCAGGATCATGTCCTTCTTGCGGTCGACGATCTTGGTGTAGCCCTTCTCGTCCATCACACCGATGTCGCCGGTGCGGAAGTAGCCGTCCGATGTCATCACCTTGGCGGTCTCCTCCGGCCTGTTCCAGTAACCCGACATCACCTGCGGGCCCTTGGCGCAGATCTCGCCGGGCTGGCCGAGCGGCATCTCGTTGCCGTCGTCGTCGCGGATCGAGATCCAGGTCGAGGGCACGGGAATGCCGATCGATCCCGAGAATTCGGTCGTGGTCGCGGGATTGCAGGTCAGGGTCGGCGAAGTCTCCGACAGGCCGTAGCCTTCGGCGATGAAGCAGCCGGTCACCGCCTTCCACTGCTCGGCCACGGGGCGCTGTACCGCCATGCCGCCGCCGTTGGAGATCTTGAGCTTGGAGAAGTCCAGCTTCTTGAAGTCGGGATGATGCATCAGGCCGTTGTAGAGCGTGTTCACCGCCGGGAAGCTGTTGACCTGGTACTTCGCCAGCTCCTTGACGAAGCCCGCGATGTCGCGCGGATTGGGGATCAGCAGATTGCAGCCGCCGGCGCGCACGGCGAGCAGGTAGCAGGCCGTCAGCGCGAAGATGTGATAGAGCGGCAACGCGCAGACGATCATGAGCTGATCGACATGCGGCGGCGAGGCGAGCGCCGGCTGCAGCCACGCGTCGTTCTGCAACACGTTGGCGACGATGTTGCGGTGGAGCAGCGTGGCGCCCTTGGAGACGCCGGTGGTGCCGCCGGTATATTGCAGGAACGCGACATCGCCGGGCGACAGCTTGGGCTTGTTGAAGCTCAGAGAGCGGCCGGCCGAGATCGCGTCGTTGAAGGACACCGCGCCCGGCAACGACCAGGCCGGTACCATCTTCTTGACGCGGCGGACGACGAGATTGACGATCACGCCCTTGAAGCCGAGCAGATCGCCCATGCTGCCGACGACGACGTGCTTCACTTGCGTCTTCGCGATCACCTGCTCGACGGTGTGGGCGAAATTCTCCAGCACGATGATGGCTTCGGCGCCGGAATCCTTGAGCTGATGCTCGAGCTCGCGCGGCGTGTAGAGCGGGTTGACATTGACCACCGCGAAACCGGCGCGCAGCACGGCGGCGGTGGCAACAGGATATTGCAGCACGTTCGGCATCATGATCGCGACGCGGGCGCCACGCTGCAGACCGCGGCCTTGCAAATAGGCCGCCATCGCCAGCGACATCTGGTCGAGATCGCGATAGCTGATCGACTTGTCCATGCAGATGAACGCCCTGCGGTCGGCGAACTTGGTGAAGCTCTCCTCCAGGAGGTCGACCAGCGATGCGTATTGCGTCGGCTCGATATCGGCGGGGACGCCGGGCGGATATTGCTTGAGCCAGATGCGCTCCATGGAAAACTCCCCTCATCTACCAGAGCCCGTTGTGTCTCGGGCTTGCCTCATTGCAGACAGTATCGAGCCTGCCGGAACGGGTGGCAAGCCGTCGAGGCTTAGGACAAAGGTCAGGGAGTGGCTACCGGAATCCTCGCAAGCGGCGCCGCCGCAAGTGCGAAGTGCGCCGCGGTCTCGCCTCGCCGGGGCCGCTAACTATTGTTGGCCGGCTTGGCGGCGGGCTTGGTCGCTGCCTTGGGCCTGGCGGGCTTGGGCGCCCGATCGCCGGCCGCCGCAGGTTTTGCCGCCGCATCGGGCTTGGCCGCGGCATGCTTGGTGCCGGCCGGCTTGGCTGCGGACTTGCCGTCGGTCTTGACGTCGGCCGGCTTGGCATCCGGTTTCGCCGCCGCCGTCTTGGCATCCGCCGTCTTGGCATCCTTCGGCTTGTCGGCCGTCTTGTCTGCTGCGTCAGGCTTCTTGGCGACGCGCGACTTCTTGCCACGCGGCTTTGGCGTGGCCTGCTGGTCGGCATCGGCCGCGACCGCCGCGATCAGGGCGGTGCCCGTGCGTGTCGGGCCGGTATAGACCAGCACGGGCTCGGCCGCCGCCGGGGCCGAGGCCATCAGCTCGGAGGCTTTCATCAGGGGCGGCTGGAGGCCGGCCGTGAAGAAGGTGACCTGGGCTTCGCCGCCGGTGGCGGAGGCCGATCCGGACGTGCCGCCATTGGTCGCGATCAGCGCGTCGTCATCGTCGCTGGCCGGCCGCTTGCGATGGCCGCCGCACATGTCCTCGCGCAGGTTGGGCGGCGAGGCGTCGACCGGCACGAGATTCTCGACGGTGCCGAGCGAGGGGCGCAGCCACGACAGAGTGTCCTGGCTGAAGCCGCGCTCCAGGAGCTGCGCTGCCTTGATGGCGCGCGCGGTGCCGGAACTGGCGCCGAGCACCACCGCGATCAACCGGCGGCCGTTGCGCGTGGCGGAGGCGACGAGGTTGTAGCCGGAGGCGCAGATGAAGCCGGTCTTGAAACCGTCGGCGCCGGGATAGCGGCCGATCAGCTTGTTGAAATTCCCTGTGACGCGCTTGCCGAAGCGGATCGCCGGGATGTGCACGAAGTACTCGTATTCCGGCAGGTCGCGCAGGAAGGAGCGCGCCAAAATTCCGAGATCGCGCGCGGACGTGATCTGGCCGTCGGCAGGCAGGCCGTTCGGATTGACGTAGCTCGTCTGCGTCATGCCGAGCTTCCTTGCGGTGTCGTTCATCATCACCGAGAAGCCATCGATCGAGCCGCCAACGCCTTCGGCGAGTACCACGGCCATGTCGTTCGCCGACTTGACCATCATCATCTTCAGCGCGTTGTCGACGGTAAGCTGCGTTCCCGGGCGGAACCCCATCTTCGAGGGCGATTGCGAGGCTGCCGTCGGCGACACCGTGAGCAGCGTGTCCAGCGTAAGTTTGCCGTCCTTGACCGCCTTCAGCGTCACATAGGCGGTCATGATCTTGGTGACGGAAGCCGGATACCAGGGAATGGTCGCGTTATCCGCCTGCAACACCTTGCCGCTGTCGGCCTCGATCAGGAGCAGTGCTTCCGCGCTCGCCGCGCGCGGGGTTAGCAATGCGGCGCATGCGAGGATCGCAGCGAACAGGTTGAACAGCGATTTGCGAAGCAGCGGGCGAATGGCGTGCACTATCCGATTCCGGTCCTTGGAGACCCGCCGGTTCCGGAGGGCTTCTCGTGATCTGATGTTCGGTTCTGAAATCCAGCGTCGCCGCTTGCGGCGTCGCAAACCTATACCGGCTCGCGCGCCGGGAATAGGGGCTTCCAGCCGGTATTCCGCAATGAAATAGGCCGAATTTCGACGGTCCTGTGAGGACTTGCTAGGGAGACTTGGCGGCAGTCGCAGCAGCCTCAGCCGCCGTCACGCTGGCCCGTGCGTTCTCCTGAACCATGAACTGGGCCCTGGCGAGCTCGGCGAAATGCCCGCCTTTGGCCACGAGTTCATCGAAAGTTCCGCTTTCGATCACACGCCCGTTCTCGAACACCAGGATCCGCGTGGCATTGCGGATCGTGGAGAGACGATGGGCGATCACGAAAGTGGTGCGGCCCTTCATCACTTCGTCGAGAGCGGCATTCACCTTGGCCTCGGTGACGGCGTCGAGCGCGCTGGTGGCCTCGTCCAGGATCAGGATCGGCGGGTCCTTCAGCAGCGCCCTGGCGATCGACAGCCGCTGCCGCTCGCCGCCGGACAGCATGCGGCCGCGTTCGCCGGCATTGGTCTCGAAGCCGCCGCTGCGGTCGATGAAGTCGATGGCCTGCGCGCGCTCGGCTGCCTTGCGCATTTCGGCCTCGGTCGCGTCCGGCTTGCCGACGCGAAGATTCTCCGCGATCGAGCGGTTGAACAGCAGCGCCTCCTGGAACACCACGCCGATGTTCCGCCGCAGCGATGTCAGCGTCACCCCACGCACGTCCATGCCGTCGATCCTGATGAAGCCGGACTGCGGATCGAAGGCGCGATGCAACAGCGCAATCGCGGTGGACTTGCCGGCGCCGGTCGCGCCGACCAGCGCGATGGTCTGGCCGGGCAGTGCGGAGAAGGAGAGATCCTCGATCGCCGGCCGTTTGCCGTCGTAGGAGAAGGTGACGTCGTTGAATTCGACGAGACCGGAGAGCCGCCCCGCGTCGATCGCGTCGGGCCGGTCGTGCACGGCCGGCACGGCATCGAGCACGTTGAAGAATTCGCGCAGGCGCGGGGCTTCCATGAACACGCTGTTGATGAAGCTCACGACCTGCTCGAGCTTCTGGATCAGAAGCGTCGCGAAGCTCACGAACATCACGATTTCGCCGACCGATGTCAGTCCTTGGTCGTGCAGCGCGATGCCCAGCGCGAAGATCGC
Organism: Bradyrhizobium sp. Bra64; assembly: GCF_024519875.1. Lineage (NCBI taxonomy): Bacteria > Pseudomonadati > Pseudomonadota > Alphaproteobacteria > Hyphomicrobiales > Nitrobacteraceae > Bradyrhizobium > Bradyrhizobium sp. Bra64. The sequence goes on along the minus strand of NZ_JALJRD010000006.1, from coordinate 181,094 downwards.
GAGCACCGTGATGGTGGTTGAGGCGCGCGTGATCACGGTGACGAGCGCCCACCACGACAGTACCGGCATCTGTGCGGCCAGCAATTGGTCAGCGACGGAGCGCAGACCCTGCACCTCGGATTCGACGCGGACGAAGCTCTGCACCAGTGCGACATTGCCGAGCGCATCGGAGGCGCGGGCGGAAAGCTCGCTATATTGCTCCTCGACCGCCATCTGCATGCCGAACGTCTTGCGTACGACGAAGGTGGTCAGCGCGGTGAAGACGATGCAGAGCACGAACAGCAGGATCGCGAGCCGCCAGTTCAGATAGAGCGACAGCGGCAGCAGCACGACGACCGAGAGGATCGCGGCAAAGTGCTCGCGGAAGAAGCCCAGCCACAGCCGCCATAGCGCATCGGTGCCGTTGAGCATCACCTTCATCAGCCGGCCCGAATGGGTGCCGGAGTGGAAGGTCAGCGGCAGTTGCAAAATGTGCTCGAAATAGTCGGTGAGCACCGCCTGGCGCTGGCGATGGGAGAGCCGGTCGGCTTGCAGCGCCACGATTGCGCTGCAGGCGATGGTGAACAGCCCGAACGCGACCCAGGCCATCAGGAACGGCCAGGCCGAGCTGGAGCCTGCGACCGTCTTGCCCGAGAGCACGTCGACGATCCGGCCGAACAGCACGGGCTCGGCGAATTGCGAGGCGGCGAGCAGGAGATTGGCGAACGCCAACAGCCAGCCCAGCCGCGCCTCCTTGCCGAGCAGCTCGAGGACGCGGGTATAGAGGCTGAAAATGGACATGCGGGCGAGGTGCTCGGGCTCAAAGCAGAAAGGTGGGCCTATATTCTAAACAGGGATTGCCAGCGAGATACAGCGGAAGCTGTCAGTTTTACTCAGTTGATCAGCCGCGCCGCGACCGGCGGAAGGAACCGGTCGTCGAAGATATCTCCTGCCGCGGGCCGCTTGCGGAATTTGAAGTCCCGGGCGATCTGGTCGATCGAGCGATCCAGGCGCGCCGGGTCGACGCCGCCGAGGCCGTTGCGGCGGACCTCGTCGGTCAGGATGTTGTCGACGAGGACGGTGCGCAGGCGTGCCAGCTCCAGGTCGCGGTCGCCGTCGTCGATGCGGCTTGCGGCCTCGTCCGCCGCGCGTGCCGGCTCTTTGACGGTTGCGTTGACGCCGGCGATCAATGCGCGGACGAATCCCTTCACCGCGTCCGGCTTCGCCGCGGCGAAGGCGGGATTGACTACCACGGCAAAGCCATAGGCCTCGCAGCCATAGTCGGCGTAACGCAGCACGACGAGATCGGCTCCGGGCACGCCGCGGTCGCGCAGGTTCACTGCCGAGAGATAGCTGAAGCCGGCGACCGCATCGACCTGTCCTGCGGACAGGATCGGTTCGCGCACTGCAGCGCTCATCTTGTGGAATTTCACATGCGATGCGTCGATGCCGTTTTGCTTCGCCAGCGCCGGCCACAGCCGCATCGACAGATCGCCATCGGCAACGCCGACGGTCTTGCCGTCGAGATCGGGCAGGAGGTGGATGCCCCGGCTCCTGCGCGCAATGATGGCGTAGGGCGCGCTGTTGAACAGCACGAACACCGCCTTGACCGGTGCCGCATCGTCCCTGTCGCGGAAGCGGATCAACTCGTTGATGTCGACCAGTGCGAGTTCGCTGTCGCCCTTGGCGACGCGCGCGAGCGCTTCCGGCGATCCGGCCGTCCTGCTGAAGGAGACGTTGAGGCGTTCGGTGCCGAAGCTGCCGTCCTTTGCGGCAAGGAAGAACGGCGCCATGCTCGCATCGATCGGGCGGTCGAAGGTGAAGCGGATCGCAATCGAGGGGCCGGCGGTCTCAGCCGCCGTGACGTCGCGTGCGGCCAGCGCGGCAAGCGAGATTGCAAGGGCCAACAGGCCGCGAAGGGCGATCGTCCTGAATCCTGACATCAGTCGCGCCGGTCCCGCATTGTTATGATTTGGTGACGCTCGCAGCGCCGGCTGACGAGGAGTCTGTCCGCGCCATTATGAACGGCGGATGAGCGGCAGTTGCGTCATGATCACGCAACCCCGTTCAGCTTGTGTTGGGGTTGGGGAACCCAACATGGGATACGGGTGTTTGAAAGACATGAGCCTGTCGTCAGGCACCATTCGAGGTCCCAAGGAGGGTCCAGGACATGTTTGACAGATTTTCGAGATTTGCCGGCCGCAAGGCCGTTCTTGCCACCGCCGCGGTGCTGGCGTTGACCGCAATGACCCCGACCGCTTCATACGCAGGCGGCCGTCACTGGCATGGCGGTGGCGGCGGAGCGGCGGCTGCCGCAGCCTTTGCCGGCATCGTCGGTACCGGTCTTGCGATCGCCGCAAGCCGCGACGCCTACGCGTATGACAACGGTCCGGGCTATTATTACGGCGGCGGCCCGGTCTACTACAGCAGCCCCGGCTACTACGGCCCGAGCTATCCGCAAGAGCGCTATGGCGGTTACGACAAGGTTTGCGCTCACGGCTATTCCGGCTACGGTTGCTATTAACCGATCCGCCCTGAGCCATCGACCAACAGGCCGTCGCGCTTGCCGCGGCGGCCTGTTTTCTGCTTTTATTGCCGTGCGTTAACACGCTTACAATGTGTTTCGAGTAGTTTGAGTACCATGAGTGATTCGCTTGAGCGGCTATATCTGGCTGTGCTCGCGGCCAGGGATCTTGATCCGGCAACATCGCGCACTGCGCGGCTGTTTCAGCGTGGTCCATCCAAAATGGCGAAGAAGCTGGCCGAAGAGGCGATCGAGGTCGTCATCGACGCGGTCAATCGCGATAGCGAAGCCGTGATCCGGGAAAGCGCCGACCTGCTCTACAATCTCACCGTATTGTGGGCCTCGGCCGGCGTTCGCCCCGAGGATGTCTGGCGCGAGATGTCGCGACGGGAAGACATGCTCGGCATCGCGGAAAAGCTGCCGAAGTCGCCGATGAAGCTGCCCAAAGTCGCGTCACCGCGCGTTGCCGCCAGGCGGCCAATTGTCGCGATCGAGGGCCGGGTGGCGCGCAAGCGCCACTAAAAGCGTCACAAAACGCTCAAAAACTCGCGATGGACAAATCCGTCTCATGGTGCTTCATCGCGGCGCCATGCTGAAACGTATCTACGACTGGTGCATCGACGCCGCCCACAAGCCCTACGCGCTCTGGATCATGGGAGCCGTGGCTTTCGCAGAAAGCTCTTTCTTTCCGGTCCCACCGGATGTGATGCTGATCCCGATGTCGCTGGCGCGCCCGCAGCGCGCCTGGCTCTATGCCGCGGTCTGCACCGCCACTTCGGTGGTGGGCGGTCTGCTCGGCTACGCCATCGGCGCGCTGCTGTTCGACTCGGTCGGCCACTGGCTGATCCAGGTCTATGGCCTCGGCGACAAGGTCGATGCGTTTCGCGCCTCCTACGCGGAGTGGGGCGCGGTGATCATCCTGCTCAAGGGACTGACGCCGATCCCCTACAAGCTCGTCACCATCACCTCGGGCTTTGCCGGCTACAATCTCGTCCTGTTCATCCTGTGCTCGATCGTTGCGCGCGGCGGGCGCTTCTTCATCGTCGCGATCCTGCTCAACCGTTATGGCGACTGGATCCGGGTCAGGATCGAGAAGCATCTTGGTCTCTGGGTGGCACTTGGAGCCGCGGTGCTGGTGCTCGGCTTTGTCGTTGCGATCAAGTTGATCTAGGGCTGCGGCGGCTTTGCCGCTGCGCCGGCTTCGGCTACGGTTGCCTCCATGATGGTTCAATCCGGCAATCCGGCCGTCCGGCTGGGGACGCTGACTTCAGCGGTGCTGCTGCTCCTGCTTGGCTCCGGCACAACCGGATGGCCGCAATCCGCGCCGCCCGCGCTCGGCCTGCAGGAGCAGGGGCCGCCGGCCGCGCCGCCGCCATCGACACCCGCTCCGCCGACAGGTGAGGAAAATCCCGGGCTGATCAACGAAATGGGCAAGCTGTTCGACAAGCTGCCCGCGATCCTCCCTCCGATCAAAAGCCCGAGCGAGACCTTGAACGATTTGTCGCGGCTGGCGAAGCCGTCGAGCATGGTGTCGGGTCGCATGGCTTGTCCGGCCTCGTCGAATGGCGCGCCGGATTGCAAGCAGGCAGCCGACCAGCTTTGCCAGAGCAAGGGCTACCGGGAAGGCAAGAGCCTGAATGCCGATTCCGCGGAAAAATGCTCGGCCAAGGTTCTGATCCCGGGCCGGCAACGCAAGCCAGATGACTGCCGGACTGACACCTTCGTCACCAGCGCGCTGTGCCAGAACTGAGGACGTCGCGCGAGCAAGCAAGGAGCGCCCATGAGCCGTACGGAGCAGGACTTCCTCGGACAGCGTGAGATCGCGGACGACATCTACTACGGCGTCCAGACCATCCGCGGGAAGGAGAACTTCCACATCACCGGCATTCCGATGAACCAGGAGCCTTACTTCGTGAAGGCGCTCGGTTACGTGAAGAAGGCCGCCGCCATGGCCAATCGCGACCTCGGCGCTGTCGACACCAAGGTCGCCGAGGCGATCATCACGGGCTGCGACCGTGTCATTGCCGGCGACATGATGGACCAGTTCGTCACCGACTTTATCCAGGGCGGCGCTGGCACCTCCACCAACATGAACGCCAACGAGGTGATCGCCAATCTCGCGCTGGAATCGCTCGGCTTCGCCAAAGGTGACTATCAGCACGTCAGCCCCAACGATCACGTCAATTACGGCCAGTCGACCAACGACACCTATCCGACCGCTTTTCGGCTGGCACTGATCCTGCGGCTCGAGAGCTATATGACGGCGCTGCGCCAGCTCCAGGAGGCCTTCTTCGCCAAGGGCCGCGAGTTCGAGCGGGTGCTGAAGATGGGCCGCACCCATTTGCAGGACGCGGTGCCGATGTCGCTCGGCGCGGAATTCCGGGGATGGGGCACCACGATCGGCGAGGAGGTCGACCGCATCTCGGAAGCGCGCGCGCTGCTGCGCGAGATCAATCTCGGCGCCACCGCGATCGGCACCTCTGTCACGGCGGCCCACGGCTATCCCAAGCTCGCGGTCCGGCATTTGAGCGCGCTCACCGGCGTCGACTTCATCCTTGCAGGCGATCTCGTCGAGGCGACCTCGGATACCGGCGCCTATGTGCAGCTCTCCGGCGTCCTCAAGCGCACTGCGAGCAAGCTGACGAAAATCTGCAACGACATCCGTCTGCTCGCCTCGGGCCCGCGTGCCGGTTTCAACGAGATCAACCTGCCGCAGCTCCAGCCGGGCTCCTCGATCATGCCCGGCAAGGTCAACCCTGTGATCCCCGAGGTCGTGAACCAGACCAGCTTCCTCGTCATCGGGCTCGACACCACGGTCACGCTTGCCGCAAGCGCCGGCCAGCTCCAGCTCAACGTGATGGAGCCGGTGATCTCATTCGCGCTGTTCTTCTCGATCCGCACCATGGAGCGCGCAGTCAACAGTCTGCGCGAGAACTGCGTCGTGGGCATCACTGCCAACGAGGAGCACACCCGCAACATGGTGCTCAACTCGCTCGGTATCGTGACGGTGTTGAAGCCGTTGCTCGGCTACAAGCAATGCGCCGAGATCGCGCGCGAGGGCTACAAGAGCGGCAAGTCGCTGCACCAGATCGTCGTGGTCGAGCGCAAGCTGCTGACGCAGGAGAAATGGGACGAGATGTTCTCGTTCGAGCGTCTGATCAATCCGGACCTGATTGCGTAGCTATTGCTCATCCGCAGCTTTCAACTCGTCATTGCGGAGGAAACGGAAAGGAGCGAATTCCGCGGCTTGGAATTGCGGTCGCGGCATCCGCAATGGCGTCAGGACGCAATACTTGACAGTGGAAAGATTGCCTTGTTGGTATGGTCCCCAACCTTCGATTTGCTCGTCAACAAAGGATCGTTCCGCAATGTCCATGCCTGCCTTGTTCAAGGGACGCCTGTCGATCCCCGTGATCGGTTCGCCGCTCTTCATCATCTCGGTGCCCGATCTCGTGATCGCGCAGTGCAAGGCGGGCGTGGTCGGCTCGTTTCCGTCGCTAAACGCGCGTCCGCCGGAGCTGCTCGACGAATGGCTGGCGCGAATCACCGAAGAGCTCGCGGCCTATGACCGCGCGCATCCCGACAAGCCGTCGGCGCCGTTCGCGGTCAACCAGATCGTGCACAAGTCGAACAATCGGCTCGACCATGACATGCAGCTCTGCGCCAAGTACAAGGTGCCGATGATCATCTCCTCGCTCGGCGCGCGCGAGGAACTGAACCAGGCCGTGCACGGCTGGGGCGGCATCGTCTTCCACGACGTGATCAACCAGAAATTCGCGCACAAGGCGATCGAGAAAGGCGCCGACGGCCTGATCCTGGTCGCGGCCGGCGCCGGCGGCCATGCCGGCACGATCTCGCCGCTGGCGTTCGTTGCGGAAACGCGAAAATGGTTCGACGGGCCGATCGCGCTGTCGGGCGCCATCGGCAACGGCAAGGCGATCCGCGCCGCGCGCATCCTCGGCGCCGACTTTGCCTATATCGGCTCGGCCTTCATTGCCACCAAGGAAGCCAACGCGGTCGAGCGCTACAAGGAGATGATCGCGGGTTCGACGGCCGACGACATCGTCTATTCCAACCTTTTCACCGGCGTGCACGGCAACTACCTGAAACCCTCGATCCTCGCCGCCGGCATGGATCCGGAAAACCTGCCGACCTCCGATCCGTCCAAGATGAATTTCGGCACCGATGCCTCCGGTGAGCGTGCCAAGCCCAAGGCCTGGAAGGAGATCTGGGGCTCGGGCCAGGGCATCGGCAGCGTCGACGGCATCCTGCCCGCCGCAGAACTGATCGCGCGCTTCAAGAAGGAATATGAGGAAGCGATCGATCCGCCGTTGTGAACCATGCTGTCGTCCCGGCCTTCGCCGGGACGACACTTTTTGTTTAACTCCGAATGTGCACCACGGAGAAGCGATGACCGCGATCTACCGCGTCGACGGCAACAGCGTCGTCACCAGCCCGGATGCGGCGGGTCCGTGGGACCGACGCATGCAGCACGGCTCGGCGCCGGCTTCGCTGGTGACGTGGGCGGCCGAACGCATTCCGACCCCGGTGCCGATGGATATCGCGCGCGTCACCATCGATCTGATGCGCCCCGTTCCGGTGGCGCCGCTGACGATTGCGACCGAGGTCTTGCGCGAGGGTCGCAAGATCCAGCTCTGCGAAATCAAGCTGCTTGCCGACGGCGTGCAGGTGGTCGGCGCCACCGTGCTCAAGATCAAGCGCCAGGCGCTGACGCTGCCCGACGACATCAGGGCGCTGCCGGTCGAGTTGCCCGCGCCCGAGGATTCGCTGGTCGAGGATGGTCATGCCGCCACCAGCCCGTTCGTGCGTTCGGTCTCGATGCGTGCTGCGCGCGGCCGCTTCGGCCAGGCTGGGGCCGGTGCGATCTGGTTTCGCGTCGACCATCCCCTGATCGAGGGCGAAGCGGTCTCGCAGGCGATGCGCGCCGTGGTCGCGGCCGATTTTTCCAACGGCACCGCCTCGACGCTCGACTTTCGCGCCTGGACCTACATCAACGCCGACCTTACCGTGAGCTTTTCACGCCAGCCGATCGGCGAATGGGTCCTGCTCGACGGGGACTCCTGGATCGGTCCGGATGGCGCCGGGCTCGCGATGTCGCGGCTCGCAGACAGGCAAGGCTATTTCGGCCGGGCCGTGCAGAGTCTGGTGATCGAGAAGCGGTGAGCGTGACGGCTTTGGCCGCGCCCAGTCCCGGTGCCATTTGAATGGCAGGCTTTGAATGGCAGACTTCCGCCGCCGCGGAAGGGATGCCCTGGTCGCGAACCCCTTCTTGTCCGGAGGCTCTCTTGTTCGACGCCAGCGTCCTGCCAGTTCACATGCCGTAGAAGATCTTGATCTCCCACAGCACCACAACGATAGCCGTGATCAACGTGACCGCAGCCACCGCACTTTCCAAGGAAGCGACTCTCATTTGATACTCCGCTTCCCAGCCCCGTTCAGCGATCTAGTTGATTCGTAGATTCGCCGGCAATTGCCCGCGCACCGCCTCTTCACGCTCTGTGGCGCGCTGTTGTTTGCGGGCCACAACAACCCGTAAAATCCCGGGTGAGGAAGCTGCGGCGCGTCGACTTTCCCGCGGCATGTGTGCAGGGAGGAGAGTGGGCTTCGGCCCCGAGTACAGTTAATCCCGCATACCTCCGGTCCGCTGCGTTTAACGGCAGATTAACCATCGCCAGCCCAGAATCCCCCTCACGGCCGCCAATCGGGGCCGAGAGGGACAGGCGATGGACTTCGATTTTCTCAACGCCAAGACGGCAGCTTCGCTGGACGAAATCCGCGTTCGCGTGGCGCATGCGCTGGCCCGCCACCCGTTGTGCCGCAATGTGCGCTTCGACATCCTCAGTGTCCCCCGCACCCGCCGGGGCGGCAATTGGACGGTGACGCTGCAATCGGTCGAGCCGCGCGCGGTCTGGGAGGCCTCGGAGATCGTAGCGGACATCCAGGACGCCTACGATCTCGCGCTAGCCGCCTGATTTCGTTGGATTTTTCTGATCATGTCGCGGCAGTCCGCGCGATTGCCGCCGCAATGGCACGCTTAAGCCTTAATTTTCGCCTAGTTTCCGGGCACTGATCACATGGACTTGAAGTCGGACGCGGAGAGACGTTTGTCCAGAGCCATCACCATCCTCGTGCTGACCTGTTTCCTCGTCCTCGGCGCTGCCACAACCGCCATTCTCGGCCGCGACAGCGTGCCCGATGTCAGCGCGGAAATGATCTCGCAGACGCCGCCCAAGCCGCTCGCGACCAACCGCGCAGCCAAGGCCGACCGCTTGGTTCCGACGCTGGCGCTGGCCTCGGCCGCGATCGACCCGGTGCAGGTTCCCGCGGACAAGCTGTCACGGATGCCGGTGCTGACCGAGCCGCTGCGCCAGGCGTTCGCTGCTGCGTCGCCGACGGATTTCCCGATGCCCAAGGCGAATGTGAACGAGGCACCCGCGGCGGCGGAGGTTCCGGCGGTCGAAGTCCCGGCCAAGCCCAAGGTCGTGGCCAAGCCGCAGCCGCAGAAATCCTATTCGCTGCTCTCCGACGTTCAGATATCGGGCATCAAGGATCGCCTGAAACTGTCGTCGTCGCAGGAGTATTACTGGCCCTCGGTCGAGGCCGCGCTGCGCAATGTCGTCCGCAAGATTTCGGCCAACAAGCTCTCCAATCCACATGGGCAGGCCGTGCCGATCGATCCCAATTGCGACGAGGTCCAGCAGTTGAAGTCGGCGGCGATGCCGCTGCTGTTCCAGTTGCGTGACGACCAGAAAGAGGAAGTGCGCAAGCTCGCCCGCATCATCGGGCTCGAGAAGGTCGCGCAGCAGATCTGACGCGCAGGTTCCTGCGGAAACTGCACCGGTATCAGGAACATCCGGCAATCGACAAGCGTTGCTCGCTCCAAAGAGGGAGTGGACCAATGCGCGCCTCGACAGCCTATTTCGTCGGTGCCGGAACCATCGTCGTGGCCATCGCCATCGGTCTCGGCGGCGGCATTGTCGCCGGCAATATCATGAATCCGGTCTCGCCCAAGCAAGGTCCGGACACGAGCAAGCTGGCGCAGCGCGCTGAAGCCGCCAAACCCGCAACGACGGACGCGCCATCCGAACGCCTGCAATATCTCACCGGTTCGCAAGCCTTCGGCACGATGATCGCCCCGCCGGCGCAGGCCGAAGCCAAGTCTGACAAGAAGTCCGAAGAAAAGTCCGAAGCCGCCAAAACCGAAGCCGCAAAGCCCGACACGCAGACCACTCAGGCGAACGCGGAGCCCCCGGCGCCACAGCCTTCGCAAGCGGCCGCAGTGGAGCCGCCCAGGCCGGCACCGGCATCGCATCCGCAAGTCGAAAAGCCTGCCGAGCGGCAGGCATCGACCGAGCCGTCATCCTCCCCCGACAACGCTTACGCCAAAGCCAGGGATTCTGACGTGAAGCGTGCCGCGTCCGAACGGCGCCGGACGGAGCGCCGCGACCGTTGGGCCGAGCGCCGTCACTATGATTCGCGCGAGCCGCGAAGTATGCGCGACCGCACGGATTGGGACGACGTCGCGCGCAACATCCGCGAGGATTCCGATGCGCGCGATGTCGCAAGCCGTCCGCGCGGCGGCTTCCCGCAGATCAGGCTGTTCGGGTCTGACGACGACTAGACTAAATTAGCCCGCAGGGTCGCGCGACCCCGTGAAGCTGCGCTCGCCCTGTCCCGTGGTCGCGCAGGAGTGTTGAGCCGAAAAGCCTTGAGCCGTGCGTCAGCCGAGAATCGCGGCCGCCGCGCATTCGGCGATCAGGATGGTCGGCGTCTGGATGTTGCCGGAGATCATGATCGGGATCGCCGAGGCGTCGGCGACATGCAGGCCGTCGATGCCGCGCACCTGCAGGCGCTGCGGATCGACGACGGCCATGGCATCCGTGCCCATCCGGCAGGTCGAGGCGGCGTGATAGAGTGTCGTGCAATGACCGCGAATATAGTCGGCGATTTCGCTGTCGCTCACCGCTTCCGCGCTCGGCGTCACCTCGCTTGCGACCATCTCCTTGAGCGGTGATTGCGCGGCGATGCGACGATTGAGGCGCACGCCTTCGATCATGGTCGCGAGGTCGTTGCCGCCGGCGTCCGACGAGAAATAGCCGGGGTCGATCGCGGGATGCTCGATCGGGTCCGACGAGCGCAGCGTGATCCGGCCGCGGCTGTTCGGCCGCTGCAAGGTCGCATGCAGCGTGATGCCCGGCTTGGACGACAGGAAACGAACATAGTCGCGGTGCGGGCTGATCGCGCCGTAGAGCTGAAGGTCGGGCTCGACGCCGGGACGGCTCCGCACATGTGCGCCGGCGGCGACCCAGGGAGACGTGCGCGGGCCGCTGCGGTGCGCCTGCCATTCCGCAAGGCTCGCGGCGAGACTCTCGTCGGTCCAGGCACCGACGCCGATCTTCTCCTTCGTGTAGAAGGTGATGGGAATGTTGATGTGGTCCTGGAGATCCTTGCCGACGCCTGCCAGCTCATGCACGACGTCGACGCCGACGGCCTTCAATTCGTCAGCCGGGCCGACGCCCGACAGCAACAATTGTTGTGCCGAGCTGATGGCCCCGGAGGCGAGCACCACCTCGCCGGTTGCGAAGGCGCTCTTTGGCTGCCCGTCCTCGAGATATTCGACGCCGATCGCGCGGGAGCGCTCGATGATGATGCGGGTGACGCGCACGCTTGTCTTCAGCGTGAGATTGGCCCGCGTCAGCGCCGGCCGCAGATAGGCCTTGCCGGTGCCGAAGCGCTCGCCGTCCTTGATGACGAACTGGAACAAGCCGGCGCCTTCCTGGGTCGCGCCGTTGAAATCGGGATTGTACGGGAGCCCTGCGGCCCGTGCCGCCTCGAGCCATTTCAGTTCGTTCGGGTCGACATGGGGAACGTCGGCGACGTGCAGCGGCCCGCTCGTGCCGTGCAGGGGATCGTCGATGAAGCGCGCATTGTTCTCGAACGCGATGAACTTCGGCAGCACGTCGCGCCACGCCCAGCCGGCGCAGCCTGCCTTCGCCCAGCCGTCGTAATCGGAGGGCAGGCCGCGGATATAGATCATCGCGTTCATCGCGCCGGAGCCGCCGACCATCTTGCCGCGCGGCCAGAAGATCCGCCGGCCGCGGCAGCCGGCTTGCGGTTCGGTGTAATAGCCCCAGTCGACCGCGGTGTTGAACATCGTCGGCCAGTCCGCCGGAATGTCGGACGCCAGCGGCGCCGCACGGCCTGCCTCCAGCACCAGCACCTTGCGGTGCGGATCGGCCGACAGCCGGTTGGCCAGCACGCAGCCGGCCGAGCCGGCGCCTACGATGATCGTGTCGTACATTGGGAAACGCTCCGCGAAGACCTTCATCCCGCGGAGCGCTTGCAAGATTTGTGCTTCGGAAACGATCGTACGCTCTCACCCTTCCCTCCAGAGGAGGGTGAAACCGTGCTCATCCCCCACGCGACTCGACGACCTTGCGGCAGGCATCGGAGAGCTTCGACTTGTTCTCGCGCAGGCAAGCGTTCATCTGCGGCGGCTTGCCGACATGTTCAGCGCAGAATTTGCTAGCGTCGCCGCGGCAGGCCATCTGCTCCTGCAGCGTCGGGCCGGATTGCGCCGCGGCGCGCAGGGCGGTGGCGGCGAGCAGCAGCGCGGCAAGAACCGAAATCTTCATAGAGCACCTCATTGGGAATGTCGTTGGTCCCGCTTGGGATCGAACGAGCCGGACCATCTCGCGAAGGCCGGGCGCAGGTCCATGCCATGTTCATGGCGTCGGCCGGTCCATCAGGCTGCCGTACCCCCATTTTCATGGCATGTATCTGTCCGCCGTCTTTTGCCATTCAGGCTGCACGTCGGCTGCGAGACCCGGTGATTGCATCGGGACGCCGAACGGGAAGCAGGAGAGCAAGATGTCGAAAAGAGCGGGAGCGCTGAGCGCCGGGCTGACGATCATGGCGCTGGCGGGTGCGGCGATGGTGTCGATGGGCACGAGCCCTGCGCAAGCGGTGGTCTATTGCAAGACGGTCGGCGTGCCCAAGGGCTGCGTGGTGCGGCCGACCGCGGCGGTGGTGGTCGCGCCGGGAGCGCCGGTTGCGGCGGTCGCGGTCGCGACACCCGGTGTCGGTGCGCCCGGTGTTGGCGTGCGCGCGGGCACGCCGATGAATCGCGGTGGTCCGGTCAATCGCGTCGGCGTGCGCTGAGCTTGTCTTCACCTCGTCCCGCTCTTGTCCGCCGAAGCTTTGGCGAACGCGGATGAGGGATGAGGGATGAGGGATGAGGGAGAAGAGTTCGGGCGAAGGAGCCTTGCGGACGAACCCCCCGTCCTCCGCGGGCAAAACATCCGGCCCGTCCCTCTCTCCGCGCGTCCCACACGTTCGGAGAGGGGGCTTTTCAGCTCGCGGCGGCATCGCTGTCGGGAAAAATCTGCGGCAGTTGCAGCCGCACGCGCGTCCCCGAGGAATCCGAATGCAGATCGAACGCCGCCCCGCAGCGCGCGGCGCGGCTCCTCATGTTGCGCAGGCCGCGCGCGGTCTGGCCTGCGCTCGCAACCTCGCCGGCGAGCGCGAAACCCTTGCCGTCGTCGGCAACGCTGATCACGCCATACGGCCCACGACCACCATGACCACCCGCTTGACCATCCCCCTGGCCATCGCCACGCGTCTCGATGGTGACGGTGATGTGGCGGGCCTGGGCGTGCTTGACCGCATTGGTCACGGCTTCGTCGAGGATGCGCACGATCTGGATGACGTGCCATGGCCTGAGCTCGGGATGCAGCGGCAGCCCCTGTGGCGTCGCCACGTGCCAGTCGAGCGCGATGTCGTGCGGTCGCAACTGCGCGGTCGCACGTTCGCGCCAGGAACCGAGTGCAAGCATCAGGTCGCCGCCGATGTCGTCCATGGAATCTATGACGAGGCGGAGGTCCTTCAGCGCGGCGCGGGCGGCGTCGGTGATGGTCGGGCCCTCATGGCCGCGCTCGGAGAGTGCGACGATGCTGACCAGCTGGCCGCCGAGGCCGTCATGCAGGTCCCGCATCAGCCGCGTGCGCTCATCGGCGAGCGCGGCGGCGCGGGCGCGCGCCTCCTCGCGGACGAAGCTCGCCTTCAGCCGCTCCTCGACCTCTCGCACGCGCGTCACGAGCTGGCCTGCAAAACTGTCGACCTGGTTCAACGCGCGGGCGAAGCGCCAGGTCAGGCCGGCGCCGATCGCGACCAGCATCGCCGAATAGGACAGGCGCGAGACGAAGATGCGCTCGTTGGACATGATCTCGAACACCGACAGCATGTCGTGGACCCAACAGGTCAGCACGATCGACACCGCGCAGCCGAGCGTGAAGCTGGCCGCGTCCTGCCGCCGCACCACCGCGGCCGCGGTCACGCAGGCCATCAGGAACAGGCAGACCCCGACCGTCGGGATGCCGAGAACGAGAAAGAGAATGCGCGGCAGCGGCGGGCCGGCGATCAGTCCGACGACGAACACGACAATCCCCGGCGCGAACAGCAGTGTGCCGTAGCGCGGCCAGCGCCAGCCGAAGAACAGCACGCCGAACACCACGATCAGCGCACTCTCCATCGGAGCGGACGCCAGCAGCACGGCGGCGAGCCGGGATACCGTGGCCGGCGGCACCGGCGGCGGCGAGAAGGCCTGGATGACGCCGAGCACCATTGCCGCGGCCAGCACGCCATAGACCGGCTCGCGGCGGCGCATCAGCCACATGATGGCGAGGATGACGGCGAGGATCGACTGCCAGGCGGAGAACACCACGGGCAATGTGACGAACAGCAGCGTGCGTGTTTCATAGGCGGGCCGCAAGGCGGCATCCGGGCCGACATAGACGGTGTCGAGAAAGCCCTTGAGCGGTCCCCACACCAGCAGCCGCACCGTGATCTCGTTCGCCCCCTCGCGCAGCAGCGAGGACGGGATCGCTGCGATCTGGGGTGTGTTCCGGTCGGGCCGGTTGGCATTGGCATCGCGCCGGGAATCCAGGACGACGACGCCGTTGACGGCGACCTCCACCGCGTTGCTGAAGCGCGGCAGGAATACCGACCATCCGGGCGCTGCATCGCCGCGGCGGAACGTGAAGGCGCCGGTGTAGAGCGGTGGGTCGGCGAGCGAATAGCGTGACGAGGTGAAATGCGGCAGCATCACGGGGCGCGCCACGCCGTCCTCCCGCAGCGAGAATTCGCCCAACGCAAAAGCGTCGGGATCGCTGGGCTGGAGCAGCCGCAGCCCGAGGATGGTGGCGACCACGATCAGCGCCTGGATCAGCAGATAAGGCACAAGGCGCGAGGCCAGCAGCCGGCGCCGCGCGGGTTTGACCGCTGCCTTTGCCGCGATCTCGCTCACAGCTTGATCAGGCCCTGCTGCACCGCCTCGAACACCGCTTCGCTACGGGTGTGCACTTCGAGCTTGCGATAGATGTTCTTGATGTGGCCGGGTACGGTCTGCCTGGAAAGGCCGAGATGGCTCGCGATCTCGGCGTAGCTGAACCCTTTTGCGATGCCCCAGAGGATGTCGATCTCGCGTGGAGTGAGTCTGGCGGTATTGAGCACGGGACCCGGCGGAGGCTCGGCCGAATTCTGCGCGGCACCTTGCGTTCTGCGCACGATGAAGCGGGCAATCGAGGCCGAGATCGGCGAATGGCCGGCGACCAGATCGCGCACGGTGGTGGCGATATCGGTGGGGAACGCATCCTTCAGGAGATAGCCGGTGGCGCCGACCGTGATCGCGGAGATGACACTCTCCTCGTCGCCGAGCGCCGAGATCACCATGATCTCGGTGTCGGGAAAGCGCTGCCTTGTCTCGCGGATCAGCTCGACGCCATGGCCGTCGGGCAGCCGCAGATCGGTCAGCAGCACACGCGGCGCACGCTCGCCGAGTCCGGTGCGGGCCTCGGCGAGCGTGCCGGCGCTGCGCACCTCGTAGCCGGTCTTGACCAGCGCGTCCTGGAGCCGCCAGCAGGTCGGCGCGTCGTCCTCGACGAGGAGGATGGTGATGGCTTCACCCGTCTCGCCCTGTTCGCTCATGTTCATCGTCCTGCACCGCGTGTCCCCCGCGGCGCAAGGCCAACTTTAGCGGCGGCGCGGACGCCGCGACACCCATAATCATGGGGGCCGAATAATCAGGGGGGCCAAGGCGGCGACACCGGAAACCGCTGCATCGTGATGTGCATGGTGTCGCTGGTCATGGGCCTGGCCTCTACCTGCCATTGCCGCGGCACGCGCCGCCGGGGCCGATATGGTAGCCGCGCGGGCAGGCATGCGCGGCCGGGTTGGCGTAATTTCTGAGGCAGCCGCCATTGGGGCCGCGGTGCCAGCCGGGGCCGCAGCCGCCGGCGACCGCGATGACGTCGCCATTCGCGCTCCCGCCGGGCGAGGCGAGCGGCATGGCCTCGGCAGAGCCCGTGATTGCGCCGAGCGCGAGGGCTGCGGCGAACATGGTTCGCATCATGTCTTGTGCTCCCGAATGCCGTTGCTTCAATGGCCGGCGGCGAACGCAATGCCGGCGCGCACCTCGGCGATCGCCTGGTCGATCAGCCCGAGCGCTTTCTCGCGATGGCCGCCCTTGTTCGGCTCGGCCTTGCCGAGCTCGGCGCGGGCGGATTGCAGGATCGCGATGGCTTGGTCCATGTGCGGCTGCGCGCCCAGCGCGTAACCGACGCAGAGGCTGGTCGCGATGCCGCCGCCGAGCACGAGGCTGCGGGGTAGAGAGGTTCGCATGTCTTCTTCTCCTCCAGCGGGCGTCAGGCTGAGGCCGCCCGTTTGCCCGGACGCAGTCCGTCATGTCGCGGAATGCCGCATCCGCCGCTTGAATAGGGCTCGCCCGTGCAGTCAGTCTTGGACTGTCCGGCGCCGGCGGCGTCGAGGCTTGGACTGACCGGCGCAGCTTGATTCACGTTGGCGTGCTGATACCCTGCGCTCGCCGGGCTTCAACAGGCGTTCGTTTCAGGCCTGGACAGACTTCGGCACGCTTTCGTGCACGAGCTTTTCCCAAAAGTCTTTCTTGGAAATTCTTTCGATGTCCGTCATCAGGAAGGCGCTCTCGACAGACATGCTGCCGCAGGACCTGTCCGACCGGCAGCGCTTCATCCGCTTCGCCGAGCTGTTCGAGCATTTCTCCAACACCGGCGAGCTCGATCCGGCCTCCGACGTGCCGTTCCGCGCCACGATGAACTCGATCCACATCGGCACCACCATGCTCGGGCGCTGCGACGGCAGCTTCGTGACGGTTCGGCGGGAAAAACGCCAGGTGCTCGAGACCGGCGACGACCGCTTTTGCCTCGCGCGCAACACGGGCGACCGCTCTTCGCAGGTGGTTCATCGCGGCCGCGAATTCACCATGCGGCCGGGATCGATGGTGCTGCTCAAGCTCGACGAGCCGTTCTTTGCCGCCGACGGCGCAAGCCACAAGCGCTTCACCAACGTGCATCTGCCGGTCGATACGCTGCGTGCGATGGTCGCCGACGTCGACGATCTTGTCGGCTGCGAGCTCGAGCCCGGCGGAGCATTGTCGCTGGCCATGGACTACAGCGATCTCCTGCTGCGTCATTCAACGGCGGCGGACGAAGCCGGAATGGCAATCGCTGCGCACCTGCTCGACCTCGCCGCGATCGGTCTCGGCGCCCGCAGCGATATCGCGACTGCGGCGCGACGCCGGGGCCTGCGCGCCGTACGGGTCAAGGCCGTGCTGACGATCCTCGAGGCGCGCTTCCACGAACCGGATTTTTCCGCGCAGAGGTTAGCCGCCGCAGCCGGTCTCTCCGAACGGTACGTCAACGAGTTGCTGTTCGAGGCCGGCGCCAGCTTCACCACGCGCCTCAACGAGCTCCGCCTGCGCAAGGCGGCCGATCTTCTCGCCCATCGCGAAGGTCGCATCAGCGACATTGCCTTCGCCTGCGGCTTCAACGACCTCTCTTATTTCAACCGCTGCTTCCGCCGGAGGTTCGGGCTGACGCCGACGGCGGCACGCGGGAAGTAGCGAGACCGCACTCTATGAACTTTCCACCCTTGGCGGCGGATAGCGCCGGGCCAGCATCGACAGCGACAGTTGCCGTTCGTCCTCGGGCAGCGCCAGAAAGGCCAGCACCAGCGGCCGCTTCCAGTCGCCGACGCCGAAATCCATCGCCCTCCATTTCTGCGGCTCGGGGCCTTCGAGACCCCGGACCCAGACGAAATAGCGGGGAAGGTCGTCGGCGTCCGCTTGCGTCGTGCGTCCCCTGGCCATCCGAGCTGCTCGCTGCATCGATCTGAATTGCCACACGATATAGGGATAGGCGCGGCGAAGTCGAACCCGGCGAGGGAGGCTCGTGCCGGGAAGTACGCGGCTCTCTGCTGGCGAAGTGTCTCAGGACCCGGATGCGGGCCGTACGGCCGCACGCGCCGTCAGTGCCAGAGTTCGCAGGTTGCAACCCGATTGATGTCGGCGAGCCGCCGGCTGGGGTCGCCCTCGAGATCGAGGCTCGCGACCAGCGTCAGCAGGCGATGATAGGCGCCGTCAGCGATTTCGACGGGCAGCGGGGCTTCGTCGAATGTCTCGACATAGCTGCCGACGAGACCGCTCAACAGGCGGCACAGGCCGCGCTGTTCGGGATCGTCCCGGCCGAGCGTCTCGAGCTTTTGCTGGAAGATACGGAAGGTCCGCAAACCGTGGTGCTGCTGTGAAAGCCACGCGTGCAGGTCGTTCATATGAGCTCCTTCGAATGAGAGAAGAAGCTACCGGCTTATACAGTGCAGGTGTGACGATTGCCAGGGAGGGGAGGGGCTGGATTCGTTGAACCAGTCCGCCTTCGCCAAGGCTTCGGCGGGACAGCCTTCACCGCTTCGCATGGATAGGATTGCGCCTGGCTTGCCAAGCCGTAGCTGCGAAGCAGCGAAGGCTGGTGCCCCTGGCCGGAATCGAACCAGCACTCCTTGCGGAACTCGATTTTGAGTCGAGCGCGTCTACCAGTTCCGCCACAGGGGCCCTCGGTCGGCCCCAAACAGGGCGTCGCGAAGCCGGCGGACTATAGCTATGGACAAAGCGGGGTCAACCCGCGCCAAAGTGATCCCGGCTGTTCTCGACAGCCGCATGGGCCGGGGCTAGAGGCTTGGGAGCGCGACCCATCCGAAGAGGCTGCCGTGACGACCCAGAGTGCCGCAATACCTGCGTTCAAACCGGCGGCCACGAACCCCGCGCTGACCGCTTCGCTGCTCGTCACGCTGATTGCGGCAGCCACGATCGCGGGCGCCTGGTTCTTCCAGCTCGTGCTGGAGATCCTGCCCTGTCCGCTCTGCCTCGAGCAGCGTTACGCCTATTATCTCGCGATCCCGCTTGGCGCGCTCACGGCGCTTGCGGCGCGGAGCGGCGCGCCGCGGCCGCTGCTGCTCGCGGCCCTCGCGATCCTGGCGCTGGCGACCCTCGCCAATGCCGGGCTCGGCACCTATCACTCCGGCGTCGAATGGGGTTTCTGGAAGGGACCGACCGACTGCTCCGGTCCCGTCGTCAAGCTCGGCAATGCCGCCGATCTCCTGTCGAAGCTCGACACCGTGAAGGTGGTGCGCTGCGACGAGGTGCAGTGGCGCTTCCTCGGGCTCTCCCTCGCCGGTTACAACGTGCTGATCTCGCTGCTCATGGCCGCGACCGCCGCTTGGGGATTCGTGGCAACGGCGAAGCGCTAGAGCTTAGTCGTCCACGTCGTCCTGCGTGCGCCCGAACAGGTGCACGATACCCGGCGTCGCGATCGTCACGAACACGAAGCGCGACAGATGATGGGCGCCGACGAAGATCGGGTCGATGTGCAGCGTCAGGGCCAGTGCCAGCATGGCGTCCATCGCGCCCGGCGCGTAGGCGACCACGACGTCCGAGAACTTCACCTGCGTGGTGAGCGCCACGATGCCGACGAAGATCGCGGAGACGGCGATGGCCACCGCAAACGAGCCCAGCGCCGCGTTGATGTGGCCGGCGAGCGTCCTGATCCGCATCCGCGCGAAGCGGCTGCCGATCAGGGCGCCGATGCCGACCAGCGCCACGCCGCGCACCCAGTCCGGCAGGCCGCCCTCGACCCAGCCTGCGCCATGCAGCACGCTGGAGCCGATCATCGCGCCGAACATCCAGCTCGCCGGAAACCTGATCAGGCGCAGCAGGAGTGCCGCGGCCAGTGAGGCCGCGACCAGTTCGACGAGGTCGAGCGGCGAGGCAATCGTCGTCGTCAGCGATGGCGCGACGGAGGGCGCCACGCCGGCGAGCGCCAGCACCAGTGGCAGCGCCGCGGTGAGGATGATGACGCGCATGGTCTGCACCACCGCAATGCCCGGCAGGTCGGCGCCGCGCTCGACCGCCAAAATCGTGATCTGCGACAGCGCGCCGGGACTGCCGGCGAGGAAGGCCGAGGTGCGGTCCCAGCCGTGGACACGCTGGAGGTAATAGCTCGAGCCGAAGGTCGAGCAGAAGGTCGCGAGCGCAAGCAGGCCGATGGTGAGCGGATACGCGCTGACCTGTTGCAGCAGGTGGCGCGAGACGACCGATCCCAGCGAGATGCCGAGCAGCACCAGCACGGTCTGGGTCAGGATCGGCGGCAGCGCCAGCTGGCGGCCGGCGACCGCGGCGATCCCGACCGCGATCATCGAGCCCGAGATCAACCCGCCGGGCAGGCCCGCGAGCAGAAACACGAGGCCTCCGGCGGAGCCGATGACGAGCGTCTCCACCGTGCTCAAGATCTTGGCACGGCTCGGCCATTCGAACGGCAGGGAGGCGGTGATTTGCTTCACGCCACCTTATCGCAAATCAGCGAGAGGCGCACAATTGCAGGCTCGTCATGCCGCAATGCGCGCGCCACTCGCCGACCCTCGCGAACCGTATTGTGCCGGATTTACTTCTTGTCGGCCGCGGGGGCGGCGGTGCCGGCCTTCGCTTCCTTCTTGCACTCGCGGCGGAATTTCTTGCGCTCCTTGCCCTTCAGCCCCTTGGCGTCCGCCTGCTTCGAGCATTCGAGCGACTCGGCCGAGCGCTCCTTCGTTACCTTCTTGTCGGCGGTGGTAGCTGCGTCGGTCTTGGCCGCCGGCGCGGCGGTCTGCGCGAAGGCAGTGCCGGTGGCGAGCAGGGAGGCGAGGGCGACGACGGCGAGGCGAGACGTGAAGGTCATGGTGTTGCACTCATCTTGCGAGAATGGCGAAGGGTTGGGACCGTCGGCTCGCCTTGCTGAACGCGACATGAATAATCCGAACCGGCGGGATCACTATATTTTGGCGGCAGGAGCCATCGCTTCCTTGTCGCCAATCGCCGGCACGCTAGGATAGCAATCCTCGTTTCACTTCCCCCGGGGGAAGACCAAGGAGGAGACCCAAGGATGACCATTCGATCAAAATTGCTGTGTGCGGTGGCTTTGTCGGGCTTCGCGGCGCTGGTGGTGAGCGCGCCGGCGCAGGCTCTGACCTCGCAGGAGTGCAGCGCGAAATACCAGGCCGCCAAGAAGGACGGCTCGCTCGGCACCACGAAGTGGAATGACTTCCGCAAGGCCCAGTGCGGTGCGGACGCGACGCCTGCGGCTGCGCCGACCGCGGCCGCGCCTGCCGCTCCCGCCGAGCCGAAGCAGGCGAAGAAGGAGGCCGCCCCCGCTGCCGCGCCGACCCTGCCGGCCGGCCCCGCGATCTATCCGAACGCGGTCGATCCGAAATATGCCAAGGAGACCGCCGGCAAGGCGCGCCTCCACACCTGCGTCGACCAGTACAACGCCAACAAGACCACCAATGGCAATGGCGGCATGAAGTGGATCGAGAAGGGCGGCGGCTATTACAGTGAATGCAACAAGAAGCTGAAGGGCGCCGCCTGAGCTTCGACCTGATGCGATGGCCGGAGCAAAGCTCCGGCCATTTCGCTTGATCCGATGGCCTAGCCCAACAGCTTCTCGGCCGATTTCGCCACCAGGTGCGTGCGCTTGCGCGGGCTGCGCTCGACGAACAGCAGGCTCTGGCCGAAGATGAAGCAGTAGAACAGGAAGGCCTGTGCTTCCGCCTCGTCGGCTTCGAGGCCAGTCGCGCGATAGAGCTCAGCGACATGCTTGAGCCGCGCCGCGTCCACGTTCGCTACCGCTGCTGCGGCGCTCTCGTCCGAGCGGGCCCATTGCCGGATCGCCAGCTCGATCGCCATGCCCTCCGGATTGAGCCGCTCGGAATAAAGCTGGATCACGGCCCTCAGCCGATCGCGGGGTTTCTGCCCGTCGAGGCTCGTCTGCTGAGCGATCGCCGCCGAGCGCCCCTCGCGCCAGCGCTCCAGCATGGCGCCGAGTAGCGCGGCACGGTCGGCGAAGCGGCGGTAGAAGCCGCCCTTGGTGACGCCGAGGTTCTTGGCCAGCACCTCGACCCGCACCCCCTCGACTCCCGAGCGCGCGAGTTCGGTAAACCCCGCCTCGACCCAGACGTCACCCTTGCCGTCGCTCATGAAGGAAGCCTCACCGGTTCTTGATACGGTGCCGTATTGCTAACGCGAGGGCACCTTGATACGCTACCGTATCAAAGATCGAAGGGCGGAAAAGAACAAGGGAGGACTGGCGATGGCGCAG
Source organism: Bradyrhizobium sp. Bra64 (assembly GCF_024519875.1). Taxonomy (NCBI): domain Bacteria; kingdom Pseudomonadati; phylum Pseudomonadota; class Alphaproteobacteria; order Hyphomicrobiales; family Nitrobacteraceae; genus Bradyrhizobium; species Bradyrhizobium sp. Bra64. Next base: position 159,077 of record NZ_JALJRD010000006.1, on the reverse strand, counting down.
GGGGCGACCTATCGCGGCACGGTCTATCCGTGGCAATGCGATCACGTCGGCCACATGAACATCATGTGGTATGTCGGCAAATTCGACGAGGCCAACTGGAATCTGTTCGCCCGCCTCGGACTGACGCCGAGCTATCTGCGCAGCTCCGGCCGCGGCATGGCCGCCGTGCAGCAGAACATCACCTACAGGCGCGAGCTCCTCGCCGGCGACATCGTCGAGATCCGCAGCCATCTGCTCGAGCTTCGCGACAAGTCGATCTGCTTCCGGCACGACATGGCCAACGCCGAGACCGGCGAGATCGCCGCGTTTTGCGAGATCACGGGCGTGCACATGGATCGCAGCCAGCGCAAATCGGTGCCGTTCATGGATGCCATCCGCGAGATCGCCTCGAGGCATCTCGCTGCACCCGCCGAGGTCTGAACCATGGCCGCATTCGAGCCGAAAAACCCGGGCTATCGCGCGGCGGCCATCGCCATGTTCGACGGCCAGACGGCGATGCACACGCTCGGCATCGTGATCGTCCGCCTTGCGCCGGGCGAGGTCGAACTGGCAATGCTGCACTCGAGGGCTTTCACGCAGCAGAACGGCTTTGTTCATGCCGGCATCATCACGGCGGGGCTCGACAACGCCTGCGGCGTTGCCGCCTTCACCTTGATGCCGCGCGAGGCGGATATCCTTACCGTCGAGTTCAAGACCACGCTGCTCGCGCCAGCCCGCGGCGAGCGTTTCGTTTTCAAGGCCGAAGTCGTCAAGCCAGGCCGTACGCTGACCTTCTGCGAGGCCAGGGCGTTTGCCGAGCATGACGGCAAGACCACGCTGATTGCCACCATGACCGGAACGCTGATGGCGATGCTGCCCCGGGCTACGGCATCGCAGGTGGCGGCCCCGGTCCGCGCATAGCATCGCGGTGACATCGCGCCCGCAACGCTCTATATGACCCGTAACATTTCCCGGTCCCGAACCGTATTTGCGGCGATGGGACCGAAACGGGACGAGATATGGCTGAATTCAGGAACAAGGGCCTTGTGCCGACGCGGCGCGCGGCGCTGACGCTGATCGGGGCGGGCGCTCTCGCCGCGACCGGCGGGATTACCTTGGCGCGTGCGGCTACCGACGATGACGAGGTGCTGACCGAAGCCAAGGTGCTGCGCGATCCCGATGTTCCTGTCGCCGGAAATCCCGACGGCAATATCAGCATCATCGAATGGTCCGACTACAATTGTCCCTATTGCCGCAAGCTCGAGCCCGAGCTGCGCCAGGTCGTCCAGGACGACGGCAAGGTCAGGCTGGTGATGAAGGACTGGCCGATCCTCGGACCGGTCTCGGTCACGGCGGCGCGGATCGCGCTCGCGGCCAAATATCAAGACAAGTACCATCAGGCCCATGACGCCATGATGGCTGTGAGCTCGCGCCTGACCGAGCCGCGTATCAACGAGCTGCTCGCGTCTGCCGGTGTCGACATGGATCGCCTGAAGCGCGACCTTGCCGATCGCGCCAAGGACATCGATGCCGTGCTCAAGCGCAACAACGACCAGGCTGAAGCCTTCGGCTTCCGCGGCACACCGTCCTTTATCGTCGGCAAGTACCGCGTACCGGGCGTTCTGAGCATGACCGAGTTCGAACAGGTCATCGCCGACGCCCGCAAGGCCAAGATGAACTGACGCGCCGATCGCCAGCAACGCAAAGGCGCCGCCGCGAGCCGCGACGGCGCCTTGTTCATTGGTCGGTGGCGTTACTTCGAGAAGTTATTTGGACGAGATGCGGACCCAGTCCTTGTGCGCGCGATCCTGCAGCGCGTTCCAGTCGGCCTTGGCGACGTCCCAGTTCACGATGGTGCGATTGGCCGTCGCGACCTCGCCGTTGGCGACCGACGATGTTTGCATCGAGTCATACACGTACACGCCGCAGCCGAGCAGCAGCGCTCCCAAGATCATTCCGAAAAAAGTCTGCATGGCGAACCTCCGGTGACGGGCGATAACGTCGGCCCGGAGTGATGGTTCCGCAGCAGTACGGCGCAGGCAAGGAGAGGTTGTTCATTCTCCATTCAGCCACTCCACCAGCTCCACGTTGATCTCGCGCGGATAGGTGTGGCTGAGGTCGTCGATTTCGCGATAGACGACATCGGCGCCGGCGGCGGAGAGGGCCGCCTGCGTCTGCCGCGCGGTCTGCACCGGAAACATCCAGTCGAGCTTGCCGTGGGTGATGAAGATCGGCAGGCGCTGCAGGCGTGCGGCGTCGGCCATTTCGGCCATCAACGGATGGAAGGTCGCCGACACCGGCGCGAGATGCGTGAAAGGCGAGGCGCCATCGAGCCCGGTGACGTAGCAGAAGGTGCCGCCGTCGCTCATGCCGGTCAGCAGCATGCGCGAGGCGTCGATGGTCCAGCGGCCGCGCACGGTTTCGAGAATCCGCATGAGGTTTGGTGTGTCGGAATCGCCACCCATCAGCGCCCAGGTCGGGCCGGTCGCGGTCGGCGTCACCAGGATCGCGCCCAGGGTGCGGGCGTCGCGCAGCCAGCTCCACAGAAAACCGCGGCCGTTGCCGCTGCCGCCATGCAGCGCCATCACCAGCGGCATGGCGCGGTCGGGCGTGTAATATTCGGGCACGTAGACCGAAAAGCCGCCGCGGGTGCCGGGCTCGTTGTGATCGTGGAAGATTCCGCTGTGCTCGCCTTGGACTGCTTCCAGCCGCGACAGCAGGTCGGTATTCTCGCGATTGGCGGCGTTGAGGAAGAAGCTGCTCACCGGCGGAAACTGCACCGCCAGCGGATAGAGTGCCTCCTGGGCGCGCGGCACGTGGCGCATCGCGCGGAAGACGGCGACGAGATCGCCGTTGCCGCGCTCGACCTCGCGGATGCCGGCAAAGGCGGCGAGCGTCTCGTCGCAGGCGCGATCGAGCCGCTCGCGCAGTCCGGCGAACTGCTCCGGCCAGGCGCCGATCGCCGTGCGCGCCGTTTGCAGCGTCTCGTCCGGCGTGCCGATCGCATTCATCACCGAGCCAAAGGCCGGCGGATGCAGATGCCGGGCGAAGAAGCCGAGTGCTTCCAGTGCATTGAGCAGCCGCGGCAGCACGGTCACGATGTCGTCGATGACCGCCTCGCTCATCGCCGCTTGTCCTTGCCTTGGTTCGGTTTGTCAGTGCAGCTTCGGCGCCTTCAAGAGCTTGAAGCGATCGGTCGAGGTCACGGTGACGTCGAAGGTGACGCCCTCATGGTGCACGGTCAGCGGCACGTCGACACCGGCGGCGCCGAGCCCCCACAGCTTCTTGTAAAAGCCGGTCTGGCTCGTCACCTTCTCGCCGTCGACAGCGAGGATGACGTCGCCGGTCTTGAGCTCGGCACGAGCGGCCGGACCGTTGGCGGAGATCCCGATCACCACCACGCGGTTGTCGATCTCGGTCGAAAACAGTCCGAGCCACGGCCGTGCCGGCTTGTTGACGCGGCCGAACCTGCGCAGATCGTCAAGGATGGGTTTCAACAGGTCGATCGGCACGATCATGTTGACGTGCTCGGCCTTGCCGTCGCGTTCGCGTTCGAGCTGGAGCGAGCCGATGCCGATCAACTCGCCGCGCTCGTTGAGGAGCGCCGTGCCGCCCCAGTTCGGGTGCGCGGGATGGGTGAAGATGGCCTCGTCCAGCAGATATTCCCAGTAGCCTGCGAATTCCTGCTTGGCCACGATCTGGCTCGCGACCGAGCGCGTGCGTCCGCCGGCGCCGCCGACCACGACGCGGTCGCCGAGCCGGGTCTCGGCCGAGATGCCTAGCGGCAAGGGTTCGACGTCGAGCCGGCCGAGCGCCTGCACCAGGCCAAAGCCGGTGACGGAATCGAAGCCGAGCACATGTCCCTCCACCACGCGCCCGTCGCCGACATGCAGCCACACGGACTCGGCTTCGGTGATGAGATAACCGATGGTGAGCACCAGCCCCTCGTCGATCACGACGCCATTGCCGGCGCGTTCGGTGCCCAGCGTCTCGGCGCTGAAGGCGTCTGGTGGGATGATGGCGTGCAGGCCGACGACGGAGGCTAGCGCGCGGTCGAGATCGAAACCGTAATCGCTCGCACGCGGCTGATTGGCCGGCGGCACTCTCCATTCGGTCAGGGCGGGCATGGAGTTCTCCTGGCTGAGTGCATCGCCCGCCGCGGCTAGCGGAAAGACGCGCGAAGCACGCATAATTTAGGCCGGTGGAGGCCGTCTTGAAAGCCTCGTCCCCCAACTATTCCGGAGAACGCCGCGTGAAATATTCGAAATGTACGGGGCGGTTCGCGCGCGGTCGGCAAGCAGGTGGTCGTTCGATCCGGCATCCGCCGCATGGCTGGTGTCCGGCGAGGTGCTAGGCGCCATGCAGTGAAGCTGCTAACCATTGCCGCTTCGTTTGACCCAGGGATCACGGACCGAAGCATGGACAATCGCAGCGACATCTGGCGTGGCATCGACACGATCAAGGCACGTTTCATCGACCTCAGCGACAAGGTCTGGGGCATGCCGGAGGTCTGCTACACCGAAGCGCGGTCCGCCGCCGAGCATCTCGCCGAGCTCCGCCACCAGGGTTTCCGCATCACCGAGCAGGTCGCGGGCATTCCGACCGCGGTGTTGGGCGAATGGGGTGAGGGCGGACCGGTCATTGCCTTCATGGGTGAATATGATGCGCTGCCGGGCCTCAGCCAGGAGGCCGGCGTTGCCGAGCACCGTCCGGTCGAGACCGGCGGCCACGGCCATGGCTGCGGTCACAATCTGCTCGGTTCCGCGGCGCTGCTCGCCGCCACCGCGGTGAAGGACTGGCTCGCCGAGAACAAGGTGCCGGGCCGCGTGCGCTATTACGGCTGCCCGGCCGAAGAGGGCGGCGCGGCAAAAGCGTTCATGGTGCGCTCCGGTGCATTCGAGGATGCCGACATCGCCATCACCTGGCATCCGCACAGCTTCTGGGAAGTGGCGGTGACGCCGTCGCTCGCCAACACGCGCGCAGACTTCATCTTTACCGGCCGCACCTCGCATGCCGCGGCTTCCCCGCATCTCGGCCGCTCCGCGCTCGACGCGGTGGAATTGATGAATGTCGGCGTGAACTACATGCGCGAGCACATGCCGAGCGATGCGCGCGTGCATTACGCGTTGCTGGACACCGGCGGCATTGCCCCCAACGTGGTGCAGGCGCATGCGCGCGTGCGCTACTCGATCCGCGCCCGCGATCTGCCCGGCATGAACGAGCTCGTCGGACGCGTGAGCAAGATCGCAGATGGCGCAGCGTTGATGACCGAGACCAAGGTCGAGATGAAGATCATCTCCGCGGTCTCCAACATCCTGCCGAACACGCCGCTGGAGCAGGCGCTGCATCGGGTCATGGAAGAGCTCGGACCGCCGCATTTCGACGACGCGGACAAGGGTTTTGCCAGCCAGATCCGCGCGACGCTGAGCGACAAGGACATCGCGTCGGTCTATTACGCGATCGGCATGGAGCCGACCGATCGGCCGCTGGCCGACTTCCTGGTGCCGCTCGATGCCAAGCGCAACCCGCTGGTCGGCTCGACCGACGTCGGCGATGTGAGCTGGGTCGTGCCGACCGTGCAGGTTCACGCACCGACGGTTGCAATCGGCACGCCGTTCCACACCTGGCAGGTGGTGGCGCAGGGCAAGAGCGGACACGCCCACAAGGCGATGGTGCAGGCTGCCAAGGCGATGGCGGGTATCGGCATCAAGGCGCTGACGGATCCGGAGCTGATCAAGGCCGCCAAGGCTGACCTCAAGAAGCGGACTGCCAAGACACCTTATGTCTGCCCGCTGCCGGACCACGTGGCGCCGCCGCTCAACATGTCCGTGGCGTAGAATTTCGCCTCGATACTTCGTCTGATGTGGCGAACAAATTTTCTGCAGTGCAACGCGGAATCCGGCGTGTTTTAGCGCCGGATTGCCGAACGCTTGGGCTGCGGAACATGGTTTTGCCCAACAGACAGCCACAACACTGTTTGCATACACACGGTCGCAGTTGACGCGCGGCCCATTCGGTGTGCCATCTACCGCGAGCCAAAACCCGGCGGCCGCCCCGCGGCTGCCTTCATCCATACGGGAACCAGACGGGGGACAACCATGCTGGATAAAGAACTGCGTTCGATGATCGGCGACGTGAAGGACGGGCGAATGGATCGCCGCGCCTTCATCAAGCGCATGGTCGCTGTCGGTCTCACCGCTCCCCTCGCCAATCAGATCCTCGCGCTCGGCGGCGTTGCCATGGCCGAGGGCGCCTCGACATACAAGCCGACCAAGCGTGGCGGCGGCGGTGCGCTGAAGCTGCTGTGGTGGCAGGGCCCGACCCTGCTCAACCCGCATTTCGCCACCGGCACCAAGGACCAGGATGGCTCGCGCCTGTTCTACGAGCCGCTCGCCTGTTGGGATCCGGACGGCAACATGAAGCTGGTGCTGGCGACGGAGATTCCGTCCATCCAGAACGGCCTGCTCGCGGCCGACGGCAAGTCGGTGACCTGGAAGCTGAAGCCCGGCGTGAAGTGGCACGACGGCAAGCCGTTCACGGCCGACGACCTCGTGTTTACATGGCAGTATGCCAAGGACCCCGCGACCGCAGCCGTCACGATCGGTGTCTATCGCGATATCACGGTCGAGAAGATCGACGATCTGACGGTCAAGATCACCTTTCCCAAGTCGACTCCGTTCTGGGCCGATGCCTTCGTCGGTGCGGGAGCAGGCCAGATCCTGCCGAAACATCTGTTCGCCGATTTCATCGGCTCGAAATCGCGTGAGGCTCCGACCAATCTCGCACCAGTGGGCACCGGCCCCTACAAGTTCGTCGAGTTCAAGCCGGGCGACCTCATCCGCGGCGTGATCAATCCCGACTACCACATGGCCAACCGGCCCTATTTCGATTCGATCGAGATGAAGGGCGGCGGCGACGCCGTCTCGGCGGCGCGCGCGGTGATCCAGACCGGCGAATATGATTTCGGCTGGAACATCCAAGTCGAGGACGATGTTCTGCTGCGCCTGGAGAAGGGTGGCAAAGGCAAGACGGTCTATGCCGTGGGGGGGGATACCGAGTTCATCGCGCTCAATTTCACCGATCCGAACGTCGAGGTCGATGGCGAGCGCTCGTCGATGAAGACCAAGCATCCGCTGTTCTCGGATCCGGTCGTGCGCAAGGCGCTGTCCCTGCTGGTCGATCGCGAGTCCGTCAAGAAGGCGATCTACGGCCGCGCCGGCCGCACCACCGCGAACTTTCTCAATGGCCCCGAGAAGTTCGTCTCGAAGAACACCAGCTGGGAATTCAACATCGAGAAGGCCGCCAAGATGCTCGACGACGCCGGCTGGAAGCCCGGCGCCGACGGCATCCGCGAGAAGGACGGCAAGAAGCTGAAGCTGCTGTACCAGACCTCGATCAACGGTCCGCGCCAGAAGACCCAGGCCATCGTCAAGCAGGCCTGTCAGAAGGCCGGCATCGACGTCGAGCTGAAGTCGGTGGTGGCCTCGGTGTTCTTCTCGTCCGACGTCGCCAATCCCGACACCTATCCGAAGTTCTACGCCGACCTCGAGATGTTCCAGATCCCGCTGAGCCAGCCGGATCCGTCGCAGCACATGCGCCGCTATTTGTCCAACAGCGTCGCGACCAAGGAGAACAAGTGGCAGGGCACCAACTTCCCCCGTTGGGTGAACAAGGAGTACGACGAGGCGATCACGGCGGCCGATATGGAAATGGACCCGGTCAAGCGCGCCGCGTACTACATCAAGGCCAACGATCTGATGTGGCAGGACACCGTGTTCATCCCCGTGATGCATCGTCTCAAGGTCGAGGCAGCCGCGAACAATTTGCGTCCGGTGATTTCGGGCTGGGCCAACGAAACCGACAATCTGTTCGACTGGTACCGCGAGGAATGATCCCCAAGCTCTAGACGGGGCCTTCCCTCATGAGTCAATACGTTCTGCGTCGCCTGCTGATCGCGATTCCGAGCCTGCTCGGGATCTCGGCCGTGCTGTTCTTCGTGCTGGCGCTTGCGCCCGGCGATCCATTCTCGGAGCTGGCGACGAACCCGAACGTCCCGCCCGAAGTGCAGGCCGCACTTCGGGCCAAGTTCGGCCTCGATGATCCGATTTACCTCCGCTACCTGCACTGGCTCAACGCCATGCTGCACGGCGACTGGGGCTTCTCCTTCGTCAGCCGGATGGACGTTGACAAGCTGATCCTCCAGCGCCTGCCGACTACGCTCTATGTGATCGGCTCGGCGCAGATCCTGGCGCTGCTGATCGCGATTCCCGTCGGCGTCTATGCCGCGACGAAGCCGTATTCGCTGTTCGACCAGGTCGCCAACACGCTCGCCTTCGTCGGCTTCTCGCTGCCGACCTTCTTCACGGGCATCCTGTTCATCCTGATCTTCTCGGTGACGCTGGACTGGCTGCCGTTCGTCTACACCACCGACATCAAGGCAACCGGAATTCACTGGGTGCTCGAGATGATCCGTCAGGCGATCATGCCGGTGGCGGTGCTCGGCCTGTTCCAGGCGGCGTCGATGACGCGTTTCGTGCGCTCGGCAATGCTCGACGTGATCCGGCTCGACTATGTCACCACCGCGCGGGCCAAGGGGCTCGGGCAGGCCACGGTCATCGTAAAGCATGTGATGCGCAACGCCATGATCCCGGTCGTGACGCTGATCGCGTTGCAGATCCCCGCAGTGTTCGGCGGCGCCATCGTCACCGAGCAGATCTTCCGCATCCCCGGCATCGGCTCGCTGCTGATCTCCTCCATCCTTTCCAACGACACGCCGGTGGTGATGGCCGTCACTTTCGTCTTCGCGTGCCTGGTGGTCCTGTTCAATCTCATCGCGGACGTCCTTTATGGCTGGCTTGACCCTCGCATCTCCCTCCGCTGAGCGGCGGGTCTACTCGCCCTGGCGCGAGACGTGGCGGCGCTATAGCCGCCACAAGCTTGCCGTCGTCAGTGCGTTCCTGCTCCTCATTCTGATCCTGGCGGTGGTGGCTGGCCCCTTCATCTGGCGCGTCAAGATCGACGACATCGATATCGTGGCCGGCTTGCAGGGGCCGTCGCTCGCCCATCCCTTCGGCACCGACGATCTCGGGCAGGACATCCTCGCCCGCATGATCTATGGCGGGCGTATCTCGCTCGCGGTCGGCCTTGCCGCGATGCTGGTCTCGGTCTTCATCGGCGTGCTGGTCGGCGCGCTCGCCGGCATGTCGCGCGGTGCGCTCGGTCATGGGCTGATGTGGCTCACCGATCTCTTTTTGTCGTTGCCGCAATTGCCACTGCTGCTGCTGCTCATCTATCTCTTCCGGGACGGGCTCAAGGCCGCATTCGGCCCCGAAGGCGGCATCTTCATCCTGATCGTGCTTGTGATCGGCGGCCTGCGCTGGATGCCGGTCGCTCGCCTCGTGCGCGCGCAGTTCCTGTCGATCCGCGAGAAGGAGTTCGTCGAAGCCGCGCGCGCGCTCGGAGCCAGCCCGGTGCGGCAGGTGGTGCGCCACATCCTGCCCAATGCGCTCGGTCCGGTGATCATCGCCGGCACCATCGACGTCGCCGCCGCCATCATCGCGGAATCGACGCTGTCCTTCCTCGGCCTCGGCTTTCCGCCGGATACCCCGACCTGGGGCCGGCTGCTCTATGATGCCAAGGACTTCCTCGACATCGGCCCGCACTGGGCGCTGTTTCCGGGCGGCGCGATCTTCATCGCGGTGGTCGCCATCAACTTCATCGGCGACGGCCTGCGTGACGCGCTCGATGCGCGGCGGGTGATCTGATGGCGCCACTGCTCGAGATCAAGGGCCTGAAAACCCATTTCTCCACCGACGACGGCATCCTTCAGGCCGTCGACGGCGTCGACATCTCGATCAACCGTGGCGAGACGCTCTGTGTCGTCGGCGAATCCGGCTGCGGCAAGACCGTGACCGCGATGTCGATCCTGAAGCTGATCGCGATGCCGCCGGGCCGCATCGCGGCGGGCCAGATCATCTTCGAGGGCCGCGATCTCGTGCCGCTGACGAGCAGTCAGCTCGACGAGATCCGCGCCAAGGAGATCGGCTTCATCTTCCAGGAGCCGATGACCTCGCTCAATCCGGTGCTCACGATCGGCGAGCAGATCGCCGAAAGCCTGCGCCGCCATGAGAACGTCACCAGGAAGCAGGCGATCGAACGCACCATCGAGATGCTCAAGCTGGTGCAGATTCCCAACGCCGAAGGCCGCGTGCACAATTATCCGCACCAGTTCTCCGGCGGCATGCGTCAGCGCGTGATGATCGCGATGGCGCTCGCCTGCAAGCCGAAGCTGATCATCGCCGACGAGCCCACCACCGCGCTCGACGTCACCATCCAGGCACAGATCCTCGATCTGCTCCAGGACATGAAGGAGCGCTTCGGCATGGCGGTGATGCTGATCACCCATGCCATGGGCGTCGTTGCCGAAACCGCGCAACGCGTCGTCGTGATGTATGCCGGCAAAGTGGTCGAGGAAGCGCCGGTCGACGATCTGTTCAGCAACCCGGGCCATCCCTATACGCAAGGGTTGATCCGTTCGATTCCGCGCATCGACCTGGACAGCGAGCACAAGACGCGGCTCGAGGCGATCGGCGGCTCGGTGCCGATCCTGATCAACCCGCCGGTCGGCTGCCGCTTTGCGCCGCGCTGCAAGTTCGCAATGAACGTCTGCACCGAGAAGGAGCCGCTGCTGCGCGAGATCGCACCCAGCCATCGCATGGCCTGTCATCTCGGCGATACGCAGTTGGGAGGTGCGGCATGACCGAGCCCTTGCTCCGCGTCAGCGGCCTGAAGAAATATTTCCCCGTGCTCGGCGGCCTGCTGTCGCGCCAGGTCGGCACCGTCTATGCGGTCGACGGCGTGTCGTTCTCGGTCAATCGCGGCGAGACGCTCGGTCTCGTCGGCGAATCCGGCTGCGGCAAGTCGACGACGGGACGCTGCGTGCTGCGCCTGATCGAGCCGACTGACGGCGAGGTTACTTTCGACGGCCAGGACGTGCGCCAGCTCGGCGGCAACGATCTGCGCGCGATGCGGCGGAACATGCAGCTCGTGTTCCAGGATCCGTTCGCCTCGCTCAATCCGCGCATGACGGTCGGCGCCATCCTCGGCGAGGCGCTCGTGATCCATAAGCTTGGTTCATCGGCCAAGGAGCGTGAGGATCGCGTCGCGAGCCTGCTGGTGAAGGTCGGTCTCAAGGCCGAGCACATGCGGCGCTATCCGCACGAATTCTCCGGCGGCCAGCGCCAGCGCATCGTGATCGCCCGCGCGCTCGCGGTCGAGCCGAAGCTGATCGTCTGCGACGAGCCGGTGTCCGCGCTCGACGTGTCGATTCAGGCCCAGGTCATCAACCTGCTGGAAGATCTCCAGGCCGAGCTGAACCTCACCTATCTCTTCGTCGCGCACGACCTCTCGGTGGTCGAGCACATCTCCGACCGCGTCGCGGTGATGTATCTCGGCCGCATCGTCGAGCTGGCGAAGGCGAACGACCTCTACCGCAACCCGCAGCATCCCTACACCAGGGCGCTCCTGTCAGCGGTGCCGGTGCCGGATCCCAAGCTCAAGCGCGAGCGCATCCGTCTCAAGGGCGACGTGCCGAGCCCGATGAAGCCGCCGTCCGGCTGCCACTTCCACACCCGCTGCCCGATCGCCCAGCCGCGCTGCGCCGAAAGCGCGCCGGAGCTGAAGGAGGGAGCAGGCGGGCACTTCGTGGCGTGCCATCTCGCCTGAAGGGGACTTTACCCGTCAAGCGTAAACCCGACCCGCAGCGTCACTTGATAGTGGCGGACCGCGCCGTTCTCGATGTGGCCGCGCGTCTGCGTGACCTCGAACCATTTCATTTCGCGAATGGTCTTGGCGGCGCGGCCGATTGCGTTCTTGATCGCATCCTCGATCGAGGTCTCGGACGATCCGACCAGCTCCAGGATCTTGTAGACGTGATCTTTCTCGGCTGTGGGCATCGCTATTCTCCCCTGCTGTGGCGGGACCGGATACGACCGTCGCGGACAGTCAGCGCCCGCAAGACATCCGCCCCTCGACTCTGAACGGACGCAGGCGCTTAGGGTTCCGTCCTGGGCGACGGCCCGCCAGCTGCTGTCGACGAATTTTGGTCGATTTCTTGCGAGGCACGAAAATGTGGGTCGCGTGTGCGGGCGGCGCTTCCGAATTGGCGTACCGTACAATGGCTGCTCTTGCCCGTCCCGATGCGGGCGATCTAACCTCCATCCGTTCCTGGCAATTTCGAAGCGCGGTGATGATCGAGCGTTGGACGGGGGGCGCTCTGGCTGCGGTCGGTCTCTGCGCTGTGCCCGCACCAGGCATTGCGCAGGACGAGCTCGACGGCGCGCCGGTGAGCATGTCGCTGCAGGTGACGACCGATCCTTCCACCTTCGAATGCCGACGGCCAGGTCTACGACCCCGACCGTATCATGTTCCTGCGCAACTATTCGACCAGATGCAGCGCGCCACCATCGAGGGCGTGCCGATTCGGCAAGCGTTTCGGCCTCTACCGCGTTGACTTCGAGACCCAGGCAAGGGTCCCGAAGCTGAGCGCGGCATTCTATCTCGACGTGGTGGCAAGGAATGCGATCGGGATGTGAGACCAGAGCCTACGGATCCAGCTCCGTATCCCAGTAGAGATAGTCCAGCCAGCTGTCGTGCAGATAGTTCGGCGGGAACAGGCGGCCATTGCGGTGGAGCTGGTGCACGGTCGGGGCGAAGGCGTGCTGGCGCGGAAACATTTTTGCCTGCACCGGCGTAAGATTGCCCTTGCGCAGATTGCAGGGCGAGCACGCCGCGACCACGTTCTCCCAAGTGGTCTGGCCACCTTTGCTGCGCGGGATGATGTGATCGAAGGTGAGGTCTTCGGGCGAGCCGCAATATTGGCAGGCGAAACGATCGCGCAGGAAGACGTTGAACCGGGTGAATGCGGGGTGGGTGGTCGGCTTGACGAAGGATTTGAGCGAGACCACGCTAGGCAGCTGCATTTGCAGCGTCGGGCTATGGACCGCCTGATCGTAATGCGCGACGATGTTGACGCGGTCGAGGAACACCGCCTTGATCGCGTCCTGCCACGACCACAGAGACAGTGGGTAGTAACTCAGCGGCCGGAAGTCCGCGTTCAGCACCAACACCGGCCAACTGCCTTGCGAGACATGTGCGTTCAAGTAACGCTCCCGGCCTCCATGTACGCTGCGAAGCAGCATGTATTGACATACTACATGCAGCGTGACGGGATTGTGAAGCCCGTTGAGCGACTTATTCAGGCGCAAGCAATACGGCGGCGGGGTGGCAAAACGCTCAAAAACGCCGCGATCTGGGGAGCCGCCGCCGGGACGACGTTGGGGGACGACGGCGTTCAATAACGCGGCGGCCTTGCTGGGCAGCTACCCCTGCAGCCGTTCCAGCTTCTGCAGGCATCGTGTCGCGCGCACCGTGGCCGGCATTTCCTCGTCCGGGAAGCTGGTGTCCCAGTTGGTTACGCCAACCTCGCCGACATAGATGTCGCCGCGTGAATCCAGTGCGATGCCGTGGGGTGCTAGGAACTTTCCGCTGGCAACGCCCGGCCCTTCCTCGCCTCCCAGCCGCGCGATGCGTTTTCCCTTGGCGTCGACGATCGACAGCCGCGGGCCGAGATTGGGGACATTGCGATTGATGGCGAGCCCCGGGCCGAGCTCGCCGATCACGAAGGTCGGGGTCTTGCCGCCGCCGCAGCAGCACAGCGCGCAGGGGCGATGCAGATTGTTCCACTGCGTTTCGTATTTGCCCTCGCCGTTGAACACCTGAACGCGGTGGTTCTCGCGGTCGGCGACATAGACCCAGCCGTCGGCATCGGTGGCGATATTGTGCACGATGTTGAACTGGCCGGGGTCGGTGCCGGGCTCACCCCAGCTTTTGATCAGCTTGCCGTCGGGGGTGTATTTGTGCACGCGCGCATTGCCGTAGCCGTCGGACACGTAGATCTCGCCCTTCGGCGACAGCGCCGTGTGGGTGCAGCGGTGGAACGGCTCGCCGCTCATGAACGGGGACGGCTTAGCCGGGATGCCGATCGTCAGCAGCACCTTGCCGTCGGTGGTGCATTTTCGCACGGTGTGGTCGCCGTCGTCGGTGCAGTAGAGATTGTCGTCGGCGTCGATGTGCAGCCCGTGGGCGCGCGAGAACAGCCCTTCGCCGAAACTGCGCAGGAAATTGCCTTCGCGGTCGAGCACGACCATCGGATGGGCGCCGCGGTTGAAGACGTAGACGCGGTCCTTGCTGTCGACCGCGACGGACGCGACGTCGGTCAATTGCCAGCCTTCCGGCAGCTTTGCGAAGTTTTCGACGACGCGGTAGCGATGCTCGCCGGTGCCGAGAATGGCTGGCATTGGTTTCTCTCCTGTCATTCCGGGGCGCGCCCCAAAATCCCTTCCTCGATCCCCTTGATCTGGAGCGCGAGATATTTCGAGTTGATCCGGCATTGCGCCAGGCTGCCGGCGATGAACCACAGGCCGGGCTGGCTCGTGCGCGCATACATGTTGCGCAGCTCGAGGCCGTCGCCAAAGCCCCAGATCGGGCCGACGCGATCGGCGACGGCATCGCCGAACAGCTTTCTCACCAGATATTCCTGTGGCTTGTAGCCCGTGGACAGCACGATGAGATCGGCTGCGATATTCGAGCCGTCCTTCATCCGGGCGCCGCCGGCCGTGAAGCTCTCGACGTCTGCAAACTGCATGAGCTTGATCGCGCCCTCGACGATCAGGTTGGAGCAGCCGACATTGAAGTAATAGCCGCCGCCGCGGGTGAGGTATTTGAATTGCCAGCCAGTGCCGGCCTCGCCGAAGTCGAGCTTGAAGCCGACTTTGCGCAGACCGTCGAGCAGCTCCTTGTCGAGCTCCTTCGACTGCTCCGTCAGCATCACATGCGTCTTCTTCGCCAGCGGCGTCGGCATCGAGGTCGCTATCAGATCATTGTCCTCCAGCGTACCCTCATTGTAGGTCGCATAAGCTAGCTGGGCAGACGGCTCGATATTGGTAACCAGCGTCGGCGAACGCTGCAGCAGCGTCACCTCCGCGCCGCTGGAATGGAGATCCTGCGCGATGTCGTGGCCGCTGTTGCCGGTGCCGACGACGATGGCTCGCTTGCCCGTCCAGTTCTCTCCGTCCTCGTAGCGGCTGGAATGCAGCAATGTGCCCTTGAAATTCTCGAGGGTCGGAATGTCAGGCACGTTGGCGATACCACTGACGCCAGTTGCCATGACCACATGGCGCGGGTGCATGGCGCGCGAACTGCCATCGGCGCGTCGCAGCGTGACGGTCCAGCAGCCTCTGGCCTCGTCATAGGCGCCGCCCTCGAACTCGGTGCCGGTCCAGAAGTTCAGCTCCATCGCGTCGACATAGGCTTCGAACCAGTTGGCGAGCTTGTCCTTGGGGATATAGGTCGGCCAGTTCGGCGGGAACGGCATGTAGGGCAGGTGATTCACCTGCACCTGGTTGTGCAGGGTCAGCGCGTGATAGCGCTTGCGCCAGTTGTCGCCGATCCGGGCCTCGCGATCGACGATCAGCGTGTCGATTTTCAGCTGCTTCAGCCGCGCCGCGATCGCAAGCCCGGCCTGGCCGCCGCCGACCACCAGCACGGCCGGATCGCGATCGGAATACTCGCGCGAGGCGTTGCGTAAATCGAGCCAGTTCGGGCCGCGGAAGTCGCGCGAATAGGCCTGGCCGCGCGGCCGCGACGTGCCAAGCTGTTCCTCGAACCCTTTGAGTGTGTCGAGTGCGGTGAGGAGCGTCCACGCCTTCAGCCGGTCGCCGTCGGCCGCATCGGGCACGAGCCGGACGATGCCGCTGCCGCGGCCAAACGCGGTCTCGAAATCGAAGATGGCTTCGATGTTACTGGTGCCGGCGCGGATCACCCAGCGCGGCGGCGCGCGATTCGGCGCGACCTTGAAATTGGAAGGCACCACCTTGGGTGCAAGCGCAGCCAGTGCCAGTGCAACTTCGTTCCGGCCACCGATCGTCTGCAGGTTCCAGCTCAGCGCCAGCGCGTCGCGCCAAAAGCTGTCGGCGAGGAAGAGGCGGTCGAGCGCGGCGGGATCAGGCTTGACCAGCGTGCGCTCGAATTCATCGAGCCAGGCTTGCGCCGAGACGGAAATATCCTTCGTCTTGTCCAGCATGCGCGACCTCGTGGCCGTCTTCGCGGCATTTGCTCGGAGGTCAAGCTATACCGGATCAGCCGACGTCAAAAGCGCTTTACCCGAGCAGTGAAAGCATGTGGCCCTGCTCCGGCGGAATGCACCCCTTCAGCGTATCGAGATAGATCCGCCGCACCGCCTCCGGGCCGCGGCTCTCGACCACGCTCAGGCTTCTCTGCAGCAGCGGCGCAAAGCCGGACCATGCCGCGCCAAAGCGCTGCTCGATGCCGCCGGGGCCCCATTCCTTGGCGCGCTTGCGGATCTGGTCGGGCGCGAAGAACCAGCGCGGTCTTGCGCCGGGCAGGGCGCCTTCGCCGGCGTCGGTCGCGCGATGCGTCAAACCGACGCGCACCGAGCATTTCATCTGCTCGCCGAAGTGCTGGTGCAGTCCGGCGCGCAACGCGCTGTTGCCGGCCATGTCGACGAAGGCGACAGGCGTATCCGTCGGCAGCGACGTCACGCGGTCATAGGTGGCGACCTCGTCGTAGCAGCCGAGCGAGGTCACGAAGCCGGTGTTGCCGGCCGAGGTCAGCCCGATCACCTTGCGGCCGCGGGTATGCAGGAGATGGGCGAGCCCAAACGCGGTCTTGCTCGAGGCGCTCGAGAGCAGCACGGTGCGCGCGCCGAAATCGCCGGTCTCTGCGAGGAAATCGTCGACCAGGAACGACAGCATGAACAGCGGCCGCAGCAGCGCCTGGTAGTCACCCTGCCGGCCGTCATAGGCGGGATCGCCGCTGACGCGCGCATAGGCGTTGTAGACCGGCGCCACGCCCTGCCGGTGCGCGGCACCGTCGCGCAAGCCGCGCTTGCTGACGTCGGTCGCCTCGATCACGAGATGCGTCGCCATCGGGAAATAGCCGAACAGGCGCTCGCCCACGGCCACGCTGGGGTGTTTCGAGGCGATCACCTGGCCAAAGCCCCATACCGGAATGTTGCCAAAACCGTTCGGCGCGGGAAACAGCTGCCAGTATTTCAGCTCGTCGCCGAGCACCGCATAGGTGATGTTGTTAGCCGTAAAAGCGAAGCGGTCGATCTTGACGAGCAGCGCGTCAGGCGGGAGCGAATCCGCGTCGGGAAGCTCGGTCGCAATCACCTTGCACTGCTCGAGATCATCTCGCGCAACGATGAAGTCGGTCGATGTCATGGCTGTGATCCCGGCTCTATTCGCCGGCATCTCATCATTTACCGGCGACCCTTTTGCAACAGCAACATAGTTTTAAACGCTGTTTGCAGCCGTTCGTCACGCACCGGCGCGTGCATGGCCTGCCCAATAGGGCTCCCGCAGCTTGCGCTTGAAGATCTTTCCGGTTGCCTCGCGCGGCAGCTCGTCGCGGAATTCGACGTCCTTGGGCACCTTGAAATTGGCAAGCCGCTCGCGCAGGAACGATCGGACGGCGTCGGCCGAGAGCTCGGCGCCCGATTCTGGCTCGACAAACGCGCACAGCCGCTCGCCAAATTCGGCGTCGGGAATGCCGAACACGGCGCAGTCGCGCACGCCGGGCATTCCGATCAGCGCGTTCTCGATCTCGGCGGGATAAATGTTCACGCCGCCGGAGATCACCATGTCGCGCTTGCGGTCGCACAGGAACAGATAGCCATCCTCGTCGAGGTAACCGACGTCGCCGACGCTGACGAGGCCGTCGCGGCCGGCCTCGGCCCTGGCCTGCGGCTTGCCGTGATAGTCGAAATCGGGCACCGCCATCTGGCGCATGTAGATCTCGCCGACCTCGTTGGCGCCACAGAGGCCGCCGTCCTCGCGGAAGATTTTGACGATGCCGCCCTCGATGGCGCGGCCGACCGTGCCGGGCTTCGTCAACGCCTCCTCGGCCGAGTGCCACACCGGGATCCCGGTCTCGGTGGAGCCGAAATATTCGTTGATGACCGGCCCCCACCACTCGATCATGGCGCGCTTGATTTCGAGCGCGCAGGGTGCGGCACCGTGCACGACGAAACGCAGCGACGACAGGTCGTAACGCTGCCTGACGGTCTCGGGCAGGCGCAACAGCCGGACGAACATGGTCGGCACCATGTGGATGTGCGTGACCCGGTGGCGCTCGACCAGCGCGAGCAGCTCCTCGGCGTCGAACCGCGCCTGGAGGACAATGGTGCAACCGTTGCGGAACGCCATCATGCCGTAGGAGTGCGGCGCCGAGTGATACATCGGCCCGTTGATCAGCACGACCTGGTTGTCCCGCGGCTTGATGCCATAGGCGATGGCGCCCACGCGCTCTGAGGCGGCCGCCTGGTCAGGCTGCATCGGCATGCGCCGCACGCCTTTCGGCATGCCCGTGGTCCCGGATGTGTAGATCATCGCTGCTGCGCGCCGCGGCGGCTCCTGCGCTTCGGTCTGGCCGTCGCGCCAGCGGTCCCAATCGGGAAGTCCGGCCGGGACCTCGGTCATCACAGGGGGAATGGCGAAGGTCGCGGCGAGCTCGGGCGGCGTCTCGACGACGAGGACGCGGACATCCGCCGGCACGCCGTCACGGATCTGCGGCAGCAAATCGGCGTGGCAGACCAGGATCTTCGCGCCGCTGTCGGCGAGGATGTAGCGGACCTCCTCGGCCTTCAGATGCCAGTTGATCGGCACCACCGGATTGCCCAGCGCGGCGGAGGCCGCGACCACCTCGAACAGGGCGAAATCGTTGCGCAGCATCATTGCGACCGGCGCGGCCTCGGCGAGGCCCAGGGCGCGGAAGCCGCTCATCGCCCGCCTGATGCGGGCCTGGATATCGTCATGGCCGATCCTGCGTCCGCCGCTGATGATCATGGCGCGTCCTTATTCCGCTCGGGTCTACCGATCATCCAGCACGGCGCCAAATCCGACCCAGCTCTTGCCGTTGAAGCGGCGGAGCTGGAGCTGCTGGAACGGCAGGTAATCGTCGGGGCCGGTCGTGACAGACATGCCAGGCAGCAGCAGCGGCAGTTTCACCTCTTTGAGCGAGGCCGCCTGGCGCATGATGTTGTCGCGGCTGACGTCGTCCTTGCACGCCCTGAGCACCGTCATCAGCAGCGTCGCATAGTGATAGCCGGCCGCGTAGTTGGAGTTGGAGAGGTCCGCGGTCGGCATGTATTGCTTCATGAACGCGAAGTACTCTTTGACGCCGGGATCGTCGGCCCATTGAGGGTCCATCGTGTCCTTCTGGTTGCTCGACGAGATCAGGCCGACCGCATTATCGAGCCCTGCCGGCTCCAGGAACGAGATCGACGAGGCGGAAGTCGGCACGAAGAACAGCTCCGGCTTCCAGCCGATCTCGGCCACGCCCTTGACCATCTGCGAGGTGAACTTGCCGAGCACGACGCCGAACAGCACGTTGGCCCCCGAGGCCTTCAGGGTCGAGAGCTGCGAGCTGATCGTCGGCGCACTGGTCTCGTAGCTCGCTTCCGCGATGATCATGCCGGCCGCCTTGGTGCCGAGCGCGCGCTTGAAGCCCGCGACGTAGTCGTGGCCGAAATCGTCGTTCTGCGCTAGGATCGCGATCCTGGCGTCGGGTTTGGTCTGCAGGATGTATTTGGCATAGACCACGCCTTCGGATTCGTAGGCCGCCATGCCCGGCATCGTCCACGGGTTCTTCTGGGGATCGGCCCATTTGGTGGCGCCCGAGAGCACGAACAGCTGCGGTACCTTCTTGGCATTGAGGTAGCGCTGCACGGCGCTATTGGTGGCGGTGCCGAGCGAGCCGAACATCATCAGCACTTCATCCTGCTCCACCAGCTTGCGGGTCTGCTCGACCGTCTTCGGCGGCGAGTAGGCGTCGTCCAGCGTAGTGAACTTGACCTTGCGGCCGTTGATGCCGCCTTCTGCATTGACCTTCTCGAAGAACGCCTCCTGCGTCCGTCCGATCGTGCCGAAGCCGGATGCCGGACCGCTGTAGGGCAGGGTCTGCCCGATGCGGATCTCGTCGCTGCCTTCGGCGCGGGCGCTGCAGGCGGCGAGTGTCAGCAACGACATGCCGATCAGTGCGGATGCAAGCTTCATGTTGTCCTCCCGATTTCTTGTCAGTCCGAGCCGTTTAGGCGCTGGCGCGCATCAGGAAATCCTGTCGCGCCTGGTCGAATTCGCGCTTCATCCGTTCGACGAGTTCGGCGACCGGCGGCGCGTCGGCGATCTGGCCGATGCCCTGGCCTGAGCCCCAGATGTCGCGCCAGGCCTTGGACTTCATGTTGCCGCCTGAGCCGAAGTTCATCTTCGTCTTGTCGGCGACCGGCAGATTATCCGGATCAAGTCCCGCGGCGGCGATGGAAGGGCCGAGATAGTTGCCGTGCACGCCGGTGAAGAGGTTGGTGTAGACGATGTCATGCGCGGCGTGCTGCGTCAGCGCGGACTTGTAGGCTTCGTCCGCGTTGGCTTCCTTCGTCGCGATGAAGCGCGTGCCCATATAAGCAAGGTCGGCACCCAGCGTCAGCGCGGAGGCGATGGCGAAGCCGTCGCTGATGGCACCCGACAGCAGGATCGCGCCGTCGAACCATTGCTTGACCTCGCGCACCAGCGCGAATGGCGACAGCGTGCCGGCATGGCCGCCGGCGCCGGCGCACACCAGGATCAGGCCATCGACGCCCTGTTCGGCGGCCTTGCGCGCGTGCTTGACGTTGATGACATCGTGGAACACGAGGCCGCCATAGGAATGCGCGGCCTCGACGATCTCCGCCGGCGGCCGCAGCGAGGTGATGATGATGGGCGCCCTGTGCTTCACACAGGTCTCCATGTCCTTCATCAGCCGGTCGTTGGAGGCATGGCAGATCTGGTTGACGGCGTAGGGCGCGACCTTCTTGCCCGGATTGCGCGATTTGTATTCGCCGAGTTTGTCCTCGATGCGGCTCAGCCATTCGTCGAGCTTCTCGACCGGACGGGCGTTGAGCGCCGGAAACGAACCGACGACACCGGCCTTGCACTGGGCGATCACCAGCTCCGGTCCGGAGACGAGGAAGAGCGGCGAGCCGACCACGGGCAGCTCGAGCGAATCCTTCAAGAGAGCGGGCAGCGCCATGATGTCCTCCCGGAAGACGCCACCCGCCGACATGCGGAGGACGAGGCGTTTCCCTGTTGATTGTCGCGGGCGGGTTGCCGCCGCTGTTTCGTTTGACGCCACTATAAGGGTTGGAGAGCCGGCTCCTATCGTTCAATATTGAACCGATGGCTATTCAGATATGAACGGGGCGGTCGATGGACTGGGACCTTTGCAAGACCTTCGTCGCGGTCGCCGATACCGGCAGCTTCACCGCCGCCGCGCGCCGGCTGCACACCAGCCATCCCACCGTCAGCCGCAAGATCGCGGCGCTGGAAGCCCAACTCGGCACCAGACTGGTGGCGCGCGCCGCCGACGGTCTGGCGCTGACCGCGGATGGACGGACACTGCGCGAGCATGCCGAGGCGATGGCCGCGGCGGCGCTGCGGGCGGAGACGGCAGTCTCGGCCGGCGGGCGCAAGGCGCGCGGCACCGTGAAGCTGTCGATCGGCGCGACGCTGGCCTCGCATTGGCTGATGCCGCGCCTGCCTGCCTTCCTGCGCGCGCATGATCACATTCAGCTCGAGATCATCACCCATCCGTTTCCGGCCAGCGTGCGCCGGCGCGAAGCGGACGTGGTGCTGCGGCCTTTCGACAGCGGCGAGGAAAACCTCGTCGGCCGCAAGATCGGCCGTCTCGGCACCGGATTCTACGCCTCGCGGGACTATGCCGGCGGGCGGGCCTTGCCGGAACGGCGTGGCGAGTGGAAGGGGCACAGCGTCATCGGTTTCGCCGACCAGACGTCCAATGTGCAGCTTGCGCGCTGGAGCGATGTCGTCTCGCGTCAGGCCAGGGTGGTGATGCGCTGCTCGTCGCAGGGCGACATGCTCGCGGCGGCGCGTGCCGGGATCGGAATCTCCGCGCTGTCGTGCTTCGTCGCCGAAACCTATCCCGATCTCGTTCGCGTCGCGCCGCACAAGCTCGCCAGCGTGGCGGACCTGTGGCTGCTCGCCCATCCCGACCTCGTCGAGCTGCCGGCGGTGCGCGCCGTCGTCGATTTCGTCGCCGAGTGCGCCCGGGCCGATCGCATCAGGTTGCGAGGCTAGGCCGATCCGGCGAGTACGCCCTCGCGCTTTTTCACCGCGCGGTAGTAGCTCCACCACAGATGCGCCGCCGCACCGCGCAGGGGACGCCAGGGTTCGGCGAGCGGCGCCATCTGCTTCTCCGTCGGTCGCGTCTTCAGTCCGAGACCAATCCTGATCCCTTCCTGCACGGCCAAGTCCCCGGCGGGCCAGGCATCGCCATGGCCGAGGCAAAACAGCAGATAGAGGTCGGCGGTCCACGGCCCGATGCCGGGCAGCGAGATCAGTGTGTGATGCGCGGCGTCGGCATCCTCCTCGGCGAGCACCTCGAGGTTCAGCCGCTCCGCGATGATCTCGCGCGCGAGATGTTTCAGCGTCTTGATCTTGGCCGCGGAGAGGCCGAGCCGCCCCAGCCGGTCGGTGCGCGCGCGGCGCACGGCGTCATGGTCGAACGGATCGAAGGCCGTCGACAGCCGTCCCCAGATCGCGGAGGCGCTCGCGGTCGAGAGCTGCTGTCCGCAGACGATGTGGGCAAGCCCGGCAAAACCCGGCTCACGCCGCCGCAATGCCGGCATGCCCGCGATCTCGAGCACGGGCTTGAGGCGCGGATCGCGCTTGATCAGCGTGTGGACGGCCTCTTCGAGGTCCGACTGGGTTTCAAGGTGAATGGTCATGGTGGTTCAACTCGTCATGCGCGGGCTTGACCCCTGCATCCATCTCCTATCGTAACTGAGTCTTGCAGGAAGGATTGCCGGGTCAAGCTGGCAATGACGAGTAACATGAAAGCGATGCCACCCGTTTTCCGATTCGCCCCGAGCCCGAACGGCCTCCTGCATCTCGGCCACGCCTATTCGGCGCTGCTGAACTTTGACCGCGCGTGCGAAACCGGCGGACGGCTGTTGCTGCGGATCGAGGATATCGACGCGACGCGATGCCGGCCGGAATACGAAACTGCAATCTACGAAGACCTCGCCTGGCTCGGGATCGCCTGGGAGACGCCGGTGCGGCGGCAGTCGGAGCATCTCGGCACGTATCGCGCGGCACTGGACGCGCTCTCGGCGCTGGGTCTCGTCTATCCCGCCTTCGAAAGCCGCGCCGAGATCGCAAGGCTCGTCGCGGCGCGCGAGGCGGATGGGCCGTGGCCGCGCGATCCCGACGGTGCGCCGCTCTATCCCGGCGACGCCAAATCGCTGCGCGCCGACGAGCGGGACCGGCTCATCGAGTCCGGCGCGCCTTATGCGCTTCGGCTCGACATGGCGGCCGCCTGCCGCCTCGCCACCAGCCTGAGCTGGAATGAGCTGGGCGAGGGCCCCGACGGCGAGCGCGGCACCGTCCCGGCGCGGCCGGCGGCCTGGGGCGACGTCATCCTGGCCCGCAAGGAGACGCCGACCAGCTACCATCTCTCCGTGGTGGTCGACGACGCGCTCCAGGGCGTCAGCGAGATCGTGCGGGGCCAGGACCTGTTTCACGCCACCTCGGTGCACCGCCTGCTCCAGGTCCTGCTTGCCCTGCCCGACCCCGCCTACCGCCATCACCGGCTGATTCGCGACGAGACGGGGAGGAAGCAGTCGAAATCGGGCCACGCGACCGGTCTGCGCACCTTGCGCGCGGCCGGCGTCACGCCCGCCGGCATCCGCCAGCTGGTGGGATTAGGTTAAGTTTCTCTGGGGGTTAGCCAAACGCCGCCGTGACTCCGGGTGTTCCGCCGTGCCATGCTTGTCCGACAGCCTGGGGTTCGAAGGGGATCAATGGCGGCGAAAACGCGCCCAGCGCGCACCAAGCGGACGCCCAGGCAACCGTCTCGGAAACGGTCCGGGGCAACCGGGCTATTGCGCGAGCGCAGCACGAAGGCGGTCGCGCCAGACGTGATCCAGGCTGCGCTCGCCGCCTTTGCCCATGAGGTCCGCACCCCCCTGACCGGCATTCTCGCGATCAGCGACCTGCTCGCGACCTCCGATCTCGGTGAACGGGAACGGCGCTGGGCCGACACGATCAAGGCCGGGGCCGAGCATCTGGCCAGCCTTGCCACCCTGTTCGTCGATGCCGCCAGGACCGGCAAGGGACCCGGTGGAAGCACACTGCGGCAAGATTTGTTCGACCTGCGTGCGCTTGCCCGCAGCGCCGGCGATTCGCTCGCCGGTCGCGCCGCAGCCAAGGGACTTCAGGCCGAGGTCGATATCTCCGTGAAGCTGCCGGGGCTGGTGGTCGGTGACCCCGTCCGGCTGCGCGCTGCGCTCGAGAACCTGATCGACAACGCCGTCAAGTTCACCGAACACGGCCGCGTGGCGCTCGCGGTCGCGCCCTGGCGTTCCACCAAGGGCGATGCAAAGGGCAACGTCAAGGGCAAGGTGAAGGGCAAAGGCAGGGTCGGTGTCGCCTTTGCGGTGTCCGACAGCGGCATCGGCCTGACCATGGCCGAGATCAAGCGGCTGTTCCGCCCGTTTACCCAGGCCAATGTCACCATTGCCTCGCGCTTCGGCGGGGCCGGCCTGGGCCTGTCCTCGGTCAAGCAACTGGCGCGTGCGATGGGCGGCGATATCACCGTCGCCCCGCGGCGCGGCGGCGGCGCCACCTTCACGTTGACGGTGTCGCTGGAGGCGACCGGATCGGGCAAGTCCCGAAAGTCGAAGGGAGAAGCCGAGGCGGACGCAATGGCGGCGCTGCGCGTGCTCAGCGTCGAGGACAATCCGTTCGGCCGCGTCGTGCTGAACACCATTTTGACCGAGCTCGGCCATCATGCCGAGTTCATCGGGCGCGGCGAGGACGCCGTCGGCCGGCTGGCGCTTGGAGCGTTCGACGCCGTGCTGATGGACATGGTGCTGCCGGGTATCGACGGCGTCGAAGCCATCCGGCGGATACGCACCCTGCCGACGCCGCTGGCTCAGATCCCCATCATCGGGGTGTCCGGTCGCGGCGAGGACGAAATCGCCTCGCGCGAGGCCGGTGCCGACGCCTTCCTGGTCAAGCCTGTGTCTCCGCGGGCTCTAGCGACTGCGCTGCTTGAAGCGACACGCCGTGAGGAAGCCGCGACTTGATGATCGCCGCGTTGAGTTCGCCGCCGTAAACGAAGATCGCGGCGATGAAGTACAGGAACACCAGCGCGATGATCACCGAGGCGAGTCCCGCATACATCGTCACGTAATTGTTGGCGAAGCGCGCCAGATATTGCCCGAACACGACGCCCGAGATCAGCGACGCCACGATGGTGAAGACGATGCCGGGCAGTATCTGGAGGAAGGCGCGCCGTCCCGCAGGCAGCCAGGCATGCAGGATGATGAGCGCCACCACCAGCGCGCCCACGGTGATGCCGTAGCGCAGCCAGGTGAGGATGCTCTCGTTGGATTCGACGACCAGCGGAATGTGGCGCCGTGCCGCCTCGATGAAGAGCGGACCGAGCACGATCAGGAACGCCATGGCGAGCGCGGTGAAGGCCGCGACCAGCGTGTAGCCGATCGACTCCAGCCGCAGCCAGTACCAGCGCCGCATCTCCACCACCGCATAGGCGCGGTTGAGCGCGACCCTGAGCGCCTCGACGCCATTGGAGGCGAAATAAACCGATAGCGCCGCGCCGATGGTCAGCACGCCGGTTCGGGTCGTCGTCAGCACGTCGTGGACCTCTCCCGAGATCGAATCGGCGACCTGCTTGGGCCAGACCTGGAGCATCAGGCTGGCGGCCTGGTCGGCGAGTTCCTTGGAGCCGAAGAAGCCGGCGAGCGAGGTCAGCACGATCAGGAACGGGAACAGCGCCATCAGCGTCGACAGCGCGATATGGCTCGCGATCGCCCAGCCGTCGTCGGCCAGGAACGTGTAGAACGCGTCCATCACGACAACGTAGATGTAGCGGATTGCCTTCACGCGCCACCTACACCGCTGTCGCCGCTCCCTCGCCCCGCTTGCGGGGAGAGGCGAAGAAGGCGGGCAATTCGCGCAAATCAGAAATCATCCAGTCAGCTTCTGATATTATTGGCTTAAAAGCCAGATCGGGAACGCCATAGCGGACCGGCGCACACGGTGATATCTACGCTTGGATGGCATCTGTCCTTGGTACTTTCATCCTGCCGGTGGCGGCCGGCGCCGTGGCGTTGGTGCTGCTGCTCGGCCTCGTCAACATGATGCGTGGCGGCTCGCCCAACACGTCGCAGAAGCTGATGCGCTGGCGCGTGCTGCTTCAGTTCGTGGCGATCGTCATTGCCATGATCGCGGTCTGGGCGATGGGGCGTTGAACATGGTTGTGCTGAATCGCATCTATACGAAGACCGGTGACGACGGCACGACAGCGCTCGGAACTGGCGAGCGCCGTCCGAAATACGATCTGCGCATCGAGGCCTACGGCACTGTCGACGAGACCAACGCCGCGATCGGCGTGGTGCGTCTCCACACCCGCGACATGCCCGAGTTCGACGCGATGCTGGGCCGTATCCAGAACGATCTGTTCGACCTGGGTGCCGACCTTGCGGTACCGGAGCGAGAAGGCAAAGCCGAGCGGCTGCGGGTGGTGGCAAGCCAGGTCGAGCGGCTCGAGCGCGACATCGACGCGCTCAACGAAAAGCTTGCGCCGCTGACCTCCTTCGTTCTGCCGGGTGGCACGCCGTCCGCCGCCTACCTCCATGTCGCCCGCACGATTTGCCGCAGGGCGGAACGCACGATGGTCGAACTGGCGGCCCGGCCCGGCGAGCCCGTTGGCGCGGCTGGCATCCAGTATATGAACCGCCTGTCGGACTTCCTGTTCGTGGCGAGCCGGGCCGCCAACCAAAATGGAGCCGGCGACGTGCTCTGGGTTCCGGGCCAGAATCGCTGACCCATTGAGCGGCGCATTTCTGAGGGCCAAAATTAGGCCCCTTCTCGCGTTGACCGGGCCGGATCAGGCCTTTAGGTTCCGCGCCAGTTGATAACCCCCCTCCCAAATTGAGTGAAAGAGGATCGATGAAGGTCTTGGTACCGGTAAAGCGGGTGGTCGATTACAATGTCAAGGTCCGCGTCAAGGGCGATGGATCGGGCGTTGAACTGGCCAACGTCAAAATGTCCATGAACCCGTTCGACGAAATCGCGGTCGAGGAAGCGCTGCGCCTGAAGGAAGGCGGCAAGGCCACCGAGGTCGTCGTGGTTTCCATTGGACCGGCGCAGGCGTCGGAGACGATCCGCACCGGTCTTGCGATGGGTGCCGACCGCGGCATCCTGGTGAAGGCCGACGGCATCGTCGAGCCGCTCGCTGTGGCCAAGATCCTCAAGAAGGTCGCCGAAGAAGAGCAGCCGGGCCTGATCATTCTCGGCAAGCAGGCAATCGACGACGACAGCAATCAGACGGGCCAGATGCTGGCCGCGCTGCTCGGCTGGTCGCAGGCAACCTTCGCCTCGAAGCTCGAGGTCGAAGGAAGCGACTTCAAGGTCACCCGCGAAGTCGATGGCGGCCTGCAGACCGTGAAGCTGAAGGGGCCGGCGATCGTCACCACCGATCTGCGTCTCAACGAGCCGCGCTACGCCTCGCTGCCCAACATCATGAAGGCCAAGAAGAAGCCGATCGCGGACAAGACCGTCGCCGATTATGGCGTCGACGTCGCTGCGCGCCTGGAAGTTCTGAAGACGGCTGAGCCCGCGGGCCGCAAGGCCGGCGTCAAGGTCAAGGACGTCGCCGAGCTGGTGTCGAAGCTCAAGAACGAAGCCGGGGTGCTCTGATGACGACGTTGCTGATTGCCGAACACGAACACGAGGTTCTCAAGGACTCCACCAACAAGGCGCTGACCGCGGCCTCCCAGCTCGGCGGCGACGTCCACGTGCTGGTCGCCGGCGGCGGGCAGGGCACCAAGGCCGCGGCCGATTCTGCTTCCAAGCTCGCCGGCGTTGCCAAGGTGCTGGTCGCCGAGGGCGAGCTCTATGCGCACGATCTCGCCGAGCCGCTGGCTGCGCTGATCGTCTCGCTGGCCCCGTCCTACGACGCGATCGTCGCGCCCGCGACCTCGCGCTTCAAGAACGTGATGCCCCGTGTCGCCGCCCTGCTCGACGTCATGCAGGTCTCGGAGATCACCAAGGTGATCGCGCCCGACACCTATGAGCGTCCGATCTATGCCGGCAACGCCATCCAGACGGTGAAGTCCAGGGACGCCAAGAAGGTCATCACGGTGCGTACCTCGACCTTCGCGGCGGCAGCTGCCGGCGGCAGCGCGCCGGTCGAGAGCGTTCAGGCTGCGGCCGATCCGGGCCTGTCGTCCTTCGTCGGCGAGGAAGTCGCCAAGAGCGATCGTCCCGAGCTGACCTCGGCGAAGATCATCGTCTCCGGCGGCCGCGCCATGCAGAGCCGCGAGAACTTCGCAAAGTACATCGAGCCGCTCGCCGACAAGCTCGGCGCCGGCGTCGGCGCCTCGCGCGCAGCGGTGGATGCCGGCTATGCGCCCAACGACTGGCAGGTCGGCCAGACCGGCAAGGTCGTGGCCCCCGAGCTCTATGTCGCAGTGGGCATTTCCGGCGCGATCCAGCATCTGGCCGGCATGAAGGACTCCAAGGTGATCGTTGCGATCAACAAGGACGAGGACGCGCCGATCTTCCAGGTCGCCGATTATGGCCTGGTCGCCGACCTCTACCAGGCGGTTCCTGAGCTCACCGACGCACTCGCCAAGCTCGGCAAGTAAAAACGCGATAAAAACACCGGCCGGAGTGGTACACTCCGGCCGGTGTTTCTTTTTCGAGGCGTTTTCTTTGGCGCGGGGCACGCCGGGGGAGCGATCCAATCTAGGTTTCGGGCCGAGATTCTGGTTAGATCAAGCTTCTGATTAAATCAGACCTCCCAGCTCGGGGGACAAGGCAGGCGCGACATGCGCGCCGTTCCGGTGGATGACATTATGGCGGCAGTAATCAAGAAGGTCGGCGTGATCGGCGCGGGTCAGATGGGCAATGGCATCGCGCATGTCGCGGCGCTGGCCGGCTTCGACGTGGTGCTCAACGACGTCTCGGCTGACCGCCTCAAGTCGGGCATGGCGACCATCAACGGTAATCTGGCGCGCCAGGTCTCCAAAAAGGCCGTCAGCGAGGACGACAAGGCCAAGGCGATGGCGCGCATCGTGGCCGCCGAAAAGCTGGATGACCTCGCCGACTGCGATCTCGTGATCGAGACCGCGGTCGAGAAGGAAGAGGTCAAGCGCAAGATTTTCCACGAGCTCTGCGCGGTGTTGAAGCCGGAGGCGATTGTCGCCTCGGACACATCGTCGATCTCGATCACGCGGCTCGCCGCCGCCACCGACCGGCCCGAACGCTTCATCGGCATTCACTTCATGAATCCGGTGCCGTTGATGGAGCTGGTGGAGCTGATCCGCGGCATCGCCACCGACGACCAGACCTTCGAGGCATCCAAGGAGTTCGTCGCCAAGCTCGGCAAGCAGGTCGCGGTCTCCGAGGATTTCCCGGCCTTCATCGTCAACCGCATCCTGCTGCCGATGATCAACGAGGCGATTTACACGCTGTACGAAGGCGTCGGCAACGTCGAGGCGATCGATGCGGCGATGAAGCTCGGCGCGCACCATCCGATGGGCCCGCTGGAGCTGGCCGATTTCATCGGCCTCGATACCTGCCTGTCGATCATGCAGGTGCTGCACGAGGGCCTCGCCGACTCCAAGTACCGTCCATGCCCGCTCCTGGTGAAATACGTCGAGGCCGGCTGGCTCGGTCGCAAGACCCAGCGCGGCTTCTACGACTACCGCGGCGCCAAGCCGGTTCCGACGCGATAACGCCGCCATCCGCACTGTGACAATTCATGTCGCGTTAACCGCTCGCCTCTAGGTTACGGCCAGTACGAGGGTTCGCGTAATGGACATGATGGCAATGGTCAGCGGTATGCTGGCCGCTCAGCAAGGCGCGCTGCAGTCGAATATCTCGGCGACGCTGATGAAGCAGAACGCGGATACGGAGAAATCCACGGTCCTGACGCTGCTCGGCGCCGGCCAGCCCTCGCTCGCCAATGTCGGCGCCGGCGTCGGCGGCAACCTCAACGTCACCGCCTAGCGCTGATCCGGAAAAGTGGATCCCGGTTTTCCGATCAGATCATGCGCCAATAACTAGAGCGACGCGGCGGCATTGCCCGTCGCCGCCCGGATCAGCTTGAGCGCATCCTCGCTTGCCCATTCCGCCGGCCCCGCGATCGTCGCGATCTCGCAGCCCTGGGGATCGACCAGCACCGAGGTCGGCATGCCTAAAGCCCGGCCTATGGCCTTAAGATCCTGGAAAACCTTGGCTTTCTGGTCGTTGAAATAGCCGAGCCTAGTCAGATTGGCCTCCTTCAGGAAGGTCTTGGGCTTCTCGGCGTCGCGGGTGTCGATATTGATCGCCACCACCTCGAAATTCGGGCCCGACAGCTTGCCCTGAAGCTCGTCCAGCGCCGGCATCTCTTTTCGACATGGCACGCACCAGGTGGCCCAGAGGTTGACCAGCAGCGTCTTGCCGCGGAAATCGGACAGCTTTTTCGGCTTGCCGTCGGCGTCCTCGAAGGCGAGATCCGGCAGCTTCAAAGGGGCGCTCGCCATGGTCAGGGCGGCCACCTCGCCATGGGCAAGCGGGGCGATTTTTTGCGCTGTTGCCACCGCCGCCCGGCAGGCCGGGTCGCCGGACGGGGCCCGGCTCAGGCCCAGCCCATAGAGCGCAGCGAAGCCGGCCAGTCCCCCGATCGCCACGGTGGCGATGACGAAAGGGACCCGGCGCGTGGCGGAGGGCTTCTGGTCGAGCATATCGTTTGTCATCCGGTCGCAGATATGGCTATCAGGGGCCTCTTAGTACGGCTGGCAGCAGTCGGCAAACATACGGCAGCCAGCGACAGGCAAAGGCGTGAGCAGGGGATCATGAGCAACAAGATGTGGGGCGGCCGGTTCTCGGAACGTCCCGACGAGATCATGGAAGAGATCAACGTCTCCATCGACGTCGATCGTCACCTCTTTGCCCAGGACATTGCAGCATCCAAGGCCCACGCCGCGATGCTGGCCGCGCAGGGCATCATCACGGCCTCTGATGCGAAAAATATCGGCAAGGGTCTAGACACGATTTTGTCAGAGATCGGCAAGGGCGGCTTCGAATTCAAGCGTGCGCTCGAGGACATTCACATGAATGTCGAAAGCCGCCTGTCCGAGCTGATCGGGCCCGCCGCCGGCCGCCTGCACACCGCGCGCTCGCGCAACGACCAGGTCGCGACGGATTTCCGTCTCTATGTCCGAGACGTTCTCGACGAGACCGACGCCGCGCTGGCCGCGTTCCAGGCCTCGCTGGTCAACCGCGCGCTCGAACATGCCGCGACCGTGATGCCCGGCTTCACGCATCTGCAGACCGCGCAGCCCGTGACCTTCGGCCATCATCTGCTCGCCTATGTCGAGATGGCGGCGCGCGATCGCGGCCGTTTCCAGGATGCGCGCAAGCGGCTGAACGAGTCTCCGCTCGGCGCGGCCGCGCTCGCCGGCACCTCGTTCCCGATCGATCGGCACGCCACCGCCAAAGCGCTCGGCTTCGACCGCCCGATGGCGAATTCGCTCGATGCGGTCTCCGATCGCGACTTCGTGCTGGAGACGTTGTCGGCGGCCTCGATCTGCGCCGTGCACATGTCGCGCTTCGCCGAGGAGATCGTAATCTGGACCTCGCCGCTGGTTGGTCTCATCCGGCTCAGCGACAAGTTCACCACCGGCTCGTCGATCATGCCGCAGAAGCGCAATCCTGACGCCGCCGAGCTGGTGCGTGCCAAGACCGGCCGCGTCATCGGCGCGCTCAACGGGCTGCTGATCGTGATGAAGGGGTTGCCGCTCGCGTATCAAAAGGACATGCAGGAGGACAAGCAGGGGGCCATGGAGGGCTTTGCCGCGCTGTCGCTTGCGATCCGCGCCATGACCGGCATGGTCCGCGACCTCGTCCCCGACGAGGCGAAGATGAAGCTTGCTGCCGGCGAGGGCTATGCCACCGCCACCGACCTCGCCGACTGGCTGGTACGGACGTTGAAGATGCCGTTCCGCGACGCCCATCACGTCACCGGCCGCATCGTGGCGAGGGCCGCCGAGGGCGGCGTGGCGCTGCACGAGCTGCCGCTCAAGGAGATGCAGGCGATCGAGCCGAAGATCACGAAGGACGTGCTTGGCGTGCTCTCGGTCGAATCGTCGGTGAAGAGCCGGACCAGCTTCGGCGGCACCGCGCCGACGAACGTGGCGAGCCAGGCCAAGGCCTGGGCGAAGCGGCTGGAAAAAGAGCGAAAATTGGGCTGAGGGCAAAATTTCGCTTATGTTTCATGGTCATCCGGGTCTCGCCAGAGCGCGCTAATCTCTGTATGGTGCGCCGCGCGTAGTGGGGATTTCGTCGTGACGTCAAAGTTTCGCCCGGCCGGCTCGGCGTGGGCCATCATTGTCTTGAGCCTGACGGCGCTCGCGCTTGCCGGCTGCGGCCGCAAAGGTCCGCTGGATTTGCCGCCGACCGCCTCCAGCGCGTCGACGGCCAACATCGCGCCTCCGACCGACACCGAGACCGAAGCCCAGAAGACGCCGAGCGTGTTCAATCCCACCTATGGTGCGGACGCCGCGCCCGCGGCCGCCAAGGGCAGGAAGAAATCTTTCATTCTCGACCCGCTTCTGGACGACACACCCAGCAGATGAGCTGGGGCAACTGAGCCAACGCCATGAATCATTTCGACTATCGCAACGGCGTGCTGCACGCCGAGGCGGTGAACCTGTCCGAGCTGGCCGCGACCGTCGGCACGCCATTCTATTGCTATTCGACCGCGACTTTGGAGCGCCACTATCGTGTCTTCACCGACGCCTTCGCCGGCGAGAAGGTGCTGGTCTGCTACGCCATGAAGGCGAACTCGAACCAGTCGGTGCTGCGCACGCTGGCAAAGCTCGGGGCCGGCGCCGACGTGGTCTCGGGCGGCGAATTGAAGCGGGCGCTGGCCGCCGGCATCCCGGCGAGCAAGATCCTGTTCTCCGGTGTCGGCAAGACCGAGACCGAATTGCGCGCCGCGCTTGCCGCCGACATCCTCTGCCTCAACGTCGAATCCGAACCGGAGCTCGAGCTGCTGTCGCGCCTTGCGACGGAGATGGGCAAGACCGCGCGCATCTCTATTCGCGTCAATCCGGACGTCGATGCCGGCACGCATGCCAAGATTTCCACCGGCAAGTCGGAGAACAAGTTCGGCATTCCGATCGCCTATGCCCGCGAGGTCTATGCGCGCGCCGCGAAGCTGCCGGGCATCGAGGTGACCGGCACCGACGTGCATATCGGCAGCCAGATCACCGATCTGTCCAAGATGGAGACCGCGTTCCGCATCCTCTCCGAATTCGTGCAGACGCTGCGCGCCGACGGCCACAACATCTCGCATGTCGATTTCGGCGGCGGCCTCGGCATTCCCTATTACATGGACCGCGAGGCGCCGCCGGCGCCCGACGCCTATGCGGCCATGGTCAAGCGCATCAGCCACAATCTCGGCTGCACGCTGATGTTCGAGCCGGGCCGCATGATCGTCGGCAATGCCGGCATCCTCGTCGCCAAGGTCATCTATGTGAAGCATGGCGACGGCAAGAATTTCGTCATCATCGACGCCGCGATGAACGACCTGATCCGTCCGACGCTGTATGAAGCCCATCACGACATCTTGCCGGTAACGCAGCCTGCGAGCGGCACTTCCACGATCCTGGCCGACGTCGTCGGCCCGGTCTGCGAGACCGGCGACTACCTCGCGCTGGATCGTACGCTGCCGACGCCGAAGCCCGGCGATCTCCTCGCCATCATGACAGCGGGCGCCTATGGCGCGGTCCAGGCCGGCACCTACAACACGCGGCCGCTGGTGCCCGAGGTGCTGGTGAAGGGCGACCAGTACGCGGTCGTGCGCCCGCGCATCGAGGTCGAGCAGTTGATCGCGATGGATACGCCCGCGCCGTGGTTGTGAGGCGAGGCGCTACTTCCCCGCCAATCCGCCGGCCTTCCCGCCAACCACTACGCCTGCCTTCTTCTCGATCGGCTTGATCGCGGCGGTGAAATCGGACTCGGCGCCTTCCGCGCTGATCACGGTCTCCCACAGGCGCCCGACCGCATCGGCGACCTCCATCGACAAGCCGAGCTGCTTCATTTCCTCCAGCGCCAGCCGGACGTCCTTCACCATCAGCCCCGTGGCGAAGCCGAAATCGAAGCTGCGCGGCAGCACCGAGCGTGGAAACTTGTCGCGGCTCGCGGTGTTCATGCCCGATCCCGCATTGATAACGTCGATCATCACGGCGGGATCGAGCCCGGCTTTCACCCCCATCACCACGGCTTCCGACGTCGCCACCATCGCGGTGGCCGAGAGGAAATTGTTGGCGAGCTTCATGGTCTGCGCCGCGCCCGGCTTCTCGCCGATGAAGAACACTTTTCCGATCACGTCGAGCGCCGGCTTGAGCAGCTCGAAATCCGCCTTCGGCCCAGAGACCATCACGGCCAGCGTGCCCTTCTCGGCGCCGCCGACGCCGCCGGAGACCGGGCAGTCGATTTGCACGATGTCGTGCTTGGCGAGCAGGCCATGGATCTTCGATGCCATCTGCGAGCCGACGGTCGAAAGGTCGATGAAGCGTCTGACCCGCTTACCCTCGATGACGCCGTTCGCCCCGGTCGCGACCTCGAGCGAAGCTTGCAGCGACGGCAGGCTCGCCATCACCGTCTCGACCTGGTCGGCGACGTCCTTCGGCGAAGTCGCCGCCGTCGCACCGCGCGCCACCAGTTTGTCGACGACTTCCTTGCGCGTATCGAACACGACCAGCCTGTGTCCCGCCTCAACCAGCCGCCGCGCCATCGGGAAACCCATGTTTCCGAGGCCGATGAATCCGATGTCCATGGTGTTGTTTCCTTCCTGTCGTCATTGCGAGGAGCGAAGCGACGAAGCAATCCAGTCTGTTGCCGCGGAGGCTTTCTGGATTGCTTCGCTTCGCTCGCGATGACGAAGCAATAGCGTTAAGAGCGGTTAGTCTGGCGTCACGCCTTCCCGTCGATCTCCGCGAACACCTCGCGCGCGATGCGAAAGCTGTCGACCGCGGCCGGCATGCCGCCGTAGATCGCGACCTGCATCAGAATCTCGCGGATTTCGTCGCGGGTCACGCCATTGGTCAGCGCGCCCTTGAGATGCGCGCGAAACTCGTGCTGGCGGTTGAGGATCGCGATCATCGCGATGTTGAGCATGCTGCGGGTCTTGCGCGGCAGCTCCTCGCGGCCCCACACCGTGCCCCAGCAATATTCGTTGAGCATCTCCTGGAACGGACGGTTGAAATCGTCGACGCTCTTCAGGGCATTGTTGACATAGGCCTCGCCCAGTACCGCTTTGCGGACTTCCAGGCCCTTGTCGTGCATCTTCTTGTCCATGGCGTTTCCTTTGTTTCCCTTGCATTTCCCTTGGGAACGGCGCGCGGAAATTACGGGGTTGCGGCCGGCCAGTCACGTCCTCGTGTTATGCGGGAAAAGGGGTGTCTCCCGTACAGGAACGGATGCCTCAGTGCTGCCGTTGTGGTACGCTTCTCTTCCGGGCAACCTGGAGAGTTGATTGAACGGCGTCACCCCCGACCCGTCAGACCCGATCCGCGATGGCGACGCTCTGTCGCGGCTGAAGCTGGCGCAGGCCCTGCAACGGGCCATTTATGCCATCGCGTGGGAGCGTGCCTGGCCGAATTTGGCGCGGCTTTTGACCGTTGTCGGCCTGTTCCTGGTGGTGTCCTGGGCCGGCCTCTGGCTGTCGCTGCCGTTCATTGCCCGCGCCATCGGTCTCGTGGTTTTCGCCGGCATCGCGATTGCCGTCCTGTTCCCGTTGATTCGTTTCCGCTGGCCGAGCCGTGAGGAGGCGCTGGCCCGGCTCGACCGTGGCTCCGGCATCCGCCATCGACCGGCCACCACGCTGACGGACACGCTGAGCTCAAAGGATCCGGTGGCGCTGGCGCTGTGGCAGGCGCAGCGCGAGCGCACGCTGGCTTCGATCAAGCGCATCCGCGCCGGTCTGCCGAACCCGCGGCTGGCTCTGCATGATCCCTGGGCGCTGCGCGCGCTGGTCATGGTGATGCTGGTGGCGACCTTCTTCGCAGCCGGAGACGAGCGAGCCATGCGGCTCGGGGCCGCGTTCGACTGGAACGGCGTGCTGGCACCGGCCAATATTCGTGTCGACGCCTGGGTCACGCCGCCGCTCTATGCCGGCAAGCCGCCGATCATCCTGTCGGCCGCCAACAAGGAGGCCGCGGCGCTACCCGCCAGCGGTCCGCTTGCCGTTCCCGCCGGCTCGACCCTGATCGTGCGCTCCTCCGGCGGCAGCCTCGATGTCGTCGTTTCCGGTGGCCTCAAGGAGGTTGCCCCCACGGAAGCCGCGCCCAAGGGCACCAACGAGAAGCATTTTGCCATCGCCGGCGACGGTACCGCGCATGTCCGCGCGCCCTCCGGCCAGCCGCAATGGGCGTTTGTGGCAACGCCGGACCGGCCGCCGACGATTGCGCTGGCCAAGGACCCCGAGCGCCAGGCGCGCGGCGCGCTCCAGCTCTCCTACAAGATCGAGGACGATTACGGCGTCACCGGCGCCGAGGCGCAAATCGGCCTGCGCCCCGCCGATGCCAAGGATGGTGTGAAGGATGGCGTGAAGGACGCCGGCAAGGAGACCGACACCAAGGCGGCCGCGCGGCCGCTGTTCCAGCCGCCGCAGTTTCCGCTCGTGCTGCCGAATGCGCGCACCCGCAACGGCGTCGGCCAGACGGTGAAGGACCTCAGCGAGGACCCGTATGCGGGCGCCGACGTCACGCTGACGCTTACCGCCAAGGACGAGGCCGGCAACGAGGCCAAGAGCGAACCCTTCAACATGCGCCTGCCCGAGCGGCTCTTCACCAATTCGCTCGCCCGCGCGCTGATTGAGCAGCGCCGCATCCTCGCGCTCGATGCCAACAGGAATTCCGACGTCTACGCCGCGCTCGACGCGCTGATGATCGCGCCCGAATTGTTCACGCCGGACGCGGGCTGCTATCTCGGCCTGCGCAGCCTGGCGCTGCAGCTGGAAGCCGCCCGCACCGATGATGCGTTGCGCGATGTGGTGGGAAGCATGTGGGCGTTCGCGGTCACCATCGAGGATGACGGCGTCGCCGGCAGCGTCAACGCCGCGCTGCGCTCGGCGCAGGACGCGCTCAAGCGTGCGCTGGAACGCGGTGCCAGCGAGGACGAGATCAGGGTGCTGACGCAGAAGCTGCGCGAGGCGATGGCCGGCAAGGTGCGCGATCTCGCCCGCCGTTCCGAGCAAAATCCGCTCGGCGCCCGGCAGCCGTTCCCCGCCGAAGTCCAGCTCATCCTCGACAAGGCTGTCGAGCTGAAACAGAAGACTCAGAAAGCCACGCCCGACCAGTTCGAAGAACTG
This sequence comes from Bradyrhizobium sp. Bra64, assembly GCF_024519875.1. Classification (NCBI taxonomy): domain Bacteria; kingdom Pseudomonadati; phylum Pseudomonadota; class Alphaproteobacteria; order Hyphomicrobiales; family Nitrobacteraceae; genus Bradyrhizobium; species Bradyrhizobium sp. Bra64. Next base: position 121,571 of record NZ_JALJRD010000006.1, on the reverse strand, counting down.
TCGAAGCAGCAGGATGCGTTGCGCGAGCAGCTTCAGGCCTATCGGAAATCGGCGAACAACCGGGCCAACAAGGCGGGCAACGACGGCGCCAATCAGTTCACACGGGACCGGAAATGCGGAAGCTAGCGCGCGTGCCAGTCTTGAAGGCGATCTCGATCGCCGCTCTCGCCGTCCTGCTCGGAGGCGTGCCCGCAGCCGTCTCGGCCCAGCAGGACCAGGATCCCGATGCGCTGCTCGACAGCGCCGAAAAGGCGATGCAGGAGTCCGGCGACAGCCTCAGGCAGAAGGAATCCGGAAAGAGCCTCAACAATCAGTCCGACGCCATCCAGAAGCTCGAGGACTACAAGCGCGCGACCGAGCGCAGCCAGTCCTCAAGCCGCGATCGCTCCGTCATCACCCAGCGCGACCTGGACGAACTTCTGAAGCAGATCGAGAAGGCGGCCAAGGAAGGCAATAAAGAAGCGGCCGAGCGCATGCTCGAGCAGCTTGCGCAGATCATGGAAAACCTCCAGATGGCGCAGCCCGGGCAATCCGGCGACAGCGACATGGAGCAGGCGCTCAACGAGCTCAGCGACATGATCCGCAAGCAGCAGCAATTGCGTGACAAGACATTCAAGCAGGGCCAGGACTCCCGGCGTGATCGCTCGCGCGGCAAGCAGCAGGGCGACCAGTCGATGTCGGACCTCCAGCAGGATCAGCAGTCGCTGCGCGACCGCCTGAAGAAGTTGCAGGACGAGCTCGCCAAGCGCGGCCTCGCGCAGAAAGGGCAGAAGGGCCAGAGCCAGAAAGGGCAGAAGGGGCAGCAGGGCGAGCAGGGGCAGTCCGGCCAGGATGGCGATCAGGACGGTGACCAGGGCGATGACGATGGCAGCCTGGACGCCGCCGACGGGGCCATGGGCGATGCCGGCTCGAAGCTCGGCGAGGGCAATTCCGACGGTGCCGTGGACTCGCAGGGCAAGGCCCTCGACGCCTTGCGCAAGGGCGCGCAGAAGATGGCCGAGGCGATGCAGCAGGGCGACGGCGACGGGCAGGGCGATGGTCCCGGCAATCGTGCCGGCCGCCAGCAGAGCGGCGGCAATCAGACCGATCCGCTCGGCCGCCCCCTGCATGGCCGCGATCTGAGCGACGACTACACGGTGAAGATCCCCGGCGAGATCGACGCCCAGCGCGTCCGCCGCATCCTCGAAGAGCTCCGCCGCCGCTTAGGGGATTCCTCGCGCCCGCAGATCGAGCTCGACTATATCGAGCGGCTGCTGAAGGATTTTTGAGGCTGCGGCGGCTCTCGTAGCCCGGATGAGCGAAGCGATATCCGGGGCCGCCGGTCCTGCATATCGCCCACGCGGGCTACAATCCCGCCCGCGCTACGCCTTCTTCGCCGCCAGCGCATCCGCCACGGCGGTGCGGATGTCGGCGACCGAAAACGGCTTGGTCACGACGTCATGCACCAGCGCATTGAGGTTCGAGGCGCGCTCGCGTTGATCGGCGAATCCGGTCATCAGCAAAATCGTCAGGTCGGGGAAATCGCGCGCGACGGACAACGCCAGCGCGATGCCGTCCATGACGGGCATCTGGATGTCGGTGAGCAGCAGATCGAAGGCGCCGTCCGCGCGGGTCAGGATTTCAAGTGCCTCTGCGCCGTCCTGCGCGGTGACGATCTCGTGGCCGTCCATGGCGATGGCACGCGCCACCAGCTGGCGCATCGAATCCTCGTCGTCGGCGATCAAGATTTTCGGCATGAGATCAAACCTTGGGACCAACCTCCCGTGCGGGCCTGCGGGACCGATTATACGCTGCCGCCGGCGATGTCGCGCCGGTTGAAGAAGCGAACGTCGATATTGCGGCCCTCCGGCGGCGGCGAGGCCAGGCGCGAGCGGAAGAAGGCCCGCTCGCCGGGCTGCAGCACGGTCTGCTCCAGAACGGTGTTCCAGGCGTAGATCTCGGCGCCTTGCGCGTCTCGCACCGCGAAACGCAGCCTGGGAATGTCGAGCGGCTTCTTGCCTTGACCGACGATGACGCCCTCGATCACCAGCACCTGCTTACCGTCCACGGTCTCGCTGGAGAGCTTGACGTCCTTGAAGGCCAGTCCGCGCAGGTTAACCTCAAGGCCGACCATCTTGTAGAAGGCCGCCGTCTGCGGGAGCAGCCGCACCATGTCGCCGCGCCAGACGACGAGCGCAAGCACCAGCGCACCCATGGCGGCGCAGGCGGTCGGCAGGCCGAAATAGGATTTTCGCGGAGCTACGGTGGGCGCCTGACGCCTCACCCGCGCCCCGCGGCGGCCGAACAGGCCGCGGAACCAGGATTGATGCTGTGCGCCGACGACCTCCTCCTCGGCATCCCGGGCCGCCGCTGACCATTCGTCCTCGGTTTCCCGGGCCTCCTCGTCCGGCCAGTCGCTGGCGATCGACGGGCTGTCGACAACGGGCGCATCGGTGGCGCCGTCGTCCTTTGCGTAGGAGTTCCACTGCTCGGCGAGGTCGGACTGGTCGTCGGCCTGGCTGGCCGCGGCCATGGCCGGGATGGACGCCTCCTCGATGGCATCCTCGGCATGGGCGACCCAGGTCTCCTTGCAACGGGAGCAGCGGACCGTCCGGCCGTTCGCGCCCAGGCTCGCAAGCTTGATGGCGTAGGATGTCGTACAATGGGGGCAGACGATATGCATGGACGAGCCTTGATGCATGGACGGGTCTTGACGATGACGCGGTCGCGGAGAACCGGGCGGCAATTATGCTACAAGGCGACCGTTAACGAACCGGAAACCATAACGGCCGCAGAACCCCTTGATCGCGTGCGGCGGAGCGCAGCGACGCGGCCCGCGCCCTCTCTCGAACGGAGCTGAACTTGGTTCGGTTCGAAAATGTCGGATTGCGTTACGGTCTGGGGCCGGAGATCCTGCGCGACCTCAGCTTCCAGATTCCGGCGCACTCCTTCCAGTTCCTCACCGGCCCGTCCGGCGCCGGCAAGACCTCGCTGCTGCGCCTGCTGTTCCTGTCGCATCGGCCGACGCGCGGCCTGGTCAATCTGTTCGGCCACGACATCTCGCAGCTCGGCAAGGACGAGATCGCGGATCTGCGCAAGCGCATCGGCATCGTGCTGCAGGATTTCCGCCTGCTCGACCACATGACGACCTATGAGAACGTCGCGCTGCCGTTCCGCGTCATGGGCCGCAGCGAATCGAGCTACCGCAAGGAGGTCATCGACCTGTTGAAATGGGTCGGGCTCGGCGAGCGCATGGACGCGCTGCCGCCGATCCTGTCCGGCGGCGAGAAGCAGCGCGCGGCGATCGCGCGCGCCGTGATCTCGCGGCCGCAGCTCCTGTTGGCGGATGAGCCGACCGGCAGCGTCGATCCGACGCTCGGCCGCCGCCTGCTGCGACTGTTCATCGAGCTCAACAAATCGGGCACCGCCGTCATCATCGCCACCCACGACATCGCCCTGATGGACCAGTACGAGGCGCGCCGCTTCGTGCTGCATCAGGGCCGGCTGCACGTCTATGAGTAGACCCGACGAGCGCGGCGTCTTGGTCGACCTCGGACAGGAGGGGCCGCCGCTTCCTCCTCGGGCGCGCAACCTGTCGCCGATCGTGCCGCGCGCCTCGATCCATGGCCGTGCCCTGGTCGCCGTCGTGGCCATCATGACCTTCCTGGCGTCGATGACCACGGGCACGGTGCTGCTGGTCAGCGCCTCCGCCGCGGAATGGCAGTCGGACGTCGCCAGCGAAATCACCATCCAGGTCCGCCCGCAGACCGGCCGCGATCTCGAGCGCGACACCGCGGCGGTGGCCGAGGCCATGCGCGCGCAAGCCGGCATCGTCGAGGTCAAGCCGTTCACCAAGGACGAGAGCGGGAAGCTGCTCGAGCCTTGGCTCGGCACCGGGCTGTCGATGGACGATCTGCCGGTGCCGCGCATGATCATCGCGCGCGTGCAGCCCGGCACGCCGCTCGATCTCGGCGCCCTGCGCGCCCGGGTGACCCAGGTGGCGCCGAGCGCCAGCGTCGACGATCACCGCGCCTGGATCGAGCGCATGCGCTCGATGACCAATGCCACCGTGCTCGCCGGCCTCGGCATTCTCGCGCTCGTCATCATCGCGACCATCATCTCGGTGTCGTTTGCGACCCGCGGCGCCATGGCGGCGAACCGTCCGATCGTCGAGGTCCTGCACTTCGTCGGCGCCGGCGACCGCTACATCGCCAACCGTTTCCTGCGGCATTTCCTCAGGCTGGGCCTGGAGGGCGGCGTCATCGGCGGTGGCGCCGCAATGCTGGTGTTCGGCTTCTCCGAGTCGATCGCCGGCTGGTTTTCCGGCACCCCCGTCGGCGACCAGTTCGCAGCCCTGCTCGGCACCTTCTCGCTGCGGCCGTCCGGCTACATCGTGCTTGCGGTGCAGGCCGTGCTGATCGGCGCCATCACCGCCGTGGCCTCGCGCCAGACCCTGTTCGCGACGCTGAACGATGTCGATTGAGAATATTTGTGCGTGTGGCTTCTTCCCCTCTTCCCGCTTGCGGGGCGAGGGAGCGCACCGCTGACGCGGATAGGGTTGTGTCCATTGCGTTCGCGGAGCCCGATAAACCGGACTCCACTTCGCCTCAAAACGTCCTAAAATCGTCCGGGGAAGGGATTACCGACATCACATGACCTCGCCGACCGATGATCGACCGCCGAAACTGCCGCGCGGCTGGCTGCGTGCGGCATTGGTGTCGACGATTGCGCTCGCCTTCGTCGGCGCGGCGGCGGGCTTCATCGCGTTCCTGTCGCAATTGCGCGGCGCCGAGATCGCGCCGGATCGCAAGGCTGATGGCATCGTGGTGCTCACAGGCGGCTCGTCGCGGGTGTTGGACGCGATGGAGCTGCTCGCGGCCGGCTATGGCAAGCGGCTCCTGATCTCCGGCGTGCACCCGACCTCGACGGCGAGCGACATCTCCCGGACGTTGCCGGAGAACCAGTCCTTCATGCATTGTTGCGTCGATCTCGACCGCACGGCGGTCTCGACCCGTGGCAATGCTGCGGAAGCGCGGCGCTGGGCCGAGGGACGGGGCTTCAGATCGCTGATCGTGGTCACCTCGAACTATCACATGCCGCGCGCGCTGGTGGAATTCTCGCATGCGATGCCGGAGACGAATCTGATCCCGTTCGCGGTGGTCGGCGACAAATGGCGCGAGGAGCCGTGGTGGACCTCGGCATCCACCTTGCGGCTGCTGCTGCTGGAATATGTCAAGTATATCGCGGCCGAGCTCAGGGTACGGCTGGAGGATTTCGGGATTGACCTTTCGCCCGAGATGTCGGAGCAGCCTCCCGGTCTCCAGCCGAGACGGCCCGCCACCGCACAGGCCAATTGACCGGCAATTGAACGGATCGTCGATGTTCTTGATTTTCCTGCGCTCGCTCGTGTTCAACGTGCTGTTCTACGCCGTGCTGGTGTGCCTTGCGATCGTGGCGCTGCCGACCTTCGCCTTGCCGCCGCGCGCGATGCTGACGGTCGCGAAATGGTGGGCGAAGGCGACGCTGTTCCTGATGCGCGTGGTCTGCAACATCAAGGTGGAATTCCGCGGCGTCGAGAAGATCCCGGAGGGGCCGCTGGTGATCGCGGCAAAGCATCAGTCGTTCTGGGAGACTTTCGTGCTGCCGGGCTTTTTCAATCGCCCGATCTTCATCCTCAAGCGTCAGCTCATGCAGATCCCCGTGTTCGGCCAGTTCCTGGTCAAGACCGGGATGATCGCGATCGACCGCAAGGCCGGCGTGAAGGCGCTTCTCGACATGACCCGCCGCGCCCGTGAAGCGGTGCGTTCAGGCCGCCAACTCGTGATCTTCCCCGAAGGCACGCGCCGTTCGCCGGGTGCTGCGCCCGACTACAAGACCGGCTTTGCGCAGATCTATTCGTCCTGCGGCGTCCGGTGCCTGCCGATCGCGCTCAATTCCGGCCTGTTCTGGCCGCGTCGCACCTTCATGCGCTATCCCGGCACGCTGGTGGTCGAGTTCCTCGATCCGCTGCCCTCAGGCCTGCCGAAGGACGAGTTTCTCTCCCGCGTGCAAACGGCGATCGAAGACGCGACCGGCCGCCTCGTCGAAGCGGGCCGCAAGGAACAGGAGCAGTTGATCGGCTCGGCGCCGAGCTACGCGCCTTCTGAGCGCTAACGGTTCTCTCGATCTTCAGCGGGAGCCTGCGCGTGCAGGGGATGCGCATCACCATGCAGCATGGTCGCGAGCTGGTGCAGCTGGGTGTCGCGAAAGCCTTCGGCCTCGATCGCCTTCACCGTCGCGGTCACGTAGTCGCGGTTGGCGCCGGACTGGCCATGGCCCTGGAGCACGTGGCGGTGTTGCTCGGTGAGCGACAGCCGGCCGGCATATTGCACATGGCCGCGGTCGACCACATAGGCGAGGGCGGAGACGCGCTGCCGCGCGTCGTTCTCCAGCCACACCGAGCGCATCACTTCCCGATAGACCGACGTCACCTGCTCGCGCGCCCTCAGATAAGCGACCACGTCGGCGCGGTTCTTCTCGGCGACGCGGAAGGCGATGCCGCGGCAGGCGCCGCCGCGGTCGAGCCCGAGCACCAGGCCCGGCCTCTCCGGCGTGCCGCGGTGCACGAAGGAATAGACGCAGAGCGCGCGATGCTCGCCGACCAGCCGCGCCGGGACACGTTCCTCGAATTCGAAGCCCGGCCGCCACATCAGCGAGCCGTAGCCGAACACCCAGAGGTCGCCCTTGGCTGTGGTGACGGAGGGGAGGGTGATTTCCGACATTTCGGGCACGGCTACAGCATGATCCGGAAAAATGTGAAGCGGTTTTCCGAAAAGATCATGCTCGAACAAGGAGCTAAAGCGCGATGACGATTTTTCTGAAGCGCGTCGCGCTGTAGCAGAACCGCGCCCACAAGCGAAGCGAATTCTCCGCCTTTCGTCGCAGCCGAACCTCGCTTACATTTGCCATCATCTGGGGCCAAAGGGTCGCCGCATGTCCGATATGACCGTTGCCGCAGGCCGGCGCTCCCGTTGGGGCCTTTTCATCGCACCGATTATCCTCCTGATCCTCGCCGTCGCGTGGAGCTGCTTCTGGTTCTATGCCGCCTCGCAGGCCGAAGTGGCGGCTGATGCCTGGCGCGCGCAGGAGGCCAAATCCGGCCGCATCTATGATTGTGCCAAGCGCGCGATCGCTGGATTCCCGTTCCGTTTCGAAGTCCAGTGTTCCGGCGCCAGCGTCGCCCTGGTGTCGCAGAACGCCAGCAAGACGCCGTTCACGGCCAAGCTCGACAACATCCTGGTCGTTGCGCAGGTCTACGATCCCAAGCGCGTCATCGCCGAATTCTCCGCGCCGGCGACGCTCACCGACGGCGTTACGCAAAACACCTTCGTGGTGAACTGGAGCAAGGGTCGCAGCAGCGTGATCGGGCTTCCGGCGGTGCCGGAGCGCGCCTCGATCGTGTTCGAGGATCCCACCGTCAACCGTCTCGACGGCAGCGTGCAGGTGCCGCTCGCGCGCGCCAAGCAGATCGAATTGCACGGGCGTCTCGCGGATGGATCGTCGGCCGATCATCCCGTGATCGAAACCGTGCTCCAGATCGCGCAGGGCAGCATCCAGGGCGTTCATCCGCTGCTGGCCGAGCCGTTCCAGGCGGATACGCGCGCGAAGATCACCGGCCTCTCGGACCTCACGCCAAAGCCGTGGCCGCAGCGTTTCCGCGAGATCCAGGCCGCCGGCGGTCACATCGAGATCGTGCAGTCGCGGATCCAGCAGGGCGAGATGATCGCGGTCGCCGCCGGCACGCTCGGGCTCTCGGCCAATGGCCGTCTAGACGGCGAACTGCAGATGACGGTCACGGGCCTCGAGCGCGTGATCCCGGCGCTCGGCATCGAGAAGGTGCTGGAAGAGGGCGTGCCGCAGGCAACCCTCGACCGCCTCGCGCCCGGTGTGAAGTCGCAGGATCTCAATAATCTGTTCGGCGCGCTTGACCGCGCCGTTCCCGGCCTCGGCAAGGTGATCAAGCAGAACGCCAATGCCGGCGTCGCCGCGGGCATCAATTCGATCGGCACCGAGAGCACGCTGGAAGGCAAGAAGGCCCGCAGCTTCCCGCTGAAATTCGTCGACGGCGCCGTGCTGCTCGGCCCGGTCAAGGTCGGCCAGATCCCGCCGCTGTATTGATTGTCTCCCGTCATTGTGAGCGAAAGCGAAGCAATCCAGACTTTCTCCTCGGAGACAGTCTGGCGTGCTTCGTCGCTGCGCCGCTTGCAATGACGGAAGAAAGAGGAGGCTACGGCTTCTTCAGCGCTGCATGCGGCCGGCCGAAGTCGGGCGCGGCCGAATCCTGGCCGATCTCGACGATGCCGCGGCGGATGGCACGGGTGCGGGTGAAATGGTCGAACAGCGCCTCGCCGTCGCCGCGGCGGATCGCGCGGGTGAGCTTTGCCAGATCCTCGGTGAAGGTGCCCAGCATCTCCAGCACGGCGTCCTTGTTGGCAAGGAACACGTCGCGCCACATCGTCGGATCGGACGCCGCGATGCGGGTGAAATCGCGAAAGCCGCCGGCCGAGAATTTGATGACCTCGGACTCCGTCACCTGCTGCAATTCGTCGGCGGTACCGACGATGGTGTAGGCGATCAGATGCGGCAGATGGCTGGTGATCGCGAGCACGAGATCATGATGATCGGGCGTCATGATCTCGACCTTGGCGCCCATCGCCGCCCAGAACGCGCGCAGGCGATCGGTGGCCGCCGCATCGACGCCTTCAGGCGGCGTCAGGATGCACCAGCGGTTGATGAAGAGCTCGGCGAAGCCGGAATCGGGGCCGGAATGCTCGGTGCCTGCCACCGGATGCGCCGGCACGAAATGGATGGTGTTCGGCAGGTGCGGCGCCATGTCCCGGACGATGGCGCCCTTCACCGAGCCGACGTCGGAGACGATCGCGCCGGGTTTCAGATGCGGCGCAATCTCCTGAGCCACCGGCCCGCAGGCGCCGACGGGAATGCAGAGGATGACGAGATCGGCGTCCTTCACGGCTTCCGCATTGGTCGACATGACCTGATCGACGATGCCGAGCTCCATCACCCGCGCGCGCGTTGTCTCCGAGCGCGCGGTGGTGACGATCTCTCCAGCCAGGCCCTGGAGCTTCGCAGCGCGCGCGATCGAGCCGCCGATCAGGCCGAAACCGATCAGCGCGACGCGCTGGAAGTGCGGCGTCGCGCTCATTTGCCGGCCATGAAGTCGCGCAACGCCTCGACGACGAGGCGGTTGGCCTCCTCGGTGCCGATGGTCATGCGCAGCGAATGCGGCAGGCCGTAGTTCTTCAGGCCGCGCAGCACGAGGCCGCGCCTGGTCAGGTAGGCGTCGGCCTCGTCCGAGGTCTTGCCCTTTTCCGCGAAGTGGATCAGCACGAAATTGGCGACGCCCGGCGTCACCTTGAGCCCGAGCTTGCCGATCTCCTCGGTCAGCCAGTTGCGCCAGGTCTCGGTGAACTGCTTCGACATCGCCTGGTGCGCGGTGTCCTCGATCGCGGCAACGGCGGCGTACATTGCCGGCGTCGACACGTTGAAGGGGCCGCGGATGCGGTTGACGGCGTCGATGACGTGTTCGGGCCCGAACATCCAGCCGACGCGCAGCGCGGCGAGGCCGTGGATCTTGGAGAAGGTGTGCGTCACCACCGTGTTCTCGGTGGTGGCGACGAGCTCGATCCCCATCTCGTAATCGTTGCGCGAGACGTAATCCGAATAGGCGGCGTCCAGCACCAGCAGCACGTGCGAGGGCAGGCCGGCGCGCAGGCGCTTGACCTCGTCGAACGGCACATAGGTGCCGGTCGGATTGTTGGGGTTGGCGAGCCAGACCAGTTTCGTGCGCGGCGTCACCGCCTTGAGGATGGCATCGACGTCGCAGGTGAGGTTCTTCTCCGCGGCAACGACGTTCCTGGCGCCGACCGCCATGGTCGCGATCGGGTAGACCAGGAAGCCGTGGGTGGTGGAGATCGCCTCGTCGCCGTGGCCGAGATAGGTGTGGGCGAGCAGGTTGAGGATCTCGTCCGAGCCGGCGCCGCAGATGATGCGGTTGGGATCGAGCCCGAAAGAACGGCCGATCGCTTCGCGGAGCACGCGCGAGGTTCCTTCCGGATAATCCTCCAGGTGGTCGGCCACGTGCTTGAACGCCTCGATCGCCTTCGGCGAGGGCCCGAACGGCGTCTCGTTGGCCGAGAGCTTGAACACCTTGCGGCCCGGCTCCGCCACCGGGCTCTTGCCGGGCGTGTAGGGCGCAATATCGAGAATGCCGGGATTCGGCACGGGGCGGGACATCTTCAACTCCGGAAGTAGCTTTAAGCGGTTCGCGATTTACGATTTCGACCCGGTCGGGGGCACCGTATAGCGCGTTGCGTGGCTGCCGACGAGGGCCGTGGAGCGCACCGAGGCCCCCGCTTCGATCAGGGCAGCCTTGATTTTGTCGAGGCTGCTGGCCGCGGTGACCGAGACCAGCAACGCCGCGCCGTCGAAGGCGGTATCAGGCACCGCCACGATCTCGGCGAGCGGCGACAGGGCACGCGCGACCTCGGCATTCCACCCGGAGACGCGCACGCTGAAGGTCTCGACCTCCGTCACCAGGGCGCTGTCGGCGACGCGCGAGACCGCGAACACCGGCAACGCCGCCGGATGGTCGGCGCGCTCGACGAAGGGCAAGCGCGCGATGATTTTGGGCGCACCGGCTTGTTCAAGCGACAGCCACCACGGCGTGCGGCTCGATGTCGCCGAGACCAGCGCCAGGTCGCCCTTGGATTTCGCCACAGCCTCGACCGCCGCCTGCGCGCTGAAATGCGCGACGTAAGGCACCGTAAAACCAAAATGGAATCGCGCCGAATCGCGCATCGCCGGCTCGCTCACCGAGATGTCGGCATGCACTGAGAACGGCGCCTGCACATAGGTGAACGTCGAGATGATCACGCGCCAGATGCTTTCGACCGTGTCGAGCGGCAGGATGCCGCGATGACGCTGGACGAGGTCGCGCATCATGGCGGCCTCGCGCGCCGGGCGGAACGCCGACCCGACCTCCTGGGTCTGCTTCACCTGGATCAGGCGGTCGATGATGTCGCCGCGCTGCATCAAGAGGCGATGCATGCTCTCGTCGATCGCGTCGATCTCCTTGCGCAGTTCCTGCAATGATGGTGGCGCGGGCGGACGTTGGGACATGTCTGACAAGGGCTGTTGCGAGGGTTGTTGAGAGGCTTTCCAGTGCGGATCGGTCGAGCCGTTACCGCTGCGGTCGATGTCCTGATTAGGCAGTCGGAACGGCGAAAGCAAAGAGAAATGCAAGAGAAATTGGCGCCTTTTCGGCTGTCGCTTCGGAGGCGAATTTGGTCGATCCGGGCCGCGACTTGACGAAAACCGCCCGGGACGGTAACTTTTGCATGTTCCGTGGTCATTTGAGCCGGCCGGCTTGCAGCCACGTTAAAAAACTCGCTAAACAGGCCGGGGACCCTTTCGATCCCGGCCGAACCTATCGTTCAGGCCGGGTTTTTCATGGCCTGATGTCAATGCGGTCGCCACTACGATCGCAAACGAGGTCGATGGTCAGATGGTTGGCGTCCAGTCAATTCCGAGTCCCGCGATCACTGCCGACGAGCGGTCGCACGAGGTCGATCATCCGAGCTCGCAGGTCGCGCAGTTCGGTATCGAGCAGCCGCTGCGGCTCGATTGCGGTGTCGATCTCAGCCCGTTCCAGATCGCCTACCAGACCTATGGCGTGCTCAACGCCGATCGCTCCAACGCTGTTCTGATCTGCCATGCGCTGACCGGCGACCAGCATGTCGCCAACGTCCATCCGGTCACTGCCAAACCCGGCTGGTGGGAGACCCTGGTCGGTCCGGGCCGACCACTTGATCCTCAACACTACTTCATCATCTGCTCCAACGTGATCGGCGGCTGCATGGGCTCTACCGGTCCGGCTTCGATCAATCCGGCGACCGGCAAGGTTTGGGGCCTCGATTTCCCCGTCATCACCATCCCCGACATGGTGCGCGCGCAGGCGATGCTGATCGACCGGCTCGGCATCGACACGCTGTTCGCGGTCGTCGGCGGCTCGATGGGCGGCATGCAGGTGCTGCAATGGACCGCGGCCTATCCGGGTCGCGTGTTCTCCGCGCTGGCGATCGCCTGCTCGACGCGGCACTCGGCGCAGAACATCGCGTTCCACGAGCTTGGCCGTCAGGCCGTGATGGCCGACCCCGACTGGCACAGTGGCGGCTATGCCGATCACGGCATCCACCCGCACCGCGGGCTCGCCGTGGCGCGGATGGCCGCGCACATCACCTATCTCTCTGACGCGGCGCTGCATCGCAAATTCGGACGGCGCATGCAGGACCGCGAGTTGCCGACCTTCTCGTTCGACGCCGACTTCCAGGTCGAATCCTATCTGCGCTACCAGGGCTCGTCCTTCGTCGAGCGCTTCGACGCCAACAGCTATCTCTACCTGACCCGCGCGATGGACTATTTCGACATCGCCGCCGACCATGGCGGCGTGCTGGCAAAAGCGTTCGCCGGCATCCAGACCCGCTTCTGCGTCGTCTCCTTCACCAGCGACTGGCTGTTCCCGACCTCGGAATCGCGCGCGCTGGTGCACGCGCTGAATGCGTCGAGCGCGCGGGTCTCGTTCGCCGAGATCGAGACCGATCGCGGCCACGACGCCTTCCTGCTCGACGTGCCCGAATTCTTCGACATCTCCCGCGCCTTCCTGCAATCGGCGGGCAAGGCGCGCGGGCTCAAGGACAAGGACGGCTAGCGATGTCCGTACAGGAGGTGCTGCCGCTGGGCGGCGTTGCGACCGGGCAGCCCGGTGATTTTCGCGCCGATCATGTGCTGGTCGCCGAGATGGTCAAGCCGGGCTCGAAAGTGCTCGACGTCGGCTGCGGCGAGGGCGATCTGCTCCAGCTGCTGGAGACCCGCGGCATCGACGGCCGCGGTATCGAGCTGTCGCGCGAGGGCGTCAACCGCTGCGTCGCCAAGGGCCTCGCGGTGGTGCAGGGCGACGCCGATACCGACCTCGTCAACTATCCCGACGACGCCTTCGACTACGTGATCCTGTCGCAGACGCTGCAGGCGACGCGGCAGCCCAAGGTCGTGCTGGAGAACCTCTTGCGCATCGGCCGCCGCGCAATCGTCACGTTCCCGAATTTCGGCTTCTGGAAGATGCGGCTTCAGCTCCTGATCGGCGGCCACATGCCGCGCACCGAGAACCTGCCGGCCAGCTGGTACGACACCGCCAACATCCATTTCTGCACCATCAAGGATTTCATCGAGCTCTGCGACGCCATCGGTGTCAAGATGGAGCGCGCCGAAGCGCTCGATCTCTACGGCCGTCCGCTGCGGCTGCGGCTGCCATGGTGGGTGTGGAATCTGTTCGGCGAGCAGGGCGTGTTTTTGCTCACGCGCGGGCAAGGAAAATAGTCAGGTGACGCCTTCGCGCTAATGCGCCGCAAGCGACCGTGGATCGCGGACCGGCCATCGTCCCGCTTCCACCAGCGCCACGAATCGCTCCACGCTCTCGTTGAACAGCGCGGGCTCTTCCAGGTTGAGCACGTGGCCCGACTTCGGGAGCATCGCCAGCCCCGCCGCGGGCAGGTGCTTCTTCAGGAACAGGCTCGGCCCAATGCACTGATCGTCCTCGTCGCCGCAGATGATCAGCGCCGGTGTCGCGGCGCCTCTGATCGCTTCCGTCATGGTGTAGATCGAGGGGCGGCCGCCCTGGAAGCCGCGCATTGTCCGCGCCGATCCCTTGGCGTCGTGGCGCGCCAGCGCGGCGTAGAATTCGGCGTGGCCGCGCGGATCCTTCACCAGGAAGGGAATCCGGCTCGGCGCCTCGCGTGTGACCTTTGCGACTTCGATGGAGCCGAGCGTCTCGAACTGCTCGGCATTGGCGCGGCACTGCCTGCGCCAGGCGTCGAGGTTCTCGATCTCCGAGCCGGAGCCGATTCCGGCCAGCGTCATCGACAGCGCGCGCTGCGGCGCGTTCAATCCGATCTGGAGCGATGAGTATGCGCCCATCGAGAGACCGACGAGATGCGCGCGCTCGATTCCGAGATGGTCGAGCACCGCGAGCGCGTCGGTGTAGAAATGCTTGTAGCTGTAGACATCGCCATCAGGCACGTCCGACGGCGTGTAGCCGCGCGCGGAATGGGTGATGCAACGGTGGCCGCGCGAGAAGTAACGCATTTGCGGCTCCCAATTGGTGTAGTCGGCCGCGAACTCGTGCAGAAAAATAATCGGCGTTCCCTGACCCGCTTCCTCGAAATAGATACGGACGTCGTCCCTGGTCGTGGCGTGGGGCATTAACTGTTTCCCTCTCTTCAAGCCGCATCCTGAAGATCGCAGTTAATGTTGTTGTCCGCAATGCGGCAGCATCGAACGAGCATCGGCACAAAATCATCGCAGCCATTCGCCGTCGCGGCGTCTTTTTCTCGCCACATCCGGCGGCTTAACGGCCAGACGGATGTCGGCCGCCGCACGGGCCGACTGGGAAGTGGGGTGTCAACGAAGGATGAAGTATGTTCGAGTTGTTTGCGTCTCGCCTGTCGCGCTGCCTTGTCGCGCTGGCTCTCTTCTTCGCGGCGGCCGCCGCGTTCTCGTCTCCGGCCTCGGCACGGCCTCACCGTCATAGCGCAGAGCGGCATGCTCACGCGCATCACGTCAGCAGATACCATCATTATCGGCACACTGCGCGCAGCTCGCGCTTCGAGCGCAGCGCCGCGCAGTTGCAGGCCGGCGGATTCGGCAACAGCTTTGCCAGCTATGACCCGACCGCCAATAGCGGCGGCATGATCATGGGCGGCAGCGGTGGAATGACCATCAGCGGCAGCGTTGGAATGACGACGCGCGCCAGCCGTCGAATGGCCAAGAGCGATGGCGGTGTGATAGCCAGGAGAGATAGCACTGGGATGGCCAGCAACGCCATGAGCAGCGGCAGCTTCGGTGGCGGATCGGGCCTCGTGTCTGAGGCACGCCGCTACGTCGGCGGCAATCCGACCGGGCGCGGCAGCCTGTGGTGCGCGCGCTTCATGAACATGGTGCTTGAGAAAACCGGCCACCATGGCACCGGCTCCGACATGGCGAACTCGTTCGCGCATTACGGCACGCGCGTCTCCGGCCCGCAGGTCGGCGCCATCGCAGTGATGTCGCGCGGCGGTCGGGGCGGTCATGTCGGCATCATCACCGGCATCGACGCGCAGGGCAATCCGATCATGATCTCCGGCAACAACGGCAACCGCGTCCGCGAGGCCCCGGTCTCGCGCGGCCGGATCTATGCGTATGTGATGCCGAATTGACGGTGCTGCCTCGTCATTGCGAGCGAAGCGACTTGTCCGCCGAAGCCTTTGGCGAAGGCGGAAGCAATCCAGAATCCCTCCGCGGAAATAGTCTGGATTGCTTCGCCGCTTCGCTCCTCGCAATGACGGAATGCGTGGAGCCAGCGTCGCTCGTTCACACCAGCTTTGGCTGTTCCACCGCGACCGCATCCCCCACGCCGATCTCGCCGTCGGCGATCACCTCGGCATAGATGCCGCAGTCCATGTGGCCGAGATTGCGCGAGAGTGTCGGCGGGATTTCGAGGTCGCGCTTTGCGGTCTCCGGATCGACATTGGTGGCCGGGCAACGGACGATGCGCTTGACCACTCGCAACCGGGCCTGACCGATCGCGAGGGTCTGGCCGACCAGGTCGAGCTCTGACCAGGCCGGCCAGCCCTTCACGTAGAGATTGGCGCGGAAGCGCAGCGGGTGCACTGCGGTCCCGCCGAGCATGGTCTCGAGCGCGCGGACGCTGCCGAGATTGATGATGGAGACGACCTTGCGGGCCACGTCGGAAAAGCTGTGGTCACGGCCCGACAGGACCTTGGGCGGGCCCTTCAACTCCGGCTGGAAGTTCTCGCTGAAATAACCCTCGATGGCGGCGCGCCCGGCGGCGGTCTCGAGATCGCCGCTGGCGACGATCTGGCCGTCCTTGCGGATGGTCAGGCGGTTGGTCGCGTCCTCGAACCGGCTGTCGAGTGAAGCCAGCCGCTCGTTGCGCGCCAGCATCAGGAACTGGATCTTCGGCTTCCACTGCGGCTGTTCGGGATCGAAGCCGCTGGGACCGTTTTCGATGGCGTAGCGGCGGTCGGCGGGCAGGGTCTGGCCGGCTCGCAGGGAGACGCGGGACAGGGGCTCCGGCGTCAGGCCTTTGATCGGGTAGCGGTAAAGGCCGGTGATTTCGGCGGTCTGGCGGGCCGTCATTGCGTCAGGTGTCATGCCGCTACTTAAGGGATTCGGCGGCGCCCCGCCAAGCACGCGGATTCGCGCACGAAATTGTGAACTCGCCTCTTCCGATCCGAGGGCACGCTTCCCACATCAGGGTCAGGCCGGCGCCAGCGCCGGCTGATAACGACCGTTGCCGGTTGAGGAACGTCAACGCGGCCAGCGGAAACCCAGTGAAGATGCCGTTTGGAGTGCCTTAGAGGGCTCCAGGGGCAGGCCGAGGGAAAGAAAAGACCATGAATATCGACAAATATACCGAACGCTCCAGGGGCTTCATCCAGTCCGCGCAGTCGCTTGCTGTGCGCGAGGGGCACCAGCAATTTTCGACCCTGCACGTGCTGAAGGTGCTGCTGGACGACAATGAGGGGCTCGCTGCCGGTCTGATCGACCGCGCCGGCGGCAATTCCCGCGCAATTCTCAAGGCGACCGAGGACGCCCTGAGCAAGGTGCCGAAGGTCTCCGGCGGCGGTGCCGGGCAGATCTATCTGGCGCCCGAGCTCGCTCGTACCTTCGACGCCGCCGAAAAGGCCGGCGAGAAGGCCGGCGACAGCTTTGTCACCGTCGAGCGGCTGCTGCTCGGGCTCGCGCTGGAGAAGACCAGCGAGGCCGGCGCGATTCTGGCCAAGGGCGGCGTCACCCCGCAAAACCTCAATGCCGCCATCGAGGCGCTGCGCAAGGGCCGCACCGCGGACAGCGCGACCGCCGAGAACGCCTATGACGCGTTGAAAAAGTATGCCCGCGACCTGACCCAGGCTGCGCGCGACGGCAAGCTCGATCCGGTCATCGGCCGCGACGAGGAGATCCGCCGCACCATCCAGGTGCTGTCGCGGCGGACCAAGAACAATCCCGTCCTGATCGGCGAGCCCGGTGTCGGCAAGACCGCCATCGCCGAGGGCCTCGCGCTGCGCATCGTCAATGGCGACGTGCCGGAGAGCCTGAAGGACAAGAAGCTGCTCTCGCTTGACCTCGGCTCGCTGATTGCGGGCGCAAAATATCGCGGTGAGTTCGAGGAGCGGCTGAAGGCCGTGCTCCAGGAAGTGACCGCCAGCGAGGGCAATTTCATCCTGTTCATCGACGAGATGCACACGCTGATCGGCGCCGGCAAGGGCGACGGTGCGATGGACGCCTCCAATCTGCTCAAGCCGGCGCTCGCCCGCGGCGAGCTGCATTGTATCGGCGCGACCACGCTCGACGAATACCGCAAGCATGTCGAGAAGGATGCGGCGCTGGCGCGGCGCTTCCAGCCGATCTTCGTCAGCGAGCCCACGGTCGAGGACACCATCTCGATCCTGCGCGGCCTGAAGGACAAGTACGAGCAGCACCATGGCGTGCGGATCACCGATTCCGCGCTCGTTGCCGCCACGACCCTGTCCAACCGCTACATCACGGACCGCTTCCTGCCCGACAAGGCGATCGACCTGATGGACGAGGCGGCGGCGCGGCTGAAGATGCAGGTCGATTCCAAGCCGGAAGAGCTGGATTCGCTCGATCGCGAGATCATCCGGCTCAAGATCGAGCAGGAGGCGCTCAAGAAGGAAAGCGATCTCGGCTCCAGGTCCCGTCTCGAAACGCTCCAGAAGGAGCTCGCCGAGCTCGAGGAGAAGTCCGCGGCGATCACCGCGCGCTGGAGCGCGGAGAAGAACAAGCTCTCCGACGCCCAGAAGCTGAAGTCCGAGCTCGACGCCCTGCGCGTCGATCTCGCCGACGCGCAGCGGCGCGGCGAATTCCAGAAGGCGGGCGAGCTGGCCTATGGCCGGATCCCGCAGCTCGAGAAGCAGCTCGCGGACCTCGAGGCCAAGGAAAATACCACGCAAAACTCCGGCGAGATGATGGAGGAGGCTGTTACCGCCAACCACATCGCGCAGGTGGTCTCGCGCTGGACCGGCGTGCCGGTCGACAAGATGCTGGAGGGTGAGAAGGAGAAGCTCCTGAAGATGGAGGAGCAGCTCGGCACCCGCGTCGTCGGTCAGGCCGAGGCCGTGCGTGCGGTCGCAACCGCCGTGCGCCGCTCGCGTGCCGGCCTGCAGGACCCGAACCGGCCGACCGGCTCGTTCATGTTCCTGGGCCCCACCGGCGTCGGCAAGACCGAGCTGACGAAGGCTCTCGCCGAGTATCTCTTCAACGACGAGACCGCGATGGTCCGCCTCGACATGTCCGAATACATGGAGAAGCACTCGGTCTCGCGGCTGATCGGCGCGCCTCCCGGCTATGTCGGCTATGACGAGGGCGGCGCGCTCACCGAGGCGGTGCGGCGACGGCCCTACCAGGTCGTGCTGTTCGACGAGATCGAGAAGGCGCATCCCGACGTCTTCAACGTCCTGTTGCAGGTGCTCGACGACGGCCGCCTGACCGATGGCCAGGGCCGCACCGTCGATTTCCGCAACACGCTGATCATCATGACCTCGAACCTCGGTTCGGAGTTTCTGGTGAATCAGCCGGAGGGCGAAGACACCTCGGCCGTGCGCGAGCAGGTGATGGGAATGGTGCGGGGGCATTTCCGCCCCGAGTTCCTCAACCGCGTCGACGAGATCATCCTGTTCCACCGCTTGCAGAGGAACGAGATGGGCCGGATCGTCGAGATCCAGTTCGCGCGGCTGCAGAAGCTTTTGACCGATCGCAAGATCGTGCTGACGCTCGACACCGCGGCCCGCGACTGGCTCGCCGCCAAGGGCTGGGATCCCGCCTACGGCGCCCGGCCGCTCAAGCGGGTGATCCAGCGCCACCTCCAGGACCCGCTGGCCGAGATGATCCTGGCTGGCGACGTCAGGGATGGCGACAGCGTTGCAATCTCCTCCGAAGGCAACGTGCTGACCTTCAACGGCAAGGCGCCGCAGACTGCGGAGATCGCCCAGTTCGAGGCGCCGGTGACGAAGCGCAAGCTGAACTGATTTCGCGAAACGACGAACTGAAGCTGTCCAAACCTCCCCGCGATGCGGGGAGGTTTTTTTGTACACGCAATGCGAGCAATCTGCCTCGCGTGACAACGCGGTAGATTTTTCGCACCGTATGCAGGGCCAATGGCACAACCGAGGGCTGTGTCGCTCCGGCGCACGCAAGGGCGGTGTGTTATAAATAGAACACGCCCTGCGCTTTCTCTGAGAGCGTGCATAAATTCACTTGAACAATCTGCTCAAGACTCGCCACAATCCCCAATAATTATTTAATGGGATTGCGTCGATGCGTAGCGTCAGTGAAGTGTTGGCGTCGAGGTTCTGCGCGGCTGGCCGGTCACGCGTCGGCGATAGATCGAATGTGCGTTTCCCATTGCGAACCGTGTTGCTGCGACTTGTGGCGTGCGTCTTCACGGCGTTGACCGTGTCGGCCTGCGATCCGGTCACGGAACGGCGCTACATCACCGAGGGTGCTGGTGCCGATCTGTATTCGCCCGACGCAGCGAGGCAGGCGCAACTCCTGAACGAATATATTCAGTTCATCTGCAGTCAGGCCGGCCAGAATTGCGGAGGCGACTGGAGAGGTTTCGTGCAAGCCGGCATGAACGACATCGATCAACGGTGCGACGGCTTCCTGTTGTGGATCGACGCGAAACGCCGCGACCGCGAGCCGATTTTGGCGGAAATATCGGCGGTCAACACCGCGGTCCATACGATCATGACCGTGACAGGATCGAATCCGGACGCACTCAATATTGTGACGGCGGCGTTCGGGCTTGCGAGCGCAACCTATGCGAATTGGAATTCGCGCCTGCTCATTGCGGTGAACCAGTCGACGATCCAGCAAGTGGTCTATGATTCCCAGGGAGAATATCGGAAGAAGATTCAAGACTGGGCGGTGCCGGATCAGCCGACGGCGATCTATTTGCTGCGTAATTATCTCCGCCTGTGCATGCCCACCACTATCGAGGCAACCATCAACATCACGACGACGCTCGTTCACAGCGACGCCCCGGCGGCGGCGAAGAGGGGTGTTGTCGTTAGCAACATGACAGCGCCGAGCGCGACTGTCCCGAAAGCGACCCGAATTTCCTCGACCTTCGGGCCCGATAACCCGACCGTTATTCTCATGAAGTTCCTCGATCCCAATGGAACTGGCGAACGTGATGCCGATCGAGTGAACCAGCTTGCGCCGTTGTTGGCGCAAATCACCGACCCGGCGACCGGTCAACCGTTGCGTACGCCGCGCGATCTCACGCGCTTCCTGCAAAGCAAGGAATTGGCCACTCAACGGCAGAATGTCGTGGGACAGCTCAAGGCGGCCGGGAAATTGTAGGCCACGTTTCGTCGAGGGCAATGAAATGAGTTTAGAAATACAGGTTATGAATGAGGTTCCGGAAGAGAGCCTCAAGGCAATCGTCAAGAGTTTTGCACAAGACGGTGCCAATATCGTTACGGCTATCAATGATTCCAAAGGCAAGTTTTCGGTTGAAGCCACCTTCATTGATCCCGGTCCGCAAACGAGCGTCATCATAAGCGGCAAGATGTCGATCTTCGGTGGCCCGCAGGATATGGGGGTTGGCGCGAACGAGGGGCTGGCAATTTACGATGCCGCGAACGCTGGCACGGCACCTGCCGGGCTTTTCCTCGACGCGCAACCGCAGGGCACGACCGGACTCGCGCGACGCCTCAACCCGGGCTTCAACTATCTTGCATGCCGTTGGGATTATTCCGTTACTCCGCAAGACTTCCTGCGCGGGGCCACGGTCACGGTGTCCGCAAACGGGAAGTCGGTCACGGCAAGTCCGGCGGATTGGGGACCCAACGTTGCAACAGGCCGCATTGCTGATCTTTCGCCCGGCCTGGCGCACGCGCTCCACCTGGACACGGATGACAACTGCACGCTTCGAATTCCGATGCCGGAGGGAGCACAAATAGCGGCGCCCGAGACACCGCCGGCGCTTGCAATCGACATCAGAGCCGTCAGTGCTGCAATCCTGCCCGCGAACATGGCTCAAAGCCTGGCCGTTGTGACCGCCTATGGAGATACGCTCTATTGGGTGATCAACCTTGTCGGTTCGGACGATGGCGGTCAAAGCCTGTTGCGGAGCGTTGGCGGAGCGGTTGCCCAAGCGATCCTCAACGATACCGTCGTTCTTCCGGTCCAAGCGGGACCTGATATCCCGGATGCCGTGGCGGGCGAACTGAACAAGGCCGTTCGCAAGGATCCATCGATCATCTCGGGGCCTCCGGGTACGGCGCCTGCGACCAGCAGCGAAGCACGGGCTAAAATGTTCGCGGCGGCGCGAGCGTTCGTCGGCCACAGCACGCGCAATGTGCCGGGCACGCAGAACGGCAATCTGGCTTGTGCCTGGGCCGTGAATGAGGTTGCACGTATTGCTCTCGGCAAGCCCATTTCCACCGAAGGACATGGTGACAACGGGCTGGGCACCGATGGGTTGTTCGAAGCCCTGAAAGCTGGCCATACCCGGCTGAAGTCAAAAAAAGACGCTCGGGCAGGGGATGTGATCATCGCTCCCACTGTCGGCGTAAACCATGGACATACCGGCATCGTCGGCGAGACGAGTGGCAGTGTCGATGCCACTCAGATATTTTCGAACAGCTCGGGTCACGCCGCGTTCGCGCAGAACTTCAGCATTGGATCGTTTCAACAGCACTACGAGGCAAATGGATTGCAAGTGCTGTTCTTCTCGCTGAAGCCCACGGCTTTCGTTTGACACTGGATCACACCGTTGTTGGTGTCGTTCGCGACGGTGCCCGTCATCGGATCGGCTGGCGGGCCTGATGACGTCGTGCTCCAGGAGCGTCGCCGGCTTCACTTTGCTGGCTTGACGAAAGCGATCGACGCGCGCCTGCGATGCTTCTCGTGGGTGCAGCGAGGTCGGCTCGAGAGAGCCGACCGCCCCTCCGGAGTTTACCGGTTCGTCACTTGCAACGGGCCGCCGGTTGCGTCCGACATCCGGGCGATGGCGCCGCCGCGGCCGCTCATCATGCCGTCGAGCCGGTCGCGCTCCTTCTCGAAGCCGGCCAGCATCGGGCCTTCCAGCGAACGGCCGCGCGGCAGCTTTACGCGCATCGGGTCGACGAAGCGGCCGTTGACCAGGATTTCGTAATGGACGTGCGGTCCGGTCGACTGGCCGGTCGAACCGACGAAGCCGATCACCTGGCCCTGCCGTACCTTCTTGCCCGGCTCCATGCCCTTGGCGAAGGCCGACATGTGGCCGTAGGCGGTCTCGTAGCCGTTGTTGTGCTTGATGCGGATATATTTGCCGTAACCGCCCTCGAGCTGGGCCTTTTCGATCACGCCATTGCCGGCGGAGAAGATCGGCGTGCCGTAGGCGGTGGCCCAGTCGACGCCGGTGTGCATCTTCACATAGCCCAGGATCGGATGGCGGCGGCCGCCGAAGCCGGAGCGCATGATGGCGTTGTTGACGGGCTTCCTGACCAGGAACTTCTTCGCGCTCTTGCCGGTCTCGTCATAGTAGTCGACGACGCCGTCGTCGGGGCTCTGGTAGCGGTAGTATTTCTTGGTCTCGCCGCCGACCGTCAGCGAGGCGAACAGCACTTCGTTCTTCTCGCTTGCGGTCACGCCCTCGTCCTCGCCGGCGTAGAACACGTCGAACGAGTCGCCCGGCGCCACCTTGCGCTGGAAGTCGACGTCGTAGGAGTAGATCTTGATCATGTCGTCGATGACCGGCATCGGCACCTTGTTGCGCATCGCGGTCTCGTAGATGCTCTGGTAGAGCCGCACGCCGGTGCCGTCATCGTCGTCATCGTCGTCGCTGTTGGCGTTGGCCGCAGCGTCGGCGACGGTGTTCATGCTGGAGACGTCGACCGCGACGTATTTGCCGAGATCGGACAGCGCCGCGATCGCCTCGACCATGGTCTCGTTGGCGATGACGACGCGGTAGGGCTGCAGCCTTGCGCCGGGGCTTGAGGGCGCCATCAGGATGCGCAGCTTCTCGCCTTCCTTGAGGCCGCCGTCGCGGCCGCGCGGCCCGAGCGTCGCGGCGATCGCCTTGATCTCGTCAGCCGTGGCGCCGAGATCGCGCAGCACGCCAGCGACGCTGTCGCCCTTCTTGACCACGTGGACGCGTTCGCCGTTGGGATTGCCGCCGGTGATCTGCTCCTTGGTCTTCGGCAGCAGCGTGACGTTTTCCGGCACCACGCGCGTCTCGAAGCCGGCATAGGGATCGGACGGCGACGCTTCGCTGGCGTAGGCGCTTCTCATGTCGGACGGGCCGGTCGTGCCGGAGATGTCGGCCGCGGCATTGGCAAGCGAGGCGTAGCGCACCCCGCCATTGCCGCGCCAGTTGGCGGCGTCGCGCACCCGCATCAGGATGTCGTCGAGCGCCACCACCGCGGAAATCTTGGCCTTCGGCAGCACCGACGACAGGTCCTTGGTGACGAAGGAGACCTCGGCGTCGGGTTCGACCGCTTCCGGATTGTTGGGATCGTCGGATGCGGTCTTCGGATCGGAGCCGACGTCGGTGAGCATGCGCTGGGCGTTGAACGGCGGGATCTTGGCCGACAGATCGCTTGTCGTCATCGACAGATTGCCGGCGATCCGGACGAAGGGACGCACCCGCATCACGTCGCGATTGCCGACGCGCGCGACGGTGGAGACGCGCACGATGTTGCGCGAGGCCGTGGATTCGCTCGGCGGCGGCAGGCGGTCGCTCTTGTGCAGGGTGGCGGCGCGGTCGGCTGCGCCGAATGCGCCGCGCAGCGCGCCTTCGACGCGCTCGGGCACCTTGGCGAAGGTCATCTCGCCGTCGAGTGATGCGAAAACGGCACCGCCGATCAGGGCTGCGCCGCAAAGTCCGGTCAGGATTGTCCCGCTGAACCATTGCACGGAGACGCGGCGGCGATCGATGACGGCAGCTTCAGAACCGTCGACGGACAGCGGCGGCTCGTGGCCGAGATCGATGATCCCGGTCTCACGCCCGTAAGCGCCGCGTGACGTCCTGTGGTTCAACCCAAGTCCCCCAATCAACGACCCAAGAGCCCGGTTTCGAACCCCTCCCCAGGCTGCCCTCTTCGGGGGCATCGCTGGAAAGAGGAAAGCCGCACAGGCGTCCGCGGTCCGAAGGCCCTGATGACAGGCCGGCCGAAATTACGAACAGCTAAGCGGAAAAAGATCTCTCGATGTCTCTCGAATGTCTGAAGAAGGCCGCTTCATCGTATGATCGCCTTCCTCGGACCCCACGCAAACCGCAGGCAGCCCCCACTGGCATCCCTGCGATTCAAGCTTCGTCTCTACCAGAACGCCGCGGGATTGTGGCTCAAGTACGGCGGGGCTGCAAGCCGCCGCCGGAGCCCCTCCCGGAGTCCCCATGGAGGCCAAACTTTTTTTGGATTTTTTCACCGCGCCGGCCCGGATCGCGCGCCCAGACCCCTCCTAACCAACTGGAATCGCATGAATTTTATCAACGATCCATCGTGCGACGATTTGTTGACAATGGGCGTTGACAATCCCGATGGGTGGGGCCTATAACCCGACCACTGAGCGCGGCGCCGCCGGGTCACTGACCAAGGCGAGCGAACGCGCCACTGATGCTCCTCACCTTGTTGAGTGACACAACAGTCGACGTAAGTCGATTGGAGTTCATCCATCGTCGGTAAGGGTGTCGGAACCCTTCCTCTACGGAAGGTTGGGGCCTACTGGTCCCGGGCTGTTTGACAAGTGAAGATGAAGAAAGAGAAACGTGGACGGCGGAGTCCTTGCGCCTCTCGGAATACTTGAGAGCTTCGGCTTTTGAGTTCTGAGAGGGGACGAAAGACTTCGGCGGTACACGTTTTAAGGTTACACCATCGTTGCCAGCGATGTGAATCGCGGGCAGCTCGTCGACTTCGGTCGATGAAAAATGGTGGGACCTCGTCAAACGTTGTGATCAGCCGGTTCAAAGTTCAAGTCCAACTTGAGAGTTTGATCCTGGCTCAGAGCGAACGCTGGCGGCAGGCTTAACACATGCAAGTCGAGCGGGCGTAGCAATACGTCAGCGGCAGACGGGTGAGTAACGCGTGGGAACATACCTTTTGGTTCGGAACAACACAGGGAAACTTGTGCTAATACCGGATAAGCCCTTACGGGGAAAGATTTATCGCCGAAAGATTGGCCCGCGTCTGATTAGCTAGTTGGTGAGGTAATGGCTCACCAAGGCGACGATCAGTAGCTGGTCTGAGAGGATGATCAGCCACATTGGGACTGAGACACGGCCCAAACTCCTACGGGAGGCAGCAGTGGGGAATATTGGACAATGGGGGCAACCCTGATCCAGCCATGCCGCGTGAGTGATGAAGGCCCTAGGGTTGTAAAGCTCTTTTGTGCGGGAAGATAATGACGGTACCGCAAGAATAAGCCCCGGCTAACTTCGTGCCAGCAGCCGCGGTAATACGAAGGGGGCTAGCGTTGCTCGGAATCACTGGGCGTAAAGGGTGCGTAGGCGGGTCTTTAAGTCAGGGGTGAAATCCTGGAGCTCAACTCCAGAACTGCCTTTGATACTGAAGATCTTGAGTTCGGGAGAGGTGAGTGGAACTGCGAGTGTAGAGGTGAAATTCGTAGATATTCGCAAGAACACCAGTGGCGAAGGCGGCTCACTGGCCCGATACTGACGCTGAGGCACGAAAGCGTGGGGAGCAAACAGGATTAGATACCCTGGTAGTCCACGCCGTAAACGATGAATGCCAGCCGTTAGTGGGTTTACTCACTAGTGGCGCAGCTAACGCTTTAAGCATTCCGCCTGGGGAGTACGGTCGCAAGATTAAAACTCAAAGGAATTGACGGGGGCCCGCACAAGCGGTGGAGCATGTGGTTTAATTCGACGCAACGCGCAGAACCTTACCAGCCCTTGACATGTCCAGGACCGGTCGCAGAGATGTGACCTTCTCTTCGGAGCCTGGAGCACAGGTGCTGCATGGCTGTCGTCAGCTCGTGTCGTGAGATGTTGGGTTAAGTCCCGCAACGAGCGCAACCCCCGTCCTTAGTTGCTACCATTTAGTTGAGCACTCTAAGGAGACTGCCGGTGATAAGCCGCGAGGAAGGTGGGGATGACGTCAAGTCCTCATGGCCCTTACGGGCTGGGCTACACACGTGCTACAATGGCGGTGACAATGGGATGCTAAGGGGCGACCCTTCGCAAATCTCAAAAAGCCGTCTCAGTTCGGATTGGGCTCTGCAACTCGAGCCCATGAAGTTGGAATCGCTAGTAATCGTGGATCAGCACGCCACGGTGAATACGTTCCCGGGCCTTGTACACACCGCCCGTCACACCATGGGAGTTGGTTTTACCTGAAGACGGTGCGCTAACCCGCAAGGGAGGCAGCCGGCCACGGTAGGGTCAGCGACTGGGGTGAAGTCGTAACAAGGTAGCCGTAGGGGAACCTGCGGCTGGATCACCTCCTTTCTAAG
>NZ_JALJRD010000006.1:0-90000 GCF_024519875.1 Bradyrhizobium sp. Bra64 | reverse complement strand
GATCCCGCGACCAAGAAATATGTCGGCACCGAAGCCGTGATCAAGTTGCAGATCGCGCAGGTCCAGGCCGACAAGAAGATGCCGGCCAAGGACAAGAAGGAAGCCCTCGACGAGCTCAACGAGGCGCTGAAGACGCCCGCGCCCCAGGTCGAGAACAAGGCCAACATCGATCTCGTCGGCAAATATTACGACAAGCTGGTCGCGGTGCTCGGCGACGATCAGAACTGAGACGTAATTCTCGTGTCCGGACGCGCTGCAACGCGCAAGCGTTGCTGCGCTGCGTCCGGGGCACGAGAGCACAACTCGTTTCGCTCCCGCAGTCGCAAACATCGCCGCAAAAAAGCCCCGGAGACATCTCCGGGGCTTTCGTCGTTTCCGACGTCACGTGTCGCTCAGCGGCTCACGTTCGTGTCCGCATCCGCATCATGAAGCTATCGAAGCTGAGCTCGGCGACCTGCATCCAGGCCAGCGATTCGCTGCGGAAAGCCGTCAGGCTCGCATACATCTTGCCGAAATGCGGATTCGACTTGGCGAGATCGGCATAGATCTCGCTGGCCGCGCCGTAGCAGCTTTCGAGCACTTCCTGCGGGAACGGCTTCAGGATCGCGCCGGCCACCAGCAGACGCTTCAGCGCCGGCGGATTGACGAAGTCGTATTTGCCGGTCACCCAGGTGAAGGTATCGCGCGAAGCGGCATCGACCGCGGCCTGGTAGTGCTTCGGCAGCGCGTTCCATTTCTCGAGATTGATGATGTTGTGACCCTGGCCGGTGCCTTCCCACCAACCGGGATAGTAATAGTACTTCGCAACCTTCACAAAGCCGAGCTTCTCGTCGTCGTAAGGCCCGACCCATTCTGCGGCATCGAGCGTGCCTTTCTCCAGTGCGGGATAAATATCGCCCGCGGCAATCTGCTGCGGGACGCCGCCGACCTTGGCGATGATCGTGCCGGCAAAGCCGCCAACCCGGAACTTCAGTCCCTTGAGATCGTCGATCGACTTGATCTCCTTCCGGAACCAGCCGCCCATCTGGGCTCCGGTCGAGCCCGTCGGAATGCCGATGGTGTTGTACTCCTTCAGGAGATCGTTGATCAGGTCCTGGCCGCCGCCCCACTGGAGCCACGAGATGTGCTGACGCGTGTTCAATCCGAACGGCAGCGCCGTACCGAACGTGAAAGCGGGGTTCTTGCCCCAATAATAGTACAGCGCAGTGTTGCCCATCTCGACCGTGCCGTTCGCGACGGCATCGAGCACCTGCAGCCCTGGCACGATCTCGCCAGCGGCGAATGGCTGGATCTGGAAACGATTGTCGGTGATCTCGGCGACGCGCCTGGCGAAGTACTCGCATCCTCCGTAGAGCGTATCCAGGGCCTTCGGCCAGCTCGCGGTGTATCGCCATTTGATCTCGGGCATCGACTGCGCGATCGCCGGCGTAGCGACGGCACTCGCGGCCAGGCCCAATCCGCCTGCCGTCAGGAATTTACGACGTTCCATGCGTCTCCCCTCCTGTGATGTCGAGTCCTCGACGAGGGATCGCGATCTTGTCGCCGCTTCGGTGTTCGCCGTAGATCGACGTTTTGTGATGTCCGAAATTGAATTTCCCGGATCGCGGTCAGGATGACGAAAGGGAATGTTTAAATCAAGCGCACTTTGGTCGTGCTCTGGCCCAATCCGTCAATGCTGCGCCGCGAACGCCGCTTCCATCGCCTTGCGCGTCCTGATCGTCTCATCGCCTGCGTCGAACTCGACGTCGCTCCAGCGCACGATCTCGCCATGGGCGACGTCGTGCTTCAGCTTGAGGCGATGCGCCAGTCCGATCGGCAGGGCGCCGGCCTTGAGGCTCGTAGCCGCCGGCACCAGCTTGCCCCAAACTGTGTAGCCGCCTTCTCCGTCCAGCATCTCGCTGGCGCGTAAGTCGCGTTTTGCCACGGAAGCGACGTCGCCGCGGAAGCCATGGGGCTGCCCGGTCGGCTCTCCCCGCAGAGCGGTCGACAGAACCGAAATATTCAGCTCGAGCCCGATCAGATGGTAGGGCTTGTACATCGCAGCGTATCGTCCGCTCGCGTCGGTCTTGAGGCCGTATTGCCTGAAGCAGTCGGCGGCATAGTCGTTCGGCGCCTCCAGCACGACGTAAACGCCCCAGCGCAGGTCGCGAAACACCGGCCGGCCGTCGCGCTCGAGCGAGGAGACCACTTCCACGACGCCGGGTCGCTCCAGCACGCCGCCCTTGCTGCGCGGCCGCATGATGTGCGGCAGATCGTCGACGCCGCAGGGCGGAAACAGCAGCCCCTCCGAAGGCACGTCGAGCCCGCAGGCGTTGGCAATTGCGGCCATCTCGATCGCTGATTTGGTGCCGTCGAGGAAGGAGTTGAACATCTGCGGATTCATGCCGGCCGACTGCGCTTCGCCCGCGGTCAAGCCGTAATGCTGCCAGACGCCATGCGGCGTCACGTCGTGATAGGCCGGCAGGTATTTCGTGCCCTTGCCGGCGGCGACCACGCGAAAGCCGGTGGCGCGGGCCCAGTCGACCATTTCCGCCGTCAGCGCCGGCTGGTCGCCATAGGCGAGCGAATAGACCACGCCGGCCTTGCGCGCTTCCTCGGCGAGCAGCGGGCCCGCCAGCACGTCGGCCTCGACATTGACCATCACGATATGCTTGCCGGCTGCGATCGCGGCGCGCGCATGCCTGATGCCGACGGCGGGATTGCCGGTCGCCTCCACCACCACATCCATCGCCCCGCCGGCAATGGCGCGTGCGCCGTCATCGGTGAAGACGGTCGCGGCAATGCGTGCCGCGTCCCATCCCACTGTGCGGCAGGCCTCGCGTGCGCGCTCGCGGTCGATGTCGACGATGATGGGCACCTCCAGCCCAGGCGTGTGCGGCACCTGCGCCAGGAACATCGAGCCAAACTTGCCGGCCCCGATCAGCGCGACGCGGACAGGCTTGCCGGTGGCGGCGCGGGCCTGGAGGAGCCGGAAGAGGTTCATGGGGGATTTATCCGATATTTTCAGCTGATACGGCTTGCGCTTGGTTCACCTCTCCCAATGGGAGAGGTGGATGGCGCTCATGGCGGCGACTTTACTCCGCCGCTTGTCGCGGCGCACGCGCGAGCCGCACCAGCGCGTCGTCGTCCACCGTCTTGATCGGCGCAAAATCGCGGTGTGCGATGTACTCCGGCCGCGTCGGCGTGCGGATGTAGTTCGAGACCGCATTCAGCGTCAGGTATACGATCTTGCGCGGGTAGGGCGTGATGTTGCCGCTAGAGCCATGCACGAGATTGCCGTGGAACATCAGCATGCCGCCGGGCTTACCGGTCGGCGCGACGATGCCGCCTTGCTTGACGAGACGCGTCACGGTCTCCTCGTCCAGCGTCCACAGCGGATAGGAGGTGGTCGAGAGGTCATGCGAGGCCTTGAGGTCGCCGGCGTGCTGACTTTGCGGCACCAGCATCAGGGGACCGTTGATCGGCATCACCTCGTCGAGGAAGATCGCGATGTTCATCGCGCGCGGCTCCGGCATGCCGTCGTCGCGCTTCCAGGTGCCGTAATCCTGGTGCCACTGCCAGACATCGCCGGTGAAGGCCGATTTCGCGTTGATCTTGAACTGGTGCATGTAGACCGGCTCGCCGAACAGCTGCTCGACCGGGTCGATCATGCGCGGATGCGCACCGAGGATGCGGAAAGCCTCGTTATAGAGGTGCGCGGCAAACGCGGTGCGCGGCGCGCCGCTCTTCTCGCGCCAGACCTCCGGCCGGTTGGCGTCGTAGATGCCGACCGCCTCGCGCGCGAGCAAGTCCACTTCCTCCTGGCTGAACAATTCGGGCAGGAACAGCCAGCCCTCGCGATGGAAGAACTCCAATTGCTCCTGGGACAGTTTCATGGGTCGTCCTCCTGCTTCGATTTTTGTTATCGCTCGTCATGGCCGGGCTTGACCCGGCCATCCACGTCTTTGGCGGTGGTGGTCGCTACGCCGCCACCTCGTCCGTCGCCCTCAATCTCTCCTCGGTCATCCGTCCCGCCGTCTGCGCATGTGCGAGCGCCGCACGTTCGGCCGCCGCCGAATCGCCAGCGAGAATATGTCCGGCGATATCGGCATGCTCGGCCCAGGCGCTACCGCGATAATCGAGCTCCGACAACACCGTCGCCATCGAGCGGCGCATATGCGGCCATTGCGGCGCGATCGTCTCCTCGATCACGGGATTGCCGGCGAGCTGATAGATCGCGCGATGAAAATCGACGTCGAGCGCAATGAGCTCTGCGAGCGCAGTGTTGCGATCGATCCCGCGTCCGGCGGCGAGCGCCGCCTCCAGCCGCGCGCGTCCCGCCGCGTCGGTGCCGGCGCGCTCCGCGGCGAGCCGCGCCGCCAGCGCATCGATGGCGCCGCGCACCTCATAGAGCTGGCGGATGCGCGCGGGGTCGAGCTGGGTGACTTCGAAACCGCGCCGGCCGCTCTCGGCGACCAGTCCCTGCCGGTGCAACAGGTGCAGCGCATGCGACACCGGCTGGCGCGACACCCCGAGCTTGTCCGCCAACTCGTTCTGCCGGATACGCTGGCCAGGCTGCAGCGTGCGGTCCGAGATCGCCTCCAGGATTCGCGCATAGACCTGGTCGATCAGGTTCGGAAGCGGGTCGAGAGGGATCACGCCAGCGGCTCCGAAAACGCAATGAGAATACGGAATTCCGTATTCGAATCTATAACGCGCCGGCGATAGCGTCAATGAGGCCCGGCGCCGCGTCGAAGGTCCCTTTCGAGCTCCCCTAAGCTATTGATATCGTTATTGCCGTCTACTGTGCATGGGGTTGTTTTGCCGGATCATGGCCAAGACCCGATCCCGCCTACTCCCCCAGAAACCTCGTTACCACCTCGCCGTACTCCAGCGGCGCCTGCTCGAACATCCAGTGGCCGACATTGGGGATCACCGCCGTCTTGCTGCCCGTGATGTGCGCGGCCAGCACCCGCCACATCACCGACAGGCTTCCCGTCGTCGCGCCGCCGCCGATCAGCAGCGTCGGCGTCCGGATCGCCTGCGCGTCCGCGAGCGTGTAGGGCCGCCGCTGCTCGTTGATCTGGCCGAGAAAGGTGATGGCGTTGTCGCGCAGTTGCTGCTTGGCCGCTGCCGGCACGCGCCGCCACGAGCCGTCGCCCTCGATGCCTTCATAAAAGTTCTGCAGCGCGCCCTCGATGTCGCCGGCGCGGATCATCTCGACGGAACGTGCGGTCTTCGCGGCCAGCGGCGGGTGCGCGGGCGTGCCTTCCGGCGTCGGCAGGCTGGCATCGAGATCGCCGCCCGGCTCGGCCAGCACCAGTTTTCGCAGCAGATCAGGCCGCGCCTGGGCGACCCGAAACGCGATGTGCCCACCGCGCGAATGGCCCATCAGATCGACCGGCGCTGGCCTGACCTGCTCGATGAAGCCGATCACGTCGGCGACGTGCTGGGCCATCTTGTAGTCGTCGCCGGCGGCGCCCCAGTGCTCGGGAAAGAAGTGCCGCAGGCTCACCGAGATGACGCGATGAGATTTCGACAGCGGGCCGAGCACGGAATACCAGGTGCGGAAATCCCCGAGCGTGCCGTGCACGCAGACCAGCGGCGGACCTTCTCCGACTTCGAGATAGGCCATGTCGTAATCGTTGACGCGAATGCTCTGCATGTTCAGCCCGCCAGAAAGTCCAGAACCACTTCGGAATATTTTTGCGGCGCCTGCTCGAACATCGGATGCGTCGCGTTCGGGATCACCGCCGTCTTGGAGTAGGGCACATGCGCGGCCAGCGCATGCAGCACCTTCGGCAGCAGGCCCTTGGTCCGCGCGCCCAGGATGAACAGCGTCGGCATCTTGATCGCCTCCGCATCCGCCTTCGAGAATGGCGGGCGATTGTCGCGGACCTGGCCGATCAGCGTAAAGGCGTTGTCGCGAAGGTTCTGCTTCACCAGGGCCGGCAGCCGCGGCCAGGTGCCGGCGCCTTCCAGTGTGTCGACGAAGACGGCGAGGCCGCCATCGACATCGCCGGCCGCGATCTTCTCCGCCGAGGCCGTGAACCGCGCCAGCAGCGGCGAGGGGCCGCCGGCATAATCCGGATCGAGGCTCGCATCGAGCTCGCCGCCGGGCTCGGCCAGGATCAGCCTGCGTAGTAGATCCGGCCGGCGTTGCGCGACTCGGAAGCAGATGTGCCCGCCGCGGGAATGGCCCATCAGGTCGACCGGGCCGAGGTCGAGCGTCTCGATGAAGGCGATGACGTCGTCGACATGCTGGGCGATCGAATAGGTGTTTCCTACACCGTCCCACCGATCGGGAAAGAAGTGCCTGAGGCTGACGGCGATCACCCGGTGCCGTTGCGTCAGCGGTCCGAGCACGCAGCCCCAGACGCGGAAGTCGTTGAGCGAGCCGTGCACGCAGACCAGCGGCGGCCCGCCTTTGTCCTGGCCCACGTCGAGATAGGGCATGTCGTAACCGTTGACGTGGAGGCTTTGCATTCTGGGCTCGCGCGAAGGAACAGGAACTCCTGTGCAAGATTCCCGGAAACCGGGTGGATCGCAACTATTTCCAAGCCTAGATTTAGCTTGAGATCACACTGGGGGCCTGCGACGAGGAAGCAAGCCAG
Source organism: Bradyrhizobium sp. Bra64 (assembly GCF_024519875.1). Classification (NCBI taxonomy): domain Bacteria; kingdom Pseudomonadati; phylum Pseudomonadota; class Alphaproteobacteria; order Hyphomicrobiales; family Nitrobacteraceae; genus Bradyrhizobium; species Bradyrhizobium sp. Bra64. Next base: position 83,407 of record NZ_JALJRD010000006.1, on the reverse strand, counting down.
GAACCAAGCCATGACCGACCAGCATTTTGCCCTGTTCGACACCAGGATCGGCCTCTGTGCCGTCGCCTGGGGTCCGCGCGGCATCAATGGCACGCAACTGCCGATGGGCGGCGAGCAGAAGATCCGCACCCGCATCAGCCAGCGCCATGCTGACGCCACCGAAGCCGAGCCGACCGCCGAAGTGCAGCAGGCGATCGACCGGATCTCAAATTTGCTCGCGGGCGAGCCTGACGACCTCACCGACATCCCGCTCGATCTCGATGGCGTTCCCGACTTCAACCGCGGCGTCTACGAGATCGCCCGCGCCATCCCGCCCGGCAGGACCATCACCTATGGCGACATCGCCAAGCAGCTCGGCGGCGTTCAGCTATCGCGCGATGTCGGCCAGGCGCTCGGCCGCAACCCTTGCCCGATCGTCGTGCCCTGCCATCGCGTGCTGGCCGCCGGCAACAAGCCCGGCGGCTTCTCCGCGAATGGCGTGGTGACGAAGCTGAAGATGCTGGAGATCGAAGGCGCGCTGGTGAACCACACGCCGAGCTTGTTTGATTGAGGCTGAGCGCTAAATCCTCGCCGCCGCCTTCGGCCAATATCTGTCGCGCAAATGCCGCTTCACCAGCTTGCCGGTGGGCGTGCGCGGCAGCTCGGCTTCGAAATCGATCGAGCGCGGGCACTTGATCGCGGACAGGCGGCTCTTGCAGTACGCGATCAGGTCGGCTTCGAGCTCCTTGCCGGCGCGACTCATGTCGTGTGGCTGCACCACCGCCTTCACCTCCTCGCCCATCTCCTCGTTCGGCACGCCGAACACGGCGACGTCGGCGATCTCGGGGTGGGTGATCAGCACGTCCTCGGTCTCCTGCGGATAGATGTTCACCCCTCCGGAGATGATCATGTAGGACTTGCGATCGGTGAGAAACAGGAAGCCGTCCTTGTCGAGATAGCCGACGTCGCCCAGCGTCGACCAGCCTTTGGCGTTGTAGGCCTTTTTCGTCTTCTCGGGATCATTGTGATAGGTGAACGCGGGCGCGTCGGCGAAATAGACCGTTCCGATCTCGCCGGTCGGCTGTTCCTCGTCGTTCTCGTCCAGGATCTTGATCTTGCCGACCACGGCGCGGCCGACGCTGCCGCGATGCTCCAGCCATTGCTGCGAGTTGCAGACGGTGACGCCGTTGCCTTCCGAACCGGCATAATACTCGATCAGGATCGGTCCCCACCATTCGATCATCTTTGCCTTGACGTCGACGGGGCAGGGGGCTGCGGCGTGGATCGCGCCCTTGAGCGTCGAGACGTCGTATTTCGTGCGGACGTCGTCCGGCAGCTTCAGCATGCGCACGAACATGGTCGGCACCAGCTGAGACTGCGTGACCTTGTATTTTTCGACCAGCTTCAAGAACTCTTCGGCGTCGAAATGCTCCATGATGATGGAGGTGCCGCCGAGCACGATCGCCATCATGTTGAAGCGCAGGGGAGCGGCGTGATAGAGCGGCGCCGGAGACAGATAGGTGCTCTCGGCGTTCATGCCGCACATGTCGGCGCAGAGGACGCGCAGAAACGCGTTCGGCACGTCGATCTTGTTGCCCTCGAACGCCTTCTTGATGCCCTTGGGCCGGCCGGTCGTTCCCGACGAATACAGCATGTCGTAACCGGCGACCTCGTCGGCGATCGGCGTCACCGGCTGCGCTGCCGCTTCCTTGTCGTAGGAGCGGAATCCCGGCAGCGGTTCGTCCATCATGTAGAAGATCGGCTCGCCCGGTGTGCCCTTGATCAGGGCCTTGATCTGGTCGGCGCATTTCGGCGTGGTGATCACGACCTTGGCGCCGCAGTCGGCGATGATGTAGTCGATCTCGTCCTGCTTCAGATAACGGCTGATCGCGGTGTAATAGAGCCCGCTGCGTTGTGCCGCCCAGCAGATCTCCATGAAGGCGAGGCGGTTCTCCATCAGCAGCGCGATGTGGTCGCCGGCCTTCAGGCCGAGCGACCGGAACAGGTTTGCGCCCTGGTTCGAGAGCTCGTCCAGCTCGCGATAGCTGATCGCCTTGCCGGTCCCGGCCATCCGGTAGGCGATCTTGTCGGGCGTGGTGCGGGCGTGGATGGAGGGGTGGGTCATGGCGTTTCCTCAAACCGCGAATGGCGAGCAGCGAATGGCGAATAGGGAAGGGCAAACCGCTCTTCGCCTACTCACCATTCGCTGCTCGCCATTCACTACTCGCTTTTGTTTTGTTACAGCCGCTCGACGATCGTGACGTTGGCCATGCCGCCGCCTTCGCACATGGTCTGCAGGCCGTAGCGCTTGCCGCGCTGGTGCAGCGCGTGCACCAGCGTCGTCATCAGCTTGGTGCCGGAGCCGCCGAGCGGATGGCCGAGCGCGATGGCGCCGCCATTGACGTTGAGGCGCGCCGGATCGGCGCCGGTGGTCTTCAGCCACCCGGTGGGCACCGAGGCGAAGGCCTCGTTGACCTCGAACAGGTCAATGTCGTCGATCGTCATGCCGGCCTTCTCCAGCGCACGCTTGGTGGCGTGCAGCGGTGCGTCCAGCATGATCACGGGATCGCCGCCCATCATCGTCATGTGGTGGATGCGCGCCAGCGGCTTGACGCCGAGCTGCTTCAAGCCGCGCTCGTTCACGACCATCACGCCGGAGGCGCCGTCGCAGATCTGGCTGGCACTCGCCGCGGTGAGCTTGCCGTTCTCGGCGATCAGCTTGACGCCCTTGATGCCGTCGAGCGTGGCGTCGAAGCGGATGCCTTCGTCGATGTGGTGGGTGTCCTTGGAACCGTCGGCGCGGGTGATCTCCAGCGGCACGATCTCCTTCTTGAAGTGGCCGGCTTGGGTCGCCGCGATCGCGCGCTGGTGGCTGTTGTAGGAGTACTCGTCGAGCTCATCCTTCGACAGGCCATACTTCTCGGCCATCATCTCCGCGCCGGTAAACTGGCTGAACACGATGTTCGGATATTTGTGCTCGATGCCCGGGCTCTTGTAATTGCCAAAGCCGTTCTTGGCCGGAAGCTGCGAGGAAAGACCCATCGGCACGCGCGTCATCGATTCCACGCCGGCAGCGATCACCACGTCCATCGCGCCGGACATCACGGCCTGCGCCGCGAAGTGCAGCGCCTGCTGCGAGGAGCCGCATTGGCGGTCGATCGAGGTGCCAGGCACGCTCTCCGGCAATTTCGAGGCCATGATCGCGTTGCGCGCGACGTTGTTGGACTGCTCGCCGACCTGCATCACGCAGCCCATGATCACGTCCTCGACCAGGGCGGGATCGACCCTGGTGCGATCGACCAGCTCGTCCAGCACTTTTGCGGCGAGATCGGCCGGATGCCAGCCGGCGAGGCGGCCCCCCTTGCGCCCGCCGGCGGTACGCGCAGCGGCGACGATATAAGCCTCGGCCATTTCGGTCTCTCCCTGGATTGTTCTGTATCGCTGTGGACTGTCGGGGCGGATTTAAGGGTCGAGTTATCGTTTAGTCAATCGATCAATTAACTCTTGTGATGAGACGCTGCTTCGGCTTATCTGCGGCCGCCCATGCGGTGAGAACAGGGATATCCGTGACTACCAGCGTACCGAACAGGCTTCCCAGCGGAAAGAATTCCACGGCAGAGAAATTGCTCGTGGCCGCGAGCGAACTGATGATCGAACGCTCATCCATCGAGATATCGCTCTCCGACATCGCCCAGAAGTCCGGCGCCAACGCCGCGCTCGTCAAATACCATTTCGGCAACAAGGACGGCCTGCTGCTGGCGCTGCTTGCGCGCGATGCCGCGACCGAGATGTCCAATCTGGAATATCTGCTGGCGCAGCCGATCAATTCGACCGCGAAGCTGAAGCTGCATATCGCCGGCATCATCCGCGCGTATCACCGGTTTCCCTACATGAACCGGCTGATCCACTATCTGCTGCATGAGACCAACGCCGGCTCCGCCGACGAGGTCTCGAAGTTCTTTGTCGCGCCGTTGCTCGACTTTCATCGCCGCCTGCTCGCCGAAGGCGTCAGCCGCGGCGAGTTCCGCGCCACCGATCCGGTGCTGTTCTACACCAGCCTGATCGGAGCCTGCGATCATCTGTTCTTCGGCCGGCACGCGATGTCTCGCGCGACCGGCGTCGGCCCGGTCACCGACGACGTCTGCCGGCAATACATCAAGCACATGGAAACGCTGATCTGCGGCGGCATCCTCGCGCAAGCCGAGGAAGCCGTCGCGGCCGGATGATCCGGCCAACGCTCCAAAGTCCAGAGAAGAAACGCCCAAGGAAAGGTACAAGCGATGCAGTTGAAAGACGTAGCCGTTCTCATCACGGGCGGCGGTTCGGGCCTCGGTGAAGCGACCGCCCGCGCCATGGCGGCCAAGGGCGCCAAGATCGGCGTGATCGACCAGAACAAGGACAACGCCGAGAAGGTCGCCGCCGAGGTGAAGGGCGTCGCGCTTCATGCCGACGTCACCGACGAGGACGGCATCAAGGCCGCGATCGCCAAGGCGGAAGCTGCGCATGGCGTCGCGCGCGTGCTGATGAACTGCGCCGGCATCGGCGGCTCGCAACGCATCGTCGGCAAGGACGGCGTCTATCCGCTGGCCAAGTTCGCGCGCATCATCAACGTCAACCTGATCGGCACCTTCAACTGCCTGCGATTGTTCGCCGAGCGCCTCGTCACGATCGAGCCGATCGGTGAAGAGCGCGGCGTCATCATCAATACGGCTTCGGTCGCCGCTTACGAGGGCCAGATCGGCCAGATCGCCTATTCTGCGTCGAAGGGCGGCGTCGTCGGCCTCACGCTTCCAGCCGCGCGTGACCTCGCCAGCCAGAAGATCCGCGTCAACACCATTGCGCCCGGCCTGTTCCTGACGCCGCTGCTGATGGGCCTCAACGAAGAGGCCCGCAAGAGCCTCGGGGCCCAGGTGCCGCATCCCGCGCGCCTCGGCGACGCCAAAGAATATGGCTCGCTCGCCGTGCATATCGTCGAGAACCCGATGCTCAACGGCGAAACCATCCGTCTCGATGGCGCAATTCGGATGGCGCCAAGGTAACCTCGCTGTTTTTCCCTTCTCTCCTTGTGGGAGAAGGTGGCGCGGAGCGCCGGATGAGGGGTATGCATCCGCGGAGACAGACCCCTCACCCAAGCGAGTATGTGGCTAGCGATGTACATGCCCTCCCCCACAAGGGGAGAGGGCGCAATAACCGCCACTTCAAGCGCGGATGCAGGAGCGCTCTCATGTCCCAACCGCTGCTGATCGAGCACAACGACGGCATCGACACCGTGACGCTCAATCGCCCGGAGAGTTTGAATGCGCTCGATCCTGCGTTGATCGACGCGCTCAACGTCTATTTCCAGGGCCTCCTGCGCAACCGCGACACGCGCGTCGTGGTGCTCAGGGGCGCCGGCAGGAACTTTTGCGCAGGCCTCGACCTCAAGGCGGCGATGGCGCGCCGTGCCGGGCAGCAGGAGCCGCCCGGCGTCACGGAGTCGCTGGACTCGCAGCGTCGCATTGCCGACATCGTGATGTTGATGCGGCGCTGTCCGCAGCCGATCCTTGCGCTGGTGCAGGGCGCAGCGGCCGGCGGCGGTTTTGCGCTTGCGCTTGCGTCCGACATCCGCATCGCGACGCGATCGGCGCGGATGAACTGCGCCTTCATCAAGCTCGGCCTCGGCGGCTGCGACATCGGCACCAGCTATTTCCTGCCCCGCCTCGTCGGCGTCTCCGTGGCATCGGAACTGATCCTCACGGGACGCTTCATCGGTGCCGAGCGCGCGCTGGCCGTTGGGCTCGTGTCGGAGGTCGTCGACGAGGACAAGCTCGATGATGCGGCCGAATCCTACATCGATGCGATGATGACGGCCTCGCCTGTCGGCCTGCGGCTGTCAAAAGAATGTCTCAACATGAGCGTCGATGCGGGGGCGCTGGAAGCCGTTATCGCGATGGAGGACCGCAACCAGGTCCTCTGCAGCCGCTCCGAGGAATTTTCGGAAGGCATCAGGGCCTTCCTTGAGAAGCGAAAGCCTGTCTATATCAAGCGCTGAAACGAGAACGATCCGCAAAGGACGATAATTCCGGGAGACGCAAAATGAGTGGAAGCGCGGCGGCGGTGATGACGAAGCCCGCCTTTCGCAAGGTCGAGTGGCTCGCGCGCGACATCGACGTGGAGCGCCGCGCCGATGGCACGGTGGTGCTGAAGTCGCGCATTCCGCTGCAGTCTTACGAGACGCATCTTCCGGCCTCGCTGGCGAAATGGGCGAAGGAAGCGCCCGAACGCATCTGGCTCGCGCAGCGCGGCGGTCCGAACCGCGAATGGCGAAAGGTCTCCTATGGCGAAGCCAAGCGCACCGTCGATGCGCTGACGCAGGCGCTGCTCGATCTCAGGCTCGACGGCCGCCCGGTCACGATCCTCTCCGGCAATTCGATCGAGCATGCGCTAATGACGCAGGCCGCCATGCAGGCGCGTTCGCCGGCCGCGCCGGTGTCGCCAGCCTACTCCTTGATGAGTCACGATCACGTCAAGCTGAAATATTTGTTCGACCTGATCAAGCCGGCCGTCGTGATGGTGCAGGACGGCCCGACCTTCGAGAAAGCGCTGAAGGCGCTCGATCTCACCGGCGTCACGGTGGTTCATGTCCTGCGTCCCTGCGACGGCGTCAAGAGCGTCAGCTTTGCCGAACTCGCGGCAACCCCCGTGACCTCCGAGGTCGAAGCGTCGATCACGAAGATCACGCCGCAGACCGTCGGCAAGCTGCTCTTCACCTCCGGTTCGACCGGCATGCCAAAAGCCGTCATCAACACGCAGGAGATGATGTGCGCCAATGCGGCCATGATGATGCAGGTGCGGCCGCGCACGCCGGGCGGTCCGCTGTCGACCATGCTGGACTGGATGCCGTGGAATCACACCATGGGCGGCAACGCCGCATTCCACCCCGTTCTGGTCGACGGCGGTACGCTCTATATCGACGACGGCAGGCCGATGCCAGGCCAGTTCGAGGAGACGCTGCGCAATTTGCGCGAGATCTCGCCGACCTATTACGCCAACGTGCCCGCCGGCTATGCCGCGCTCGCTTCAGCGATGGAGAAGGACGACGCGCTGTGTCGCTCCTTCTTCAAGAATCTCTCGATCATGGCCTATGGCGGCGCGCGGTTGCCGGACGATCTCTACGACCGCATGCAGGCCCTCGCGGTGAAGACCACCGGCGAACGCATCGTGTTCTACACCGGCTGGGGCTCCACCGAGACCGCGCCGACCTCGACCGGCACCTATTGGGATACCGAGCGCGTCGGCCTGATCGGCCTGCCGTTCCCCGGCGTCGAACTGAAGATGGTGCCGTGCGGCTCGAAATACGAGCTGCGCCTGCGCGGCGTCAACGTCACGCCCGGCTATTTCGGCCAGCCTGATCTCACCAGGAAGATGTTCGACGAGGAAGGATTTTACTGCATCGGCGACGCCGGCATCTTCGTCGACGATGCCGATCCGGTGAAGGGCATCATCTTTGCCGGCCGCGTCGTCGAGGACTTCAAGCTCACCACCGGCACGTTCGTGCATGTCGGCTCGCTCCGCACCGACGCGATCGCGGCGGCGACGCCCGTCGTGCATGACGCGCTGGTCGCCGGGCAGGATCGCGCTTTCATCGGGCTGCTGGCCTGGCCGAACCTGCACGCCTGCCGCCAGCTCGTCGGCGATGCCGATCTCGGCTTCGAGGCTGCGGTGAAGCATCCGGAGGTGATCGCCTGCTTCAAGCGCGGGCTGGAAGCGCACAACCGGCAATGCGAAGGCGCCAGCAGCCGCATCATCGCGCGTGCCATGCTGATGGCCGAGCCGCCCTCGATCGACGGCAACGAGCTCACCGACAAGGGCTACATCAATCAGCGCGCCGGCCTCGAACGCCGCATTGGATTGGTCGAGCGGCTCTATGCCGACGAACCGGATCAAGACGTCATCATTCTCAAGTAATCGACATCATCAACACGGGTACGCGCCATGAACTTCGATTTCTCCGACGACCAGAAGCAGCTCCGCGACCAGGCGCGCAAATTCCTCACCGAGAAGTGCTCGCCCAAGGCGGTGCGAATCGTGCTCGACGGCAAGGCGCCCTATGACAAGAAGCTATGGAAGGGGCTCGCCGAGATGGGCTTTCTCGGCGTTGCGATTCCCGAGGATTTCGGCGGCGCGGGCGCGGGTCATCTCGAGCTGTGTGTGATCGCGGAAGAGATGGGCCGGGCGAATGCGCCGGTGCCGTTCTCCTCGACCGTTTATCTCGCCGCCGAAGCGCTGCTGATCGCCGGCAGCGACGCACAGAAGAAGAAGTGGTTGCCCGCAATCGCTTCGGGCGAAGCAATCGGCACGCTGGCGTTGTTCGAGGGCAAGGGCAATCCGTCGCCGAAGAACGTCAAGCTCACCGCTGCGAACGGCGTGCTCAACGGCGTCAAGAGGCCGGTTGCGGACGGTGCGGTCGCGGACTTCGCAGTCGTTGCCGCCCGCACCGGCACGAGCGGTCGCGACAGCGATATCTCGCTGTTCCTGGTCGATCTCAAGGCGGGCGGCGTCGAGGTCAAGAGTCTCACCAATCTCGATCCGACTCGTGGGCAGGCCGAGATCGCTTTCAAGGACTGCAAGGCCGAGCCGCTCGGTGCTGCCGGCGAAGGCTGGAGCATTCTGACGCAGGTGCTCGATCGCGCCGCGGTGCTGTGTGCGTTCGAGCAGGTCGGCGGCTCCGACCGCGCGCTGGAGATGGGCCGCGACTACGCGCTCGACCGCATCGCCTTCGGCCGCCAGATCGGCTCGTTCCAGGCAGTGAAGCACATGCTCGCCGACATGTACGTGTCGGCGACGCTGGCGCGTTCCAACAGCTATTACGGGGCGTGGGCGCTCTCCACCAACGCGGCCGAATTGCCGGAAGCGGCTGCCGCCGCGCGCATCAGCGCGACGCAGGCATTCCAGCACTGCGCCAAGAACAACATCCAGGTTCACGGCGGCATGGGATTCACCTGGGAGTTCGATTGCCACATGTATTATCGCCGCGCCAACGCCATGGCGCTCGGCCTCGGCAGCCTCACCTATTGGGAAGACCAGCTGATCGACCGCATGCGCAAGAAGAACGCGGCGTAAGCGAAGGACGACGTCATGAACTTCGACGATACTCCGCAAGAGGCCGAATTTCGCGCCACCGCCCGCGCCTGGATCGCGGCGAACGCGCCAAAGCAGTACGAGGACGAGCTGCGCAAATCATCGCTCGGCCGCACCCAGCTCAAGAACGCCAACATTCTCGAAGTCGCCAAGGCGTGGCAGAAGAAGAAGGCCGATGCCGGTTGGGCCTGCCTGCACTGGCCCAAGGACTATGGCGGCCGCGGCGCCTCGCCGATCGAGCGCGTGATATGGCAGCAGGAAGAGGGGCCGTTCGGAAAACTCTCCGGAATGTTCATCATCGGCCACGGCATGTGCGGGCCGACCGTGATGGCGTTCGCGCGCGAGGAGCATAAGCGCACCTATCTGCCGCCGCTCGCCTCCGGCGAAAAGGTCTGGTGCCAGCTGTTCTCCGAACCGGCGGGTGGTTCCGACGTCGCGGGCCTGCGCACGCGCGCGGAGAAGGATGGCGACGAATGGGTCGTCAACGGCCAGAAGATCTGGACGTCGGGCGCGCATTATTCCGACTATGGTATCCTCCTGACCCGCACCGATCCCACCGTGCCCAAGCACAAGGGCCTCACCATGTTCTTCCTGGACATGAAGAGCCCGGGTGTCGAGGTGCGGCCGATCAAGCAGGCGAGCGGCGCGTCCGACTTCAACGAGGTCTATTTCACCAACGTCCGCATCCCCGACCACCAGCGCCTCGGCGAGGTCGGTGACGGCTGGAACGTCTCGCTGACCACGCTGATGAACGAGCGCATGTCGATCGGCGCGGGCGTCTCGACCGGCTTCCCCGAGTTGCTCGAGTATTGCACGAGCCTGATGCTCGACGACGGCCCGGCGATCGAGGATCGCGCGGTGCGCTCGAAGCTCGCCAGCTGGGCGGTGAAGGCGAGCGGCCTGCGCTACACCAGCATGCGCGCGATCTCGGCGCTGTCGAAGGGGGAGCGGCCGGGTCCGGAAAACTCCATCGGCAAGCTGGTCGCGGGCTCGATGATCCAGGACGTTGCGACCTATGCGCTGGATCTGCAGGGCGCGAGCGGCGTCGTCAGCGGTCCGGAGGATGCCGAAGTCGCCGGCCGTTTCCAGGCCATGCTGCTGCGCGCGCCCGGCACGCGCGTCGAAGGCGGCACCGACGAGATCATGCGCAACATCATCGCCGAGCGGGTCCTGGGTCTGCCCGGCGACATCCGTGTCGACAAGGACGTGCCGTTCAACAAGATCCCGACGAAGGGAAGAGGTTAGAGGTCCGCCATGAATTTCGACGACACCCCGCAGGAAGCCGCATTCCGCGAGACCGCACGCAAATGGATCGCCGCCAATGCACCGAAAGAGCTCGAGGCCGAGCTGTCAAAATCATCGCTCGGCCGCATCCGGCTCGCCAAGCACGACATCGTCGATGTCGGCAAAGCCTGGCAGAAGAAGAAGGCCGAAGGCGGCTGGGCCTGCCTGCACTGGCCGAAGGAGTATGGCGGCCGAGGCGCCACCCCGATCGAGCGCGTGATCTGGCAGCAGGAGGAGGGCATCTACGGCAAGCTGACGCAGCCGTTCCAGATCGGCGAGGGCATGTGCGGTCCGACCGTGATGGCGTTCGGCAGCGAGGACGCCAAGCGCCGCTATCTGCCGAAGCTCGCCGCGGGCGAGGAGATCTGGTGTCAGCTGTTCTCCGAGCCGTCCGCCGGCTCCGACGTCGCCGGCTTGCGTACGCGCGCGGAGAAGAAGGGCGACCAGTGGGTCGTCAACGGCCAGAAGATATGGACCTCGGGTGCGCACTATTCCGACTACGGCCTTTTGATCGCGCGCACCGATCCGAACGTGCCCAAGCACAAGGGCCTCACCATGTTCTTCCTGGACATGAAGAGCCCCGGCGTCGAGGTCCGTCCGATCAAGCAGGCCAACGGCATGCAGGAGTTCAACGAGGTCTATTTCACCGATGTCGTGATCCCCGACAGCCAGCGCCTCGGCGCGGTCGGCGAGGGTTGGAGCGTGTCGCTGACCACGCTGATGAACGAGCGCATGTCGATCGGCTCGCGGCTCGCGACCGGCGTCCCCGAGATGTTCGAGTTCTGCTCGAATCTGATGATGGAGGACGGGCTCGCGATCGATGATCCCGCGGTGCGTTCCAAGCTTGCGAGCTGGGCGGTTAAGTCGAGCGGGCTGAAATACACCAGCTACCGCGCGATCTCGGCGCTGTCGAAGGGCGATCGGCCGGGCCCGGAGAACTCGATCGGCAAGCTGGTGTCGGGCAAGATGCTCCAGGACATCGCGAGTTACGCCATGGACCTCCAGGGCGCGGCGGGCGTTCTCACCGGCGCGGACGAGGAGACGGTGCAGGGCCAGTTCCAGCAGATGCTGCTGTCGTCGCCCTCGATGCGCATCGCCGGCGGCACCGACGAGATCCTGCGCAACATCATCGCAGAGCGCGTGCTGGGCCTGCCGGGCGATATCCGTGTCGACAAGGACGTGCCGTACAACAAGATCCCGACCAAGGGACGGTGATGTGGCCTCTCGCTGTATCTCGTATGGTGGGCAAAGCGAAGCGTGCCCACCCTATGCAGATGCGCCGGGGTAAGTCTGTCGGTGGGCACGGCGCGATGCGCCTTGCTCACCCTACGAAGAGAAGAGCGTGAGCTGATCCATGGACGCTAAGGTAAAACAGAACGACCGCATCGGCGTGCTCGAGGAGCTCCTCAACGAGCGCTACTCGGTGCGGGCCTTCCTGGCCAAAGAGGTCGATCGCGCCACCATCGAGCACGTGCTCAGGACCGCGCAGCGGACGGCGTCCTGGTGCAACAGCCAGCCCTGGCAGGTCGTCATCGCCAGCGGTGAGGCCAAGGAGCGCTTCCGCAAGCTGATCTACAAGGAAGCTTCGGGCGGGCTCGGCGACGACTACGACTTCACGCCGCCGCGCGAATATGTCGGCGCCTATCTGGAACGCCGGCGCGAGAGCGGGTTCCAGCTCTACAATACGCTCGGCATCGCGCGTGGCGACAAAATGGCCTACGCCCGGCAGGCGCTGGAGAATTACAATTTCTTCGGCGCACCGCATGTCGCCGTCATTCACACCAACGAGCCGCTCGGCATCTACGGTGCGATCGATTGCGGTGCCTATGTCAGCAATTTCATGCTGGCCGCGCAGGCGCTCGGGCTCGGCACGATCCCGCAGGCGGCGCTCGCGCGCCACTCCGGCCTGATCCGCCGCCACTTCAATCTGCCTGACGACCGCCGCGTGGTCTGCGGCATCTCGTTCGGCTATGCCGATGACGCCCACAAGGTCAACAGCTACCGCACCTCGCGGGCAAGCGTGGCCGAGACCGTAACTTTCGTGGAAGAGTGATCGCGTGGAGTAGTGATCGCGGGCAAGCCCTGCGATCAGATTTTCAGACGCGGAAAGGCGGCCGCGGAAGCGGCCGCCTTCATTCCGTCTCGGTCCGATGACGCCGGCCGTCAGCCGCCGCTGCCGCCGATCACGGCCCGCACGGTCTCGTCAGGCCCAAAATCCTCGGCGCCGTCGACATAGAGCAGCGCGGCGAGCTTGGAGCGGGCGCGGTTGACCCGGCTCTTGATCGTGCCGACGGCGCAGCCGCAGATCGAAGCCGCGTCCTCGTAGGAAAAGCCCGAGGCGCCGACCAGGATCAAGGCTTCGCGCTGATCCTGCGGAAGCTTGTCGAGCGCCGTGCGGAATTCCTCGAATTCGAGATGCGCATTCTGCGAGGGCTGCGTCTTCAGCGTCTTGGCGTAGTTGCCTTCGGCATCCTCCACCTCGCGCCGCCGCTTGCGATAGTCGGAGCGGAACAGGTTGCGCAGGATCGTGAACAGCCACGCCGGCAGATTGGAGCCGGGCTGGAACGAGTCGATGTTGGCAAGCGCGCGCAACAGCGTCTCCTGCACCAGATCGTCGGCGCGATCGGCGTTGCCGCTGAGCGAGATGGCGAACGCGCGCAGACTGGGCACGGCCGCCAGGATGTCGTTACGCAGGGAGTCCGTGAGAGGCATTAATCCCTCCCATTGTTGTTGTCGTTGGAGCCCCCATTGGCTTGATCTTGGGGAGTACCTCCCGGCGCATCAAGCTTCTTGATCAACTCGGCGAACCGGTCCGGAACCCCCTGCCGCACCACGTCGTCGTACATGGCACGCAGTTGATGCCCAATCCGGGATTGTATCTCCGGAGTGAGCCCTCCTTTACCGGGGGTCGTGCTTTTGCTGGCTTGAGACTTGAGATCTTTCATGACCTGTTCCACGTTTCCCCGAGTTAAGTGACTGTAAAATCGAGAAGTTTCCTCAACCGGGAGCCGTTCCCTGGATAGGCTCAATGCGAGCTGCGAGAAAAAGTTCCGCCTGATGCGGAACTTTTCTGAAGCTGAGGCGTCATCAGCCCAGCAGGGGAACCCGGGCCCCCCGCGTATTGCCTTTACCTTGAGGTTGGCCCGAAGATGAATGGAGTGGGGATGTCCCGTTCACAGCTTGTTGCTGAACACTTGCCGTTGTTGCGCCGGTACGCGCGCGCCCTGACGGGCAGCCAGGCCTCCGGTGACGCCTATGTCGCAGCCATGTTGGAAGCCATGCTGGGAGATCCGTCGGTGCTCGACGAGAGCCACGGGCCGCGCGTTGGGCTGTTCCGGCTGTTTACCCAGATCTGGAATTCCGTCTCCGTCAACGACGATGCAGAGGTGACGACCCTGCCGATGCCGCCCGAGCGGCGGCTGTCGAACATCACGCCGCTGCCGCGGCAGGCTTTCCTGCTGCTCTCGCTCGAGGGATTTTCGGAAGAGGAGGTCGGCTACATTCTCGGCACCGACGTCGCCGAGACACGGCGGCTTGCCGATGCCGCAGGCCGGGAGATGGCCGCCGAGATCGCCACCGACGTGCTGATCATCGAGGACGAGACCTTCATCGCCATGGACCTCGAGAGCCTGGTGAAGAATCTGGGCCACAACGTCGTCGGCGTCGCGCGCACCCACGCCGATGCGGTGGCGCTGGCCAAGAACAAGCGGCCCGGCCTGATCCTCGCGGACATCCAGCTCGCCGACGGCTCGTCGGGCCTCGACGCCGTCAACGAGCTGCTCCGCACCTTCGAGGTGCCGGTCGTGTTCATCACCGCATATCCGGAGCGCTTCCTTACCGGCGAGCGCCCCGAGCCGGCGTTCCTGATCTCGAAACCGTTCCAGCCCGCAATGGTGTCGGCGGTGGCCAGCCAGGCGCTGTTCTTCCAGCGCAACTCGCGCAACCGCGCGCCGAAGGTCCCCGCGGCCTGAGCTGGCGCGGCCCGCCATTCGGCGATGACGATTTGATCCGGCGTGCTGCAGGGCACGCCGGATTTTTCGTGCCTGCTTGAGCCGCTTGACGGGCGTTGCGTTCGCCGCCCATACCTCGTGCATTCCCCAATCGGAGCCGCACCAATGGACCAGCAACTCCTCGACCGCCTCGCCATCCGCGACCTCGTCGAGAACTGGGCGGTGTGGCGCGACGCCGGCGACTGGGAGCGCTTTGCCACGGTCTGGCATGAAGAGGGCTGGATGTCTGCCACCTGGTTTCAGGGACCGGCTCGGGAATTCATGCGCGTCAGCCAGGAGGGCTTTGCCAAGGGCGTACGCATCCTGCATTTCCTCGGGGGCACCAGCATCGATCTCGCCGGCGAGCGGGCCATCGCCCAGACCAAAATGACGATCTCGCAGCGCGCGGGCGTGCATGACGTGCCTTGCGACGTCGTCTGCACCGGACGCTTCTACGATTTCCTGGAGAAACGGCAGGGAAAATGGGGCATCGTCCGCCGCCAGCCGATCTACGAGAAGGACCGGATCGACCCGGTCGATCCCGCTGCCACGCTTCAGCTCGACCAGAAGGTGCTCGCCGCGCTGCCCGAAGGCTACCGCCATCTCGCCTACATGCAGGAGCTGATCGGCTACAAGGTCAAGCGCGACATGCCGGGCCTCGCCGGGGTGGAGGTCGAGAAGCTCTATGGCGAGGGGCGGGAATGGCTGGCGGGGAAAGCCAAATAACCCGAAGCAAAAGTGACCCCCAGACAAAAGTAAGGCGCGACTGGCATCACCACAGTCGCGCCCTACGTCGCCGGCTTATGGGGCAGGGGGGAATAGCCGGCTGTTGAGACGACTCCCTGGCGCGGGAGTCGTTCCAGGGGCCTGCGAAATTTTTTGTGCGGGCTGCGGTGATTTCCGCACACGGTTAAGTGATCTTAACGGACGAGAACTCCCGGTCGTGTCCTCGCGTTGTTCCCGCGATCGCCATGGGGCGAGGGGTCGACAGTCATGTCACAGATTAAAAAGGTATTTTTCGGTGTCGTCGCGATTGCCGCGACGCTTGGTGCCGTCCAGGTCGGTGCCGTCCAGCTGACCTCCGGCCACGATCTGGCCGACCGCTGGCAGGCGGTCGCCGACAAGCCGGTCAACAACGTCAATCGTTCCAGCAAAGCCGACAGGCTCGCCGACATCAGGCAGGCGGGGGTTCCGACCCGCACCGTGTCGATGCGGCTGAACGATCTGGCCGACACCTCGGTGCTGCTGCGCGTCCCCGCGGTGATCGAGACCGGGAACGCCAAGCCGCCCATGCTGCTCCAGAGTCAGGACCAGAAGCAGAGCCGCAAAAAGCCGACGATCGCCTGCGAGCCGATGGTCAGCTCCCTGACCGAGGTTGCAAAACTGCTCCAGCCCGGCCGCTGCGTGACCTGATCTGCGTGGGCCACTGGGGCAGTCGCCCTCCGCCGGGAGGTCGATCGCTCGCGTCCACTTGATCCCCCGCCCCCTCGCGTTATATCCCGGGTTTGTTCCCCTTTCGATTGACCGGGTAAACGCATGACGACGTCAGACACGGCTGTGCATACGCAGCCCTTCCAGGCCGAGGTTTCCGAGCTCCTGCACCTGATGGTGCACTCTGTCTATTCCGAGACCGACATCTTCCTGCGCGAGCTCGTCTCCAACGCCTCGGATGCCTGCGACAAGCTGCGCTATGAAGCCATCGCCAGCCCGGCGCTGCTGGGCGAGGGCGACGCGCTCAAGATCCGCATCATTCCGAACAAGACGGCCGGAACGCTGACGATCGCCGACAACGGCATCGGCATGGAGCGGCAGGAGCTGATCGACCACCTCGGCACCATCGCCCGCTCCGGCACCAAGGCGTTCGTGTCGAAGCTGAAGGAGGCCAAGGATGGCCTCGGCCTGATCGGCCAGTTCGGCGTCGGCTTCTATTCCGCTTTCATGGTCGCCGACAAGATCGCCGTGGTCAGCCGCCGTGCCGGCGAGAGCGACGTCTGGACCTGGACGTCGTCCGGCGGCTCCGGCTTCGAGATCGCGCGGGCGAGCGACGAGGAAGCGGCGCGCGTGGCCCGCGGCACCGAGATCGTCCTGCACCTGAAGGACGACGCCAGGAAATATATCGAGGCCTACGAGATCGAGCGCATCGTCGGGGCCTATTCCGACAACATCCTGTTTCCCATCGAGCTGGTGCCGGAGGAGGGCGAGCCGCGCCAGATCAATTCGGCGAGCGCGCTGTGGCAGCGCTCGAGATCCGAGCTGACGGCAGAGGACTACAAGAAGGCCTATCAGCAGATCGCATCCGCCTTCGACGCTCCCGCGATGACGCTGCATTATCGCGCCGAGGGCCGCTATTCCTACGCCGTGCTGCTGTTCGCGCCGTCGACCAAGCCGTTCGACCTGTTCGAGCCGAACCGCAAGGGGCGCGTCAAGCTCTACGTCCGCCGCGTCTTCATCACCGATGACGCCGATCTGCTGCCGGGCTATCTCCGCTTCATCCGCGGCGTCGTCGACAGCGAGGATCTCCCGCTCAACATCTCGCGCGAGATGCTCCAGAACAATCCGCAGCTCGCGCAAATCCGGAAAGCCGTGGCGACCCGCGTGCTGTCCGAGCTCGAAAGCCTTGCGGAGAAGGATCCGGAGAACTTTGCAAAGATCTGGGAGGCCTTCGGCGCGGTGCTGAAGGAAGGCATCTACGAGGATTTCGAACGCCGCGAAAAGCTGCTGGCGCTGTCGCGCTTTATCACGACCTCCGGCGAGAAGCGCTCGCTCAAGGACGTCATCGCCGATTTCAAGCCGAACCAGACCGAGATCTATTATCTCGTCGGTGACAGCATCGAGCGGCTGAAGTCGAGCCCGCGGCTCGAGGCGGCGACCGCGCGCGGCATCGAGGTGCTGCTGCTTTCAGATCCCGTCGACGCCTTCTGGACCTCGATGCCATCGGAGTTCGAGGGCAAGCCGCTGAAGTCGCTGAGCCAGGGCGATCTCAACCTCGACCTGATCCCGCGCCTCGACGAGGCGGACGAGGCGAAGAAGGACGAGCCGGTCGCCGACGAGGCCGCCACCATCGCAATGATCAAGTCCGCGCTCGGCGAGCGTGTCAGCGACGTCAAGGCTTCGACGCGCCTCACCAGTTCGGCCTCTTGCCTCGTCGCCGACAGCCAGGGACCGAGCCGCGAGCTCGAGCGCATTCTGGCCCAGCAGAACCGCGGCATGCGCAGCAAGCCGATCCTCGAGATCAATCTGCGCCATCCGCTGGTCACGGCGATCACCAAGGCTCAGGCCGGCTCCTCCGCGGTCGACGATCTCAGCTTGCTGCTGCTCGAACAGGCGCAGATCCTGGACGGCGAGTTGCCGGAAGACCCTGCCGCGTTTGCGGCCAGGCTGAACCGTCTGGTGTTGCAGGGGCTCGGCGGGTAGCGGGCCCGCCAGCGACACCTCACCTTGCCGTCATCTGTCCTCAGGAACAGTCGCGCGCGCCGGGATGTTGTGTCATATGAAGCCGTCGGCATCGACGTTGCCGAGGTGACCTATTCGAGGATTTCTCCATGCGTCTGCCGCTCCTGACCCTCACTGCGATATTCACGCTGCTGGGCGCAGCGGATGCCAGTGCGCAGAGGTACGATCCGGCCTATCCCGTATGCATGCACCGCTACACCGGCGGCGGCTTGGGTGGCGGGGGCGGTGACTATTTTGACTGCTCCTTCACCTCGTTGCCGCAATGCCGCGCCACGGCGTCGGGCCTTGCCGCGACCTGCGACCTCAATCCCTATTACGCCTTCAACGAGCCGCTGCCGCCCCGCCGGCGTCACAAGAAGGTGCACCAGTAGCAGTAGCAGCAGGCGATGCGGTTTCCGGTGCCATGTTTGAGGTGTCGCACAGTGGGCTGGTGTGACTGTCGGTGCGGTGCTCACGGACGTGCCGTCTCACGCGCAGATCGATCCCCACTATCTCGTCTGCAGGCACGTCGGTAGCGCTCACGCGGTCGCTGGTGCGATGGAGCAGGTAGGACTACCGGCTGCGCCTGCCAGTGGATGACGGAGCCTTGTTCACCGCCGCGTTGATTGCTGCGGTCAATTGCCAGGTCATCTGGTCCGTCGTCCAGTCGCTTGCGTGCAGCCTGGTGTCGTCGCCCGGGTCGACCATCCGGTCGAATGAAATCCCTGCGATATCGTGCCAGCCCTTCATTAGCTCGAAGCGGCGAAAGACATTGACGCGCTTCTTATGTGCGATGTCGCTGATCGCCTCGACCATTGCGATCGTCTTGCCGATCTTGGCCCGTGTCAGCAGCGCCGGCACATACTGCAGGTCCATTAGAATCACGTCGATCCGCTTGGCCGCCAGAAGTTCGTCGACACCTTTACGGATCGCCTTCGTGGTATCCCCGAAAGAAGGAGGGGTCTGATCGGCGGGTTGCCAAACCGAGTTGGTGCCGACCTGCCAGATAACGAGGTCGGGATTCAGGTCGAAGACGTCGCGCTGGAATCGCTTGAACTCTTCAGGAGCCTCTTGGCCGCCGATGCCCCGGTTGATCACGTCGATCGTTGCCTTCGGAAATTGCGACCGAAACTGGATCCGAAGGTCCGCCAGCAGTCGTTGGGGATAGGGCGTGATACCTCCTTCGCCCGCCGTGGTCGACGAGCCGATCGCGACCACCTTGACCCGTCCGTCGCCGCTCAGCCGGTTGAAAAGATTGGTCAGCCGTTGCCGGAACGGCGTTGCCTGAACCGGAATTTGTGAGGGGTCGAGAGCCACGGGTCGCCTCCCTGTCGTGACCAGGACAACGCAAGGTAGAGCGAAGGATAGCCTGCTTGGACGAAGCCGCCTAGCGCCGTGTGCTTCTTTGCTCCTTCCGGATCCCCGACCGCTCCACCACCTTGCGCCAGCGCTCGGTCTCCGCGGTCAGCATGCCCCGAATGCGTCGGCGTTGCCGTGCGGCTGAATCCGCGCGATGGCGGCGACCGGCGCGATGCCCTTGGCGAAATCATACGGCAGCGCCGGGTCGAACGAGGCGTTGATCGCGTTCGCGCCACGCGTCCGAATGACTGGATTTGCTGTCGCAAGAAACAAGCCGGGCCGCACGGCGATCCCCTCGGCTTGGTAAAGGATCACTAGAGTTAATCGCGCACTAACCGCGCTTTACCTTGTCTCTTAACACCTGGGCAGGGCGTGCGAGCTAAGCTGCCGGAACCAGCAGACACGTTCCGAAAGAATGAACGGCATGACCACCGGCATCATCGAGCAACCGAGAGCCGCGCGCGCACCGTCGGCTTCAAAAATCTGGCTGAAGGCCATCGAGCTCACCGCGCGGATCGAGGCGCTGCCGGGCCGGCTGTTCGCCGACGTCGTCGACGACTGGGCGCAGCGCCAACCCGCCCGCATCGCGCTGATCACCGATGACGCAAGCCTCGACTATGAGGGGCTCTCGAAACGCATCAACCGCTATGCGCGCTGGGCGCGCTCGGTCGGCGTGGCCAAGGGCGACACGGTCGCGCTCATCATGCCGAACGGCATCGACTATGTCGCCGCCTGGCTCGGCATCAGCCGCGCCGGCGGCGTGGTCGCGCTGCTCAATACAAAGCTTGTCGGGCCATCGCTCGCGCATTGCATCGACGTTGCAAAGCCATCGCATATCATCGTCGCGCATGAGCTGACGGCGATGCTTGACAGCGCGTCGCCGCACCTGAAGACGGAAGCAAAGGTCTGGACCCATGGCGACGCCCGCAGCGAACGCGCGGTCGATGTCGCGCTTGCCGCCCTCGACGACGGTCCGCTCTCGCCGGACGAGCACGGCGACGTCACCATCAACGATCGCGCCCTGCTGATTTACACGTCCGGGACCACCGGCCTGCCGAAAGCGGCCAGCATCAGCCATCGCCGCATCCTCAACTGGGGCTTTTGGTTCGCCGGCCTCACCGGCGCGAGCCCGCAGGATCGGCTCTACGACTGCTTGCCGTTGTTCCATTCGGTTGGCGGCATCGTCGCGCCATGCAGCGTGCTCGCTGCCGGCGGTTCTGTGGCGATCGCGGAAAAATTCTCGGCCTCGAATTTCTGGCCGGACATCGTGCGCCACGATTGCACGCTATTCCAGTATATCGGCGAGCTCTGCCGCTACCTGCTGAAGGCGCCGCCGTCCGAATACGAGAACCGTCACCGCCTGCGGCTCGCCTGCGGCAACGGCCTGCGCGGCGACATCTGGGAGGACTTTCAGGCCCGTTTCGCCATTCCCCGCATCCTCGAATTCTATGCCGCGACGGAAGGCAATTTTTCGCTGTTCAACGTCGAGGGCCAGCCGGGGGCAATCGGCCGCATCCCGCCGCTGCTAGCCCATCGCTTCCCCGCCAGCCTCGTCAGGCTCGACCCCGACAGCGGCGCGCCGCTGCGCAATGAAGATGGACTTTGCATTGCCTGCGCACGCGGCGAGGCCGGCGAAGCGATCGGCCGCATCGGCACGGCGGACCAGGGCGGCGGCCGCTTCGAGGGCTACACCGACGCGAGCGAGACCGAGAAGAAGATTTTGCGCGATGTCTTCGCCAAGGGCGATGCCTGGTTCCGCACCGGCGACCTGATGCGGCTCGACGACAAGGGCTTCTTCCACTTCGTCGACCGCATCGGAGATACCTTCCGTTGGAAGGGCGAGAACGTCGCGGCCTCGGAGGTCAACGATGCCGTGCGCGATTTTACCGGCGTGATCGATGCGACCACTTACGGCGTCATCATCCCCGGCAACGACGGCCGCGCCGGCATGAGCGCGATCGTGGTGAACGAGGGTTTTCACGTGGAAGCGCTGCCTGCGCATCTCGCGCAGCGCCTGCCGGCCTATGCTCGGCCCCTCTTCCTTCGCATCTCGCGCGAGCTCGATGCGACCGAGACCTTCAAGCAGAAGAAGACCGAGCTCGCGCGAGAGGGCTTTGATCCGTGCGCGATCCGCGATCCGCTGTTCATGCTGGACCCGAAGGCCGGCGCCTATGCCGCGCTCGATCTGGAGGCGTATTCGAAGCTCGTCGACGGCTCGATCAGGCTCTAGCCATGCGAAAATCCGGAGATAGGTCCAATTTTATCTGAATTGTCCAAGAAGCCATTTACTTCTGTCGGGTAAACAAAGGGCCATGGGAGGCGGTCATCAGGAGCCGCCGTCTGAACGACGAAGAATGAACAAGAACAGAGCAGCGAGCCAGCCATGTCGGTAAGGTCTAAGGTCATTGAAGCGATCCAGCAGATCGCCAAGGAGCAGCACGTCACGCTGCCCGCACTCTCGGACGATCTGTCCCTGCACGAGACGGGCTTCGACTCGCTCGCCTTCGCCATTTTGGTAGCGCGTCTCGAGGACGAGACCGGCGTCGACCCCTTCACCATCTCCGAGGACGCAGCGTTCCCCGCCACCGTGGGCGATTTCGTGCGGGCCTACGAAAATGTCCCCGCGTGAGATCTTTGCGCTCCGCGACCATCTCGGCGCGGAGCTGACGGGCCGCACGCTGTCGGACGCGCACGATGTCGCGTCGCTGACGGATATCCTGTCGCAGACGGTCCTGGGCGGACGGCTGCGCGAACTGTCCGGCCGCGCGGTCCTGTTGAAACTGTCCGACCAGCTCCGGTCCGGCCTTGCCATGATCGAGCTCGACGGCGTTGCCCGTCGCATGCTGCTGTGCCCGCCAGATCTCAACCCGGCATATCTCGACGCGCTGATCGCGGATGCCGGAATCGATGCCGTCGTCACCGACGAGCCGGATCGCTGGGCCGAGACCGGCGTGACGCTGGTCGTCACCGCGCAGCTGCCGCTTGAGGCCACCGCGCCGGCCAGAACCGAACGCGCGACCGAATGGCTGATGCTCACCTCGGGCACCTCGGGCGTACCGAAAATCGTCGGTCATACGCTGGAGGCACTCACGGGCGCCATCGTCGCCGAAGGCCCCGCGCGCGGACCCGCGCCGGTGTGGGCGACGTTCTACGACATTCGCCGCTATGGCGGCCTGCAGATATTCCTCCGTGCCGTCCTCTCCGGCGGCTCCATGGTGCTGTCCGATCCGGATGAGGCGCTGGCCGATCACGTCGCGCGGCTGAACGCGCGTGGGGTCTCCCACATCTCCGGCACGCCCTCGCACTGGCGCAAGCTGTTGATGAGCGGCTCGGCCGCAAAGTTCGCGCCGCGTTACGTCCGTCTCTCGGGCGAGATTGCCGATCAGGCAGTGCTCGACGGCCTGAAGGCCGCGTTCCCCAATTCGTCCGTCGGCCACGCCTACGCCTCGACAGAGGCCGGCGTCGGCTTTGCCGTCAATGACGGGCTCGAGGGTTTTCCGGCTGACTATCTCGGCAACCGCAATGGCGTCGAGATGAAGGTCGTCGACGGTTCGCTGCGCATCCGCTCGACGCGCACGGCGCACGCCTATATCGGCCGCAACGCCGCCGCGCTGACCGATGACGACGGCTTTGTCGACAGCGGCGATATCGTCGAATTGCGCGGCGACCGCTACTATTTCGTCGGCCGTCGCGGCGGCATCATCAATATCGGCGGACTGAAGGTTCACCCCGAAGAGATCGAGGCGGTGATCAACCGCCATGCCGACGTACGGATGTCGCGGGCGAAATCGCGCAAGAGCCCGATCACCGGCGGTATCGTCGTCGCCGACGTGATCCTCGCCGACGGCACCGATCCGGCGCGTGCGAAAGAGATCCGCGACCAGATCCTGGATCAGTGTCGCGCGCAGCTCGCATCTCACAAGGTGCCGGCGGTGATCCGCTTCGTCGAGGCGCTCGACGTCACTCCGGCCGGCAAACTGGCGCGCACCGATGCATAATGTCCTTGTCACCGGAGGCAGCCGCGGTATCGGCCTTGCGATCGGCACGCGGCTGGTGGATGCCGGCTATAACGTCATCGCAGCCGCGCGGCGCGAGAGCGATGAGCTCAAGGCGGCGATCGCGGGGTCGGAAGGGCGTCTGCATTTCCGCGCCTGCGATCTCGCGGTGATCGACGCGATCCCGGCGTTTGCAAAAATGGTGCGCGACGAGTTCGGCCCGATCTATGGCCTCGTCAACAATGCCGGCCTGGGCACCGAAGGCCTGCTCGCGACCATGCACAATTCCGAGATCGAGGCGCTGGTCCAGCTCAACGTGCTGTCGCCGATCATCCTCACCAAATATGTCGCGCGGCAGATGATGGCCGATGGTGCCGGCCGCATCATCAACATCTCCTCGATCATCGCCACCACCGGCTATAACGGGCTGTCCGTTTACGGCGCGACCAAGGCCGCCGCCACCGGATTCACCCGCTCGCTCGCGCGCGAGGTCGGAAAGCTCGGCATCACCGTGAACGCGATCGCGCCCGGCTTCATCGACACCGAGCTCACCCACAACCTCTCCGACGAGAGCCGCAAGCGCATCGCCGGGCGCAGCGCGCTGCGCCGCCTGCCGGAGACGGATGACGTCGCGCGCATGGTGGAATATCTGCTCGGCGAGGGCGGCCGCAACGTGACCGGCACCGTCTTTACGATTGACGCCGGGAATACGGCGTAAACGGAACTCCGCCGCCATCATTACGTTGATCCGGAACAATGACATCCAGCCGGATGTGGTCGTAAGATGCGTCGCAATCGATTGGGTTACGTCAATCGATCTGCCCCAATCGACAGGGAGCAGTCCATGGCCATCCCAAACATGACCGCTTCAAACGAGGGCCGGACGGAGCATGCCAGCACGAAGCCGGATGATGACGTCCACTGCCCGCCGATGACGCATCAGAATTCCGGTACTCACGGCCATGAAATGTATCCGCAGCAATTCGTGCGGCTGGTCGGTTGCCACGACGCGTCTCTGGACGCCCTGCGCAAGCGTCAGGACGCGAAGGTGCATTAGCGCGTACCGCCGCTCACGTCCGATGCTTCGGCAAATCGATCCGTTCGTGTGAGAATTCCGGCGGCCCCTCGGTGAGGCGACGGATGCGGCGCTCGCGTTCGTCCTCCGGCAATGCGGGATCGAGCAGCCCCTCGATCTCGTGCACCGCGATCTCTTCGATCTTGGCGTCCGATGCGATCGGGGGCGTTGAGGCAAGTCCCGGGGACGCGATCTTCAGCCCCAATTCGACCAGCTTGCGGATCGCCTCCGAGCGCGACAGGCTCTGGGCTTCAGCCCAGGCATCGACGGCAGCGGTCAGCCTCTCCGGCATCTTCACCGCACTGATCGGATCAAGCCCCGTGCGCCGGCGCACGGAAGTGGTGGGGTCCTTGCTGCCGAAGTCGGGCACTTCGATCATCCCGTGCAACGCCTGAAGATGAGCCCAGCATATCCGCACCCGGCGGCCGGCTTTTTGATGCCGATCAATGCTCCGCTGCGGCATTGCAGCGCGGCGCGGTCTTGTTGTCCGGGCTCATTTCGGCCAATGATTGAAAAGGGGAACGCCAGCCGGCGAACCCGGATCGATCCTGCTCCGTATCTCCCTCGGAAGCGCACCAAACGTCCGGCAATCACCCGATGACACCAGCCGCCCCCTTCTACGGCAGCATTCCCGTCTTCCGCGGCTTCACCAGCCTGATGGAGCCCGCACTCTATGCGCCGCTGCCGGACGATTGGAGCATCGGCGTCGCCGACATCGTCGATTCCACCAAGGCGATCGCCGCGCAGCGCTACAAGGCCGTGAACATGGCCGGCGCAGCCGTGATTGCAGCGGTGACGAATGCGCTGGAGGGCCGGGAATTCCCCTTCGTGTTCGGCGGCGACGGCGCGAGCTTTGCGGTCGCGCCTTCCGATCTCGATGCTGCCCGCGAGGCTCTGGCCGCGACCGCAACCTGGGTGCGGGAGGATCTCGATCTTGAGATGCGCGTTGGATTGGTGCCGGTGAGCGCGATCCGCGCGCAAGGTCTCGACGTTCGCGTCGCGCGCTTTGGGCCGTCGGCTAATTTGTCCTATGCGATGTTCTCTGGCGGTGGGCTTGCCTGGGCCGACGCCGCGATGAAGCGCGGCGAGTTTGCGGTCGCGGAGGCGCCCGACGGCACGCAGCCCGATCTCTCCGGACTGTCCTGCCGTTTCGAGGTGATGCCGGCCTCGCGCGGACTGATCCTGTCCGTGCTGGTGATGCCGACGCCCGGTGCCGATCCGCAGGCTTTCCGCAAGGTGATCGAGGACATCATCCACCTCGTCGAGCGCAGCCCGGATGGCGGCCGTCCGGTGCCATCTCAGGGGCCGCCGCTGACATGGCCTCCGCAGGGGCTGGAATATGAAGCACGCACCAAGCGTGGCGGTCCGCTGGTCGCACGTCGCGCCCGCGTGCTGGCCTACACGCTGTTCGTCTATCTGATCATGCGTTTCGACCTCAACGTCGGCGGCTTCGTGCCTGATGTCTACAAGCGGCAGGTGGTCGAGAACTCGGATTTCCGCAAATATGACGACGGCCTGCGCATGATCCTCGACTGCACCCCGCAGCTCGAACGCGCGCTGAGCGACCGTCTCGCGGCGGCGGCACGCGACGGCATCGTGCGTTACGGCCTCCACCAACAGGACGCCGCGATGATGACCTGCTTCACGCCGTCGGCGCTGCGCAGCGACCACGTCCACTTCATCGACGGCGCGAGAGGTGGCTACGCCTCGGCGGCGACGGCGTTGAAGGCGATGGCGGCGGGCGCGAGCTAGCGCCCCGCACGCGTCCAGGTCTCGCCGCCGCAGAGCGCGCCGACGCAGCCTTCCACCCGCAATGCGTCCGTGCCGGTGACGGTGACACTGCTCGCATAGGTGCTGCCGTCATCGGCATTGTAGATCTGGCCGGACCATTTGTTCGGGCCTGAAGGCTGCATGCCAATGAACAGCGGCAGTCCGATCATCGGGCGCCTGGCGAGTTCGGGATTGGGATTCTTGCTGTCGGTCGCTGGCTGGCCGGTCGCGGTGTCGTGGGGCTCGCGCAGCCAGACGATGTTGCCGCAGACGCCGCCGCCGCATTTGCCGATCTTGACGCGGGCATCACCGGCCTGGGTCAGCCAGGTCCCGTCGACGCTCTGCGCCTGCGCGGCAGTCGTGCCAAGCAGCGCAGCCAGGATGACAATGAGAGCAGCGAATCTGGAAGTCATGGAGGGGGCCCCGAATTGGAGGCGCCTCCATAGCAGCCCGGCAGGATAGTGCAACGCTGGATGGAATCACATTCCTGCGCCTATTTGCCTGCGCTTATCTACCTGCGCTCATTTGCCCCAGCGGACGAAGGCGACCGAGGCTGCGGTCGAGAGCCCGAACACGACCATGGCGCCGCCGACCAGGGCGAACAATGTCCAGGCCGGCGCCTGCGCCATCATCAGGCCGACGCCACCGATCGCGACGATCAGAAGCCGCGCGGTGGAGGCCAGAACCGGACCGCCGACGCGCGCCGCACCTTGCGAGGAAAAATACAGCGACACACCCATGCCGAAGAACACGAAGGCCGGCCCGGCCCAGTGGAAATAGCTGTGCGCCGCGGCGGTGACGCCGGGATCTCCGGTGAAGAGCGCCACCCACAATGCGGGATCGAGCGCAATGACGAGGCCGATCAGGCCGACGGTGATCCCGGAGGCTGCCGCCGCGGTCCAGGCCACGCGCCGCGCGCGCTTCACTTGTCCGGCGCCCATCGCCATGCCGACCATCGGCACCGAGGCGATGCCGAAGGCGAAGGTGATCGGTATCAGCAAAAATTCCAGCCGCGAGCCGATGCCGTAGCCGGCCAGCATTTCGGTGCCGAAGGTCGCCAGGATCTTCGTGAAGATCAAAATGGTGAGCACGGTCTGGAGCGGCGACAGGCAGGCGACCGCGCCGACCTTGAGGATGTCCAGGAACATGGCGCGCTCGAAATGAAAGGCGCGGACCCTCAGCGGCAGCCGGCTGCGGCCGGACAAGAGATACCAGAGGAAAAAGAGCGCGGCGCAGGTGAACGCAATCAACTGGCCGGCGGCGACGCCGGGCATGCCGAATTGCGGCACGCCGAACAGGCCGAGCCCCAGCGTGCCGCCGAGCGAAATCTGGAGCACGCTCATCCCGATCAAAATCATCGAAGGCAGGCGCATGTCGCCGGTGCCGCGGATCACCGAGGCCAGCGTGTTGACGAGCCAGATCGCCACCGCGCCGGAGAACAGCATCTGCGAATAGCCGCTGGCTTCCTCGAGCACGCGCTCGCGTCCGCCGAGCAACGTGAAGAACGAGCGACCGAAGGCGAGCATCATCACCGTGAAGAAAAGCCCGCCGCAAATGCCGATGATGGCGGCGTGCAGCGCCAGCGACGCGGCGCGGTCGCGATCCCCGGCGCCGAGCGCACGGCTGATCGCCGACGAGACGCCGCCGCCCATCGCGCCCGCGCTCATCATCTGCGTCAGCATCGCGAATGGGAACACCAGCGCGATCGCCGCGAGCGGGATGGTGCCGAGCCGCCCGATATAGGAGGTCTCGGCAATCGCAACCAGCGTGCTGCCGACCATCGCGATCATGTTGGGGATCGCGAGCCGCAGCAGCGTCGGCAGGATCGGCGCGGTCAGCAGGCTGGCGATGGGGGAGGCGACCGGGGCAGGCGGCACGGCGTCTATCGAGGCGTCGATCGTCATGTCTCACCGGGCGGAACATTGGATGATGATCGACATATTACAGGGTTGGCTTGCCTCCGCCAGCCTTGCTTCACGCAGGGCTCACCAGGGCAGGCCGCAGAGGTCGATGGTGCCCAGCGTCGGCGCACGGACGATGTTGAAGACATAGGGCGTCATGGCGTCGAACCGGATTCGTCCCTCCGGCTGTTCGCAATAGACCTCGCCCTTGAAGGGCAGCCAGCTTCGGGCCTGGTAGAACGCAAAATTGTGCGGCTCGCAGAACAGCAGTGCGAAGCGCGCCGCTTCGTTGGCGCGGATGGTGTGCACCGCCGCATCGATCGCCATGGTCGCATATCCGCGGCTACGCCGGTCCTCGCGCGTGCACACCCCGCCGATGCCGCCGATATGCACATTCTGTCCGTTCCAGGTGACGGTGCGGAAGTAGATGCCGACATGGCAGACGAGACCGTCCTCGGGCGTCTCGATCAGCACGCGCAAATCGGCATTGGCCCATTTGACGTGCGCCCATGGCAGCTTCTCGACCATTTGCGGTCCGAACACCGCCTGATGCAGCGGCTCTGCGATCGGCCAGGAGGCATCGCCGTTCAAAATGTCGATCTCGATGCTCATTGCTCTTTCTTTCGCATCTCCGCGTGGTGCGTTCGTTCTGCCATAAGCGCCTCAAAGGCAATGACATTTTTCGGCTTGGTTGAAGCGGCCCCTCACACTTGCGACGATTTTATGCAATCGGGCCATACCGCCGCATCACCCGTTTTTGCAATTTGGCGGTATTTAACGGCCGAGGAACCTTCTATAAGGGGTGACCGTTAAGCCTCGTTCCCCATCAGTCGCGGACAACAACCCATGACCTTTACGCTGCCCCCACTCCCTTACGCCTATGACGGCCTCGGCCAGTTCATGTCGAAGGAGACGCTCGAATTCCACCACGACAAGCATCATCAGGCCTACGTCACCAACGGCAACAACGCGCTCAAGGGCACCGAATGGGAAGGCAAGTCCCTTGAGGAGATCGTCAAGGGCTCGTTCGGCAAGAACCCCGCGGTGTTCAACAATGCCGGCCAGCACTACAACCACATCCACTTCTGGAGCTGGATGAAGCCCAATGGCGGCGGCACCAAGCTGCCCGGCAAGCTCGAGAAGAAGATCAACGAGGACCTCGGCGGCTTCGAGAAGTTCAAGACCGACTTCCAGGCGGCCGGCGTCGGCCAGTTCGGCTCCGGCTGGTGCTGGCTCCAGGTCAAGAACGGCAAGCTCGAGATCGCCAAGACTCCGAACGGCGAGAATCCGCTGGTGCACGGCGCCACTCCGATCCTCGGCTGCGACGTCTGGGAGCACTCCTACTACATCGACTATCGCAACCGCCGTCCCGACTATCTCAAGGCTTTCGTCGAGAACCTCGTGAACTGGGAATACGTCGAATCCCTGTTCGACAAGGCCTGAGGGCTCACACATTCCAGGTTCGGCTTTGCCGCTCCGGAAGTGACGAATTGAAAAGGCGGTCGCATGCGCGGCCGCCTTTTTGCTGTGCGGAATTCGTCCGCACCTCGCATGGCCCTGCGCCGGGCGCGCAACGCTCCCGCCACCGTATTGTTTGCATCGTGCAGGGCCCGCCCTTAATCAGGACGGGCATCACCCTCGAGCCGACCGAGCCCGTTGTCAGATTCTTCCCCGAAAGACCCGGCGCCTGCCGAGGACGTGGAGTCCGAGCCGCGGCCGGGACGCGTGCGCAAGCCGATCGGCTGGTCGACCATCATCATCGCGGTCCTGGTGGCGGTCAGCGCGGATCTGGTCTGGCGGCGTGACGGTTCTGGCGGTGTTCTCGACATTCTCACCCACGACCTGTCGCTGTTCGGCGGCATCCTGCCGCGCGTTCTGGCCGGTTGTCTGCTCGGCGCGTTCATCTCCGAGATCCTGCCGCACGAAAAAGTCTCGCGCTCGCTCGGGCCGAAATCGGGCCTGAAGGGCCTGCTGATCGGCACCGCCTTCGGTGCGATCCTGCCGGGCGGACCGTTCACCGCTTATCCCGTCGCGAGCGCGCTGCTGGCGGTCGGCGCCGATTTCGGCGCCACCATCGCCATGGTCGTGAGCTGGACCCTGATCGGCTATGGCCGGGCGGTGGCCTGGGAAATTCCGATCATGGGCACCGATTTCACGCTGTGGCGCATCGTCATCTCGCTGCCGCTGCCGGTGCTCGCAGGCGCGCTCGGACGCTTCGTCTATGTCCGGCTCTATCCGAGGCCGGCCACGAAGGACGACGAGATTTGAGCGCGGCGCTTCTCATCGACATCCTGCTCTGGGGCTCGGTCTTCGGCGTCGGCCTGATCGCCTTCCGCCGCGGCCCTCCGGTGTTCAAGGCCTCGCTGCGCGAGGGCTCCATGGATTTCATCAACATCGTGCCGCGGATCGCGCTCGGGGTGATCGGCTCCGGCTATATCGCCGCCATCATCCCGCAGGAGGTGATCACCGGCTGGCTCGGCCCGGACAGCGGCTGGCTCGGGGTCGCGACCGCCGTGGTTGCCGGGGCCGCCACGCCCGGGGGCCCGGTGATCGGCTTCTCCATCGGCACGGTGGCGCTCAAATCGGGCGGCGGGGTGCCGCAGGTGGTCGCCTATGTCGTTGCCTGGGCGCTGTTCGCCTTCCAGCGCGTGATCCTGTGGGAAATCCCGTTCATGCCGGCCCGTTTCGTCTGGTTCCGCTGCGCAGTGTCGGTGCCGTTCCCGTTCCTGGCGGCCGCCATCGCGATGGTGATCGGCAAACCCTGAGGGAGCGTGGACAGGGGTAATGTTATAATATAACGTACCGACATGGTTCCCGCCGCGTCCCACGCTCACGACCACTCCCACGCCCATTCCCACGGGCACGACCACACGCACGCTCACGTCCATGATGCAGCAGTGCCGCATCCGGCTCAGGCGGCGCCCTGGTCGATCCTGCGCATGACCATGGCCGCACGCCTCGCCGCGGCGCTTGCCGCCTCCGCCGTGCTCTGGGGCGTGGTCTTCCTGGCGATGAGGTGACCATGGCGGCCGTCCACTTTCACAATGTCACGCTCGGTTACGACCGGCATCCGGCCGTGCATCATCTCAACGGCGTGGTCGCGCCGGGCGCGCTGGTCGCCGTGGTCGGCCCGAACGGCGCCGGCAAGTCGACGCTGCTGCGCGGCATCGTCGGCATCCTTAGGCCACTCGACGGAAGCATCCATCTCGGCGGGCTCGACTCCCGCGATGTCGCCTATCTGCCGCAGAGCGCGGAGATCGACCGCAGCTTTCCGATCTCGGTATTCGATTTCGTCGCCACGGGGCTGTGGCGTGCGACCGGCCTGTTCGGCGGCATCGGCAAGTCCGCGCGTGACAAGATCCTGCACGCGATCGCTTCCGTCGGCCTCAACGGCTTCGAGAACCGCCCGATCGGCACGCTCTCCGGCGGGCAGATGCAGCGCGTGCTGTTCGCGCGCGTCCTGCTCCAGGACGCGAGCCTGATCGTGCTCGACGAGCCCTTCAACGCCATCGACAGCAAGACCACGATCGACCTGCTCGCGCTGGTGAAGCAATGGCACGGCGAAGGCCGCACCGTGCTGGCAGCGCTGCACGACATGGAGATGGTGCGCAATCATTTCAGCGAGACGTTGGTGCTGGCGCGCGGGCCGGTGGCATGGGGCCCGACGGCGGAAGTGCTGACGCCGGAAAATTTGATGGTCGCGATGCGGATGTGCGAGGCCTTCGACGACAGCGCTGAGGCCTGCGCGGCTGACGATGGCCGCTCGCGGGCGGCTTGAAATCCGATGATCTATGACGCGCTGATCGGTCCGTTCACCGAATTCGAGTTCATGCGGCGCGCGCTTGCCGCCGTCATAGCGCTGTCGCTGGCGGGCGCGCCGATCGGCGTGTGCCTGATGCTGCGGCGGATGAGCCTCGTCGGCGATGCCATGGCGCATGCGATCCTGCCCGGCGCCGCTGTCGGCTTCCTGCTCTCCGGCCTGAATCTGTTCGCGATGACGGCTGGCGGCCTGATCGCCGGCTTTGCAGTCGCGATCCTCGCGGGCCTCGTCGCGCGCTCGACCGGGTTGAAGGAGGACGCCTCGCTGGCGACGTTCTATCTGGCCTCGCTGGCGCTGGGCGTCACCATCGTCTCGATCAAGGGCACCAATATCGACCTGCTGCATGTGCTGTTCGGCAATATCCTGGCGATGGACGACCAGACGCTGCTGGTCGTCGCCTTCAACGCCACGATCACGCTGCTGGTGCTCGCCGTGATCTACCGCCCCCTGGTCATCGAGAGCGTCGATCCGCTGTTCCTGCGCACCGTCAGCCGCGCCGGGGGACCTGCGCATCTCGCATTCCTCGCGCTGGTCGTGATCAACCTCGTCAACGGCTTTCAGGCGCTCGGCACCTTGCTGGCGGTCGGCCTGATGATCCTGCCGGCCGGCATCGCCCGGTTCTGGTCGCGCGACCTCACCGCGATGATCTGCATCGCAGTCGTTGCCGCCGCGGTCTCGGGCTATGCCGGTCTCGTGCTGTCGTTCCAGACCCGGGTGCCGTCGGGCCCTGCGATCATTCTCGTGGCGAGCGTGCTCTACATCGTCTCCGTTCTCTTCGGTCGCGTCGGCGGTATCCTCCGGCAGCTGTTTCCCGGCCGGCATCTGGAAGCGTGACGGCGATGCGGCCCATCCTGCTTTGCGTGCTCCTGCTGATCGCCTCGCCGCTGCGCGCTGCGGAACGGCTCAACGTCGTCGCCAGTTTCTCGATCCTCGCCGATTTCGTCCGCAATGTCGGGGGCGACCGCATCAATCTGACGACGCTGGTCGGCACCGACAGCGACGTCCATGTCTACACGCCCGCTCCAAGCGATGCGAAGCGGATCGCAGACGCAAAGCTCGTCATCGTCAACGGGCTCGGCCTCGAGGGCTGGCTGCCGCGTCTCGTGCAGTCGTCGGGAGCCAAGGCGCAGGTGGTCACCGCGAGCGCCGGCATCGCGCCGCTCAAGCTCGGCTCGGCCGCAGACCCGCATGCCTGGCAGTCCGTGCCCAACGCCAAGGTCTACGTGACGGACATCGCCAGCGCGCTGGCCGCGGCCGATCCGGACGACGCGGAGTTCTTCCGCGCGAAGGCCAAGGCCTATCTGGAAAAGCTCGAAACGCTGGACCGCGAGGTCCGCGAGGCGGTGGCGAAAATCCCCCCGGAGCGGCGCAAGGTGATCTCCACCCATGATGCCTTCGGCTATTTCGCCGCCGAATACGGCGTCCAGTTCATCGCGCCACTCGGCGTCTCCACGGAAACCGAGCCCAGCGCGCGGGATATCGCCGGCATCATCGGCCAGATCAAGGCCCAAAAAATCCCGGCCGTTTTCCTGGAAAATATCAGCGACGACCGGTTGATCCGGCGGATCGCGGCGGAGACCGGTTCAAAAGTCGGCGGGACCCTCATTTCGGACGGTTTAACGGCCGAAAAGGGGCTTGCACCCACTTACATTGATATGGTCAGGCACAATATAAAGGCCCTGACCAGCGCGCTTGACCACTAGGGCAGGGGCCACCCCGCCTCGCGTCGCGCGAAACGCCCGAAGTCCGGAGTGATTATGTCTGAAGCGACCTCCCAGAAAATTCCCGTGACCGTCCTGACCGGCTATCTCGGCGCCGGCAAGACCACGCTTTTGAACCGCATCCTGTCCGAAAACCACGGCAAGAAATACGCCGTCATCGTCAACGAATTCGGCGAGATCGGCATCGACAACGACCTCATCATCGGTGCCGATGAGGAAGTGTTCGAGATGAACAACGGCTGCATCTGCTGCACCGTGCGCGGTGACCTCGTGCGCATCATGGACGGGTTGATGAAGCGCAAGGGCAAGTTCGACGCCATCATCGTCGAGACCACCGGCCTTGCCGATCCGGCGCCCGTGGCCCAGACCTTCTTCGTCGACGAGGACGTGCAGAAGAACGCGCGCCTCGATGCGGTGGTGACGGTCGCGGATGCTAAATGGCTCTCCGACCGGCTCAAGGACGCGCCCGAGGCCAAGAACCAGATCGCGTTCGCCGACGTCATCGTGCTGAACAAGACCGATCTCGTCACCAAGGGAGAGCTTGCCGAGGTGGAGGCCCGCATCCGCGCCATCAATCCCTATGCGAAGCTGCATCGTACCGAGCGCTGCTCGGTGGCTCTGGCTGACGTACTCGATCGCGGCGCCTTCGATCTCGACCGCATCCTCGACATCGAGCCGGACTTCCTGAATGCCGACGATCATGACCACGACCATGATCATCATCACCACGGTCACGACCATCATCATGATCACGGCCACGGCCTGAAGCACTATCACGACGAGGACATGCAGTCGCTGTCGCTCAAGACCGACAAGCCGCTCGACCCGAACGTGTTCATGCCCTGGCTCCAGAATCTGGTGCAGGTCGAGGGCGGCAAGATCCTGCGCTCCAAGGGCATCCTCGCCTTCCACGACGATGACGACCGCTATGTCTTCCAGGGCGTCCACATGATGCTGGAGGGCAACCACCAGCGGAAATGGAAGGACGGCGAGGCGCGCGAGAGCCGCCTCGTCTTTATCGGCCGCGAATTGCCGGAAGAGCTCATTCGCGCGGGCTTCGAGAGCTGCATCGTCTCGTGATGAAAGAGTTTACGCCCGCTTCCGACTCCGCCTCGATCGTCTCCGTCACCGACCGTGTCAAGCCGGTTGCGCTCGGCATGGGTGTGACCTCGGCCCATTTCCTCGGCGACCGCGCTGCCTTCGTCGGCGGCGAGGAAAACGTTGCGTTGGTCGACAGCAAGGGCGAGATCACCACTGTTGTCGTGCATAGCGGCGGCATCCTCTCGACCGCGAGCGACGGCAAGCGCCTCGTCATGGGCGGCGACGACGGCAAGGTCGTGTCGCTCGACGCCAAGGGCGAGGTGACGCTGCTCGCCACCGACCCGAAGCGGCGCTGGATCGACGCGGTGGCACTGCATTCGGATGGCGCCTACGCCTGGTCGGCCGGCAAGACCGCGACCGTCAAGAGCGGCAAGAGCGAGGAAAAATCGATCGAGGTGCCCTCGACTGTCGGTGGGCTTGCGTTTGCGCCGAAGGGCTTGCGGCTCGCGATCGCGCATTACAACGGCGCCACGCTGTGGTTTCCCAACATGGAAGGATCGGCCGAATTCCTGCCCTGGGCCGGCTCCCATCTCGGCGTCACCTTCAGCCCGGACAACAAATTCCTGGTCACCACGATGCACGAGTCGGCGCTGCACGGCTGGCGGCTCGCCGACAACAGGCATATGCGGATGACCGGCTATCCCGGCCGGGTACGCTCGATGTCCTGGAGCGCGGGCGGCAAGGCGCTGGCAACCTCGGGCGCCGACACCGTGATCCTGTGGCCGTTCGCCAGCAAGGACGGCCCGATGGGCAAGGAGCCCGCGATGCTGGCGCCGCTGCAAGCGCGCGTGTCGGTGGTCGCGTGTCATCCGAAGAACGACATTTTCGCCGCCGGCTACAGCGACGGCACCGTGCTGATGGTGCGGCTGGAGGACGGCGCCGAGATCCTGGTCCGCCCAAACGGCACGCCACCCGTGGCTGCGCTCGCCTGGAACGCCAAGGGCACGCTGCTGGCCTTTGCCGATGAAAATGGCGACGGCGGTCTGCTCGAGCTTTAATCTGTCATCGTTCTGACCGTATAGGGGACCATGCGGTTTCTGACGACGTTCCAGCTTGCTGACTTCGCCGACACGCTGGTCAGCCTGTTCACGGCCTTCGTGCTGGGCACGCTGATCGGCGCCGAACGGCAGTACCGGCAGCGCACCGCAGGCCTGCGCACCAACGTGCTGGTCGCGGTCGGCGCTGCCGCCTTCGTCGATCTCGCCATGCATCTGACCGGCTCCGACGGCGCGGTGCGGGTGATCTCCTATGTCGTCTCCGGCATCGGCTTTCTCGGCGCCGGCGTCATCATGAAGCAGGGCATGGACGTGCGCGGGCTCAACACCGCGGCGACGCTGTGGGCCTCGGCAGCGGTCGGCTCCTGCGCGGGAGCCGACATGGTCGCGCAGGCGGCCGCACTCACCGTGTTCGTCATCGCCGGCAACACCATGCTGCGCCCGCTGGTCAACGCCATCAATCGCATTCCGCTGAACGAGAAGGCCTCCGAGGCGACCTACTACTTCAAGCTCGCGGTCGCGACCGACGCGCTCCCCGACATGCGCGACCGCCTCGTCGAGAAGCTCGAAGGGGCAAAGTATCCGGTGGCCGATATCGAGGTGGTCGAGATTGGCGAGGACGTCCTGGAGATCGTTGCAAAGCTGGTCGCGACCGCGGTTGATCCGAACGAGCTGAACGCGGTGGCGACCGATCTCCAGCACCTGCCGGGCGTGCGCCACGCCACCTGGGAAGTCAGCACCTCGGACTGAGCGCGGCGTTTTGGCGCGCGAAGGCGCGGTTCCCGCTTCGGCGGCTACGGAACCGCGGGCCGGCGACTTCGTTGATCTCGCAGACATAGGCGGTGATCGACATGACCGGCAATGACAAGCGCAGACTGAAACTCGACTTCATGATTGCCTGCTCGCTGTTTGCGGCCGGCGTGGTGATATCGGGGGTATCGATCGCGCAAATCCGCGCTGAAGGTCGCATGGAGCTGGCGCAGGCAACCCAGCCGCTCCAGGGCACGCCGTCCGAGGATCAGAACAAGCCCGCGGAAGCCAAGCCCGGCGGCGACCGGCCGACCACGCCGGCGCCCGAGCCCGCGCGCCCCGATCCGCAGACGCAAGGGGCTGCCGGCGCGGTCAAACCAGCATTGCCCCCTGCACCTGCCGAGAAGATCGCTCCACCGATCAAGGAGAAGTAGGCGGTCACTGCACGCTCGCAGTCGGAACGCGTCGCGTCCCTCAGCGCACCAATATGTTCCGGAACTGCCAGGGATCGCTCGTGTCGATGTCCTCCGGAAATAGTCCCGGACGATCCGTCAGCGGCGTCCAGTCGGTGTAGAAGCCCTTCACCGGGCCGAGATAAGGCAGCTGGATTTCCAGCAGGCGATCGAAATCCATCTCGTCGGCCTCGACGATGCCTTCGTTGGGGTTTTCCAGCGCCCACACCATGCCGCCGAGCACGGCGGAGGTCACTTGCAGGCCGGTGGCGTTCTGGTAGGGCGCGAGCTTGCGGGTCTCCTCGATGGAGAGCTGCGAGCCGTACCAGTAGGCATTGTTGTCGTGGCCGAACAGCAGCACGCCGAGTTCGTCGATGCCGTCGACGATTTCGTTCTCGTCGAGGATGTGGTGCTTCTCCTGCATCTTCGCGGCGCGGCCGAACATCTCATGCAGCGACAGCACGGCGTCGTCAGCCGGATGATAGGCATAGTGGCAGGTCGGCCGGTAGACCGCCGTGCCCGAGGCGTCGCGCACCGTGAAGTAATCGGCAATCGAGATCGACTCGTTGTGAGTGACGAGGAAGCCATACTGCGCGCCGCGGGTCGGGCACCAGGTGCGCACGCGCGTGTTGGCGCCGGGCTGCATCAGATAGATGGCGGCGCCGCAACCGGCTTCGTGGGTTCGCGCGTTCTCGGGCATCCATTTCTCATGGGTGCCCCAGCCGAGTTCGGACGGCTGCACACCTTCCGACAGGAAACCTTCCACCGACCAGGTGTTGACGAAGACGTCGGGCTCCTTCGGCTTCTTGGAGCGCTGGGTGTCACGTTCGGCGATGTGGATGCCCTTGATGCCGGCCTGCCGCATCAGATCCGCCCATTCGGCCTTGGTCTTGGGCTTGGGAGCGTTGAGCTTGAGGTCAGCGGCGACATTGAGCAGCGCCTGCTTGACGAAGAAGGAGACCATGCCGGGATTGGCGCCGCAGCAGGAGACGGCCGTCGTCGAACCCGCGGGGCGCGCGCGCTTGGCGGCCAGCGTCGCTTCGCGCAGGGCGTAATTGGAGCGCGCTTCCGGGCCCTTGGAGGCATCGAAATAGAAGCCGAGCCAGGGCTCGTTGACGGTGTCGATATAGAGCGCGCCGAGCTCGTTGCAGAGCTCCATGATGTCGGTCGAGCCGGTATCGACCGACAGATTGACGCAAAAGCCCTTGCCGCCACCTTCGGTGAGCAGCGGTGTCAGCAACTCGCGATAATTGTCTTTTGTCACGGCCTTCTGGATGAAGCGCACATTCTGCTTCTCGCAATGCGCCTTGCGGCCCTCGTCCTTGGGATCGATCACGGTGACGCGCGACTTGTCATAGTCGAGGTGCCGCTCGATCAGCGGCAGCGTGCCTTTGCCGATGGAGCCGAAGCCGACCATGACGATGGGACCGGTGATCTTCGCGTAGATCTGCGAGGCGGGGCTCATGGGATGGTTTCTCCGGAACGTGCTGGCAAACAATGGCGAGGGGATGGAACAGGCGCTGCGGCGCTTTAGACGCTGCGGCGCTTGGCGGTGACTTCGATCTCGACCTTCATCTCGGGCTTGGCGAGGGCGGAGACGACCAGCAACGTCGCGGCCGGCCTGATGTCGCCGAGAACCTCGCCGCAGACGGCGAAGTGGGCGTCGATGTAGCTCGCGTCGGTGACGTAGTAGGTCGCGCGGACGACATCGGCCATCTCGAATCCGCCCTCCTGCAGGGCGGCTGCGATGGTCTTGAAGCAGTTGCGTGACTGGCTCGTGACATCGGCCGGCATCGTCATCGTGGTGTAGTCATAGCCGGTGGTTCCGGCGACGAAGGCGAAATCGCCGTCGATCACGGCGCGGCTGTAGCCGACGGTCTTCTCGAGGGGGGAGCCGGTTGAGATCAGGCGACGGGACATGTTTTGGACCTCGACTGAAAGGGTGTTTCGCGGGGTTAAAGGGCGTTTCCGGGGCTCACGCAACCCCGAAAGAACGGGCGTCAGTCCAAGCGCAGCCAGCCGTTGCCGCTTTACGCGGCATCGGTCGTCGCCATCACGGCAATCCCTCAGGCCGCGTGCGCCTGGAGGGGACGAACCGACCTCCGTTTGGATAGCGGCGCGCCGGTCGGGATGATCATCCCCTCGGCGCCGTCGAGCGCGCCGCCGGTGAATTCGAGCGCGAGCAGACGGTCGCGTTCGAACGGGCCGGGCAGCGAGAGCTCAGCCGTCTTCTCGCCGGAGAAGCCAAAGCGGGCATAATAGGAGGCATCGCCGAGCAGGATCACGGCGGCATGCCCGCGCGCCCGGGCGGCGGCCAGCGCTTGTTGCATCAGCGCGGCGCCGATCCCGAACTCGCGGCAGGCAGGGTCCACCGCCAGTGGTCCGAGGACCAGAGCGGGCCTGCCTCCGGCGCTGACATGCCACAGCCGCACGGTTCCCACGAGCGTCCCCTCGCGCACGGCCGACAGGGCAAGGCCTGCGGCAGGCGCACGTCCGTCGCGCAGGCGCTGGCAGGTGCGGCCATGGCGGTTCTCGCCAAAGCAGGCATCCAGCAGCGCTTCACGGGCGGCAACGTCGGCAGCACGTTCCGCACGAATAGCGAACGGAGCGGCATTCGAGTTGAGGGCGATCTGTGGCTTCCGAAGAGTGGTCATGGCACGTCAGTCCCCGCTTGAAGCCGACGTGCGCGAAGCACGCCGGTCCAAGGCGTCGTCAGAAATCGAAATGTCAGGGAGGGAGCCGGCAAGCCGGCTCCCGGGTTCGTCAGGCCTCAGAAGGAGAGGCGGATCAGATGTGATAAGTCTTCAGCGGCGGGATGCCGTTGAACGCCACCGCCGAGTAGGTCGACGTATAGGCCCCGGTGCCTTCGATCAGCAGCTTGTCGCCGATCTCGAGCGTGACGGGGAGCGGATACGGGCTCTTCTCGTACAGCACGTCGGCGCTGTCGCAGGTGGGCCCGGCGAGCACGCACGGCGTCATGTCCGCGCCGTCATGCGGTGTGCGGATGGCATAGCGGATCGACTCGTCCATGGTCTCGGCGAGACCGCCGAACTTGCCGATGTCGAGGTAAACCCAGCGCACCTCGTCCTCGTCGCTCTTCTTCGAGATGAGCACGACCTCGGATTCGATGATGCCGGCGTTGCCCACCATGCCGCGGCCCGGCTCGATGATCGTTTCCGGAATCTGGTTGCCGAAGTGCTTGCGCAGCGCGCGGAAGATCGAGCGGCCGTAGGTGACTACCGGCGGCACGTCCTTCAGGTACTTGGTCGGGAAGCCGCCGCCCATGTTGACCATGGTCAGGTTGATGCCGCGCTCGGCGCAGTCGCGGAACACCTGCGAGGCCATCGCCAGCGCGCGGTCCCACGCCTTCACCTTGCGCTGCTGCGAGCCGACATGGAACGAGATGCCGCACGGCTCCAGGCCCAGGCGCTTGGCGACGTCGAGCACATCGACGGCCATCTCCGGGTCGCAGCCGAACTTGCGCGACAGCGGCCATTCGGCGCCGGCGCAGTCATAGAGGATGCGGCAGAACACCTTCGCGCCGGGAGCGGCGCGGGCGATCTTCTCGACTTCGGCGGTGCAGTCGACTGCGAACAGCCGAATGCCGAGCGCGAAGGCGCGCGCGATGTCGCGCTCCTTCTTGATCGTGTTGCCGAAGGAGATGCGGTCGGGCGTCGCACCCGCAGCCAGCGCCATCTCGATCTCGGCGACCGTCGCGGTGTCGAAGCAGGAGCCCATGGACGCCAGCAGCGCCAGCACTTCCGGCGCCGGGTTCGCCTTGACGGCATAGAACACGCGGCTGTCGGGCAGCGCCTTGGCGAAGGTCTGGTAATTGTCGCGCACGACTTCGAGGTCGACGACGAGGCACGGCTCGGTGTCGAGGCCCTCCTTGCGGCGGTTGCGCAGGAATTCCTGGATACGATCGGTCATAGCACTCTCCCAAACGGCCCAGCGACGGGGATCCGTTCAAAAAATGACGTCGGATAAGAGCGCTCCGGCCAGATCACGCGATGGAGGCGTGACGAGCCAAAGACTCACATCAGACTGTGCTGCCGTGGATTGGTTGGGAATGCTCCCGCCCGCACACCTGGCAATGAAGGACAAGCCTTTTCAGTAGCCCGCGCCGGCGTTGGACTGCCGGTAGAGACCAAAAAAGCCCGATCCGTCGTTGCTTTAAGTCGCGTCCCCCGTTGAGAGCGGGGTGCGCCGGTTCGCCTCCGGCTGCCAGTCACGGTTGCAAGAAGTGAAGTCACCTTCGACAAGGCATCTCTTGAGAGAGATGCTGGACGCTCCGGGTTTGCTTTCGTCGTCCGGCTATGAGCCTTCCGACTTCCGCACTTCCGAAGAGCCCCTCGGCTTCTTCACCCCTTGGCGGCTGTCCGGCCTCTTGTCCGGATACCTACCGACTGACACACGACCACAGGCACGTGCGAAATTGGGCAAGACCGCACATAAGGGTTTTGACTCTGGTTCGCAAGAATTTTTTTAGGCTGCGGACAGAATTGCCTAACATCTGCTTGCGCAGTGTTGCGCGAGCGACGCGGAAGATGAACGCGCGTTAAGTTTTCTGCGCGCGCATGTCTCTCGCGCGCGAGGAAGCGTCAGCGGCGCTTCGTGAAGGGCTCGACGCGCTGGGCTGCGCGGATGAAGGCGGTCATCACGAGCACGCCGAGCGCGAACAGCGCGGCCTGAAGGATGTGTGTGCCCTGATCGCCGAGCCCGAACAGGATCGCGAGCGCCCAGCCGCCGGCAAACGCCGCGCCGAACACCTCCGCGCCGATCAGGATGGCGGCGCTGATGACGGTGATGACGCTCGGCCAGACGATCTGACGGGAAGAGGAAGAAGGCGCGTTCATGAGCTCAGGGGTCCGTGGTCCATCGAGGGCCGCAATCTCCCCGAAAAGGCTGCCGGGAGCAAGGGCAAATGGCCCAAAAAAGCCCCATCGCGTGCTATAGCTGGCCGCAACAAATCAGGCTCAAAATCGGGACTTGCGATGTCAGAACCCCGCCAAACTACGGACGCCGAGACCAACCCGCTGCTGAAGGCCTGGGTGACGCCGTTTGCGACCCCGCCGTTCGACGAGATCGAGCCGGAGCACTTCCTTCCAGCCTTCGAGCAGGCCTTCGCCGATCACTCCGCCGAGATCGCGGCGATCGCCCACGACCCGGCCACGGCCGACTTCGCCAACACCATCACGGCGCTGGAGCGCTCGGGCAAGCTGCTGAGCAAGGTCGCGGCGGTCTTCTACGACCTCGTCTCGGCGCATTCCAATCCAACCATCCTGGAGATCGACAAGGAGGTCTCCTTGCGGATGGCGCGCCACTGGAATCCGATCATGATGAACGCCGTGCTGTTTGGCCGCATCGCCCAGCTTCACGAGAACCGCGCCAGCCTGGGGCTGGCGCCCGAGCAGCTCCGCCTCCTGGAGCGCACCTACACCCGCTTCCATCGCTCCGGTGCCGGCCTCTCCGAAGAGGCCAAGACGCGGATGGCCGGGATCAACGAGAGGCTCGCACAGCTCGGTACCAGCTTCAGCCACCACCTGCTCGGCGACGAGCAGGAATGGTTCATGGAGCTCGGCGAGGCCGACCGCCAGGGCCTGCCGGAGAGCTTCGTCGCCAGCGCCAAGGCTGCGGCAGACGAACGCGGCATGGCCGGCAAGGCCATCGTGACGCTGTCGCGCTCCTCGGTCGAGCAGTTCCTGAAGAGTTCGGCGAGGCGCGACCTGCGCGAGAAGGTCTACAAGGCCTTCACGGCGCGGGGCGACAACGGCAATGCCAACGACAACAACACGACCATCGTCGAGATCCTGAAGCTGCGCGAGGAGAGCGCCAATCTCCTGGGCTATCCGACCTACGCCGCCTACCGGCTCGAGGATTCCATGGCCAAGACGCCGGACGCGGTGCGGGGCCTGCTCGAGCGGGTCTGGAAGCCGGCGCGGGCGCGGGCGCTCGCCGACCGCGACGAGATGCAAACGCTGATCACGGCCGAGGGCGGCAATTTCAAGCTCGCCCCCTGGGACTGGCGCTTCTACGCCGAAAGGCTGCGCCTCCAGCGCGCCAATTTCGACGACGCCGCGATCAAGCCGTATCTTTCGCTCGACCACATGATCGCAGCCGCCTTCGACTGCGCCACGCGCCTGTTCGGCGTCACCTTCGAGGAGCGCACGGACGTGCCGGTCTGGCATCCGGACGTCCGGGTCTGGGAGATGAAGGGACGGGACGGCAAGCACAAGGCGCTATTCTATGGCGACTACTTCGCCCGGCCCTCGAAGCGCTCCGGAGCCTGGATGACCTCGCTGCGCGACCAGCAGAAGCTCGACGGCGACGT
The DNA here is from genome assembly GCF_024519875.1 of Bradyrhizobium sp. Bra64. NCBI lineage: Bacteria > Pseudomonadati > Pseudomonadota > Alphaproteobacteria > Hyphomicrobiales > Nitrobacteraceae > Bradyrhizobium > Bradyrhizobium sp. Bra64. The sequence continues at coordinate 40,333 of NZ_JALJRD010000006.1, read as the reverse complement.
TGCGCCGCTGGTCCTCAACATCTGCAACTTCTCCAAGGGCGCGGGCGGGGAGCCCTCGCTGCTGTCGCCCGACGATGCCCGCACCCTGTTCCACGAGTTCGGCCACGGCCTGCACGGCATGCTCTCCAACGTGACCTATCCGTCGCTGTCGGGCACATCCGTGTTCACCGACTTCGTCGAGCTGCCCTCGCAGCTCTACGAGCACTGGCAGGAGCGGCCCGAGGTGCTGCAGCAATTCGCCCGCCACTACCAGACCGGCGAGCCCTTGCCGGACGACCTGCTGCAACGCTTCCTCGCCGCGCGAAAATTCAACCAGGGCTTTGCCACGGTCGAGTTCGTGTCCTCGGCGCTGGTCGATCTCGAATTCCACACCCAGCCGGCAGCAAGCGCGCAGGACGTCCGCGCCTTCGAGAAGAAGGAGCTGGAGAAGATTGGCATGCCCGAGGAAATCGCGCTCCGACACCGCCCCACGCAGTTCGGCCACATCTTCACCGGCGATCATTATGCCGCCGGCTATTACAGCTACATGTGGTCCGAGGTGATGGACGCCGACGCCTTCGGCGCGTTCGAGGAGGCCGGCAACATCTTCGATCCCGCCGTGGCCAAGCGCCTGCACGACGACATCTACTCGAGCGGCGGATCGGTCGATCCGGAAGTCGCCTATGAGGCCTTCCGCGGCCGCCCGCCGGAGCCCGACGCGCTGCTCCGCCGCCGCGGCCTGCTCGACGCCCCGAAGGCGGCCTGATGGGTATGCGCGCCCTGTTCGGTCTGCTGCTCGCCGCCGGCCTCATGCTCGCATCGGGCGCGGCGCGCGCGCATCCGCATGTCTGGATCACCGCGACCAGCGAGCTGCTCTATGCCCAGGATGGCTCGATCACGGGCGTCCGCCACGCCTGGACATTTGACGACATGTTCTCGGCCTATGCGGTGCAGGGGCTCGAGGCCAAGAAGAAGGGGGCCTATACGCGCGAGGAGCTCGGGCCGCTGGCGCAGACCAACGTCGAGTCGTTGAAGGAATATGCCTACTTCACCTTCGCGCGAGCCGACGGCAAGAAGGAGCGATTCCAGGAGCCTGTCGACTACTTCCTCGACTACAAGGATACGGTCCTGACCCTGCACTTCACGCTGCCGCTGAAGAATCCGGTCAAGCCCAAGCAACTGGTGCTCGAAGTGTTCGACCGTTCCTACTTCATTGACTTCCAGATGGCCAAGGACAATCCGGTCAAGCTGGTCGGCGCGCCCACAGGCTGCCAGATGAAACTTGACCGTCCCAGCGACGGCACCGCGACCGCGCAGAAGCTCAACGAGCAGACCTTCATGGATGGCCCGAACGCCAATTTCGGCATGATGTTCGCCAACAAGATCACGGTGGATTGCCCTTGAAGCCGCATCTCTCGTCGCTCGCGCGCGGGCTCGTCGTCTGCGCCGGCGTTCTTCTCGTCGTGGCCGCGGCCGATGCCGCGCTTCACGATCTCCTGGCGCAAAATAATCCGTTCGGCGCCCCGCGCCCGGCGCAGGCGGCCGGGCCCGAGGCCAGCGGCCTCATCGGTTGGCTCTTGGCAAAACAGTCGGAATTCTACCGCCAGATGTCGGCGACCATCCGCGCTGCGAAGACCGACGGCTCTGCGGTGTGGACGCTGCTCTTCATCTCGTTCGCTTACGGCATCTTCCATGCAGCCGGTCCCGGCCATGGCAAGGCAGTGATCGCCTCCTATCTCGTCGCCAACCGCGAGACCGCCCGGCGCGGCATCGCGCTGTCGTTTGCCTCGGCGCTGATGCAGTCGCTGGTGGCGATCGTGATCGTCGGTATCTCGGCCTGGATCCTGAACGCCACCGCAAAAACCATGTGCAAGGCGGAGGGCGCGATCGAGATCGCGAGCTATGGCCTGATCGCGCTGTTCGGCCTGCGTCTGGTCTGGACCAAGGGCCGCACCTTCATTCGCGCGCTGCAGGCCGCCCAACCGGTACCCGCGATCGTCGGCGTGCCGCACGACCATGATCATCACCATCACCATGATGCGCATGATCATCATCACCACGATCACGCCCACGCCGATGCCCAGCATCGGCACGACCACGTCCATGACGAGCATTGCGGTCATTCCCACGGCCCCACGCCGAGCGAATTGGCCGGCCCCGGCGGCTGGCGGCGCGGGTTCGCCGCGATTCTCACCGTCGGCATCCGTCCGTGCTCGGGCGCGATCCTGGTGCTGGTGTTTGCGCTCGCCCAGGGCCTGTTCTGGGCCGGCATCGCCGCGACCCTGCTGATGGGGCTCGGCACCGCGATCACGGTCGCGGCCATTGCGGTGGTCGCCGTCTCCGCCAAGGACATCGCCGCCCGCCTGAGCGCCGGGCGCGACGGCGGCGGCGCGCTGTTCATGCGCGGCCTCGAATTCGGCGCCGCCGCCCTCGTGCTGCTGTTCGGCGCCGGCCTGTTGTTCGGCTATATCGCGGCCGAACGGACGACGTGTTTTTGAACCAGGTGTGCCTGCGTTCGCGGTGCCGGCCGGAAACATCGGTCGCTCACCTTGCTCCGTCGTTGCGAGCGCAGCGATGCAATCCAGGGTCCCTCCGCGGCGGCAGCCTGGATTGCTTCGTCGCAAGGGCTCTTCGCAATGACGACTTTGGGACGGCTTCGCCCCATCACACCGGCAGAAACTGCTTCAGTGCCGGCATGAAGAAGATCCCGAGATTGATCGCAAAGCCGATGCTCCAGAGGATCGAGCGCAGCGTCGGGCGGTTGCCGAGATAGGTCAGCACGTAGGCGATCCGCACGATCAGGAACAGCACCGCGAGCTCGTCGATCAGGCGCTGCGGCGACTCCCTGTATTCGGCGAGCAGCACCGCGAAGGCGAAGAACGGAAAGGTCTCGATGCCGTTCTGGTGCGCGCCGAGCGCGCGCTGCGCGATCGCATCCTCATAGAAGGCGGGATCGCGCGGCTGCGAATTGTCGAAGCCGCGAAACCTGATCCATTTGATCGAGGCGATCGTTAACAGATAGAGCAGCAGTGCTCCAAAGACGCACCATTCCGCGAGTGTCATCTTTCCTCCCCCGCTTGGGTGCGACCCTAGCGAAACAGGCCTCATCTTGACAAGTTCGGAGCAACGCGCGACCCAACGGACCATGACCGCAATTGCCCCCATCGCGACCGCAACGCCCGCCGTCCGGTCCAGTCTGCCGCGCGTCGGCGTGCTCCTGGTCAATCTCGGCACCCCCGATACGGCCGATGCGCCGGGCGTGCGGGTCTATCTCAAGGAATTCCTCTCGGACGCCCGCGTCATCGAGGACCAGGGCCTGATCTGGCAGCTCGTGCTGAACGGCATCATCCTGCGCAGCCGTCCCCGCACCAAGGCGCTCGACTACCGCAAGATATGGAACAACGAAAAGAACGAGTCGCCGCTCAAGACCATCACCCGGTCGCAAGCCGACAAGCTCGCAGCCGCGCTGTCGGACCGCGACCACGTCGTGGTGGATTGGGCGATGCGCTACGGCAATCCCTCGATCAAGTCGGGTATCGACGCGCTGATTGCGAAGGGGTGCGAGCGCATTCTCGCCGTGCCGCTCTATCCGCAATATTCCGCCCCGACCTCGGCGACCGTCTGCGACGAGGTGTTCCGCGTGCTCGCCCGCCTGCGCAACCAGCCGACGCTGCGGGTGACGCCGCCTTACTATGAAGACGCGGCTTATATCGAGGCGCTCGCCGTCTCGATCGAGACGCATCTGGCGAGCCTGCCGTTCGCACCGGAGCTGATTGTCGCCTCCTTCCACGGCATGCCGAAATCCTATGTCGACAAGGGCGATCCGTACCAGGGCCAGTGCGTCGCCACGACAGAGGCGTTGCGCCGCCGGCTCGGGATGGACGAGACCAAGCTGCTGCTGACTTTCCAGTCTCGCTTCGGCAATGACGAGTGGCTCCAGCCCTACACCGACAAGACGATGGAGCGTCTGGCGAAAGAGGGCGTGCGCCGCATCGCGGTGGTGACGCCGGGCTTTTCCGCCGATTGCCTGGAGACGCTGGAGGAGATCGCGCAGGAGAATGCCGAGATCTTCAAGCACAATGGCGGCGAAGAGTTTTCCGCGATTCCCTGCCTCAACGACAGCGATCCCGGCATGGACGTGATCCGCACCCTGGTGCTGCGCGAGCTGCAGGGCTGGATCTGATGGGTGCCCCATGAACCGCCGCGAGTGCCTGGCGCTTCTTGGGATGACCGCAATGCTGCCGGCCCCGGCGCTGGCGCAGCAACCGAATCCGCCGCGCCGGCTCGGCGTGCTCTCGGTCACGGCGGCTGACGATGCGATCGGGCAGACGCGCAGCGCCGTCCTGGTCGAAGCGCTCGCCGGCCATGGCTGGAAGGAGCGCGGCAACCTCAGGATCGATTGGCGCAGCGGCGGCGGCGACCGCGCGCGCATTGCGCGGCTCGCGGACGAACTGGTCGCGCTCAAGCCCGACATCCTGCTCGCGGTCGGCACGCCCTCGGTGGAAGAGCTGCGCCAGCGCACCACGACGATCCCGATCGTGTTCGCCGTGGTCACCGACCCCGTCAGCCAGGGGTTTGTCAAAAATCTCGCCCATCCCGGCGGCAACGTCACCGGCTTCACCGATTACGACGGCCCGCTGGCCGGCAAATGGCTGGAGATGCTGACGCAGGTCACGCCGAAAGTGTCCCGCGTCTTCGTCGTCTACAATCCCGCCACCGCGCCGTTCGCGCCCCTGATGCTGCGCACGATCGAGGACGCGGCGCGGACGCTCCACGTGACGGTGGAGCCCGCGCCGGTCGATGACGCGGCCTCGATCGCCGCCCTGGCCTTGCGGAAAGACGGCGGCCTGCTGGTGCTGCCGGACTTCTTCACCATGGCCAACCGCGCGCACCTCCTGGCGGCGATCAGTGAAGCGCGCGCGCCCGCGGTGTTCTGGAGCCGTACCTTCGTCGACGAAGGCGGGCTGATGGCCTACAGCACCGACAGCGCCGAGCAGCTGCGCCGCGCCGCCTCCTACATCGATCGCATCCTGAAGGGCACGCAGGCGGCCGACCTGCCGGTCCAGAATCCCATCAAGTTCGAGCTCGCGATCAACCTGAAGACGGCCAAGGCGATCGGCGTCACGCTGTCGCCAAGCCTGCTCGCAACCGCGAACGACGTCATCGAATAGGATTTGGCTACGACCGCCGGCATGGCCGAATTCGTTAACGTTCGCCGCTAGGTCTACGCCTGCGCGCTTTCAAGGGCGCCTCGCAAATACATAATCGCGACCATTCCCTCTCCCCGCGTCTTGTGTAGAATCGCGCCGATGCCGAGATTATGCAGCGACCGCTGAACCCATCGCTGAACTTTGAGGGTCGTGATCCCGACCAATTGACGGCGCGGGAAAGGGCTTTTCCCGCCTTGGAGGAAATATGAGCGGTTTCGACATTTTCGCGATTGTCCTGGTTTTGCTCGTCATCGTCACGCTGGTTGCCGGCGTGAAGACGGTGCCGCAGGGCTATGACTGGACCATCGAGCGGTTCGGCAAATACACCCAGACGCTGAGCCCCGGGCTCAATCTGATCGTGCCCTATTTCGATCGCGTCGGGCGCAAGATCAACATGATGGAGCAGGTGATCGACATCCCCGAGCAGGAGGTGATCACCAAGGACAACGCCACCGTGACGGTGGACGGCGTCGCGTTCTTCCAGGTGTTCGATGCCGCCAAGGCGAGCTACGAGGTCTCCAACCTGACCCAGGCCATCACGGTCCTGACCATGACGAACATTCGCTCGGTGATGGGCGCGATGGATCTCGACCAGGTGCTGTCGCATCGCGACGAGATCAACGAGCGCCTGCTGCGCGTCGTCGATGCCGCGGTCTCGCCCTGGGGCCTGAAGGTCAACCGCATCGAGATCAAGGACATCGTGCCGCCCGCCGACCTCGTCGAGGCCATGGGCCGGCAGATGAAGGCCGAGCGCGTCAAGCGCGCCGACATTCTCGCCGCCGAAGGCCAGCGCCAGTCGGAGATCCTGCGCGCCGAGGGCGCCAAGCAGGGCCAGATCCTCCAGGCCGAGGGCCGCAAGGAAGCCGCGTTCCGCGACGCCGAGGCCCGCGAACGTTCCGCGGAGGCCGAGGCCAAGGCCACCCAGATGGTCAGCGAAGCGATCTCCAAGGGCGATGTCGCAGCGCTGAACTATTTCATCGCCGACAAATACATCAAGGCGTTCGGGCAGCTCGCCGATTCGCCGAACCAGAAGGTCATCATGCTTCCGGTCGAAGCGATGAGCATGCTGGGCTCGCTCGCCGGCATCGGCGAGATCGCGAAGGCAACGTTCGGCGAGAGCGCGGCGTCTGCGGCCGCCGCCGCCCGCCGCGGCGGCTCGGTGCCGCAGTCCAGTCCCACGCCGCCGGCAGTGCCCCCGCGGCAGGGATAGTCACAGCGCATGCCCGTCCGAGGGCTCGCGCCAAATGGTTAGAGGTCGTGTCATGACCGACATGTTCGTATCGCTCGGCACCTGGAATTGGCTGATCTTCGGCTTCGTCCTGATGGCGCTGGAGGTGCTGGCGCCGGGCGTGTTCCTGTTCTGGCTCGGGCTCGCCGCGTTGCTGGTCGGCCTGATCTCGTTCGCTGTCGCCATATCCTGGCAGATCCAGCTCGTGATGTTCGCGGTGTTCGCCGCCGCGGCCGTGCCGGTGTGGCGCCGCCTCGCCCGGCCGAAGCTGGATGCGAGCACAAGCCCGTTCCTCAACAAGCGCGCGGATGCGCTGCTGGGCCGCGAGTTCACGCTGGAGAAGCCGATCGTCGACGGCAACGGCACCATGCGCATCGGCGACACCGTCTGGCGCGTCGCAGGTCCCGATACGCCGGCGGGCACGCGGGTGAAGGTGGTGCAGGTGGACGGAGCGAATCTGACGGTCGCGGCGGCGTGAGGATTCTTCGCCTCTCCCCGCTTCCGGGTGAGGGGGGACTCTCCGCGAGTCCGTCTCTCACCGTCTGCGCGGAGGCTCCCCCTCACCCCGACCCTCTCCCCGCAAGCGGGGAGAGGGGGAAGGCCCCTTCCACCGCTCCGCAAACCGGTGCAGCGGCATGAACGTCTCGCACAAGTCCCGTCCCAGCGCCGTCAGCCCATAGCCGCTACCGTCACCCAGCTCCACAAACCCCGCTTCGCGCAAATCGTCCAGCCGCGCCTGCAGAACCGTCGGCGAGGCCTCGTCGCAGGCCGTTCGCAATGCGCGGGAGGTGAGGGGGGCGTCGCGCAGCTCCCACAGGATTCGCAAGGCCCAGCGCCGGCCGAGCAGGTCGAGCAGTGCCATGATCGGCCGCCCGGTGCGCGAGCCGCGGACGCTGCGTGGTTTCGAGCCGGCCTGTTTCGCCATCGCTGCCCTCTTGCACGTTGCTACAGATAGTGTAGCGTATTGCTACTGTAATTGTAGCAAAGAGGTCGGTCATGTCATCTCCGACGCCGCGCATCACGCCGCTCGCGCCGCCTTATCCCCCGGAGATCCAGGGGCAGTTCGACCGCATCATGCGCGGGGCGCCGCCGCTGGCGCTGTTCCGGGTTTTGGCGGGCCATACCCGCGCCTGGGACAAGTTTCGCGCCGGCGGCCTGCTCGATCCCGGGCCGCTGTCCCTGCGCCAGCGCGAGATCGTGATCGACCGCACCTGCGCGCTGAACAAATGCGAATACGAATGGGGTGTGCATGTCGCGATCTTTGCCGGGCCGGCGCGCCTCACCGAGGACGAGGTCCGCGCCACCGTGCAGGGCGATGCGGCTTCGCCCTGGTGGTCGCCAGCCGAGCAGGCGCTGATCGCTGCGGTGGACGCGCTGCACCACCGCGCGACGTTCGATGACGGGGAGTTCGCCGCGCTGTCGGCGCATTACGACGAGGCGCAGATCCTGGAGATCATGCTGCTGTGCGGCTTCTACCGCACGGTGTCGTATCTGGCGAATGGGCTGCGCTTGCCGCTGGAGGAGAAGGCGGCGCGGTTTCCGCAGTAACTGTCATTGCGAGGAGCCTTTGCGACGAAGCAATCCAGACTGTCCCCGCGGAGACAGTCTGGATTGCTTCGCTGCGCTCGCAATGACGTGCGGAGAGAGAGCGCCTTAAGCCACGCCCGCCCGCAGCAGATCGTGGAGGTGCACGATGCCGACCACCTTGTCCGCCTCGGTCACGACCAGCGTCGTGATCTTGCGGGTGTTCAGCGCCTCGATCATTTCGGTGGCGAGCATCGAGGGCGGCACGGTCTTCGGCTGCCGGGTCATGATGTCGTCGACCGACGCCGTCAGCAGGTCCGGCCGCATGTGGCGGCGCAGATCGCCGTCGGTGATGATGCCGACAGCCTCGTTCGCCTCGTTGACGATGCAGACGCAGCCAAGGCCCTTGGCGGACATCTCCATCACCGCGTCCGACATCTTGGTGCCGAGTGGCTTGACCGGAATTTCCGTGCCCGTGCGCATGTAGTCGCGGACGAATTTCAGCATCGCCCCCAACTTGCCGCCGGGATGGAAATGCGCGAATTCCAGTGCGGTGAAACCGCGCCCTTCGAGCAGCGCGATCGCGATCGCGTCGCCGATCGCTGCCTGCATCAAGGTCGAGGTGGTCGGCGCCAGATTGTGCGGACAGGCCTCGCGCGCCTTCGGCAGCTCGATCACGATGTCGGCGGCTTGCCCGAGCGAGGACGCCGCGTTCGACGTCACCGCGATCATGGGGATCGCGAACCGCGCGGAATAGTTCACGAGCGTCTTCATCTCCGGCTGCTCGCCGGACCAGGACAGCGCCATGATGACGTCGTCGGCGGTGATCATGCCGAGATCGCCATGGGCCGCTTCGGCGGTGTGCACGAAGAAGGCGGGCGTACCGGTCGAGGCCAGCGTCGCCGCGATCTTGCGGCCCATATGGCCCGACTTGCCGAGACCGGTGACGATGACGCGGCCCTTCGCGTTGCGAATCAGGTCGACCGCCTTGGCGAAGGTCGCGCCCAGCGGGCCGCGCAGCGCGGCGGCGAGCGCGTTGATGCCGCCGCTCTCGGTCTCAAGGGTGCGGAGCGCGGATTCGACGCTGTCGGGGATGGGGCCGGATGATGCGGTCATCAGCGGTATCGAGCTCGGCATGGTCAGGTCCAGGGAAGAGGGGGCGTTCGCCCGTTGGCACCTGCTTAGCACGCGGAGGCCTGCGAGGCGACGAGAGCGCCAGAGCCCTCAACGGGCCGTTAACCATAATTGTTTTAACTCCATTAACGATGGTTCCCGCCAGTCGGCGGGGGCAATCGCGAAAGTGTTTGATTTCGTTGGAGTTCTTCCATCGTGGGGTCGTCTCCAGGCAGCAGCCGGAGCAAACGCGCGCATTTCCTGCGCGCCGCCTTGCCGTGTCTTGTGCTGACGGCGCTCGGAAGTGCGCCCGCGGCGGCCCAGAGCCTCACCCCGGACCTGTTCAATCCCAACCGCGGCGGCTTCGCCTCGCCCGACACGCTGCCGACGCGCCGCACGGCAGGCGTTCCGCTGGCGCCGTCGGATGCGCTGCCGGCGTTGCCCGACCCCAATGCCGACCCGCGCAAGCGCCAGCAGGCGCCGGCGACCTCGCGCCCCGGCCAGAACCCGACCAACCAGGTCCCGACCTACGGCCTGCCCGCCGCCAATGGTGCCAGCGCCTCCGGCTACGACTCGCTCAACCGCAAGCGGCAGCAACCCAAGCTCTATCCCGGCCAGCCCAAGCCGAAGCGCCCCGCCGGTCCCGGCTCGCCGGTGCCCCTGGCTACGCCACCGGTGTCCACCCTCGGTCTGCCCAGGATCGCGCCGCCGCCGTCCGCGTCCGCGAACAAGGCGCCGGTGCCGGCGGCGATGGCGGGCACCGTGCCCGGCCAGCCGCAGCGCCGCCGCCTCAAGGCGGATGACGATCCGTTCGGGGCCGTCGGCGACTATGCCGGCAGTTTCCTGATCAAGGGCGGGCTTGAGCTCTCCGCCGGCTACGACACCAATCCCGCGCGTCTGAACAAGCCGATCGGCTCGCCGGTCTATGTGGTCGCACCCGATCTTCTCGTGGCGTCCGACTGGGAGCGCCACGCGCTGGTCGCCGATCTGCGCGGCTCGTTCTCGGGCTATACCCAAAACATGCCGGCGACGATTGACGGCTTCGCCTCGCCCTCGCCGGTCGAGATCGACCGCCCGGATTTCACCGGCCATGTCGACGGCCGCCTCGACGTCGACCGCGATCTCAAGCTGACCTCGCAGCTGCGCCTGCGGCTCGCCACCGACAATCCCGGCAGCCCGAACGTGCAGGCCGGCCTGCAGAAGTACCCGATCTACGCCAGCTATGGCACCACCGTCGGCTTCGACCAGACCTTCAACCGCTTTCAGGTCGCGGCCGGCGCCACGGTGGATCGCACCGCCTACACCAACTCAAAACTCACCGACGGCTCGACCTTCAGCAACGACGATCGCGACTTCAACCAGTATGGCGGCGTCGGGCGCTTCTCCTACGATCTCAAGCCGGGCCTGAAGCCGTTCGTCGAGATCCAGGGCGACACCCGCGTCCACGACCAGGCCGCCGACCGCAACGGCTATTTGCGCGATTCAGACGGCGGCTACGCCAAGGTCGGCTCGTCCTTCGAGTTCTCGCGCATTCTCACCGGCGAGGTCTCGGTCGGCTATTCCGCGCGCAACTATGTCGACCCGCGCCTCAGCCAGCTCGCGGGCTTCCTGACCTCGGGCTCGCTGATCTGGAATGCGAGCGGCCTGACCACGGTGAAATTCTCAACCGACACGCAGATCGCCGAGACCACCGTCCCCGGCTCCTCCGGCGTGCTGGTGCACACCTACGCCGCCGAGGTCGATCACGATTTCCGCCGCTGGCTCACCGCGGTCGGCAAGTTCACCTACGGGACCTACGACTATCAGGGCCAGAACCGCAACGACAAGACCTACTCGCTCGAAGGCAATCTGATCTACAAGCTCAACCGCAACATCTGGGTCAAGGGCACGCTGCGCCACGACATCCTGGATTCGAACCAGCCGGGCTCAAGCTCGCAGGGCACGGTGGCGATGGTTGGGGTGAGGCTGCAGAATTGAGGAGTGGGCAGTATGGCGCCACGGATTACTTTGGACATCAACTCGGCTGGAGAATTCGAGCTATGGCTCAATTCCGAAGGCCGCGACCTCTTCGTTAAGGAACTGCTGGCGCTGAATGCGACTAACGAACATTTTCACTTGATGCCAAGTGAAGTCGCATCGGATGTTGAAGTTTCTACGCGACCCTATCGGCCGACCGACAAGCTTCTCGCATACGGTAAGGTGCTGTTCCGGCTCGACGAGTGGGACGCACAACACTTCCCGCACGTCCTGGACTGAAGTCCGCTCGCTGCCCCTCACTCCGCTGTTATGCCCCGCGAAGGCGGGGCATCCAGTACGCCGCGGCTTCTCAGTAGATCACAATTGTTTCGGAATACTGGATCGCCCGCTTTCGCGGGCGATGACACCGTTTGTAAATCTTGCAGCGAGCCCAGCGGCTACCGCGGCAGGTCCGTCTTCCCCATCAGGAACATATCGATTGACCGTGCGCACAGCCGGCCCTCGCGGATCGCCCAGACCACCAGTGATTGCCCACGGCGCATGTCGCCGGCGGTGAACACGTTCGGGCGCGAGGTCTGGTAGTCGAGCGTGTTGGCCTTGACGTTGCCGCGCGGGTCGAGCTCGACCGCGAGCTGCTTCAGCAGACCCTCGTGCACGGGGTGCACGAAGCCCATCGCGAGCAGGACGAGCTCGGCGTCGAGATCGAACTCGGTGCCGGCAATCGGCTTGAACTTGTCGTCGACGCGCACGCAGTGCAGCTTCTTGACCTGGCCGTTCTCGCCGGAAAACTTCTGCGTCAGCACGGCGAATTCTCGGACCGCGCCTTCGGCCTGGCTCGACGACGTGCGCATTTTCAGCGGCCAGTTCGGCCAGGTCAGGCCCTTGTTCTCGTGCTCGGGCGGGGCCGGCATGATCTCGAGCTGGGTGACCGAGAGCGCGCCCTGGCGCAGCGAGGTGCCGATGCAGTCGGATCCGGTGTCGCCGCCGCCGATGACGACGACGTGCTTGCCCGCGGCCAGGATCTCGCTGACCCCGTTCAGCGGCTCCTCGGAGACGCGGCGGTTCTGCTGCGGCAGAAAGTCCATGGCGTAGTGGATGCCGGCGAACTCGCGGCCGGGGATCGGCAGGTCGCGCGGGGCTTCGGCGCCGCCGGTCAGCGCGACGGCATCGTACTCGTTGAGCATCTCGCGCGGATCGACATTGCCGTCAGCGCCGACATGGCTGTTGTAGTGGAAGGTGACGCCTTCGCCTTCCATCTGCCTGACGCGGCGGTCGATGACGCCCTTCTCCATCTTGAAGTCGGGAATGCCATAACGAAGCAGGCCGCCGGCCTTGGCGTACTTCTCGAACAGATGCACATCGTGCCCGGCGCGCGCGAGCTGCTGTGCGCAGGCCATGCCGGCCGGACCGGAGCCGATCACCGCGACCTTCTTTCCGGTCTTGACGGAGGCGATTTCGGGCTTGAGCCAGCCATTGTCCCAGGCGCGGTCGACGATCGCGCATTCGATGGTCTTGATGGTGACGGGGTTGTCGTCGATGTTGAGCGTGCAGGATGCCTCGCACGGCGCAGGACAGATGCGGCCGGTGAACTCCGGGAAATTGTTGGTCGAGTGCAGGTTGCGCGACGCCTCTTCCCAGTTGTTCTGGTAAACGAGGTCGTTGAAGTCGGGGATCTGGTTGTTGACCGGGCAGCCGGGCGTGCCGGGCGCGACCGAGCCGGTCCCGTGGCAATAGGGAATGCCGCAATTCATGCAGCGCGCAGCCTGGTCGCGCGTTTCCTTCTCGGTCAAGGGAACGACGAACTCGTTGTAATGCTTCACACGCTCGGCGACCGGGGTGTACTTGCGGTCATGCCGTTCGATTTCAAGAAAACCCGTGATCTTGCCCATTAAACCCGAAGTCCCTGCCGGCTAATTCGTTCTGTTTCTTCTCGTCGTCATTGCGAGAGGCGAAGCGTCGAAGCAATCCAGTGTATCCGAGGAGAAAGTCTGGATTGCTTCGCTACGCTCGCAATGACGGGGTGTGATGCCTTACGCCCCGATCGCAATTTTCGGCTCGGCGTCCGCGTTGGCGGCCATTTCGCGCAGCGCGCGCCGGTACTCGACCGGCATCACCTTGCGGAACTTGGGCAGCCACTCCTTCCAGTTGGCAAGGATGTCGGCCGCGCGCCTCGACCCGGTCGCCTTGGCGTGGCGCGAGATCAGGACGTGCAGCCGCTCGACGTCGGAGTCGAGCAGGTCCTTGAACACGTCGACCCGGCCGTGCGCCTCTAGGTCACCGGAGTGATGGTAGGTTCCGGCGTTGATCAGCTCTTCCGACAGCACCGGCTCGAGCTCGACCATCGCCATGTTGCAGAGCTTGTCGAAGCCGCCGGTCTCGTCAAGCACATAGGCGATGCCGCCGGACATGCCCGCCGCGAAGTTGCGTCCGGTCTTGCCGAGCACGACCACAATGCCGCCGGTCATGTATTCGCAGCAATGGTCGCCGGCGCCTTCGACGACCGCCACCGCGCCCGAATTGCGCACGGCGAAACGCTCGCCGGCGACGCCGCGGAAGTAGCACTCGCCTTGAATGGCGCCGTACATCACGGTGTTGCCGACGATGATGCTCTCTTCCGGCACGATGCTGCTGTTGGCAGGCGGCTTGACGATGATCTTGCCGCCCGACAGACCCTTGCCGACATAGTCGTTGGCTTCACCCTCGAGCTCGAAGGTGACGCCTTGCGCCAGCCACGCGCCGAACGCCTGACCCGCCGTGCCCTTGAGGCTGACATGGATGGTGTCGTGCGGCAGGCCGGCATGGCCGTAGATCTTGGCGACCGTGCCCGACAGCATGGCGCCGGCAGAGCGGTTGGTGCTGTTGATCGCGGCCTCGATCTTCACCGGCGCGCCGCGGTCGAGCGCTGGCGTCGCCTTCTCGATCAGCGAGCGGTCGAGCACCGCCTCCAGATGATGGTTCTGGCGCTCGGAGTGATAGATCTTCTGGCCCTTCTCTTCCTTCTGCTTGACGAACAGCTTCGAGAAGTCGAGGCCCTTGGCCTTCCAGTGCGCGACCAGCTTGGTCTGGTCGAGCAGCTGCACCTGGCCGATCATCTCGTTGAAGGTGCGGAAGCCGAGCGAGGCCATGATCTCGCGGACTTCCTCGGCGACGAAGAAGAAGTAGTTGATCACGTGCTCGGGCTGGCCGGTGAAGCGCTTGCGCAGGACGGGGTCCTGGGTCGCGACGCCGACCGGGCAGGTGTTGAGATGGCACTTGCGCATCATGATGCAGCCGGCCGCGATCAGCGGCGCGGTGGCGAAGCCGAACTCGTCGGCACCGAGCAGCGCCCCGATCACGACGTCACGGCCGGTGCGGAAGCCGCCGTCGACCTGGACCACGATGCGGCTGCGCAGCCGCTCGCGCACCAGCGTCTGGTGGGTTTCGGCAAGGCCGATCTCCCAGGGGGAGCCGGCGTGCTTGATCGAGGTCAGCGGCGAAGCGCCGGTGCCACCCTCGAAGCCCGCGATGGTGACATGGTCGGCGCGCGCCTTGGCGACGCCCGCGGCCACCGTGCCGACGCCGATCTCGGAGACGAGCTTGACCGAGACGTCGCCCGCCGGGTTGACGTTCTTGAGGTCGTAGATGAGCTGCGCCAGATCCTCGATCGAGTAGATGTCGTGGTGCGGCGGCGGCGAGATCAGGCCGACGCCCGGCGTCGAGTGCCGGACCTTGGCGATGGTCGCGTCGACCTTGTGGCCGGGCAACTGTCCGCCTTCGCCGGGCTTGGCGCCCTGCGCCATCTTGATCTGCATCATGTCGGAGTTGACGAGATACTCCGTGGTGACGCCGAAGCGGCCCGAGGCGACCTGCTTGATCGCCGAGCGCATGCTGTCGCCGTTCGGCAGCGGCTTGAAGCGGTCGGCTTCCTCGCCGCCTTCGCCGGTGTTCGACTTGCCGCCGATCCGGTTCATGGCGATCGCGAGCGTGGTGTGCGCCTCGCGCGAGATCGAGCCGAAGCTCATCGCGCCGGTGGCGAAACGCCTGACGATGTCCTTGGCGGGCTCGACCTGGTCGAGCGGCACCGGCTTGCGCTTCTCTTCGTCCGCGTTCTTGATCCGGAACAGGCCGCGCAGCGTCAGCAGGCGCTCCGACTGCTCGTTGAGGATCTTGGCGAAGGCGCGGTAGCGCTCCAGCGAATTGCCGCGCGCGGCGTGCTGCAGCAGCCCGACCGACTCGGCGGTCCATGCATGATCCTCGCCACGGCTGCGATAGGCATATTCGCCGCCGACATCGAGCGAGGTCTTGTAGACCAGCGCCTCGCCGAACGCGTCGGCATGGCGGCGCACCGCTTCTTCCGCGATCTCGGCCAGGCCCACGCCCTCGACGCGGGTATGCGTGCCGGCGAAGAACTTTCCGACGAAATCCGCCTTCAGGCCGACCGCGTCGAAGATCTGCGCGCCGCAATACGACTGATAGGTCGAGATGCCCATCTTGGACATCACCTTGAGCAGGCCCTTGCCGATCGACTTGATGTAGCGCTTGACGATCTCGTAGTCGTCGAGCGAGCCGGGCAGGCGGTCCTTCATCGCGATGATGGACTCGAACGCCAGATACGGATTGATCGCTTCCGCGCCGTAGCCGGCGAGACAGGCGAAGTGATGCACTTCGCGCGGCTCGCCGGATTCGACGACGAGGCCGACCGAGGTGCGCAGGCCGGTGCGGATCAGATGATGATGCACGGCGGCGCAAGCCAGCAGCGACGGGATCGGCACCCGGTCGGTGCCGACCATGCGGTCGGACAGGATGATGATGTTGACGCCCTCGCGCACCGCGCTTTCCGCGCGCGCGCAGAGCTCGTCCAGCACCTGGTCCATGCCCGCGGCGCCGAGACCGGCGTGGAAGGTGGTGTCCAGCGTGCGCGACTTGAAGTGCGACTCGGCGACTTCCGAGATCGAGCGGATCTTTTCGAGATCCGCGTCGGTCAGGATCGGCTGACGCGCCTCGAGACGCTTGGTGGTGGCAAGGCCCTGCAGGTCGAACAGGTTCGGCCGCGGTCCGATGATGGAGACGAGGCTCATCACCAGCTCTTCGCGGATCGGGTCGATCGGCGGATTGGTGACCTGCGCGAAGTTCTGCTTGAAGTAGGTGAACAGCGGCTTGGCCTTGTCCGACAGAGCCGAGATCGGCGTGTCGTTGCCCATCGAGCCCGCGGCTTCCTCGCCGGTGGCCGCCATCGGCGTCATCAGGATGGTGATGTCTTCCTGGCTGTAGCCGAACGCCTGCTGGCGATCGAGCAGCGACAGGTTGGAGCGCACGCCGGTGGTCGGAACCTTCGGCAGCTCTTCCAGCACGATCTGGGTCCGCTCCAGCCATTCCTTGTAGGGATGGCTCTTGGCGAGATCGGCCTTGATCTCGTCGTCGGGGATCAGGCGGCCCTGCTCGAGGTCGACCAGCAGCATCTTGCCGGGCTGCAAGCGCCACTTGGTGATGATCTGGTCCTCGGGGATCGTCAGCACGCCCATTTCGGAAGCCATCACGATGCGGTCGTCCTTGGTGACGAGATAGCGCGCCGGCCGCAATCCGTTGCGGTCGAGCGTGGCGCCGATCTTGCGGCCGTCGGTGAAGGCGATCGCGGCGGGGCCGTCCCACGGCTCCATCAGCGCGGCGTGATATTCGTAGAAGGCGCGGCGCGTCTCATCCATCAGCGGATTGCCGGCCCACGCTTCCGGAATCATCATCATGACCGCGTGCGGCAGCGAGTAGCCGCCCTGCACCAGGAATTCGAGCGCGTTGTCGAAGCAGGCGGTGTCCGACTGGCCTTCATACGAGATCGGCCAGAGCCGGTTGATGTCCTTGCCATAGAGCTCGGAGCTCACAGAGGCCTGGCGCGCCGCCATCCAGTTGGTGTTGCCGCGCAGCGTGTTGATCTCGCCGTTATGCGCGATCATGCGGTAGGGATGCGCCAGCGACCAGGCCGGGAAGGTGTTGGTCGAGAAGCGCTGATGCACCAGCGCCAGCGCGCTCTCGAAGTCCTTTTCGTGCAGATCGGGATAGTACTTGCCGAGCTGGTCGGCGAGGAACATGCCCTTGTAGATCACGGTGCGGCAGGACATCGAGCAGGGATAGTAGCCCGCAAGCCCGCGGTCGCGGCGCTGGTAAATCGCCTGCGAGATCGACTTGCGCAGGATGTAGAGCCGGCGCTCGAAATCGTCCTCGGTCTTGGCGGTGCCGTTGCGGCCGATGAACACCTGCATGCAGGCCGGCTCGGTCGGCTTCACGGTGACGCCGAGCGAGGAATTGTCGGTCGGCACGTCGCGCCAGCCGAGCAGGGTGAGGCCCTCTTCCTTGATCTGGTCGGCGATGATGCTCTTGATGACGTTGCGCCAGGCGGTGTCGCGCGGCATGAACAGCGCGCCGATGGCGTATTCGCCGGGCTGAGGCAGCGCGAAGCCGAGCTCCGCGGCCTTGCGGCTGAAGAAGGCGTGCGGGATCTGCACCAGAATGCCGGCGCCGTCACCGGCGCGCGGATCGGCCCCGACGGCGCCGCGATGCTCGAGGTTGCAGAGGATGCTCAGCGCGTCCGCGACGATCTCGTGGGACTTCTTGCCCTTGATGTTGGCGATGAAGCCGACGCCGCAGGAATCCTTCTCCAGGCTCGGATCGTAGAGGCCAACGGCGGGCGGACGCGAATTGTGTTCCTGAATCGGATCGGTCGTTTTCGAGGCGACGGTCGCCGACAGCTCTTCTGCCACGATGTTTGCGCGCTCGAATTGCGACCCGTTCATGTCCTCGTCCTCTCCGTGCGGCAAGCTGCCTCACCGCTATCTTCGGCGCACCTTGGGCGTTCCGCGGCACCCGCCTCTGGGTCACCGCTCGTCCGCTGCGAGCCGCATTTTCTTAAATTCAGGCTAAGGCGTTCTTCGTCCCCGAGAACGGCTTTGCCTGTTGCCTTCCTGGCGCTCGAAAGCACCGACTTTCGTTGCAATCCGTATGCCGGAACTGCAAGCAAAATTGAGACAGTCTTCCTGTCCTAACCATCACCTTGCCAAATTTTTGTCTATCACACAAGCGCGCGAAAGTCCCGATTCCCGATATGTCAATCAATCGCTTTCCGAAAGTTGCGCGGCCCCGGTTTTGAAGCAAACGCGCCCTGATCCGGCCCTGCCGACGCCGGAATCCCGAATGAAGCTTCGGATCAGCCCTCGAAAGGCGCGCCACGCCGCAAGAAGCGAAAGAGCGCGAGAGCTTCGGGGGCCTGACAGGAGCGTGTCGACCATGAAGTTTTTCACAGGATGTGTGGCCGCTGCCACGCTGGTGCTGGCTGCGACCGTGGCTCAGGCGCAAGTTCTTGCGCAAGTTCCGGCGAACGGTATCGGAAGCGGGGCCGCCATCGCGGTCTCGGATTTCGACGGACCCTATGGGCCGCCGGACGCCGCGCCGCCCCCGCCGCCGCGTTACGGCTACGGCTATGGCTACGGAGAACGCGGCCCGGCCCCGGTACTGCTGCCGTCGGCGGAGGTCTACGCGGTGCTGCGCGAAAACGGCTTCTTGCCGCTCGGCATCCCGCGCCTGCGCGGCAGCGTCTACACCATCGCGGTGATCGACCGCCGCGGTGACGACGGCCGGCTGGTCATCGACGCCCGCGACGGGAGAATCTTGCGCTTCATGCCGGCCAGGGACGCCTATGGCATGGCGCCCGGCTACGATGAGCCCGCGGTCGCACCCTACCGCCCGCAAAGCGCGCTGCCGCCACCGACCATGGTCCGCAGCGGCCCGCCGCGCCCGCCGGCCTCGATTCCGCACGTTGCTAGCCGCACCGTGCCGCTGCCCAGGGCCGCCCCGCCGCGCGGCGAAGCCCCGCTCGCCGCCGCCAAGCCGGCCGAGCCTGCGACGGTGCAGGCCCAGCCTGCGCAACAGACCGCGGCTGCCGTGCAGCCCAAGCCGGCCGAGGCCCCGCCGCAAACCATCGCTCCAACCGTCGGGCAGGCGAAGCCCGCGCCAACGATCCTGCCGACGCAGGAGATGCCGGCCGCACAAGGGTTGGATTAGCGCGCGGTCGCAACAAAAAAGCGCCCGAGAGCCTCGGGCGCTTTTGCGACACAGCGACGGTGTCTCAGCTCCGGCCATACCCCGCGGCTTCCAGGATCAGATTCGCGACCTCCTTCGGATGCGACACCAGCGAGAGGTGGCCGGCATCGAGCTCGATCGTGGTTGCGTTCATGCGCTTGGCGAGGAAGCGTTCGAAATCGGGATTGATGGTGTCGTCGTTCTTCGACACCGCGTACCAGCTCGGCTTCGAATGCCATGCCGCCTCGGTGGTGCGACCGGCGAAGATCGAGGCGGCCGTCGGCCATTGCACCGCGTAGAGCTCCTTGGCCTGCTCCGGCTTCACGCCATTGGCGAAGTATTTCAGGAAGGCGTCTTCCGACAGCTTGGTGTAGCCGTCGTGCTCGACGATGCCGGCGCGCACCGGGCCGGTCGGGAATTGCTTCGACAGCGCGACGAAATCCTCGTTGGCATCGGGCGCGCGGGCGGCGACATAAACGAGGCCGGTGACCTTCGGATCGGTGCCGACCTGGCTGATCACCGTGCCGCCCCAGGAATGCGCGACCAGCACGGTCGGTCCGTCCTGCTCGGCGAGCGCGCGCTTGGTTGCGTCAACGGAGTCCGCCAGCGACGACAGCGGATTTTGCACGGCAGTCACGTGCAGGCCTGCGGCCTGGAGGATCGGGATCACCTCCGACCAGCTCGAGCCGTCGGCCCAGGCGCCGTGCACCAGCACGACGTTCCTGGCCTTCACCGTCTGCGGGGTCTGCGCGTGAGCAAGGCTGAGGGGGGCCGCCAAAAGGCTCGCGGCGACGAAAAAGCTGCGCCAGAAAGTCATGATCGTTCTCCGTCTTGTTTTGGGTGCGATATCCAAAGGACGAGGCGCGGGCGTTGGTGTTACGCCATTTCACCGCTCTGTGATGCGGCCCAACGGTCCAGTACGGCAGTTCAGCAATCGGTGACGTCCTGGCGACGGCAAAGACCATCATCTCTGGGAAGGTATGGCAGATCCGTCGTTCGGTATTCCTTCCGCGCACGATTGATCGATCTCGCGGCAGGATTTCTTGGCTTCGCCGGGACGAGAAGAGCCAAGCAAAAAAAACGCCCCGGGGCACCGGGGCGTTTTCGCAACTCGGAAGTGGCGCGCGTGATTTTAGGCCGCGGCTTGCGTGGCCGAGTTCTCGATCACCTGCGCCTTGGGCGCGCCGACGTTGATCGCGATCTGGCGCGGCTTCTTGGCCTCGGGAATCTCGCGAACGAGGTCGACGTGAAGCAGGCCGTTCTCGAGCGAGGCGTCCTTCACCTGCACGAAGTCGGCGAGCTGGAAGGCGCGTTCGAAGGCACGCGCGGCGATGCCGCGGTAGAGCACTTCGGCCTTGCTGTTCTCGTTGGCGACCTTCTCGCCTTTGATCGTCAGCGTGTTTTCCTTCGCGACGAGGGAGAGCTCGTCCTTGGCGAAGCCCGAGACCGCAACGGTGATGCGGTAGGTGTTCTCGCCGGTGCGCTCGATGTTGTAGGGGGGATAACCGGGGCTGCCGTCCGAACCGGCCTGGTCGAGCAGGTTGAAGAGGCGGTCGAAGCCGACGGTGGAACGATAGAACGGGGTCAGATCGTAGGTACGCATGGTCAAGTCCTCCATTGAGCGACTGTTGAGTAACCCGCCCGCCAATCGGGCCGGGCTTTAGTCTGTGTGCAGCCTGATGTTCCGGTTCCGAAACACTGGTAGCGGCCTGCACCATGGTGATATGGGTTCAGGGGAACGGCGTTCAAGAGGGCGGCAAGCAGCGCCTTTTCGGCGCTCCCGCCCCTTGATCTGCAGCACTTGGCGCCCAAGCCCTTCCAATCATGACGCTGGTCTCGATTCCGTCCAATCCAGTTCCCGAAGACGTCGTCAGCGGCACCATCAAGACTCCCGATGGCGTCGAGCTGCGCTTTGCGCGCTGGGCACCGCCCGCGAACCGCAAGGGCACGGTCTGTGTCTTCACCGGACGCAGCGAGCAGATCGAGAAATATTTCGAGACCGTGCGCGATCTGCGCGACCGCGGCTTTGCGGTGGCGATGATCGACTGGCGCGGGCAGGGCCACTCCTCGCGCCGCCTGCGCGATCCGCGCAAGGGCTATGTGCGTGACTTCGCCGATTTCGAAATCGACGTCGAGACCTTCGTGCAGCAGGTGGTGCTGCCGGATTGTCCGCCGCCCTTCTTCGCGCTCGCCCATTCCATGGGCGGCACGGTGATGCTGCGGGTGGCGCATGCCGGCAAGCGCTGGTTCGACCGCATGGTGCTGTCGGCGCCGATGATCGACCTGCCCGGCCGCACCACGTCGTTTCCGGCGCGGGCGCTGCTGAAGACGATGCGCCTGCTGGGGCAGGGCGGCCGTTATGTCCCCGGCGGCAGCGACCGCATCACCGGGCTCGATCCCTTCATCAACAATCCCCTCACCAGCGATCCCGTGCGCTATGCGCGCAATGCCGCGATCCTGGAGGAGGATCCGACGCTCGGGCTGGCGTCACCGACGGTCGCCTGGGCCGATACCGCCTTCCGTGCCATGCACACCTTCAAGGGCAAGAACTACCCCTCGGAGATCCGCCAGCCGATTCTGATGCTGGCGGCCTCCAGCGACACCGTGGTCTCGACCGCCGCGATCGAGGAGTTCGCGTATCATTTGCGGGCCGGCTCCCATCTCGTGATCGCCGGCGCCAAGCACGAGATCCTGCAGGAGCAGGATCGCTACCGCTCGCAATTCTGGGCCGCCTTCGACGCCTTCGTGCCGGGCACGCCGCTGTTCAAGTGAGGCGGCGGCGAAGGTGAGCTCCCTCGCCCCGTTTTGACGGGGAGAGGTGTGGCGGCAGCTCACAGCGTCTTCAGATACTCGATCAGATCGTAGCGCTCGGCATCATCCTTGAACATGCGGCCGATCACGCCGGGACGTTTGTCCTCGCCCGGCTTGCGCTCGAAGGAATGACCGAGCACGCTGTTGCCCTGGACCGGATCCTTCTCCGACCCCGCGGAGAACTCCGTTTCACCCGTCTTGCATTGCTCGCCTGCGGTGACCGCAAAGCCGACGGTCACGGGATCATAGTCGCGGTGGCCCATGCAGAACTTCGTCGGGCGCTCGCTTGCAGGCTTCAGCAGCCAGTAGAGCGACGGCACCGAACCGTTGTGCAGATAAGGCGCGGTGGCCCAGACGCCGTTCAGCGGCCGGGCGCGATAGCGCGGCCCGGGCGCCGGATTGAGGCAGTTCTTGCGCGCGAGATTCCACAATTTCGCCCGCTCGGCTTCCGGAGTCTTCTCGTCGTCCATCCACTTGCGGGCAACGAGGTCCACCACTGTCATGAGACCGAGCGCATACACCATCTCGGTCGGCGAACTCGCCGTCGGGATGTCGCATTGCCACCAGGTCTTGAGGTCGGCCGTATTCACCTTCAGGAAGCCGGGCATATCGACGATCCTGTTGCTGAGCACGAGCGACTGTTCGGGATCCGTCTTGATCTCGTCGAGGGGAATCGTCACCGCGTTCAGGACCTTGCCGTCGCCGTTCGACTCCCAATGTCCGGAGGACCAGAAAGCCGGGGTGTCGACGGCCGGCAGATGGCATCCGGAACACATCTCGGCGTAGATCTTGCGGCCGTTGTCGACCTTCTTCTGATCGAGCTTCCATTTGTCGTCGAGGATCTGCGACGGCCATTTCGGCGCCAGCAGGCCGCCGAACTTCGGACCTGTGGACGGATCGGCCGGCTTGAACGGATCGGGGCCTCTCAGCAGGTCCTCGATCCAGCCGAGTGTCCTGATGTTGACCGAGGACCGCCAGAGCCTGTCCTCCGGATAGGCGTCCGACAGGTTGAGCAGCGCGGTGACGCCGAGGGCTTCGCCGGCATTGCGGATCAGCGGCTGCTCGATCGAGGCGTCGTACTGGGCGAACTTGAACCACGGCACGGTCCAGATCGGGGGGTAGCTGACCGGTGCGTCCTGGGCATGCAGGTTCTTCTCGAATCCCTTGATCCCGCTCAGCGCCAGATCCTGCGAGAACACCTGGTTGCCGATGCGGTTGAGGGCATCGAGGCGGCCGAACCCTTCCTCGGTATCCTTCTGCTGCTTGCCGTCCCAGGTCTTCTTGCCTTCAATCGTCTTTTCCTGGGTTTTCACCCAGTCGATCAGGAAGCTGCCGATCGCGCCAAGCTTCTGCTTGAGTGCGTCGCGGTCCGTCTTGCTGGCTTCGGGGCCGAGCACGCGATCGGCAAAGCGCTGGAAGCGGAACGGGACATAGAGCGTGTAGGCGATCGACAGGCCGGTCGAGATCTCGAGCTTCTTCAGATCGGTCATGGCCGGGCCGCCGTCGAAGCGCACGTCCACGCCCTTGTAGTGGATCTGGCCGGTATGGCAGGCCGCGCAGGTCAGCCCGATCTTGTCCTGCTCGCGACGGCCCGTCGCAGGATCGACGACACCGGTCATCCGTGCAAAGCCGACCGGCAGGCCGTCGACGTTCTCCGCAGGCGTCCACCGGGTCGACCAGTCCGGCACCTGCGTCGTCTCGTAGACATTGGCGTAACCGAAGCGGCGCAGCGTTGTCGCGTCGGTCTGGATCGATTGCGGGCTCGGAATGAAGCCGAAGCTCTCCAGATAGGCGCTGTCCCTCATCATGCCCGGTTGCGAGAACAGGCGAAGGCGCGGCTGCTCCAGTGCCATGAACCAGTCATAGGGCACCGGGAAGGTCGCGGTTCCCTGGCTGGCATGATGGAACCAGTGCCGGTCCTTCAGCGACCAGTTCTGCTCGAGCCAGTAGGCTGCATTCGTCTCCGGGACCGCGGGCAAGGGCGGCGGCAGAAGATTCACGAGGATGCCCTTCTGCGGCAGCATGGCGCGGACCTGGTTGGGGAATTCGGCGACCGCAACCAGGATGACGAGACCGATGGCGATCAGCAGTGCCGCAAGCTTGAGGGCGCCGCGCACGGTGCGCTGGCAGGCCGACGGCACCGGCTGCGACAGCAGCCGCTGGTCGATGCGCCCGGGGAATTTGCGTTCGTTGAACAGAGTGCGCACGTCGGCGACGCTGAGATAGCGGTCCTCACCCTCGCCCTTGCCGATGATCTTCAGCAGGATCGGCCATTCGAATTTCATCAGCAGGGGATAGTACCAGCGCACCGCGCTGCCGGCGCGCTTGAGGTTGTCGCGCATGAAGACGGCGATTTCCGATGCGTTGAGACCGAGTTCGGAGCCGCCGCCGTTCGGATCCGGGTAATTCCGGCCGAAGCTTGCAAACCGCGCGATCTCGTCCTCATCGACCTTGCCGTCGACACCGAGGATGCGCGAGCCGGCACCGCGTTTGTCGAGCGGGCCGCCGCGCAGCGCGTCGAGCTGCGCGCCCGAAAACAGACTCTTCAGGATGTGACCTAGACCGTTGGCGATGAGCGCCACGCCGTAGACCTGGAAGCGTGCGAATGCCTTCATCGGCCCGGTCTCGCCGCTCGCATCCGCGATTGTCTGCGCCAACGTGCCGAGCGGGACAGTCCCGCCGTCGACGAAGCCTTCGCCGACGAGGCCACGCAGGAATGGACAGGGATTGTTCGGCGAGACCTGGATCGGGGGGTCGAAGGGGGGCTTCGAAGCGGAATCGTGCATGGCCCAAATCCTGAAAACGGCGAATCGTCAAAAACGGACGCGCCGATCAAGCGCGGAAAGTCCTAACAAACCGGCAGCACATATACTACTTCCGCGTGTGGCGAAGTGTGGCCGAATTCACTGTCGTGTCAATAAAGCCGGATGGGAAATTGCCGCTTGGCCGCGGCTTGCCCTCAGGACTCGGCGGCGCGCTTGAGGTCGCTCTGGACCAGGGTCAGCTTGCTGAGCGGCACGCCCGCTTTCAGAAGTCCCTCGCGGTACTGGGCAAGGTCCTCGGAACGCTTCCAGTGGAAATTGCGCAAGTGACGATCGACATTCAGGGTCGGGTAGTTGCCCATGAGCACGCGGGTTGCCTCGAAGGCTTCGCTGTCCCGCCCCATTTGCGCTAGCGCCGCAGCGCGGATCGCCAGCGCCTGCAAATGGTTCGGGTTGACGTAGAGCTGTTCGCGCGCCCACGACAGCGTCGCGTCGTATTGCCCCAGCAGGTAGTGGCTGAAGGCGTTCAGCGCGGCCCATTGGTAGCGCGGATCGCTGTTGTCGCGCTGCGCGGCCATCGAGAACAGCTCGATCGCCTCGCGGTGCTCGCCGATGACGAAATGGCAGATGCCCAGCACGCCGCGCGCGCCATTGTCGTAGGGGTTGAGCGCGACCGCGCGCTTGGCCGCATCCATCGCGGCCTCGTAGTGCCCTTCCAGCGCGTGGGACCAGGACAGGATCGAGAACGCAAAGGACGAGCGCGGGTCGAGCCGGACGCTGGTCTCGGCGAGGTTCATCGCCTCGGCCCACATCTCGCGCGTGCCCTTGACCCAGCCGAACTGGATGCTCTGGATCTGGATCGTGGCGAGATAGGCGTGCGCGATCGACAGCTTTGGATCGAGCCTGATGGCTTCCCGGAACAGGTCGACGGCGGTCGCCAAATCTTCCTTGGTCTGCCGATAGTAGTGCGACAGTCCCTTGAGGAAGCGGTCCCACGCGGTGACGTCGGTCGAGAGCCGCGCCGGCGCCGAGGCCTCGGCCCGGACGATCTCGGTGGCGATCGCGGCGCACAGGTTGGTGGTGATCTCGTCCTGCATCGCGAAGAAGTCGCCGATGTCGCGGTCGTAACGGCCGGTCCAGAGCTGCTCGCCGGTCTCCGGCGCGATCAGCTCGGCGGTGACGCGGATTTTTGCTCCGGCGCGCCGCACTGACCCCTGGATCAGATAGGTGGCGTCGATCTCGCGCGCGATCAGCCGGGTGCTGGTGTTCTTGCCTTTGAAGGCGAAGGTCGAGTTGCGGCTCAGCACGCGATAGAAGGATTGCAGCGCCAGCGCGTGGATCAGATCCTCGGTGAGGCCGTCGGAGAAATATTCGTCCTGGGCGTCGCTGAGATTGGCGAAGGGCAGCACGCCGACGATCGCGGTCCGGTACTGCTGCGCGAGATTGGATGCCTCCTTCAGCTCGGGCGCAAGCGCCGGTGCGCCCTCGTGCGTCCAGGTCCAGACGCCGATCGGATCTCTGATGTTCTTGAAGCGGTGGTTGCCGGCATCGACCAGCGGCACGTTGAGATGCTTGCTCGCTTCCTCGTAGGCCTTGGCCGAAATCGCGAAGCCGCCGGGGCTCGCGACCGATTCGAGGCGGACGGCAATGTTGACATCGTCACCGAACACCTCGTCCTCATCGGCGATGACGTCGCCCATGTGGATGCCGAGCCGGAACTGCATGGCGCGCTCGCTGGGCAGATGGTGGTTGCGCTCCGCCATCAGCATCTGCATCGCGATCGCCGCCTCGGTGGCGCCGACGATGCTCGGGAACTCCAGCAGGAAGCCGTCGCCGGTGTTTTTGACGACGCGGCCGCCGTGATTGAGGATGATGGGGTGGATCGCGCTGCGATGGGCCTTGAAGGCGGCATGGGTGCCGGCCTCGTCGCTGCCCATCATGCGCGAATAGCCGGCGACATCGGCGCAGACAATGGCGGCCAGACGTCTTTCCATCTTCCGGGGCTCCAAGGCGACTTGGTAAGGGACCTGGGACCGGCCACGGCGTGGCAGTCGCCTCGAATCCCGCATTTCAAGCACCCTGCCTTTATAGAGCAGATGAGCCCGAGAGAAAGTATGATCCGCATTGCAAATTCGAGGTAAATTCTCCGCAATCCCGGCGGTGGACGGCCGCCGGCGAACCGATTAAGCCGGCCCCGAGGACGACGGTTCGGCCACGGAGGCATCTCGTACATGCTGGGCATTCACGAAATCTGGCTCTTCGTCCTGTCGGGCGTGCTGCTCAACATCACGCCGGGGCCGGATACGGTCTACGTGATCGGCCGCAGCATGCAGATGGGGTGGCGAGGCGGCGCCGCCGCTGCACTCGGCATCAGCTGCGGCTGCTTTTTCCACGTCGCGGGCGCCGCGATCGGTCTTTCGGCCCTGCTGATGGCTTCGTCGACCGCGTTCTCGATCCTGAAGCTCGCCGGCGCGGCCTATCTCGTCGTGACGGGACTTCAGATGCTGTGGTCGCGGCCGGCGCTGGCGACGGCCATCGAGCAGCCCGGGCGGAGCTCACTGCGGCAGGTCTTCCTCCAGGGCGTATTCACCAACGCGCTCAATCCCAAGGTCGCGCTGTTCTTCCTGGCCTTCCTGCCGCAATTCGTCGCAGCCGATTCACCGCACAAGCCGCTCGCCTTCCTTACGCTCGGCCTGATCTTCATCTGCACGGGCACGCTGTGGTGCCTGGTGCTGGCCGCGTTCGCGGCCAAGGCCGCGCACCGCTTGCGGAGCTCCGAAGGCGCGATCGCCTGGGTCAACCGCGCGCTTGGCGGCCTCTTCGTCTATCTCGGCATCCGCGTCGCCATGCTGGAGGCGCGGTAGCCTTCTCAGGCGAATTCCTTCGCCAGCGCGCTGCCGGCGAGATAGAGGCCCAGCAAAATCATCGCGATCAGGAACCAGCGGCGAAACGCTTCCGCCGGCATCCGCGCCCGCACCGACTGGCCGATGAACATGCCGGCAAAGGCGCAGGCCATGCCCACCGCGCCCGGCACCGCGTTGGCGGGCGTCAGCAATCCGCCGGCGGTGAGGCTGAAGGCGAGCGCCAGGGTCGCCGTCGTGAAGAACACGCCGAGCGCCTGCACCAGCTCGTCCTTCTCCATGCCGATCGCCTGCATGAACGGCATCGAGGGGATCACTTGCACGCCGGTCGAGGCCGAGATCACGCCGGTGATCACACCGACCACGCCGCCGACCCATTTCTCGTTTTGCGGCGCGACGCGGAACTGGAATTTGTTCAGGCCGATCACGGCGTAGATGACGAGCAGGGCGCCGAGCACGATCGTGCCGTAGCGCGCATGCGGGCCGGTCAGCGCGCCGGCATTGAGCCAGCATCCGACCACGGTCCCGATCATCAGCGGCCACAGCCGCCTCAGGATGTCCCGCAAATACGGGCCGACGAAGGTCTGCCAGACGTTGGTGACGATGGCGGGCACGATGACGATGGCAATCGCGCGGCTGGGCGCCATGCTCACCGCGAGCAGGCCCATGGACACCGTCGGCAGGCCGAGCCCGACCACGCCCTTGACGAATCCGGCGATCAGGAAGACGGCGGCGATGAGTATGAGAAGCGGGTCGATCATGTCCGCACATTGACCGAAGGCGCGCGCCGGCACAATCTGGAGGTTACGGAGAGAGCCTTCGTCAAGAACGAAGGCAGAGGAGACCTGCCATGCGCTTCGACCTCATCGATCTCCAGCTGTTCATCGCGGTCGCCGACCAGCGCAGCATCACCCGCGGCGCCGAGCGGTCGCATCTGGCGCTGGCCTCGGCCAGCGCGCGCATCAAGGGCCTCGAGGACGCGCTCGGCGTTGCGCTGCTCAAGCGCGGGCGTCGCGGCGTGGAGTTGACCGCGGCCGGCGAGAGCCTGCTCGATCACGCCCGCCTCGTCATCCACCAGATCGACGCCATGCGCGGCGATCTCGCCGGATTTTCCAGTGGCGTACGCGCCAGCGTGCATTTCCTCGCCAACACCTCGGGCCTGTCGGAGCATCTGCCGAAAGCGCTGGCCGGCTTCCTGCGCGAGCATCGCGACGTCGCCATCGACATCGAGGAGCGCGAGAGCACCGACATCGCGGCCGCGATTACCGCGGGCGCCGCCGATCTCGGCTTCGCCGCCGAGCATGCGCTGCCCGACCATATCGAGCGCTTCGTCTTCAGCGAGGATCGCCTGACGCTGGTGACATCCAGGCGCGGTCCGTTCGCCGGCCGCCGCCAGATCGATTTCCAGGAGGCAGGCGCCTGCGAGTTCGTCGGGCTGACCAGCGCCACCGCGCTTCAGGTGCATATTTCCAAGCATGCCGCCCGTCTCGGCATGCGGCCGCATTTCCGTGCGCGGCTGCGCGACTTCGACGCGATCTGCCAACTGGTCTCTGCCGATGTCGGCGTAGCCCTGGTGCCCGAAGCCGCCGCCCGCCGCTGCGCCAAGCTGATGCCGCTCGCCATGGTCCGCCTGCGCGATGGCTGGGCCAACCGCAGGCTCGTGATCTGCGCGCGGAGCTTCAAGGCGCTGCCGCGGCCGGCGAAGATGCTGGTGGAGCATTTGCGGGCGGAGGCGGTGTGAGGGGGCGCGATGTGCTTACACATGGGCTGTCCGCTCCCTCTCCCGCAGGCGGGAGAGGTTTAGAACCAGCTACTTCGCCGTCTCGACCCCGGCGTCCTTGATCACCTTCGCCCATTTCTTCGTCTCGTCCGCGATGAAGCTTTGAAAATGCTCCGGCTCGTCGCCGACCAGCGTCGCGCCTTGCGCGGCGAGCTTTTCCTTCACCGCCGGATCCGCCATCGCTTTCGTCGCCAGGCCATGCAGCGCGGTGACGATCTCTTTGGGCGTGCCCTTCGGCGCGACCATGCCGTACCAGTTCTCGATGCGAAGGTCCGCAAAGCCCGCTTCCGCGGTAGTGGGCACCTCGGGCGCGGTCGGCGAGCGCTCGGCAGAGCCGACCGCGATCGGGCGCAGGGCGCCCGCCTTGATCTGCGGCAGCAGCACCGGAAGATCGAGGAACGTCATCTGCACCTGCTGTCCCAGCAGATCGTTCACGGCGGGAGCAGCGCCGCGATAGGGCACGTGAACGATGTCGATCTTGGCCGTCAGCTTGAACAATTCACCGGCCAGATGCGGCAGGCTGCCGGGGCCCGAGGAAGCGAAGTTGAGCTTTCCGGGCTGCGCCTTGGCAAGCGCGATCAATTCGCCGATGTCTTTCGCGGGCACGTTGGTGGCGACGACGAGCATTTCCGGCACGGTCGCAACCAGCGTCACCGGCGTGAGGTCATTCAGCGTGTCGTAGGCGACCCTCTCCATGCTCGGGCTGATGGCGAGCGCACCGGCGCTGGAGATCGCGATGGTGTAGCCGTCGGGCGCGGCTTTCGAGACCGCATCGGTGCCGAGCACGCCGCCCTGGCCGCCGCGATTGTCGATCAGCACCGGCTGTCCTGAAAGTTCCGACATGCGCTGGCCGATCACCCGCGCGATGATGTCGTTGGGGCCGCCGGCCGGGAACGGCACGATCAGCTTGATCGGCTTGGCCGGGAAATTCTGGGCGGAGACGAGGGTGGGAAATAGAAGCAGGCTTGCGAGTAAGAGCTTACGCCAGTTCTTCATACCGGTTTCCCTTTGTCGCCTATCCGTTGAGCAGCTTCAGTGCTTCTTCGTGAACCCTGGCGTCGCCGGCCGCGATGATGCGGCCGCCGCCCTGGGCCGGCTTGCCTTCCCAGGTGGTGACGACGCCGCCGGCACCGGTCACGATCGGGATCAGGGCTGCGATGTCGTAGGGCTTCAGCTCGGTCTCGACAACGAGATCGACGTGACCGGCGGCCAGCATGCAGTAGGAGTAGCAATCGCCGCCATAGCGCGACAGCCGCGCGCCTTTCTCGATGCGGCCGAAGATGGCGCGGTCGCGCTCGTTCATCAGCAGCGGGCTGGTCGTGTAGGTCGTCGCCTCGCTGAGCGATGCGCAGCGGCGGACCTGGAGCCGGCGCTCGCCGGAGGGGCCTTTGTAGTTGGCCGAGCCGTTGTCGCCGTAGAAGCGTTCGCCGATGAAGGGCTGGTGCATCATGCCGAACACCGGCGTGCCCTTGTGCAGCAACGCGATCAGCGTGCCCCAGATCGGAAACCCGCCGATGAAGGATTTCGTGCCGTCGATGGGGTCGAGCACCCAGACATAGTCGGCATCCTCGCGCTCGTTGCCGAATTCCTCGCCGACGATGCCGTGCTGGGGGAAGCTGGCCTTGATCAGCCGCCGCATCACCGCCTCCGCGGCGCGGTCGGCCTCCGTCACGGGGTCGAAATCCTTGGTCTTGCTCTTGTCGTCGATCGACAGCGAGGTGCGGAAGAACGGCAGGATGGTTTCGCCGGAGGCGGTGGCGAGCCGTCCGATGAAGGCGGAGAAGTCGATCACCGTCACGGCGTATCCTCAAAGCGAAAGTCGGGTGAAGTTTTCATCTCCGTAGCTCAATTCGCCCCGCGCGTGCAGCGCTGTCTTGGTTTGCACCCTGGTATTTTGGATGCCGAGATCCTGCCTTCTCCGAGCCATATGCTGGCCAAATATCGATCATTGAGTTGAATGCTTAGTTCCGAGTATGCCTTGTTCGTATGCAAATGACTATCAACCCATTGAATTTCCTTATCAAAGAAACTGAATCTGGGTTTCTCTATAAGCAACTGAGCTATGTCCGTTTTGCATGGGAAACGGCTCAAAAGCCCTTGCACTTTGTGCGGCGCGGCCGCATATTGTTGCGGTGCGGTAGCGCTCTGCGTTACCGCTGCCCTCCTTGGGCGTTTCCTCCCTAGACTTGGGCCGCTTCTTCATCAGAAGCGGCCCTTTTTTCTTGTCCCGTGTTTTCGTTTTCACGTGCGCTCGGATGCGAAGCGAAAGCGTGCTCGCGCCAATCGCTTCCGACAGATCGTCCGAAGAAAAATGTCCGCCTATTCCGCCGCGGCCTGGAACGGGCCGAGATCGCCGAACGGGATCGTGGTCGCCAGCACGTCGGCAAGCACGCCGAAGTCGCTTGCGACTTGCGCAAAGCGCGGACCGCGCTCCCGCCGCCGTTCGTCCATGTAGATCGCGCGGTTGAGCTCGAGCTGCACGGCGTGCAGCCCGCTCGCGGGGTTGCCGTAATGCTCGGTGATGAAGCCGCCGGCGTAGGGCTTGTTGCGGCCGATCGAATAGCCGAGCCCGGTCATGGTCTCCTCGACCCTGTCAGGCAGAAGCGGCGTGCAGCTCGTGCCGTAGCGGTCGCCGATCACGACGTCGGGCCGCCGCGGCTCGTCCCTGCTGACGCCGACCGAGGGCATCGAGTGGCAGTCGACCAGCACCACGGTGCCGAACATCTGGTGCACCCTGTTGATCAGCCGGCGCAGCGCGCGGTGATAGGGCTTGTAGAGCGTCTCGATGCGCGCCAGCGCGTCGTCGACCAGGATGCGGTCGCGATAGATCTCCTGGCCGTCGCCGACCACGCGCGGGATGGTGCCGAGGCCGCCGGCGACCCGCATCGAGCGGGTATTGGCAAAGCTCGGCAGGCGCCCGGTGAACATGCGCGGATCGAGCTCATAGGGCTCGCGGTTGACGTCGACATAGGAGCGCGGAAAGTTGACCCGCACGGTCGGGAAGCCGCGCTCGCTCAAATGGCCGATCAGCTCGTCCATGAAGGAATCTTCGGACCGCCGCAGCGTCGGCAGGTCGATCCTGGAGGCGCTGAGGAATTCGTCCGGATAGGTCGAGCCGGAATGGGGCGAGTTGAAGATGACCGGCGCGCGCCATTGCGCGGGCTCCACGATCTCGAAGGCTGGCGACGTCTCGCCGTCAAACCGGGTCATCTTCTAAGGCTTCGTCCCTTATTCTCAGGCTTCGTCCCATTACGCCACAAGATCCGGCGCCGCACGATCCGGCATGGGCTCGGATCGAATGATTCGGCCGGTCGAGCGGCTCTTATGTGTCGTCATTGTCCGGAATCGCAACCAGTCTGCCAAGCGAAAAGATGTGATCTGCGCTGGAACATGTCTTAACCGTGCGGGCAGGGAGGCGGGGATGCGCCCGCGCGGCTCGATTGCTTCGTGCCGCATTCGGGTTCAGAAGGGATCGGCAGTGCTGCCGGCCGAGGGTAAAGATTTTCACCCCAAATTTACCCTCCGTCGGGCTTAGTGACCTCTGCTGATATCCTCTGGGGATTCGACGTTTCCGCCATGCCAAAAATCCTGCTCGCCGAAGACGACAACGACATGCGCCGTTTCCTGGTCAAGGCGCTGGAAAACGCCGGTTTTCAGGTCTCGTCCCACGACAACGGCATGGCCGCCTACCAGCGCCTGCGGGAAGAGCCGTTCGAGATGCTGCTGACCGACATCGTGATGCCGGAGATGGACGGCATCGAGCTCGCCCGCCGGGCCTCGGAACTCGATCCCGACATCAAGATCATGTTCATCACCGGCTTCGCCGCGGTCGCCCTGAACTCGGATTCGGACGCCCCCAAGAACGCCAAGGTGCTGTCCAAGCCCGTGCATTTGCGCGAATTGGTCAGCGAAGTGAACAAGATGCTGGCGGCCTAAATCGGCCCCGTTCCGTCCTTGCGCCGGGTCCCCTGAGCCGTTATAGGGACCCCACCGATGAAATGACCTCTAGGGCACGTAGCTCAGCGGGAGAGCACTACCTTGACATGGTAGGGGTCACAGGTTCGATCCCTGTCGTGCCCACCATCCTTCGCTCGCGAAGCGAGAGAAGGATGCCGCGCCGAAGCCCAACGGGCGCAGGCGGGCCTGTATCCGCGAGCTACGGCTAGGCAGGCCATGCGCTTCGCTCGCCAAGCGAGAGAAGGATGCCGCGCTTGAAGCCCAACGGGCGCAGGCGGGCCTGTATCCGCTTGGCGCTGCGAGTTGCGTCCGAATTTTCCTCCGCAAGATGCTCACGCTGCCCGCACCTTCCGACGAGATGCGGGCGGACTGTTTGCGATGATTCTTCGTCCCCGTCTCACGTCAGCGGCAGCAGATGGTCCGGGATCGGCACTGGTGCTGCCGGCACGAGCGAGGCGACCGAGACGTGCGGCCAGGTCAGGCCGAAGAAATCCAGCATGACCTTCTGCGAATACTGGATCTGTGTCGTCGCCACCCTGACGTGGCCTCCCTTGAAGCCCTTGTTGGGTACGAACGGAATCGCGGCGACGAAGCTCGGAACCAGCGGCACATTGCTCTTCTGGCGGGGTTGCAGGATCAGCGGCGGCGTTCCCGGCGGCAGGTGCGGCACGTCGATGTCGTAAATGACCGTCTCGATCCAGAACACCGCGTCCATCTGGAAAGCGTTGGCGTTCGTGCCGTTGCCCCCGGGCGGCGGAACGGGCAAGCCCTGAAGGAACGCGATGTTCGAGGTGCCGCCGGCGAAGCTTGGCGCTGTGGGATGAGGTCCGGCCGAGGCGACGGCCGGCAATGGTCCGCCGGACAGCGGCGAGCCGGGCTTGGTCGAAGTCTCGATGATGATTGTCTGGGTGATGGTCTGATGCGCGATCTGGTTGCGCAGCACCGTGTTCGGATCGGTGATCATGGCCTGGGTGAGCTTGCCGGAGGCCATCAGCGCGGTCAGATCCTGCGGCAGCCTGCGGGTCGTCTTGTTGGTCGCGGTCTGGTTCTGGAACGGGATCTTGTTGCCGGGATTGCCGCCGACGAACGGCGTGATGTCGATCGCCGCGATGGTCGGCTTGCCCGCGACCGGAGGCAGGGCCGTGCCTTGCGCGACGATGGTCGTGCCGTGCGGAATGGACGCCATGCGCGCGACCGTGAAGGGTTCTTGCGGATGCGTGGTGGCCGGCACCGCCAGCCAGATGCCGGGTTCGAAGTGAATGCCGACGGGCGTCCCGGTGGTGATGTCGTTGATGGTCTGGAGATACGGCACGCCGTTCAGGAATGCGTCTGCCTGCTGGTTCGAGCCGCGATTGGGGATCGAGCCGAGGTTGTTCGAGAAGGACATCGTCTCGTCGGTGAGATTCAGCTCCAGCACGTTGTCGTCCGGGTCGGTCGTGTTGATCGGCCCCGGCATCGGCGTCGGCGTGATCTTGCTGTCGGGCCGGAAGATCGTGTTGAAGCCTTGTCCCGTGAACGTGCCCGTGAAGGCCGACAGCGGGCCGAGGATGGGCGGCAGCGTGATCGGCGGAGGCGCTGCCCGTGCGGCAGCCGCCGCGGCGGGGTGTGCGGCTTCCCTGAACACGTTGTCGACCTGGTGGATGGAGAAGTTCGCGGTCTTGTTGAATGCACTGGTGAGCGGCTTCGGTTCGTCCATGGTCGGTCTCCATGCTGCATTGTCGATGCCGGCATTGCCCCGGGCCGGCCGTCCGGGCAGATTGGTCTCTCGCGTCAGGCGATCCGGTTCGGCAGGGCGTCACGGATCGTTCACGCGCGCTCATGCGTGCGTGTTCATCCGTGGGATTCGAGCGGCCTGACGTCGCCGGGCTTGGTGATATGCTGAACGTAACGGCGTGAATTGATCGTGATTTTCAGCTTGCGGTTCTGGCAAGCGTGAGGTCGAGCAACAGGCGAGCACCGGGAATCGAGCGAAGCGTTGCCTCCTTCAACTCCGTGTTCGAGAATGGGATCATCGAAAATGCACTATGGCGCGTCTGCCTTGCGCCCTTGAATATGTCATACCCTTGTACAACCTTAAGGTGGGCGCAAGTGTGTTCCATTTCACAGGGCGAAAGAGTCGCAGCAACGCGAAACGAGCGAGGCTGCCCATGAACGTTTCCGTCATCGAGCAAGCAAGGATTCAAGCGATCTGCACCGCCGATTTCGCGACCGCGGAGGGGTTTGGTTCCGACGTCAAGCTCACGCGGACGCAGGCCATCATGCAAGGTGCCGATCATTGCGATTTCCGCTATCGGCGCGATGCGGGTGAATCATGGTGAAGGGAATGCGAATGATGCGGGCGAGCTGTCTTGCCATGGCGATGCTGGCGCTGATTGCGTCACGCGCGGATGCAGCGATGATCGACTGGCAGGCCGAGCTCCAGCGCTGCCGCACGCTGCGCGAAAACGTGGCGCCGCTGCTTCAGGCCGGCGAGGGGATCTCCGCCGTCGGCCGCTCCAACAGATCCGTCCGCCGCTGCATCTGGATCCAGCGCATGGCGATGCGCAAGAAGATCCCCGGCGCGGAGGCGTGGTAGCGCGGCGGGCAAGGCAGCGCACCTACCCGACCAGATACTTTTTCACCGCCGCCTCGTCCCACGCAATGCCATTCCCCGGCTCCTCGCTCGGCAGCGCAAAACCGTCCTTGATGGTCAGCCGCGTCGAAAGCACTGCGTCGGCCCAGTCGACATATTCCAGCCAATGCGCGGTCGGCGTCACGCAGAGCAAATGCGCGCTGACCTCCGAGAACAGATGCGTCGACATCTCGATGCCGGCGGCGTGCGCCAGCGCGGCGGCGCGCAGCCAGCCGGTGACGCCGCCGATGCGCTGAACGTCCGGCATCACGTAGTCGCAGGCCTCCGCCGCCAGAGCCGATTGCATTGAAAACGCGCTGTCGAAATTCTCGCCGATCTGGACCGGTGTGCGCAGCGCATCCGCAATGCGGGCGCAGCCGTCGTAGTCGTCGTGGCGGATCGGCTCCTCGATCCAGGTCAGGCCCTCGTCGTCGAGCATCTCGCCGCGGCGGATCGCTTCGGTCACCGTCAGCGCCTGGTTGTAGTCGCACATCAGCGTGACCTGGTCGCCGACGGCTTTGCGCACCGCGCGCACCACGGCGAGATCCTCGCGTGCATCAGGCCGGCCGACGCGGATCTTCGCGGCCTGAAAGCCTTCGGCCAGCAGCTTGTGGGCTTCGTCCACCGCGGCGCCCGCCGGCATGATCCCGAGCCCCTTCGAATTATAGGCCCTGACCGGTTTCGGGGCGCCGCCGAGCAGCCGCGCCAGCGGCAGGCCGCGGGCGCGGGCGAGCGCGTCCCACGCCGCCATGTCGATGCCGGATTGCGCCAGCCGCTGCAGCCCGGCGAGGCCGAGCAGGGTGAAGCGCTGGGTCAGCTTGCGCTCGATCTCGAACGGCAGCAGTTCGTCGCCTGCAAGCAGCTCCGACATTTCCGTGACCATGGCGGTCAGCGGCTTCAGGGCCGACGGCGTGATCGAGAACAGATAGGCATGCCCCACGGCGCCCTGGTCGGTCTCGCAATCGATCAGCACCAGCGGCGCCTTGGCCACCGCGCCGGTGGAGGTTTTGAGCGGCAGGTTCATTGGCACGATCACGGGGCGCGCCTGGAAGCGAGTGATGCGGATGGTCTCGGCCATTTGGAGGATCTCCCGGCGGAGTGGATGCAGGTTCGTGCCGATCTTAAACATCTGTGGTGAAACGAAAAGTCGCTTGCGGCGACCACCATAAAATGGGGTTGCGCCGGCCTGCAATTATTGGCTCTGTGCCGCGGCCTGCCTTGCCGCAAATCCCGGGGTTTGCGACAAGATCGCACACAACGGAGCCACAGCGTGAAACAAGAAATCTCCGAAGAACAGCGCAAGAGCGGTATCCTGACGGGAGCCGTGATCGCCTTCCTCCTGCTCGCTTTGCCGCTGGCGGTGTGGCTGGACCTGACCGAGCTCAGCAAGACCGCGCTGCGCCGGCAGGCGATCGACCTGAATTCGGTCATCACGAGCGTGCGCAGCTATTACGCGACCAACGTCGTCGGGCGCGTGCTCGCCAACCCGAACGGCACCACCAAAGTGGTTCACAACTACGAATCCGTCCCCGGCGCGATCCCGATCCCGGCGACTCTGTCGCTCGAGCTTGGCCGGGTGATCGGCGCGCAGCAGGAGAACATCACCTACCGCTTCGTCTCGGACTTCCCGTTCCAGAACCGCGCCCCGCACCAGCTCGACAAGTTCGAGAAGGACGCGCTCGATGCGCTTCGCAAGGATCCCGAGCAGAAGATCGTCGAGACCGAGACCTCGCTCTTCAACGACAAGGTCCGCCTGATCGCGCCCGTCACGATGGGCCCCGCCTGCGTCAGCTGCCACAACAGCCATCCCGAGAGCCCGAAGAAGGACTGGAAGGTCGGGGACGTCAGGGGCATCCAGGAGGTGATCATCGCGCAGCCGATCGCCGCCAACATCTTCTCGTTCAAGTTCCTGCTGGCCTATCTCCTGATCGCGGCGGGCAGCGGCCTGTCGTTCCTCTCGCTCCAGCGCCGTCAGGCGAGCCGCATCAAGGGCATGAACAAGGAGCTCGAATCCGCCAACGATTTTCTCGCCGCGCTGTCGATGAAGATCTCGCGCTACATTCCGCCGCAGGTCTACAAGAGCATCTTCAGCGGCCAGAAGGACGTCACCATCCACACCGAGCGCAAGAAGCTCACCATCTTCTTCTCGGACATCCAGAACTTCACCGCGACCGCGGAGCGGCTCCAGCCCGAATTGCTGACCCAACTCCTCAACGAATATTTCACCGAGATGTCGGCGATCGCCCACGAATATGGCGGCACCATCGACAAGTTCATCGGCGATGCCATGCTGATCTTCTTCGGCGACCCCGAGACCAGGGGCGACCGTGCCGACGCGCAGGCCTGCCTGCAGATGGCCTGGCGCATGCAGCATCGCCTCACCGAACTCAACGCGAAATGGCGTGCGTCCGGCATCGAGCTGCCGTTCAAGGCCCGCATCGGCATCAATTCCGGCTATTGCAATGTCGGCAATTTCGGCAGCAGCGACCGCATGGACTACACTATCATCGGTGCCGAGGCGAACCTCGCCGCCCGCCTGCAATCGATCGCCGAGCCCGGCGGCATCGTGCTGAGCTACGAGACCTTTGCGCTGGTCAGCGACATCGTCCGAGCCCACGCACTGCCTGCGATCACGATGAAGGGCATCAGCCGCGAAATCATCCCCTATTCGGTCGACGCGCTGAACGACGCGGCCGCGGAGAGCAGCGGCATCATCACCGAGCGTGCGCCGGGGCTGGAGCTCTATCTCGATCCCGCAGTGGTCAAGTCCGGCGACGCGGCGCGGGTGCGCTCGCTGCTGGAGAACGCGCTGGCCTCGCTCAAGCCGGCATGAGGGCACTCTTTCTTACCTTCCCCTGCCCCTTGCGGGGGGCGGGGGAGAGGGGTGGCCCAGCAGTCTATCCAAATCAACTCATCGCGCCGCGCCTTCGGTGAAGGCGGTCTCGATCACTTCGCCGAACGGCTGCCAGGACCTGCCGTCGAACTGGACGAGCCGCATCTGCCTGATCGGAAGGTAGTTGTTCGGCGAGGTGTTCATCCTGATTTTGGGCAACGCAACCGAGGGCTGCTGGTCCCTGAGCGAGGCCGCCTGACGCATGATGTTATCGCGCGACAGGTCATCGCCGCATTGCTTCAGCACTTGCGTCAGCGTCTCGGCCGCGGCGTAGCCATAGACCGCAGCGCTGTTGTTGGTGCTCTCGACATGATGGTACTTGTCCATGAAGGCGAACCAGTCCTTCATGGCGGGATCGTCTTTCCAGGCGGGATCGCTCGGATCCTTCAGGAAGGCCGCCGAGATCACGCCGGAGGAATTCTCCAGGCCCGCGGGCGCCATCGCATTGGCGATCGAGGCGGAGGCATCGTTGACGATGAAGACCGGGCGCCATTTCAGTGACGCCGCCAGCTTGATCACCTTGGACGCCGTCGACGGCACGCCGAGAAAGACGAAGACGTCGGCGCCGGCGCGCTTGAGGATAGAGATATGCCCTTCGAGATGCTCGTCGGCGATGTCGAAGGCGATGTCGACGAGGACGAGACGGTTCAGGTCGCCGAGGCCTTCCTGGATGCCCCTGTAGACCATGCGCCCGAACTGGTCGTTCTGCCAGAGCACCACGATCTTCTTCCCGGGATAATAGGCCTGGAGATAGTTGGCGTAGATGCGCCCCTCCGAGCGGAACGACGGCTGCCAGCCCATGGTCCAGGGAAACGCCTTGGCCTGGCTCAGTTCCTCGTCGCCGGAGGCGACGAAAAGCTGCGGAATCTTCCTCTCGTTCAGATACGAGCGCGCGGCGAGATTGCCGGGCGTGCCGAACGAGCCGAACATCAAATGCACGTCGTCCTTCTCGACCAGGTTGCGCGTCAGCTCCAGCGCCGTCGTCGGGTCGGAATTGTCGTCGCGCGTGACGAAGCGGATCTTGCGGCCGTTGATGCCGCCGCGCGCGTTGACCATGTCGAAATAGGCAGCTTCCGCCTGGCCGATGGCGCCGAACTCCGACAGCGGACCCGAATACGGCATGACATTGCCGATACGGATTTCTTTGTCGGCGGTAGGTTGATCGGCGCGCTCCTGGGACATCGCCCCGAGCGATGCCAGGGCAACCATCGAAACGAACAGCATCCTGCCGGAGACGCGCATGCGCGATACCTTGACGTTGGCCCCTCATCGAGGTCGGCTCAATCCGCACCAAGGCCGCTTGATCTAGGTCAAGCGTTTGTCAATCGTGTGGCCTCGTGGCACGGTTCGATGCGACGGATGGCAGCCCGGACAAAAGCGGCAGGCGTGCTGACGCGCGGACGATCGAGAGAGTGTGCCGCGTGGTACCCCTCTCCCTGACCCTGCCCCGCTTGCGCAGGGCTATCGCATATGAAGAAAGGCGTGGCGGGCAGCTTGCCTGCGGCCCATCCTTCGAGACGCCCGCCTACGGGCGGGCCCTCAGGATGAGGTCGCGTTTTGCGGTGAGATATCAGACCCTCA